>NZ_CP182482.1:0-1200000 GCF_054696565.1 Infirmifilum tikiterense
GAAGAGATAAAGAAAGCTGAAAGAATCGGTATTGAGATTCATATTAACAAACACTTTGATGAATTCTACGAGATCAACAAGAAATTTGCTCTTAAAAAGAATCTTAAAAACCTCATCTTGCCTATAGATTTTATGAGGAGATACGGCACCCTATTTACTGCAGTATACAACAATAAAGTACTTGGCGGAGTCCTCTTTTTTGAAGACGAGCGAGTCATGGAACTCAAATTAATGGCTTCTTTAAGATTGGAAACGTCTAAAGACGAGGCTAAAATAATAAGTCATGCCATGAGGCTTCTCATCTGGAGAGCAATACAGTATGCTTACTATAAAGGATTAAGCGAGTTCAGCCTCGAAGGTGTAGATCCCAGTAATCTGGATTCTGGAATAGGCTTCTTCAAAACTAGGTTTGGCGGCACTGTAGTTACAAGATATAACTATGTGCTGTGTCATCCTTACGTGAAAATTCTATATAACATCTATAGAAAAATGAGAAATGCATAAGAAAGATGTAGTGAATCATGCAACAATCATACAATCCTGACCTTGAACAACGTTTTCATCCATTATTATGCACTTCATAATAAGAGCTGAGGATCTAATATGCTGAATATCGTAAGGAGCTTAATATCTTTGTTGATGGCGAACACGTTTACAGTAGTACATCAGTTATGTCACCATATAGAGTATCTGTTGAGTAGAAAGACGGGACTTATAGCATAAAAACTCTCTATGAGCTGTATGATTACGTTGTACCGATAACGATTAGGGAGTACTACTGCTTAAAGCAGTGGCTCAGAATTAACGATGAGAAGATAAAGATTATACCTATATGTTTGAACACGTCTAAGTATAGGTCTAGTTCTGTAAGGGATAGAGAGGCCTCGATTATACATATAGGGACATATGAAGCTAAAAACCTAGAGACAACCATAGAAGTATTTAACAATCTTTGCACCAATCTCCCTAATCTTAAACTATACATAGCTGGATCATTTTACGAGTACCCCGAGAAGCTTTTGCAGAAGAATGTGAGGGGGAGTGTAGGAGTAGAGTGGTGAAACTGAATAATGTTGGTAGGGAGTTTCTACGATATGTGCTTCCAAGGGTTAGAGTGCTTCTAGCGCCATCGATTTACGAAAGCTTTTCGTATGCTACTTTGGAGGCGTTGGCCTCCGGAACACCTGCAGTTGTATCATACGCGATACCGGGTCATGTAGTTATAGATGGCTTCAATGGTTTTCGTATTCGAAACCCCTACGATGTAGAAAAATTCACAGAGAAAACCTATGAGCTACTCACAGATGATTCACTATGAGAGAAGCTCTCCCCTAAACGCTAGGAGACATGTACAACAGTTCGACTGTCTCAATGTTGCGAAAGAGTATCTGAAGCTACTATGCGAAAGACCTATTAGAGCTTAACTCAACATAAGAAATCTATTGAAAACCTTGGATCATTTAAAATTATGGTGAACCCAAATCAAGGCGTCTAGCGCGGAAACCGTGTTGCATAACTACATTTCGTCTCCAAATAATTTACAAACTTCAGTATCTATTGTTATCCCAACGTACTTCAGACCCACTTATCTTAAGCTATTGCTTGAATCTGTGGAGAGGATGGACTACGACTTGTCCAGGGTTGAAGTTATAGTTGTCAGGGATCCTGCCGATTCCGATGCTCAGAGGGCTGTGGAGGAGTTTGCCGAGAGGTGTAGATGTAAGGGTGTGAGGGTTCTGGTCTCCGAGGTCAACTCGGCGTCTCGTAAGAGGAATATGGGGATAGTTAGCGCTTCCACAAATATAGTTCTAGTAGTCGATGACGACATAGTCCTCAACCCTGAGACCCTGAAGCGGGCCGTGGAGCTTCTATGGGATGAAAGAGTTGTAGCAGTAGGCTTCCCGGCTCTCAGCCCTAATCCATCCCTCAGCGAGAAGCTACACCACGGAAGATTCCTGGGCGTAGTAGTGAGGGGTGTTAACACCGTTATGCCTGTCACAGCGTTCAAGAAGGATATACTCATCAACTATGTAGGCCTCTACAGGGAGGATATGGGTCCACCGAGCACCATCCACGAAGACTGGGAACTGGGGTCAAGGATTAGGAAAGCAGGCTTCGAAGTCCTTGTCGACGGGCTTACACCACAAGTACACGAACCCCTAATCAACCCTGACAAAGAAGAATCTGCGAGTTCTAGTAGGAGCAGGATTAAGGTTGAAGGCGTTTTAAAATACGTTAAATCCTATATAAATAAGGATTGGAGGACATTCTTCGAGGTTATGAGGAGTAGCCCGCTCAGTCAGAGGCTTGAATACGCATTCTACTTCATAGCTCCATGGATCTTTGTCGCTCTCCTCCCGTTAAGCCCCCTACACGCTGTGCTTTACGCAACCGCACTGACTTCTGCAACATTGTTATACTCATTGCTCAGAAGATACTACAAAATGTTCAGCCCTGCTGATAGGGTTCTATACCCGCTACTCCTATTATTGGCGAGGATCCTGAGGACGAACCTTTCAGTAGTAGGGTACTTGAAGAGCCTTATAGTTGCGAGAATAGGTGGGAGTTCTTGAAGCCCAGGATAGCCGTAATCGATGATGCAGGCTTTGGATTGAGCGGTGGCAGGGGTATCTTCGGTAAGGAGGTTTACTCAGAGCTCTTAGCTAGGATAAATGAGGAGTACCTAGGCAACGAGGTTTTCAGGGTTCTACTCGGGTATGGAGCTTCGGAGGTTCCAGTCTACAGATTCACGGGCTCGAAGATCCCTATAGTTAGGGTGATTGCTGACCGGGGTCTCGAGGAGGGTTTGACCAGGTTCTTCAGGGAGAAACGTATTGATATAGTTCATGCCAACATATTGAACCCCAGGTACGTTATCCCACTACTGAGGGCTGTTAAGAGAAGTGGAGCCGGGCTTGTCTACACTGTTCACTCATACACCCCTCTATGCCCAATAAACTGGAAGACATATATACCCAGTATGAAGCCCTGCACCTACAGGTATCCGAGCAGTAAATGTTTGTGGTGTATTCACGAGTGGAGAAAGAGGTTCAACGAGAGCTCGACGAAGGCTTTGAGGGGCTTGATGCAGATAGAGCTGATAAGGAAGTTAATGGGGGAGGCTGATGCAGTTATATCGCCCTCCGAGAGGTTTGCGGAGATTGCTCGCAGGGAGCTGAACGTTGAGACCCGTTACATACTGAACCCCCTCAACCCATCACTGCTGGATGAAGGCGCCTCTTCAAGAGCGGAGAATAGGGGATATGCACTATTCATTGGGAGACTGGAATACGAGAAAGGCGTACACCTCCTACCAGAGATCGCCAAGCTAATCAATCCAGTAGAGCTCCACGTAGCTGGGCAGGGAAGGCTCGCAGACTATATCGAGAAGAATAAGCCTCAAAACCTAGTATTCCACGGATACGTAGACCCAGAGACCAAGGCCAAGCTCTATAGAGGAACGACAGTTGTGGTAGCCCCCTCGATATGGATGGAGATGTTCGGCTATACAGTAGTCGAAGCTTTCGCATACTCGAAACCCGTTGTAGCCTTTAACCACGCCGGGCCAGGCGAACTAATAGAGAAGAGTGGAGGAGGATTACTGGCGAAGCCTTTCGACGTTTACGAGCTTGCACAAAACACTAGGAGATTCGTTGAGGAGGGGTTAACGGAGATGCTGGGCCTGAAGGGGAGAGAATTCGTTGAAAGACAGCTACATCCAGCTAAATACGCTCAAGAATTGTCAAAGATCTACACGAGTATTTAGTCTGGTGGGAACAGAGATGAGTAGAAGTTTTGTAATTGTAGCTACACCATTTGAAAGCGTTCCTGTCGGCGGTTTTCTCAGGGATGCCAAGGTTTTGCCATACTTCAGCCATGCGCTGGCTGAGATGAGTTTCGAAGCTGTTCTACATATACCTGCAAACAGTATTGCGGCATCTATAATGCTCTTGGTGAACAGCGGGATGGAGTTCGAGGACGCTGTTAGAGTTGTCTATAGGGATGCCTATAAGCTGAGAAAACTCAACTTATCTACACCACTGCTGGAGGACTCCCTATGCCTGGGTGAGGAGACTGCTTGGAGAATCACACATGAGGGTTCCACGCTTCGGAAGATACGGGGCTTCGGCCCACTCTATGTGCGGAGCATTGTTGAAGTCGAGAAAAAGCTTGTAAAGAGATTAATTGAGTTTTTGAGCGGTAAAGATGTTGTATTCGTTTACTCGATGAATGAGAGCGTGGAGCATTTTACGGTACTCTATGAGCTATGTGGAGGACTTAGGTCTTCATGCGGCGTCATGCTTCAACAACCATTATACCGATCAGTAGAGTTCATGCTTAGCCCCCGTATATCACCGGTTATTTCCAGCATATACCTCAACAGTTTTATCAGGAAGAGATTTCTCGACCTCGTGAAGAGGGGCTACCTGAAGATCCTTCTTTCCGTGTCCCCGGCTCCGTTCTTGGAGAGTGAGGATCTAGTCTACATAGCTAAGAGGTATGGTGTGAAGATTGCTGTACCCTATCCGGCTAACGCTGTGGATCCGGAGATTTTCAAATACAGATCTACTAATGCCGATAAACCACCGATAGCAGTATACTTCGGCAGGATTTACCCAGGTAAGGGGTGCTTCGACCTAGTTGAAGCATGGAGTACGGTAGAGAAGGAGATCCCTGAGGCAGAGTTATGGGTTATAGGATCCTTCGCCAGCGATAGGGTGAAATACGAGTTCTTCAAGAACATTAAGGAGCTGAAGCTCAGAAACGTGAGGTACCTTGGATATATTCGGCATAGAGAGAAACTCTATGAAACTGTTTCAAAGGCCAAGCTCCTCATGTACCCCTCGTATGAGGATGCCTTCCCCCTAACAGTCCTAGAAGCGCTGGCTCTAGGCTTAACAGTAGTAGCCTACGATATCCCGGCGATAAAGTATGTATATGGAGGGCTGAAGCCCGTGAAGATAGTGGGGAGAGGGGATGTAGTCTCTCTAGCACGTCAAGCACTAGAGCTTCTAAAGGCTGATCCTGAAACTCTTAGCTCTATGTTGAATGATGAGCAAACAATGGAGTTCATAAAGCTGCACAGCTCATGGAGAAACGTAGCACTAGCAGAGTTTAAGGCTATTAAAGCTTTTTTGATGTAAGGTTTCACTAAGTGGTGGAGGCAGATGCAATTAAGAAATCTGATAAGAAGACTCCAAGGTTTTAGCGAGATTTTGAAATTAGATCCCGTGCTTGCTATGAAAGAACTTGCTCGAAGATTGATAGGGCTAAACTATCAGCACAAAGGTTTTAAAGTAACCGATGAACAATCTTATATTCCATTAAAGAGGCTTATTAGACATGCTTGCATAGAGCCGACAGAAAGTGAAATTACTCTTAAGATACGGTCTAGAGAATCGTATCTCAGAGTGCCACGGCCATATATGTCGCAGAGACTTCCATCAATTTGTTCTATGCTTGAAGCACTAGAAGAGTTGTCTGAACTAGGAATTACCATAGTTATGAAGGATCGTAATGTGCAGCTTAGGTATCCCGATGGATCCACGCTTACCCTTGATATTCTTAAGGATCACCCTGAGCTCGCAGTTCTGGCACATATGTTGCACATCTATGGATATGCTCTTGTAGATCATGACTACTGCGATGAATGCTTAGAGACCCTAGGTGTGGAGAGATGTGCTTGTATACAGAGCTTAGGTGATAAAAGGGTTTTGTTGCTGCCTAACAATGTTAGATTGTTAACTCACACAATTGGTTGCGCTGTCTGTATCTTCGAAACGTTCTTCCATAGAATACACGATGTTCCAGGGCTTAGAGGTGCTACAGTAATTGATGTAGGGGCTTGGGTCGGCGATTCAGCTCTAAGATTTGCTAGTCTAGGAGCTTCTAAGGTTTTTGCAGTTGAGCCAGATCCAGTAAACTTTCAGGGGCTTATCGAAAACATAGAGTTGAATGACCAGTTCAAAAATAGAATAAAGGTTCTTAATATGGCTTTGGGCTCTGGAAAAATATTGAGATTTCGGAGAGATTATGCATATAGCGGTAACCCCTCAGCCTACATTCTGTCGAGCGGTGAAGTATTTGAAGTTAAATCTGCGATACTCGAAGAACTGCTAGACATCTTAGGTCTTGAAGATGTTGATTATCTAAAAGTTGATTGTAAAGGTTGTGAACATGAGATGTTTAAAGATCCAGGTGTTTTAAGAAGATTTTCAACAATAAAAATAGAATACACCTACAATCCCACACGCTTGGCATCAATAATACGCGAACAAGGATTTAAAGTGAAAATAATGAGACATGAACCATTCTACAAAGAGAGTACATTAAGTCATGGAACCATAGTAGCTTCACGCCAATAATAGAGCATAGCTAAATGAAGTTCCTGGAGTAGAGATGCTTCCTTCTGCGATCTTACGCAATATATGAGGAATATGAGGAGAGGAGGATATGTTTAATTGTTGAAAGCGGTAAAAGTAAGGCTTCCACTGAGGGAGTCGGCGATAGTGGTGTGTTTGTTGAGGTGGATGCTGTCACGTTTGAGGATGTTCTCAGCGGTGTTTCTGGGGATGTTGCTGTTAAGGTTGATTGTGAGGGTTGTGAACAGTATCTGGCTGAGGTGCCCTGTCAAACTCTGAGGAGGGCTCGTGAGTATATTGTTGAGGTGCATCCTTGGATAGGTGGAGCCCGTCAGAGGCTTCTGAAGCACTTCGAGGAATGCGGATTCAGGTGCGAGGTGAAGGCTATCTTAGACCCTGTGCTGGGCGAGACCTTCGGCGGGGAGCTGCTCGCGTACGCGTGGGCGAGGGGGTTCAGGCTTGGGGAGCTGGTGTACGAGCCGCCTCCCAGGAGGGCTAGGCCGAGGATCGGGGGCAGGGTTAGGGCGAACGCGAGGATACTCGCGGCGACGGGGAGGCTCCTTCTCTACCTGGCATACCAGGGGGCTCTGCGGGCAAGGCTGGCGCGTGTGGCGGTGCGGGGCCCTGATGCAGGCTCTTCTGAGACGCTTTCCCAGCTCTGCCGGAAATCCACGGGAAGCCTCGGGGAAAGCAGAGGAAAAATTATAAATCAAACCGTCGATTGAATCCTTGACTCGCTTATGGCGGGGTGCGAGCGCTCGGCCCTCATCCGCGGGCAGTGTTCCTTTTGTGTCGTCGACGTCGAGGTTACGCCGAGGCTTGTTCGCGCCGCCCTCACTAAAGCCAGGCGCTCAGGGGCTTACTGGAGGCTTGAGCCCGCGGAGAGGGCCCTGCTCGTGCTCGCATCCCGCCTACGCCGCATCAGGAGCCCCGTGCTCCGCGAAGCGCTCCTAGCCGTGCTCCAGAGGGTCTGGCCCCAGAAGGCCCTCGTCATCAGGGCCTACGAGCTGGGCCTCAAGCTCATAAGCCGGAAAGCCCAGCTAGCCCTGAGGCTGGGGATGAGGAGCGCGGCGGAGGGGCTCCTCAGCCTCGCGAGGGACGCAAGGCTAGCCATCCTCGCGGGGCTAAGCTACCTCAACACACCACCACTCTACAGGCCCTCACTACCGTGAAGCTCGAAGCAGAGAGCCGCGTCTCTGGAGCCACTCGTTGGAGTGTAAATGTGGCAGTCTACCTGTTCAGAGGCAAGAACTCGAGGAAGCTGTGGGAGAGTGCGCAGGCGTCTCAGGCTTAATGACGCGACGCCGTGGTTCACGGAGGAGGCTGAGACGAGCGCTCGTGGAAAGAAGGCTCTTCCTGCTGGGAGGCTGTACCTGAGAGCCACCGGTGGAGAGGACCTCTCGAAGCCGGAGCAAGGTTTAGCTTTCGTGCCAGAGACAGACCGGTGTTGCCCCCTTTGAGCTCCCCGAACGGAGAGTTCATCAGGAAGCTTCTAGCGGACATCGAAAAATCAATGAACATAGTGTTGGAGGTCTGTTCGAAACCGTACGAGGCCCTCAGCAGGGCAGAGCGAAGCGAGGTCAGGTACTACCTCGTGGTTCTAGCCGAGGCGTTGACAGCGCTGACATACCATATAGCTAGAGTAGCCTTCAGACTGGAGCCCCGCACACCAGTCCAAACACTCAGGCTTCTAGCCGACCGAGGACTTGTAGCTTCGGACGAGCTCGAAGACCTAACTAGGCTCATGCGGCTGAGGAACCTCCTCGTTCACAGGTACTGGGTGATAGACGAAAGGGGTCATCTACGAGAACGTTAAGAGAGACTTTACACACATAAGGAGCTTCATTGAGAGGGTCAGGAATGCTCTGGGAGCATGAGTACAGGTACTTCAGAGCCACCGAAGCCGAGAAGCAGAAGATCCTCGAGGGGCTGAGGAGGGCCCTTGAAGCGGAGAGCAAAGTCCTGCTGGCCGTCGTCTTCGGCAGCTTCGTCGAGCTCGAGAGCTTCAGGGACGTGGACGTGGCCGTCTACACGCTGGACACGAGCCTGGACTACATAGCGAAGCTGGGCGCAAGGCTCGAGCTCGCCCTCGCAATCCCAGTCGACGTGGTGCCCCTGACCGAGCTAGACCCCTACTTCAGGCTCGCGGTTCTGACGAGGGGGAAGGTGGTCCTCGAGAAGACCCCAGGCCTCTACGAGACGCTGCTGAGCCAGACCCACGACGAGATCCAGCTCATAGAGCTGGAGAAAACCCGAAGCGCGGGCAGGCAAAAACATGAACAGTAGCACGCTCCACCCGCCGTACCCGAGGAAATCGGAGGTACGCTCCTGTACGAGCCGGGGGAACGCGGGAGAAGCCTGGGACCAGACACCTTGAGAGCACCGCCTCCATGAGCTCAAGGCGTAGAGCCGGGTAGAGGCACGTGGAGCTCGAGGACTTCCTCAGGGGTACAGCGTGGCTCACAGCCGGCCAGCTAACCGCCACCTTCATAGCCGGGCTCGCGTCGATAGCCATCGCGAGGATCCTCGGCCCCAGCGGCTACGGCCTCTACAGCCTCTCCATCTCCGCTGCAGGCCTCCTGGCCCTCCTCTCGTGGCTCGGCGTAGACCAGGCCGCCGTCAGGAAGGCCTCCCGAGACAGGCAGAGCTCGAAGCAGGTGCTCGACACAGCCCTGACGTTCGCCCTCCTAAACGCTCTAGCCGTAGCCGCCGCCGGCCTCGCATCCTCGCAGCTCCTCGCCCAGGCCGTCGGGAGGCCCGAGATCGCAGCGACGGTAGCCCTAGCCTCCCTCTCCGTAGCCCTGGCAATCCCGCTCGCCGCGACCAACCTCCTCACGGCTGTGGGCAGGGCAGACGTCCCGGCGAAGGCGGGCGTCGCGCTCCAGCTCCTCAGGGCGGCCCTCGTCCCAAGCCTGGCGCTCGCCGCGGGCTACTACGGCGCGGTGACAGGGCACAGCGCAGCCTACCTCCTCGCCGCACTCATCGCCCTAGCCCTCTACCGGAGGGCCACGGGCCCCTGGAGGCCCACCCTCACTGGCCTCAGAGAGCTCATCTCCTTCGGCGCGCCCCTCTGGCTCCCAGGAATCCTCGGCACCCTGGTTGCCTTCGCCAGAACCGCCGCGACCGGCCAGCTCCTGGCGAACGCGGAGATCGGCGCCCTAGCCGCGGCGATGAACTTCTCGGCGCTCGCGGGGATCCTCGTCACCCCCTTCTCCTCCATGGCCCTCCCCTACATCTCCTCCTCCAACGGCGGTGAGAGGCGAGCCCTCAGGCACGTCGTCAGGACCTCAGCCCTCGTCTCCGCACCGATAGCCGTCTACACCCTCCTATACGCGGAGCCCCTCGTCCAGGCGGTCTACGGCGAAGCCTACAGCGCCGCCGCCCTCCCCCTCAGGGTCCTCGCCCTCCAGTACCTCCTACCCCTCTTCGGCTCCACGGCCCTCACCCAGTACCTCGTCGCGCGGGGAGACAACAAGACAGTCCTCAAGGCCTCTATCGCCTCAAGCCTAACCCAGCTAGCCGCCATATACCCCCTCACCCTCGCCGCCCGAACCCTAGGAGTCGCTGCCTCGATCATCCTTTCACAGGCCGCGGGCCTCACGTACACCTACCTCAAAGCCCGGGAAAACGCCCTCGAGCCCACCCCCCTCCTCCCAGCCCTCATAGCGGCCCTGCCCTCTCTCCCCCTGATCCTAGCCGGAACCCACCCCCTCCTCAAGGCAACCGCCGGGATGGCCGTCTACACCGCCAGCTACATCCTAGCCGCCCTCGCAACAGGCACGCTCACCAGGGCCGAGGTCTCAACGCTCATCACCGCACTCCGCCCAGCAACCCTCAAAGCCCAACCCCTCAACACTAGGGGCACAGCCCAGTGAGCCACTCCTCACGCAGCACTGGCCACGCGCCCCAGGCTCCAGGAGCTCGAGCGGCGAGTACGCTGAGACCCTGCGCAGGAGGGCGCTGAGCGCGCTCAAGTGGGCGCAGAGAGCCTGCCAGGAGGGCGACTACGACACCTGCGCGCTGCTGGCGGGGCACGCGGCCCAGCTCTACCTGAAGAGCCTGATCTACCGCGTCACCGGAGAGGAGGTTAGGGTGCAAGGTGTCAGGGAGCTCCTATGGGTCCTCGCGGCCGCGCTCGTCGAGCAAGGCGCGGAGGACTTCGCCAGAGAGGTATCCGATTACATGAGGGCCCACAAGAGGGAGCTGGCGGAGCTCAGCGACGCCCACACCAGAGCCGCGTACGGGCTCACGGGCTACGGCGAGAAGGAGGCTAAGCTGCTCCTCAGGGTCGCGGAGCAAGCGCTCGAAGAGCTAAGGCGCCTGGAGGAGAGGCTCTTTGGCTGACACCCGCCTGCAGTTGCTGAGGAGGTGGAGGGACGTGGCAGCGAAGGTCGCGGAGACCGTCGGGAGCCTCTACCCCCAGGCAGAGGTATACCTCATCGGAGGAGCCGCCGAGGGCAGGCTTACAGCCCTCAGCGACATCGACGTGGCAGTAGTCTTCAACCGCGAGCTGAGCGGCAACGAGAGGGCAGACATCCTCGCGGAGCTCTGGGAGGAGCTGGAGGAGCGCGGCATCCCCCCGAGCTACCCGTTGCATATCCTCGTCCTGAGCAGGAGCGAGCTCGAGAGGCTACACGGGAGGAAGGAGAGGCTCAGGTAACAGCCTCCAAAAACCGCCGGAGAGGAGAGAACCGCTGAACAGGCCTCCTATAAACTAGGCGCACGGTTATTCTAGTAACGCACATGGCGCTCAGAGTATGTGGCTAGAAAACCCGGCCCGTAGCCATCCTGATGCGTTAAAGCATGACACACCCCTCCTAGCTGCGGCGAGCTCAGAGAATACTGGGCCCCTAGAGTTCGCAGCAGTCTCTCGTGCCCGGTGGTATCGAGTGCTCCAGCTGGACAGAAAGCGAGGAGAACCCTGCAGCTGACCCTCAGGGGCCTGAAGAGGCTCGCCGACCCAAATGGGGCTAAAGGACTTGGAGCTGGCGGAAGCCGCCGCAAGGCTCAGGAAGGTGCTCGAGGGCAGGGCTCTGCTTGCCTACCTGTTCGGTGGGCGCGTGAAGGGCTACAGGCTGAAGGGGGACTACGACATAGCGGTGATGATGCCTGAGAACTACACGCTCTATGACCTCGGGCTCCTCCAGGTGGAGGCCGCGGAGGCCCTAGGCGTCGACGAGGAGGATGTGGACGTGGTGAGCCTAAACAGCGCGCCACCCGAGCTCGTGCTGGAGGCTCTCAGCGGTATACCCATAGTAGACAACCCGGAGAAGAGGCTCGAGCTCGAAGTGAGAGCACTGATGGAACCCCTAGACGTGAGGGAATCGCTGGAAGCGGCGAATCGAGCCGCAAGCCAGCAGTCTACCAAAACTGCTTAGGGCTTAACATCGGCACGGTGAAGCTCACGGGTGTTCGCGCTGAATCCCCGGGTAGCGATATACCCTTCGAACGCTCAACGCGGAACCGCGGCAGCTCGCAACACGTTGCTACAGCTGCGCGCGACCCGTAGCGAACTCGGAGAGGCGGCCCCCCGGTGAGCTTTGAGGAAGCAGAGGTCTTGAGGGAGAGGGCTGAAGCCTTCCTAGCTAACGCTAGGAGGCTGCTCGGCGAGGGGCAGTACGACCTAGCGGCCTTCAGCCTAGAGCAGCACTGCCAGCTAATGCTAAAGTACAAGCTGCTAATCAGGGCTGGCACGTACCCGCGCACGCACTCCCTGGTGAGGCTGATCAGGGAGCTGGCCAAGCTCGACGAGAGGGTGAAGGTGCTGCTCGAACCCGAGAACGTGGTGATGCTGACGAAGATAGAGGACGCCTACATAGGTGCCAGGTACCTGCCCCGAAGGTACCTGAGAGAGGAGGTCGAGGCGATGCTAAGCTTCGTTGAAAAGGTGTTCGAAAACGCCGTCAGAGGGGTTTGATGTCTTCGTCGAGGAGGCTAAGAGGAACAGGGAGCACTTCGAGAACCCAGCCGAGCTCGGGAGAAGAATCAAGGAGGTTGTCTCGAGGCACCACAAGGACGCGAAGGTCTACATCTTCGGCTCCACGGCGAGGGGAACCTACACGGCGGCCAGCGACATCGACGTGCTAGTCGTACTACCCGGGAAGATTGACAGCGACTCAGCGGCCAGGCTAAAGGCCGAGGTGCTGCTAGAGGTCAACGCGCCCATCGAACTACACGTAGTGTCAACAGAGGAGTACGCGAGATGGTACAAGAGGTTCATCGACGAGAGAGAACTGCTGGAGATAGCCTAGAAACAGCCAAGCAACCATATCACCTTACGCAGCGCACAGCCGCGATCACTACGCGCGTGCAACCCCCCATCAGGCTTTTACTCGCATGGTAAAGGCTTAACGAATATGAATTGCTTGAGGCTTATCAGAAGGGAATCGATAATCGCAGACCTGGCTAAGTTCTTCAAGAGCTTTGATGAGATGGAATAGTCAAAAAACTACCGGGATCAGGTCTGAGGAGAGCCCAAATGCTTGACGATATTTGGAGGAAGATGGAGAGGAGGGGCGTGCCGTAGTGGTACCCCTTCGAAATACACCTCATGACGCGGGAAGAGCTTGAAGCCCTCGAGAAAGGGAAGGCCCCCAAAGTCCGCTAAGCCACTCGAGGCCCTCAAGCAGAATGACCGCCGAAAAGCCTTGCCTGGCGCCTAGAACCCGCGAGGAAATCGGGCGCAAAGCCGGATCCCCCGTGAGTGCCCCCGAGGTCCCCCAAGGCAACGGGTTAAGCATGAACCTCTTCGTCGTCGTCCTCGCGAGGGACCGCAGTCACGTAGAAGAGAAGGCGGCGGAGCTGGAGCGCCTCGGCCTACCGTTCACCGCCGTGTGCGGGGAGAGGCTAAACCACCCGCGCGTAGTCTACAGGGAGCCCAGGGGGAAGTGGGATGCCATCAACTTCGCCAGGCGGCTCGTCCCGAAAGACGCGGACGTCGTCGTGCTTAACGATGTGGATACCAGGATCCACAACTTCTGGCACGCGCTCAGCCACCTCCACAGCGCCGACCTCGTCTACTGCAGGGTCGAGGTGAGCGGGGGACCCCAGGTGAAGTTCTACAGGATCGCGGATCCCATCAGGAGGAGGCTCCACGTCTTCGCCAGCGGCGAGCTCATGCTGATGAAGCGAGAAGTCTTCGAGCGCGTCCTGCCCGTGCCGCCCACAATCGCCGAGGACACCTACATCCTCTTCAAGGCACTCGAGCTCGGCTACAAAGCCCACTTCTGCACCAAGACCTACACAACCACCAGGCGAACAGCCAGCGCCAAGGAGGAGGAAGCCTACAAGGCCAGAACCACCCTCGGCATCTACCAAGCCCTGAGGCACACAAGGCCACCCCCCTGGACCAGGGCCTTCTACGCACTCCTACCCCTCGCAACACCCCTCCTAGCCTTAGCCGGCGAGGACGGCAGAGCGTGGGCCAAAGGCATCGTAAAAGCCCTGAGCATGACAATAGCCGGCCACAACCCCGCGAGGTTCTGAGTGAAGATCCTAGCAGTCTCACCCACATACCACCCTCACGTGGGCGGAGTCGAGTACGTGGTCGAGTCCGTAGCCGAGAGGCTCGCTAAGATGGGCCACGACGTCACCGTGCTGGCAGGGGAGCCCGGCGCCGAGGGACCGCGGGAGGAGGAGGTGAACGGAGTCAAGGTGGTCAGGTGGCCCACCCGAGCTCCGGGAGGCGCGTACCACGTCCCCAGGCAGCGCAGCGAGCTGGAGGCCCAGCTGAGGGAGCTCTCGAGAGGAGTAGACGTGGTGCACCTACACAGTGTCCACGCAGTCCTCCCCGTGTGGGTGGGCTTAAAGCTTAGGCAGCTGGGCTTCGCGGGAAGAGCCGTGGTCACCCCGCACTTCCACGGCTCCGGCCACACGTCCCTCAGGAGGCTCCTCTGGATCCCCTGGAGAGCCTACCTGAAGAAGCTCCTCGGATCCGTCGACGTCGTGCACGCCGTGTCAGAGTACGAGGCCGAGCTCATCGGGAAAAGCTTCGGGGTTAAACCAGTGGTGGTGGAGCACGGGGTCGATGAAGACGTCTTCGAGTACCACTGGAGCCCGGAGGACTACGCCATGTACAGCGGGAGGCTTGAGAGGTACAAGAACGTCGAGAGGCTTGCCAGGATCGTCAGAGCACTCAACGATATGGGGCTTAAGGTGAGGCTCGAAGTTTATGGCGAAGGCCCATACAGGGGGAAGCTAGAGGAAGAACTCAGGAGAATCGGAGTCGAATACCGCTTAGAGGGCTTCCAACCGAGGCAAGTATACCTCCAGAAGCTCTCCAGGGCGAGGTTCTTCGCGCTCCTATCCGAGAAAGAGGCGTTCGGGCAGACAGCCAACGAGGCCAACGCGATAGGAGTCCCCACTGTCGTAGCGAAGCCCTGGGGGAAGCACTTCGCCAAAAGACCTAGAACCCTTGTTGCTAACCTAGCGGAGAGAGACGAGGAGATAGCAAAGAAGATGCTCAAATTGCTTGAGGAAGCGCCAAAGCGGCCAAAGCCAAAGGTGCCCACCTGGAGCGAAACGGCAGATAAATACCTTAAGCACCTTTACACTTTCTGAAGCGCGATTAGACAACATAGGTCGAGATTCAATAAACATCTTGACCATACTATGTGGAATCTCCATAGCCTTGATGAGAGATCTAGACATCGAGGTGATTTACAGACCCATATTGCACGGTGTCGGGCGACCACGGGACGACAAGTGATGTGCTCAGAATAGATTAGGCTGAAGAACTCGGACTTCATGTCTGCTATGAGCTGGTAGAGAAGCTGTAATTAAGAACAGTTTAGATCCTTTCCGCGGATTGAAGCCCATTTTAAACATTCATAAGCGGGATCTGATGGGGGATGCCGGCTTTCTGCTGGTTTATGTTAATGCTTAAAAATAGTCAAAAAGCAATATGATTAGGGCGATTTCATGAAAACGATCGGCATCGTCCATCTTTTGCCGCCTTATATTCCTGTTCCACCTCATTATTACGGTGGAACAGAACGTGTAGCCTATGCGTTATTCAAGAAGCTTCACGAAATTAGGCATAGTGAAGACTATCCCATTCTACCCATACTAATCGGTAAAATTTCTACCTCCATTGACAAACATTTAAGTGAGTATATTATTAACATCGATGACCTAATACCGGATGCAGATAAACTCAATATACATGTGTTTATGTTTCACATTCTCGGTAAAGTTGAGGCTATAAAAAGAGAGTTTTGCATGGATCGGATATTAATACATAATCATGTTATTCAAAGGGATAGCTGGATTCACTTGGCATATACAAAATATAAGTCTTTATCAACGCTACATTACGACCCCCCTCTGCTCGCTCACTTTAGGTTGCGAATAATACTGCCTAAGAATACATTATTTGGGGCCATATCTCAAAACCAATATCTCCGCCTAAAATCAATTCTAGGCCCCAATCTAATAGCCTACGTGCATAACGGACTTGAACTTCGCGAATACCCCTTCTCTAGATCTAAGGACGACTACTTTATATCTATAAATATATAATACCGAGCAAGGGTGCCCATATAGCGGCGTGGCTAGCCAACGAATTGCAGTTCCGATTACTTATTGCAGGACCGCTCAGAGATAAAGAATATTTTGAGAGGTTCATTAAACCACAGCTCGGAAAATACGTCGAATATCTCGGTGAAGTAGAAGAAAGGAAGAAGAGGGAGCTTCTAGCTAGAGCCAGAGCGATGCTTTTCCCCGTATTAAGAGAGGAATTCTTCGGATTAAACGTTATAGAGGCACTAGCCTGCGGAACACCAGTTATAGCATTGAGTAAAGGCGCTATGTCAGAGCTAATTCTTCACGGTAAGGTAGGGTTCCTAGCACATTCGTTACAGGAATTCGCTAAGTTTATAAAGGAGGTCGACAAGTTAGACCCTGAATATTGCCGGGCGTATGCACTTCAGAGACATAGTGCCGAGAGTATGGCTTTTAGATACATGAAATTATATAGATTGATATCAAAACCTTAGCTTTTGATCCGAAGATGCCTAGGGTAATAAAAGCCTACGAAAAATCTGGCGTTGCCATGCTTTCAGTTGTAGTTCTTACACATGGTAGGGATTTATATAGAGTTCGTAAAATCATCGAAATGCTTTGAAATCAGACTTATAGCAATTTTGAGCTCATTGTCGCATGCGAAATCAATGGGGATACTATTGCAGATCTTCTGAGAAGCTTTAGGCCGGGCGTTAAGGGCATAATGTTTGAGGGAGGCTACTTTAACAGAGCACTAACTGCTAACATCGCTGTTCGATTAACTAATGGAAAGTACATAGCCGTTCTTGAAGATGACCTCATCTTCGGTTCCAACTTCTTGATAGAGTTAATCAATGAATTCGAAGAGAAGAGATTTTTGGATCCAAAGCTAGGTGTCTTAGCATGTTGAAGCGTTGACCTGTTCTATAAGAAGAGCTTGATATATTATGCAAAGAGATTGGCGTTTGTTGTACGTATGGCTAGAATGCTGGATGAAATGCTGCTGCTGAAGCAAAGGGAGCCGGTAACGTTTGGCACCTGCTTTGTAGCTCTGCGTGAAGCTTTGATCGTTGTTCCATGGGATCATCAACTACCAGAACCAGTACTCGGAGAAGATTACGATCTTGCTATGAGAATCCGAAAAGCAGATACAAAATTGCGTATAAGTGTAAAGTTATGGCAATTCATACTACCCTCGGCATCATAAAACGATCGCAATACTATCGCGTAAATCCGAAAAGCTCATATCGTGATGAATGTAACATTGCTGCCGCTTGCCGTGAGAAGCTATGATGGTTCAACTCCGCTCTTCATATCTGCACGTGACTCCACTGATAAAACGACGGTATACGAAGAACTTGTTCATGGAGGTGGAAAACCCATAATTGTTCCATGTATGAAGCTCTCAACATTACTGAAGCATCTTAAAATATCACAAATAGATATATTAAAGATGGATATTCGAAGGAGCTGAATTAGAGGTTCTATCAGATAAAGAAGCTTTTTCACATCGTCGAATCAAATCAATTGTAGGGAAATCCACAGCAAATATAACCTAGCATATGTGCTAAAAATGCTTAAGAAGTACGGATACAGAAGAGTTGAAGTATTCAAATCAGGACAAGGAACATATATCCTGTACGCTACAGAATGTGTACATGAATAGCCGGTGTAGTGCTATGGGAAGCTTTTATTCCATTCTTATAGTATCCAGAAGGTTGAATCTAGATCAATCGGCTCCTAAGTGTAGCTTTGGTCTTGCCAAATCTTTACTAAGGTTAGGCCTCAAAGTGCATGTATTGACTTCATTCGCGGAACCTTCGCTTGTTGATTCCTTGCGTGTGCTCGGGGGTATCATTCATCATGTCAATCCGAGGCTTTCCTCAAGGATGTCCGCGCCGATCCTCTTGAGCTTATATGTAAAGTACATTAAAAGAAAATATGGAATTGATGTAGTTATTGGCAACGGGTACACCATATGCGACGATATTACATGGATACACTTCCCTCGATATGGCTGGATAGAAGCCTTGATGAATCTAGGCGAATCGATTCCAAGATCCTTAAGAGTGGAAGCCTTAGCAGAGAAGATTCTCTTTTCAACATCTAGATATTTACTTGCAGTATCGAACCTTGTCAAAAATATATTGTTGAAATATTATGATATTGACGAGGAGCGCATAATAGAGAATTATAACGGTGTTGACACAGACTACTATTACCCTCTTCCATCAGATGTAAGGGATGGGCTTAGAAGGAAGATGGGCTACGATGGAAGTATACTGATTTTATACAACGGAGGGATATCTAGGAGGAAGGGGTTCGACATTTTATTAAGGGAGTTAAGTGAAGCGAAGTACAAGAAGGAGATGAAGGTTATAGTTGCAGGACTTGGATTACACAATTTCGAACATGCAAAAAGCGTAATAAGAAAGTATGGCTTAGAGGATGTTGCCATACTCAAAGGTTGGCTTGAGACCCAAGATCTTAGAATGCTGTATCAAATCTCAGACTTCTTCACTCTACCTTCGATTTTCGACCCATTTTCGCTCGCGACACTAGAGGCTATGGCCTGCGGCTCTATTCCCATAGTTTCGAGATACGCTGGCACGGCGGAAATCGTTAAGAATGGCGTAAACGGTTTCGTCATCGACCCCTTACATGAAGGTGAAATTGCATCGATGTTAGATGGCATAGCTTCAAGCTTGGGAAGGCTTTCAACAATCAGGGAAAGAGCTATTGAAACAGCTAAGGAGTTTTCGTGGGATAACGTGGCAAGGGATCTCATAGTTAAATTGAGGAAGAAGGGGCTAATCTCATGAACATTGACTTTATCATCAGCTTAATATTTGAGTTATTAATGAATTTGAGCAGGCCTATTCAATCTATTCCGAGTATTCAGCTTCTAATACTCCTTACAGCTGCAAATATTCTTCTGTTTGCAGTTGCGATTTCGGTCTCTTCTAGATGCGGAGGTGGGATTTCTATGAATCAAACGTCTCATCATGGAAATCTCTTCGTATTCATTACCTTAGCGGTACTTATTGCGTTTGAATGGTGGTTGCTTTTAGGAATTCCTGGAGCAGTTATTGGGGAAGAAACTCCCGATGCATTCCTGATTTTCAAATCTGGTCACTGGGCTAGATCGCTGAAGAACCCCTACTATGATTTGATAGATGTACACGCATTCTATATGGCTCTATTCGCACTCCTAGGAGAGCTACCGGTCGAGAGCATCTTCTCCGATCTCCCTCTATCCATGGCGATAGGGCTCTTCCTAGCCGTAGCTTTAAGGGCTCTCATAAAGAAGCATACAAATATTGGATGTACCTCATTCTTCATCCTATTCTTAGCTTTAGTTGCTGTGCCCGTAGTTAATCTCTTTAGCTGGTATTTAGCCGCACCTATGGCGCTCGCTCTTCTCGCAATGAATTTCGCAATACCTAGAAGCGATAAGACTAAGTGGATTATATTTGCGCTACTCTACTCGGGAGCCCTCCTATTTCACGGCTCAGCAATGCTCGCAACCCTTCTACCGCTGTCCTATGTATTTGTGCGTATATTCCTTGGGAATGCTGATAAAAGCAGCGATGTGAAGACTCTGGCCTTTGCTACATCACTCTCCTTAATTATGAATGTGCTGAGGTTCCTCTACACCACGGCATATTTGGGTGCTGAAACCTACTGGCACGAACTTTTAAGGTTTTTAAACCTCGGTTTGCAGGCAACTACAAGAGAACCGCACTGGTTTGTGCCACAAATACCGCGTATCACTTTATACTCATTCACCGTTCTACCAGCAATGGCCTCGACCCCGCTCCTACTCTATATACTGTCAAAGATCTCCAAAAGACTAAGATGCCATTCTATCGACTCGCACTATTTGGCTCATCTCCTAACAGGGGGTACGATGCTCTTGATGGGCCTGCTCGCAAGCACCTTTTCGAACAGTTTGAGCAGAGAGCTTGGATACCCAGGTTTCATATTTGTGGCGATATCCGCTGCCTACACACTTAAGCACGTTGAGGAGAGGGGGGTTCTTCAAGTCGCTTTTGCGCTAATAGTTGCCATAGCCTATGCACTGTCACTGTTTACTCCTACTGTAAACATATGGCTCTACCTACCCTCAAACCCCATTCCAAGCTATACGCCCACGACATATGAGAGCTACTTGATAGCTGAAGCTATAGCCTCCCGCTACACTTCAGGGCTTCTATCTGTTAAATCAGTTTACTCTATTCCCATCTGGTACTCGGCCTTTACACGTGTCATAACAGTTCTTGAGGGGTCTTCACAAGCGGGATCTCTGATCCTTAGCAGCGATATAGCAGAGGCGTGGTGGAGTTGAAAGTACTCTACGAGCTCATCTCAGTTAAACTTCCATCCAACGGATATAGGTCAATAAACTTGTTGAGCTTGGGGTGAAAGTACATCTCGATGTTCCAGCTCCATCTTTGCAAAAATGGGGTACGTCTAGGTGATAAACACTTTGAAGGTCTTGAACGTTAAGGCTCAGGCCGTTTCCGTAGATCGCGGAGACGTGCTTACACTGATTAGAGAAGGGAGTAATGTATTGCTCGCTAGGGTTAGGCCGCCTCGATTCGATGTTAAGTACCTGTACCGGTTCAACGGGGTTCGGGGCGTGCTTATTGCTAGGCTCGGCGACATCTACCTAGCTTCAGTGGATAGCACGCTGTATGCGTCCAGAGACCTTGTTGAGTGGCGGTCTGCCTTAACGGTTGCGCGCGGTAACAGTATTTGGCATGCCTGTGAATTCCCTGAGGGAATAGTGGTTCAAGAGTACGGGGAGAGCCCTACGGGGCTTTACGCCTCAGCTGATGGCTACAGGTGGAGCCGGGTTCTAACAAACATTGAAGCGGATCCAACCTCAAGGCACTTCCACTACATTGCCTACGACCCGTATAGGGATGCGGTTCACGCAACCCTCGGAGATGCGAACCTCGTGAGGGCTGTAGCAATCAAGGGGGGGTTCTTGGAGCCGGCATACAGGGGTCCCTGGCAGTTCCTACCGGTCGCCGTGCTTGAAGACATCGTTGTCTTCGGCTTCGACAGCGGCATAGCTAGGGGCGGCTTAGGAGTCTTCAGCCCTGAGGAGGAGAAGTGGAGCTTCATCTTCCTGAAGTGGAGGGGTGGAGGCGTTAGGCATGCGCAGATGAATGAGCTGAAGGCGTTTAAGGGCGTCTGGATTGGGGCTCTCGGAGCCTCCAGTGCATTGGCGGTCTCGGACAGACTCGGAGAGTGGAGGCTACTACACCTAGAGGGATTGAACCAAGTTTTCAACAACTTCATGAGTTTAGCCGTCGGAGAGAACTTCACTGTCGCTTCTACGGGTGAGAAGCTCATCGTATTCAATGAAAGCGACGTTAGCGAAGCTCTCCGGGGGAGCCCGTCCTGGTGCGGTACAAAGGACAAGAAATAGATTCAGTGAAAATTTTTTGTAGTAGATTCTAACACAATTAAGCAGGCAAATAATTTACTACAGCAAAAGTTGATAGTTATTCCTGTCTTGTCATTCCATGGCTCGTTCTGTCTGATGAAAAGAGAGCTTTTTAAGGCATCTCGAGGCTTTGATGAAGAATGCCCGTTCTTTTACGATGATGTAGATTTTGCATTAAGAGCTCGTGGAAGGGGCGCAAAAATAGGCGTTGTTTTAAATACCAATGTAACACACTTAGGAGGAACAATTATAAAGAAATACAGGCATGAAGCCAAATATATTACAACAAGTCATTTGTATTTCGTTTCTAAATATTTTGGCCTGTGTTCAGCAGTATTAGAAACTTTCAAATTCTTGTCCTGGTTTATAACAAGTTTGTTTAGGGGAAAAGTTCAACAAGCGCTAGATATTTTTCTTGGAATTGAATTAGGACTGGCAAAATCCCTAAAAACGAAGCTTCACTAACAAGGAATTTACTGAAGAATTTCCACTGAATGTGTTCAAAATAAATTTTTATCCATTCCAGAAGCTACCCAAAACAGGATTTGGACGCGTGTAATTGTTGGGAGCTCTGAGACTACTCTTCCTTATGAGCGGTACAGCAGAGTTTATAGTGCTGAGCAGAGATTTTTAATAATCCTAAGGGTGCTCGTGGATGATTCCTTTAAGATCGGAAAGCATCTTGCATACTGAGGATATAAGTGATATAGATAAACAGAGAATAGATGTTGTAATGTGTACTTATAATAGCAATAAGCCTTACTTTAGGCTAGTTCTTAAAAGTGTTAAACATGAAGCACCGATAAATAATTTTATCGTTATAGACAAGCATAGCCATGATGGCACGTTAAGTGTTGTTCGTGAAATTTTCCCAGATGCAACCATGATTAGATGTAGCTGTAATCTGGCATATGCACGTTACTTAGGTATTAAACAGGTAGAGACCTCATGGTTTATGTTTCTAAACGATGATGCCATTCTGCTACCTGGATGGTTTCACGCGATTAAGCGGTTACTTGTGCTACCTAACGTAGGTGCGATCGAGGGGTCTCACGTATACATTTTACAAAATTCCAGACCTCTACAGAGAAAAAGTGTCTTAAAATTAAAGTATCCCATAAACCATGTAAATGCATCTATGGTAGTTCATCGAGGACTATTTGCCCTCACCAGAGGTATGCTTATTTCTACCCTTCTGCGGAAGGATATTGTAGCTGATTGGAAGCCCCATCCTAATCAGGGTTCGTTAGAAGACTACTCAATTACACAGCATATAATTGGAAGGGGATACTTATGGGCTGTCGCTCAGAATGCCATCACATTACATGTAGGCTGGGTCATGCCGAAGTCAAATTATGAAGGAATAATTGCGGAGCTAAAAAAAGGTATGTGGGACGGATCAAACACTCATTTTGTAGAAATTCCAAAAGATATGCTTGCATTACACTTAGTAGCCCGTTGCATAGCATCGCTCCTGAAAGGGCAGATTACCCGATTAGCATATCCTATCGGCTACATTATCGGTTACTTAAGTGGCATACGTTATTGCGAGCTCAAAAGATGATAAATAGTGTCTAGGTATGCCTCCCTTCGTAGGTTATGGAATAAAAGAGTCTCTGGTTAGAGGCAAATTAGGGAGGGTCTGGAGGGTTTACAAAACAACTGGAAATTGGTACGAGGTTTTACTAGTACATATAGGTTTGAAAAGATCTTGTGTGGCTCAATTAAGGTCTGGACACACAGTTCTAGTTAGCAAGGAGGCGTGGCCCGAGTACTGGAAACACATCACAGTAGAATTTCTAAAAGCTAAGCTTAGGAACCTTAGTCTATCTGAGAATACAGCATCCTTTGAATACCTTGGCAAAAGGATAGCGCTTCACTTTCCTAAGGAGGTGAACCTTGATACTTTGCTTAGTACATTTTTCTACGAAGACTATGTGCATCTTAACATCGCTAGCAGATGTGTTATTGATGTAGGGGCATATATCGGCGATACCGCAATATATTTCGCCTTGAGAGGTACAAGGAAAGTGTTCGCCCTCGAACCGTACCCATATACATACAGCCTTCTAGTCAAAAATATTAAAATCAATTCTTTAGATTCAATAATAAAACCGATCAATATTGCTATTGCAAGCAAGGATGGAGTGATACATCTCTTGTACACCGAAGAAGATACTATCGCCAAGCCAGCATATGGTAGCGCAGGAGTTGAAGTTGTATGCTGTAAGTTATCAACGCTTATAGAGAGATTAAAACGTAATTTTGAATTAGCAGAAGATTTAGTATTGAAAATGGATTGCGAAGGATGCGAATATGACGCAATATTAGGCTCGGATAAGGAGACGTTAAGAGCATTTAGAGAAATAATCCTAGAATTTCACGGAGACCCTAAGCCGCTCATAGATAAGTTGAAAGGAAGCGGGTTTAAAGTAGAAATCATAAGCAGAAACCCTAAACTTAACACAGGGTTTTTATATGCTATACGAGAAAGCCTTAGTTTAGAGTAGACACCATGCATGCAGTTGTTATAGGTCCTAGGATTACTCCTCCTTGGGATAGTGCTACTGCAAGCCTCGCTAAATCTAGGCTGATGCTGTTTACTCACCCAAGGGTAGTTAGGTTTCTTGATGACGTGAGCTTGCTTACAGCGTTCCGTGACTACAGGAGGGTCACGCATTTCCATGAGAATGCGTTCGGCAATGAGGTATACCGCAAATATTTTGTCTGGTTGCGCCAACTTGATGCCAAAGCGTATTTCGTCGAAGGTTGTGACCCTGATGTGCGTCCTAGGCTTGCTCAATTCATGCTAAACTACGCTTTGCACAGTGTTGTACTGCCCAACGCTTATCGCATTCTATGGTATATAGGCTATGCGCCTTCTCTACCTTACCTGCGACGGGAACGCGGTAAAGTGTTCGTGGAAAATTTTACATTAGATTGGAGAGATGCTGTACTCAACCATGCTTACATTCGTGTTGCAACTTCGACATCAATATATCATGCGATAAGAAAGCGCCGGAAACCGGCTGTTTATCTTCCTCCGGCTATTGATGCAGGAGTATTTTCTCCTCAAAGTGGCACTATAACTGAATGGCTTAAGAATGGAATTGAAGAGGCTGATGTTCGTTTACTCTACATGGGACCGCTAATTCGAGATAGATTTCCCATTGAGATAATTATACCCATGTTATTGAGGCTTAAGAATGCAGGTTATAAGCCGGTTTTAGTCGCTCTCAGCACTGTCCGTAATAGGGAAAGCCTTGGATACTATAGATATATTAATAATCTTATACGTAAACATGGTCTTAATAACAATCTAATACTTAAACTAAGGGTCCTGGTAGACGATGATGAAAAGGTTTCAGCATACAACAGCTTTGATGTACTACTGTATATGCCCCTTACAGGCAAGTTAATGGCTGACCCACCTATTACCGTCCTAGAGGCCATGTCCTGCGGTCTTCCACCTGTAACGACTTCTATTGGAGACATCGGTTATATTGTTAGTAAATACAGTGCTGGAATAGCATTAAGTAAACCAGGTCCTGATATTCTGGCTAAATCCATCATGGAAGTCATTAATAATAAGGAGTTTCTGAGCAAAAAAGCTAGGAGGGTCATTGAAACAATGTACTCAGTTGAAGCTGTTGCTAGGCTAGCAGAAGAGATTTTCACGAAGATTTGGGGGCAGTGATTGCATGGGTAAAAATGTGGCCATTATAGTATTGAATCACAATGGTTTACGCGCTCTAGGGTCTAAGCTTCTGAAGAGATGCCTTAACGGCGTCCTCAACACTGATTACAGGGACTTTATCGTAGTATTTGTAGATAATGGTTCCACGCCTATGATAAGAAAGCTATGTATACAGTTGAGAGCTCGCTATGCTTTATATACAAGCATTATGGGTTAAAGTCATCAATTCGATGCATCCTCTCTAATATATGGTGGTTAATAGCCGAGCTCTATAGGCTCGATTTGCCCACCGCGCTTGGCATTGCTTTTGGACTCCTCAATGGTACACATAGATTAAAGCTATCTCAGGATATGCGAAAATTATAAATAGATAACATTTGAGAGAACTGGGGAAATGAAGAATGAATACTTTACGGATAGTATGAGAGAAAATCTTGCTTCGTATATAGTCTCGTTTTTGCAAAATCTCCTTTTTAGAGCTGAGAGTGGCTATGGTTACTTCTATGGCTATGACTTAGCCAGGAACAAGCCTATTGAGCCTGTCTACTGCGAGGTCACAGGTTACGGTCTCTCATTCCATAGTTTCTTAAGCGCTTTGACCGGCGATGTTGAGCACCTCGATCTTGTTAAGCTTCTCGCTGAGTTTCTCATGGTTGCTCGCAGTAAGGTGTCCGGTTCTGCCATACTCTATGGCTTTTACCCTAGTAAGGATGCATGGTCCAGTCTTGCGTATTCCTTTGATAACGGCGTTGTTGCTAAGGCTTTTTTCGATGCCTACAGAGCTTTAAATAGTAAAAAGTACCTCGACCATGGGCTGAGAATTTCTGAGTGGCTAGTCAGTGCTATGCAACGTAGTGATGGTGGTTTTGCAGCGGCTTACGACTATGGTGAGAAGGGATTTATAGACTTTAACACGTGGTATGGTAACGGTGGGTGCCTTCATGGTAAGCTAGCTATACCTCTCCTAACAGCATGGAAACTTAGTGGCGATGATAGATTTAGAGATTCTGCCGAGAAGCTTCTTGCATGGCTCTTAAAGCTCCAGATGGATAATGGTGCTTTTAGGGCCAGGGAGGATACTAACTATGTCTTTCACCATACTCATTGCTATGCTCTCGAAGGTTTTCTCTATGCATGGCATGAACTTGGAGATGATAGGTATCTAGATGTTGCTGTGAGGGGTGCTAAGTGGCTTGCACGCATTCAGCATAGGAGTGGTGGTTTACCCGATTTATATCCTTATCCCATATTTGTTAGGAGACTTGTGACCGATGCTACAGCGCAGGCTATTCGTATCTGGCTCATATTGCACAAGATTACGGGCAACGAGTTCTGGTTGATGCACGCCGAGAAGGGGCTGGGCTTCTTGAAGAGCATTATGTTCAGGAGAGCGCGTGCACACGGCGCCTTACCCGCACATGTTTGGTATCCGTTATACAGTGCGCGAAGGACGCATACGTGGTCGATGATGTTTGCAGCTCAAGCCTTCGTATTTTCGAAAAAAGAACTGTCCTTAAGCGAAATGATGCAATACCTCTTCTGAGGTTAGCACGTGTGTTAAATATTGCTTACATGTGCCAGGGTATGAGTGAGATTCTATGGCAGTCAGGGTCATGATCGTTGCTGGTACTAGGCCCGAGCTCGTAAAGTTAGCTCCTGTGTTCCGGGAGCTCGAGCACGGGGGCATCGACTACGTGTTCGTGTGGAGCGGTCAGCACTACGACTATGAGATGAGCAGGGTTTTTATCGAGGAGCTGAAGTTGCCCGAGCCAGATTTTGATCTCAGCGTCGGTAGTGGTAGCCATGCCGTTCAGACCGCTAAGACTATGATCGGCATTGAGGAAGCAATCAAGCGGTATAACCCGAATGTTGTAGCCGCTTTAGGAGATACGAACACTGTTGTAGCTGCTGCCCTTTCCGCTGTAAAGTCTCTTGTACCATTTGCCCATATCGAGGCCGGTCTCCGTAGCTGGAATGAGAGCATGCCTGAGGAGGTTAATAGGAGAGTTGCTGATCATGTTGCACAGCTCCTTTTTACACCCTCACTGATCGCTACCCTGAACGTGCTGGCCGAGGGGATCCCCCTCTCGCGGACGTTCCTCACAGGCAACACCATTGTCGATGTGCTACTGGAGGCTCTGCACATAGCTGAAAAGCATGGCGAGCTAGCGAGCACGCTCAAGCTAGACAGGCCCTTCATTCTAGTCACTGTGCATAGGCAGGAGAACGTAGAAAGCTTAAGTAGACTATCCTCCATAGTCAGAGCATTGGTTAAGCTTGCCTCAGAGTACCTGCTCGTGGTGCCACTGCATCCACGGACTAGGAAGAAATTGCAAGATCTCGGGCTACTTTACGAGCTAGAATCCCGTAGCAATGTAAGGCTTACAGGACCACTTGGGTACTTTGAGTTCCTTTATCTGCTCAAGAACGCCCTTGCGGTACTGACCGATAGCGGCGGTGTTCAGGAGGAGGCTTTCACATTGAAGATTCCCACCATAACGTTACGCTATAATACGGAACGGCCGGAGACCGTGCTACTTGGGTGCAATGTGCTAGCAGGGGCTGATGAGGAGGCTATAGTCGAGTACACAAGGCGTATGATCGAGATTCGTGAGCAGTTGAGGAGCAAATTGAGCAATACACCAAACCCCTATGGCGATGGGAAAGCGGCTCAGAGAATAGCAAGCATCATTAGTAATTATGCTGGTAGCGGGCTCTCCATCGAGGAGCCGGATCTGCGTGAGACCCCTTACATCATTTACACATTCAAGCAGCTGAGTGACCTTGTCCCACAGCTGGATGATGTGTTATCCTATGTGGCTAAAGACGGCGGTTTAACCTTAGATCAAGCGAAGGCTTTTGCAGTCTATGTAAGGTCTTATGTCAGGGTTATGAAGCCGTGGGAAAGCCTAGGATCCTCGTAATCACGACTGCTTTTCACCATAAACACAGATACAGACTTCATAGCTTCCTACCTTACCTGATGAATTATTTCGACGTAGATGTTGTAGATGTGCCGCTGCTGAGCTACGACAAAGCCGAGGGGGAACCGTTCTCGAAGCTCATCGCTAGAGTAGCTCGGGAGTTGTCGGAGGGAGGTGTCAAAGAAGAGCCGCTGGGAGGAGGGCGTATCTACACTTTGAGATCACTTTTCCCAGGAGACTTTGGGGCCTTAGCAACTTTACCCGAATTGGAGGTACTGATGAGCAGACTCGGGCGTAGGAGTTACGCTACAGTGCTAGCAACTCCGTTCCTAGCAGGATTCCTAGCTCTGAGGCTTAAGCATTACCTAAAAGAGGTGCCAATAATTTACGAGGACGTTGACAGGTTCTACGACTTCTTCAGGAACCCCTTATACAAACTCGTAGCAAAAGCCATCGAGTTATGGGCTATCAGGAATAGTGATGCAGTCATTTCAGCATCCCCCCACTTGTACATAGAGGATGTTCACGTCAGGCGGGGTAAGCCCACATACTTTGTACCAAATGGCATAGAGTATGCTAGGTTCCGTGAGTCGGCCTTAAGGGCGAAAGGGCGCAATAGGTACGCTCTAGTGTACGTCGGTGCTATTGAATGGTGGTCCGGTCTTGATGTGGCAGTTAATGCGGTCTCTTTGGTCGCGAAGGAAATCCCAGACGTTAGGCTGTACATAGTGGGTGAGTATGGTACGCCTTTTGGCATCCATCTAGCCAGTCTGATTAAGCGTTTAGGCTTAAAGGATAAAGTCGTATTCTTAGGGCGGAGACCCTATAATTTCGTTGAGCATTTCCTACCGCGTTGCAGAATCGGTCTTCTCACTTTCCCTCGGTCAACGGTTACCGAGAGGGCTTTCCCGTACAAAGTGCTTGAGTATTGCGCTGCTGGAACCCCCGTGGTTTTAACTAGGGTGGGCGTACTTGCCACTCTCATCGAGAAGTACGGTGCGGGCATTGTGCATGATGTAGAAGACATTGAGGGCCTTGCATCGGGCATCGCCGAGCTGATAACAGACGACTTAGTCTGGAGAGAGGTTAGTGAAAATGCTGTAAGGCTAGCCTCGCTATTCGATGTTGAGAGACTGGCCAGATTAGAAGCAGATATAATACGTTCAACATACGACATACGACATGTCCTGCGATAACACGGTTTCAGTCGTCATTGTTACACACAATGCTGGAAAGTATATCCTGCCTTGTTTAGTGTCTGTTCTCAGTTCACGCAATATACACTTGGAGGATGTCATTGTGGTGGATAATGCTAGCCAAGACAGTACTGTGGATACCATACAAAGGGTCTTTGGGAAAGACAGTCGAGTAAAGATCATTCGATTGCACAAGAACATGGGCTTCCCCTATGCATGCAATCTGGGCATAGCACATGCACATAGCAAGTATGTCGTGCTGATGAATCCAGACGCAATAGCTGATCCCTACTGCTTCGCTAACCTGCTGGCGATAATATCCAGCGACGGGCAAGTGGCGGTTGCACAACCTAAGATCGTCCACCCAGGAGGCTACATCGACAGCGCGGGCGGATTAATGGATCTCCTTGGCCACGGCTTTCACATAGGCAAGCTTCAAAGGGACCAAGGTCAATACGACAGATCTCGAGACATCTTCTATGCTACCTTTGCCTGCGCTATGCTACGACGCGACATCTACTTAAGGCTCGGTGGCATGGATCCTAGGTTCTTCCTCTACAACGAGGATTTGGACTTCTGCTGGAGGTGCTGGCTTGCCGGCTACCGTATAATCTATGCGCCTAATGCGATAGCCTATCATGTTGGTCAGCATATCACCAAGAAGCTACCGTATCAAGCCATCTACTTTGGCAGGAGAAATAGATTGTACACAGTGTTTACTAACTACCCTCTCTTAGTGGGTATCGTCGCTTCTCTCCTCCTTCTTGCGTTCTACATAGATCTTAGCTTTTTATCTGTTATAAGAGGGGATAAAATTGAGGCAAGACTCACACTGAGGATCGTATACAAGTTCTTCAGAGATCTCAAGTATTTAACTAGGAAAAAGTTGAGCTTAGTCAGAAGAAGGCATCTTTCAGAGATTTTGGCACGCCGTTTGATTACCTTCAAGCTAGTGGGACTTAAACTGTACCTAACAGGGCTCTATAGGAGGCAACCGGCATTGGAGAAGTAGTAAAGCATAGCCTAAACTACATTACTTATCTTAATGGTGCTTTCTCGGTGTATCGCGTTGAGGCTATTGAAAAGTAGGGGATTATTCATGCAGTACTTCTTCATGCGAGTGAATATTATGAGTTGGGATGGAACATTTGGCGAATATTTCAACGTTCCCCTTAGATACTATATAGAACTGCCATGTGTTGAAGTCTGAAGCGCTTTGCCTGCAGAGTAAGCCTTAGATTGGAGGTCGACGGATTTCTGGTCGGGGCTGGATGAGGCGTGGAGGTTGAGGTAGGATCGCACTTAAGGCTTGCAGGGAAGCTTTACGATGCTGTAAGGTTCATCTTCATAGCAAGGCTTGCCGGAAGGAGGCTGAGGAGGCTCGCCGAGGTTTTTCCCACTCCTAGGGATGTCGTCGACAAGGCCTTCGGCTTCAGGTTTAGGGATCCGATTGCAAGCCTAGTGCTGAGGCGCGATGTCTACATCGACATTTAGGCCTGCTCAGGTGTATAAGGAGATCCTTAGGTTGGCAGAGATCATTGCAAACTTAAGGCCTAGGAGGGTTCTAGAGATTGGGACAACCGGAGGAGGAACCCTCTTCATTTGATCCAGGCTCGTCTCGGATGATGCTACAGTTATAAGCATAGACCTCCCAGGAGGCCTCTTCGGGGGCGGTTACCCTACATGGAGGGCAGTCCTCTACAGGTACTTCAGGAAATCCCAGCAGAAGCTACACCTGGTAAGGGGCGGCTCGCACGACCCTAGAACCCTTGAGAAGGTTAAGGAGATTTTGGGAGGTGAGGAGCTGGACTTCTTGTTCATAGACGGCGACCACACCTATGAGGGGGTCAGGAGGGACTTCGAGATGTACTCACCCCTCGTGAGGGGCGGAGGCGCAGTGGCGTTCCACGACATCGTTCCGGGGCCTCCGGAGAACGTTGGAGGCGTGCCGAAGTTCTGGAGCGAGGTTAGGAATAGGTTTAAACACCTGGAGATAGTGAAGGATTGGAGCCAGGGAGGCTACGGCATTGGGGTGCTATTCCTGTGAGGTGTGGGGTTTGTGAGATCTTGCAACAGTTGTTTGGCTTAACTACAACAGCTCTAGTTTTCTAAAATGTGGTGCTCGAGAGCCCGTGGTTACGGATAACGGCTCGGCGGATGGGAGCTTCGAGGCGATTAAGAGGCTCATTGAGGGGAGGAGGCCCAGCGGTATCAGGGTGAAGCTCGTCAGGCTCGAGAGGAACTACGGGTTTGCTGGAGGCGTTAACAGGGGTTACGCCGCTAGGGACCCTGACTCGAGGTACCTGGTTCTCCTCAACAACGACGCAGTCCCGTACCCGGACAGCCTGGGTAGGATGGTTGAGGTTCTTGAGAGCAACGAGGGGCTGGCTGCCGCTCAAAGGGTGATCGTTAGATACGGCAATCCCGGCGTTGTGGACAGCGCTGGGGGCTTTCTAGACGGGTTCCTCTTCTCCCACCAGGCCTTCAAGGGTTTGGGGACTTCTTCGGCGAGGAGGGGTTTCGACGCTACGTACGCTGAGGGGTCGTACTCTGTCTACAGGGTTGACTACCTCAGGAGAGCTTTGAAGACCGGCGAGAGGCTTTTCTACGATTTCATGTTCGCGTACTACGATGACTCGTACCTCGGCTTAAAGCTGTGGAACGGGGGTTTTGCATCGCTACAGTGCCATGGGTGGTGGCGGAGCACGGGGGGAGCGCGACGCTTGGAAGGCTTAGGCCTAGCCAGCTCTACCTCATTATCAGGAACAGGATCGCTCTGAACGAGGTCTCGAATAGCAGGTGGAAGAGCGCTACGAAAACGCTGACGCTGAGGTCGATCCTCACGGCTAGGGACCCGAGCACCAGGCGCTTAATATACTCGGCTTACTCCGCTGGGGTGAGACTGGGGAGGCTACTCACAGGGCTCGGCGAACGCTTAGACGTTTACAGGGCCCCAGTGATCAGGCTACCGGCCCGGGTAGCGGCGCTGGGCTTAGTTCTCCGCAGGGGCATCGACTCTTACTGCGGGGAAGCTTTGCTTAAGCTTGTTGAAGGCCCGCTTCGGTTTGACGAAATATGATGGATTTAAGTCCCCCTAGATGCGCGCCTCGGAAGTCATTTACACTGAACCGGCGCACGCCCCGAACTCATGGAAGTATTTATAACATAAAGAGTATAATGATTGAATGTGTCGGGTCGCCGGCGCTCTGAACCAGTTGAGGCGTGTGTCAGCGTTTATGGTGGTGGCTGTTGAGGGGGCTTATCCTTGCTGGTGGTGAGGGGTCGAGGCTCAGGCCTATAACTCTCGCGGTGCCGAAGCACCTTATCCCGCTGCTCGGTAGGGCGATGATAGAGTACCCTGTTCAGCACCTCGTGGAGGCTGGGGTGGGGGACATTGGCGTTGTTGTGGGGTACTTGGGGCACCTGATCAGGGGTTATCTGGGGGATGGGTCTCGGTACGGGGCTCGGTTCGTGTACGTTGAGCAGCCGGAGAGGCTCGGGATCGCGCATGCGATTCACCTGGCCGTGGAGGCCGGCTTCTTTGACGGCTCCTTTGTGGTGTACCTCGGGGATAACGTGCTGGCCGGGGGGATCGGGAAGTACGTCGGGAGGTTCCTTGAGGAGGAGCCCGACGTGTACATCCTGCTTTCGAGGGTTAGGGATCCGAGCAGGTTTGGGGTGGCGGTTGTCAGAGATGGGAGGGTTGTGAGGCTCGTCGAGAAGCCTAGGGAGCGTGTAGCCGACTTGGCCGTGGTGGGGGTTTACATGTTCAGGGACCCGGATCTCGTCGAGAGGGCTTACGCCTCCCTGAAGCCGTCGTGGCGCGGGGAGTACGAGGTGACGGATCTGATACAGTGGTTTATTGACAACGGCTATAGGGTTCTCTACGACGTTGTGGATGGGTGGTGGAAGGATGTAGGCACCCCTGAGGGCCTGCTGGAGGCCCTCTACCTACTGCTGGACTCGATTGAGCCCAGGCTGGAGGGCGAGCTCGCGGGGGAGGCTGTGGGGCGCGTGATCGTTGAGAGGGGGGCTGTGGTGGAGGGCAGGGTGTACGGCCCCGCCTACGTGGGGAGAAACGCGTATATAGGTAGGGGGGCTGTGGTCGAGCAGTACACGTCCCTTGAGAGTGGTGTGAGGATGGCGTCCGGGGGCGCGTCGAGGACGCTTGTCATGGACAACGCTTTTGTGGATGTCGGGAGGCTGAGGCTTGTGGACAGCGTTTTGGGGAGGTTCAGCGTTGTTAGGTGCTCGAGGGAGCTGCACGGGGAGCTGAGGCTGGCGGTGTCGGACTACAGCAGGGTTGAAATCTAGGGGGTGGTGGGAGTGAGGGTTGCGGTCCTCGGCGGAGCGGGTTTCATGGGGAGCAACTTCGTGAGGCACTTGGTTGGCGGCTACGGCGACGCCGAGGTGCTCGTTTACGATAAGCTCACGTACGCCGGCAGGCTTGAGAACCTCAAGGAGGTTCTAGACAGGGTCACTTTCGTGCGAGGGGACGTTGGGAACGAGGAGCTCCTTGCTCACGTCCTCAGAGAGTTCGAGCCGGATGTCGTGGTGAACTTCGCCGCTGAGACGCACGTCGACAGGTCCATAAACGAGCCGGCCCCCTTCGTCCGCACAAACGTTCTCGGCGTGTTCACAGTGCTCGAGACCATTACAAAGCTCGGCTCGTCGCTCTACGTGCACATCTCAACCGATGAGGTGTACGGTGACCTCGCCGGCACCTCGGACTACGCCGACGAGTCGTGGCCCCTCAACCCCTCGAGCCCCTACTCAGCGTCCAAGGCCGCGGGGGACATGCTGGTCAAGGCGTACGGGAGGACCTACGGGCTGCGCTACAGGATCGTGAGGCCCTGCAACAACTACGGGCCCTACCAGCACCCTGAGAAGCTCATCCCGAGGACCATTGTGAGGCTCCTCCGCGGCAAGCCGGCGACCGTGTACGGGGACGGGGACCAGGTGAGGGACTGGATCTACGTGGAGGACTTCTGCAGGGCCCTCGCGACGGTCGTGGATAAGGGTAGGGACTTCGAGGTCTACAACATCTGCGCGAACCAGTTCGCCACGGTGAGGGAGGTTGTCGAGAAGGTCGTCAGGATGATGGGCAGGAACCCCTCATGGGACATCGTGCGCGTTCGCGGGAGGCCTGGGGAGGACAGGAGGTACGCTATGAGGTGCGGCAAGCTGGGAGAGTTGGGGTGGAGGCCTCTCGTGAGCCTCGACGAGGGCCTCAGGAGGACCGTCGATTGGTACCTTGGGAACGAGTGGTGGTGGAAGCCGATAGTGGATGAGACGTACGTCTTATCCGACGAGCCCTGGAGGGTGCCTTCAAAGTGAGGGTGCTGGTGACGGGCGGGACAGGCCTCCTAGGCTGGTGGGTGGCGAGGAGCCTCGCTGAGGCCGGCTACGAGGTATATGCCACGTACCACTCTCAGGGCCCCGCCGACCTGGGAGGCGTGAAGTGGGTTCGGGTGGACCTCGCCGACGTGCGGCAGGTTGAAGGCGTTTTAGGCGATGTGAGGCCCGAGGTCGTCGTGCACTGCGCTGCCTACACTGACGTGGATGGCTGTGAGGTGAACAAGCGGCACGCGTACACGGTGAACTACGTCGCCACGAGGCTTCTTGCGGGTGGTGTCGCCAGGAGGGGTGGCTTCCTGGTGTACGTGTCGACGGACTATGTTTTCGACGGTGAGAGGGGCATGTACAGGGAAGACGATGTCCCGAACCCGGTGAACTTCTACGGCCTCTCGAAGCTCCTGGGGGAGGTTGCTGTCGAAAGCCTCCTGGAGGGCTCGAGCGCCGTGGTGAGGGTTAGCGGCTTGTACGGCTACAGCCCGACGGGTAAGAGGAACTTCGGGGTTAGAGCGCTCGAGGACCTGTCTCAGGGGAGGGTGGTCTACGCGTTCGAGGACCAGTACCTGTCCCCGACCTACGTGCCCCAGCTCGCCCAGGCGGTCACTAGGATCGTCGAGAGAGGTATCACGGGCACTCTGCACGTGGCGGGCGAGAGGCTTTCGAGGTACGAGTTCGCGCTGATCCTGGCGGAGGAGCTGGGGGCTGACAGGAGCCTCGTGAAGCCCACCTCTCTAAGCTCCGCGAAGCTCGTTGCCAGGAGGCCTAGGGACTCGAGCCTCGACACCTCTAGGGCCGCAGGGGAGGGTTTGGCTCTGCGACCTGTGAGGGAGTGCGTGAGGGATTTTATAAGGGTTTACAGATGCATGACCGGGGGTTAGCTATGCCTTTCGAGCAGTTTAAGCGCTTGGAGATACCGGACGTTGTTTACGTTAAGTACAAGGTGTTCGAGGACGTGAGGGGCTTCTTCGCGGAGCTCTACAAGCGTACGGATTTTCTCTCAGAGGGGATTCCCTACGACTTCGTCCAGGCGAACTTGAGCTACTCTAGGAGGGGCGTCGTCAGGGGTCTCCACTACCAGCTGCGGCCGCTCGAGCAGGGGAAGCTAGTCTTTGCGGTGAGGGGGAGGGTGTTCGACGTGGCTGTGGACATCAGGAGGGGGTCGCCTTGGTTCGGCAGGTACGTTGGGGTGACGCTGGAGCCCGGCTACGTGCTTTGGATTCCGCCCGGCTTCGCGCACGGCTTCCAGGCCCTGGAGGACGCCTACATCCTGTACCTAGTCACGAAGGAGTACAGCCTCCAGCATGAGAGGTGCATAAGGTGGGATGACCCTGAGGTAGGTATTCCCTGGCCTATCAGGGACAGCGTGGTTCTGAGCGAGAAGGACAGGAGGTGCCCGCCGCTGAGGGAGGCGGAGGCGAACTTCACATACCCGTAGCGTTGAGGAGCCGGGCTACTCTGATGCCTTCCATAGTTCTATCGGGTTGCGATGGCTCGGGTAAGACTACGCTCTCGAGGGTTTTAGCCTCCTACCTCTCTAGGTATAGGTCGGTCAGGGTTTTCTGGTTTCGTGGCAGTCACCTCCTAGCCTCCCTGCTCCTCCGCATCCTCAGCCGATTCAGGGCTTTTAGAGGTGGCTGTAACCCGTACTATGGGGTTTGCATTCCTGGTAAGCTGAAGTGGTTATGGATTCATATTGAGTTCTGGTCTGCTGTACCGTATATTCTTCTGAGGATGGTGTTGGGGAGGCTGTATAGGTTCAATGTTTTCGATAGGGGTGTTGTAGACTTCGTTGCCTGGGTTATTGCTACCCTCGGCTACCCGGGGTTTCTGTCGAGCCTCTACGGTAGGTTCCTGGCTAGGCTGGCTTTGAGGGAGGATACTGTCTATCTTCATGCTGGCAGGGGTGTGCTTGTTGAGAGGGCTGATGTGTCGCCGGGTTTTATTTATAGGGAGTATGCTGTCTATGGTGTTTTAATGAGGTATCTTGCCAGGTGCAGTATCGATACTGGTTTAAACAGCCCTGTAGAGGCTGCTGTAGGTGTTTTAAAGTGTATGGGGCTAGCCTGAAGCTTCTACAGCTACTAGAGGGGTCTTATAAGCCGCGTGCCGACGAGCTTCCCCTGTTATCCGAGGTTGCTAGGCTTAACAAGCTTCACTTAGCCTTCCTCAGGGCTGTAAGGGATAGCCTCCCGGGTGAATGGGCTTCTGAGGAGGAGAGGTTTAAGAGCTACGTTAGGAACTCGCTGGAGGTTGCAGGCGCATTGAGGGGCCTTAGATACGGCTTCTACAAGTTCCGGAGGCCGGTGGATCACGTCTCCGTTGACCTCGATTTATTGATACACGTTGACGACGTGGGGGAGGCTGTTAGGAGGCTTACTGCTAGGGGTTTCAGGATCGCGGTTCCAGAGCCCTACACGGTTACGCTTGGGCGTGGAGGCTTCATCGTGGACCTCTACACGCACCCGGCTTTCGCGTGGGTGGTCTACATGGATGGCTGGCGGCTCCTGAGGGACTACGCGGAGGATTTCGAGGTCGAGGGGGTGGCGGTGAGGGGGCTGGCGAGGGAGGCTGAGGTGGCCGTCGCGGCGGCTCACGCGGTGTACAAGGAGCACATGGTTCTGCTCATCGACTGCCTGACCTTGGAGCGGTGGCTGTCGAGGAGGGCTGTGGAGGCTTCGAGGGAGCTGGGGGTTGAGAGGGCGCTCTGGGCTGCGCTCTCTGCGTGCAGGTCGATTCGGGCTGGGTCTGCCGAGGCTCCCTACAGGCTGCCGCTCCCGCTCCTGGCTGGGGCCTACGCGGATAAGACTCTGAGTGACGCGTGGTTCAGGGGGACTCTGCCGAACGCTCTCAGGTACCTTGCGGGGAGGGAGGGGGCGGGTCGTGTACTTCTGTCGAGGCTGACTAGGAGAAGCTACTGAGCCCCAGTGGGTTGCCGGTGGTTGTTGTGGCTTTGGGTGTTAATGGTGTTTCCGTTGTTACGACGACGTTTAACGAGAGGGATTACGTCGGAGTGTTTGTGGAGCGGGTTCGGGGTGCTTTGCGGGGTGTTCGGCACAGGGTGGTTGTGGTGGATGACTCGTCGCCTGATGGGACGTATTTGGAGGCTGCTCGGTGGGCTGATAGGGCTGTCTTGGTGCGGGGTGCTGGGCAGGCGGGTGGGCTTGCGGTGGGGTTGGGGGTTGCGAGGTTCCCGGTGGTGGTTACGCTGGACGTTGACCTTGAGAACCCGCCGGAGCTGATCCCGGTGCTTTTGAGGGGGTTCGCGGGGAGGGGGCTTGACCTGCTGGTGGCGTCGAGGACGTGGCTGCCGCGCTTCTCGGAGAGGTTAGCGTCGGCGGCTGTGGGTAGGGTTGTGGGGGGTGGGGGACGTGTTCTCGAACTTCAGGGTTTACAGGCGGGGGCTGTTCGCGGGCTTCAGGCCTGTGCTGGGCGAGAGCTTCGGCGGGGAGCTGCTCGCGTACGCGTGGGCGAGGGGGTTCAGGCTTGGGGAGCTTGTGTACGAGCCGCCTCCCAGGAGGGCTAGGCCGAGGATCGGGGGTAGGGTTAGGGCGAACGCGAGGATACTCGCGGCGACGGGGAGGCTCCTTCTCTACCTGGCATACCAGGGGGCTCCGCGGGCGAGGCTAGCGCGCGTGGCAGTGCGGGGCCCTGATGCAGGCTCTTCTGAGACGCTTTCCCAGCTCTGCCGGCAATCCCGGGAAGCCTCGGGGAAAGCAAAGGAAAAATTATAAATCAAACCATCGAGTGAATGCTTGATTCGCTTGTGGCGGGTGCGAGCGCGCAGCTTGTTCCGCGTGTAGCGTTCCGGCGGCGTCAGCGGCGTCGAGGTTACGCTGGGGCCTGTCCGCGCCGCCCTCGCTAAGGCTAGGCGCTCAGGGTTCTACTGGAGGCTCTCCCTGGAGAGGATCAGGGATGCTCTGGGAGCATGAGTACAGGTTCTTCAGAGTGCTGGTTCGAGCTTCATAACCTGCTTCTCGCAGAACTAGCTTTCTGCGCTCGGCTTAAAAGTGCAGGCTAGTCGTCGTACTGGCAGTTACTGAGTTGTGGAAAGTTTATAGAACTGCTTTCCTCCGCATGCAGAGGTGGGCTTCAACTGTGGAGTGGTTAATATGGGTTTTGTTTATATTGACGTTATTGTCCATGGGTATAGGTCGTCGAGGAGCGTTAGGATGCTTTCTGATGCTGGCTCTACCTACATAGTCCTTGGATCCGATGTTATTGAGGAGCTCGGCCTCTACGAAACGCCTTATACAGCTGAGGTAACCCTAGCTGATGGGAGAAGAATTAGGACCAAGCTGTATCTAGCCGAAGTCGAGGTTAAGGGCAGAAGGGGGCCTACCTTCGTAGCCGAGCTGAATACACCGACACCCTTGCTGGGGGTTTACGCGCTTGAGGCTCTGGGCTTTAAAGTTAATCCAAGAACAGGAGAGATAGAGGAGATATCACCAGAGGGAGGTTACCTGCTATAAGGGAGCGCATGAGGGATTTTAGAAGGGTTTACAGGAGTATGACCGGGGCCTTGCTTGAGTCTGGGGCTGCTTCGGGATCATTGGGAAGTTCTTTGAAGAAGGGAGGCCTGGCGGCGTGAGAGCCTAGACAGGAGCTTGGGCGCAGTGGGATTTACCGAGGGTTTTCAGGCTATGTAGCTCTCGCTCTCTAACCTTCCTGTTGTCGGGTTCGGCCACATCCCACGCCGCACACAAGGAGCGGACCTTCACGTTGAACGAGTTCTTCACGGTTGAGAGATGGTTATCTGAGAAAACCGTAAGACTTGCCTAAGAGCTTAGGTGCGAGAATGCCTTAGATTCGCCTTAAGCCTGAATAGGAGAATCCGCTTAGGTTTGGTTGAAGCGCCATATGAAGTTCAGTCCCATTGTGGCTAGCTATGTTGCTGCAAAAATTCCGGGGCGACGATCTTACAAGAGCGACCTCGGCGTGCGTGCTGAAAACCTTAACCAGCAAGCGTGCAGGCAAGCTGTTGATGTCGAAACCCGCGAGGGAGACGTACTAGCGTCAAACTCGAGCATCTTGTAGTTCCTGGCCATTTCAAGAACCCTTGCACCAAATATGTAGCAGGAGGTCGTAACAACACGCGTACAGAACATTTATATTCCCTCATAACCATAATCGGAGTTGAGCGATGGAGCTGGTGGAGCTTAAGTCGAGGGTTCTTAGGCTTTTGAGGGAGGATGAGGAGTTTAGGTACGCGGTAGCGGGTTTGATAGGCTTGGATGATGTGCTGAGGAGGCTTGACAGGCACGAGGAGAGGATGGTTAAGCTGGAGGAGAGAATGCTTAAGGTTGAGGAGGAGCTCGTGAAGCTTAGGGAGGATATGAACAAGCTTAGGGAGGATATGATTAGGGGCTTTGAGAGGCATGATAAAGAGATAGCTGAGCTTAGAGAAGATATGAAGAGAGGTTTTGAAAGATATGATAGGGAACTCGCTAAGCTCAGGGAGGATATGAATAAGGGCTTTGAGAGGTACGACAGGGAAATCGCCAGGCTTAGAGAAGATATGAACAGGGGCTTTGAGCTCGTTAACCGCCATCTCTCTGCTTTAGGTGCGAGGTGGGGGATAATGGCTGAGGATGCGTTTAGGGAGGGTTTGAGGGGGGTTCTTGAAAAGGAGTTGGGCTTGAGGGTTGAGAGGTGGAGTGCGTACGATGAGGCGGGTGAAGTTTTTGGGTACCCGAGTGAGGTTGAGGTGGATATTGCGGTGAAGGACGGAAAGATCATACTAATCGAGGTGTCGTCTCATGTAAGAGCATCAGATGTGTACTGTTTCAAGAGGAAGGCTGAGTTTTATGCGAAGAAGACGGGGGAGAAGCCTGAAAGGCTCGTGATGATTACTCCATATGCAGAGGAAAGAGCGGTAGAAGCTTCTAAGAAGCTGGGGATAGAAGTATACACAAAAGTCTAGTAAACTGTGCAATCCGGGAAGCATGGTGAAAATTCCAAGGTCTATGCGTATAACGGCAACGGTCGTCATCCTCCAAGGCTGGCTCTCGGAGTTGCTTCAGTTTAGTATGTTTTTATTCCCCTCACAGCTGGAGATTATAGATGGAGCTAGTGGAGCTTAAGTCGAGGGTTCTTAGGCTGTTGAGGGAGGATGAGGAGTTTAGGTACGCGGTAGCGGGTTTGATAGGCCTTGATGAGGTGCTGAAGAGGCTTGATCGCCATGAGGAGGGGCTTGTGAAGCTGAGAGAGGACTTCAACAGGCTCAGGGAGGACATGATTGAGGGGTTTAAGAGGCACGAGGAGGAGATGGCTAGGCTGAGAGAGGACTTCAACAGGGCTCTTCAGGCTATTGACAAGAGGTTCGAGGTCATGGATAGGAGGCTTACGAGGGTGGAGCAGACACTGGAGAAGCTCACTGTTGATGTGGAAGATGAGGCGAGATCCATCATAAGGTACAGGCTTAGGGAAGAGCTCGGCTTGGATATCGAGCTTGGGTCCCTGGTTCTTCCGGATCTTGAGATCGACATCTACGGTGTAGCTGATGACTTGTGCGTTATAGGCGAAGCCACTGTGAGGGGTGGTGTGAGCGCGCTGGTCAAATTGCTGGAAAAGGCAGAGGTGTTGAGAAGCAGATACCCGGATAAGCTGAGGCCGAAGACGATAATGGTTATTTACGTGTCGCTCGCGCTTCCGGAGCTCGTGGATGAGGCTAGGAAAAGGGGCGTGTGGTTGCTGAAGGCCACAGGGGACTACTACAAACCAGAGATCTGACAACCCTATCCCTAAAAGAGTGAAGAGGTTTGCTTAGTCTTGAGCCTTTTGTGATAGCTGAGGAAGTAGCTTGGGGCTACATTACTACAGTATAATATTCCATGAAGACGCATCCATTACGCGTGATGTCGTAGACGACCTAGGGTTCTTCATGAATTAGAGGTACGGAGAGCAACTTGATAGGGATCTTTACGTGGTTCTTCACACTACTGGTGGAGATGCTGATGCTGCTTACCATATAGGTATTAGGCTTCAGCAGTATGTCAAGCAAGAGAAAAACCTCTTTTGCGATTATATCAACATTGTCAGGCTTGCGAAGCTGCTGGATGACCTGGTCGTGGCTAGGATTGCCGATGACTTGGTGGAGAGGGGTTACAACCCTGCGACGCTTCACCACACCTTGAGACGGCTGGTGGAGTACGGGTTTGTAAACCTCGTGGAGTACAACGGTGTCAAGTACTACCATTTGACGGGGCTTGGAGCCGAGCTTCTCAAGGTTTTGAAGAAGGCGGTAGTACATAAAGTTGTGAGGATGCTCGAGGGGAGTGGTGTCAGGTGCAGGGTGTGGTGGGGCGACAGCGAGACTAGAGCTGTTAGGCCCGTGATTCATGTCGATGGGGTGGTGAATCTACCGCCAGATGTGAGGGGTCTAGTGGAGCTCGAGGTGGTTAGGAGCATTGATGGTTGAGGGAAGGGGGAAAGAAGTTAACTGGGCTCTGAAGGTCATGGATGAGATCTCCCGCAAAGCGAAGCCTGGGAAGCCTCTGGCCGAGATCATCAGGGAATTCAGGGACTGTAGGCGGGGGTGAGCCTTGTTCCTAGTGCAGGGGCTATTACTAAGTGGTTCGCTAGAAGAGGAGCCATCTACCCGAGGCTGGTGATTGAGTTTCTGAAAGCGGCGTCTATGCGGTTCGGCTACCTGAGAGGGTTATCGCTGAGGCTCTGAGGGACTTGTAGAAGACTTGGAGCGCAGGTCATAGGGAGGTGTTTGCGATACTGAACGCTGAAGAGCTGGCGGCGGTGCGCGGAAATGCGCTTCGACTTGAAAAGTAGGGCGTCAGCTAGCATGCAGAGCAGTGCTTAAGGTAAGGTCCGGGCCTCCCCAAGGACTCTTACTGTTGCCTAGGTGCGAGGGAAGCCGCCCGGAGAAACGCTTAGAAAATCCGCGAGGAAGGGCGCAGATGCTCATAGTGCTGGTAGCGCTTTAACCTTCTTTAGCTGCCTCGTCGCAGGGTCTACCTCCAGCCTGAGGCCCTCCAGAGCGTCGACCCCGGGCACTTCCGTGTCGCCCTTCTTGGCGAAGAGGACGATTTAGTCGCCTTCTCTCAGTGTTTGCATAGGCTACAGGGGCTCATTTTTAAGGCTTAAATCGAGGTGTTTAGGTTTAAAGGTTAGAGAGTGCTGGTAGGCGGGTGAGCCCCGTGTCTATGGTGCTTGCCGAGAGCATTGCAAGGAGGATTAGGGTGGAGGCCGAGAAGCGTGGCGCGAGCCCTGAGGAGTATATTTTGGATCTCTTGGTCAGAGAGATGGATCCAGGGGAGGGGGCTGTCGAGTATTTGGAAGCTGCGCGTAGCCTGGTTAGGCAGGCTTGGAGGGAGCTCGAGAAGGGTGACTTGAGGCAGGCCGGCGAGAAGGTCTGAGGTGCCTGTGCTCTGGCTATTAAGGCGCACGCGCTCGCGAGAGGGGGGCGGAGGCTTGAGTCTCACAGGGATCTCTGGCTGTACAAGGACGAGGTTGCCAGGGAGCTGGGGGAGTGGGTTAGGACGGCCTTCCTGAAGGCGGACTCCATGCACAGGAACTTCTACGAGGGTTTGGCCACGAAGGAGGACGTCGAGGACTCGTTGAGAGAGGTTGAGAAGCTGGTGTCAGCCATCAGCGAGCGAGTCGAGGGGCAGCACCGAGAAACGGCCACCTAGGCGCGGGGTAGAGCTTGGCCCGGATCAGCTCTCCTGAGGGGCTTTCCTGCCGAACAGATGGTGCTCCTCGTTCACGGCCTTCAGTAGGAGCTTCTCTAGCAGTAGCGGTTGCCCCTCCTTCAGAACCTTCTCCGCGAACCACGGTGGGGCCTCGTGAGTACTGCTACGTCGATTGGGTAACCTAGCTTCTCCTCTAACTCCCCCTCGAGCCTCAGCTTGTAGTCTAGGAGGTCTCCCTCCGCCGCCACGTACACGGCCACGTCTACGTCTCTGAAGGGGTAGCCCTTCAGGAAGGATCCATATAAGATAGCTAGCCGAACCTCTTCGTGCTTTCAAGCTCCCTTCTAAGCTTCCCGAGAAGCTCTTCCCTCTCCCGAGGCTTCAGCCTGAAGAACCTGAAACGCTCCTTCTCCTCAAGCTCCAGAGGCATACCGCTCAACCTCCTCGACGAACCTCCTCACCAGCCTAATACCCTTCTCCTTAACCTACTTGCACATCCCTGGCATCGTCGACCTCCCAGTACCTATGCACGATCAAGTTCCTCAGCCTGACCAGCTTAATCATCCCCCGCCCGCATCCCTTGACAGTACACCACGCTCTGCGAGCTTCCCGGATACCTGTACGTATCCTTCAGCTTCCTCAATGAGCCGCTCACGGAGTATGTGTAGCCCTATCGATGTTGCTGCTTCAACTATCTCCACCACGCCGAGGCGCAGCGTATACCTATTTCTCACATTACCGATGAATTCGCTTAAGTTTGATGAGACGGTACTCTCCACTACTCTGAGGGGCTTCTTAACCTCTTCTAAAAGCCTTGAGGCTCTTTCCCTATCTGCGTGACTTGCAACTCCGCTCGAGAGTAGCCGTACAGCCTAATGTACCTAAGGTTTATAAGGTATTCTATACCTTGACATCATGGATGGCTAAGGTCATTGAAGCTATATACGAAGGGGGTGTCTTAAAGCCCTTGGAGAAGCTTAACATCCCTAACGGTGTACGTGTGCGTATACGCATCGAATGTATGTACGGACTGCTGAGGGATTGGAAGATAGATGCGCAGAAACTTAAAGACGAGCTTAGGAGTATCCATGGCTGAGGGCGTTGCCTCGCTACTACGCTGATACCTACGCACTTATAGAAATACTTCGCGGTAATCCAGCATACGAGAAGTATGCTGAGGAAGAGCTCATCACAAGTGAGTTTAATTTACTTGAACTAGCCTATGCATTAGTGCGAGATTACGGAGTGGATAGAGCGTTGGTGGTATTGAGCATAGTTAGAGCTACTGTAGATATAGTTACACCTACAAATGAAGACTATGTTGAAGCTGCCGCATTACGCATAAAACTCGGGGCAGGAGGGGAGAAACCTATCTATCATAGATGCTTTAGGCTATGCTCTAGCCAGAAAGCATGAAGCGCTATTTCTAACAGGTGATAAAGAGTTCAAGGATCTTGAAGGAGTTGAATGTATAAAGTAATGCCTTTCGCGCTCGATTCGTTACAATTAATGATGATTCTTGCTGTTGAAGAAATTTAAGACAATGACCTTGCAGAAGCCTCACCAATGATGCGGACGAGTTATCTATTTCGAAACCCATGAGTGAAATTATGAACACTAACGAACCTTATGAGGCATTCAAGAGATCCTGGAGAAGCTGCTCGGGCGGGAGATCCGGGGGAATGCACGCAGGAAAGACATTTTTGTGCATTCGCCTTTATTCAACGGGCTGTTAGCTCATGGCTCTGATCCGCGTGTAGTGGAGGTGGACTGCTTTGGCTAGGTTTGAGGAGCACCGGTACCTTGTCGAGAGGTCCAGGAGGTTCTTTGAGACGGCGTTGATGCAGATTGAGAGGGGCTTCTACGACCTAGCGGCTTTCAGCCTCGAGCAGTCCCTCCAGCTGTTCCTGAAGGCCTGCCTCCTGAAGCTGGGGGTCGACCCCCCTAGGACTTGTAGCGTCAGGAGGCTGCTGGAGCTCATAGCCGAGGTGAGCGGTAGGGATGAGGTTAGGGAGCTCCTCCAAGGATTCGCCGTCGAGCTAGGCGCCCTCGAGGACGCCTACATATCGTCCAGATACGTGGGCAGGGAGTACACTAGGGAGGAGGTTGAGCGGCTCAGGAGGGTTGTTGAGGAGGTTGAGAGGGTTGTCGGAGAGGCTTCTTGTTGAAGAGGCTAAGCGACGCGCGGAGGTCTTCAGGAACCTCGAGGAGCGCCTCAGGGTTATCGCTGAGGTAGTCAGGGAGATGGACCGGGACGCCAGGGTTTACCTCTTCGGGAGCGTAGCCGAGGGCAGGCACCTTCTGTCGAGCGACATCGACGTGCTGGTGGTCACGAGGAGGTCGCCGGGTGAGGTGCTCGCGAAGCTCTGGGAGAAGGGCATCGGAGACCCCTTCGAAGTCCACGTGGTAACCGAGGAGATGCTCGAGCTGTACCGGCGGAGGGCGAAGCTCGTGGAAGTAGCTTAATGAGCACTGTCAGGTAGGGCGCTACCTCCGGTGTGGCGAAGGCTCTTTTCACCGGCCTTAGCTACTTTAGGCGCTACAGTAGCCTGCTCAGGCCGGCGATTTCGAGCCAGGAGGTGTGGCTACGATTGAGGCGTAAGTAACTTCCGCTGTTCTCTCACCGGGTGCCTGCTGGCTTCGCTCTGAGGCTTGAAACCCTATAAATATCTAAACCTACGTATCTACTGACGGTGTATTGCCCTGGCTAGGAAGATCAAGGTCACCCTCTCACTCAGGGAGGATGTCGTCAGGAGGGCTAAGAGTAGGCTTGCGATGGAGGGTAGGAGTTTCAGTGGTGTTGTAGAGGAGCTCTTGCGGATGTACGACGAGTTGAGCTTCCTCGATGAGCTCTGCGGGAGACTGGGCCTTGAGAGCAGGTTTTACACGGACTTGGAGGTTGTAGCCAACAGACCCTCGGGGCTTAGGGCTGAGGAGGTGGTGCGCGAGGTCCGGGATGGGCGCTCAGAGAGCCTACCTGTACACTAGCGCCGCCGTCGAGAGGTACGTGACCGAGGAGGGAAGTTCGCGGGTCGACGCGCTCTACAGAGAGGCTCATGCCGGGAACCTCATGATCGGCTTCTCGGTGTGGAACATCGGTGAAGTTGCCGTCGTTTTAGACAAGTACGAGAAGAGGGGTGTCATAGGGGATGCTAGAGAGGTCTTCGCGAGTTTCATCGGCGAGACGAGGCTTCTCGCAAGGCTTAGCCAGCTGAGTCTGGTGTCGCTGAAATACGACGTGCTCGCCAGTACTATAGGCTACGTGTTCAAGCACGGGATCTACATAGCTGACGCGGTTCAGTTCGCATCGGCTAGAGGGTTCGACGCCTTCTTGACTTACGATAAAAGGCTTGCCCGGCTGGCTGAGGTAGAAGGGTTGAAACTATATCCGGGATAAGTAAGCACATGGAGTCGCCAGGAGAAGGATGAAGTCCGCTTAAGAGACGTTGCTTCATGCAGCTAACTTTGTCGGAAAACTCATGAAATCTCTCAATGTGAATGCTGACTAATAACACGAGGAGGGTGAGTGACCGTCGTAAGTACTCCTGGGAGAAATTATGGGAAGCTTAAAAGCATGGCTGAGGCGCGGGGCGGTCAGCGGAGGGCTACGCGAGGGGCCTAGTAGCTGAGTCGGTCAACCCGGGCAACCTGGCTGAGTTCTACTGGGAAGCCGCGGCGGTATTAATGAAGCAGGCTAGGGATAAGCTCGCCAAGGGCGAATTCAGGCAAGCTGGTGAAAGGCTCGAAGCGCCGTAGCCCTCGCGCTGAAGAGCTTAGCCTACGAGCGGAAGGGTGTAAGGCTTTTAGGTCACGGTTAGCTCCGGGAGTACGTGAGGGGCTTGTAGAGGAGACTGGTGATGAGGAGCTCGGTAGGCTTTGGATGTCGGTTAGTCCCATGCATGTGAGTTTCTGCGAGGGCTGGGCGATCCGGAAGCACGCCGAGGGGGTTGTCGAGGACACCGAGAGATTCATGGAAAGGATAAAGTAGCTCATATAAGTTCCTCTCTTCCAGCCCCACCAGTACCCTTCAGGTCCTCATAATCTTCGCCCGGATGGAGTCTCACCGTTGACTCCTGCGCCATTGGAATCTGGATAGCGTTGCCCGGCGACCTCCTGAGATGGGCTCCTCAGGAGGGTGAAGAGAGCTGTGAGTAAGGCGCGGCCTGTGGATTGGATCTGTTACTTGTAAGCTTCAAGATGATTATGTTTATTGTTTATAATGTAGACTTGTATACTATATTCGAAGTGATCTGTATGCGTAACAGAGATAGTACAACCGACAGGATCTCCAGGTCAACGCTCAGAATGCTGGAGCGTGAACGCCAAAAGATGGGTGTAAAATCCCTCGACATGGTCATACGGGAGCTCGTGGTGAGGAAAAGGAAGGGGGTTTTGGAGGAGGTCTTCGGCATCGACAGGGGAAGGGTGAAACCGTTCACCGAGGAGGATCGCGGTGAAGATCGTGGTTGACTCCTATGCATGGATAGAGCTCTTCACTGGCCGCGCCTGGCACATCTGCCCGCTTCACTTTTCTGAGGGCCCCCTTTAGGGGTGTCATGGGTCGCCCCCTTTCGGGGCGGGCCGCGTCCTAGCGGCCTTCAGCCCGCGTCGCCGCGGGCACATCCCCTCCTCGCGCCGCGCGGGGCACCCACCCACAGCCCCCTTGACCGGGGTGGGAACTGGTGACACTCACTACTCCACCTGGTTAAGGAGCCTTATCTCCTTTTCGCTTTGAAGGCTGAAAGTGGAAACAAAGCTGGGTACTACCTGAAGTTGCTGGACTACGGCTTCCTGAGGAGGAGCCCCCACCACGCAGGCGTCACCGTTTCCGTTACCGAGAAGGCGCTGTGGGGGCTGGCGCTTGGCGAGTAGCACTGCGGTCGCAGGCCCTCTCCGTCAGGTAGACGTAGCGTGTGTTGCCGACCACCGTCTCCCCGACGAAGCTAGCCGAGCGGAGCCTATCGAGGGCGCTGGCCATGGTAGCTGGTGTTCCTCATGCCGAAGGCTTTGGTGTGGAGCTTGGGCTGAGGAGGCCGGGGTGTAAGCCTGCTGCGGGGCATTGTCGCGCGCCCGGGTAGCTTTCCATGGTATTGAGGGGCCGAGGGGGTGAGAGGCGAGGTAGCTGGGCGCGGTTGCGGCTGAAGCATTATAGCAGGTTTTTATAGAACCCTTCTTATTGGTAACGTGAGGTAAGGGTTAAGGGTATGGGCTCTGACCTGAAGCTTGAGCTGCTAAGGCTGCTGCGAGAGGATGAGGAGTTCAGGCTAGCGGTGGCTGGCCTGCTGGGCCTCGGCGAGATCCTCGAGGAGCTCAGGAAGCTCAGGGAGGACTTCAACGCCTTCGTGCGGGAGAGCGAGAAGAGGTGGGAGGAGAACGCTAGAAGATGGGAGGAGAATGCTAAGCGGTGGGAGGAGAATGAGAAGAGGTGGGAGGAGCTCAACAAGAGATGGGAGGAAAACGCGAGACTGTGGGAGGAAAACATGAGGAGATGGGAGGAGAACGCTAAGCGGTGGGAGGAGAACGCTAGGAGATGGGAGGAGGCCGACAGGAAGTTCAGGTGGCTTATGACGGCCTTAGCGGAGATCAGGGACTCGCTTGGCGGCGCCTTTGAGTACTACACAGCCAACGTGGTGAAGGCTTTGCTCTCCGAGAGAGGCTTCATATGCGGTGTTAGGGTGAACGTCACTCTGCCTGTGGACGGGTTCAGGGAGGTGGATGTCTTCTGCCCAGAACCCCTAGTGGTGGGCGAGGCCACGACGTCTCTCAGAACCATAGAGGAGGCGGAGCGGGAGCTAGCGAAGCTGATGTCGAACGTGGAGGCCGCGGAGAGGTTCACGGGGGGGAAGGCCTACGTGAAGGTCTTAGCTGTGGAGACAGCGCCGGCCGACGTCGTTGAGCACCTCAGGAGAAGGGCTGCGGAGCTGAACGTGTACCTCATAGTGGGTAGGGAGTACTAGCCGCCGGCCTAGCTTCTCGCCAGCTTCTTCCCTAAGTTAGTCCTGTTGCCGCGGTTAGTCGAGTAAGCTGGCAGGCTCTCCGCAGCGGCGTTGGTTCGAACCAGTCTGCGCCCCGGCGTATCTGCTCCTTCGCCGCTTCGATGCCCCTTCTCGGTTTGTCATAGGCTCAGCGCCTTCGGCTAGCCCTGCCACGCCCCCCGGTCAGGCAGTCATCGGGGTGCTGCCGAGACACGATCTCTCTGATAAGACTTTGAAGGGTCTTTGGGGGCGATGGTCCAAGGGCAGATCCCTAGAGGAGCTTGCCAGTGAAGCTGTACTAGGGGTTCTCAACGCGGAGGATCGCAAAAAGCTGGACTTTACCTGAAACTCTGTGAAAAGTACATGCGCGAAGCTGGGGAGATCTTGGCTAAGGGGGCTGCTCTCACGCTTCAGTAAAAGCTTGGAAGCCTTAACTGAGGACAGCGGTTTTCCCGTTAAAGGTCTTTTAAGGTCTCTGCATGCTTCTTGGTGTTCTTAAGCTACTCAGACCTTTTCCCGCAGCTGGCTTTTAGCCGCTTCGGGTTTTCCAGTCTACAATTCTGTAAAGGGGAATAAAAACGGTAGGGTGGTTAAAGGACGTAGGGATTCCTCCTTAAGTCTACTATAGGGGTATCTTATACAAGGCAACATTAATATATACCGGATGGTAGTCTGGAATGGTGAGCTATTTGGGTAGGCTTGTGAACGTATCTGTGAAGGTTCCGGAAGAGCTGAGGGAGTTGATGCGGCAAGTGAATGTTAACTGGAGTGAGTACCTTAGGGAGGTGATAAAGGCAAGAATAAGGGAGGAGCTTGCAAAGGAGGCATCAAAAAAGCTTGATGAGATCCAAGCTAGAGCTGTGAGGGTGCCGACAGAGGTTGTTGTGAGGTGGCTGAGGGAGGAGAGAGAACGAAGGTAAGGTTAGTGGTAGATGCAAGTGTTGCTGTAAAATGGATTATACCCGGTGAGCCTTGGGAGGCCGCGCCTGGCTCATCTACCCCCTTCACTTTTCTGAGGGCCCCCTAGCGGGGTCATGGGTCGCCCCCTTTTCGGGGCGGGCCGCATCCTAGCGGCCTTCAGCCCGCGTCGCCGCGGGCACATCCCCTCCTCGCGCCGCGCGTGGCACCCACCCACAGCCCCCTTGACCGGGGTGGGAACTGGCGACTCTCAATACTCCACCTGGTTAAGGGGGCTTATCTCCTTTTCGCTTTAAAGGCTGAAAGTGGAAACGGGACTTCTTTGCCTGAGCGTTTTTACGGCTAAGTTGCGTCGCTGGGTATTACTATCGTTGTCTCTGTTCGCCTTAACCCCCTTTTCTTCAGCTCCTCGTAGGCATCCAGGAGTCTTCCGTACTCTTCTGATGCGTACAGCACCTTCCCCTCCTCTAGCGCGTCCACGATCAGCGGGTTGCACTTCTTGAGCATGGCGAGTGCCTTCTCCAGCGTGTAGGGGTGCGGCTCAACCTCTATCGGTATATCTCCCAGCGCTTCAAGTACCCTGCCGACCCTGTCCAGGTACTTTTCCTTGAAGTCTGATATGATTAGCAGGTCAAAGTCGCTCCAGGGCTTCCAGTCGCCCTCGCTCTTGACCCAAACAGTAAGACGGCTTTGGCGCCGAACTCCCTCCGGAGCCTTTCCACGACCTCTTCCAGCTCTCTCTCAACCCCCGCAGCGTATCACCTTCTCCGCGTACTCTAGTACTTTCCTAGCGGCCTCTAAAGCTCTCCGCGAGCTCTCTTCGTCGTATGCCTCATGAGTAGTTCCAGCCGGGTGTGCGTTCGGGTACCTGGCCGCGCCTGGCACATCGATTCCTTCACTGATCCGGGGCCCCCTCTTCGGGGTACTCATGGGCTCCGCGCCTTCGGTCCGCCCCGCCAACCTGCGCCCACTAGGGGCTGTGCGGCAGGGCTGCCTCAGGCGCCACAACACCTTAACGAGTCCCGTCAGCTCGAGCCGCCTGGCGACGCTCTCCCAGACCTCCGCTTACCTCGACTATCATGGCTAAGCGCGCGAGGAGGGTTATAAGCGTTCACAGAGGCTGTGGCTGATGGGAGCCGAGGAGGCATGTAGGTGTTGCTCGGCCACCCACCAGCAACCCCCTCTCTAGTCCGCTCGAAGCGAGGGAATTAATGGGTCGAAAACGGGAAGAAAAGGGAGAAGGGTTAAAAGACTATCAGTACGCGTCGTAAGCTTTAAGCGCGTTGGCCGCGCTTTTTCCTCTAAAAGGTGTGCTTGCAGGTGGGTGGGAAGAGAAGGGGGGTGCTGCTCGCCGCTTTGGTGGGGGCTGTTGTAGCTTTTGCGCTGGGCTACCTCTACTGGTACGGCTTCAGGGCTCCAGGTGAGGCTGTGAAGCCTGAGGTGGTGGGTGTTGAGCTTTCGTGGGGTGGGGTGAACGACAGCGTGACCGAGGTGCTGGCTAGGGTTGTGGTCTACAACCCAAACCCTTTCCAGATAGAGGTCAAGAGGGTGACATTCGACTTGTACATGAACGGCTTAAGGGTGGGGTCAGGTGAGTGTGGAGGTTACGCTTTGGCTGGCAGAGGGAACACTACGATAACTCTGAGGGGCTTCCTGGACAACGAGAAGATTCCGGAGTGGTTTGTATCTCACGTGTCGCGGGGGGAGAGGACGGAGATCAGGGTAAGTGGAGTGGCTGTCATAGACTTGAAGCTAGCGGAGGCCTCCTACCCGTTCGACAAGGAGTTCACCTTCAAGACGGACCTCCTCTCGGGGCTGAACGTGACGGAGCCCCAGGAGGTATCGCTGGGGCCGCTGGTGCTGTTTCTGAAGGAGCTCGAGACCAGATGGGGTAGCGTGGGACCCGAAGGGGTCGAGGTGAACCACAAGCTTGTGCTGTTTAACCCTCAGCCGCTCCCCATCCCTCTGCCTGTGATCGAGTACAAGGTGTACGTGAATGGCGTGGAGGTGGGAGAGGGCTCGACGCGAAGAATCGTCGTGCTGAGCCCAGGGAAGGACACCGTGCTACTCTTCACAACGAGCCTGAACCCACGCGCCCTCATCAGGTGGTGGGTGACGCATATCAGGAACGGGGAGCGGACGAGGCTCGTAGTGGAGGCTTACTCTACGGTAGAGGTGGCGGGGGAGAAGTACAGCTTCGAGGTGTACAGGCTGGAAAAGCTCATCGAGACAAATATACTTGGAGGGCTCCGCCCCTGAGCTCCGGGCACTTTTCTCTGCCCGCTTAGGGCTTGAGTCCCGGTGGTAGCCTGCTGGGACTTGCCTGAGAACCGCGAAGAGGTTCTCGCCGACGAGGCGCGGCTGTTCAGGTGCGGGTGTTGCGTTTTCAATTCAGCTCACCGCAGGGCCCCTGGGCTGCGAAGGTTTTTATTTTTCCACGTTGATGGGGGTACGTGGGTGTCTTGGTTTGGACGGCTTCTCGGATGTGGTGTCCCTGCTGTTCTGGCTCTTGATGCTGTACGTTTTCGTCAACCCGCAGTTGGCGATGAGGGCGCTAACTAACGCGAGGATGAGGGTCATAAGGCGTATCGAGGAGAGGTACGGCTGGAGGGTTGTGACGCTTATCCACAGGCAGGAGACGGTGAGCTTCTTCGGGATACCGGTGTACAGGTACATAGACGTGGACGACTCCGAGGCCGTTATAAGGGCTATAAGGTCCACTCCGCCCGACATGCCGATAGCGCTGATCCTGCACACCCCCGGTGGACTCGTCCTGGCCGCGGCGCAGATCGCGATGGCCTTGAAGAGGCACCCTGCCCGTAAGATCGTCATCGTCCCGCACTACGCGATGAGCGGCGGCACCCTGATCGCCCTCGCGGCTGATGAGATATACATGGACCCGGACGCCGTCCTCGGGCCCCTCGACCCGCAGATCCAGACGCAGATGGGGGTTCTGCCGGCGCCGAGCATCGTGAGAGTTGCGAGGGAGCGGGGGGACAAGGCGTCGGACGAGATGCTGGTGTACGCCGACATAGCCGAGAAGGCGCTCAGGGAGGTTCAGGGCATAATAGTCTCTCTGCTCGACGGGAAAATGCCCAGGGAGAAGGCCCTCGAGGTCGCGAAGAAGCTGACCGAGGGCGGATACACCCACGACTACCCCATAACCGTGGAGGAGGCCAGGAGCATGGGGCTTCCCGTAAGGACGGACGTGCCGCCGGAGGTGTACGCGCTGATGGAGCTTTACCCGCAGACACACCAGCAAAGGCCGGGCGTTGAGTACATACAGAGACCCCTATACCCCGCTAGGGCGGGAACGGAGCGCCCTCAGCGTTAAAGCGCTACCGGCACCCTTTCTCTCCACCCCCTACAGCCCCCTATGCGGCTCTCTACACAAAATATCAGGTTTTTGAGCTTGGCGCTGTTTTTCCCTTACTCGTCGGCTTGGCAACTGGGACCTACCCCCGCTAGGCTTATTAATTTTTTAAGCCGTAGCAACTACTAGCTAGCAGGGCTATGGCTTCGCTCAGAGAGGAGTTCCTGAAGCTACTGGAGGAGGATCGAGAGTTCCGGTACGCTGTGGCAGGCTACCTTGGGGTGCTCGAGCTCCTCAAGAGGCTGGACGCATTGGCTGAGGAGCAGGAAAAAATCTGGAAGGAAATCAAAGGCATCAGGGAGGAGATTAAGGCTATCAGGGAGGAGCAGAAAATGCTTAGGGAAGACTTTAACAGGGCTATTCGGGCTTTGGACAGGAGGCTTGTGAGAGTGGAGCGCACCCTTGAGAAGCTCACGGTAGACATAGAGGAGGAGGCGAGGTCAATCATCAGGCACAGGCTTAAGGCTGAGCTGGGCTTAGACGTAGAGCTCGCCCCCCTCGTCCTCCCAGAGCTGGAGGTCGACGTCTACGGCGTGTCCGGCGATGTGTGCGTCGTTGGCGAGGTAGCGGTTAGGAGCGGGCTGGGTGAGCTGCGCAGGCTCCTGAAGAAGCTCGAGCTCCTGAAGAGCAGGTACCCGGAGAAACTGAGGCCTAAAACGATACTGGTCATCTACACTTCCCTCGCGCTACCGGAGCTCGTCGAGGAGGCAAAGGCGAAGAACGTGTGGGTTTTGAAGGCGACGCAGGACTACTACAAGCCGGACTTCGCAAAAACGCCCGGAGACCCATAGCTCTCCCCCCAGCACGGCGTGACCGCGTCGCAGCAGGTGAAAGTGCATTTCAGTTAGCGAAACCAGTGTTGGTTTGACTGCTTTCAAATCGGCGAACAGCTTCACTCATCGATATCCTGCTCGCAGGAAGGTTTAATAGCGAGGCCCAAGCAGTAAGTAATGGAGATGCTCGAACTAAGGGCGCGTGTGTCGCTGGAGGACGTGGAGGAGGCTAGGAGGGTTAGGAGGGAGTGTGCTGACTGGGTTTTTATCGAGAGGCAGCCGCCCAGGGTTAGGGCGGCCCTGAGGTACTACGTCGAGACGGGAGACATGTACGTGGCTTCAAGGATAGCGGGTTTAACTGTCGAGGAGTTTAACGAGCTCAGAGTGAGGGCTAGGATACCGAATGTCGGCTAGGTTCGCGATAGCTGATACATGCTTTGTAATCGACTGGGCCCGCTTTCGGCACAGGGATCTAATCTTCAGGGTTTTCAGCACCGTTTTTGTACCCGAGTCAGTTCTAAGGGAGATAAAATCCGAGAACACCGTCGAGTGGGTTGCCTCCTCCCTCGCCGCAGGAGGGATGTCTGTGTACACGGAAACACCAGACGAGCTCGAGGAGGCTAGGAGGCTCGTGGAAGAGTCGAGGAGGCTTAGGTTAGCTGTGCCCGTGGACCTGCCCGAGGCCCTCTGCTTGGTGGTTGGGAGAAGGAGGGGCTACACTGTACTGACAGAGAACAAGGGTGCAATAATGGCCGTGGACTTCCTGGAGCCCTACGCGAGCGTCATCGTCTGGAGGGCCCTCGAGCTTCTCGTCGCGGCGGTGAGGGAGAGCGCGCTCAAAGTGGACTGCGCAGAGGTAGGCGCGCTCTTCGAAGCCTACGAGGCTGATACGGGGCACTTCTTCCCAAGGAGAGATTTAGCCAGGGCACTGGAGCTGGTGAGGGGTGAGGTCTGTGGGTGAAAGTAGTATAGAGGAGAAGAAAAGGAAGTGGGCTGAGCTCGAGGAGGAGGCTAGGAGGGTTAGGAGGGAGTGTGCTGACTGGGTTTTTATCGAGAGGCAGCCGCCCAGGGTTAGGGCGGCCCTGAGGTACTACGTCGAGACGGGAGACATCAGGAGGGCCGCGCTGTTCGCGGGGCTCGACTTAGAGGACTTCCGGGAGCTCCTCAGGAAGGCGAAGATACCGGTAGTTGTGTAGCACGCGGCCCGGCTCCGAAAGCCTTGAGCCTCAGTGATTACGGAGAAAAATGCGCGACGCGCCTCATGCTCCGCTACCGCTAACCGCTACGTTAACTGCTCTTTCTCAGAACCTGCACCACATTGCAACCCTACAGGGCTCTCAGGCCGGGGATCGGCACTTCACTGCATCTTACGCGCTTTGAGAACATCCGCGACCTCAGGGTTCACCGGGAATCTAGGAGCCTCGCCATGTAGGACTCTGAGTATCTCCTCTGCCGCTGTGACCGCAAGTCTCACTCTGCACTCAACGGTGTTTGAAGCTATGTGAGGGGTCATTGTTAAGTTTACATCGTCGCCTAGCGTCAAGAGGGGGTCGTCGGGCGGGAGGGGTTCGCGCTCGAAAACATCGAGTCCTGCGCCGGCGATCCAGCCCTCCCTTAGGGCTTTGGCAAGGGCTTGCGTGTCGATGATGGCGCCGCGGGAGGTGTTGACGAGTATTGCTGTGGGCTTCATCATCCGCAGCTCTCTCTCGCCGATCATGTGGTATGTCTCCGGGGTTAGTGGCACGTGAAGTGTCACGAAGTCAGACTCCCTGAGCAGGTCCTCTAAGATGCGGAATTCGATGCCCAGCTCTCTCTCAGCGTCCTCTCTCCTCACCTTGTCGTAGTAAATCACCCTCATTCCAAAGCCTTTAGCTCTCCTCGCCACAGCCTGGCCGATTCTCCCAAGCCCGATGATCCCAAGGGTCTTTCCCCAAACGTCGAAGCCCATGAAGAGGAAAGGGTTCCTGGATACCCACTTCCCCGACTTAATGTACTGCGTAGCTAGGTGGACTTTCCTCGCAAGGCACAGCAGGTGAGCAAAAGCCATGTCAGCCACAGTCTCAGAGCTAACCGGGGCTATTGTAACCCAGATTCCACGCTGGGTCGCCGCTTGCACGTCAACGTTATCATAGCCTATGCCGTGCCTAGCTATCACCCTCAGCTTTCCCGCACTCTCGATAACTCTACTAGTGACGGGCTCCACGTTCAAGGAGACGAGAAGGCCGTCAGCCTCCCTAACCGCCTCGATCAGCTCCTCCTCGGTTCTAGGGGGTTCACTGAAGACGAAGACTTCAGCCTCCCTCTCGAGCAACCTGATACCCTCCTCGCGGATAGGCGCCGTCACAACAACCCTGTACCTCCCCCTCCCATAGCCGCCGAAAGCACTCACAACGATGAACTCTATAAGCTTGCCACCTAACCTGTAAGCTTATTCCTTAAGGCAAGCCTCACCGGCGTGGTAGCCCCTCCTTACGCCTTAAAAAGCCATCAAATTATCTTGTCGTTTTAAGGTACCTCTTTAAGCCCGCCACGGCAACAAGCTTCGAAGACTTGAGCCCGCGCCTGAACTCCTCAAGCTGCTCCTCGTAGTCGAAGAAGTTGGTTTTGCTGGTTTTGGGCTCGGGGTCGAAGTAGCCCAAAGTTACTCCCCTAACTAATAACCATTTCCCCTAGCGGAATCTGCAGCTGTGCAAGGAGAATTATTTGTGCTTTTTGTAGAAAGGTATTTATGGCGAAAACCTTTCCTGGGTATCCTGATGGTTCGCGAGGCAAAGCTAAAGGTCGTCAACAAGAGCGGTCTTCACGCTAGGCCGGCGGCCGTGTTTGTCCAGACCGCCAAGAGCTTCTCCTCGAAAATCGTTGTGAGGAAGGGGGGCAGGTCTGCCGACTCGAAGAACATCCTCCAGCTCCTCTCCCTCGGGGTGGACATGGGGGACGAGATCGAGATCGTCGCTGACGGCCCCGACGAGGATAAAGCGATCGAGCAACTTACCAAGCTACTGCTGGAGGTCCTGCCCGAGCAGGACAAGTAGGCTACTCGTAGAACGTTACCCCGCTTTTCTCGAGGATCTTCCTGGACCACTCTCTGACCTCGCTGGCCCTCTCCGCTGCCTCCAGGAGCTCTGCCAGGCTTTCCTCGAGCTTTTCCAGCCTAAGCCTCCTCACAACGTACTTCACCTTCCCCACGAACTGTGGGGCGACGCTGAGGCTCTCCACGCCCAAGCCTAGGAGCACGGGCACGGCCAGCGGCCTAGAAGCCATCTCCCCGCAGACCTCCACCTCTGCCTTGCCCTTCACCTGCTTGACAGCCTGTGCTATCAGCCGCAGTGCAGCCGGGTTGAGCTCGTCGTAGAGGTACGCTACGAGGCTGTTGCCCCTGTCCGCGGCCATCACGTACTGAGTTAGGTCGTTTGTGCCGAAGCTTATGAAGCTCAAACCCCCTCTCGCAACCAGGCTCCCAGCGAGGAGCGCGCTCGACGGGGTCTCAACCATCACTCCCAGCTCGAGCACCCCTGTCTTCGCGCCGGAAGCCTCGAGCCTCTCCCTCTCCTCCTCGACGATCTTTCTGAACTCCTCAACCTCCTCCACTGCGCTGACCATTGGCAGCATGAGCCTGAGCCTGCCGTGGGCGGAGGCTCTGAGCAAGGCCCTAACCAGGGGCACGAGGAGCTCATCCCTGTACTTGAACAGCAGCCTCGTACCCCTCAAGCCGAGCTGGGGGTTCTGCTCCCGCGGGAGCTCCAGGAACGGGACGGGCTTGTCTCCCCCGATGTCCGGCGCCCTCACGGTGAGCGGCTTCCCGCCCACGAGCTGGACCGACCTGGAGAACAGCTGGTAGAGCTCGTCCTCGCTGGGCGGGGACGTGCGGGCCATGTACGCGAACTCCACCCTGAACAGCCCCACGCCTCCGCAGCCGTACTGGTCGAGTATCCGCAGTTCCTCGAAGTTTCCGACGTTGCAGTAGACTTTAACCCTGCGGCCGTCAAGGGTCAGAGCCTCGAGCCCCGCCTCGCTGGCGAAAACCTCGAGGAGCTGGCTGTACTGCCTTGCCAGCCTCTCGTACCTCTCCAGCTCCCCGCTCGAAGGGTTCAGGATCAGGTAGCCTTCAAGCGCGTCCACCACTGCCTGGGAGCCCTCGCTGACGGCCTCCAGGTTCAGAGCGCTGGCTATGAGGTACGGTATGCCCTTGAGCCGGGCCAGGATAGCCACGTGCGACGTAACACCCCCGCTCCTGGTCACAAGCCCTTTAAGCCCTTGGCTAGTCATCTCGAGGAACTCTATCGGGTCCACCTCCTCACCCACAGCCACCTCCCAGCCCCCTGCAGCCCGCCCACCTTCAAGGCCCTGGAGCAGGGTCACGAGCCTTGAGGCAAGGTCCCGGAGGTCCTGGGCCCTAAGCGCGAAGAGCTCGCTACCCTGTTTGAGCATCTCGCTGTACTTCTCGTAAACCCTTCTCACGGCGTAGACCGCCGAGTACCCCTGCGAGACCAGCTCCAGCGCCTCGGACACCAGGGACTCGAGGATCAGTAGCTGCGCCTCCACGACCTCCTGCTCCTGCCTAGGCAGTAGCCCCTTCAGCGTGCTAAGCTTCCCAGCCAGGACCTCCCCAGCCCTCCTCAGCTTCTCTGCCTCAGCCCCCGCGTCAGATGCCTTGGCCTCAATGGGAACGCTCAGAAAGTCAGTCTTCCTCAGCACGCTCACCTTGCCTATGGCTATCCCAGGCGAGGCCACTAACCCTTTTAGGCGCATCGAGAGAATTCAAACACGCACAGAAAAAAGGTTACTACTCACTACTAAATTTAAATTTTTTAATTGCCGAATATTCCTGAGGTAAGCGCTACGAGGCTGAGCCTGGCGGGGTAGCCTGTGTTTCGGAAGCCGAAGGCCTTGCTGAGGGGGCTTTGCTCGAATATCCCTTCCTCAACTCCCCACCAGCCCGCTGAGAGCCTGGGAAGGTATGAGTGGAACACCTGAGGAAGCAAGGGGAACTAAAAAAGTGGTATCGCTACCTCTGCAATAGAATGCAAAAGCCACCCCTACCCACGACCTTGTCCGAGGAACCTCCGGTAGCGTTCGAGTTGACTTTCTCGTAGAACAACTCGGCTACCTCGTCGTGCACATGAAACCTTTGACTTCAGTGATAGTTAAGGGTTATTGCTCGCGGCACGTCGGAGCTACAATGTGTTGTTACAGAAAGTTTTTCCGCGCGCCGGCTGAGGTTAAGACGTATGAGGGTTATAGTTAAGGGAGGCAGAGTCCTAACCCCATTTCTGGACCTCGGGGAGATGGACGTGGCTATCGAGTCCGGAGTCATTGTTGAGGTCGGCGAGAACCTGTCGGGGGACAAGACCATAGACGCCTCCGGCCTAACCGTCGCGCCGGGCTTCATAGACACGCACTTCCACGGCTACGGCGGCGTGGACTTCACCCTCGCCAGCTCCGAGGACGTTCTCCGGGTCGCCAAGCACGTGGCGAGGCACGGGGTCACGTGCTTCCTAGCATCCCTCGTTGCGGCCCCCCACGACGTGCTCCTCAAAGCCTCGTCCGAGGTGGCGAAGGCCATTGAGAGCCAGAAGCCCGGCTCAGGCTCCAGGGTGCTCGGGCTACACCTCGAGGGACCCTACCTCAACCCCAATATGAGGGGCGCCATGGACCCGCGCTTCTTCCGGCAGCCATCCATCGAGGAGTTCACGGAGTACTACAGCGCCTCCAGGGGGCACCTCAAGCAGATCACGGTGGCGCCCGAGCTGCCCGGAGCCACAGAGCTCGTAAGGCGCGCCGCCGGGATGGGCGTCACCGTGAGCCTCGGCCACACGGACGCCACCTACGATCAGGCTGTGAAAGCGGTGCTGGCCGGCGCGTCGAAGGCTAACCACATCTTCAACCAGATGCGGCACTTCCATCACCGCGAGCCGGGAGTAGCCTTCGCCCTGCTCGAGCAGCCGAACGTGTTCATCGAGATGATCTCCGACCTTATACACCTCCACCCCTCGACCGTCAGGCTCGTCGCTAGGCTCGCAGGCCCCTCCAGAACGGTCCTCATCACCGACGCTGTTGCCGCTACAGGCCTGCCGGACGGCGAGTACACCTTAGGGGGGCTGAAGATAGTGGTCAAGGGCGGCGTCTCGAGGCTCGCCGACACGGGGGCGCTCGCGGGGAGCACGCTCACGATGGACAGGGCTGTCAAAAACATGGTCAGGCTCGGCTTCAGCCTCGCCGACGCCGTGAGAATGGCCTCAACAACGCCAGCGGCGAGCATAGGGCTAGGTGGGAAGCTCGGCGTCGTGGCGCCCGGCTACCCCGGGGACCTCGTGCTTCTCGACGATGAGCTCCGCGTAGTCAAGACCATCGTTGGGGGAGTGGAGGTATACGGTGGCTGACGAATGGGCGGCATCCTCGGGGCTGTAGCGAGGGGCAGAGCCAACGTAGTGCCCAGCGTAGTGGAGGGCCTGAAGAGGATGCGCTTCAAGGGGTATGACAGCGCTGGAGTCGCGGTGGTCGAGGAGGGCGTGCTGAGCGTTTACAAGGACGTGGGCTGGGTGGACTACGTGGCCGAGAAGCTGGGCCTGCTCAAGCTGTCCAGCAGCGTCGCGCTCGGTCAGACGCGCTACGCCACGCACGGCAGGCCGACAACGGAGAACGCGCACCCCTTCGCGGACTGCAGGCAGAGAGTCGCGGTGGCCGGCGACGGGGCGATCAGCAACTACGAGAAGCTCAAGGACATGGTTGTCATGAGCGGCCACAAGCTGCAGTCGAGGAGCGACTTCGAGGTGCCTGCCCACGTGCTGGAGGAGGAGCTTGAGAGGGACAGGGGCTTCGTGGAGGCGCTCCAAGCGCTCCAGGGCATCCTTGAGGGCTTCTACGCGATCGCGGTCCTAGACAGGGACTCTGAGTGCATCGGAGCCTTCGCAAGCTCGCTGCCCCTCTACGTAGGCATATCGGGCGAAGCCTTCTACGTCACCAACACCCTGACAGCCCTGCACGGCCTTGCGGACAGCTACATCCAGGTTGAGCCCAGCGAGCTCGTGCTCGTCTGTAGGGGTGGGGTTAAGGTGTACCGGCAAGGGGCTGAAGCCCAGCTGAAGCCCCCGAGCAGGTTGGAGGTCGACCCAGCACTGGTGGACAAGGGGGGCTTCAGGCACCATATGCTCCGCGAGATCTACGAGGTCCCATACGCGCTTCTCAGGACGCTGAGCACGGTCCAGGAGAAGTACCTCCAGCTCGCCGCCCGCCTTGTCCTCGGCGCTGAAAGCGTCTACATCATAGCAAACGGGACCAGCCTGCACGCAGGGATGGTGGCGTCATACTACCTCTCGGAGCTGGTCGGCGTGAGCCCCGTTGTGACCAGTGCCGCCGAGTTCCCGCTCTACTACGTCGAGAATATTGGGCCGGGCAGCCTGGTCGTAGCGATATCGCAGTCAGGCGAGACGGGCGACGTGCTCTCCTCCCTTTACGAGGCGAAGCTCAGGGGCTCCACCATCCTCGGCGTCACCAACTACATAGGCTCGAGGCTCGCAAGGCTGTCGAATGTCTACCTGCCTATAGCCGCGGGCCCCGAGCTCGCCGTCCCCGCCACCAAGACCTTCACCTCGACCCTCCTCCTGCTCTACCTGATCTCGCTCAGGGCGTCCAGGGAGTCCGGGAGGACGGACGCCGGCACGCACGCGCAGAAAGTCTCCTCCGTCAAGGCGGCTGCAACCGCCCTCGCGGAGTACCTCCCCAGGATAGACGAGGAGACGAAGCAGGCCGTCAGGCTCTTGAAGGGCTGCAGGGGAGGCTACGTGGTTTCCAGGGGGATCACGTACCCACTGGCACTCGAGGCTGCCCTGAAGCTCAAGGAAGCCTCCTACTTCCACGCCGAGGGTGTTGAAGCCGGAGAGTTCAAGCACGGCCCCTTCGTGCTCGTCGAGGACGGCTTCTTCACGGGCTTCATAATGCCTGTCGAGAGGCTCTCCGCCGAGGCCACCTACCCGCTGATACAGTCAGCCATCGAAGCGGGGGCGTCCACCGTGGTCGTCGGGTTCGAGGGCGATGGGAGGCTGGCGCAACTCAGCGGTGAGAAGCTGGCCGTCATCCACGCTCCCCCAGCCGAGAGGCACCTCGCGCCAATAATCTACGCGGTTCCGCTCCAGCTGCTTGCGTACAGGCTTGGGGTAGAGCTCGGGAGACCCATCGACGCGCCCCGCTACCTGACTAAAGCGGTGACGAGGTAGCGGTGGCCCTCAGGGCGTAAAGGCTTTCATCGACTCGTTGCAGGTCGTCCAGATAGGCCCCTTGACTGTGAGGGTCTGGGACGCGATGGGGGTTGCTGGAGCAGTGCTACTAGCTCTCGGCGCCGCGATCATGATGAAGATGATGCTTTCAAGGAAGACTGTTGCATTCTACATCCTTGGATTCGCCCTCGCCGCCTATTTGAAGCTGAGCCTCCTGGCGATAGCGCTCATCGCCGGCTCCATAATATTCGCCCTCTACCTGTTCACGCACAGAGAAGTGCTCGAGGGGATGACCTCGACATCCACCGCGCCACCCACAGGCAAGGCAACGGCTAAGGACTTCCTCCGCTGGTTCGGAGTCTCGTGGTTTATCCAGTCCCCCTGGAACTACGCGAGAATGATGGGCACGGGCTTTGCTCACGGAATGCTGGAGGTGGAGAAGAGGCTTCGCAAGGATCCCGAGGAGCTGAAATCTTGGATGCGCCTACACAACGAGTTCTACAACACCGAGCCGCACCTCCACAACGCGATCTACGGAATGGTGATCTCGCTGGAGGAGCAGGGCGCAGACCAGGACACGATACGCGGCATCAAGACAGCTCTCATGGGGCCGTTCGCCGGACTAGGCGACTCGATGATTTGGTTCATTCTGCTGCCCATAGCCTTCCTTCTCGGGGCGTCGCTGGGCGTGAACGGCAACATCCTGGGGCCGATCGTCGCGCTGCTGATCTGGATACCTGTATCCTGGGCTGTGAAGTACTACACCCTCGTGTACGGCTACAAGTACGGTTTATCCTTGGCTGAGGTTCTGAAGGGCGACGTGCTGAAGGTCTTCAGAGAAGCTATCATGGGCTTCGCTATGGCCATAATCGGGGGCATTACAGCAACCTACGTGAGGGCTACAACACCAATAGTCCTAGCGTCATACCACGGGCAGGCCATAAAGCTCCAGCCTGTCCTAGACCAGCTGATGCCGTCCCTGCTACCGCTCCTCTTCACACTGTTCACGTACTGGCTCATCAAGAACAAAGGCTACAGCTACGGCAAAGCCGTGATAGTGCTGTTCCTAGTAGCCTTCATACTTGCGTTGCTGGGCATCCTCGGGTAGCGAACTAAATTTAAACTATTTTTTCCCCAATTATCTTTCTCACAGCCTCAATTACGCCGCTTCCGTACTCTCCGTTAGTCACGAGGTCTGCCGCTTCCTTGACCTTCTCGTCCGCGTTAGCCACAGCCACGCGCGTCCAAGCCTGCTGGAACAGCGGCAGGTCTGAAGCGCTGTCGCCTATTGCGACAACACGGATACCGCTCCAGCCCGTCAGTCTGAGCAGCCTAGCAAGCCCCACACCCTTGTCGAGCCCCTTAGGCGCAAAGACGTAGGTCCTGGAGCCAACCTTCTTCAGCTCAAGGGAGGCTTCCCCAAGCCCCGAGGCCACCTTTTCAGCAATCTTCAACGAGTCCTGGTCGAAGTAGTAGAGCACCTCCCCCCTGTTCACCGAGGGTACTTCTCGGGAAATCCTTTCGAGGATCCTACCCCAAACCCTCGGCTTGAAGACCACCACCTCCCCGGGTGAAAGGTAAACCACTGACCCCAGCTCAAGAACCATCGCGTCGAAGATGCCTAGAGTCACGAACGCCTCGATGTCCGATAGCGGGCGCGCGGTAGCTAAAGCAAGCTTAAAGCCGCTCCTCTGCTTAAGCGAGCTCAGCGACTCAACAATGCTCGGATCAGCTTTCTCGTTTTCCCTGGCGAGAGTCCCATCATAATCCACAACAAATAACAGCTCACCCACAATCCTCGCCATGAATACGCTTCGCGGGAACTATTTATTGTCTATTTCTAATGAGAAGATAATGTCAGCACGCGGAAGTGGTTTAAATTTGCAGGATGGCTGTGAAGTGGGAGTCACTTGGCGCAGCCTCCCTCCACGCGGTTCCGAGCGCGACCATCGCCAAACCACCCACTACGTGCGCATTAGCCTTCTCGACGATGCTGACTAGCGCCTTCAGTGTTCTACCACTCCGGAACAGGTCATCGGCTATTAGAACCCTGTCCCCGCTTCTCAGCAGGTCGGCGGGGAGGTAGAGGTGGACGTAGGAGGGCGGATCCCTCAGGAACAGGCCCGCCTCGAGGTACCTGAGCGTCGGGCTCTCGCGCTCCCTCCTCGCGGCTGCCAGCTTAGCGCCTAGGAAGGAGGCCGTCAGAGTAGCTAGGGGTATACCGTTAGTTGCCGCTGTTACCACGGCGTCCACCCTGCTCCTGAAAAGCGTGAAGGCAACCGAGGCCGCGAGCTCCAAGAGCTGGGTGTTGTAAGCTATTAGCGGGACGTTCACGACGCCCTGGGAGTCGACCTCCACCGCCTTTCTGAAAGCCTGCGCGACGAGTCCACTGCGGTAGATTACCTCGAGTATGGTGTAAGCTTTCTCGGGCGAGGGGAGGACTACGCCGCTGAGGTAGCGGCTAAGGTCGACGGGCGAGATCTCAATCCCCGAGGCGTAGAGAGTGTCGAGTATTTGGCGCGGCTGAACGTAAGAGCGCAGGGCGCGGAGCGCCTTCTGGCACGCAACCTGCGCAACGGCCTCATCGATGCGGCGAGTCTGCATATTATCAGAGTAAAGCTAATGTCTTATAAAATTTTCTTTTTAAAATAAAGATAAATTTATAAAGTCATGCAAACATGCTTCGCACGTGACGGGGAAAGCACAGGTTAAGAGACGAGTTACCTGGGCCCACATAGTGTCGTTCGTCCTGGCGACTGCTATCGCGTACGTCCTCGCAGTCCTGTCCTCGCTCATATTCCCCGTACTCGGCGCTCCGGGAGTTTCCGCGCTGTACGTTGCGACAGCCGTCTACGTTCCTCTAGGTGTCTGGATGGGGATGTGGGGGGCGCTGGCCGGCTATTTCAGCTGCTTCTTCCTGGGTCTGTACCCCAGCGGGTACACCGTCATTCAGTCCGCTATATGGTCTTTCGCTGACTTCATCGAGGCGTTTATCCCTGCTCTGATTTTCAGGCTTCTCAGAGTAGACCCTAACTTTGCCGTTAAGCGCGGGAAGGCGGCTAAACTGTTCCCAGTCTTTGTATCGCTGGGTTCGATTATACTTATACTGGGCATCGTGGTGCAGGTGCTCTGGGGGGCCTTAGGGGAACCTTTCACGACCTTCTACGTCGGGAGCGTCTACACTGGCTTGGCGCTAGCTGTAGTGGGCATCGTTCTGGGGCTCCTTGTAGGCGACGCTAAAACCTGGGGAGCGTATACGGCGGGGATCATACTGACGGCTTTGCTCTCTGGCATCTGGGGGGCAGGTACGCTCACGGTCTTCAACTTTCCGCCGCCGCTGCCCGCTGAGCTGTTCTGGCCCGTCTTCACGGGGTGGGTTATCGGGGACCTTATAGTACTCTCGGTGCTCTCAACACCAATACTAACAGCACTAACGCCTATCTTCAAGCGAACAGGGCTGTACGTTGAGGGTTGGTGGAGCTAGAGGATGCCAACCATACTTGAGGAGCTAGTAGGAGTGAGAGCGAACCCCACGGTCTACAGCAGGCTAGACGGCTCTGTGAAGATACTGGTACCGCTTTTTATATCCCTTGACGTCATCTTTGTGCGGGACCTACTCTCAGCTTCTCTCCTAGTTCTGGTATCGCTGGGGTTCGCTATTCTAGCCGGTGTTCCGTTAAGGTTCCTGAAGTCCTACATGCTCCTAGTCTCCAGCCTTTCAGTCTTCATCGTCCTCTCATTCGTCCTCTTCACTCAGGTCCCCGGAAAACCGCTGTTCTCGGCTACCCTGCTGAGCCTGAGGGCGGAAAGAGGGGTCTGGGAGTGGAGGCTCGTGGTCACCGACGCTGCTCTATCTAAAGCCGCCTTCTTCATCGCCCGCATTCTCGCGATGATCCTCGTAGCGACAATATTCGTGGCAACGGTCTCGGACAGGGATGTTGTGTGGGGTCTCCGCCGCCTCGGCCTGCCGGCGGGGCTAGCGGTCTCCGCGTCTCTCTTCTTCAGGGGTCTGAGCTTCTTTGTCTCCGACTTCTACACCGTTCGGGAGGCAATGATGGCTAGGGGCGTTGACTTCGAGAGGACTAGCCTGGCGAGGCGATTCCTGCTTTACGCCAACGCGCTGATCCCCCTGCTTTCACTGATGGTGACCAGGAGCCTGGAGATATCGCTGGCCCTAGAGTCCAGGGGCATCGCCCCCTCCACGAGGTTCACCACAAGGTACCATCGCCGCGGGTTAACGCGGTTGGACTTAGCAATCCTCGCCGTAGCTGTAACCGCTACGGTGTTATTCGCGTGGTGGTCCCTATGCTCGTAGCGGAGGTTAAGGATCTCTACTGGAGGTACCGAGGCTCGAAGGAGCCAGCTCTGAGAGGCATTACCCTAGAGGTTAGGGATGGAGAGTTCCTGGCTATCACCGGGCCGAGCGGCTCTGGGAAAACCACTCTGATCCTAGCCCTCACGGGCATAGTCCCTCAGAGGGTGCCGGGGGAGTTCAGCGGCAAAGTACTGGTTCTCGGACGCGACAATGCGACGACTGATGTTTCCGAGCTGGCGAGGGACGTCGGCGTAGTGTTCGAGGACCCCGAGATTCAGTTCGTGATGAGCACAGTTGAGGACGAGATAGTCCTAGGGTTAGAGCCCCTCGGTCTGGACGAGGGTGAGGTGAAGGAAAGGCTGCGCTGGGCCCTGGGCCTCGTAGGACTGGACGAGTCTTTTCTGCAGCGCACTCCGAACCAGCTGTCGGGGGGTGAGAAGCAGCGCGTAGCTATAGCTTCTGCTGTCGCCAGGATGCCGAGGCTACTGCTCCTCGACGAGCCGACCTCCGACCTAGACCCAGCAGGCAAGGAGGAGGTGGTCTCGGCCATCAGGAGGCTGAGGGACGAGTACAGAGCCACCATCGTCATGGTGGAGCACGAGCCCGAGCTGATCGAGGAGTTCGCTGACAGGCTGGTGGTGATCGATGGCGGAAGGGTGGTGCTGGAGGGTAGCCCGAGCGAGGTCTACGAGCTGGGTGAAGCCGCGAAGCGGCACGCTGCCTACCCCCCTGAGCACGTCGAGCTGGCGGAGAGGCTGAAGGTCAGCCCCCCGCGGCTCGACCAGCTCATAAAGGCGGCGCGAGAAGGAGCGGTGAGCATCCAACCTATCTGCGACTCCGTACCCCCCTTGAGCTATCAGAGAGAGGTCGTGGCCTCAGTCAAGGACGTCTGGTTCTCCTACACGAAGGGTATTGACGTCCTCAGGGGGGTCAGCCTCGAGCTACGCGCGGGCGAGCTAGTCGCCCTCATGGGCCCGAACGGGAGCGGCAAAACTACGCTCTCGAAGATCATCGCAGGCCTCCTGAAGCCCAGGAGAGGAACAGTCATCGTCGACGGGGTTAGCATCGACAAATACACGCGCCTAGAGCTTGCGGCGAAGGTCGCCTACATCTACCAGAACCCGCAGCACCAGATTTTCAACCCAACCGTGTGGGACGAGGTCTCGTTCGGGTGGAGGATCCGGGGCGTGCCCGAAGAGGTCTACTCGGAGAGAGTTCGGGAGGCGTTGGAGCTCTTCGGGCTTAGTGGGCTTGAAGGCGAGCACCCCTTCTTCCTCAGCAAGGGTGAGAAAAGGAGGCTCGCGATAGCCAGCGTATACACACTGGAGCCCAAGCTCCTAATAGTCGACGAGCCGACAACGGGGCAGGACAGGAGGCTCAGCGAGCAGCTGATGGCCACCTTCAAGTCCTTCGCGGAGCGCGGTAAATCTGTTCTCGTAGTGACCCACAACGTGAACCTAGTGCTGAAGTACGCTGACAGGCTCGTAGTTATGGTCTCTGGCAGGGTTGTTGCTGACGGGCACCCAAAGGTGGTGCTGAGCGACGACTCCGTGGTCAGGGAGGCGAGGCTGAGGCAGCCCGCAGAAATAAGGGTGTGCAAGGAGGCCGGCCTCAGCCCTCTTCCGGGCTACACGCATCGACCTCCATAGCTCTCTCTAGCCCCTTCTTTCTCCTCTCGTAAACCTCTTCAAGCCATCTCTCGTACCAGGAGGCTTTCAGCACAGCCCCCCGCAGCTCCTCCAAGCTCTTCAAGCTCCGCCCGAGGTGCTCTCCTATCCTCCCCCGCTCGTAGCCAAACCCGTTGAACAGAAGGCACTGCCTCTCGCTCCAGTCCCCCGGCTGGTCCATCCCCGGGAAGTACTCTAGCGCCATAGCCTTGAAGGCCTCCGGTGTCGTGACACCTGCAATGGTCTTGCCGGCGTCGACCCCGGCGGGACCTATGTCGGGGCCGTAGAGGGGCATGTCGTAGTTGTTCGAAGCCAGCGCGGCGTAATCCTGGATGGCGAAGAAGAAGGGCGCGACCCCCCTCTTCTCGAGAAACTCACCCACAGCACGCGCCCCCTGCTCGGAGATAAAGCCGTATATAACGGCTCTCTCGAGCTGAGCGCCCTGGAACCCTGCCACATCGAGGGTGAGGCTGAGAGCCTGGATGAGCGTTCTCCCGGTTGCAATAGTGTCGGCGACTACTAGGGTCTTCTCGCCGCCTGACAGCTCGCTAACCTGAGCGTTTACCACGTGCGGCTGCGCATCTGCGTGCTTCTCCCCCGCACCTCCGGCGTAGGCAACCCGGAGGAACTGCTTCTTCAAGTCGAAGCCGAACTCCTGGAGAGCGACGTCCAGCCTGTAGCCCTGCGAGCCTCTTAGAACGTGGACGAAGACGACGGGAAGAGACCCCTGCTCCAGCTGCTTTAAGTAGCCGGCCACGAGGCGTGCAGGGCTCATGCTGAGAGAGTCCAGCTCCCTGCCGACGATCTCCGGACTGCTTGCAATGAGGGCCCCTTCACGGGAGTGGACGATGAAGGCCTCACCAGGTACCTCCAGCCGCACTCTTATAACCCCAGCCTCCCTGCTACCGTAAACGGTTTCTCCCTCGAGCAGGCGAAGGCCAACCTTCTCGGCGAAACCCGCTACGTTTAGCCTCGACATGAGCCACGCTCAAAGCCTTTGGAGGAGCTAGCTTTTTAAGCTTAGCTTTCTTCCCGAGAAAAAGGCTACTCCAAAACAATCTTCGCCTTGAAGGCCTGGTCCTCCTCCGACAGCTGGAAGGCGACGATTCCCTTGTACGCGCTCAAGTCGATCGTACTCCTCCCCTTGCTGATGCTGATTGTGTCCTCCTCGGCCCCACTCGGCGGGAGGCTGAAGTCGTAGGTGAACACCCTGAGGGTGTTGTCCTTGCCGCTGCTAAGCAGCAGCTTCGGGGCCCTGTAGCCGTACAGCGGGATCCCTCCCCAAGCCATGTCGAGAACCTGGGAGCCGGAGACGGTGAAGTAAACGGGAGGATGGTTGCCGAGAAGCGCCTCAGCCCTGAGCGCCAGCACCTCCTTCCAGCCCGCGTCCAGGGGCCCCGCGTCGAGCGCACCGTAGTTGGCGGTCGTGGAGGATCCAAGGTATATTACACCCCCCGCGTTTTCAATGGAGGTGACTCGCGCACCGAAAGCCCCGACAATTCGCGCAGATGGAGGGGTGATGTAGACGAGGACGCTTGGGCCGACTATAGTGTTCATGGCGCGCGCCATCTCCCTCTCCTCCTCATTTCTCGGGTAAAGGACGCCGTGCGTGAACGCGTTGAAAGCCACTAGTACGCCGCCCCCGAACGGCACAGCTGAAGTGCGTAGAGGCCCGTAGCCCGAGAGGCCGAAGTCGAACAGGCGCAGAAACGACATGCCCTCACCGCTGAGCGGGTTGCCTACGAGTACACCCCCTCTCACGAAGTGGAAGTATTTCCCGTAGGCCGATATAGCTGGCCCACTCATCGTGAAAAAGGCGGGCCGCGAGTCGACGCTCGCGGCGGAGTAGTCTACGCCGAAGTACTCCCACTTCCCGCTGATCAGGTCCAGGCACTGGACAGCCTCGACCCCTCTTCTCCAGTCCCGCATGACGTCGAAGCACGCGTAGTCGGATAGGAGAGCCCCCTTGAGGGAGGGGTTCTCGCTTATCTTCTCCGCCCTACCGCCCCTTCTAGGCAGAGCGTAGACGCCGAGGTTCCTGTGCCCGTCGGCGCGGGAGAGGAGAAGCCTGTCGTTCACGGGGTCGAATATGATGTTGGATACCTCGCCAGCCCACTCCGACTCGTGCCCAATGCCCTCCTTCCACAGGAGCCTTACGCGGCCCTCGCTCACGCTGTACTCGTGGACGTGGCTGAACTTGTCGTAGAAGTATATGAGCCCACCCCTGCCGACTCTCCCGGCATACCTAGCTGGCGCGTGAACCCAACCGCCGAAGTAGATCGAGTCGTCAGCCACGTCAACGGCGTTGTACGTGTCACCGCCGCTCGTAGGCAGGCTACCCACCTGCTCGAACCTGTAGACCTTCTCGCAATTGTCTCTAATGAAGTGGGCTTCAGCCTCGAAAGCCACCGTGAAGTACAGGACTCCCTTGTAGTACTTGAGGCCGAAGACCCCTCCACTGCCCCATTCGGGTCCGTAGCGGGGCGGGAACGTGTGTACGTTTTTCACAAGATTAAGCTCAGCCCCCTCTTTTTATCCTTAATTACTTACTCACCGCTGTTAAACCGCACCCAAAGCCTCCCAGTAAACAGAACACAGCATCGAAGTAAATTATATTAGCTTTTCCTGGAATATTTTTAACTGTATGCAGAGGCGTTACAAGTGGTTCGTGGTGCTGTTCTTCTTCGCCTTTCTCACAGTACACGAGGCAGACCGCTTCATAATATCGGCGGTCGCCCCTCAGGTCAAGGAAGAGTTCAACGTGACCTACGGGCAGCTAGGCCTGGCGTTCTCGCTCACTGTTCTCGTAGCGGCTGTGCTGTACCCGGTCTGGGGTTACCTCTACGACAGGTACTCGAGGAAGATTCTCGCCGGCCTCGCCGCGCTAATCTGGGGTTTCACAACAATCTTTAACGCGCTCAGCAGGACGTTCAGCCAGTTCTTCGCCACGAGGCTTGCAACCGGCATAGACGACGCGGCGCCGCCGGGCATATACAGCCTAGTTGCGGACTACTTCGAGCCCTACGACAGGGGCAAGGCCATGGGGCTCTTGAACGCGACAGGGCCCCTTGGAGCGATAATAGGCTCGATACTGGCGTTGAGCCTGGTTGGGGCGGGGATGTCTTGGAGAAGCGCTTTCTTCATAACGGGGCCCATAGGAGTGGTCATCGGGATCCTCACGATACTTCTGGTGAAGGACGTCCCTCGCGGAAGCTCGGAGCCTGAGCTGGAGGGGTTGCTCGTGGAGGATATCTACAAGGCTAGGCTCTCCGACCTTTCGAAGCTGCTGCGTATCAGGTCGCTGCTCCTCCTATACCTGCAGGGGTTCTGGGGAGTTTTTCCGTGGAACGCGATAACATTCTGGATAATCACTTACATGGAAGTTGAGAGGGGCTTCACACCGGACTTCGTCATGGTGGTGATGGTCCTGTGGCTTGTGGCTATGACCGCTGGGAACATAGTCGCCGGCTACCTGGGAGACCGGCTCTTCAGGGTTACGAAGCGGGGAAGAGCGCTCCTCGGCGCGGTCGTTGTCCTGTTTTCGGCTATCCTGATATACCTGACCATGAACGCCACGGCGACCGAGGAGTTCCTCATATTCGGCTTGCTGACGGCTTTCGAGATACCTATGGCTGGGCCAAACGTTGTTGCCATGATAACCGACGTAACCGAGCCCGAGCTGAGGGCCAGCGCTACGGGCTACCTCAGGTTCTTCGAGAACATAGGGAGCGCGGTTTCCCCGGCTCTAACGGGCTTCATGGCGGAAGGGCTCTCGCTGGGGGCAGCTATAACGATCGTGAGCGCGTCGACGTGGCTCCTGTGCTTCGTCTTCTTCACCCTGCTAGCCATCGTGATACCCAAGGACATAGACAGGCTTCGGAGAATCATAAGGGAGAGGGCCGACCAGCTGAAGAGGTGAGGCGGGTGTTCCCGAAGGGCTTCATGTGGGGTGTCTCGCTCGCGGGCTTCCAGTTCGAGATGGGGAATCCAGCCGGCGAGGCGCTGGACCCAAACACAGACTGGTTCGCATGGGTGCACGACAGGTCAAACATCGAGAGGGGCATAGTCAGCGGGGACCTACCGGAGAACGGCATAGACTACTGGCACAGGTTCCGGGAAGACCACGACATCGCTAAATCACTTGCGATGAATGCCTACAGGCTCAACGTCGAGTGGAGCCGCGTGTTCCCGAAGCCCACCTTCAGCGTGGAGGTCGGGGTAACGCGCGACGACAGGCTCATCAGGGAGGTGGAGATAGACGAAGACGACCTAGCCAGGCTCGACGAGCTCGCTAACAAGAGCACTGTAGAACACTACCGGGAGGTTGTAACGGACCTGCGCGAGAAAGGGTTCTACGTGATCATGAACCTCGTACACTTCACGCTCCCCCTGTGGATCCACGACCCCCTCACGGCCAGGGCAACCAAGCTCAAGAAGGGTCCAACAGGGTACGCCGACCCGAGGTTCCCGGTCGAGTTCGCGAAGTTCGCCGCCTACGCGGCTTGGAAGTTCGGGGACCTTATCGACATGTGGTCAACGTTCAACGAGCCCAGCGTTGTGGCGGAGGCCGGCTTCCTCTTCAAGAACGGAAAGTTCCCGCCCGGGCTCTTCAGCCTAGACGGGTACAAGAGGGCCCTGATTAACATAGCGCAGGCCCACGTGGCCGCCTACAGCCTCATCAGGAAGTTCGACCGGAAGAGAGCATACCCAAGTAGCCCCGCCGAAGCCTTCGTGGGGATAATACACAACATGATACCCTTCCACCCGCTGCGCACCAACAACAGGCGGGACGCCTTAGCGGCTAGCTTCTCAGACCACCTCCACAACCGCTGGGTGCTCAACGCGATTATACGCGGGTGGGTGGACTCGGACATTGACATGAAGCAGGAGCCGAGCGAGGTTTTCGAGTCATACAAGAACAAAGCCGACTGGATAGGCGTCAACTACTACACGAGGCAGGTCGTAAGGGGGAGGCTCAGCCCCATCGGGTTGCTGGCGGGGCTCCCGGCTTACCCGGAGATGGTTAAAGGCTACGGCAACGAGTGCGAACCCCGCTCCAAGAGCCTCGCGGGGAGGCCGACGAGCGACTTCGGGTGGGAGGTATACCCTGAGGGGCTCCCGGAGGTTCTGGACATAGCCTTCGAGTACGGCCGGCCTGTTTTGATCACCGAGAACGGGATAGCGGACCGGGAGGACAGGCTGAGGCCTCACTACGTGGCGCTACACCTGAAGGTGCTCGAAGCCTACATCGAGCAGAGGAAGCCGGACCTGAGAGGCTACCTGCACTGGGCTTTAACGGACAACTACGAGTGGGCGGACGGGTTCAGGATGAGGTTCGGCCTCTACGCCGTGGACCTCGAGACCAAGAGGAGGTTGAAGCGCCCCAGCGCCGACGTGTTGGCTACGATAATAAGGGAGGGAACGGTGCCCGACGAGTACGTTAGAAAGGCGCTCAGCGCCGTTGAAGGCGTTAAGGTCGCCTTGTAAGCCTCACGAAGTTTCTGCCCATTCTTTTCTCCACCGCCACAAGGCCCATGGACTCCAGCTTCCTGACGTGCCTCCAGACGGTTGTTGTAGGGAGTCCCACCAGGCTTGTAAGCTCAGACTGGAAGAGACCCCCGCCGCTCTGCTTGAGGAGGTTGAGTATCTGCGCGTCCACCTCCGATAGCCCCTCCTCGGATCCCCTCCTCCTCACGACGAGGAGCACGGCCAGCACCGCCAGCGCCACGATCGCCGCGGCGGCGTAGAGGAGCACGCTTGGAGCCTGCTGCGCTCCCCCGGCTTGGCCCTGAGTGGACGGCTTTACCTCGGGTGCGCCCGTGGCTGGAGGCGTGGTCTGGGCTCCGGATGGGGCTTGAGGGCTAGGTGTGGGCGGCTTTATGGCCGGAGGGAGAACGTAGGCCACGACGACGGGTCCAGGGGGGTATGTGAGGACCACGCTCTGCCCCTCTGCTGTGATGCTCGTCGGCACCACGTACAGCGCCGACAGCGTGGCGTTGGGGGGCAGCTTCACCGTTGCCGGGAGAGGGGTTGTGAAGTTGATGATCCACCTGCCGGAGATCTTCGAGACGATGGTGGAGGTGTAGTAGTCCACGGTAACTTGGCTGGAGTCCAGCGCCACGATGGTCATCAAGCCTGCCGTCTCGTTTACGGCGTAGGGCAGAGTGTCTCCCTTCTCGTTACGCACCAGTATCAGCAAACTGGGGTCGGGTAAGCCGACCAGGCCCAGGTCCACCGAGGCTGAGCCGTTCGTCGGGAAGGTGTAGACAACGTGCGCGGTGCCGTCTGCGAGAACCTCCACTCTGACGAGACCGGAGGGCTGGCATAAGGCGCTAGAGGCTATGAGCGCCACAACGAGGGCGAACGCGAACAGCGAGGCACGCCTCACGCATCTCTTCACGTCGCGCCACATATAATAGGTTTATTCGCCCGCTTGCCCGGAGCTCACCTCCCCCCTGGGCTTGTAGCCGCTCCTCTTGAGGTTCTCCACGGCTTTGACCGCCGCGCGCCTAAGCTCCTCCGCCTTCTCCTCGGGCAGGGCGTCGTAGGTGAAAACCCAGCCGCCCCACTCTATCCCCGCGGGGTACTTTAGCTTGTCCGCGCTCCTGTGGACGGGGTAGAACTCCACGTGCATGTGGAAACCCTCGTAGCCTCTGCAGGGCTTCTGGTGGAAAACCATCATGTAGGGCAGGCTGAAGCCGAACAGGGCGTTGTACGTTGCTGTTACAACCTTCAGCGCGTCGGCCAGCAGGGCCTTCTCCTCTGGTTCGAGCCCCGTGAGGCTTTCGACGTGCCTCCGCGGGTAGACGTGGACCTCGTACGGCCACATCGCGAAGAACGGGAGGAACGCGGTGAAGGCGCGGTTCTCGTAGACAAGGCGCGCCCCCTCCTTACGCTCCAGCTCCAGGATGTCGCAGATCAGGCATCCACCGCGTTCGGCTCTGTGCTGCCTCATCATCTCGTACTCGCGCTTAACCCTAGGGGGGACGAAGGGCAGAACGTACACCTGGGAGTGCGGGTGGGTAAGCGAGACGCCGATGACCTCCCCCTTGTTCCTGAAGGGGAGGACGTACTCGATCCTGCTATCCCTGCACTCCTCCTCCGTCAAGCTCGCCAGGAGCTCGACGTACTTAACGAGGTTGCTGAAGGGCACAGTGTCAAGGTCCCCCGTGTGCTCGGGCGTCTCGACGACGACCTTGGCGGCGCCGTAGGCCTCCTCCACGCGGTAGAAGCCCACACCCTCGCGCGACTTGCGGGCGTCTCTCTTCAAGGCCGGGTACTTGTTGTCGAGGACGATGACGTCCCACCCGTAACCCGTCTCCTCAGCCCCGGGGCAAAACGGGCACTTCTCCACTGCGCGCCAGGGCCTCACAGCCCTCCTGCTGGACACTATGACCCAGCACCCCAGCAGGGGGTTCCACCTGAGCTCGTTGAACCCCTCGGACACGAAGGTTTAAGCAGCGCTAATGCGTATATTTGTTGTGAAACCACAGGAGATGCTGCTCAGCCGCATCCCCGGAAGCCCCCTCCTCGTGTCCTCGGCTCCAGGACGCGTGGATTTCCTCAACACGCACCAGGACTACAAGGGCTTACCCGTTGTCCCCATAGCTGTGAACCTCAGGACCTACGTTGCAGTGCTCGAAGAGTCGGAGAACTTCGAGGTTGAAAGCCTGAACCTTCTGGAGGAGGGTCGAGAGCACAGGGACAGTTTCCCGCCGCGGGCCCCACCCCTGCTACCCGGGAAGTGGTGGGGCAACTACCTCAGAGCGTGCGTCGCGGCGCTAGAGCAGAGGCTTGGCGTCAGGTTAAGCCGGGGCTTCAGGGCCGTGATCTACAGCGAGGTCCCCGTGGGGTCGGGGCTGTCGAGTAGCGCGGCGTTGGAGGTCGCGTTCCTAAAGGCCGTTGACTCCTTCTTCAACCTGGGACTGCCCACAGAGGAGCTGGCTGAAACCGCTTTCTACGCAGAGAACACGGTCGCCGGGATACCCTGCGGCAGGTTGGATCAGTACGCCTCAGCCTACGGCGGAGCGATACTGCTCTACCCCAGGCCCCCAGTCAGGGTTGAGAGGCTGAGCATCGGTTCACTGGACTTCGTCGTCGTGGACTCCGGGATAAGGCACAGCGTCGCGGACATCCACCCCAGGAGGCAGGCTGAGCTCAACCAGGCCCTGTCGATTCTACTCTCGCAGCGCGACTTGCCCAGCTCACTCAGATCGAAGCTGAGACCGGACTTCTCGCAGACTCTGTGGGAGGAGGTGAGCTTCAGCGAGGTGGAGCCTTTCCTCAAACGCCTCCCAGACCACCTCGCGCGGCGGGTAGCGTTCACGCTGCTCATGCACGAGTCGACGATGCGCGTCATAAGTAGCCTCAAGCGGGGCTCTGCTAGCCTCGACATGCTAGCCAGGGAGGTCAACCTCCAGCACGAGCTACTGAGAGACTACTACGACGTGAGCCTCCCGGAGCTCGAGAAGATGCGCGAAGCCATGCTGAGCTCAGGGGCCCTTGCCGTCAAGCTGAGCGGGGCCGGTCTCGGGGGAAGCCTCTTCGCGCTGACAAGGGGGGAGGAGCGCGAGAAAGCCAAGGTCATCGAGGGCGCGGTGAGGGCCGGCGCCAGGAAGGGTTGGTCGCTGAAGCCAGACGAGGGCGCCAGGGTTGAGAAGGCTAACTGAAGCAGCCGTAAGCTCCAGCGAGGTCGGGGTACCCGCAGCGCGTGAGGGCGGCGCAAACCGCGTAGTTCAGCTTCCCCTTGAGCTGCTTCTGCCTTATAGCTGCCTCGTACAGCAGCCCGGCAAGCCCGCAATCCTCCCGAGTCAGCTCCTTGACGACTTCATCCAACTTCTCCCTAGCCGCATCGATGCGGCCTTTGCCTACCATCGCGTCAGCCAGTAGGATGCGGAGGTAGTAGTGATCCTGCTTTAAGCCCTTACTGGATGCATACTTCATAGCTTCAAGTATGCTTTTCTCCGCCTCATCGTACTGCCCCAGGTTGAGGTAAGCTATGCCCTGAAGCCTGGCGATACTGTACTCAGCTTCCTCGTCTAGCGGCTTAATGCCGCTCAAGGTTTTGAGAGCGAGCTCGGGCAGGAGGCGGCTCACCTGGAGCTCCGCGAGCTTTAAGCTGAGAGCCTCTCTCTCACCCCGGAGCTCCTCTGCCTCTAGCGAAGAGAGAATGCCCACAGCCTTCGAGACGAGCTCCTCAGCGACCGCTAGGCTGCCGGCGCTCTCCGCGAACCTCGCGAGGACCTCGAGCCTAAAGGCTGTGGCGTCCTTCAGTAGCTTGGACAACGTTCCGGGGCTCAGCACGGCGACAGCCTCTAGCGCTTGGAAGCTCGCCTCATCAGGGACCATGTCCAGAGCAGTCAGGGCGATGTACCTCGCAGCCCCCTTAGCGCCCATCACGGTGGACCAGGCCGCGTGGAAGGGGGACTCGGAGGCGAAGACGCTTTCATGTACGTTTGGCGGGCTAAGCGCGATCCTGCGGAAAACCTCCCTGGAAACACCGCTTCTCCAGGAGTAAAGGGATAAGGCGTCGTACCTTAGTAGCAACCTGTCCACGAAGGCTTCCTCGCTCTCGTCGGGCTCGATAAGAGGGGATGGGAAGCACCGGAAGCCGAGGGAGGCGGGGATCGCTAGCTTGTCGAGAACCTCCCTTGGAGTGATTTCCCTCAGCTTTGCCTTAGCCTCCTCGATAGAACGGGGTAGCTCGCAGCTCAAGCCCTTGAGCCTGCACAGAGACACGTAGGCCAGCGCTAGCTCCACGAAAGCAGGCCTACCCATCGACAGCCTGGCGAGCTCGCTCAGGTCCCGGTCTGAAAGCGAGACGCCATCCCAGGAGGCGAGCCTCCTCGCGACCTCCTCCAGCTCACCAAGCGTGAGCCTGCCCTCGACGTCTACCCGCGTTACACCGCCGCTCCACCCGGCCGGTACGACCGTGTACCCTCCAGGCGTGAAAACCACCTTCTTACCATGCAGCACGCCCGCGGCATCCAGCTGGCCGGCGTAGAGGGCGAAGCCGTCTTTCGACAGATCCACGAGGATTTGATACATCAGCGCCAGCTTCCCGGTGCCGGGGGGCCCTGCAAGCTCGACCCCCCTCCCAGCGTGGATGGCTGAGAGGGCCTCGTTGACGACAGAGTCCACCCCCTTCCCCCTGACCTGCTCCACGAACAGGGGCCAAACGTAGCCCAGCGCCCAGGGCAGGTCGTCGGCTTCCACTGCTAGGAGAGGGGCAGCGCCACCGCCGTCGAAGACCGCGAGCCCCTTGGAGAGCCTTTCCTTTACCTCGGTAACCACCCTCCTCCAGAGCCTTGCTCTGCCCTCAGTCAGGACGTTGTTCTCCGCGAAGTAGCTGGAGAGCTCCTCCAGCCTCGCCGCAACATCCCGGTCTATGGACGATAAGCCAAGCCCCCCTAGGAAAGTTTCCACCATTAGGGAGAGTATGCTTAGGTCCTCGCTGTCGGGACTGCAACGACCCTTAACCTCCGCGAGAACGCGGATCCTCTCCCTAATCCTCTCAGACTCCTCCTCGCCTGCCACGCTTGAGATAACTTCCTCGATCTCACTCCAGTGGCTCTGGGCGCAGGAAGCGACGTCGCACAGGCTGAAGTCCCCGCTCCTGAGCCTGTCCGCCATGCAGGTGTAATAGCCCAAAGTCCTCAGCCGTAGACATAAATTAGTGAAATTAATTAAGGTTGCTCCGCTCGAAGCTCAGCAGAACTGAGGGTCTTCGCGACGCCCCCTTCCCACTTTCCAAGCTCGATAAGCCTGCTGGACAACCTTACGAAGGTGCAGCAGTCGTTCACGCCGTTCTCAACCCAGGAGCCCGAGTTCGCGAAGATGCGGCTGTTCTCGACTAGAAGCTCCGGGACGTGAGTGTGGCCGAGAATGACCCCGTCAACCCTCCCGATCTCGGGAACGCTCTCGAGCATGTCTAGGAGCGCGTGTAGCGGCTTGCTGACCGCGATGTTGCTGAGGCTTTTTCCCCGGAGCCTGCTCCTGAAAACCCTGGCTGCGAGGCCTTGGATGAGGCCGTACCACACTTTATCCTGTAGCTTGCGCCACGAGAGGATTATCATCGGGGAGAGGAGGAAGAAAGCCGCCAAGCCGAGGAGTAGCTCGCCGCTGAGGCTCGAGACCCCGAAGGTTGCGAGTATAAGTAGGAGGATGAGCGTGGACAGGCCGGCGAAAACCCACTCGAGCGGGCCTGGAAGGTAGAACAGGGACTCGGAGAGTACGTATATGTAGCTTTGCAGCTTCCAGAGGCTCTTAACCCTTAAGAACAGGGTGTCCAGCTGGTGCCCGTGCAGGAGGAGGAACCTCCTGCCGCCGACCTTCAGGATAAAGAAGTCGGGCACCACGTAGAGGTCTCCTCTCCCCCTCCTGCTTTCGAGGCGGAGGTTCGCGATGATCCTGTCGTGGTTTCCCGCGACGTAAACTATCGTCTTGTCGGCTTTAGCGAGCTCCTTGACCGGGTCGTAGGCGCTCCTAACTATGTCTCCCACGCTGGCGTTCCAGAACTCGAAGATGTCTCCCAGTAGCACTACTAGGCTAACCTTCTCGTCGCGGCAGTACTTAGCCAGGAACTCCGCGAAGTCCTCGTACCTCGACAGGCTTCGACCGCGAAACCTCAGCCCGAGGTGCGTGTCGGAAACCACCACTGCCTCCTCGCCGTCTTGCAGCTCGACTTCAAGGATGCTTCCGACAGCGCTGTCAACTCTGCTGACCTTCATGCGCCACCGGCTTCACGGCTAAACGGTGAAATAAAATTGATGTTTTCGTTTTTCCCGAGGCGGAAAGTCCTTTTCTCGTGGGTTACCGCAGTTTTCCTAATTACCCCCCAGGGCTCATTGCTATTGAGCAAGCATGAAGCAGAAGCTGGTAGCCCTTGGGCTGATAGCGCTGCTCGTGTCGCTGATGGCAGTATCCCAGGTGCAGGCCTCAGAGGACTCTTCGGTTGAGGCACTGATAGCCAACGCTAAGAGGCTGCGGGGGATTGCTTATGAAAAGTTCTCCTATGTCGCCTCCGCCATAAACACAACGCTGTACGCGCCGAACATCTCAGAGATCGAGTCACTCCTCTTGGAAGCAGACAGCTACCTGAACACGAGCGTTCAGCTCTACACCTCCGGGAACATCACCGGGGCCAAGCTCTACGCCATCTACTCGCTTAACACATACGACACCGCTATAGAACTCATCGAGAAGCTTGCCGAGAAGGCAGGCCTGGAGCTCGAGGTCGAGGCCCCGCAGAACCGGACGGAGGTGAACATGTCCCTCCACTACAACAGGAGCGTGGCCCTAAACAAAACAGCCCTTACACTGCAGCTACAAGTCCTGAAAGCCAGGCTCAGCGGGCTCGAGTCCACGCTATCCAAGCTCAACCAGTCGCAGTACAATCTCACGTACGTGTATGCGCTTATAGCTTACGCGAAGGATATCCTCTCCCAAACCGAGGCGCAGCTGAGCAGCGGGAACATCACAGTTGCACAGCTAGCGGCCAACCTGGCTGTGGTCAAGAAGATACTCGGGCTGATCAACGCGGAACTGAACAGGGTATCGCTTCACGTTACAGTCATCAGAGCGATGAAGCTCGGGCTCCTAAAGAAGAATGAGACGTCGTTCCTCAACGCATCCCTCCTCAACCACACAGGTCCCAAGCTCAAGGAAATACGCAGCAGAACCAGGACGGGTCTCAACGAGACTGCCGCAGTGCTGAAAGAGGTTGAAAACGAGGTCAGGAACATGGCTAAGGGCTTGAACGACGCGGTCAAGCAACTGAAGGAGAAGATCAAGGAGAAGCATGGAGCCGAGAAGGAGATAAGCGCCCCGCCGACTTTCAAGCCGCCAAAGGAGAAGCCGCTTCCGCCGGGCCTCGAGAAGAAGCTCGGGGAGAACGCCGGAAGTGAAGAGAGCGGTGAGCAGCAAACCGGGCCAGGCAAGGGCCCGCGAGGTAAAGGCAAGTAAAACACTTTTTTTAACTTGAATAAACCCTTCTTTTTTACGATGCATTTTGAGCCCACAGTTTAAACTCTCGGTCGCCAGGCTCGAGGTCTCTACGGGAGGCGTTCTGAAGGAAGCCACCCCCGCGGAGGCCTACCTTACGGAGCGTGAGCGAGAAGTAAGGGTTAGAGAGGGGGGTGTTCTCGCCGCCCGTCTCCTCCTTCTCAAAGGTAGCGGCGTTACGACGCCTGAAGGCGTGGCGGCCGTAGCCGACGTGAAGCTCCCACGTTTCCGCCGCGCCCTGGTCTTCCACCACACGTACGACTCGCCTGGGTACATGGGCGGAACCAACGAGCCTTACGACTACCCGCAAGCCCAAGAGGTTGGAGAGTTCATGGCTAGCCCGTGGACGTTTCCATGGCACACCGAGAAGCTGAGCGGGATGCCCAGGTCGCTGAAGATAAACCAGCTCATGCTCGAGGTCGAAGAAGGCTTCGTCTTCGTCCTATGTGTCCCCGCAGACGGGTTTGCACCGTACTTCACTGAGCCGGCGGAGGGAGTGCTGAGGCTCGTCGTGACTTCGAGAGCTAGGCGCGAGTGGATGGAAGCCCCTCTCCTAGCGTATGCGCTCTCAGAAGACCCCTACAGCGCTGTAGAGGCGGTGTACAAGGCCGTGGCTTCACACCTGGGCAGGACGTGCTCCCTCAGGAGCAGTAAGCCCTTCCCGGAACCCCTGCGCTTCTTGGGATGGTGCACCTGGAACGCGTTCTGGCGCGACGTGAACCAGGAGAAGCTCGTGGAGGGTGCTCGTGAGATCATGGCGAAGGCGCCTGTGCGGATGGTTCTACTAGACGACGGCTGGATGGAGGAGAAGGACGGGATGCTCAGGAGCTTCGATGAAGACAGGGAGAAGTTCCCAGACGGTCTCGCTTATGCTGTATCCCGTTTAAGGCAAAGCGGCGCCAGAAGCGTGGGCGTCTGGTTGACGCTAAACGGCTACTGGAACGGTATACACCCCGAAAGCCACCTTGCCCACTCCTTCAGAGAGGAGCTGGAGGAAGTTGGGTGTTTACTCGTGCCTAAGCCGGAGTCCTCGTTCCGCTTTTACTCGGAGTGGTTTAGGCTCATCAAATCGAATGGGTTCGACTTCATCAAGGTCGACAACCAGTACGCTGTCTCCACAGTTTACTCCGAGAAGTACCCCGTCGGCGACGCGTCTCGTATGCTACACGAGGCCATCGAAGCCGCAGCCGCCCTGCACGGGTTGGACGTGCTGAACTGCATGTCGCTCAACCCAGAGCACTTCTTCAACTGGTTCAGGTCGAATGTGACGAGAGCGTCTATCGACTACAGCGTGCCCCACAGCTCGTCCAGGTCTAAGCTGCACCTCTACTTCAACGCCTACAACTCGATCTGGCTCTCCCAGCTCGCGTGGCCCGACTGGGACATGTTCCAGTCCTATGACCCTCTGGCCCTCCCCCACGCGGTGGCGAGGGCGATCAGCGGCGGGCCTATCTACGTTACAGACGAGCCCGGTAAAACCCGAGCCGAGGTGCTGAAACCCCTCGTGTTTGACAGCGGGGAGATACCCAGCCTGGACGGCCCCGCTCTGCCGACGCGCGATACTGTCATGCTGGATCCCTACAACGAGAAGGTGGCTCTTAAGCTTGCAAACAGCATCACGGTGCCGGGCCTGGGCGTCTACCACCTGCTGGCAGCTTTCAACATATACAAGGGCGACGAGGAGGTTTCATACACATTTAAGCCCAAGGAGCTGGGGGCTCGGGAAGGAAAGGTTGTTGTCTACGAGTACTTCAGCAACCAAGCGGTGAAGGTGGGCGTCGAGGAAGATGTCGCTGGGAAGCTCGAGCCAGGCGGCGTGCGTCTCTACGTGATCTCGCCTGTAAGGGACGGTTTAAGCGTCATAGGCACTAGGCAGCTCTACGTGTCTCCCGCAGTGATAGCCCGCGTTGATAGAGGTGAGGGAGAGCTCACTGTCTACCTAAAGGAGAGAAAGCCTGTTCTGCTTTACCTGGAAGAGAGCCTCGCCGTGGACGGCGCGCAGATAGAGCCAGGTTTACGGGAAGTGATCCCCCGTAGCGCAGCTCTAAGGATAAGGCTTCGCCGCTAGATAGAGCGTCAGGAGGAGTGCGTAAGCGAAGAGGAGAATGCCTAGCGTGGACAGCATTTTCCTCGACTTCCCCTCTGAGACCAGCTTTGCCTCAACCAGAACCATGTGGAGCCCATATAGAGCATGGTACAGCGCAGCGACCAGCAGCGCAAGTTCAGACGCAACCACGAGCGGGTTTTTGAAGGCCATCAGAACCTCCCCGTACGTGGGAAGACCCTTGTAGGATCCCTGCAGGTGGACTCTCACCAGGTGAGCTACGACAACAGCTGTGAGGACTGCACCGGTCAAAGCCTGGAGCACCCAGCCGAGGCCACCCTTACGCGAGGACACCGGCAATCACCCACACACCTATAGCTATCAACATGATAGCCGAAATCCAGGCCATCACGAGCAGAGTGCGCCTGTGTTGCAGAAAGTACCCAGCCTCGACAAAGGCCGAGTAGACCCCCAGGGTCCCGTGAATCACCAGGATGCTCCACAGCAGAGAGTCAGCGAGGAGACCGAGCCTCCCCGAGAACAGGTTTAGCAGAGCGGAGTAAGCCTCCTCACCCAGAGCGAGGGTAGATATGTCGACCAGGTGTAGCAGAAGGTACAGCGCCATAATGATACCGGCTAGTCTTCTCGCCGCGAAGGACAAGTGCTCAAGGCTTCGCCCCTTCAACCTGAACCAGCTCTCCAACACCTCCCTCAATCCCATAGCCTCACCCCTCAACCCGTAATTCCCCCTTCAGGAGCCTGCGGCGGAGGCGCATAATAGATTCACCGGGTTTAAAGCCAACCGGACACCTGACGCTACACTCAAAAGCCGCGTGGCAAGCCCACACCCCAGCCCGAGAGTCCACAACCGCTGGAACTTTGCCGTCGTCGCTTTTAGAGATCAGGGCGAGCAGCGAGGGGCCAAGGTACTCGGGGAAGGTGTTGGCGATCGGGCAGGCAGAGTAGCATATCCCGCACTCGATGCAGTCGTAGAGCTTCTCAAGCTGAACCTCTTGAAGCCCACCGTCGACTATCTCAAGCGTCGAGGGAGTAACGAGCTTGTACTTTCCAAACATCCTGGACTTGTCTACTGCCAGGTCGCTGATCACCTTGAAACCCCTGAGAGGCTCAAGGACCACTACACCTCCCTTAGCGACTTCCCCTATGCGCGTGATGCACGCAAGCCTCTCGACCCCGTTAATCACCATACCGCACGCGCCACAGACCCCGTGGTGGCAGGCGTGCTCAAACGCCAGAGTCCTATCCTTCTCAAGGCTTATCCTCTCAACAACATCCAGTACGCTCTCAGACGGGTCGGCTTCAACGTCGAAGGCGTCGAACCTCGGCTCACCCCCAGCCTTAACCCTCTTGATCACAACTCGGAACCTCATGGAACCTCACCCCTCGAAAAACAGCCAGTAGGGGGCAAGGGGCCTGCTAGCTGTCTGCGACTCCTTCGCTGCGCCCAGCCTCTCGGCTACAAAGTCGCCCAGCTTCTCTGCCATAAGCCTCGCCGTCGTGAACTTCCCGCCGATTATGCTCACGAAGTTCTCCGCACCGTCCCGGGAGTGGTCGATCACAGCAAAGCTCCTGCTGACTTCCCTCCCAGTGCTAGCAGCCCCTTCCCCGATGAGAGGCCTCGAAGAGACGTAAACGGCCTTGATCTTCAGCCTCGAAACAATGGGTGCCAGCTCCGACCCCCTCTTCACCATGAGCTCTACGTGCTCCCTAGGAGGTTTAACAGAGTCCGGGTCCTCCACAACCCAAGAAGTGGTCCCCACCACGCTCGTCCCCCGGTGGTGGACTATGATGTCGCCGTCGCCCGGCTTGTTCAGCCTGTTGAAGACCATGTTACCAATCCTGCCGTCGAGGGCGACCATCACTCCGGGGCTGGGCTTGACGGGGACGCGAAGGCCTGCGAGCCGAGCCACCTTGTCAGCCCAAGCCCCCGTTGCGTTGACTACGAAGTCAGGCTTAACCTCGTACTCCCGAGGGACCGTCTTGTCGAGCACTTTCACGCTGGTAACTCTGCCCCCCTCAACCTTGAAGCCGACCACCTCGTTGAAAGGCTTTATGACCGCACCGCTGAGCTTGGCCGAGGCTGCAAAGCTGAGGATCACTTTGAGGGGGTCGAAGGTCCCGTCGGGGACCTTCACCGCGGCTTTGAGGTCCGGGTTAAGGTTTGGCTCAAGCCTGAGAGCCTCCTCCCTCGGGACTTCCTCGACGGGTATCCCGGCTCTCTCGCACTGCTTCAGGAAGAAGTCCTTGTACCTTAGGTCATCCTCGGTGACCGCGACGAAGAGGCCGCCGTTCTTCTCGAACAGGAAAGGAGCTATCCTCCTTAAAGTCACGTTCTCGCTGTAGCACTCCCGGGCAACCTCAGCATCGGCTATGTACCTGCACCCGCTGTGCAGGAGGCCGTGGGTTCTACCGCTAGTGCCTGCGCCAAGCGAGCCTCTCTCAACCAAGGTGACGCTTAGGCCTCGTGACGCGAGGTCGTAGGCTATAGCTACCCCAGTCACTCCGCCGCCAATAACCAGGACGCTTTTGGTCAAGGGCCTCAACACCTATAGCTAAAATATATATTTCAATTTTTTGTAACAAGATTATTTACGTACCGTAACCGTACGCCCAGGGCACTTCCCTAGCCCAGTTGAGAGCCCTCGCGACGGCCGCCTTCCAGCCTCTGTAGAGTCTCTCACGCTTCTCAGGATCCATCGCTGGCTTGAAGACCCTTTCCGCTTTCCACGTTTTCCTGATTTCCTCTAAGCTCCCCCAAACGCCGACGGCGAGACCGGCTAGGAATGCTGCCCCAAGGGAGGTGGTCTCGCGCACCAGCGGCCTGATGACATCCACGCCCAGTATGTCCGCCTGGAACTGAAGGAGAACGTCGCTCCTCGAAGCCCCACCGTCAGCTTTAAGCGACCTGATCCGGGAGGCGGTGTCCTTCTCCATAGCCTCCACGACGTTGCGGGTCAGGTATGCTATGCTCTCTATCACCGCGCGTGCAATGTGGCGCCTGGTAGTCCCCCTGGTGATCCCTATGATCAGCCCCCTCGCGTAAGGGTCCCAGTAGGGGGCCCCGAGACCCGTGAAAGCGGGGACGAAGTACAAACCGCCTGTATCGTCAGCCGACTCGGCTAGCGGATCCACCTCGGGGGAAACCTCTATGATCTTCAGGCCGTCGCGGAGCCATTGAATAGCGGCGCCTGTTATGAAAACGCTTCCCTCCAGCGCGTAGACAGCTCTGCCCTGCTCGAGGCTGTAGAATACCGTGCTGAGGAGGTTGTTCTCGGATTTGACCACTCTCTCCCCTGTGTTCATGAGTATGAAGTTACCGGTCCCGTAGGTGCACTTCACCTCCCCCGGCTCAAAGCCCGCCTGCCCAAACAGGGCTGCCTGCTGGTCCCCGGCGTCGCCGGTAACAGGCACCTTTTGGCCGTTGAAGATGCCGTCCAGCTCGGGACCCGTGTAGCCATACGCCTCTTTCTCGCTGGAGGGGCGCGGAAGCGGTAAGCTCTCCTCAGGTATGTTCCCCATGAGCTCGAGAAGCTCCGCGTCCCACTCGAGGCGCCGTATGTTGAAGAGCATCGTTCTAGAGGCGTTCGAGTAGTCTGCCACGTGAGCTCCGCCTCTCCCAGGCGTAAGCGTGTTTGGAGAGCCCTTGGTAAGGTTCCAGATGATCCAGCTGTCTATCGTTCCGAAGACCGCCTCACCCTTCAGGGCTTTATCCCTGAGCGTGCCCACGTTCTCGAGAAGCCACTGGATCTTGCTTCCCGAGAAGTAGGGGTCAGGGACAAGGCCCGTCTTCCCGTAGATCACGTCGAAGTAGTTTTCCCTGAGCTTGTCGGTTATGGGGGCTGTTCGACGGTCTTGCCAAACTATAGCGTTGTAGAGGGGCTGGCCGGTCCTCGGGTCCCACACCACTATAGTCTCGCGCTGGTTTGTTACACCTATAGCAGCGATATCTCGTGGATCAACTTTAGAGCGGTCGAGGGCCTCCTTCATGCAGACTAGAACCTTCTCCCATATCTCCAAGGGGTTGTGCTCAACCCAACCCGGCCGGGGGTATATCTGTGTGTGCTCGCGGTAGGCCCAGCCTCCCGGGACAGGGTTTCCGTTCTCATCGTATAAAGCCACGCGCGTCCCCGTGGTGCCCTGGTCCACGACGAGAACTATCTTCCTTTGCAGCATTGTCTTTAAAACTCTTCGGAAACTATTTATTTTTAATCTCATCCAGAGTCCTTATATGTAAAAGCTTTTACTTCACGCTCATATACCGGGCGCGCGTTTGTCCGAAGAGAAGCAGCATGGAGGCCGAGCGCTTCGCCAGCCTTTCGGCGAGCTCCTCGACCTCGGCTTCCTCTATGAACAGCTTTAATACATGAAGCGCCGGCACGCTGTCGCGCTCGAACTCCACGCCGCACTCCCTGCACTTCATCACCCTCGTCCTCCCCCTCTTTCTGACCTCCTCCAGCTTGCCTCCGCAGAGCGGGCACCTCTTCGAGGGCAGAGTCCTCTCGATTACTGGAATGCCGTGGAATCCGAGGGCGTTCTCCAGCCTCCTCGCGAAGCTGCGCAGAGTCCTCTGAAGGCCGCTGTTCCTCAGAGACTCGTCGAATGGCACATCGATGAACACTATAGCATTCTTTCCTCGGAGCTCCTTGGCCACCTCTGCGACAGCGCTCAGCAATGCGGCCCTGCGGCGCCTGTAGGCCTTCTTTATCGCGCAGCGAGAAGTAGCCCATGCGCCGGGGCTCTTGGACTTAGCCGCGGCTCGCTGCAGCTCCTTGATTTTACTTCAGTTCACCTCAGGCACCTTGAACCTGCGGACCCTGAAGCCGCCGCTCCGCAAGTCGTAGGCGAAGAGGTAGAATCCATGGCTGCTGTTCACGCCCACGACCGCGATTGCGTCAAGGCTCTCGAGTAGCTCCTCCACGCTCAAGCTGTGGGAGCAGTGGAGCACGACGCTCACCTGCCCATCGCTCTTCACGACAACGTACCTCGTCATCTCCCCTCCGGATTCCCTGCAAGCATCCTCCTGCCTCCCCAGCCACTCCGCTCCGCGCTCGGGCAGAGGGATCCTGTAGGTTCTCCTGTAGAGCCTGATTATCAGCTCGGCACCCTGCACGTTCGCCCCTGTGCGCCTCAGCATCCACGAAAGTAGCGGGAAACGCAGGTAACTCCTCCTCTTCGACGCAGTGCTCGGTTGCACCATTTTGTCGAACGCGTCCCTGTAAGCCCACGGCACAGCCTTCCACGCGCCTTCGAGCTCCTTGCTGTCCAGGCCAAGCAGCCTCTGCCAGAACCTCAGCGAAGCTTCCGGCTGGTACACCCGCTCAATGAACTCCCTGAGCTCTTTGGGCAGCTCAGCCCTGAACCTCAGCACCCTGAAGCCCTCAACTACCCTGCTATCACGGGGGTCAGCCACACCACTCCCCCGCCCGCTCCGCTCTCTTTTCCCCGAGAGTGCAGGCGCCACCATGCGGCGCCAGTTTTCTCGGGGGAAGCACCCTAGCCCGCGCCCCCCTGGCCGGCTCACCCTTCACCGGCCACCCTTTGCGGCCGCGGGCCTCATTCTTCCCTGAGCGGAGGGGTTAATATGTGCTCCGATGTTGACGCTGAAAGTATAACATCGTTACATTCTGTTGAAGTTTGGTTGCTTTTTTCAGGGCTTACGGCTACGTGCGCAGAGCGAGGATATGCAGCTTGTGCCGAAGGTCTTGCTGAGCGGCTTAGGCTGCCTCAGGCGCCACAACATCCTTGTGAGGCCTGTCAGCTCGAGCCACCTCGCGACGCCCCCTCCCAGGCCTCTCCGCCGACCTTGACCCTCACAGCTACGGGCGGGGATGGGGGTTATAAACGCTCACATAAGCTTGCTAGGTCTGCGAGGTTAGGGGCCGTGGACGTGACGGACTACCGCGTCGTACTCGGGAAGGCTTAGCGCTCGAAGATTGCCTGCGCCCGCGCCACGCCGGTTGAGAAGGAGGGGCTGAGGGAGAGGGACCTCGGAGAGGGGCCTGAGCCTCTCAGTGTACCTGTGCTTCAAGATCCTGGGGCTGAAAACAGTTAAGCCTTTTCTCTCCTTTCTTTGTTTTCCCCACCCTATCTGACCTCATGTCTGCTGTGTCGTGGCGAACCTGGAGCACGGGGACGTTGCTCGAACACCCTCACACAACCTCCCTCTAATCCGCTGGAAGCGGGGGAAACCGTAGGTCGAGCACGGGAGGAAACCAGGGAAAAGCTAAAAAGCACAATTACGCCCCCTCTAAAGCTAAAGTAATTTAAACGCGCGCCCCTTTGGTAGCTGAACCCACATGCAGGACTTGAAGCAGCTAGTGGAGCGGGTGAGGGTCTTCTCATTCGATATCGACGGCACTATCGTAGACAGCTACAGCTACATGCGCGACGTCATCGAGATTCTGCTGCTTTACATAGGGGTGCCGGCAAGCATGCTTCAACCCGTGGCCGACGAAGCCGTGGAGGAGTGGCTCGGCCGCGAAAAGAGCGGCACCATGGACTACTCGAAAATGCTCGACATCCTCTTGGAAGCCGCGGCGAAGAGAGGCCTGAAGCTGAGCCCGGACCCGAGGGAGTTCACCGAGCTACTGCTCGAGGCCCGGGTGAAGGCGTCGCAGACCCTGCCTTGCGCGATTAGGCTGCTGCGCGAGCTCAAAAGCAGGGGAAAGGTTGTGGTGTCTGTGTCGGGCGGGGACGGCGTGCCCGGCATGAAGAGGAGGAGGATGGATCTAGGCGAGCTCTCGAAGTTTTTCGACGAGATAATCGTAGTGCCCGAGGACGCTCCCTCGAGAGTTGATGCCCTAGCTAGCCTAGCCTCAAAGTACGGCGCCTCCTTCGAGGAGGTGGCCCACGTCGACGACCGCGTCGAGCACGCCAACAGCGTGGCCCAGGCCGGGTTCCAGTCCATACTGGTCAAAACGGGGATGCTGAACCCCGAGCAAAGCATAGACAGTAGAGTCGTGGTTATCGAGAACCTGTGCCAGCTGTACGAAGCTGTGGCGGGAGAGGAAGCGGCGAAGAGCGCTAAGCGCGGTAGAGGTTAAGGGGCGAGAATACCTGCAGGAAGCCCAGCAGGCTGGGTACGAACACTTCCCTGCAACCTTTCTCCACGCACGCGACGACTTTCTTGGCCACGGTCTCCGGCCTAACGGCGAAGCGTGGCGTCCGGGCCCCCGCCCTCTCGAAGAACTCAGTTGCTGTTGCACCAGGGTACACTCTCACAACTCGAACCCCCCTGCTCTTAAGCTCCCTATCGAGGGCGGCAGAGAGTACGTGCAACGCCGCCTTGGAGGCGGTGTAAGTCGCGAGCTTCGGTGTCAGCGCGAAAGCGGCCGGAGTCACGATGTTCACAACCACAGAGCCTGGCTGTAGCAGCTCCTTTAAAGCAATTACGAGCTGAGCGGGCCTCACCGCCGGGTTTATAAGTGTGCCTCCTTCAGGGCCTGCTCGGGTGCTGTCTCCACGGAGGGCGCAGGCAAGCCTCAGCGAGACCGTCACACCGGCTGGGTGCGACGCTTTTTCAGTGAGCCGTAGTCCAGTAGCCTCAGGCGGTCCTCCAGCTTAGCTGGTCTGAGCCGGCATAGATACTTCCCTGTTTGTTGCGTTTTCAGTTTCGGCGTTTATTTTCGGCGCAGGGATATAAGGCCGCGTAGCGCAGTGTAATGTGGGGCTGAAGCGCAGGAAGGGCCCGGGGCCGCAACAGCTCCCTGGAGGTGGGAGCGTGAGCTGGGAGGGCAGGGGAAAAAGCGAGAAGCTCGTCGACGCCTACAGAGTCTGGGAGGTCAAGACCAACAGGGAAAAGAGGCAAAGACTGCAACGGCTGTACGTGAGGCTGTCCAGCGCAGTTAAGCAGGCCTGCAAGGAGCTCAGGAAGGGGCACGGCGACGCGTTCAGGAGGGAGCCGGAGAGGTTCAGCGAGGAGCTGGCTGGGGAGGCTTCGAAGATAGCGGGGCTGCCGAAGGGCCTCTTCTGGTACGCTATAGAGTGGCGGGGCATGGTCGCGGAGGCGAGAAGGAAGTCGAAGAGGCGTAGCGGGTTCACTCCGCCTCCGGTGCCGCTACTGGTCAAGGTGGTAGGCAACGGCGAGACACTTCACGGCGCAACCAACGCCCTTGCGGTGCTCGACACCTCGAGAAACGAGCTGCGCGTTCCCAGCGCTAGCATTGCGATAAGGCTGAAGCCTTCATTGACTAGAGCCGTGCTCGAGGACGTCGATAGGTTCAGCGACATTAAGCTGACGCTGCAGCTCACCGCAAAGGGGAGGCTGAGGCTGGTGGCTCACCGCAAGGTGAAGCAGGTGCGGTGGGGCGGCGACGTCAAATTAGCCATCGTAGCGGTGGACATGAACTCGAGCCACGGGCTCTACCTGATGGCCTTCGCCTTCGACAGCGAAGCCAAGCTGGTGTCGCAGAGAGTCTTCAAGCCACCGAACACGGCACTGCTGAGGCTCCTCGCTGCCCTGATGACCAGCTACTCCAAAGTTAAGTGCTGGGATGAAGCCGTCAAGAGGTTCAAGGAAGAGAGAGGCTTCGAAGAGCTGCGGAGAGCGGGCTACGCTGTGAAGGAGGCGCTGAGAATCGCGGAGAGGCTGAGAGCGAAGCTCAACCTGACCCCTGAGAGAGCAGAGCGCATCGCGAGGCAGGCCCTCAGAAAAGTAAAGAAGGTGAACGAGGACTGGGTTAGGGCAACCCTAAAGGAGCTGAGGACGCTGGTCAGGAAGCTGCGGGACCAAGGCTACACCGTCGTATTTGTAGCGGACGTGCCCCGGGCCGAGTCCCTCAGGGGCTCACAGCTGCAGAGGACGCTGCTCAGAGTGGCGGAGAGGCTTGAGAACATGGCCTGGTACGAGGGCGCCAAGTGGTTCGAGCCGGAGAACAACGTCTCGGGCAGGCGGTGCCCCATCTGCGGGAGAGAGGGGGTGGAGGTTCAGAGAAGGTACTACCGATGCCCGAAGTGCAACGTAGCCTACGGCAGGGACTGGACCGCGACGTTCAACGCCTCCAAGCTCTACCTGAAGGCGTGCAGAGCAGAGAAGCACCTCGAAGCGCTACAGAGCTGGCTTCAGAGCCACAAGACAGCCCTAACGCCTGCAGGCCCCGGCCCCAGTTCCCCCGGCTCCCCGAGCAGGGGCGGTCCGGGGGTGCCGCGCGCGGCGCGAGGAGGGGATGTGCCCGCGGCGACGCGGGCAGAAGGCCGCCTAGCACGGCGGCCACCCCGCAAGGGGCGACCCATGACCCTAGGGGGCCCTCGGATCAGTGAAGGGGGCAGATGAGGCCAGGCGCGGTCGCCCAGGCAGCCTGAACTCTATTCGCTCGTAGCCAAAGACTTTTTCGCCTTCATCTAGGCGAGCTACTAGAACGTTGGGGGCAATGATCGCAACGTCCCCAGACATCTGGGCACTGAGCACCCGTGACCCAGGAGGGAAGTACCAGTAAGCAGTGATCGGGTACTCTGCCACCTCGTCCTCGTAAAGGTTCTCGTAGTAGTTCACGCCGTCCCGCGGAGACCCCCTAAAGAATATGAAATACGTGACGAAAACCTCCTCAGGGCTGTCCTTGAACCCTATATCCACGGCCTTGACCGCCGGCTTAACCCTCCTCCCGTTTAGTATGACCTCTTCGGCATCAAGGTACATCTGCATAGCGGAGGCAAGCCTTTCTAGCTCTCTTTCAAGCTCCTCCTCGTTGTCCGCGATCCTCGCATACTCTCCTTCACTGTCAAAGTACTCGAAAACCACTGTCTGGTAGACCTCAAGGTTTCTCGTCACCACGAAGAAGCCTAAGGCGCTGAGAGTCTCAACCCTCGACATTCAGGTGACTCCTCTTCTCTTGACCTTTAACCTTTTCGGGGCGCGAAAAGCAAATAACTCTACTTTCGGAAAACAGAATCGTTGATTGATGATTAAAACCGCCGTGGTTCTTGCTGGCGGCAAGGGGGTTCGCCTTAGGCCTCTGACCCTTACGACCCCAAAACCCCTGCTTCCAGTGGGCAACAAGCCAATCTTGGACCATATTCTGGGGCTACTTGTCTCCAAGGGTTTCGAGAAGATCATCGTTGCGGTTAACTACCTGGGCCATAAGATTCTCTCACACCTATTTGAAAAGTACCTGGACTCGGGGATCGAGATCCTCGCCCCAAGAATATCCCCCGAGGACACAGCTGACGCTGTGAGAAAGCTTTCTCCGTTTATAGACGAAGACTTCATCGTCACAATGGGGGACGTCATCACCAACATGGATCTCCGCGGCTTCGCCGACTTCCACGAGAGAAAGAACGCTCTGGCAAGCATCGCTCTGATCGAGGTTTCCTCGGTCAGGGACTTCGGCGCTGTGTTATTGGACAGCAACGGAAGAGCTATACACTTCGTCGAGAAGCCCCTCCCCTACGAATGGTATACCGCTACAGTAGCTTATGCAACCAGCCGGCGCAGGTTCATGCAACCGTACGCGAACTTAGCGAATAGCGGTTTTTACGCCTTCAAGCTCGAAATACTGGATATCCTTCGGGATAACCCCCACTTGATGGACTTCGGTCGCCACGTGTTCCCGTGGTTGCTCGAAAACGGTTTAGAGGTTCTGGGTTGGAGCGCCGAGGGGGCCTACTGGATCGACGTGGGTCGACCGGATACGTATCTAACGGCAAACGCGGATCTGCTCGAGGGCTTAGCATACCCTCTCGCTCCATATGGCCGAAACGAGGGCGGTATCTGGCTGGGAGAGAACACAGTTATAAGCGAGAGCAGTGTAGTCAACCCTCCTGTGGCAATCGGAGACGGGGTTAGAGTGCGGGAGAATGCGGTTATAGGTCCATATGCAGTTATAGGTAACTTTGTCGATGTTGGTAAATATTCACGGGTGTATAAGAGCGTAGTAATGGACACGTGCACGTTGGAGGATCAAACGATAATTATGAATAGCGTTTTGGCGAAAAACATTTTAGTCAGAAAGGGGGCTAGCGTCAAGGACTCAGTTGTCGGTGAAAGCAGTGTGATTGAGGAGGGGCTTGCCGTGGGACCTGGTAGCGTGTTGGCTCCAAAATCGCTATTTGCGGGTAAGGTGGGTGCGAAATGAGGAGGAGCCCTCTCCCCTACTACAATAACAAGATCTACGGCGTTGCGAACTCGCAGTTCACACCTGAGAATGCAGCTGAGCTCGGCGCAGTTTTAGGCACCCTAGTTGGCGAGGGAGCGTTAGTCACCGCTGCTCGAGACTACTACCCTCCCTCAAGGATGCTTAAAAGAGCGTTCACCGCTGGCCTCATGTCCACCGGCGCCTCAGTCATAGACTTTCACTCAGCAACCCTACCAGAGGTTTCATTCGCTGTTAAGAGGTTTGGGGCCAAGGCTGGAGTACATTTCTCCGTGACGCCGTTCGGCGATAATGGTATCCAGCTCAGGGTCCTCGACGCGGCAGGCGTAGAGATCTCTTCCGAGAGGCTCGAGGACATCCTCTCAATGCTCGAGTCACACCACGCTATCAGAGCAATTCCCACGAGGATAGGTTGGGTGACCTATGCGGAGTACATACACGACGTTTACGTCTCCTCGGCAAGCGGCTTTGTGGACAGCTCACCGATCTCTGCGAAGGAACCCCTAGTGCTCGTCGACATGAACTTCGGCCCAGCCAACGAGGTGCTCCCAAACCTGCTAAGCGCGATAGGAGCGAAGTTCATAGCTGTCAACTCTAGCAGGCCTCCACACAACGTTATCCCGCGGCAACTCCCATCCTTGAGGTCTCTGAGGACTCTCGGCGAGCTCTGCCGCGCTACCGGTGCCACATTCGCCGTCGCGCTATCAAGCGATGCATCCCACGCGTACTTCGTCGACGATAAAGGCAGGTTTATCGACCCAGACCGGTTTTTGGCGCTACTAGCTCTAATGCTACCGCAAGGCTCGAGGTTAGCTATTACGGACTCAGCCTCACACATAGTCGACTCGATTTCCGAGAAGAACAAGCTCACGCTCATCAGGGTTAAGGGTATTGCGGGAGACATAGCGAGAGGAGTTAGGCGCCTCCGCGTGAACCTCGGCGCAACAGACTCCGGTGAAGTGATATTCCCCCAGTTCTCCCTAGCACCCGACGGGGTCCTTCTCACCGCGAAGCTACTCGAGATGCTGTCCACCGAGGAGATCCGGCTGTCGACGGCGGTAGACGCGATCCCCGAGCCCCCATACTACACGCTGGAGCTGGACGCTGAGGCATCGGTCGGCTTAAAGGTGCTTGATGCTCTTTTCCTTGAGCAAACTGAGGTCGCGGTGGCCCCGGGGGCGATAAAGTACAGGGTGGGTGACATCTGGGTTAAAGTCTCCCTAGACGCGGACAAGTCGAAGATCTACGTGGGCGCGGAGACCGTTAGCAGGTCGTCAACGGAGATCGTGAAGAGGGAGTTCGATAGGATTCGGGAGCTCGCCGAGAGCTTGGGGTAGACGTCTCGGAATGCTGTACCCCAACGAGCAGCGGGCCCGTGAGGTTGGAGTCTCTCTCAGCGACCGCCATTTGGTTGAAACCTTTGTAAAAGTTGACCCACAGTTTAACAGCGTTAAGTCTATTCTGGGGAAGATGGGGTTCCACGAGGGCGCCCTCTACGTGGTTGGTGTCTCCCTAGTCAGCTACATGCTCAGCTTGAGGGGAGAGGTGCACTGGTCTCTCGCCGCCGAGCTATCCTCCAAGCCATACCACCAATCCTTGAAGAGATTTGTTCAGGAGAGCCCCTCCCTGGCGAGGCTTAGGGAACAGAGGCTGAGGCGTCTTGAGATCTACCTTTCGCGCGTTGCTCCAATTCTGAGGAGGGAGCTCGACGAGGACGTCGTAGATCTCACGAAGGTTTTAAAGGTGCTTGAAAGCCAGCTAAGCACTTCCCCTGGAAGCAAGACTGTAGCCTTCGCCACTAAGATGCTCATGTACGCACTGATAGCTGAGGGGAAGAAATTCTCTGGAGGCGAGGGAGTTCCCATACCAGTGGACTACCGTGTGTCGCTGGTCACTTTAACTTCGGGAATGCTGGAGGGATGGGTGTGCGGCGATGACATCAGGAAACTTGCGCACGATGTCCGTGCTAGGTGGAGAAGCACTGTAGTCAAGCTTTGGGAGGCTGCTTCGCGTGCTGCAGGAACACCGCCTATCTTACTAGACAGCGTTGCGTGGGTCTGCGGGCTATGCATTGATGAGAATGTCGAAAAACCCTCCGGAATAGGCGAATGCATAACCAGCAGTTTCAGGCTTGACCCGCCGCTCGTGGGAAAGCTCGAGGTTCTCTGGAGCAACTTGATTAGATGCAGTCATGCAAGCCCGTAGTCTTCCGGCTCAAGGTAAAAGGTGTTGCGTCCCGTTTGCCAGTCCCGTATGACCACCTTCGCGGCCTCCTCGACAAGAGGCGCGCCACCCTTCCCTAGAAAACCCCTACGCCTAGCTAGCTTCTCTAAAAAAGTCAGCGGGTCACCCTCCCACTCTACCTCGTACAGTTCCTTGAGTAGGCCGGGATTCTTCTTCGCCACGAGCTCGAGAAAGCGTGTAGCGATCGGAACGGGGTCGTCAAGTGCTTCCGGTCGGAGAGCACTGATCAGGGCTAGCTCGCCGGGTTGCCTGGGTATAACCCCTGGAGTGTCAAGAACCCTAAGCCACTTTGCAGCTCTAACTCTAGTCACGTGCCTGGTGAAACCAGGTATAGGGGATGTGCCAACGCTGTGAGAGCCCTTCAAGTAGTTGATGATTGTCGACTTGCCAACGTTCGGTATTCCGACTACGGCTACGATAACAGGTCTCTTGTTTGTGGATTCCTTTAGGGCTCTCCAAAGGTAGCGTGTCCCGAGCCTCTTTGCCGCACTTATGAATATGGTCTTCCTCTCGCGGCGAAGGATCCTAGCCCACTTCTCGAGAACAGCCTTCGGGACAAGGTCGGCCTTGTTCACTACTATTATGAGTGGTTTCCCAAGCCTATCGGTGAGCCTTTCCACCTCTGAGCTCCTCGTACTCCAAGGATCCCTAGCATCCACAACCTCGACGACGACGTCGGCTCGCCTGATGACTCCTCTGACTTTCTGCCACTCACTCATAAAAGTTAAGAAAAAGAGTGTAAGAAATTTAAATCATTTTCACTTTCTCGAGAGGTCTCACGTGGATGACGTCTTTGTTTACGAGTGCAGGCGGCATCTCACCCTTAAGCACGGAGATCAGGTTTCTAGCGGCAAGCTCCGCCATTCTCTGGCGAGCCTCGATTGTTGCACTAGCTATGTGCGGGGCTAAGACAACGTTGTCAAACTTCGTCAGCGGATGGTCAGGAGGCAGTGGCTCTTGCTCAAATACATCGAGCGCGGCACCTGCTATCCAGCCTTCTCTAAGGGCTTTGACCAACGCGTTTGTGTCGACCACCGGCCCTCTAGCGGTGTTGATTAAGTAGGCGGTCTTCTTCATCCTGCGCAACCTTTCCTCATTGATCAAGTGATATGTATCCTTGGTCAGAGGCACGTGTATAGAGACGATATCCGAGACGCTGAGCAGCGTGTCCAAGTCCACGTACTCCATGTTCAAAACGCTCTCCACGTCCCACCTTCTCTCCACGTCGTAGTAGACGAGCTTCACGTCGAAGCTCGATAGCCTCTTCGCTGTAGCAACACCTATCCTGCCTAGCCCAACGAGACCCACGGTCTTCCCTTTGAGCTCAGGCCCTGTGAGGAAGTATGGGTTCCATGGCTTGTCCCACTGGCCTGAGCGGATCACCTTGTCAGCCTCTACTATGCGCCTCGTAACTGCCAGGATAAGCCCCACGGTGAACTCCGCTACAGCATCTGTTAGGACTCCGGGGGTGTGAGTGACGTATATCCCCCTTTTAGTCGCCTCGGCTATGTCTATGTGGTCGAAGCCGACGCTGTAAGTACTTATCACTTTGAGGTTCGGCGCAGCGTCCATTACCTCGGCGTCGATCTTGTCTGTCAGAAGACATAGCAGGGCATCCTTGTCGCGAACCTTCTCGATGAGCTCCTGCCTTGAGGGAGGCCACTCTTTCGAGTTGTGAACTTCGACGTCGCAGCATTCTTTGAGCATCGAGAGCCCGGGCTCGGGTATTATTCGAGTCACGTAAACTTTAGGCTTTGCCATCAGTTAAATCAAAAAAACGTAAATATATAAATTTTACCCCAAAAATACAGCTAGTACTTGAAGTCGCCTGGGTTCGGCCAAACCTGGGGGACCACGCCCGGCGGGTAGGTCTTGTGTAGCCACTCGACGAACTCCACTATGCGCTGGATCGCCGTTTCGACAACGACCTCCCCCTTCTCGCGGCTCGCCTTGCTCGGGTACCCCACGCTACCCTTCGGGTAGTGGTGTATCTCCATGTACGCACTGATGTCGTACCACCCGAAGGGCCTGCCGTACACATTGCCGGCTTTGTCAGCCCACTTATCTGGGATAACACCGACCATCTTCTCGGCATCCGACTCTTTGAGCTTACTCGGATCTATCAGCTTGGGGGCAACGTACCAGAGCACGCTGGCCTCGAGCTCGTCTGCGTGGATGAACGGTGTTTCCAGGATTACGCCTGGTTTTAACTCTGTCCCCTGCTTTAGGATATCCCTAACCCAGGCCCACCAGCTTGTTACGAGAATGAGTGCCTTAACTCCCTCCTCGATAATGGCCTTGTCCTTGACTATGGGGAGCACGTACTCCTGGCCGTGGCTGTTGAACAGGATGATCTTCTTGAAGCCTGCATTGCTCAGCCACTTGACCACGCTTGTAACGTAATCGATGTATGCTTCCTTTTTAACCGGGATCGTCCCGGGCATCCCGTAGTGGTGGCTTGGGTGGCTACCATAGAAGATCGGTGGAGCGACAGTTACACCCGTCTCAAACGCCACCCTCTCCGCGATGTACGTCCCTATCAGGGTGTCTTCACCCGTTGCTTGTGCTAGTCCGTGCGACTCGACCGATCCGCAGGGCACGAACACTATGTCGTTCTTCTTCACCCTCTCCAGTAGTTCAGCCATCGTCATCTGATCGAGGTAAATTTTCTCACCAAACTTGTTGTACACGGGGCGCGCGAAACGAGACTCGTACTCGACCATTTCAACCACCATTATATGACTGCGTCATATTAAACCTTTATGGCTTCAACGTGATTTTTCCGTCTATCCTCTGGTGCGCCCGCTCGAAAGCCTTGTGAACCTCGTCGAGCTTGAACCTCGAAGTTATGATCTGCGTCATATCAATTCTGCCCGCGGCCATCAGTCGGATCACGTTTCCAAAGTTTCTGAAACCTGAGTGGCCCTGGCTTCCGAATAGCTGGCCTCTCCTGACCTGGAAAACCTCGATGTATATTGGAACCTCCTTAGGAGCCCTCCCGATCCACGTTATCTTCCCATCTATGGCTATGCTCCTCTGAATCTGCGGAAGGGTGTGCTGAGGAGAGCCTGCCGCCTCCACGTGGAAGTCGGCTCCCTGGCCGTCTGTAACTTCGAGTATTTTCTCCCAAGGCTGCACACCGTTCTTTTCCAAGTCAACTGGGTTAAACACGTAGTCGGCTCCCACTTTTTTGGCTAGTTCCCGCCTGACAGGACTGACCTCGAAGGAGATTATCTTGCCGGCACCAGCAGCCTTCGCGAGGGCAATGGCTGCGAGGCCTATTGGTCCAGCCCCCCAGACGACGACGTAGCTCCCAGGCTTAAAGCCTCCAGCTCTAGTAAACATAGCGTGGTAGGCGACCGAGGTGGGCTCGACCAGGCTCCCGGCCTCGAAGGCCTTGTCTTCGCTGCCGTATCTCTCCAGAAGCGAGTTTATTTTCCACGCATACTTGGCTTTCACGACCACGTAGTCGGCCATTGCGCCATCATGGGTAAAGCCCAGTTCTCCGAACTCGAGGTCGGCAGGATCGTTCAGCCTAACACAATGGTTGAAGTCTATACCCCTGCAGGCGTCGCACTCCCCGCACCAGAACATCTCCTCGCTCGTGACCATGTCACCCGGCTTCAAGCCCCTCACATTGGCGCCGACCTTCTCGACGATTCCGCTGAACTCGTGGCCTATCACGACGGGAAACTTCGTGAGGCCGGGGTAGATTATGTACCCTTCTTCATCTGTCTCGAGGAAGTGTATGTCGCTACCGCATATTCCGACGGCTTTCACCCTGATAAGTATCTCATCCGGCTTAGGCTCAGGAACCGGGTAGTCTGTTCTAAGGACGAGCTTCGGATTCTTCCACACTTTGTTGCCTTCCCGAACCTTGTGCGTGCGAAGCTCGTCAGGGGTGATCTTGTACCCAGGCCTTGGGGAAAAATCGGCGTAAACGAGCGCAGCTCTCATCGTTGTCATACCCTTTTTCACCGTGATCCCTCTGCCACTATCACTTCTTATAAGCAATCTGAGAAATGCATATAAATCGAGGCCTTGCCCATCAAAAAAGAGCGTTAATTCGACAAGAAGTTTAATAACGCGTCATCGTTAGAAGTTCTGCGGTACTTGTGTTCAAGATCTCGATCGCTTATACCCCCCAGAGGGCGAAGTTCGAGGCAGTTGCCACAGGAACACCTGAGGCTGTTATCCCCCTTTTGGCCGAGCTGGGCTACGATGGTGTCGAGCTATCTTTACTGGACCCATCCGACCTCCCCGGCCTAGTCGCCTTGGCCCGTGACCATGGCCTCGAAGTGCCTGCAGTTGGTACGGGGCTTAACTACCTTCACTTGGGTTTAGACCTCACAAGCCCGGATGAGAATGTAAGGAAGAGGGCCCGCGAGAGACTCCTCGAGTTCGTAGAAAACGCCGGCAGATCCGAGGTCGCGGGGGTTATAGTTGGCCTAATTAGGGGGCGGGGTGACGGCTACAGCAAGACCAGCGAAGCCCTCAAGGTGCTGGAGGAGCAGCTGAGAGTGATTTGTAGAGGCGCCTTGGACTACGGGGTGAAGATTCTCTTGGAGCCACTTAACAGGTATGAGAGCATGCTACTCAACACTGTCGCGGAAGCTCTAGAATTCATCTCGCGTCTTGATTGCGAGAAAGCCTACCTCCTCCTCGATACCTTCCACATGAACATTGAGGAGCCTGTGATCGAAGACTCGATACGGATGGCTGGAGGGAGGATAGGCCATTTTCACATAGCAGACAGTAACAGGTACGCTCCAGGAATGGGCCACCTGGATTTCTCCTCAATACTCAGCGCGCTGCACGATACGGGTTACAGGGGATTTATCTCGGCTGAGGTCATTGTCAAGCCCGATTTTGAGACCGTGGCTAAGCTGACCCTGAGCACACTCAAAATAGCAATGTCAGGGTTAACTCGCGAAGGATAACGATATTTAAGTATTTGTGAGTGTAGGGAATGCTTGCGGAGATATGTCCAAGGAAGGAGTGAAGCTTTATTTTCTCGGGACAGCTGGTAGCACTTTCACGGGAGATAACTTCCCCCCTTGCATCTTCATTGAAGGTTATCTCCTTGACTGCCCCGCTCAGTGCCCTCAAGCGCTTGTAAAATACAACCTTTTAGACCCCCTTCACACAGTTCTGCTGACGCACCTGCACATGGACCACTCGCTCGGCTTATACGACTTGGCGTGGCACTTAGGCACGGTACTTTCGCAGAAGAGGCTGAGGCTCTACCTCCCAGCAGGGGGGAAAGGGAATATCGTGAAAGCTTTCGAGATACTAGGTGGTAATCTAGCTGAGAAGCTGCTGGAGTTCTTCGAGGTTGAAGAGGTCAATCAGGGTCAAGTAAGTAGCAACCTCAGGGTTGTTAGAGCCCGGCACTCCGTGCCCGCTGTGGGCTACAGGCTGACCCTCGGCAGGGTGTCTGTCTGTTATACTGGAGACACTGCTCCATCAGAAGAGATCGCTGAGGCCTTTAAAGGCTGCGACGTCCTCATACACGACTCCACTTACCCTCCCGGCAGGGAGGAGCAGGCTGTCCTGGACGGCCACTCCACACCGCTTCAGGCCGCTGAGGTCGCTGAGCGCGTTGGCGCGAGGGTTCTCGTGCTGATTCACCTTCCTTACGCTCGCTTCGGGAGAGGTGTGAGAGAAATCTACCTTAAGGCCGCGAAGGAGATATTCCCAAACGTGATAGCCCCTGAGCCCGGCGAAGTGCTTGAGTTAAGGTGATGCAAAGTGGAAGTTGAGATACGCGCTGTGAGGCCTGAAGACCTCTTCTACATCATTGAGATGGAGGAGAGGATCTTCGGCGCGGACGCTTTCAGCTTTAACTACCTTTTCTACCTCTACGAAAATTGCAGGGAGTTCTTCCTCATAGCCGACTACAAAGGCGTGCTTGTGGGGTACGTCGTCTCGTGCAGGGAGTCGGAGGAGCTCCACGTTCACAGCATAGCTGTCGCCGAGTGGTTTAGAGGTAAGGGCGTTGGAAGAAGGCTTATGGAGGAGACACTGAGGCTTGCAAGGCTACGTGGCTTGAAAAGGGTGAGGCTGGAGGTGAAGACCGAGAACACAGTAGCTATATCCCTTTACGAGAAGCTGGGCTTCGAGCGAAAAGCGTACTTGAAAAGCTACTACGCGGATGGAAGTGACGCTTACGTCTATGTATTAAATCTTCAGTAGCTCTTAGCCACATAGACCACCTGCCTGGCTGGCCTCCCGCACCACGCGCACTTTCCGTAGTCGCCTTCCTGGAAATCGATCTCCGTACCTCTAACTTTTCCGCCGTCCGTGCTCTCCTTCAAGTCCATAGCGCACTCCTCTCTCCCGCAGAAAGGCATTTTGACGATGTAGCCGGACCGCAGCGCGGTTGTAACCTCTTCGCGTGTTTTAGCCTCTTTGATTCGTGAGCGGAAGAACTCATCGGCCCTTCTCTTTAGGTTTTCAAGTATCTCGACTTCAAGTCTCTGTACTGTCGGTATAAGGTCGTCCTCGGGAACGCGGAGGCGCTCCCCAGTGTCCCTCCTGAACAGCGTGAGCGTCCTGCTCTCGACCTCTCTCCGCCCGATCTCTATCCTCACAGGCACGCCCTTAAGCTCCCAGTCATTGAACTTCCACCCAGGGGTGTACTCTTCGCGGTCGTCAACGCGGACGCGGTAGCCTTTCCCCGATAGCCTTTCCGCGACCTCCCGAGCCTTGGCAAGAACGAGCTCTCTATCGTTCTCCCGGTAGTAGATGGGTATGATGACTACCTGGATCGGAGCTACGGAGAAGGGAAGCATAAGCCCCTTGTCGTCGCCGTGCACGGCTATTAAAGCCGCCGCGATTCGCCACACCCCGGGGCCGTAGCAGGTCTGCCAGACGTACTTTCTCTGACCGTCCTTGTCGAGGAAAGTGACGTTGAAGGCTTTCGCGAATCTCTGCCCGAGGTCATGCGTGGAAGAGATCTGGAGCACTCTCCCGTCGGGAAGCAGCGTGTCTGCGGCGTACGTGTCTTCTGCCCCCGCGAACTTGTCCCATGGTGGTCGCCTCAGGAAAAGGAAGGGTATTCCCAGCTTCTCCCAGATGACCTTCCGCGAGTTCTCCATATCTTCGCGAACCTGCCTCAGGGCTTCCTCGTGAGTTGCGAAGGCGTCGTGTGCCTCTATCCAAAGGAACTCCCTGCCGCGGATAAGTGGACGCGTGTTGCTCTCGTTCCTGTAAACGCTGACGCTTTGGTAAAGCTTGAGCGGAAGGTCCCTGTAGCTTTCGATCCAGTAGGAGTACATGTAGTAGAACGCTGTCTCGGAGGTGGGCCTCAGAGCCAGCCTTCTTTCAAGTTTCTCATCGCCCGCCTCTGTTACCCAGAACACCTCTGGCTTGAAGCCCTCCACATGCTCCTTCTCCTTCTCAAAGTTCTCCTCGGGTATGACTAGCGGGAAAAGGACCGGCTCGTGGCCCGTCTTCTCCAGCTCTTCCTCGAAGAACCTGTAGATAGCCTTGATTATTCGCATGAGCCAGGGCCTGTGAACAATGAAGCCCTGTACGTTGTACCTGAGATCCACTAAGCCCGCTTTCACCAGCACCTGCGAGTACCACTCAGAGAAGTCTTCGCTTTTCTTCACTGTGATACCTAGTGTTGACATGCCAGCTCATCACGGTATTAAAGGGAAAAATACTTTTCGCGCTTAGAGCCCCGGCCGGGGTTTGAACCCGGGACCCCCGCCTCTCTGCACCCGAGGGCTAGGTTTACCAGAGCGGTGCTCTACCTAGCTGAGCTACCGGGGCTCAGATCTCTCTTTTTTGTGGGCGTACCTACTTATCTCCTTTACGCGCTGTGCGGAAGCCGTTTGAGGCCCCGCGGAGGCGGGAACTGCGCCTCCCGGCTCTACTTGTCTGATGGTGGTTTATCAACTTTTCGCTTCAACCACGACTCCTCTTTCAGAGACTCCACTCACGAACACTCTCGGACTGGCTCTCTCCAGCTCCTGAACAACCGCTGCTTCCTCACCTCTCTTGCAAAGTGCCACGATAAAGCCTCCCCCACCCGCCCCGGTCAGCTTCGCTCCGAGAGCTCCAGCCCTTCGAGCGCTGTATACGAGGTTCTCTAACTCAAGAGTCGATACCCCTATTGCTGAGAGCAACCCGTGGTTTACGTTCATTAGGGAGCCTACCGCCTCCCAGTCTCCCCGCTCCATGAGCTTGGCCGCCTCAACCGCGAGTCTCCCGGCAGCGTAGTAAAGCGGTTCGAACACGCTCGGGAAAGCTGCCTTGAGGGTCAGCACTCGTTTCACAAGCTCTCCCGTGTTCCTGGGCTTGCCGGTATCGGCTAGCACAAGAACAAGGTCGCTGAAATCCACGTCCAGCTTTACGAAGCCCTCGCTCTTCCTGTAGGCTATCGCACCGCCGAAGGTGGCGACCGTGTTGTCTATACCGCTGGGCTTCCCGTGAACAATTTTCTCGGATTCGAGAGCCAGCTTGGAGATCTCATCGAGGGATAGCTCGAGGCCCAGAGCGCCTGCAGTGGCGGCAACAGTGGCTACCGCAACGGCCGCCGACGACCCCATCCCCGCGCCTGGAGGTATCTCTGAGTCGACTTCAATGTTCACGCCTCGAGTCACCCCGGCCTTATTCATGGCTAGGTAGGCAGCGTAGGCAACGGGGTACAGCGGGTCTTTTTCTTCAGCAGGAGGGATAGAGTATTCCCCTGTGGCTTTCAGGTTCCTGCTTGACACCCTTATCACGCTGTCTCCGGTAAGCTCGGCTCTCACGCGGGCCCTTAGCGAGATAGCTACAGCCACTGCGGGCTGGTCCTCCACCACGAAATGCTCGCCGAAAAGGATGACCTTCCCGGGCGCAGAAGCCAGAGCTCTCACGGGAAGCTATTAGCGAAGACGGCTAATAAAAACATCGCCACGGCTCTCCTCCCCCTAGCAACGAGGCCTAGTTTACTCCTTCACTCTTATCTACACTACGTTGAGGCCCGTTAGGCGAGGTGGAGCTGTTCGAGGCGCCTTTTCAGCCTCTCAATGGACTCGTTGACCTTCTCCTTGGGATACTCGTATGCGGGTAGCTTTCCCTCGAAATACTCTGAGTAGGCCGCTAAGTCCAGCAGGCCATGGCCGCTCAGGTTAAACAGTATGACTCTCTCCTCGTTCTTCCTGCGAGCTTCTAGCGCTAGGTCTATGGCAGCTCTTATGGCGTGAGCGCTCTCAGGTGCGGGGACTATGCCTTCGGTCCGCGCAAACATCACAGCAGCGTCGAACACGGATACTTGGTCGTAGGCCGTGCTTTCGAAAAGCCCGTGTTTCTTGAGGAGGCTGAGGGTAGGGGCAGCGCCGTGGTACCTTAGTCCTCCGGCGTGGATTGGAGGAGGCACGTAGTCGTGGCCCAGCGTGTACATTTTCAGGAGGGGGGTTAGCCCCGCGGTGTCCCCGAAGTCGTACATGTACTCTCCCTTTGTGAGAGACGGCGCCGCTGTAGGCTCGACTGCTATGAACCTGACGTCCTTCGGGGCTTTCTTGTCGCGCACAAGCATGTAGAAGGGGTAAGCTAAGCCCGCGAAGTTGCTCCCCCCTCCCACGCACCCTACGACGAAGTCGGGAAAGTCGTCGGCCTGCTTCATCTGCTCGATGGCTTCGAGCCCGATCACAGTCTGGTGCATGAGGACATGGTTCAATACGCTTCCGAGACTGTACTTGGTGTTTTCGTGCGTCAAGGCATCCTCTATGGCCTCGCTTATCGCTATCCCCAGCGAGCCAGGATGGGAAGGCTCTCTTTCAAGTATCTCTCTGCCAAACCTAGTCCTGTTGCTGGGGCTCGGCACAACCTCAGCCCCCCAGGTCCGCATCAGAACCGCGCGGTAAGGCTTCTGCTCGTAGCTCGCCCTGACCATGTACACCGTTAGCTTGAGGCCGAAGAGGTTTGTAGCGAAGGCGAGCGCGCTCCCCCACTGCCCAGCACCTGTTTCCGTGGTGAGCCTCTCGACACCTTCCCTCGCATTGTAGAATGCCTGCGCCACTGCCGTGTTGGGCTTGTGGCTTCCCGGAGGACTTACTCCTTCGTATTTGAAGTAGATCCTTGCGGGCGTTTTGAGAGCCTTCTCAAGGCGAGTAGCCCTCACTAAGGGAGTGGGCCTCCAGATCAGGTAAACTTCGCGAACTTCCTCCGGTATCGGCACGAACCTCTCCGTTGAAACCTCTTGCCTCACGATCTCTTTCGGGAAAATAGCTTCAAGCTCCTCCGGCTTAACGGGTTCACCCGTTGCCGGGCTGCGGGGCGGAGGAAGAGGCTCAGGAAGATCGGGCAGGATGTTGTACCACGCGCGCGGCAACAGGTTTTCATCAATAGTGTACTTTTTTGTCATTTTTTGTTCACAGGTTCACATGTTTATACTTCTTGGTATAAAAATGTTTCGCTTCAGGAGAGAGGTAACTAATAAAGGTAGGTTAGCGGGGTTCTAGATGTGGGTAGCAGTCTGCTCGGTAGATTCGAGGAAGCCGTGAAGGGCCACGAGAAGAAGCTGGAGGTGCTTAAGGTCCTGCTCAAGTACGGGTTAAGCGTGCGCGACGGCATGATCTACATAGGGGAAAGGATAAAAGTCCCGTACAAATCCGTAGCTCAGGAGGCTGGGGTAGATAGGAGGACTGTCCTCGAGGCTGTGCGGCTTATACTCAGCGACGAGTTCCTCAGGGAGTTTTTCTCCGGGCTCAGACCAGCTGGTCCATCGCTGGTTAACGTCGCCAAGCTGCTTGGCTACAGGTGTCTGATCGTTGAAACGCACGAGGACAGGCCCGGCATACTCGCTTGGGTTGCCTCGGCCTTAGCGGAGAAGGGGATTAACATTTTGCAGGTGGTGGCTGAGGATCCTACCCTCTACGAGGAGCCGAAACTCTACGTGATTGTATCCTCAGGTGTACCCGGCGAAGTAATCGATAAGATACTCCAACACTCGGCTATAAAGCGCGTTTCGATAAGCTAGCCTCAAGCTCACTGATGATCCTGTCTAGGACTTTGTCGGCTAACCCTGCTGGCAAGCGGATAGACGCGGCATGCGGGTGGCCCCCGCCAGACCCACCCCACTCTCTAGCAACTTTCGCGAACACCTCGAGGAGGTCTACGCTCGCCTCTTCAGGAGCCCTCCCGGTTATCACGACGGAGTCTGAGCCGATCCTGAACATCAGCAGCACGATCTTGCCCTCCACCTTTGCCTGGTGCGAGGCTATTCTGCCCGCGAAACCGTATACGCGTGTCTCGCGCAGGTCTATCACGCGCAGTAGGGGCGAGTCGTACACTACTCGATTCGTTGCCTCCTCGTAGAGCCTCCGGGCTTTTTCTTCCGCGGCCTCAAACCTCTCCACGGCCTCCTCTGGTACAAGAACGCGCTTTTTTACCCAGTACCCTATTAAGAGGCGCTTGAAATCCTCGTCTTGAGGCTCGAGGGCTAAAGAGCCTGACAGCACTTCTACTGCGGAGGCGAGTTCCGCGTCATCAGGAGCTGCCGGAGCATCAGAGATCTCCGCCAGTCGCACCAGCTTCTCGTAGAAAACAGGGTCCTCTGTCTCGTTGACCATTTCCCTGAGGAGCGTGGCCGTAGCGGGTGCCTGCTCGGCCGTAACCTTTACCCCTATTGCTTCAAGATCGGCTCTCTTGGATATCGTCGAGGGATGGTGGTCAACCCACACGACTTCAAGCCGCTTTGAGAGCTCTGACAGCACCTGCGATACCGTGATCCAGTGTTCAACGTCTACGGCTATGTCAAGGATGTACAGTTTCTGCAGGGCCTGAAGGTCAACTCGGCTCAGCGTAAGGTGCAGGGAGAAGGGCTGAGAGAAGTAGACCCTGTACTTAAGATGTGGGTTAATGTGCATGAGGTGGGCTACCACAATAGCGGCTGACGCCAGGCCATCGAGATCCCCATGCGTAATTATAGCCGTGAAAGCCTTGGAGCTAAGCATTACACCATCGACTCTTGGCATCCGCGTTGTTTTAAGCATTACCTACTGGCCCACTCACCCGCTTGGGACGGTTGCTTGGCTTCATGAATATACAGATAAACTGGAGACGCCGTTGGCAAGTAGGTGGGAGATTACTTCAGGGCGCCTCGTTCACGCAGTTTGAGCGCGCACTCTCTGATAAAGACCTTGATTTTAGCTTCCGGGATCTTAAGCTCGCTCGAGACCTCCTGCAAAGTGCGGCCTAACGCTAGCTTAGCCAGCACCGCGCGCTGTTCTCGTGTTTCAGCCAGCCCGTGTGCCAGTGCGAGGCGCGCCACTAGAGAATAATCGGTAGCGCTTAGGGTCTCGAGCTCCTCCGCTTTTATGGGAGACGAGTACCTCGTGATGTTGTCGAGCGAGATTATGGTCACCCAGTCGTCGTCGGTCAAGTCGGGATATATCTCCCGTAAAGCATCCAGTAGATCCCTCTTGCTACCGAAACCGTCTTTCTTTGCGTCCTCGTCGGTAAGCTCGGATACGCGTGTGAACCTCAAGGATTTGACTTGGGCCTCGCCGTATATCCGGCCGTTGCTCTCGAGGAAGACTTCTTGATGAAGTGGCTGGACTATGCCCTTTCTGATCGTCGTTGTCTTCTCCCCGGAGAGAAGCCTCTGTAGGTAGCTCAGCCTGAAGCTCAGCACTTTCCCCAACTTTCTCACAGTCCTTTGACTGGCCACCACGCAAACAACCTTCCTACGAGCTTTAAGTTCTTTGCTTAGCCGATTCTTCTTCCGAGCAGCCGGCCCGCGAGCAACGAAGGATCCGAGTAGGCTGGGAAGACCGTTGGGTATATCTTCAGGGGGCCGCGGAACTGGACGTAGCCCTCGTCGCTTAAGCGCTGCAGGGCCTCATCCTGCTCGCGCTGTGAGAGAGGCTTTATGCCGAGGCTTTCGCATATCAGCGCGACGTGCTTCTGTACATCCCTCAGGGTTACGAAGTTCTGGTTCAGCTGGCGCGACGCGAAGAGCAAAGCCAAGAGCACTATTTTCTCGGCCGTCCCAAGCTGCTCGATGCTCTGAGAGAACAAAAACTTTTCGCGCATGCTCTGGGCAACGGCTTTGTTAACGTGCTCTAGGGAGATTGCCTCAGCGCCCTCGGACTCGGCGATCTGCCCGGCCAGCAGTAGGAGGTCCAGCGCCCGCCTGACGTCCGACTCAAACATCGCCTCAGTGACTTCTGCCAGGTACTCTGCAACAGCCTCGGGTAGGACGCCAGGAGCGCACGCTTCACCGGCGCGAAAAAGTATGATATCCACGAGTTGGTCGCGCGTGTACGCAGGGTATTTGACCGCAAGGGCCCCCAGGGAGGATTGTTCTTCAGGGGCCAGGTGGTAGGCCCACCCTTCCTCTCGCGAGATGAAGATTATACCGCTCACGTTCTCGACGCCAAACTCTGGTAGACGTGCAAGGTTGTAGACTATACGACCCCCGTGCAGAGAGCGGTATCCGGTAAGCTGGTCTGCCTCGTCTATTGTTATCACGTATATGCGGTCCGAGTACCTTTGTAGGTGTAAGATGAATTTCTCGAAAACCTCGCCAGCACTAAGGCTCCGCGAAACCTTACCCCCCACCCTTGATAGTAGCTGGGAATAGACGAGCCACGGAGACGGGTCGGAGAGAGCTCTGAGGTTCAAGTACACGTGGGTCAGCCTAGGCGACATGGAGCCTAGTAAGCGTAGAAGGAGGTGGGTCGACGTTGTCTTCCCAGTCCCCTTAGGGCCGACGAGCTGCACCACCTTGAAGTACGGTGACTCGGACTGAATATCCCGGAAAAACGAGTGGAGCATGGAGAGCTGGGCCTCCCGGTGCGGCATCCTCGCAGGTATGTGCTGTCTAGAGAGAGCCCTGGGGTTGACGAAGATGGGCATTTTACCTTCACTATAAACCTTCGTTTAGCATTAATAAGGTTGCAGTGAATATGAAAACTTTGAAAGTGGTCTCAAACTCAGTGTGATTTCCTTTCTTTCGACGCAGGCGCCAGGGTAAAAGGAAAGGAGATCAGATCGTCGCGAGGCTGTCATCTACCCCTCCATGCAACTGGGACGGCGTCATCATCGCGAGGAGAAATGTTAACCGGTTATATAAACTCTAGCACAGTGCTCGAAGTGCGGGGTGCGAGGGACCCTAAAATGTGCCAGTCACAAGCATAGTAGATGTGAAAGAGGAGGTAAAGTTTAGCGCCCAAGCGCACATGGGTTCAGAAAAAGTTATCGACCCTCGCGAGAGAGCTAGAGCCGAGAGCTGATCCTGCGCAAAATAGAAAACATGGCATGACAGCTACAGGAGAAGGACGGCAAGCAGCCGCCCAACTGCGGCACTACCAGTATTTAAGGTGATCGGTGTTGCTCAGGGATATTGCTAAGTGGTGGAGTAGGCTACCAGTTGCAGCAAAGAGGTATATAGTGTTCCAGGCTCTTACTGTACCAGTGCTCTTCGCGTGGATATTAGTGCCTTACCTCATGCTAGCAACTGGTTTAAGTGTAGCCGAAGCGGGTATCGTGTTGACGGCTGCCTCAGCTATAGCAACTGTAGTGAACGCCATCGTTGGCAGGGTTCTTGATAGAGCCGAGCCAGTAGTATTCATAGCAGTTATATCCCTTGTTGAGGGTGTAGCGTACTTTATCTACATGTACGGGTTCTTGGCAAACATACTACTATTAATTGTTGTGGCAGCTGTTGTTGAGAGGCTGGCGAAAGGCTTCTATCCCGTATTTAAGGTCTACGAGTACGATGTCTACCCGGAGGAGTTTAGGGAGAAGGCTTTCGCCCTCCACAACCTGATCCCATATCTGGCACAGCTCGCGACGTACCCCTTGATAGGGTATGTGCTTGCAGTCTTGTCGGACAGCCTGTATGCTCAGATAACCTCTCTGGGTATGTTTGCCCTCGCGTCTACGGCGTTAGGGTTTCTCGCTCTCGCATGGCTTCCGAGAATCGGTGTGAGAAGGATAGAAGTCTCTCAACTGCTACTTAGGAGGATGCCGGAAGCATTTATAAAAATGAGTCTAGCGATAATGGTCTTCGGTGTAGCTTTCGAACTCTGTCAGCCCCTAGTGGTGGCCAACCTCTTCATAGAAATAGCCGGAAACCCCCTTCTAGGTCTCGCCTACTACGAGACCTTTGCGGCGCTACCAGCCGTAATAGTCTCACCGTTAATACTACGTATTAATAGAAGGTACGGGGTGCTGTTGCTTGTATCGGGTATGGGCCTTATAGCCCTAGCAGATCTCCTACTCGGCTTCTCCTACAAGGTTGAAATAGCCCTTCTAGCGGCTATGGCGGCCTCCGCCGGCTACGCGCTCGTGGACCCCTTCTTCATGGACGTATTATTCTCCACGATACCAAAGGAGTATAGGGGGTCACTGCTAGGCTCTCTCGCGGCTGTAAGGGGGCTTATAGGGATAGCAATGCCAGCTATAGCGGGATTTATAGCCGAGATAAACACCCACTTACCCTTCATACTAGCAGCCATTATAGTTACATTCACTGCGGGCTTAACACTGAGTGCTGCAAAACCATATTATAGATCTTTCAGCATTGCAGAATATTGAGCTAGCCAAGCCCTAACAGGTGCCTTCTATCAACTATCTTTGTGAATTAGCTCCTTAGCTTTTATGTGACCATAAAATGTGCTAGACTCAAGTCTTCCCGAAAAGCATATTCTCTTCGAGATCTCAGCTAGCGCGAGGAACTTTGCTGGGCGGAAGCCGCCCTCGCCCATCACTTTTCTCTCGTGGTAGATTAACTCCTCTCCCTTCCATAGCCTTAGGATCCCATTCTCGCGGATTGACAGAAAAGTGCATATCCAGACAAGGCAACCGCCCGCTATGAGTAAGCCGTGATCACCTGCTAGAGGGTTCTCAGACAGGTAAAGAGGGGTGTGCTGGACACGGCCCTAGAGGATGAAAAACCCATATTTACCAGCTGGGTGTCTTGGTGAAAGTATGAATGGAAAGTTCATGGTTGTAGCGGCTATCTCCGCCATAGCGATAGTTCTTTACTGGTCCCCGTTGCCTATAAACGTTGGCGAGTATATTATTGGCGGTTACCCGTGGCTCGCGCCCGAGGAGTCGAGGCCGGCAATGATGCTCCTAGGCGCTCTCCTCGCAGCGATCTTCCTAGGCCTCACGGCTTTCATGTGGTTTGTAACGAAAAAGCTTGAGGAGATGCAGGACGAGGAGTATGCGGACGTGGGAGGGGGCTCCTCCCCCGGGTCTGAGTGGTAGTTATCATGAAGATCTGGGTCGAGGCCTTAACCCCTAAGCAGGTTCTCCTGTTTTCATACCTTCAGAGAGAGCTGAGCGGTGCAGAGGTTTTCCTAACAACGCGGGACTACGACTTAAACGCCGCACTAGCATCGAGGCTGTGGAGTAAGTACTACATTGTGGGGCGCTATGGTGGCAGCACACCTCTTGCTAAGCTATATGAAAGCGCAAGCCGACAGAGGGCTCTCGCCAGGATAGTGTCGCACGAGAGGCCGGACGTGCACGTAACGTTCGTTTCGCCAGACTCAACTAGGGTGGCGTTCGCCCTCGGAATAAAAGCCATAACGTCCAGCGACTCCCCTCACTCGGACGCCGTCTCCAGGCTCGCGATCCCTCTCTCAAATAAGTTGGTCGTCCCGGAATTCCTCGCCAAGAGCTTCGAAGGATACAAAGCCCTCGTAGAGGTAGTCACGTTCAAAGGGCTTTTCGAGCTCGCGTGGCTACTCCGAGAGCAACCGGATCCAAAGGTGCCTTTAGAGCTCGGCCTTGAACCCTTCAACTACGTTGTCGTGCGCCCCGGCGAGCACAAAGCCTACTACTACCCCGACCCCGGTAGGGCTTTAACTACCCCGCTGGCAGTATGCAAGTATGTACTCGAGCATACGGACCTTGATGTCGTGGTGTACCCTCGCTACCCTGACCAGGCGAGCTTATTCAGAAGGGCGTTACGCCGGTGGGAAAACAGAGTAAAGATCCTCGAGAGGCCTGCTCATTTCGTAAGCCTCGAGTTTTATGCAAGGCTGGTCGTCAGCGGTGGGGGCACGATGGCTACTGAGGCGGCGCTAATGGGGACACCTGCGCTTTCAACATACCCCGGTGAGCTTGAAGTACACGAGTACATAAAAAGCAGAGGGTTCCCAATATTCAGAACCCCTCTCAACTCTAGGATCCTAAACTTTATACTCTCAAGAGGAGGGTCTGAGGCCGAGAGGAGAGCTTATCTGGAGAAAGCTCGATCAACCATGGAAGACCCCGTGAAAGTCTACGCTCGTGAGATACTAGAAACTGTGCGCTAGTGCTCGCCAGCTCATCCCTGGCCTCAGACGAAAGCTTTAAGTACTGTGTTTGTAAAAGCAAGATTCGCGGTGGAACGAATGGAGTATGTATACGCGAGTCTGATCCTCTACCACGCAGGCCGGGAGATCACGGAAGAGAGTGTCAGAAGGATCCTAGAGGCTGCAGGCGTGCAGGTTGACGAAGTGAGGTTGAAGGCGCTCGTAGCCTCCCTCAAGGAGGTCAACATAGAAGAGGCCATTAAGACAGCTGCTATGCCTGTAGTGGCTGCTCCAGCCACGACCGCCGCCGCTACAGCCCCAGCTCCAAGCGCAGAGGGAAAGAAGGAGGAAGAGAAGAAGGAGGAGAAGAAGGAGGAGGCCCCAGAGGAGAGCATTGAAGAAGGCCTATCAGGTCTCTTCGGCTTTTAGTGAAGGGAGCATTTTTGCCGGGTATCTTACCCTTCGCTGACCTACTTCGAGAGCTTTTTGTGGTTTTAACTCTCGCCGTTGCAGGTTACACTGACTACAGGAAAAGGGAGGTTGACGACAAGGTCTGGGTCGTCGGTTCCTTAGCCACAGCTCCCCTCCTCGCAGCCACCCTGGCATCCCTAAGGCTGGACTTATACTTGGTTTCTCTCACGCTAGCCGCTTCCCTGGCGCTCTTCGTGTGGAAGTTTAAGCTCATGGGAGAGGCTGATGCCATCGCCCTGGCCTTCGTGGGATTGGCAGAGCCCCCTTCCGCCACGAGCATTTTAACGCTCATCCCGCTGGCAACGATAGTTACGCTAGCGGGGTTAGCTTCACTACTCTATGCTCTCTACAATGTTGCTCTGAACATTGCGAAAAAGCCCCGTTTTGATGGAGAAACCTCGCTTTTGAGGAGGCTGGTGATGCTGGCGACTATGCGCTACGTAAACCTTGAGGAGTACCGCCGGAGAAGTTACATGTACGCACCGGTTCAGGGCCTGGAGGCATCCTCGCTCATCCGTGTACCCGAGGGGGAGGCTCCGCCCCTGAGCGAGGAATTCTGGGCGGTTGTAGGGCTCCCCTACGTAACCCTACTTGCGGTAGGCTATCTTCTCTACCTAGCTTTAAAGCATGGCTCCGCGCTTCTGAGTGTTTAAGGCAACACGTATAATTACCACGAGCCGCTATTTCCGCAACGTGTACGCTTTCGAGGAGGCTGCAGTGAACTTTGCGGCGGGGATAGCACTCGGCATCCCACTGGGCTTGGTCGCGTATAAGCTGAAGTACCTCGATAAAAGGGCAACTGCAGTCAGCATACTGTTATCAGGGCTATACTTCACGGGCGGGGTTGGCCTCTACCTGCCGTCTCTAGCGTTCTTCTTCTCTTCCTCGCTAGCCACGCGCCTCGCCTATGCTTCGAAAAAGAGTAAAGGAGCGGCGGAGAGAGAGGAAGGTAGGTCGGCGAGCCAGGTAATCGGCGCTGGCCTCGTTGCGGCGGTTCTGACAGCTATGTACGGCATCCTCGCAGACCACCGAGATAAGCTGCTGGTGCCCACCCTGGCTGTGCTTGCATCCTCCAACGCCGACACGTGGGCGGCGGAGGTGGGTGCACTCTACCGCGGGAAGCCGAGGCTGATCACGAGACCCGGCATCGAGGTGGAGCCGGGGACCTCGGGTGGCGTGACGCCTCTCGGCGCTCTTGGGGCGGTTTCCGGCTCAGCAGTGGTGGGGCTTGTGGCGCTGTTAGAGAGCGCATTGGGGATTCTGCCCTTGAGCGCCGCGCTTATACCGCAGATTGTTTTGCTGGGCTGGCTCGGGGAGGTCTTCGACAGCGTAATAGGTGCTACTTTACAAGTTAAGTACTACTGTCCCCGGTGCCGGACTCTGACGGATAAGCCTGTGCACCTTTGCGGCGAGAAAACAGTAAGAGTCGGTGGGCTGTCGTGGGTAACGAACGAGATCACGAATCTGCTGGCAACCGGGATCGTCGCGTTGCTTGGATTAGTCCTACAAACTTTATTATAGCCTTTTGAGGAGATCATACGGCGATGACGCGCGCTCGCCTAGCACTTTCAGTCCTGGCGGTTATTCTCCTCACGCTTCCGTGCCTCAGCGCCCAGCCTGCAAGCGTGGTGGTAGTCGAGGTTTACGGGAACATCGATGAGGGTAAAGTGTATCTCCTGAGAAAGGCGGCCTACCGAGCCGAGGGCGGAGCGCTGCTGGTCGTGATCAACAGCTATGGCGGCTACCTCAAGTCAATGGACGAAATGATCTCCATTGTTAAAGGCTGCAACTGCAGGGTTATAGCATGGGTGCCTCCGGGCGCTAAAGCAGTCTCCGCGGCGACCGGAGTCGCGTTGGCCGCAGGCAAGCTGTACCTGGGTGAGGGAGCTGTAATAGGGGCGTGTAAACCCGTCCCGGCCGACGAGAAGGTAGAGTCCTACATGGTTTCTAGGATTAAGAGCCTGCTAGAGGAGAAGGGCGTAGCCGGATCGGCAGATATTGCTGAGAAACTCGTACTGGAAAGCAAGGCTCTCACGACCAACGAGGCTGTAGCGGCAGGTATAGCTAATGGTGTAGCCAACCTGTTAACAGAGGTTCTGAGGCTCGAGGGGCTAGAGCACGCTGCTCTCGAGTACGTTGGTGGAGACGTCGTTAGCGACGCCCTCTCGCTCGTAATGGATCCCGGGGTCGCTATCCTCTTCATGATACTCGGTGCGCTTCTTATAGCTCTCGAGTTCCACGTCACGGGATTCCAGGGGTGGGGTGTGCTGGGGGCCGTACTGGTGCTCCTAGCCCTTTACACTTTCGGCGTCGTTGGAGTGAACCTACTGGTATTCGTCTTAGCGGTCACGGGTACGGCCCTCATACTGGTAGAGCTCCTTAAACCGGGAGTACAGCTTTTCGGTATTAGCGGCGCCGCTCTTGTAATGCTCGCCTTGCTCATTGAGTACTACGCACAGCCCTACGTAGCACCCACTGCCTCGACGATAGCAATTGTTGCAATCCTCGGTGCCTCCATTGCTTTCGTCGGATTCATAATACTCAAGGCCTCTGAGGCATTAAGGATGAAAACCCTAAGTGTGGAGGAGAGGCTTCTCGGTAAAGTTGGAGTCGCTAAAACGGAGATTAAACCCGGTAAAAGGGGGGTCGTGCTCGTGGAGAGCGAGGAATGGACCGCTGAGAGCGAGGAAGAGATACACGCCGGTGAGAAAGTTACCGTTGTAGGTCTCGAGGGGCTGGTAGTAAAAGTTCGGCGCGTGAAAAATTAATAGGAAACCCCGCGGTGTAAATCAACGATTTAGAGATGGATCCCGTAACCCTGTTCCTAATATTCATAGCGCTTCTCGTCTTCGCCAGCGTGATAGCTAGCAGCGTAAGAGTCGTCCCGGAGTACCAGCGGATCGTCGTGTTGAGGCTCGGGCGCGTGGTGAAGGTGGCGGGGCCTGGGATAGTGATCTTGATACCCTTCATCGACAAGGGAGTAGTTGTAGACCTCAGAGAGCAGTACATTGAGGTCACTAAGCAGACGTGTATAACAAAGGATAACGCTCCGGTCGACATAGACTTCCTGATATACTTCCGGGTTATCGACCCTAAGAAGAGTGTAGTGGAAGTCTCGGATTTCAGGGGCGCGGCCATTGGAATTGCGACGACAACCCTCAGAGCTGTGGTGGGAGATATAGACCTTGACCAGGTGCTCGCTAAGCGCGAGTACATCAACGAGGTCCTCAGGGAGAAGCTCGACGAGGTAACGGCAAGGTGGGGTGTTAAGGTCACTGCGGTGGAGATTAGGGAGATCATTCCACCCCGAGAAGTCCAGGAGGCTATGATCAAGCAGATGAGCGCAGAGAGGAACAGGCGGGCGATGGTGACGGAGGCGGAGGGCAAGCGGGAGGCCGCGGTGAGGGTGGCCCAGGGCGAGAAGGAGGCGCTGATACTCAAGGCCGAGGGTGAAAAGCAGGCCGCAATACTGAGAGCCGAGGGCCAAGCTCTCGCCCTCAGGTATGTGGACGAGGAGGCTAGGAAGCTGGATCCGAAGACCATGTTGCTCCAGTACCTGACGGCTCTGCAGTCTATAGCCTCATCGCCGTCCACCAAAATAGTTCTACCCATGGAGCTCTTCAGGCTTCTAAGCCCACTTAAAGAGTTTGTAGATGAGTACTTGCAAAAGAAAGAGTAGAAAATATCTTATTCTTCTTTTACTACTTCACCCAGAACGCTACCTTCTACACTAGCTTTACCGCGCATCCTCACCATTTTCGCGTTGATAACGCCCCGAACAACCACGTCCTCGAGGATTACTTCCTGAGCGTTGATCTCACTAACCTCTAGTACGCGTGTAGTTTTACGTAACCTGAGCAGGTTGAGTAAAGACAGCTCACGCCTGGTTCCACCTTTAACCTCGACTAAGCCAGCCTTGATCACCCTAGCCCTCGACTCATCGGAGAGTCTTAGGCTCACTTCATCCCCCGTAATGTCGTCCTGGACGTTGAAAGACCCGTTGATTCGCACACGTTTACCCGCTACTCCTAGCGCTTTGAGCGCACCTGCGACTTTCACTTCTTCCGCGTCAATCCTCCCTTCAACCCTAACAGCACCAGCTACGTGGAATAAAACCGATTTCACGTTGCCTCGGACTATTACGGCACCAGCGAACTTCACCTCCCGAGCTGCTATACCCCCGTTGAAGGCGGCAGACCCCGATGCTTTCACGGTGTCTGCTTCGATGTCTCCCTCTACTCTGCCTGCACCGCTTATAGCGACTTCCCTATAATAGCCTCCGCTAGCCACACCAGCGCCTCTCACTCTCAGCCGCTTTCCACCTCTCTTGGATCTAAGCTCAGCCTCGTAGAGATCTAGCAAGTCGCTCATCTAAGTAACACCCGCCTGCTTGAAAATCGTCTTTATCTCCTCCAAGAGGGACCTGATCTCCTTGAGCCTCTTCAGGAGCATTTCTTCCACTTCCTCGTCGCTAACCTCCGCATACTTGAGCTTCTCTGCACTCAAACCCCCATCCCCTCCTTCAGAATGTCTCTTATCTCCTCCAACTCTTTTTTAATCGCGTCCAGCTCTTCTAGCATAGCCCTCTGTCTAGCACGGTAGACGGTCAGCTTCTCCTCCATCTCTCTGAGCCTAATAGCGTAAGACGTTTCACTGCGCTCCTCGCTCTCCGCGAAGGGTAGAACTACTGTGAAAACTAAGGCGAAAAATCCCAGCGCCGCGCCCGCAATAACGCTCACAACAGCAATGACGCCTCCAAAGATCGGGTCCAGAGATTTAGCCGACACCCCCTCCACTATCTTGAGCGGCACGTAGAAGCCAAGCAGGGCGGCGAGTAGCAGGGATAATATCATTGCTAAGGCACTGCTAGCCTTCAAGCTCCTCACCTATCTTCTTCAGAGAATCAGGCGAGACCTCAATCCTGAAGTCGGTGAGCTTGTACACTTTCTTCGGGCGAGGGCCGGGGACGACCTCCCCTTTGATCAAGCCCGCTCTCTCGAGCGCAGTGACGTGCAGGTGAGTCAGGGGGTAGGAGAGACCAAGAACCTTCGAGAGCTCGTACGCGTGTCTAGGCTTCACAGCTATTAGCGCTAGCATCTTGAGGCGGATAGGGTTCGCTAGCACATGCAACACCTCTGTAAGCTCTTCAATTCGCTTTTTACCTTCCATGCCATCAATTCTCCATAACCTGCATCTTACATATAAGCTTTACTTTACATAACCGGATCCTCCCTTAACCCTAGTTCCTCCATAACCTTGCTGGCCGATGCACCTCTGTGGATTACGTTCATAAGCGCTTTCACGACAAGCCCAGGAGAGCTATGCTGGAATATATTCCTCCCAATGGCGGCTCCGGCGGCGCCGGCCCTAACCGCGTCCTCCACTCTCCTCAAAACCTCAAGGAGGGGCGCCTTCGACGCGCCCAGAACAACGACGGGGACTGGGGTTTTGCGGACGACCTCGGAGAAGTTTTCAGTGTAGATTGTTTTGACTATGTCGGCTCCCAGCTCGGCCGCGATCCTCGCGCCGTAGGCTACGACGTCGCTGTCCACGCTAGGGAAGCCCGGCTGCTTAGGCACGACCTCAGCCATAACAGGTACTCCGAGCAACTCGGCCTGCTCGACTACGCTTGCCAGCTTCTCCCATAGGGCCGACTCGTTACGGGAGCCTGGATACACCATGACGCTCACGGCGTCAGCCCCAAGCCTTACCGCGCGTTCCACGCTTGAGATGAGCCTGTCGTCGGTCTCGTCGAGGCTCCTGACTGTTCCTGTGCCATCGATCCTGGCCACGATGAAGGTGCCAGGAAGCATCTCCCAGTACTTCTCTATCAGCGCGGGGGTCATCATAACCGCGTCCGGCGAGCCCTCAGGAACCATCCTAAGCGTTGCCCGCATGTCCTCAATTCCTTTTATGGGCCCGTGCCTCCTCCCGTGGTCCAGTGCAACAATAAGGGCTTTGCCGTCTCTGAAGAGCCTCGCTAGCCTCAGCCTTTTCCCGGAGCTCAAGGCTCCCACTCGACTCTCACTTTCTCGCCGCTCTTCACAGCCTTCAGGCGGTCCGGATCGCCCACAACCCTCCCAAATACGTTGACTGGACTTGCAGGCCTGATCTCACCCGGCTTACTCACGGGAGTTGGCCCGAAGAAGAGGCAAATAGCGTTTCCAGGAGGCCAGTAGGCAACGTCGCCTCTCTCGACGACCTCCGAGCCTACCTCCTGGCCCACCCTAACGGGCGTGGAGAAGTAGATTTCCTGCCCCCAAAGGTTAACCCTGCTCTCGAAGGGCGCAGCCTTGATGATAGCCTCTGCGGTCTTGGGGTTCCGCCCGGTCAGCTCCACCTCAACTACCCCTATGCTTTCGGGGAAGATTATCTTTAGCTTACTCACGCTCCACCACCCGAGCAAAAGCCGTGTAGAGCACACCTTTCGCGGCCTCGACCACCTCCCTCCAGTGCTGACCCTCCTCGGGTTTAACCTCGAAGCCGACGGCTCCGCTGTACCCGATTTCAGCGAGAATCCTCAACAGCTCTTCAACGTCTTCGACCCCGTTGACAGCCCCCGGCCTGTAGAAGCCTGGATGCCAGTCGACCATCCTACCGTCGGGTAGCTTCTTAGCACACCCGATGTGGATGTGAGAGAGGTAGTCTTTCGCGCGGACGAGGGCGGCCGGCTTCTCGTTCAGCATGGGCGCGTGGCTGAGGTCCCACAGTAGCCCGATGTTGCTGTACTCCTGCCTGACTTCTCGGACAACTTCAACCGCTTCATCTATAGGTCCTATCAGCTGCCTCTTATCCCACTCTCTGTCGAACGTCTCCAGGATTAGGCTTACGCCGAGCCTCGAGCCGAGGCTAGCAAGTTCCTTAAGGCTTTTGACGAGCGAGTCCTTTGCCGCTTCTCGGTTTTCGGGGCCGGGGTCAGCCCCGCTCGAGAAGCCTACCTTCTTTACCCCCCTTGCGGCCGCGATCTCTATTGCTTGCGAGAGAGCCTCGACAGCCTTCCTTCTCTCGTCCTCATTAACAGATGAGGGGTTCAGGCCTTGAGCTGTAGTCATCGGCTGAAGCCCCACAGCGATGTCCACTCCACTGCTTTGGAGAATTGGCGCTATGGTTTTCCAAGCCTCGTCGCTCATGAGGTTAACCTCTATAACATCGAAGAAGGGGTCTTTGGCTAGAACCGTTATTGTTTCGATAGCCGCCTGAACGTCGCTTTTCACTAGAGGGGGGTTCGCCATGAATGCGACGATGCTGACCTTCCACGGGAAGGGGACCAAGTGGGCGTTCTTCCCCTTCTTAACCGAAACGGCAAGCATCAAGCTGAAAGCTGTGAATAGAGTTAAAAGCTTTGCTAAGTAACAGCTCTTGTGCTAGAAATCGTTCTAAGTATTTACACGCCCATAGTGATCGGGGTTTTACTCGGAGCCGGCCTGAACCCTGGGGAAAGGGAGCTCTACTTCTTTTCGAAGGTGGTCCTTTACGCCTTCCTGCCAGCGCTCCTGTTCACATCCACGTACAGCCGTGTCTTCCAGGCGACAGATCTGCGACCGTTCGCCCTCACCGCTCTAAGCGCTCTGAGCGTCGTTTTAACGTTCTTGCTAACGAGGGCTCTGAAAGAGAGGGCCGAAGTCGTCTTAACGTCAATGTACGCAAACGCGGGATACTTACCTGTAGGAATCGCCCAGTCCTTGTGGGGCACAGAGGGCGTTGCGAGTGTGGGCTTCTACATTTTCGGTAACAACTCCGTCTCTAACGCCTTAGCCCCCACGCTCTCGAGCCGGATCAGCTCCCCGTACTCTCTGGCGAGAAGAATCCTGTCCTTCCCGCCAATCGCCGCCGTGATGCTGGGACTGGTGCTAGGGGCAGTAAGGGTAACTTTGCCCAGCCTCGTTATACAGCTTCTGAAGCCGTTCTCCGATGCCGCTGCGACAATAGCCCTGGTCCAGTTAGGGGTTGAGTTCGGCGTTAAGCCTGCGCTTGACCCAGAGGGGTTAAAGTCCTACGCGTACAGGCTCGCCGTAGTAGTTCCCCTCACACTTCTGTTCGTCAAGACGGGTATCCTCGAGGGCGTGGATAGGGGCGTGGCTGTCCTAGAGAGCGTTATGCCAAGCGCCGCGTCCTGCGTACCTATTTCACGGGAACTTGGCTTGGACGCTAGACGGGTAGCGCGCATAGTTGTGACGTCTACGCTTGTAAGCACCGTTGCTGTTCTACCTCCGCTACTCGTCTTCGTTCCGCTGTAGCCTCGATACGTTTAGTTTATTTGTATCCTCGGCTTCGCGCAATCGGAGTATGATCAGGTCGATCGTAGCATTGATCGTCTCAATCCTGCTCCTATCGGCAGCGATGGTGACCTCGCTGGGGAGGCAGGGAGGTCAAAGCGAGGGGGCGAGTGGAGCGACTTCGATCAGAACTCTTTCCTCTAACGCAACAACGGTACCTTCCCAGCCGTCAGGCAACATCACAAGACACACGCAAGCGACTGCGGGCACGGTCTCGATGCTCCTCGCATCGTTAGTTCTGGCTCTCGGCACACTCTACGTTGTCGCATCAGCACTGAGGGTTAGATTTGCGCACGGCTTCCTTGAGAGAGAAGCATCGAAGGTCAAGCTCTCAAAAGCGACCTCGTCAGCAAGCCTGTTTTTCGCGCTGCTTTCCGCTGCGCTCGCCGCAGTTAGCGTCAATCCTCCGCTGCTCGTCTTCTCGTCAGTGCTGGCCGCGGTATCAGCGCACTTGTACATAAAGGGCAAGAGAGCAGAAAAAGCGCTAGTGAGGCTCCTCGCTTCCTAGCAACGCTACCCGGGGCTCTCCACCCTTAAACGTGTAACCTCTCAGGAAAACCTCGCAGTTGGAGTGAATCCCGATGTTCCCAGCCGCGTCGAGGGCTATCAACCCGATGGTGTTTTCCTCGGAAAACAGCCTCGTGACCTCGTGCACCACGTCACGAACAGCCTGCTCAACGCTTACGCCGGACTTCACCTTAAAGGCCACTCTCGCCGCTGCAAGGTACCTGGCGATGAGCTCCCCGATACCGGTAGCAGAGACCGCCACCACACCGTTCTCGGCGTAGACGCCTGCTCCGGGGAGGGGTGTGTCGCCCACACGTCCCGGAAGCTTCAACCACAGCCCGCCAGTGCTGGTGGCAGCCGCCAGGTTTCCATCCCTGTCTAAGGCAACTGCTCCGACAGTGTCTGGTAGAAAGAGCCTGGCGATCTCAAAGTTCCTCTTCCACAAATCATAGCCGAGACTCCTCGCCTTTTCGAGAAGCTCCCGATACCTCTCGAGGAGCCTTGGCGGAGGGGGCGGGGTACGCTCGAAGCCCAAGGCCTCCGCCAGCTTATCGGCCCCATAGCCCACGAGAAAGACGTGGTCTGTTCTCTCCATGACTTTGCGCGCCAGCGACACGGCATTCCAGGTGTACTTTAGCGAGGCTACGGCTCCGAAGCTTAGGTCTCTCCCGAACATCACGCTTGCATCCAGCGCCTGCTCTCCCAGAAGGTTAAGTGATGCTCCTTTTCCCGCGTTGAAGACGCCGGAGCCTTCCATGCTCTTCACCGCCGCTTCAACCGCATCCAAAGCGTTTCCCGAGGACAGCGCACTCATGCCATCATAGAGGGCCGAGCGCAGTGCCTCCTCGATCGCTACCCGCTCCTCCAAAATAGAGGGTCTGAACCTCCCCGCACCACCGTGAATTACGAGCACTTCTCGTAGCACAGCTTAGGTGTAGTACTGGTACTTTTTAGTTTTTCCCATGTTTACTCCCGTGTTCGACATGCGTCTTCCCTCGCTTCCAATGGTTTGGAGAAGGGGTTGTGGGAGGGTGCTTGAGCAACACCTGCACACCTCTACGGCTCTTATCAGCCACAGCACGCGTGAACGCCTATAAACCCCCTCATGCGCTCAGCCTTGATTGTCGAGGTCAGCGCTGAGGTCTGGGAAGCGTGGCGGGGTGGCTCGAGCTGACCGGCCTCGCAAAGACTTTGTGGCGCCTCAGGTAGCCGAAGCCCCTCAGCAAGGCCTTCGCCACGAGGAACACCAGGCACATCCTTCGGATTTGGAGAGGCTATGCTCAGCAGGCCTCGTGAAGGAGGCTGTGGTTGGCAACATCCTCGTGCTGCTCGGCTAAACGGCGAGGAATTGATGTGCGGCGATGCTGCCTTGAGGCGCATCAGGCGCGGAGCCTCAGCTGCTTCCCGTGCAACATAACCGTCGCTATGTGCGAGCATGTCCTCGCCTTCCTCATATAGCCGTAAGCCCTGGAGAAGCAGTCAGCCTTCAACAACCGGTGTAACGATGTTATACTTTCAGGGTAATCATCGGAGCAAATATTAACCCCCTGTGCTAGAATGTAGCTAAGGCTCGTAGCAATAAGAATTGGCCGGTGAAGGGGTGAGCCGGCTAGTGGAGGCGCGGGCTACAGGGTGCTTCCCTGAGAAAACTGGCGCCGCACGGGGGCGCCTGCACTCTCGGGGAAAAGAAAGTGGGGCGAGAGGGGGCAAAACAGCTCGAATCAGGCAGGCCGAGGCCCCGGCCCGCGGTTGGCCGCTGCGGTGCGCGGTGGCCACCGGCTGCTCCTCCCCGGAAGCCCCCGAGAGAGGCAGGCCCGAAGAGGGCGATGCGACACCCCCGTGGGGCGACCCCGAGGCTGAGCAAGGATGACGACGACTTCAAGGGGGGCCAGCAGGGGCAGAAAAGGAGGAGCTTAGGCACGGCTTTCATGGAAATATTTTTTACCACCCTTGCTGAGCTAAGCTTTGGTGCGCAAATGTACCCGGTTGGAGGCTACCCAGTGATCCCACTTCAGTTCAACATAGGTCCCACCGAGATACTCCTCCTCATCGTAATCGCGCTAATCCTCTTTGGGCCGAAGAAGCTCCCCGAGCTCGCAAAGGCCGCCGGTGAGGCTGTCAGGATATTCCGAGAGGAGAGCCAGAAGATAACCTCTTCGGTCGAAGAGGCGACATCCCCTAAACCCCAAACAACCTCCCTCTCAGATGAGGAGCTTAGAAAGCTCGCCGAGAAGCTTGGCGTGGAATCCGAGGGCAAATCCAAGGAAGAGCTCGTTGAAGAAGTGATCAAGAAGGCTAAGGAGAAAGGCCTCATATAGCCGTTCAACAGCATTTTAAGCAATACATACATTTTGCTGCAAGCTTTCTCTTCTTCCTAGAGGTTCATGGAAGTCCTGCTTAAAAAGAGGCCGAAGAAGTACCTGCTCGACTACTTGGCTCAGTCCAGCCAGAAAGTGAGTGAAGAGATCTCCAGAGTGGAGCGGCTCTACGAGGAATTGCTGAGGAAAGGCGAGTCGAACGCCTTCTTGAAGGCCCTCGTAGAGAAAATAGCATCCGAGCTCACGATCCCCGACCCTCCCCTCCCGCCCGAGTCCGAGGCTCTGCCTCAGAGGCTCGAGGAGTACGAGAGGGGTCTCAGGTCTCTTGAGGAGGCGCTTAAACAGACACTAAGCTTCCTTGAGAGAGTTGAGAAAGTGCTACCGGAGGCAGACAAGGCTGTCGAAAGAGTTGAGAACTACGTGAAGCTCGTAAGCCCGCTCAACCCAACGATGGCCTCCGAAGCCGCCAAAGCGGCAGCGAGGGTGAGGAGGGTTCAAGAGCTGCTACTGAAAGAGCCTAAAATGTCTACTCTGGCAGACCTCGAGAGGGGGCTGGAAGAGCTCGATAGAGTCGAGAGAGCTCTGAGAGCCGAGTACGAGAAGGCTCTCGGTTTCATACTCAGAGATCTGCAGGCGACACGAGAGGTGGCCAGGAGGGCTGTTGCCGCCGCGGTTCTCCAGGAGAAGAGCGTCCTAGAAAGGGAGGTCGAAAAGCTTAACAGGCTGGAGCAAGAGCTCGTGGAGCTCAAGGTGAACCCACAGCCGCTTGACACGCAGAAGTTCTACGCGGAGCTTAGAAGGATTAAGAGCGCTGCGGAGGAAGTCCTGAACAAGAACCTCGCACCTAGCGAAGCTAAGGTTCTCGAGTCTGTGCTGTGGCTGGCCTCCTCGAGCGACAGTAAAGTCTTCGAGTTCTCGGACTTCGTCGAGCTCGTAGCCAGGAGAGGAGAGGTCGGCACAAGTGAGGCGCTGTCCGCCTTGTATAGGCTGTCGAAAAACGGCGCAGTGAAGGTGGTTGTGCGGGTCCTCGCGTAGTGGCTCTGCCTAAGCTAGAGCTTGAACACGACGTTCTCAGTCGAAGCCAGCAGGCCGCAGGCCCGCTCCGTCAGGTAGACGTAGCGCGTGTTGCCCACTACTGCCTCCCTCACGAGGCCGGCTGAGCGGAGCTCTCCAGCGCAGCGGCGGTGTGCCTCGAGTTCCTCGCGGCGAAGGCCCTGCTGAGCGGCCTAGGCTCGCGCAGGCGCCACAGCGCTTTCGTGAGGCCGGTCAGCTCCAGCCACCTCGCAACGCTCTCCCACACCTCCCCGCTAACCTCGACCATCATGGCTAAGCGCTAGGGGGGTTATAAGCGTTCACATAAGCTGTGCTCGTCGAGGCTATGTCAATGCATAGTGCTCGAGCGCTCAGAGACTATCTGCATCCGCTTGACGCCAGCCGAGAAGAAGAGGCTGAGGAAGGAGGCCTCGGAGAGGGGCCTGAGCCTCTCAGACTACCTGCGGCTCAAGCTCCTAGGCTGAAAACTTAAAGTCTTTTTTCCCTATTTTTCTGTTTTTCCCACCTTACCTGACCATCACGCATACTGTGATATTACTAGCCCAGACCGCGGAGACGTTGCTCGAACACCCTCCCGCAACCCCTCTCCAGCGCGATGGAAGCGAGGGAAGACGCGGGTCGAACACGGGAGAAAACAAGGGAAAAACTAAAAACGCCATTGTTACGTCCTGGGAACAATGTCCTAACAAACACGGAGTAGATGGGCCTGCGGGGCTAAATAAGGGTGCGGTCTTGCCCCCTCTCGAGGGTTCCGGGGGAGCGTTATAATTCTTCATATATGCTGTGACCGCTAAGCGTAGAGAGGGCGCATGGATGCTGCTCGAACACCCTCCACAACATCTTCTCCAACCCTCAGGAGTTAGAGAAAGCATAAGTCGAGCACAGAAGAAAACGAGTGAAAGACTAAAAAGTACCATCGATTACGTATCTAGGAGTTGAGCTTTGAGCGTGGTTGCAGGTATCGACGAAGCAGGTAGAGGGCCTCTTATAGGGCCGATGGTTGTTGCAATCGCGTGTGCCGACTCTGTTAAGCTTAAGTGGCTGGAGGCTTTGGGCGTTAAAGACTCGAAGCTCGTTTCCCCGGGACGCCGGGAGAAGATACGGAGAGCTTTAGACAGCATCCTAGAATACTCCGCTTTGCGCGTTGTCCCTCCGGACGAGATAGACAGGGCTGTGCAGAGGGTAGGGTTCGCGAGCTTAAACGAGCTGGAGCTTAGGGTTATGGCTGAGCTAGTGCTCGAGGCAAGGAAAAGGGTTCCCGTCGAGAAAGTGTACGTGGACTCCCCTGACCCGGTACCGGAGAGGTTTGGCAGGAGGCTGTCTGAGCTGATAGGCGGGGGAGTGGAGGTTGTAGCCGAGAACCACGCAGACAGGAAGCACATTATAGTTTCAGCGGCTTCGATCATCGCGAAGACTGAGCGCGAGAGAATAGTGAGCGAGCTCAAGAAGATCTACGGCGACTTCGGTTCAGGGTACCCATCGGATCCAAAGACCCGCAGGTTCGTCGCCATGTGGATTGAGAGAAAGGGGGCACTACCTCCAATAGTCCGCAGGTCCTGGAGCACTCTGAAAAACCTTAAGTAGTATCCCTTGGGGAACAAGAAGGGGGTTACCTATGAGCCAAAGAGGCTTTTACGCGCACCCCACAGCGGTAGTAGAGGAAGGCGCGGAGGTGGGGGAGGGGACGCGCATATGGCACTTCGCGCACGTTAGATCCGGTGCGCGCATTGGGAGAAACTGCAACATAGGAAAGGACGTTTATATTGATGCTGGTGCCGTGGTGGGGGACCGGGTGAAAATACAGAACGGCGTGTCCGTCTACCGCGGCGTGGTCATCGAGGATGACGTCTTCGTGGGACCGTATGCGGTGTTCACAAACGACAAGTACCCTCGAGCATTCTCCACCGACTGGGAAGTCGTTCCCACGGTCGTGAAGAGGGGGGCAAGCATAGGGGCCAACGCTACGATCGTGTGCGGAGTCACTATAGGTGAGTACGCTATGGTCGCCGCCGGGAGCGTTGTAACGAAAGACGTCCCACCCCACGGCCTCGTCGCGGGGAACCCAGCCCGCCTCATAGGCTTCGTGTGCTACTGTGGGAGGCCGCTTAAAGAGAAGGTTGGTGAGACTAGTGAGAGCATTACCTTCAGGTGCTCCCACTGCGGTCGAGAAGTCGCTATAAAGAAGGAGCACCTCAAAACCGCTGAAAAATCCATCGGTTAAAGCTTATTACCGATAAAGGTACCATTGAATAAAAGCGCATAGTAACTACTCTTTATCTCATAGCGGACGCGATATACGCACGATGCAGAAAGAGTACATTCTAACCGTAGACGTCGGCACCACCACCGTTAAATCAGCCCTGTTCCACGTAACCGGCAAGCTTCTCGCACTAGAGGGGCAGGAGTACCCGACATACTTCCCGCGTCCCGGGTGGGCGGAGCAAGATCCGGATGACTGGTGGAACACTGCAGTGCAGGTAGTTCGAGGCGTCCTCAAGAAGTCGAGGGTGGATCCTGGGAGTATTCTAGGTGTGTGCGCAAGCAGCCAGCGGGAGACCATGGCTTTCCTAGATGAGAGTGGGCGTAGCCTAGGGCGCGTTCCAATTTGGATGGACAGGAGGAGCGCGCCGCAAGCCGAGAAAATAAAGGAGAGAATCAGCCCAGAGGAAATATACAGGAAAACGGGTCTAGTCGTCGACGCAACGTTCACCGCAACGAAGCTCTTGTGGTTCAAGGAAAATCAGCCCGAGCTTCTTAAAAGGGCTAAGGTGGGCCTGCAGCCTAAAGACTACATCATTTACAGATTTACCGGGGTAACCGTCACAGATCACACTGTAGCGTCGCGAACTATGCTTTTCAACATACACTCCCAGCGCTGGGATGACGAGCTGATAAGAGACCTCGGGCTCGGCGAGTACGCTGACCTCCTCCCGGAGTCGCTACCCAGCTGGGAAGTCGCCGGCGAAGTCACACCCGAAGCTGCCTCCTTGACCGGCTTGAGAGCAGGCACGCCGGTGCTGGCCGGGACGGGGGACAGGACCGCTGAGATCCTCGGGGCGGGTATCCTTGACCCAAGCAGAGTGGAGGAGTCTACGGGCACTGGTTCGACTACGGCAACCCTGCTCAGGGAGCCGCGCCTAGATCCAAAGATGAGGTTCTCTGTGGGGGTTGGGCCTATACCTGGCACGTGGGCCCTAGAAGCGGGTATGTCGACTGCTGGGGCTATACTGAGGTGGTTCCGGGACAACCTCGCTGAGGGCGTTAACCTGCTGGCTAGCTCAACCAAGCGCAGAGCCTACGAGTACCTAGATATGGAGGCCGAGTACGTTCCACCCGGATCCAACGGCTTAATAGTCCTACCGTTTTTCTCCGGTGCTCGGAGTCCGCGTTGGAACCCCTACGCTAGGGGCGTCATCTTCGGGTTAACGGTGTTCCACACGAGGGCCCACATCTTCAGAGCCATGATGGAGGGGGTCGCCTACGAGTTGAGGAAGATCCTAGAGGTTCTGAGAGAGCTCGAGATAAAGCCGTCGGAGCTCGTGCTGATGGGCGGGGGTGCGAAGTCGCCCACGTGGGCTCGGATTAAGTCGAACGTCACAGGCCTGGAGGTGGTTTTGCCGGAGCTACTGGACGCCGCTCTCGGCGGCGACGCCATGCTGGTGGCGGTTGCTAGCGGGGCCGTCGGTAGCTACGGAGAGGCGGCGAAGTTGTTCTTCAAGGAGAGAGTGAGGATAAAGCCCGAGGCGGGCGCTGTGGAGATTTACAACCGCTACTACTCTCTCTACGAGAGGCTCGCCGAGGCCCTCAACGATTATTTTAAGGAAGTCTCGCAGTTGGCCGAAGTACCGGTGGTCACCCCACCGTGGGACATCGAGAAGCTCGTCCACCTGTTGCTAAAGCTCGAGTCATAACTTACCCACGTACTCTTTGAGCCAGACAACAACCCTCTCGTAGCTTTCCCTACCCTTCTGCGTCAGCTCTACGTATTCCCCGTCATCCCCTTCAACAACGCGCAGAAGCCCCTTTTCCTCCAGCCAGCCGAGGTATCTGGTAAAAGCCGGGTAGTTGAGCCTGCTCGCCATCTGGAGGTGGGTCTTCTTCATCCTACCCTCACTGTAGAGCGCGTCGAGTATACGGGCGATCACTATGAGATCGACTCGCATTATCAACTAAAAGAGAGGAGAAGCAAGAGAAGATAAATATTTTCATTGACTTCTCGAGTTCCCAACAATCATCTTCAGCTCCTCGATAGCGGAGGGGTCTTCGATGGTGGTGACATCACCCAGATTCTGCTCCCCCTTCACGATCGCCTTTATGACCCTCCTCATTATTTTACCGCTCCTGGTTTTAGGGAGCTTTCGCACGAAGAAGATGTTAGCGGGTTTTGCTATAGGCCCTATGGTCTCTGAGACGAGGTTCATTAGCTCCTCTTCGAGCTTAACGCTCGGCGTAAACCCCTCCCGCAGTACCACGAACGCTACCGGGACTTCTCCCTTAATAGGGTCAGGCTTCCCGACTACAGCGGCCTCAGCCACGGCCGGGTGCAAGACTAGAGCGCTCTCCAGCTCCATCGTCCCTATCCTGTGCGCTGCAACCTTCAGAACCTCGTCTGCCCTGCCGAGAATCCAGAAGTACCCGTCTTCGTCTCTCATGGCGTAATCGCCCGGGTAGTAGAAGCCCGGGAACCTGCTCCAGTACGTTTCGACGTAGCGCTTAGGGTCGCCCCAAACGCCTAGCAGCATGCCGGGCCAGGGCTTCCTCACCACCAGGTAGCCCTGAATGTTTGGGGGGGCCACCGCGCCATCTTCCGTTAGAACCTCCGCATCAACGCCCGGGAGTGGTAGAGTGCAGGAGCCCGGCTTTAAGGGTACTAGGTCGATGCCCGCTGTAGGAGCTATCATGAAGCCTCCGGTCTCCGTCTGCCACCACGTGTCGATGATGGGGCACTTGCCCCTACCAACCACCTTGAAGTACCATTCCCAGGCCTCGGGGTTTATTGGCTCCCCGACGCTGCCGAGTATCCTGAGCGACGATAAATCATGCATCTCAACCCAGTGGTTGCCGTAGCGCATGAACATCCTGATCGCGGTTGGCGAAGTGTAAAACGCAGTGACCCCGTGCTTCTCGATGATGCTCCACGTCCGATCGGGGGCCGGGTAGTCCGGAGCCCCCTCGTACATCACGGTTGTTAGGCCGTGCATTAAAGGACCGTAAACCACGTAGCTGTGACCTGTGATCCACCCGATGTCGGCTGTGCACCACCACACGTCTTCATCGTTGGGGTTGAAGGCCCACTTTAGCGTCCAGTAGACCCAGACTAGGTAGCCCCCAGTGCTGTGGTAGATTCCCTTAGGAGCGCCAGTAGTGCCGGACGTGTAGAGGATGAACAGCGGATGGTTTGCGTCCAGCTTCTCGGGCTCAACGTACGCGCTCCTGCTTATGCCCTCCATCAGGGTGTGGAACCAGAAGTCCCTCCCCTCAACCATGTTCACGTTCACCCCTGCGCGCTTAACAACGATCACGTTCTCGACCGAGAACGTCTGCTCCAACGCCTTGTCGGCTATCTCCTTAAGCGGCACCACTTTCCCCCGTCTGAACCCCCCGTCGGCTGTCACGAGGAGCTTGGCCCTCGAGTCGTTGATCCTTCGGGCCAAGGAGTCGCTGCTGAACCCCGAGAACACCACAGTGTGCACAGCGCCGATCCTGGCGGCAGCGAGCATGAAGATCGGAAGCTCTGGGATCATCGGCAAGTAGAGGGCTATCCTGTCACCAGGCTTAACTCCGAAGTTCTTGAGGAGAGCGGCCACCCTGTTAACTTCCACATACAAGTCCCTGTACGTGTACTTCCTCACCTCGCCATCCTCACCCTCCCACACTAGCGCAACCTTGTTCTTCCTCCAGGTCCTGACGTGCCTATCCAGTGCGTTGTAGCTGGCGTTGATCTTCCCCCCGACGAACCACCTGTAGAAGGGCTTCTGGGAGTCGTCCAGCACCTTGTCCCAAATCCTGAACCACTCCAGCGCGCGGGCGTGCTCGTCCCAGAACTCTTCCGGGTTTTCAAGCGCCTTAGCCCTGAGCTCTTCGAGCCTAGTCGTAAGGACCTTCCTCTGCTCTACCGGAAGCACACCCATCGTTGATCAACAAACACAATTAAGACAGCCACTGAATAACATTCCCGCGTATTCATCATTACAAAACTATGGGGACAGAAACCCGTATGTGAGTGCGCGAGCATAAGAGGTGGAGCCAGCGTAAGCCATTACAAAAATTTTCGGTGAAGTGGACCGGCCGGGATTCGAACCCGGGACCTCCGCCGCTCTCGGGGTGCGGAGCCCTTGCAAGGGCGACATCCTCCCGCTAGACGACCGGCCCTCGAGCTGCTCAAAAGAGTTAACGTTATTTATTCTTTACCTGAGAGATATCCTCGATGATGACAGCACGTCAGTTTGAAAGATGATATTATTGGTCTTTGCTGACGCGAGTTAGACCGGTTGGGAGTAAAGCCACTTCAGCTCTCACCTCCTGAAACTCCTGAAGAGACCGCGGCGTGCTCCTGACGTTAAGGACGACCAGCGATCTACGCGCCGACGGATCCGAGACGTAGAGGGTTAATGCCTCCTCGAAGCTCAGGCTCTCGAACCACGTGTAGTCATGTATCGCTAATCCTTCGATCGCGCCCCGGTGCACCGCGGCGTAGATCCCGAGCCACGGGTTTATTGGCTCCACGGGGGAGTCGGAGGACCCCATTACGGTGGCCCCAGTGCTGAGCAGGGATTTGTACGCGTAAACCCACTTTGTCCGCTCCCCCAGCCTCTCAGCGATCCACGTGTCGCTAAGCACGAAGTGCGGCTGAACTGAAAGCCTTGGTCTCAACTCTGCCACGACTTCAAGGAGGTCGGGGGGCGTCACCGAGGCGTGCTCTACTCGGAGCTTGCCCGCGGCACGCCGGGAGGCCTTCAGGGCTTCTTCAACAGCTCGGTCGCCTATAGCGTGTACGGCGGTCTCCAGCCCCTCTCCCGCCGCCTCGGCGGCTATTTCGGCTATTTTCTCAGCGGTCAGCAGTAGGCTCCCGGAGGTCTCGCCGTCGCTGTAGCGCTCCCGAAGGGCGGCCGTCCTGGCGCCTAAGCTTCCGTCGGCAAAGATTTTCACTCCCTGAACAAGGTCAGGGTAATGCCTGTGGACGCCTTCGAGGAACGACTGGTAGTCTATGTACGCCCTGTACTCCTGGATAAATTCTCCACTCTCCTTCAAGCTTTTTACCAGCTCGAGCTCGGATCGCGAGCTGGACATCGAGTGAAGCGAAGTGACCCCATAGGAAAGGTACTCAGAGAGCAAAGTTTTCACCAGGCTCTTTACTCTCTCCGCCGGGGGTGGCGGAATCTTGGATAAAGCGTACCCGACAAGGTCCTCGAAGATTATCCCCGTGGGTTTACCGTCCTCAACGTGGATAAATTTCCCGCCCTCCACGCTTGGCTCGAGAAGCCCGAGGATCTTCATGGCCTTTGTGTTGAGAAGGGCCGCGTGCCCGCACACCCTCACCAGGAGTACTGGGTTGTCTCTCGAGACGTCGTCGATGTCGTGGCGCGTAGGGAAGCGCTTCTCGGACATCTTGTCTTGGTCCCAGCCCCTACCTACCACCCACTCCCCCTTGCCAGCCGATAATACTGCTCTCCTTACTTGCTCCCTCAGCTCCTCCAGGGATCGAACACCCCGGAGGTCTAGCCTACCGCGGCTTATAGCGGTGGAGTAAAGGTGCATGTGAGCGTCCGTCATGCCGGGAACAACCAACCTCTGATCTACATCAAGCACCTTGACCGGCTCGAACCTCCTCACACCCTCTTCTCGACCCGCGTAGAGGACCCCTTTCCCCGGGGAGAAAACGATGCTGTCTACGTCCTCGTTGAGGGGGTAAGACACGTTAACCAGGGCTAGGCGCATGGTAGGGTATTTAGCGCAAGCTCATCATATAAAACTGTGCCGTCCCTCAGAGAGCTACTCAAGGATCTGATACCCGAGGATCTTTTGAACCTCGTTCCATCGAGCTTCGACATAGTAGGCTCTAGGGCTGGAGCCGTCGCGATCGTCGAGATACCTGAGGAGCTTGAGCCGTACAAGAGGGTTATCGCGGAGAAGATAATGGAGCTGCACAAGAACGTTAGAGCGGTGTACAGGAAACTCGGGGAGAGGACCGGCGAGTACAGGGTACGGGAGCTGGAGCTTATCGGCGGAGAAAGAGTGAGGGAGGTCCTGCATAAGGAGCACGGCTACCTGCTTAAACTCGACGTGACGCAAGTTTACTTCTCCCCCCGCGAGGCTACCGAGAGGCAGAGGGTCGCTAGCAAGGTTAAGCCCGGAGAATTCGTTGTCGTGATGTTCGCTGGGGTAGGCCCCTTCGCAATCGCCATCGCGAAAAAGCAGCCGCTGGTCGATAAAGTGGTTGCCATCGAGCTCAATCCCGTCGCATACAAGTACATGGTGGAGAACATCCGGCTTAACAGGCTCGATGGGAAGGTTGTGCCGGTTCTAGGCGATGTCCGCGAGGAGGCACCGAAGTTCGCTGGCAAGGCTGATAGAGTCGTGATGCCTCTACCGAAGGGCGCCTACATGTACCTCCGCGAGGCCTTCACGTGCTTCAAGCGCGAAGGGGGTGTCCTTCACTTTTACTACTGGGACCGTGAAGACGATCTGTTCAAAAGAGGGTTCGAGATCGTTAAGGAGGCGGCAGAGGAGCACGGCTTCAAAGCAGAGTTGCTGGAGGCGCGCATAGTCTCCCCATACGCGCCGAGAGTGTACAAGCTGGCTTTTGACGTTTTGCTGAGCCGAAGAATATAAAGCCGCGATAAGCTATTGCCGCGCAATGCTCAGTTTTAAGGGTGAACTAGGTGTTTAAGACCGGTATGAAGTTGAGGATCGGCGCGGTAGTGCTAAGCGATTTAGAGAAGGCTATGCTCAAGAGTGGCGTGGACAAGGTGTACGTGGTCTCAGGAGCTCAGGAAGCCCTCAAGGTGATAGACGAGGTCGTTAGGAAAATGGACGTGGACCTTTTGCTAGTCGATGACGTCATTGCCAATCAGATAGGAAAGAGCAAGCTCTCCGAGATAAAATACCGGAATCCTCTCCCAGCGATCGTCGAGCTTGAGACAAACCGAGTTCCGAAGCCCGTGAACTCTTAGCGGAGCTTTAGGAGAGCGCTTAGAAGCTCTGGGAACGTTTTCTCCCTGATTTCAGTCAACTTCGCCTCAAGCGTTCCGTTATAGTACTCCCTCCCGTCGCTGGAGACCACGACTACCCCCCCGCTACACTCCACCTCCTCTCCTAGCGACACCTCGAGGTCAGGTTTCAGCTTTGATAGAGCGGTCAACTTCTCTCTAATTATCTTCTGGACTTTCTGGGAGTCGCCGGTACACGGGTGTACGACCAGCTTGGAGGCACGCATACTCTGAATCGCCTCCTCGAGCCTGCGAGAAAGGAAGATGTCGTAGTACTCGGGGTTCTGCTTGAGTTCGCGCACCACTTGGGACAGCATGCTCTCAAGATAGTTGAGGGCGTAACTGTACCTCTCTGCCAAATACTTACGCCTTATCTCAAGCCTCCTCGGCGCTAGCTCGCTCTCAGCTTTCTGGCGCGCCTCAGCGATGAGCTGCTTAATCCTCTGAGCCTTTATCTCCTCTGCTCTCGTAGCGGCTTCCTGGAGTATTTTCTGGGCCTGCTCCTCGGCCTCCTTTAAAATTCTGCGGCTCTCTTCTTCGGCTACGGCCCTGAGCTCCTCGATCAGCACCTCCATTAGGCTTTTGTTCGTGCTCATGTGCATCACCTAAGGAGAGCTTCAAGCAGGGCTTTCCGCACCTCGTTCTCATTCTTCGCCAGGGCGATCTTCACCATCTCCAGCTTTTCGCGCTCAGCTCTCTCAAGGGCATCCAGGCTCTCCTGAACCCTGCGTAACTCCTCCTCGAGCATTCTCTTCACGCTCTCGTCGAGGGCTACGTCTTGGGCCTTAGAAAGCATCAGTTTAGCCTGCTCGCGCGCCTTTGCGATAATTTCGTCAGCGATCTTCTTGGCCTCAGCCACACGGGCTTCGGCTTTCCTCTGCTCCTCCAGTATTACCCTGATGTCTAGCTCATCCGTCAACGACGCGGCATTTCTTAACCTTTCGTGACCCATTTAAGCCTCACCCCTACGGCTAGCGAAAGCCTGCTATATAACTCTTCCAGGCGGTTAGTGGACGCTTTATCGGATGATGGGATTACCACGACTAGCGGCGGTTCCTTCATTATCGAGGTGACCTGGTTGAGGCGTTCTCTAACAGCGGAGTAGATCTCGCCCTCCAGGAGTGCCACCCTGTTCTCGAGGATCTTCGAAACTATACTCTCGACCTCTTCGGCATTCGGCTTCTTGCTCACCTTGATAACCTCGAAGCCCAGAAGCCTCAAAGGGTCCACGGTCTCTGTCGCGCCAATGGCGACTATGCTCAAGGGCGATCCCGATAACGTAAAACACGTCGTTATTTATCTTTTCCTTTGATCAGCTCCTCGATATCTCTCAGTACCTTTCTCTCAATGAGCTCGAGATCCTCCGGCTTGTATGCCTCTATAGTGACCCTTATTACCGGCTCCGTGTTTGAAGCCCTTACGAGGAACCAGCCCTTATCGGTGTCCACGCGCACTCCATCTATTGTGGTAACTTTATCGTATTCCGCAGAGTACTTGTTCTTCAAGGCTTCTACGACTCTGAACTTCTCCTCGTCGGGAACATCCACCTTGAGCTTCTTGGTAGGGGGCATCGGCACGCGGTATCTTGAGACGGGGCCCCCCAGCTTCTCGACCGCCTCAAGCATGAAGAGCAGAGACAGCACACCGTCGTCCAAGTTGATGCCGTTGTAAGTCACGAAGTGCCCGCTACTCTCCACGCCCAGCTCAGCCCCGGATTTAACCGCGTCGAGGATCATGAATATCCTGCCTACGGGGACGCGTATGACCCTGCCCCCCATCTCGGCTACAACCCTGTCAACCACGCTTGAACACTCAACGTTAGCGGCGACGTTTGCCCTGCCCATCGCGCGGAGCATCACCACAGCTGCCTGCTCGGGCGCCAAGGGCGACCCTGCCTCATCGAAGAATATCACCCTGTCCCCATCTCCGTCGAATGAGACCCCTATGTCCGCCTTTAGGTCCCTGACCAGAGCCGACATGTACGCAGTGTTTTCAGGTGTGGGCTCGCTACCTCTAACCGGGAAACGTGGGTCTACGTCGCAGTTCACCGTGGCGACTTCATAGCCCAAGTCTCTGAGGAGCCTTGGGACCACCAGAGAGGCCGAGCCGTTCCCGCAGTCGACGAGCACCCTAAGCCCTCCGGAGTGGCTTCCAACCTTGTGAAGGAACTCGATGTACTCTGGGAGAATCTCCCTTGCACGCAGCGAGCCATAGCCGCTCAAGCCGGCCCACGTCACCCCCGAGTCAACCAAGCTTTTTATCCTCTCTATGTCCCCCAGGCATATCGGCTCTCCGCCAGGCCTGAACATCTTTATGCCGTTCCACTCAGGGGGGAGGTGTGAGGCCGTGATGTAAGCAACGTGGTAGCTCAAGTGCTTCGAGGCGTAAATAGCCATTCCAATGGGCCCGACACCTGAGTCGACGACATTCGACCCCGCACCCATCAGACCGCTCGCCAGTGCCCGCGCGAGTATGGGAGAGCTGAATCTGACGTCGTGGCAGACGCAGTAGTCCCCGCGTTCCAGGTTGGAAAGAGCGGCCCCTATTAGGGCAACAACGTCCGGTGTGAGGTCCTTCCCGAATACTCCTCGAATGTCGTATGCCCTGAAGATATTAGTGGGTAACGCCACAGGAAAGCCTACGGTGACTCGACCTAATATCCGTTTCTGAGCAGGTAACCGTGGTAAAAGTTACTGCATCATCTTTTAGTTGCTTCTCCCCCGTGTCGACCTGCATTGTTGCAACCGTTCGTTGCCCCTCCCCAGCCACTCCTCAGGGGGCAGGCCAACGGGGCAGTACATTACACTGTGGAGCGAGGCCGAGGCCGAATAAAGATGACTAAGAGTTTAGGAAGCTTGTGGGAACCAAAATATCTATATAGCCTGTGCGACCTGCAGGAGGTGTATGAAGTTCCGCTTAATGGATCTGTTGGCGTGTCCCTACGACAAGCATTTTCCCCTTGAGCTCTACGTGATCGAGAAAGTCCGGTACGAGAGGACTTTCACCTTCAAGAGCAAGCCCGCCTGCGAGCTTTACTGCGCGTTTAAGGGAGTAAAAGTTGAGGAGCTTAAGGGTTCTGACCCAGGGTGCGACGAGTGCATCAAGTACGAGGTGAAGACCGGCGTCCTATACTGCCCTGAGTGCGGCAGGTGGTGGCCGATCAAAGACGAGATCCCGATAATCCTCCCGGATAACCTTCGTAAAAAGGAGAGTGACTTGAAGTTCCTCGAGAGCGTGAGAGAGAAGCTACCCGAGAAAGTAGTGATGGGTGGAAAGCCCTGGAACCTCTCTCAACCTAGTCATGAGTGAAGATGTAGAGTCCGGGCTCCTCCACTCTGATGAAGCCTATCCTCACGAACTGGATTCTGTCTTCCTTTTTGAGCTGTCGGGTCGCCGGCTCTCCCAAGCCTTTTATAACTTTTACAGTGTCGCCCTCAACCTTCAGGATGCGACCAGGATTGTTGTCCTCCTGGGGGACCCACTGGATAATCTGAAGATCTCTCTCTTTAGCGTACCCAATATCGTTGTTTAAGAACTCTAGAGTGCTCCCTCCGTCAACGACCCGGAAGTTTCCAAGGCCCATTAACCTAACCTCGTCCCTCCCGGCGAGCGAGTCGCCCTCCACCACGACGCGCGGCTCGCTAAACTGGATCCTGCGCTTGCCGCGTTCGGGGTACGATGGGTGGACCACGACCTCCGCTGTAACGGGGGTTTGCAGCCCTCTGAGCTCTACTTCGCGGAGAGGCTCTCGAACAAACATGTACCTGTTTGATATCGGCTCGAGGTACTTCTTGTTCAGGGCGTGGATCTTCTCGATGCTTATAGTTGCGGTTGAAGGCTTGATTCCAACCTCGAAGACCATGTCCCATATTGTCTGAGGCAGTATTCCCCTCCTTCTGAGAGCTATGAGGGTCCCAAGCCTCAGGTCATCCCACCCGTCGTAGAGCCCTTTCTCGATGCCCTTTCTTATGACGGACTTGCTCAGAATCATGCCCTCAAGGTTGAGCCTGCCGAAGTGTATACCTACTGGCGGCTTCCACCCGAGGTGCTTGTACACGTACTCCTGCTTAAGCGTATTGACGGCGTGCTCCTCTCCTCTCAGGATGTGGGTAACCCCCATCAGGTGGTCGTCCACCGCGCAGGCAAAGTTGTAGGTTGGCCAGACGATGTACTTGTCTCCGACCAACGGGTGCGGGTACTTCTTCGTGTCTATGATGCGGAAGGCAATCCAGTCCCTGACAGAGGGGTTCGGGTGGGCGGGGTCTGTCTTTACCCTGAGAACCGCTTCCTCTTCACCGTACTCCCCGGCGAGCATCTTTTCCCACCTTTCAAGGTGCTCATCCGGAGGTAGCGTCGAGCAGGGGTCGGGCAAGCCAGCGTCCCGATACCTCTTTATCTCGTCTTTGGGGTGCGTGCAGACGTACGCCCCGCCTCTCTCGATGAGCATTTTCGCGTGAGCGTAATAGATCTCCATCCTCTGGCTCTGCACGTACTCTTCGTCCCAGCTAAGCCCAAGCCACCTCAGATCCTCCTTGATGAGGTCGTATGCCTCAGGCATCGGACGCTTCGTCTTCGGGTCCGTGTCCTCGAAGCGCAGGATGAACTTGCCCTTGTACATAACCTTCGCGTAGTAGTAGCTCAGGATCGCTGGCCTAGCGCTACCGAGGTGAAGCACGAAGTCAGGGTTTGGGGCAAACCTAGTAACGACGACTCCTCCAACCTCATCCACCCCAGGCAACGGGGGTAGACCCCTCCTCTCCTCCCTCCTCCCCCCGGCAAAGGCCTCAGGCCACACGTCCCTTAACTCTCTCTCCTGCTCTTCCAGGGTCATCGAGTTAACTCTCTCCACGACCTCCCTGACCACTGCGACGACGTCCCTAGCCCTAGCCTTCAGCTCTGGAACCTCCGCGAAGACCTTGCTTGCAACGGCCTTTACATCGGCCTTCCCACCGTACTTCACGGCGTTAGCTAGAGCGTACTTAAGGGCAATCCGGTGAATATCGAGCTCCATGAGCCTTCGCACTTAGGGGGACCAGCATCTACTAAACATTTTCGCATGCTCCTCGTCGGTTTACGGCGAAAAGCCTATAAAGCAACGCATAACCATAACTCCTTGGGTCTGCAAGGGCCGGTAGCTCAGTGGGAGAGCGTCCGCTTGGCATGCGGGAGGTCCCGGGTTCGAATCCCGGCCGGTCCACCTCCACTCTGCTATTTTACCTCGCTTAAGGCGAAGATACCCTTCAGCGTTAGCTCCACCTGCGCCTGTCTGAAAACCACATAACCGTACAACAGTAACCGTCGAGCAATGCCTCTACTGCTGGGACCCAAGCTCGACGCTGTGTCCATGAACGCTCTGTGGCTCATCACGCCCCCACTCGCCTCCAGCTCGCTCAGTAGGGCCACGGCCAGCTCCGACTCGTCCCCAAACGCATACTTGACGAGGCTCTGCTCTCGGAAAATCACCGGAGGCTTAAAGGGCGGCACATCAGCGCCGAGCGCTTCGTTCTCTCGGAGATTATATCTGCTCCTGCTGAGAGCACCCAACTGGAGCGCGCGGGGGAGAGCCAGGCGCCTAGCAAACGAGTAACCAGTGACACCCGAAGTTCTGAGCTTTTGCCACAGGCTGAACTGCGGCGGGTTCACCAAGACGAGGCGTTCCGTGCCCGAAGAGGAGAGAGCGTGAATGAGCGAGTGGAGGTAGTCGGCTGTAAGGCTTTCTGCGTGGATACACGCCTCTTTTTGCCCAAGCGCGGCCAGCGCGGACGTGGCGGGTGCGAAGGGTAAGAGCTGCACGCTCTTGCTCGGCTTCGGCTTAGCCATGTAAAGGGCTATTCGCAGGACTTCCCACCAGTCATCTGGCTCGACTGCAGCGGCCTTGTGGACGGTGTGCGGCCCTGGGGCATCGGCTAGGAGCACAGTCAATCTCCCAGGCTTGCGCAAGCCCACGTCGTGCTTGAGGGCCTCTGAGATAAGCCACTCAGGCGCGTAAGCCCAGGGAGGGGTTTCCCCCCATGGGGTAATCGAGAACACGTTCCCGGGACAAGTCTCGCCGTAAACGGCTTCGATGAGCATGGGGTTCACAGAGGCCGGAAGGTGTCGGGAGGCTGCTGTGATGGCTGCTGGGGCGGGGTGATCGGTAGCATGGGTGGGATCCCCAGCTCCTTCAGTAGGAGCATCACTTCGAAGAAAACCATTGATGTTACGAGCTGCAGGAGCTGAGGGTCAGGGGGGCCGCGCAGGAGCTTGGAGCTCAGCTCCTCCAGCTCGGACCTGTCACCGACTGCTGAGAACTTTCCCTTCACCTTCACCGAGAAGACGGGGGGTGCGCTCTCGACGCTGGCTATGAACTCCGCCGTAAGCTGGTTTCCGGTGGCTGTAACGTTTAATGGGAAGTTGAGCTGCATGTTGACGTTTAGCGGCCCCTGGGGTGGCTCTGTGATTTTTTCAGCCTGTAGGTAGGTGAAAGCTATGGATGTTTGCACGAATAGGTTTAATTCTCAGCCTCGACTTAAAGATTGTGGCGAAAGCTGTTATTTCCGGTGGCCCCGGCGAGAGGAGGCTTCTGCTGGGGAACGAGGCGATCGCCAGGGGTGCGCTGGAGGCCGGGATCTCGGCAGCTACAGCTTACCCGGGAACTCCCTCGACAGAGATAGTCGAGTCTCTGGCAGAGGTTGCAAGGGACTATGGGATCTACGTTGAGTGGAGCACGAACGAGAAGGTGGCGCTCGAGGTCGGTATAGGTGTGTCGATGATGGGCCTGAGGGCGCTCGTCGCCATGAAGCACGTAGGGTTGAACGTGGCGTCTGACCCCCTCATGAGCCTCGGGTACACAGGAGTCGTGGGCGGCCTCGTGATAGTCAGCGCAGACGACCCGAACGCCCATAGTAGCCAGAACGAGCAGGATAACAGGATATACGGGATTCACGCCAACATCCCCGTCTTCGAGCCCTCCACGGTGCAGGAGGCCAAGGACCTTACAAGGGAGCTCTACGAGCTATCGGAGAAGTTCCGGTTGAGCGTGATCCTCAGGACAACGACGAGGCTCGCCCACAGCAGATCCCCCGTGGTCTTCGGCGAGTTAGTGAGGCATGGTAGAGGGGCTTCGTTCCACAGAGACCCTGAGAGGTGGGCGCTACTACCTCCCTACAATTTGGCGAAGCACAGAGAGGTTCTTGAGAGGCTTGAAGAGCTTTCCAAGCACCTCTCTGACTTCAAGTTCAACTCAGTCGAAGAAGGTGAGGAAGACACCGCCATCGTGGTCTCAGGCGTCGCCTACAACTACGTTAAGGAAGCTCTTGAGGAGCTGGGCGTCAGGCTACCTGTATTCAAGTTTGCCTCGGTTTTCCCTCTACCCCGCGCCCTCGCGCTGAAGGCGCTCTCCTACAAGCAGGTTGTCGTGGTGGAAGAGCTCGAGCCTGTGTTGGAGTGGCAGTTGAAGATTCTCGCATACGATGAAGGCATGCCAGCGAGGATTCACGGTAAGGATGTCTTCCCGCGGGTCGGGGAGCTAAACAAGGAGATTGTTAAAGCGGGCATCTCGAGGATCCTGGGCATACCCTACGAGGCTCCTCCAGCACCAGTCCCGCTGGTGGAGCTCCCGAGGCGGCCGCCCGTCCTATGCCCGGGCTGCGGCCACAGGTCCACCTACTACGCTGTTAAGCTGGCTGCTCAGCGTGCAGGCGTGAAGCCGGTGTACGCTAACGACATTGGTTGCTACACTCTGGGCTTTTACCCGCCCTACCAGATGGCCGACTTCACGTGGAGCATGGGGTCATCTATAGGGATAGGGCTCGGGATCGCGAGGTTCGGCAGCGAGCCTGTTATAGCGTTCATTGGCGACTCTACATTCTTCCATGCGGGAATCCCGGCGCTGATCAACGCCGTTTACAACAAAACACCCCTGCTCGTCGTCGTCATGGACAACGGCGTGACTGCTATGACGGGCCACCAGCCCCACCCTGGCTCTGGAGTAGGGGCAATGGGCGAGCAGAGGCCTACCGTGCGTATCGAGGACATCGCGAGAGCCGTGGGGGTGAGGTTTGTGGAGGTGGTCGACGCGTACGATATTACCGCTGTGAGAGACTCGGTTCGGCGTGCCCTCAAGTTCTTGAAAGAGACGGGTGAGCCAGCAGTGGTGATCTCCAGGCGGCCCTGCGCACTTCTCGTGCTACGCGAAAGGAGGCGTAGAGGAGAGTCCTTCAAGCGTTACACCGTTGTGGAGGAGAAGTGCATCAACTGCGGGATATGCGTTGACAGGTTTGCGTGCCCAGCTATCGTGCGAGATACTGATGGGAAAGTCGCGATATTGCAGGACATGTGTACCGGTTGCGGGGTCTGCGCTGCGATATGCCCGGCTAAAGCCATTCAGCCGAAGGAGGGGTGAGGGGCGTGGTCAAGAGAAGCGTCATAATTGCGGGTGTCGGCGGCCAGGGCTTGATCACCATTGGGAGTATTCTCGGCGAGGCGCTAGCGGCAAGAGGCTACAACATCAGCGTTGGAGAGGTTCACGGCCTCTCTCAGCGAGGAGGGTCGGTAGTCGTTTTCCTCAAGTACGGCGACGGGGCTGTGTCTCCTATAGTCACGCAGAGCGAGGGAGACGTCCTGGTGGGGCTTGAGCTGATCGAAGCTGTTAGACGCCTGCCCTTGATGAAAAAAGATGGGGTTGTAGTAGTCAACGACTTCCTCCTCCCACCCCCGGGTTCGAAGACCGTGCCAGCGCGCGACGAGCTTCTGGCCGCTCTTCCGCGCGGGAACACCTACGTTCTGGACGCCCGGGAGCTAGCGCTTAAAGCTGGGTCAGACATAGCTTTGAACATGGTCATGCTCGGAGCCGTTGTCGCCACCGGGGTGCTCGACTTAGAGTCTTCTGAGGTAGAGGGGGTCCTTTCGAAGAGGTTCAAGGGGGAATTCCTGAAAATTAATCTCCAAGCGCTCAGGCTAGGATACGATAGCATAAAAAAGGGACCTAAGTATTGACAGGTAGAGCTCAGGCCTCTTTCTCAGAATCTCCCACCCGAGGTTCAGCATCACGCGCATCTGTTCATCCATGTGACCGTGGCGCGAGATAATCTCCTCACCACCGATCTCCTTAACGCTCATCAAAATGTAGTCCAGCTGCCCATCAGGTATCCTGTTAAGGACTCTCCTCAAGAACCGCTGACCTGAGATCTCCATCCCAAGCGCTCTCTTCACGCCAGCAGAGTATGCGCGCGGCTCACCCGCTTTGAGGGCCTTAGCCAGTATCAGAGCCGCTGTGGAGTGGTATACCAGCCCCCCTCCGGTTGTGGGTTTTGTCTGCCCAGCCGAGTCCCCAATGTAGATAACATTACCCTTAACCTGCTCTGCTAGGCCTCCCGTGTAGACTCCCCCTCCTATAACTTTCTGCAACGCTCTGGGGCGGACTTCCCCGTTCGTGAGCCGCTCTAAGCGACGTAGGAGGTACCTTATCCTCGTAAGCACCTTGCCTTTTGATGCTACCCCGATCCTATATCTCTCCTCGTCGAGGGGGACGGCCCAGGCGAAGAAGCCGTGCGAGAGCTTCGAGCCCAGAAAGATATAAACGTAGTCGGTCTCCGCGCTGTAAACTTGTATATCGTACTGGAGGGCTGGTAGAACCCATCTGCGAGCATCAGGCTTCCGAGATACGAGGCTCCTTAAACCTCTGGCATCTACAAGGTACCTCGCTCTCAGCCGTTTAGAGCCGATTTTTACAGAGACATCGTCTATTTCAGCCTTAACCCCTAGCACGACGTCGGCTCTTCTGGAGACGATGTCGAAGAGTTTCTGCTCGTAGAGGGGCCGGTCGACAACCGCAGCTACGCGCGCTTCCTTCTCAACAGTCAGTCTAAAACCGCTCGGCGAGACTATGTGTGCCCCGCGAACGTAGTTCATGGCTACTTGCTCCGGGTTTAGCCGCAGGGCTTTCTCGATGCCGCTGAGGCTGACGAGGCCCGTGCAGTGCTCCGGGAAGCCTACCTTTGCGTCTTCCTCAATTAGCAGGACGCTGAGCTGCCCCGCGATTTCAGCTATGCTCCTTGCCGCTTGGAGGCCTGCGGAGCCCCCGCCAAGTATAATTACGTCGTAGTCCATCCCATTTCTCCTACCCTGTTAAAAGTAAGTTTCACGCGTCAGCAGCTTTAAGTCGCGCGAAAGCTGCTTGGCGATTCCTAGGACAAGTTTCTCCTGCCTTTCGCTCTGAAGCCTGAAGCGCTTAACGAAAGCTTCTCCCTCCGACTCCGCTTTTGACGCCAAGACTTTGAGGAGCTCGAGCGGGGATTTGTCGTTGTAGGTCTTCTTGAGGGCTTCAAGCTCCGCGATCACGTCTGCCCCCTTTCTCAAAACAAGGCCGTTCAGAAGAACCCAGCTGTTCGAGAACGCCGAATAGACCTTCCTCGCCTCAGCTACCCCCCTGTCCGTCAAGCGGATGGAGTTGACGTATCTCCCGCTCCTGAACTCCATTTTCTCCTCGATGAGGCCCTTCTCTTTCAGGGAGGCAAGGGACCGCTCGATGTCGGAGGAAAACGGGATGAAAACCGAGGGGGACGCGGAGAGGGGAACATAGGGGTAGAGGAACAGGATGACGTGCAAAACCTCTTCCCCGTAAGAGGGGGTTCGTCCGTCGAGGTACAGCAAGAGAAGTGTAAAGTCCTCGTGGGTGGGCGCGAAAACCGGCGTTAGGCCAATCTCTTTCGCCACCTCTAGCCGCCAGTCCTGAGACAAGGCTTCACACCTCAACGATGGCCGCGCCTGGCTCATCCACCCCTTCACTTATCCGGGGCCCCCTTTAAGGGTTTTCATGGGCTCCGCGCCTTCGGCCAACCCCGCCAGCTTGCTTGGGGCTGTGCGGCGGGGCTTGCCTCGGCGCCTCTTCGCCTCATCGCGCCGCGCGCGGCACCCGGCGGGCGGCCGTGGGGCCGTGCCGGGAACTGGGGCCGGGGCCCGCTGGCCTTTCTCTAGTGCCGTGGGTCGGGGCTCTCGGGTGGTTCTGTAGCCAGCTCTGTAGCGTTTCGAGGTGCCTTTCTGCCCTGCATGCCTTTAGGAAGAGCTTCGCGGCGTTGTAGCACGCTGCCCAGTCCCTGGTCCACTCCAAGCCGCACTTTGGGCAACGGTAGTAGCGCCTCCTCACTTCCACGCCCCAGGCTCCGCACAGTGGACACTGCTTCCCGCTGACGTTGTTTTCCGGCTGGAACCACTTAGCCCCCTCGTAGAGCGCTAGGTTCTCCAGCCTCTCCGCCACCCTGAGCAGCGTCCTCTGTAGCTGTGAGCCCCTCAGGGACTAGGCCCAAGGCACGTCCACTACGAGTACGACTGTGTAGCCCTGATCCCGTAGCTTTCTCACCAGCGCCCTCACCTCCCTGAGCACGCCTCTGATCCAGTCCTCGTTAAGCTTCTTCACCTTCCTGAGGGTCTGACTAGCTATGCGCTCTGCTCTCTCGGGCGTCAGGTTCATCTTTGATCTCAGCCTCTCAGCGAGCCTCAGCGCCTCCTCAACCGCGTAGCCCCTCCCTTCCCTTTGTAGCCTCCCGACGTCTCTCCTTTGCTTGAACCTCTGGACGGCCTCACTCCAGCACTTAACCTTGGAGTAGCTACGCATAACAGCGGCGAGGAGCCTCAGCATGGTGGTATTGGGTGGCCCAAAGATGCGCTGAGCCAGCAACTTAGCGTCGCTGTCGAATACGAAGGCCACCACGTAGAGGCCGTGGTTGCTATTCACGTCCACAGCAATAACCGCGAGCCTGCTGTTGCCGTCCCACCACACCTGCTTTGCCACGCGGTGCGCAACGAGGCGAAGCCTGCCCCTCGCGGTGAGCTGCAGCGTCAGCTTCACATCGCCGAACCTCCGGACGTCCTCGAGCACAGTCCTGATTAATGATGGCTTCAGCCTCAATGCGACGCCAGCGCTGGGGACGCGCAGCTCGCCACTGGAGGCGTCGAGCACTGCAGCTGTGTTAGCAGTGCCATGAAGCCTGTCGTTGCCGCTGACCACCCTTACGAGTAGCGGCGCTGGCGGCGGTGTGAACTTGACGCGAAGCTTCGACTTCCCCCTGGCCTCCGCGAGCATCCTCTGCCACTCCACGGCGTACCAGAAGAGGTTCTTCGGTAGCCCTGACGTCTTTGAGGCTTCCTCGATCAGCTCTCTGCCGAACCTCTCCGGCTCCCTCCTGAACGCGTCGCCGTACTTACTCTCGAGCTCCTCGCTGGCGCGCTCAACCGCAGAGGCAACGCTGAAGTAGAGGCTCCGGAGCCGAAGCCTCACCTCCCTGCTCGTTTCAACTCTCCAGACCCTGTAGGCGTCAATGGCGTTGTTGCCGTTTTTACTCCCCTTACCCTTCTCACCCATAGTCTCACCCCTTTTACTGGGGAGCCGGGCCTCTAGCCGCGGCCCCCGTCCGCCCCCACCCCCGGAGGCGTGAGGTGCGGGGGAGCCGCAGCACAGCCCAGCCCCCCACAGAGGTGAGATGCGCGGTGTCTCACACCCTGTGAGCCCTGCTGGCAACTGACGCAGTCAAGTCGGCTCGCAACTCAGCGTGTAGTAGCCTGCAGAGCGCTAGGCGCGTCGGTCAGCATCAGCGTCCACAAGCGCAGTCTCACTTGCTGTGAAGCCCCGGCCTGCCGCGCGCGGCCCCAGGCGCGGGGCGTCAACGCGGCCCTCCCGCCGAGCCCGCCCAGGCCCGGCGGCGCTTTTGTTGCGGTTGCGGCCCGTCCACCCCCGAGGGCAGGGGGCCGGCTGCCAGGGGGCGGGGAGCAGCCGAGGGCCGCCGAAATCCAACCCCTCCCCCGGGGAGCCTTATCCCCGGTCGCGCGATCCGGGACCTCGGCCCCCAGGCGAGCCGGCTTGCGGGCGGGCACTACCGGCCCAGCACCCCGCTCGCCCGAGCGGGGGCCGAAGCCGGCACCTTCACGCCTCCGCGTCGCGGCCGGTGGCTCGCGCGAGCCCCGCTCGCCGCGGCGCCTCACCGGCGTAGCCCGCCGCCCCCTTGCGGGGCCCGGCCTCCCCCTCTAAGCCCAGTCCCGCCACGTCCCGAAGGAGCGTGAGAGGGTGGGCTTAGAGGGAGAAAAAAGGGGGTTGGTTTTCGGCGGCCCCGGCCCTCTGGCTCCGCCGCCTCTCCCCCCTAAGCGCTAGCGCGCTGGAGGCGGTGCAGCCTAGGTGCCCGGGGCCTCTGACTTGATTCGAGCTGTTTTGCCCCCCCCGTCCCACTATCTTTTCCCCGAGAGTGCAGACGCCCCTCTTCCCCCTTTGACGGGCGCCAGTTTTCTCGGGGAAGCACGGTGTAGCCCGCGCCTCCCTGGCCGGGTCACAGCTCACCGGCCAATGCCTACGGCAACGGGCCTCCATACCCACCTTGGACAAAGAGGTTAATATTTGTTCCGATGATTACGCCGAAAGTATAACACTGTTACAGTAACCATCGCGATTTCAGGGGTTTTCCAGCAAGCAACTGCGGCTGCTTCTTCCGCGCCTAAGGCTACGTCCGCAGGGCTAGGATATGCTCGCACATCGCCACCGTCATGCTGTGGCGGAGGTTAGCTCCGGCTGCGCGCCGGATAAGCCTCAAGGCAGTATCGCCGCACACCACCTCCTCGAGGCTGTAGCCGAGCAGGGCGAGGAGGCCGCAGGCCCTCTCGGTGAGGTAGACGTAGCGCGTGTCGCCGACCGCAGCTTCTTTGACGAAGCCGGCTGAGCGAAGCCTCTCCAAAGCGGAGGCTATGTACTTTGTGTTCCTCATGGCGAAGGCCCTGCTGAGGGGCTTCGGCTGCCTCAGGCGCCACAGAGCCTTTGCGAGGCCGGTCAGCTCAAGCCGCCTCGCCACGCCCCCAGATCTCGCTGTTGACCTCAACGATGTGTGGTGACTCTTTCTTAAAACCTTTAGCTACTCTCCTCACGGCAAGCACGACGAACAGTATGAAGAGAATAAGGAGCGCGAACTCCACGTGGCTTGTCGTTATCGTGAGGCCGGAGAGGCAGGCGATCACATCCAGCTCGACGAGCTTGAAGGAGTCAGACTCAATGGTCAGGTTGAGCGTGCGTTCCCCGATAGCAAGCTTGTACGAGCCCCTAGGGATGAGGCCAAAGTCTGCGCGCCCTGAGCTATCTGTGACCGCTTCTCTCCTTACACCCGCACCTGTCAGCGAGACCTTAAACCCGCTGAGAGGCTGGTTGAGCGCTCCTACTAACTGCACTCTCAGGCGGTACACCGGTATCGAGAGGACGAAGGTGTTTTGCAAGTCGGACACCTCAATCACACCTGTGAAGACCTTGTCGCCAGACACGTATACCTCGTAAGTGTAAACGCCCGGGAGAACCCCTTCGATCCTTGCCTTCCCACTTAAACCCTCAGCGGAGTAGTTCACCGCGCCGCTTCGAAGGAACAGCGTGAAGTTTTCTATCAGTTCCCCGCTTCCAGTGCGGAGCAATGTCACCTGTACACCAGTCGTATTGGTGATTATGGGTAGGTAAGCATCGCCAGTCATTTTTACGCTGGTCTTAGCTATGACGCTGTTTGCCAGGTAAGCCACGATAATGTACTCCCCCGGAGGTAACGGGCACACCAGGCCCTCTCCGTCCTTGACTGCTCCCGCGGTGACGACCCTCCCGCTTGAGTAGACTGTGAAGTAGGCGTTACGGACGCGCCCGCCCGTCTTATCGTAGAGGGTGAAGCCGAGCGTATATAGTGGCGGTGACACCGAGAGCGTGGGCGGGGGAGTCGTCACCACCACGTCCACCAGCGAGACTCCTCTAGCGAAGAATCTGAACGTCAAGGTGGTGTTGTCACCGCTCAGGGTTACAGCTCGCCCAGAGGGGCCTAGCTTTAGCGACTGCCCCAACACACGGTAGGTGAGGTCCGTAGCTCCGCACAGGCTACTCGGCTGCTTCACATCGAGGCTCACGCTGTAAGATACCCTCGGGAACTCTACCTCGGATGAGTTTACCGCCGCGAGGATGACCTTGAGAGGGTTTCCTTTGAGAATGTTGATGACCTGCGTGGCATTCATAGGAGCAGGGCTACTGGCGAAGACATACTCCTCGGGGTAGGGGGGAAGAGGGATCTTGAAGCCGAAGAGCCCCTGCAAACCGTAGAGGTAAGAGTACCGAACGCTTATAAAGCCCCCCTTGAGGCTCACGTTCTCGAACGGCACCAGGACCTCAAGAACTGTCAGCGTTTCACCTTGGACAGTGATCGTCGACAAGTTCACGGTGAAGTACGGCTTGTCCATTATTCCACTCGTATTGCCTCCGAGTATTATCACCTCAGCCTTGATGCCTAAAGACACAAAGCCGGGGACACGTGGCACGGTGATGTTAATAGGCCTGGTTGTCGACCCACCTGGGACAGTAAAGAACGCCAGTACTGGTGTTCTCGACTGCGTATCCGCGTAACGCACGCTCACAGTGTGCGGCAGGCCATCTAACTGCAGGACCACTGTGTACCACAACACTCCGGTACCCGGGGGTGGAACGTAGCTATAACCGTCGACTTGAACATCCACGGGCTGCTTCCCGGAGGAGGGGTCGTTGCGCACCACAACGATCTTTCCGCTTGTCGTGAAACTGAGTGTCTCGCCGCTGAAGGACATGTAGGTACTTCGCCACGAGTTTCCATTCCACTCGAGTACTTCAGCGTAGTTTATGTAGAGGACTGGAAGAGCTTTTAAAGTAGCCACAATTAGCAGTAAGGAGAGGGCAAAGAGTAGTGCAGTGCGCATGCAAGACATACGTTCCCCACGGCCCACACTAATTTGAAAGTAACGTGCGCCTACCTCCTTCTCGCCTAAGCTTTTCCTTCGACCGCCAAGCCAGCTTCATGGCGCATTCATCCCTGCGCCGGGGCTCAGGCGTATGTAATCTTTAGCTCCTGGAGCATCGCCGAAATCCATTCTTCTGGGTGCCCGAGGGGGTACACAGGAGGGGGTGGTGCCAGTCTCGAAGCTGAGTTGAGGAGAGATCGTAACTTGTCAACTAGAGAGCACATGCTTTAACGCACCATGTTTATAACTCGCCACTTTTTCTCCGTTAGTGATCCCATGAGCGGTGCCCACTGGCTGGAGTCCGTGGCGAAGCGTGTTGTATCAGAGTATGCTGACAGCGATCTGATAGTCGGGAACGGTGGTCTATCGGTTTCGGGTCTACAGCATGTGGGTAGGCTTAGGGGAGAGATAACAATAGTCGATACCGTTCTGAGACTTGCTAAGAAAAGCGGCAAGGAGACAAAACACCTTCTGACTCTATATACTGTAGATGCGTGGAAGGGTAAAGAAGGGCAGCTGAGGCAGTTTAAGGACGTCGAGGAGGCGCGTGGATACATAGGGTGGCCGCTGTATAGGGTCCCAGACCCTCACGGATGCCACTCGAGCTGGGTTGATCACTACTGGGAGGACTTCGGCTCCTACCTTGAGAGGTTCGCGGAGAAAGTCGAGGTCGTCACGACGAAAGACCTTTACGAGAGGAACGAGAAGATGCGGGAGTTCGTGCTCTTATCTATGACAAGTCTACGCGAGAAGGTTATCAGCACAATCAATAAGTATAGGGGGGAAAAGAAGCTCAGCGCAGATGCTATCCCCTTCCAGCCCATCTGCGAGCGGTGCGGCCGCATTGATACGACGGAAGCCCTTGAAGTGGATCCTGTCAATTTCCGGGTTCGATACGTGTGCAAGAACTGCGGGCATGAAGGCTGGCAGAGCCTCAGCGCCGGGAAGCTCAACTGGAGAGTCGAGTGGGTGGGAGTGTGGTACTCCCTTGGAGTCATGTTCGAGCCTTACGGGAAAGACCACGCCACCCCTGGTGGCTCAAGGGACAGTTGCAACGACCTTGCTACTAACGTGTACGGGTTCAAGCCGCCCGTAGGCCTGGCATACGAGTGGGTTGGGTACAGGGTTGGAGGAAGAGACGTAGGAGACATGGGTTCGAGCGACTTCATAGGCTTTTCCCCGAGGCAGTGGGTTGAGGTCGCTGAACCAGAGGTTCTGAGGTTCCTCTACCTCCTCACACCGCCCATGAGACGGGTTGTCCTGAGCCTAGAGGAGATTCCAAGCTATTACGACGCCTTCGACAAGGCGGAGCGCGTGTTCTACGGGTTGGAAGAAGGGGACGAAGACGCATCAAAGAGCTACGAACTGGCTTTGCTCGGAAAACCCTACCCAAGCCCCCCGTTCCAGCTACGCTACATGAACGCGATGATACTCTCGCAGGTTCTCCCGAGCAGGGGAGAGGATGTAAACGAGGTTGTTGAGAGGCTTCGAGAAACCAAGCAGCTCACGCGTGAGTTGGAGCCCTGGGAGCTTGAGAGAGTGAAGACCAGGATTGCGCTGGCTAAGAGGTGGCTCGAGCTTTACGCTCCGGAGCACTACAGGATATCTATTGTGGAGAAGCCACCGATGGAGGAGTTGGCTAAAGTTCTGGATGAGCGTGTAGCGGGGCTTTTGAGAGACCTCTCAGCCTCCCTGGAGGCCCTAGAGCGGTGGGATGAGGAGGCCATTAAAAATGCCATGATGTTGCTTAAGAAGGACAAGGAGGAGGAGAGAAGATTCTTTCAGGCACTTTACCTGCTGTTCTTCGGCAGAAGTAGTGGGCCAAGAATCGCCCCCTACCTCGCTATGCTTAATAAAGACTTCGTGATTAGGAGGTTAGCCGAAGCTTATTCGTTGACTGAGGTGGTGTAAACGTCCGGCTGGTCAGACTACATGGGGGAGAAGACGAAGCCTAGCACGCTGCTCATAATCGTGACATTCGTCCCGCTCTTCCTTAACGCCGGGATATTCGTGATCACCGAGGGGTTTAACGTAAACCCTCACAGCTCGCCCCTCATTTACGCTATAGGATCGCTGATCCTGGCTGCAGTAGCAGTGCTGGCCGCAGTAATCGGACTCACGATGGCTAGAGACGAAGAGCCAGAGTGGGGGTCCAAGCTACCGTTCAAGGTTATTGAGGGGGTGAACATCTTCTCCATCCTACTATCGGCTATGTTCGCGCTACTCGTGCTCCTCGTATACTTCCTTAAAGGAGCGTAGCTAGCCCAGTAGCTTTTTCAGGTTCTGGATTTCTTCGTCCCGCTTCCTTATCTCCTCCCTCAGTGCCGCGTTTTCGCGCTCCAGCTGCTGTACCTTGGCCTCGAGCTCGGACAGCCGCTTCAGCTTTTCCTCTAGGGCTTTCTCGCGTGAGTCAAGTTCGAGTTTCCTGGCCTCAAGCCGTTCCCTCAGCTCTATTAGGGCACTTTCCTTTGACGCAACCATGCGCTGGTAGCCTACCAGCTCCCTCTCCTTGTCGAGGAGGCGCTTCTCCCACTCGATGAGCCTCTCCTGCTCCTTCATCAGCTTCTCGCGGTACGGTTCTAGCTCCTCCTTGATCAGGCGCTCTTTAGCCGCTACTTCCTCGCTGAGCTTTTTGAGCTGGGCTTCTTTCTCGGCGACCTGCTTGGACAGCTCCTCGTACCTGCTCATCAAAGCGCTGACGCGGCGCTCCTTCTCTGAGAGCTCACGCTCAATCCTAGCGAGCTCCTCCATTTTCTCCGCGTAGCTCTTCTCCCGCTTCATCAGATCCTCTTCCCAAGCCTTGAGCTTCTTCTCAAGCTCCGCCAGCTCAAGCCTTAATTTCCTCAGCTCATCACTCTCGCCCGCAACTTTAGTGGCAAAGGCCTTGAGCTCCGCTTCTCTCCTCTCGATCTCTACCTGCTTGGTATTTAGCTCCGCCTCCTTTTGCCTAAGGAACTCTATATACTTGACCAGCTCACCTACCTCCGGGATCCTCGACACTGCCTTGGTCAATTGCTCAAAGAGGGGGGTTAAAGCCCGCTCGCGCTCAAGCAGGTCTTTTTCCTTCTGCTCTAGAGCCGCACGTAGCTCTTCCAGCTCTTTGACCTGCCTTGACAAGCTCTCTGCCTTGGCCGACAGCTGAGCGTACTCGTCGACCAGCTTTGTGTACTTTTGAGTTTCCTCGGTCAGGGTCTTGACTAGGGCCTCGGCGTTCTCGAACGTTGTGCTGAAACCCTCGATGAGCTTAGCCATGTTGTCTAGGGAGTCTCGCAATAAATTGTGAGTCTCCGAGATCCCACGGAGCTCATCCACAATTTTCTTTAGCTCCTCTAGACCCGACGTCTTAGTAGATAATTCATTTAGCTTAGCAGATAATTCATCTAGTTGAGACTTGATGGATGGAATGCTAGAGAGGCTTAGCTCGTTTTTTTGCAGTGTACTAAGTATCGCTTCTACATTGTCTAGAATCACTCCAAGCGAAGATTTAAGCTCTTCCAGCGCGCTCAGGTTCCTCCGGATTTCAGGCAAAGTCTCTAGCGCTAAGTGCTGCTTCTGAATCATCTCCACGGTGTCTGCGATCATCCCACGTAACTCCTCAAGAGATGCCTGAAGTTGCGCTTGAAGAGTTCTCAGATTTGTTCTCAAAGGTTCCTGTAACGTCTCCGGCAGTGCAGAGAGTTTACGGTCGATGCTTGAAAGAGCAACCTGTAGCTGGGCGACTACGTCTTCCTCTCGGGCCTCCTTTTCTTTTGCTTTGCGCAGAAAAGACACACCGACACCCCACCTACACTAGTGGATCTGTGCTATAATTTAGTATCGCTTGTCATTCACCCCTCTGTTGCGCCATCTTCAGATCGAGCTAACTCTGAGAGGCGTTTCTCAATGTTAAGCATCCTGAGTGAGAGATCCTGGTTAGATATCCGGAGCTCGCTGAGTGCGGCGAGTAGCGTCTCTTCAAGCCTGCTTACCCGTTGCGCGAGATCGCTTAGAAGAGCTTCGGTGTCTTGGTACTTAGCCCGGAGCGTGCTGGATTCCGCCTTTATCGATGTCGTTGTGTCTGTCATCACGAGCTCAACTTCCTTTAACTGCGAGAGAATAGTGTTCACATCCGCATTTACGCCTTGGATGGAGTTGTATAGCTTCTCCATCTCTTGAGAAAGCCTTTCAAGGAAAACGTCCATTGAGAGCTTGATTTCTCTAGTCATGTTCTGGGACTCTTGTCTCAGCTCGTCAAGCGTTCTTTTACTCTCGTTCGAGAATTTCTCCCTTTCGCTCCTGAAGCCCTCCAGATGGCTTTCTAGAGATTTCTCCAAATCCTTTATGTTGTCGAGAAGCGCACCAACGCGGGAGTTCAGGAAATCGACCGTTACCTTTAAGGCGTAAACACCGTTGTTGAGTCTGCGTAGAGCGGCAAGCAGGACCGCAATGTCCCCTTCTCCGACCTCCACTATCTCTACTTCGTCTCCTGATTCAGGATCAGACATACCTCTGTTCAGAGGTACGCGTACATGGATAAATTGCTATTGCTGATCCATGGGCCCCGTGGTCGCTAAACGCTCGCTGGATCTCGAAGCTCGGATTTCGTTTACCATTTTCTCTATAAGCTCCTTGTCCGTCTTCGAGAACTCCGTCTTCTCGATTACGCGTGCACCCTTCTCGGTGAGCTTGTAGTACGGCTTGTATAGGTTAAGGTAGCTGCGGCCCACGGAGTACACGACTTTAAGCAACCCCCTCTCAGCTAAGCTTTGAACCTTTTCGTCGAGCTCCTTGGAGAACGGTGGTTGTCCTGAAAACTCGAAGCCTAGGTCAACTCCGTAATCTTTCTGAAGCCTGAATGCCAGCTCGTGGAGCCTCCGCCTGGATACCGCTTTCCCGTAAGAGTAAAGTAGGTAGAGAAGCCTCTTATCGGCCTGGTCCAGTTTCACCGGCAATAAAAACCACCAACTTCGCTCTTAAACAGAAATTATTAAAAAGTTTGTGCGAGGCGATAGGCGTGGAGTATCTTGGGAAGTGCGAGATCTGCGGGAAGGAAAACGTAGAGCTTTACAAGTGCAGGGTTTGTGGTAGGAGAGTTTGCCGGGAGCACTTTAGGTGGGATAAGGGTATATGCGTCACATGCGAGGAGACAATGTGCGAGGTCTGCGGCAGGAAGCTCGCGGTAGGCTACTGCGCGCGGTGCGGCAGACTCGTATGCGAGGACTGTAGCGTTGAGCGAGGTCCAGCTCTGCTTTGCATCGATTGCTATCGGAAGCTCGGAACTACTCCCTAAGCCTCATTTTGTATACTCCTCTTTTCGCCTCAACAACGACCAGGCCGGAGTAGTCGCTGTTGTATAAGTTGAACTTAACCTGCCGCGCGTCGATACCGGCTTTTTTCAGCTCGCCCCTGAGCCGTGAAATTAGGCTATCTGTCGCTCTCTTAAGGAGCTCGCCGTGAGCCTTCACGGTGCTGGAATTAGACAGGTAGATGCCCCTTAGCTTGACGCTGACGTAGAACTTAAGCAGGTATGAGATGTTCAGCGCTATCAGGGAGAGAAGAAGCGCGAAGTACGATACTAAAGGCTCGTAGTTGAGCAGGACCAGGATTAAGGCGCCTACCATGGAGGCGAAAGATGCTATGAACATTGCGTCGGAGATAGAGTCTATTCTCTTGAGCCTTGGGTAGGATTTATCCCGTGACGGGATCAAGGCTATTCTTGTAAGCGCTTCACAGAGCTCCTTCCACAGATCTCCCTCCAAGCCGAGCTCCGACAGGTTGCGCAAAGCTCTTGAGGGGTTAAAAAGCCGTAAAGCACGTATAGCGTCCAGGTCTTCTATCACTTCCTTTAAAAGCTTGGCCCTCTTTCTTGCTCTTTCCCGAGGAGTAAGAGACACGATTTTTTACACGCTACAACGCCATATATTTTCCTATCCTTTATTCCCGTGAACATATGGGCAGCGATGCCCTCAGGAAACAGAATATAGGTGAGAAAGCTAACGCTATTCTTTAACGGAAGAACATGTCTAGCGAGCTCTGACCTTGGCTTGCCTGAGATTTAATCAGCGTTGAAATGCGCTGGAAGTCCTCTTCAAGTAGTGCTTTTAGGCGTGGGTTATAGAGAGCCGCAGCAGGGTGCAACGTCGGGTAGATTGTTAGCTGTCCCCACTTCGATTCAGCCTTGAAGACTTTCCCCCTTACGGACATTATGGATTCAGCCCTGTATCCGTACAAGCTTAGGAGCGTTCTCGTGCTGTGCCTGCCAAGGGTTACTATTAGGCGCGGCTTTATGAGCTCCAGCTGCCTGACGAGGTAAGGTAGGCAGGCCTGTATTTCCTCATCGCGGGGATCCCGGTTTGCTGGAGGTCTGCACTTCACGACGTTGGTTATGAAGACACTTTCTCGTGGCACGCCGATCGAGTGGAGTAGGGAGTTTAGGAGCTGGCCTGCAGAGCCGACGAAGGGCCGGCCTTGCTGGTCTTCGTTAGAGCCCGGAGCCTCACCGATAAAGACGATGCGGCTGCACGGGTCGCCTTCACCGGGTACAGCGTTAATCCTGGTGGTGGAAAGGGGGCAGCGCGAGCACTTTCTTATCTCTTCAGCTACTCTTTTGAGCTCCTCGCGTACTCTAGCACACTCACTCGTTGATTCTGAGCTCTGCATGGTCTCGCCCCACGCGCAGTTCTCCTAGCGCTCCCGAGGGTATCTCGCCCAGAGCCTCCTCACTTATGCCGGTCATGGACGGGATGCCAGCTATTATGCACCCTATTATCACAACTTCGTCGGGCTTAACCGTGACGATGCCTGCTGGAGCTAGGCCGCGCTTGGCTAACCTGAGCAGGATGTAGGAGCCAACCGTGCTACCCTTCGAGTGAGGGAAAACAAGCACCTTGCCAGCAAGCTTCACCCCCTTGAGAGGGTGTGAGGGCTCGATGACCTCAGAGGTTGCCGGATCGACACCGCCGAAGAAGGTTAGAGGCTCCTTTGATACCAGCACCTCGCCTCTCCCTACTCCCTCCGAAACGGGACGCCCCACAACTCTCACTCGCCGCCACCTGCAGCGTACTCCAGCGCTTCTCTTCGGGACTTCAGAACGACCTTATAGCCTTGCGCCTTCAGGTAGAAGGCCGCCTTACCTGAGTCCGTCACAACCTCTCTCCCCGCGTACATGGAGAGGGGTGAAACAACCATGCATGTATCCGCGAAAACGTACAGGTTCTTTGCCCTGAGCTTCTCAACGTGCCCGCTGATCGCCTCATACACTTCTCTGCTTGTGTAGAGTATTACTCTTCGCCTTGCCGGCCCTCTATCAGAGAAGAAGCTAACTACATCCATAACTTCTTCGAGAGATAAGTGGGGGCAGCCAAGCACCACCACCGCACTTTCGGTGAGGCCCCCCTGGTACTCTTCGAGAGTCTCATACAAAGACTTCGCATCCACAGGCACTCTCTCCAAGTCACGCGCCTCGTAGCGCTCAGGGGAGATGCCTTCGATCAGAACGAGCCCCGTCCCGCCCGCTGCTCCAACAGCCGCCAAAAACAACTTTATCTCTGGCACGTTCTCCCGCCTTAGCGGTAAGCCCCTGACCAGCGGCACCCTGTCGCCAGCAGTCCTGCCCACTACGAGGCCTGCAACGTGGTAGAGCCCCCTCTCAGCTACAAGCGATCCCACTTCTCCGAAGTCTATTATGAGCTGGGGTCTCCTGTTCGACTCCAGGTGGAGGCCAGCAAGGGGGGCTCTCCCAGATATGGCCTCGAGGAGGGCGAGCGGGCCCCCGTCCCTGTTTGTCCTAGCCCCGATAACGCTGTTGGCGTAGAGCACCGCGTTGCTCTCAGACCACGCTATGTGATCCCCGTAGCTCACCTTTTCGTACAGGTACGGGGTGCAGGTGAGAGTGGGCCTAACGCCGATCTCGGATAGAGCCTTGATTATTCTGTTCTGCTTCTCGATGAAATCGGCAGAAACTCTCATGTACGGCCAAAGCGCCGTGTCAAAACCACCCGGGTTCATCGTCGCCGGGACGCTTACCCGCGCGCCACTCCGAGCAAGCTCCTCGAGGAATTCCAACCCCTCGTCCCCGATGTTCTTGTAGGAAACCCCCGACACGTGGGCGTGCTTGATCCTAACCAGGCGCTCAGCCCCCAGCGCCTCACCCACCTTAACAACCGCCTTAAGCGCAAGGGCCTTACCCTGCCCGAACTCACCGTCCAGAATCTTCTCCTCTTCAGGCTCCAGGTACACGTCTCCCTCTTTCTAGGCCCTTATCAGTTCCCTTTAAAAGTGTCGCCAGCAGGAGCTCAGCTACCAACCTAGCCGCGATGGGAGTGAAGTCTGGCGCCGTGAAAAGACTTAACTCCGCCGTTGCCAAGTGAAAAACGGCCCCAGGGCTCATTCACCGCGAGAGATTAGGAAAGGGAAGAGCTCGTTTCAGCGGAAAAGCACTAAATAAATTCCCAAAGAGATCAGGAGCAGACCGAGTACAAGCTCGGTCCACCTCCGCAAAGCATTCAAATGCACTGTGACTGCATCGACCATTAATAGTAGCCTCCCGCCGATGATCGTGCCCGCCGCTATCGCAATGAGAGGTAGAACGAAGACGAGGTTGTAAAGCAGCAGAAGGAGGAGTGCGACCGCAGGGCTCTCGCCTGCGAGCATGTAGGTAGCTACGATGTATGGTCCGCTACTGCAGGGCAGAAGGGTAAAGCTCACAGCGGCTCCGGCGAGAAACGCGGCGGCGACGCTACCCTTCTGAGCCCTTGTGAGAAATAGATGCGACGCGCTGTTGAGTTTGTGGGAGATAAGGTCGAAGTATCGGCGAATGTTGGAGAAATAGGCTTTCTGCCCCGCATACCCGTCTCTGCAGCCCTCCTGCCACGTGAAAGTCGACTGAACCACTGCGTAAGCACCTGCCGCCACTGTAACCACAGCAACAAAGTACTTCAGCCAGCTGAAGAGAGACATGAACCTTATCAACCCCAGTCCTAAAAGCAGATAGCAGACGTACACCGCCGAAATGAACGCGACGGAGGCCGACACGGCCTTCCTTCTCCCACTAATCCCCAAGACGGCCATGACCAAAGCCGCGAACACCATGAAAGTGCAGGGGTTAATGGAGTCCGCAGCCGCTAAGGCTAGGATCGTAGGCAGAAGCTCGCTTGCCTTTGTTGTTGGAGTGGGGCTTGGAGATAGAGCCCCCTGCAGGGCAATTCTGTACACTTCGGTTGAGTTGATTGTGCGGTACACCCACTCACCCTGGTAGGTGACTATTAACGTGGCGTTGGCCGGGTTTAAGCTCAGGATTTTGATCCAGCTTGCCTCGTCCTGGGGACCAACAACGACAGCCAGCAACCGTTCTCCCTTAAACACGAGCGTCAGGGGGACTACCCTGGGAAACTCTCTTAGGGCAAGCTGGTACAGGTAGTTGTACTCCGCGAGGAACGTTTGGTTGGAGATATCCTTGAAGACCAAGCGATCTACAGCTCTGCTGAGCAGCTCTCTTGTCTGCCTGCAGTCGGGGCACGTCTCCTCTCCGTACACGACGGCCGTAATGCTGGAATTTCCCTCGAGCGGGGTGTTAGGTCCTGGGGCATCGAGGCCCTGCTGAGTGTAGGTGCTGTTTACCATGATTCTTATCTCTGTTCTGCCACGGAGGCTGACGGCTCTGGTTTGAGTAAAGTTGCCGTAGGATACGACTACGGTGTAATTACCCTCGGGAAGTAGCACTTCGAGGTATCCTATGCCACGAGCCAGGCTCGCATTCCCTCTGTAGACGATAATCTCAGGCTGGCCACCGGTCGTCGATGACGCGTAGACGATGAGGGGGTACTTCACCCTTTGCAGTACTACCGTGTACCTCGCGTTGCTGGTTAGGTTCACCGGGACTGTTACAGCCACGTATCCTGGAGCTGTGATGGTGACGTTGTAGAATCCGCTGGGCAAAGTCAGGTTGAAGCGGCCTGCAAAACTGCCTACCGTTGCACCGTTCACGATCACGGTGAGATTGCCTATACTCCCTCCTTGCTCGGGGACCACCTCAAAGGTCAAAGTGTAGTTGTTACTCGCTGGGGCTCTTTGAAAAATCTCCAGATTCTTACCGCCTACAACGTATAACTTCCCGTTAGTGTAGTGAGCATCTCTGACCGCGAATCCAGCGTCAATGATACCCGTTATCCCGCTGAGGTTACCCAACACGACGATATCGTTGTCCCACGCGAGATAGGTTCCGTCATCGTACACCCTTAAACCGATCTGATCGCCCTTCGAGTAGGGCAACGGAATCTGAAGCTCCCTTAGAGCCCTATCCGCGAAGCTGTATACGGAGAGCCTCACCTCCAGGCCGTTGAGGGCGAGCGAGTACAGGAGCCTGTAGCTAGGCTCGGAAACCCCCTGTAGCGGTAAAGGTAGTTTGAGTTTTCTAAGTGGCTTGATGCCTGCTCCTGATAGTGTGATTTCCTCAACGGTCGAGTTGTCGTAGACGATGCCCAGGTTGCCTGTGGGTAGCCTTACCAGCGAGAGGGCATGACAGATCGTGTAGGAGTTCTCACCTCGCGGCGTAAGTAGAGTGATTACTTTCTCGTTTTGCATGAGGCAAATGTGGCACAACGTCTCTACAGACAGCACGACCACGCTGTCACCCAGCGGCAGCACCTGTAAACCAGTGTTAACGAAGGGTTTCAGGTACGTTCTACGGCTCAGGTCCAGAGTAAATCCCACTAGGTACTTGCCCGTCAGTATGTACAGTGTTGACCCTGCTACAACGGCTTTCCTAACGCCGCTCAGATCGGTGCCGGGAACTCTAGGGGACTGAAGATGTATTTTCCTAATGATGTCGACGAGGTGGACGTAAGAGTAAGGAACCTCGGCGTTTTTCACGAACTCGGTTACCACTAATGTCGAGTTATCCAGAAATATGGGGGATACGTCGGAGAAGCTGTTGAGCTGGAGCCTGTAAACCAGCGATAGATTCGACGCGTAAACGTCGACAAAGCGCTGGTAGTACCTGTTGTCTCCGTAAGCCACGGCTACAAAACTGCCATCCTGGCTTACCGCAACTGAGAGTATGTTAAACTGGTCAAACGAGACCCTCGACGAAGACCAGTGCTCTGAATCAGCAATCAGCAAGAGGCTGGATAGTGCAATGAGAAAAACTAGAGGAAGGCTCAGGATCCTTTTCGCGATCATCCAGCTCTTCCTTCTTTTCACCTTCGACCTTAAAAACGATATCTTTCAGGCTACATACATCCCTTTGCTTTTACGACATACTCTCTTTCACCCTCACGTTCAACCCTACTCCTATGCCCATCAGGTACGGCGATAAATGATTGATAAGCCGATCATAAGAGAGTCGGGTGATCCTCGCAACGGGGAAACACTAAACCGCTAGCTTAGAGCAACCAGCTACTTGATGCAAGAGAACGGTATCACGGTGAACCTACGATGGTGAGGGGGGTTAGGTACATTTCTGCGAGAAGAAAACCGGACGAAACGATTAAGAGTTGCACAGCCGAGTGGATTAACCCCGCAGAAGCCCTTCCGTGCTTCATCTTGCCTACAATTAACCCTCCGGACAGGGCTGTTATCGCACCGGAGTACAGCATTATGGTCTCGTAGAGTGGTGGGTCGAGGGCCCCGAAGAAGCCTCCTGTTCTCTGCAGCGCGCCTAGGGGTATCACGAACACGTAGAGTATCGTCAGCGCTAAGACGAGGTAAATTATCGTTGATATGTAAACCGTTATCGCATGTGGGTTTATCGTGGTGGACTTCTCATCCTCGTAGGTTTTTAAAGCCGCGAAGATGTTGGCGGCAGACTCGAGAACGTCGATTACCCTGCCACCGCTTTCGTTAGCCGTTACCAGTATGGTCACAGCTTTCTTAACGTTTAAGTCTCTGACCCTCACAGGTATCCTTCTAAGAGCAACGTTTAGGGGCTCTCCCAGCTCTACCTCTACGAGCGCCTTCTTGATCTCGGAGCTGAGCGGGCCTGGGACCGTCTCCGCGACCGACCGCAGGGCCTCGTGTAGCGTTAAACCAGACCTCACGGCTTCCGCTACGGACTTGAAGAAGTGCGGGAGTATGCTCGTTATCCTCGATACGTACATCCTGTTAAGGGTGTCCACAATAGCGTAGGGGAGAAAGACCAGGATCAGTGCGGTGAGCAACAGCACGTTGACGCGCGTAGACGTCACCACTATCAGTGCACCGCCTACCAGCTTCAAGCTCGAAAGAAGCTCGTAGCGTAGCCCCACTAGTACATACGCAACCGGAATTACGGCCAGCGCGAGCCCGAGGGATAGTAGGACCGCCGTGCGCCTAGAGTTGAGCATGAAGTAAGGCATGGCCTACACCCGCGACATCAGTCCATCTATAGCCACGTAAATGCCAACAGCAGAAAACGGGATGACTATGAAAGTCAGCACGAGGATCAGGATGTCTGGAGAGAGGACGAGGACGCCCCCGCCGAGGATGTTCATCACGATCAACATGGTTATGAACATTAGCGGCGCGGCAACCATCATCGTTGTGTACACCTCTGCAAGCATGGACAGAGTGTTTACGAGGTTGCGTAGCCTTTGGGTTTTCTCGTCCAGCATCAGCTTCGCGTAGTGCATCAGCACGCTCTTCAAATCGCCGCTAGTCATGTATGCTTCTCTCAGGGCGAGAGCGAAGGACGAGAGGGCTGCGCTCGGTGATCGGGCTGACAGCCTGGCTAGAGCAGTGACAGTGTCGAGGCCTAGAGCCTTGATGTCCCTCAACACCAGGAAAAACTCTCTGCGTAGCTCCTTATTCGTCTCATAGACCGCAACCCTCTCCAGGAGCCTTTCAAGACCCATGCCTGAGGACGCTAGCGACGCCATGTATGCCACCGTAAACGGGAGGTCTTTCTCGATGCTTACGCGCCTTGAGTATGCCCTGTAGACAGGGTAGTACAGCATAAATCCCGTGAAGATGAGTAGAACCGCTAAAGTGAGGGTGAGAGAGGCTGACACGGCGAAAACCGGGGCGATTTTAAAGATGTAGGAGTGGACGAACAGGAGGACCGAGAACGTTGAGGCAGCCGCTAGGACAAGGGCTTTCACGATGCTTTCAACATACGCTTCAAAGGAGATGCTGAAGCCCGCTCTCTCGTAGTACCTCCTAAAAGGCTCCGCTATTTGCAGGAATCTAGCCGTAAAGGCTTCAAGCGACAGGGGACTCACCCTTGCTTAACCTCTTCCCTCGCGTAGTAGCCGTCCATCAGGAGCCGGTAGGTCACCTCCGGGTTTCTGTAGTAATCCCTAACAACCCGGCTTATCTGCTCGTATGAAGTCATACCAGCCTTAGCCATGTACTCTATTACGGATACTCTTCTCTCCAGCTCCTCCTGGACCTCGCTCAGGGTCGTGAACTTTTCCTCCGCTATTCTTCTAATGTGCTCGCTCTCCGCTACCTGCTCGATCCTGTCCAGCACCGGGTTAACCCTGAAGACCTCGCGTGAAACAACTGTTTTCCCCTCCTCGTCTACCCCCAGCAACTCCTGTACGCTAACAACACGCCTGACGATCCTCTCGCCTATCTTCAGCCTTCTCACAAGTATGACGACGTTCATCATGGGTAACAGGAAAATAGGGACGTTCATGGGGGGCGAGATCAGCCTCTTCACAGCGTAATCGATGTTCTCCGCGTGGAGGGTGCACATCCCAGCGTGACCGGTCGCTATAGCCTGGAAAAGCGTAAATGCCTCCTCTCCGCGGACCTCGCCGATAATTATGTAATCTGGCCTCATCCTCATAGCGCTTTTGAGGAGGTCGAAGAGGCCGACGTTCCTGACCCACTCCTCGTAGCTGGGCCTGGTTACAAGCGGGACCCAGTTCTCGTGGGGGAGGCGTAGCTCGGGGGTGTCTTCGATAGTCACAACCTTAGCTTCGGGCCTAATGAAAGTTGCCACGGCGTTGAGCGTCGTGATCTTCCCGCCCGCGGTAGCGCCGACCACCATCAAGCTCCTGTTATTCTCGATCAGGTACCAGAGGTAGGCTGCAAGGTTCGGTGAAATGGTTCCGAGCTTCACGAGGTCTACTAGGGAGAAGGGGACCTCGCGGAACTTCCTGATCGTGAATGTTCCTCTGCGTCTCGAAACCTCGTCTAGGGTTACGTGGAGACGGTATCCCATGGGCAGAGTGCCCTCGACGATGGGTTGAGCGACGGAGACCTGCTTGCCGGCTCTGTAGGTCAGCTTTAAAAGCAGGCTCGCCAGCTCCTCCCGATCCTCAAACACCACGTTCGTTGGAATTGACTCGTAGCGCTTGTGCCACACGTACACGGGGACGCCAACGCCATCGCAAGAGATATCCTCTATCTCCTTGTCTTTTAAAAGCGCGTCTATGCGACTGTAGCCTATAGTGTCCCGCTTAATGTAGTAGAGGTACTTGTCGAGCGACTCGCTCGAGACGCTTATTTTATATTGCTTTATAACGCGTTTTACCTCCTCTTCGAGAAAGGACTCGGGATCACTTGTCAGCTTCCTGAGCGCCTGGTCATACCGTTCGGTCGATGATACCAGAAGGTTCCTCTTTATTCTCTCGAGAACCCTGACATCCTCGGGTGTAAGAGGGGGCTCCACTAACCGGTACTCGAGCGCCCCGTCGCGCTTCCTGACGATGAGAGCATATGCGTAGGGAGGAGCTATCTCGTAGAACTCGAGTAGAATCTCACCCCCGTCCACTCGGGTGTTGATAAGTTGCGCGCACATGAATTAATCCTCTGTGTAAGTCGATGAGTTCAGTTAAAAACGTAGTGCCGTGATTAATTAAAGGTAAAAGTATAATAGCTGTATTTTCACATTGTATATTAGGTGTCATCGTGGCCGGGCCTGGGGCGCTTCAGCGCAGCGAGGCGGTGTACCTTAAGTCCCTAGCGGGCGCTCTTCAGGAGCTGGTAGTTTGCCTCTTCGAAAGCGGGGTCAGTGAGGTTCTTTCGAACTCAGCTGGTACTAGCCCCTGCTCCAGGATCGCAGAGAAGTACGGGTTGTCCCAGGACGTTCTCCTCGAGGAGGCAGTTAAAAGGGGCATTTTGAAGCCGCTTGTGGCCGATAGGCTTGTCTTCTGCCCGAAGTGTGGTCACACGGGCTTTAAGGTGAGGTACAGCTGCCCCAGCTGCGGGTCCCAGGACGTTGAGAGAAACACTCTTTTCAGCCATGTACCGTGTGGTTATATCGGCGTACTGGAGGGCGCCCCAAAGGACACGAGGGGGAACAGGCTGTGCCCCAAGTGCTCAAGGCCCCTAGGCGCTCAGGGGAGAGATTGGGTCATAATCGGCGTAACCTACAGGTGCAGGAGCTGCGGCCTCACGTTCAACGTTCCCTCAGCCTCCCTTGAGTGCCTTTCCTGCGGCGCCGTTTTCGACCATAAGGAGGCCGTTTACAGGGAGGTGTACAGGTACTCCGTCGAGAGGACCGTCTTAGCGGAGATCTACGGGCAGATCCTCAGCAGGAAGATTGCAGACGCCGCGGCGTCGCAGGGATACAAGGTGCATATTGATGCTGAAGTAACGAGCCTCAGTGGTTTGAAGAAGAGGGTTCCGATGCTATTGGAGAAGGGCTCGCAGAGGTTCGTGGTTTACACAGTCTACCCCCGTGACGCTGACCCCGCGAAGGTGTGTGAGGAAGTGCTGAGCACTTACGGGAAAACCCTGGACACAGGCGAGAAGCACCTGATCGTCGGCGTAAGGGTGCCTACTGACCTCTCGAGGAAGCCGGAGCACGTAGAGGTTATAAGTGGAGAAAGCAGCGAGGAGGCTATGAGGAAGCTTAGGGAGAGGCTGAAGTGAGCTTGCTCCTCCTTGAGAATAAGAGATGGTTACGAGCAAAGGAGCCAGTACGCGTTGATCCTCGCCATGTGGCGGCGTGCAACGGCGTGCATATCCTAGAGTTTAGCATAGGTGGTGTGAACTACGTACTACCGCTCGAAAAGTGCGCGTGCTCTCCAAGGAATAGCGCTATCTACAACGGGGAGCGATACTGTGAAGCAGAGTACTGCCCAGAGTTCCTAGAGAAAATAATCAACTGCGATTCCATCAAAGTCAAAGGACGCGTGCTAGGCCAAGCCTTAAGGGTGCGCGGCTCGATAGCGGAGGACGCTACAAACCCGCACGCGCTTGTGTCTTCCGAGAGCGGCGAGAGATTCGTTCTCAAGGGGTACAGGTTGGCTTCGCGCTTCAACCCCGAGCCGGCGTTCCTGGAGTACTTGAGCGATACGGGTATTGCACCCCAGCTCATCCTCTCCTACTTTGTCGGCGACCAGCCGCTTGGCGTTATGACCCGGTACATCGAGGGGGGCATCGACCCCGGCTCAGTACTCTACAATTCCCTTATCAGCACGCTTGGCGGGGATTGCGAGATCCCGGCGGACTTGCTTGAGCGCGTAGCCGCAACCGTCTCCTCTTTCCACAACAGAATGCTCGAGTGCCGGGAAGAGTGGTGCTACCCTCGTGAAGCGGGGCCGCGCGATATTGAGAAATGGGCGCGGCGAGTAAACACTTACCGACAGAGACTCCGCGAGCTCGGGTGGAGTAACTGGCTCACAGGAGATTTTGAGCGCCTCGTTGAAGATGGTTATCGAGGAATGCTGGGACGCAAGATCATTAGAACGCACGGTGACCTGCACTTCTCCCAGATGCTGATGCAGAAGGATAGGTTCTTCCTCGTGGACTTTGAGGGGGAGCCTGGCAGGCCGCCGGAGTTTCAACGGGACCTTGAGCCAGCTGTGCGCGATATAGCTTCAATGCTGAGAGGAGTCTCTTACATTGCCTTCTTCGCCCTGTCGAGTAGCTTGCGGCTAGATCGTGAGGAAACATTCAATTTAATCGTTAGAGGTAGCGACCCTCGCGTCCGGCTCGCGCGCGAGTGGTCGCGTGAGGTGAGTGAGAGGCTCGTGGAGGCCTACCGGAGAAGTGTGGACAAAAGGCTTCTGCCCGGGTCGTCGCAGACGGACATCTTTAGGCTAGTGGTTCCTTGGTTCATCGAGAGGTCTCTCTACGAGGCCTACTACGAGGCGATGTACCGCGCTGAAAACGTGAAGGTTGCTCTTGCAACTCTTTACAATCTCATTCCGCCACTTATCGAACAAATCCGGTAAAAAAGGTTTAATATTTTGGGCAGAGAAAGAATACTTGGGTGATTGTAAATGAGTGTTATTGAAAAAATAAAAACCGGTATTCCTGGCTTCGACGAGCTCCTCTACGGCGGCATACCGAAACGAAACATAGTTCTGCTCTCGGGGGGACCTGGAACAGGTAAAACCATATTCTCCCAGCAGTACCTGTTCTACGGGTTGTCAAACGGGGAGGCAGGCGTGCTAGTAGCGTTAGAAGAGCACCCTGTTCAAATACGGAGAAACATGGCCTCGTTCGGCTGGGACGTGCGAAGATTCGAAGACGAGGGTAAGTTCGCGATCGTTGACGCTTTCACTGGAGGGATCGGCGAGGCGGCGAAAAGGGAGCGCTACGTCGTTAAGAGCGTGGATGACGTTGGTGAGCTGATAGACGTGGTGAGGCAGGCGATACGCGACGTTAAAGCTGAAAGAGTTGTGGTTGATTCGGTTTCCACGCTGTACCTCACGAGACCTGCGATGGCGCGCTCCGTTCTCATGCAGCTTAAGAGGGTCCTCTCAGGCTTAGGGGCAACATCCCTGTTCGTCTCGCAAGTGAGCGTCACTGAAAGAGGGTTTGGAGGGCCAGGCGTAGAGCACGCCGTAGATGGCATCGTTAGGCTCGACCTCGACGAAATCGACGGGGAGCTAGTTCGATCTCTCATCATATGGAAGATGCGCGGAACAAAGCATGATATGAGGCGGAGGCCCTTCGAGATAACGGATAAAGGGATCGTCGTGTACAGTGACAAAATAGTTAAATTGAGGGGCGCTACCTATAAGGTGGAGGCGGGAGGTTCGTATGAGTGAAATACCCCTCAAGCCTGTTGGAAAAGAGGACGTGAGGAGGCTCGAGCTATCCCTTATCCTCGGCACTCTGCTTAGACCTGAAGTCATCGACGCCATCAGGAATGCTGAGGACAAACTCACGTGGCTTGACAGCCTCGTGGTTGCCGCAGGAGCTCTTGCCCGGGAGCGCGCAGGCTACTCCATAGTTAAAATCGCGGAGGAACTTGGGAGAACCGAGGCGACTATAAGAAACCACCTCGCGGCCAAAACGGAGGCCGGTAAGCTGGTGAAGGAAACATACGAGAAGCTCTTACAAAGCGGAGGCAGGCTCGACATCCCGATCCTAGGAGCAGCGTCTCAAAGCCAGGTTGAAGAGCTGAGGAAGAGAGTTGAAGAGCTTGAGAGGAAGCTTGAGAACGTGCGGAAGGCTCTCGAGGAGATTCTCCGCTCTATCTAGCGGAGCACCTCCTTGTAAACTGCCAGTAGTTTCTCTGCGGATTTCTCCCAGGTGAAGTAGGATTCAACCCTGTCTATCGCGTTCTTCCGAATTATTTCACCAGCATCTATGTAGTTTTCAAGCAGGTCTGCGAGCCTTCCGTCACCGATCTTTCCGAGGTACTTTTCGAGCTGGCCTTGATTGGATGCCTCCATGAACGCCAGCATGTCTCGCAGAGAATCTGCTAACTCGTAAGGATCCCCGGGCTCAACGTGCAACCCTGTGCCTTTGATCCCGAACTTCCGTATATCGGTAACAGTCTCCTTCAAACCTCCAACTCTTGAGGCAACGACTGGACATCCGGCAGCCATCGCCTCCACAGCCATGATGCCGAAGGGTTCCCATCTCGACGGGGCCGCGAAGACATCCGCTGAAAGATGGGCGAGTTTGTAAATCGAGGGGGCGACGCCGAAGATCACTCTGACGTTTCCAGGATACTCCCGAGAGAGGTTAACCAAGAGGTCTACGTAGCTTTCACCGCCCCAGATAGGTAGCACCAAGAAGATTACCCTAGTCTCGCCCAAGTCCTTCAGTAGGAGCTCCACTGCCTCGGCAAGCACGTCAAAGCCCTTCTGGCGCGAGAGCCTGCCGGTGGTTATCAGCAGAGGCCCGTCGAAACGGAACGCCTCGACCCTGAGGTCGTCTCTTAAAGGTGGGGCAACCCTCTCAGCGATATAGTTTCTCAGCCTGTCGTCCTGGAGCTTTGGTTCGCCTGTCGGCAAGTTGCCCATAGCATGGAGAAGCAGGTATCTGCGTAGCTCAAGCCTGCTGAGGCTCGACCCGTAGAGCTCGCGGAGCTTCTCCCCATGCAGGGATAGAACCTCGCGGTATAGTGACTCGTAGCTCCAGTCCGTACCATTGTAAACGAATGTTCCTCGGCTTAGGACGTCCTCCCCGAGAGCTGACTGAAGGTCTTCCTCAAGGAACGATTTACTCACGGTCACCAGCTTATCTGCCTCCGCTAATCCTATCCTTTCAGCGACTCCATTTGCCCTCTCGTAAACCTCGCGTAGAGGGAGCTCTATATACCTACCATTCAGGTAGACTGTGTGAGGCCAGTCGAGGTGGAGGCCCACCTTTTCAAAGAGAGTCTTATCCAGCTTTTTCCTCACTAGCAGGTGAACATGATAGATGAGCGCAGGCTTCGCTCGGGTCCCGCGGTGCTCCTTCGCCTTAAGGAGCGGGAGTACGGAGTGCCAGTCGTGGAAGTGTATGATGTCGGGCTCCGCTAACCCCAGCCTTTCCTTCTCTGCAAGGAGGAGCGAGAAAGCAGTGGTGAAGTCTATAATTTTGCCCTCTAATACGTCGTCCGCGTAGACGCGCGGGTCGTCCAAAAAGCCGCCGTGAACCTTAATGAAAGAAACGTTACCATGCGCTGTTTTCTCAAACACATAGCTTTTCCCTTGGACGTTCAGCTCTGCGGTCTCTGACGCTGGGTCGATGCTGGGCGAGTGGGCAGGCAGAATTATGACGGGGCTAACCCCTTTCCCCGCCAGGGATGCGCAGAGGTTTGTAGGAACCTCAGCTAGCCCTCCAACCTTGACGAAGGGTGTGGCCTCAAATGTGAGCATCCAGACGTTTAGAGCCAACGCAGAACCACCTGCGTCTCAAAGGACTCGCCAGGGTTCAAGGCCACAGCATGGTTGAACACTATGCCTAGACCTTGTATCTCGCTTTTCAGGCCTCTCTCAGTCCTGGACGTGCTCTCAATGGGTGCTATCCATACTTCAGCGTGCTTGGAGCTCTCGATGACTATCTCGGGCGCACCGTCCGATTGCACCCTTATAGTCCTGGACCAGGGGCTCTCGAACCTCTCGCTCACACTTCTCCTCGAAACATCGTCCACAGTGTACGCAGGCACCTTGTCCTCAGCGTAGGAAAGCCGTGGCATTATCGACAGTTCTATCGATATTCTCGGATCGATGAACTTTTTCTCTAGGTTTCTCCAATAGTAGGAAACCTTTAGAGCGCGGCCCTCGTTATCCGCTTCATACACCTTCGTAACGTGTATCCGTGCAGGCTGGCTTTTCACGCTCCAGTCCCGACCCACTGCGGAGAGGACGACCTTCCCCTCCCCAACGTACTCTACTATGTACCTTCTCAGTGCGAGGTCGCTCACGTCGACGAATGGAGCGTTGCTAATCCAGTCCGACAGCTTAGTATCCCGTCTCCAGATGTGCTCTCTGAACGAGACGCGGCGATACCAGTCGGGGTTCGCGCCCTGAACGCCTTGGAGATAGGGCTCCGCGTAGCGAGTCATAGTGTTTATCAGGTTGTGCTCCTTTCCGTCCGCCTTGAGGTCCAGTTCGAAGAGCGTTCCGCCGTCGTCCGGCTTCAGGTACAGGTTAGAGTGCGGTGTTTCCAATATGAGCTCGTCTTTGCCGTCGTAATCGAAGTCCAGCTCCTTTACGCGGTACCACGAGCCAACGAAGTATGCTCCCATCTCCTCAGCTATACGCTCGGCCCTGATCAAGTGCTCGAACACAGCCTGTCTGAGAGCCGGGATGTAGGTGCCGCCGAAGAGCCCGTGCCAGTACGCGTCGTTGCACTGCGCCAAGTAGTAGCTCTCCCACGCCTCCTGGGGTGCTTTAAGCTTTGACAGCTTTTCCTTAACATACAGCATTTTCTTGTGCATGTTGTTGGACTCTCGGTACTTTCTGAGGAAGTTGGGAAAGTACCCTCCACTCCACTCCATCATCTTGTCGTAGCTCCAAGGCCCCAAGTAGGCCAGCCCGGAGTACCCGTGCCTCTTCAGGTACATGGAGGGGGTGAGTGTCTGTATGGAGTTGTCTTGCATCAGGTACGTGAGGAATAATCTTAGCCAGGGTTCCGCCTGATCGCGGGGCCACCACTCCCCGAACTTCTCCGCGTCGCTCCCCCAGAGCACGTACCTTGACCCACCGCTATCCTGAAAACTTCTTATGTAGTCGAGGACCTCCGCGTGGGGGCGCCAAGGCAGTATGTACCTGATCTTCGTGTCTATGAAGAACACACCGACCTTTTGACCCGCGTACTCCGTTAAAAGCGCTACATGCGTATCGTCCTTCCATAAGCCAGACCTGTAGCCGACTTCATCGTCGAGGATGACGTACTGGTAGCCGGCTTCCCTAATTGCTGGTGGAAGAGTGGGATCCCAAACCCGCTCAGCGAGCCATGCGCCCTGGGGCTCCACCCCCAGAGTCTCTATCACAAGCGCTCTTCCCCGCTTCAGCTGCTCTACTCTGTCCTCCCAGGGGAGTAAAGCGAGTATGCTTTCGGAGTATGTCCCTCCGAGAACTTCAAACCTGCTTGACTCCAGAACTTTCCTCAACCTCTCGAGAAAGTCTGGGTAGAGGTTCCGCCAGTGCATTAGAAGCGGGCCGCTAAAGTGCAGGGTCAGCGGCAGATCCCGAAAGGCTTCCAGGACCTCTAGGAGCATCTCATAGCTGTTGCTCTGAACTCTGTGCATAATGCTGTGCTTCTGCCCCACAGGCTGGTGGAAGTGCAGGACGAAGATGAACGAAGACTTCACGCGCTTTATTAGGCTAGGCCTCAAAAAAACGTTTTCGTAGTAACGCGCGCAGAAAAGCCCCGGCCGGGATTCGAACCCGGGACCTTCGGCTCCCCCGGAACACCTAAACCTTACGAGGCCGACGCTCCACCAGTCTGAGCTACCGGGGCTACCCACTATCATTCCGGGGGCTCTTATCAGCTTTTCGCCTTCTTAGAGGCGCGAGGCGGGGCTTTCCGTCGGTTGTCTACATGATCGGCTACGGCGACTTCACGTAACAGGTAGCAATCAAGTGCGGGGTGGAGTGCCCCGGCCGGGATTTGAACCCGGGATCTTTGGCTCGAGAGGCCAATTTGAGGCCGGCCGTTCACGCCGTATCCTCTCGGCCCTCGTGCAGGCTGACCGGGCTAGACGACCGGGGCTCAACCTGTGTTTGCGTGATGGGTTTATTAACTTTTCCCAGGGAGTGCGAGAGCAAAGCCCGGCCCCGCGGTGAGCATTTTTATAAGCTGGGGCTCGTATTCTTCGCGTCCATGCATGGCGATCCGGTGTTCAAGATATGGCTAAGCTCAGGATGCTCGCGGTCTCTGATGTCCACGGCAAGGAGGACATTGTGGACCAGTTCATAGAATGGGCGAGGAGAGATAATGTTTCCTATGACGTGGTTGTCGCCGCTGGAGACATCGGGAACCCTCAAAGGCCTGGAAGCATGTGCAGGATACTCAGCAAGGTATCTAAGAGCTTACAGAAACCTGTATACTACGTTAAGGGTAACTGGGACGTTGAGCGGGAGTGTAACGCGCAACAGGTGTTCGACCTCGACGCTACAGGCCCTGTTTACTTCGGCGACATAGCATTGGTGGGGCACGGGAGAAGGGTGGAGCCGTTCAAGCTCGAGAGGCAGACGAGGGTTGTTGTGCTCGTGACGCATTACCCCCCTTTCAGCATTCTGGACCGCGGGAAGGTTATTGACAGCTACCACCACTCGCCCCATGCGGGTGTGGTGGAGATAAATTACCTCATCGACCACTACCGACCCCGCGTCCACATCTTCGGTCACAGCCATAGCTTCGGAGGCCTTGAGGTGGAGCATAACGGCACCGTCTACGTCAACGTGGCTAGGCTTGACAGGCTCCTTAAGACCGGTGAGCCGATAGGCAACTACGCGTACATAGACGTCTCGGGCAACGGAGATGTAAGGGTCGAGTGGAGGTTCATCAACGGTGTCTGGAAGAAGTGCAGCGGGTGCGGCCGAGTAGTCCACATTCCTGAGAAGTGGGCTCTTTGCAGAAAGTGCGCGCACAAAGCCGATTTGAAGTTCGCAAGGGTTAGTGGCGTGCCCTACAGGGCTCTTCTGTCTTTCAGGGACGCGTCAACAGGGGCTCTTGTCGAGAGGAGGGAGGTGAAGATTCCCTTTTACACACTCAAGGACAACCTTACCCTTGAAGACTTCCTGGACATTATCGTCACAAGGGTCTTTAAGGACGTGTTCTCATCAGGCGGGTCGAAGATCCTCGAGGTTCCTAAGGACAGGGTCATAGAGTTCTACGGCTCCAGGAGGAACGAGGCGCTCACCCCATTTAGCGAGTACCTTTTCTCGTGCAACGACGCTGTGGGGAGCCATAGGCTATGCCTCATCATGAAAATCTTCTCAGTTGATAAGAAAGCCCACGTGTTCTGGGAGATAACCTCCGGCGGGGCGGATTCGATGAAGATAAGCGCAGAGTACGTGCTCTACAAAGAAGGTTCTCTAAACATGGATTCGCAGCTCGTGAAAAAGTTGGTCAGCTCGGGTTTCAAAGCTATATCCTACACTCTCGAGGCGGTTTAGTTTGTCCTTCGTGGAGCGTGAGCTCTACCGTAAGCTCGTGCACCTGGCTCTGAGCTTCCTGCTTCTTTACCCGTTCTTCTTCCCGCTACCGAGCTTCCTAAGTGTTTACATCTATTATTCCCTAGGGTTGCTGGCAGCGGCCCTCCTCAACAGCATCGTCGTGAAAAGGTTCAAGCCCAAAACCGAGCTGGAAGATTTTTCAAGAGAACTCCACAGGTTCATCGACAGCTTTGGTGAAAGGGTTCGAACGCCCTTCACGGTGCTCGAGGAGGCAATAGACGAGTTCCACAGCTTCATCGAGAAGCAACTCTCCCTGCTTGAGAGAGATTACGAGAAGAGAGAGGGCTACGTCGGTCTGCTGTACGGTATGATAGGTGCCGTTGTGAGCCTCCTAATAGACCCTTGTCACACCTTCTACGGTATCGTTGCCTTGGCAGCCGTTGACGCGGTGGCGTCGATCTCAAGCCTCCTTCTCTGGAGAAAAGGTAAAACTCTAGAAGGAGAGGTCATAGCCCTTCTCGTGTACCTTTCACTCCTGCTTTTATTCGGAGGCGGCACTATGCAAGCAGTTGCGACGTCAATCATTGTAACAGTAACAGAGTTCATCTCGCCGGAAGATAACTTAACTGTCCCTGTTGTAGCAACCGTCATCACTGCAGCGCTGGGCCTACCCTTAAGATGCCCCGTCTGACAGCTGGCCGCGCCTTGGCTCAGCTACCCTCCTCACTTTTCGAGATCCCCTCTTCGAGGTGTCATGGGTTCCCCTGTGAGTGGTTGCCCCAGCGGACTTCAGCATGTGACGCCGCGGTCACACTCCCTACTCGCGCTGTGCTCGAGTAGGTTTGCCAAAAAGGAGCGGCTGAGAAAGAGAGGTATTAGAGAGGAGCGGAGCTACTCAGCCTCAAGCTCTTAGGCTGAAAGCAGTAAAGCCTTTTTCGCTCTCCAGCTTACCTTAACATCAAACATGCTGCGATTATAGCAAGCTCGAGTCCCAAACGCTTGTCTAGACACTCTCCCGTAACCTCTTCCTTCACCGGTTGGGAGTAAGGAAGCCGTGAGTCGAGCAGGGCAAGAAATGAGGGGAAACTAAGAAGGGAGCATTCTTAGTTACGGTTTAAGTGTAATCGCCACGTAGGCCAGTATGGAGAGAATGAATATGGCTACTATAAGGCCAGATATCACTCTCTTCAACTTGTCCTTTCTCCTTGGCACCTCCACCACCTACTGCAAGAGTGACAAGGATGAGTGCACAGCCGAGTATTATTAAGGTTTCTGGGGCCACCAAACTCTCAAGGCTAATCAAGCTCGGTGCACGCGCTAACTCTTCGAGCTCGCGCTTCGAACCCACACCCATAAAGACGATACTCCCCTCCTTGACTACTAGAACTGTTGGAAAAGACGTAGCGTTGACCTGGCTCGCGAGCTGCACGTCGTCCCTGCCGATGTACCATGTGATGTTGTTGTCGAGCATGTACCTCCTCAGGATTTCGGGTGTATCAGAGGGCGAAACCGTAAGGGAGATCACGACGGTGTCGTTTCTCTGCGACAGGCTTCTGAGGAGCGGTATCATGTACTTGCACCCCGTGCACTGCGTGTAGAAGAGCTCGACGACGAGCGTTCTCTCCCGGGATAGTGAAGCGAGGTCGAGCAGCTGGCCGTTGTACAGAGTGATGGTGCCAAGGGATATGGTTTTTGATACGTTGCGGCTTAGTTGCACCTCGCTCCTGACACTCTCGATGATTTCCGCCAAGCTTGCCCTGTTTTCAGCTTTCACGGGAGAACAGTTTACCAGCAGGGCCTGATCGGTGGTATCGCGCCACTCGACAGTGGTAGTGTTCAAGCGGCAACTGTAGCCCTTAGGCGAGTCGATCAGCGTTACAATGTAGCTTCCGGCCGCAAGCTTTATACGAGTTACAGGTTCTCCCTTCGTCTTAACCTCGATGGCGCTATCTGCGGCGCCGACCCCTACGAGTTTCAGCGTAACGGATAAGTTTGCCTCCGAGATGACTGTCAGGTTAAAGAATTTCTTCTTCAATACTAACGTCAGATTTCCACCCTGCTCTTTGAGCTCGAAGCGGATAGTCTGAGGAGTATAGAGGGGGGCTTCGGCCTTCACGGTATAGTTCCCCCTCAGCAACTCCACGGAAAGGGTTCCTGATGCCGGTGTTAGCAACTCGTAGGACTCTGGGCCTTCAATCGTGACCCTTGCTCCGGGTAACGGTTTCCCGTTGTCGCCTACGACGTTTACAGTCAAAGTATACCTTTTCGGTGGTTCCTTCACCATCCTCGTCTCCAGAAACATTGTCGGCTGATTGATCGTGAGCGGGAAATTATTCTCCGAGAACCCCTTTCGGAGTATCTCCACAGAGTAGTTACCCGGGAGAACTTTAAGGCTTGCCCACCCTGAGGAGTTTGTGACCGCGCTATAGGTACCCGAGCTACCAACCAAGGTCACGCTTGCGCCGTCGAGAGGGTTCCCGTCCTGATCCAGAACCCTGAGGTGGATCGTGGAGGTGCGAAGCGGGTATACGACCGCAAGGAAGCTGTTCCCGTACTTAGCCGCACAAATGCTACCCGAAGCCTTTCCATCTACAGGATCCCAGGAGACACTGGGCCACTCAATGCGGTAGCTGGCGGTAAGCGTAGGCGGGTTTTTGTAGTCAGTAGCGTAGACGAAAACACTGCTCACCGTGAAAACAGCTATAGTGTCCCGCGCGAAAACCCCTATACTGCGTTGAGTCGGGACCTTCAACACCTGAGAGCAGCTCAGAGATACATCACAGTAGTTCACAGAGCCGTCCTGGAATACGACCACGAACCTGCTCCCGATAGGGGTTATCTGCACTGCTTGCTGCGCCATCTTCTCTGAAACCACCTTCAGATCAGGCAGTGACAGGACGAGGGTTCTGTGCTGGCCGTTTTCAGACTTCACCTGTTGCGCCAGCACGTAGCCCTCACCAACGGCTTTGATGGTCAAACCCGTCTGAAACGAAGCTACTTTCACAACCCCGTTAGGCGAAACACTATAGACTTCGATTTTGTTGTCTGTGAGCTGGCATAGCTCGCATAGAGTATCGATTGTCTCGGCTACCAGGTAGTTCCCATAGAAGTCTAAGGAGAAAACCTTGCACAGGACGTCGTTGGAGTTGACATCTCTTTCAAATATCCTCGACCCCTTGAGGAGGTCTACGATCACAAGCCTTTCTAGCCTAGCGCCTTTGTAGGTGTACATTACGTCTAGTGCTAGAAATCGGCCGTCCCCGCTTAATGCCGCGCGGAGGACATACATCTCGTCGCTTCTCGAAATGGCGCTCATAGAGGAAAGTACGTTCAGCGTGGAGGGGTCCAAAATGGCTATGAGGCCCAATGAGTCCACGACCACCAGAGAGGAGCCGCTGTAGAACATCCCAACGCTATCCAGCCCTGTAGGCTTGATCACCCCTGAGGTGACCCGCCCCGTGCTGTAGTCGATCAGCGCCACTGTGCCGTTTGAGAACGCGACGTAGACGCTCTCTCCCGCCGGCAGAAAGGACTCTATCACTGACCTGAACGTTCTTACCTCGTAATTGTACACGGGGGCTGAGATTGCGGGACGAAGAGCGAGGAAAACCAGTAGCAGTGTTGATATAAGCAGGAGCCTTCTCATCGCTACTCAGTCTCCTTCAAAAGTATCCTGACAGGTATTCCGTTGAGTGTCTGAACGAGTATCGAGATCCCAGCCAGCTCTTCACCAGATGACAGGGAGCTCCCGAGCTTGTGAAGCACTTCCCTAATGCGTGCGAGAGCTTCCAGCGACTCCCTCTGCGACTCTATAGTCTCCTCGAGCACGTTCAGCTCGTCAACGGCCCGCGCGTTAACCACAACCTTTAATCCCATGTAGTCGATCTCGTTGAGCGAGGACAGCTTCTCCCCCAGGAGGTCCTCCAGCACTCTCTCCAGGGCTTTCATGCGCTCCGCCCTGACGCGCACCACTTCGTACCTTTGCTCAAGTTGCTGAAGCGTGTCCTGTATGCTCGCTATCTGGGCTTCAACGTATTTTAGTAAATCTTCAAAGCTGTTGAACTGGTATATGTTGTACGACACATCCACCACCTTCTAGCCCCACTCAGCGTTTAAAAAAACTAACGTGTACGAGTGCCCGCGATCACTTACCAAACCTGCGTTGCCTCGACTGGTACACCCTTATGGCGCGAAGAAGGTCAATCTTCCTGAATTCCGGCCACAGGACGTCTAGGAAAACCAGCTCCGAGTAAGCTATCTGCCACAGCAGGAAATTGCTTATCCTCTCCTCCCCACTCGTCCTGACCACTAAGTCTGGGTCAGGGTAAGGCAGGTCGCCTGTATAGAGGTACCTTTGGAAGACCTCCTCGTTTATGTCCTCCACCGACAACTTACCTGCCTGCACGTCCATGATGAGCCTTCTCACAGCATCGACGATCTCTCTTCTTCCACCGTACGCCACCGCGATGTTTAAGAACCTCTCTGAAAACTCCGCTGTGTATCTTTCCAGCTCCTCAATCTTAGATAGGAGGCTTGGGGGCAGGGAGGCCTTGTCACCGATGAACTTCACGCGGACGCGGCGCTTCTCAACCTCCCCGGAGGTCTTCAGCTCCTCGATTTTCTCCTCTAGCAACTTGATTATCTCCTCAACCTCCTCCCTGCTCCGCCTCATCAGGTTCTCCGTCGATAGCACGTAGAGCGTTACAGTCTTCACCCCTAAGTCGTAGCACCACCTGAGAACCTCCTCAGCTTTCTCGGCGCCGTAGCGGTGCCCCAGCCAAGGTGGAAGCCCTCTCGATTTAGCCCACCTTCTGTTGCCATCAAGGATGAATGCAACGTGCCTTGGGATGTCGCCGCTTTTCACTTCCTTCTCGAGCAGGTACTCGTACAATCTGTAGACGCCAAGCACCCTTGCAAGCACTCGCCACAGCAAGGCGTATCACTAAATTTATGATCGAAAGCGAGGTATTAACCACTTATGCAGAGGATTCTCGCCAGAAGTGTACGTGACGTTGAAGATGTTGTTGAGACCGTGGCTAGGGTGATTGACCACACAAATCTAAGGCCCGAGGCTACTCTCCAGGATTTAGAGAGGACGTGCCTGGAGGCAGTTCAGTACGGCTTCTACGCTTGCTGCGTTCCACCTTTTTTCGTCAGCAGGGCTAGACGCGTCGTGGGTGAGAGTGTAAAGGTGGCAACGGTGGTTTCCTTCCCGCACGGGAACTCGCCCGCCGAAGTCAAAGAAAGGGAGGCTAGGAAGGCCTTCGAAAGCGGCGCTGACGAGGTTGATGCCGTTATTAACGTCTCCATGCTGAGGAGTGGTATGGTGGCGGAGGCCGTGGAAGAGGCTAAACGCCTCCTGGAAGTAACCAGAGAGTATGGTGGGGTTCTCAAGGTGATCATCGAGACAGGTTTCCTCGACAGCAAAACGATATACGATGTCTCCAGGGAGCTTGCTAAAGTAGGTGTGCACTTTGTTAAGACGTCTACGGGTTTCGGACCACGAGGTGCTACACCCGAGGATATCTTGATTATTCGGAAAGCCGTCTCTGGGACATCGACGCGCATAAAAGCTGCAGGAGGTATTAGGACTGGTCTACAAGCTTTGTACTTCTACCTCCTGGGGGCAGACCGGATAGGAACAAGCAGTAGCATACAGATAATCGAGGATCTCCGGAGAATTTCGTCAAACAACGTATAGAAGAACAACAAGCGTAAAAATTATTATACCACCCCCGTCTTCTACCCCTCTGACGCGAAATGAAAGGACTGGCGTCAATCTACGGCTACGGGGCGTACATCCCCATTTACAGGATTGAGGCAAAAGAGATTGCGAGGGTGCACACCAAGGGTGGGGAGAAAGCCCCTGTGAAGGCTAAAAGCCTCCCAGGACCCGACGAGGACTCATTAACCATCGCGTACGAGGCCGCGAAAAACGCTTTGAAGAGGGCAGGCATCGAACCCTCCCTCATAGAGGCGCTCTACATCGGATCTGAGAGCCCGCCCTATGCCGTTAAACCGTCGGCCACGGTGATAGCCGAGGCCCTGGGATTCTCGAGGAAGCTCTACGGCATAGACATGGAGTTCGCCTGCAAGGCGGGAACCACTGCTGTGATCAGCGTTGCAGCCCTAGTTTCAGCTGGAGTGATAAAGTACGGCATGGGCATTGGCACCGACACAGCCCAAGGCAGACCCGGGGACGAGCTCGAGTACACAGCTGCCGCCGGGGCAGCAGCCTACGTCCTAGGTCCTCTCTCGAGGGAGTCGGTAGCGACAATCGAGCATGTTTACAGCTACGTGACCGATACACCGGATTTCTGGCGTCGGGAGGGTGAGAGGTTTCCAATGCACACCTTCCGGTTCACCGGTGACCCGGCGTATTTCCACCACATAGAGAGCGCCGCTAGAGGCTTAATGGAGGAGACGGGGTTAAAGCCCAGCGACTTCAACTACGTTGTGTTCCACCAGCCCAACGTGAAGTTCCCGCAGAGGACGGCGCAGATGCTGGGGTTCACGGAGGAACAGCTGCGACTGGGCCTGCTCTCAGGGGAGATCGGCAACACTTACGCTGCCGCGTCGCTGATCGGCCTAGCAAACGTGCTGGATCACGCTAAACCAGGCGAGAGGATACTCGTAGTTTCCTTCGGCAGCGGTGCAGGCTCCGACGCCCTTAGTATAGTCGTAGAGGAGGGCATTGAGGCTAGAAGGAACCTGGCGCCCAAAGTTTCCCACTACCTTTCAAGGAAAAAGCTCGTAGATTACGCCTACTATCTGAGGTACAGGAGGTATATCCACGGGGTGGTCTAAATGGGTAACAGAGTATTTATCGTTGGCATTGGTGCCACAAAAATAGACGAACACTGGGACCTCTCACTCCGCGACTTAATGACCGATGCCTCGAGGAAAGCCATCCAGGACGCCGGCCTCTCAAAACGCGACATTGAGGCGGTGTTCGTGGGCAACATGTCATCCGGCTACCTTCAAGGGCAGGAGCACCTTGGCTCCCTGCTCGCAACGTGGCTTGGAATACCGGGTGTTGCTGCGCATAAAGTCGAGGCAGCCTGCGCCAGCGGCGGGGCAGCCGTTCATAGCGCCTACCTAGCGGTAAAGTCAGGTGTCTACGACTGCGTGCTGGCGGTTGGAGTGGAGAAGCTCACAGATGCCACAACCAGTGACGCTACGAGCGCACTGATAATGGCTGAAGACCAGGAGTACGTGGCTTTCGCGGGTTTCTCGTTCGTAGCCCTTAACGCCCTCGTCTACAGAACGTACATGAAGAAGTTCGGCGTTAAGCAGGAAGACATCGCTCTCTTCGCAGTCCACGACCACAGGTACGCAGCGAACAATCCTCTAGCCCAGTTCCCCAAGCCTGTGACCCTCGATGAGGTCCTGAGGTCGCCCCCCGTCGCAGACCCGATAAGGCTCTTGGAGAGCGCTCCTCTCGGGGACGGGAGCGCGGCGCTGGTTCTATGCTCCGAGGAAAAGGCCAAGAGAATCGGGAAAGACGTACTCATCGAGCTCGCGGGGAGCGGGTTAGCCACAGACATACTTAGCCTTCACGACAGGCCCGACCTCACAACCCTGGCGGCAACGGTGAAGGCCAAGAGCTCCGCTTTTAAGCAAGCCGGCATTGAATCCAAGGATGTGGACTTGCTCGAGGTCCACGATGCCTTCACAGTGCTAGGCGTGATACACTTGGAGGATCTTGGATTCGCCCGTAAAGGCGAGGGGTGGAAACTCCTCAAGGAGGGTCAACTCGAGAGGGATGGTGACCTCCCCACGAACACTATGGGAGGTTTGAAGGCTAGAGGTCACCCGGTCGGCGCGACTGGGGTTTACCAGGTATACGACCTAGTCACCCAGCTAAGGGGGGAGGCGGGAGCCAACCAGGTCCCCGACGCGGAAGTGGGCTTAGCTCAGAACGTCGGGGGTGTTGGGGGGACGGTTGTGGTTAACATCGTGAGAAGGGTGAGGTAGAGTGGCGTACATGAGGAGTGTTCCAAGGGTTTGGCGTGAAAGGGTAACGAAGTACAGGTTGATAGGGGGTGCTTGCAAGGACTGCGGGAAGACCTTCTACCCGTACAGGCGAAGCTGCCCTGTCTGCGGCTCTGATAACGTCGAGCCGAGGAAGCTGCCGGAGACCGGGGTCATCGAGACGTTCAGCATTGTGAGGTCGCCGCCCGCGGAGTTCGTGGGCCAAGCGCCCTACGTCGTTGCTTTAGTGAGGCTAGACGATGGAACACTCGTTCCCGCGCAGATAACTGACGTTGAGCCGGATGAAGTACACGAGGGGATGAGGGTAGAGGCTGTCTTCAGAAGATACAGAGAACAGGGAGAGAAAGGGATAATAGAGTACGGCATTAAGTTCAGACCTGTGATCAATAACGAGTGAGGAAAAGACAGCTCGCGAGAAACTAGTGGAGATTTTTCTCAGTAACCCTGGCGTAGAGTTCACTCTCCACGATCTTCTCCAAATGCTCTCCCTCAGGAGCTCCGACGCGAAAAGGCTACTCGACGACATAAACCACGCGGCTAAGACTATCAGAAGAGCAACAAATAACAGCGCCTTTATCGCCATGAAACCCCCCGTTTGCCGCGACTGCGGGTACGTTTTCACAAGCCTCGAGAGCGCGCGCAAGCCTAGCAGGTGTCCCCGATGCAAAAGCGAGCGGATATTACAGCCAAGCTTCATTCTAGTCAAGCGAAAGTAAGTCGTGGATCAGTCATTACTCTCCTCCGCGAGGACCCCCGCAATGGCCGTCAAAATAGACGGCGCGGCTACGTCGGTCGCTAAGGTGACTCCCGGCAGGACGTCTATCACTAAGTCCGAGAAGCGGAGCACGCCTGTCGGGAGTCCTTCACGCGACCCGATCAACACTAGGACCTTGTCGCTATTCTCGAAAATTCTCCGCACATCTCGCTTGACCTCGCCGACGTACCTGCCTTTGGTGGACGTGGCGATGATAGGAATGTTCCGCTCGCGGTAATCCCTTACTAGCTGGTAAAGGTCGAAGAGGTTCACCGGCACCCTATGGACTTTCCTACTGTAGCTGCGCGTCTGTATGCTGTAACGAGAATCTATGCCTTCAAGCACACCTCTGATGAAGCCAGCTAGCGGCCGGGCATCGACAGGAGTATATGGTGTGATGACGAGTTCCTTTACCTCGAAGGACTGAACAGCCCTACCTATGCGGACTCCGACCTTGTAGGAGGCTTCGGCGTCAGCGAGGTACGGGACTTGACCTATCACTATTTTTCTAAGGTGCACTAGAACGTTCGGTTTCCTATCGTAGCTTTTCCTGAAGACTACTGACCCCGGGGTTACGGAGACGTAGGCGGTATCTCCCAGTACTTCAACCCAGAAGATCTTGTCGGGGTTTTCGAGATCGACGGGGTTGCCTCTCACGCTCTGCACGCACGCCCCCGCTTTGACATTCACATCTATAGAGGTGAAGCTATGATGCCCTCTGCGTTCGGTGCGAACCGCGAAGGACTCCGACTCACCCAGCACCTGTGGAGCAAGGCTCCTCACAGCCTCGCATATCTCTTCCAAGTCTGCCTTTACAGCCCGGTAAATCGGGAGAACTCTTTCGGCCTCTACTACTCGCGACGAGAGCTCTTTCGTCAACAGGTCCACATCGAATCCCTGGCAGTACACGATGATGAGCCCTTGAAAACCTCCGGGCATGGGCTCAGCCTCGACGCCGAACTCCTCCTTTATCCGGCTTGCGGCCACTCTCTCGAGGCCTAGGTGGGTCGTTACTACCAGGCAAGGCTTAAGTTCCACGACCACACACCCTCTGATGGCGTGCGGGCTTTTAAACTGTCCTTGTGATTGTTGAGAAAAAGAAGCCGTCTGTCCGGTGGAGGTGGGGGTAAAGCCTGTAGCACCCATCGCAGGGCTTGATCAGCCTGCTCTCGAGGCTCGGAGGGAGCATGGGCTTCAAGGGCTTGAAGGTTTTCTCCAGCTTTGCCAAAACCTTTTCACCCTCCTCTGGAAAGATCGAGCACGTAGAGAAAAGTATTGGGGCGCGAGGTTTAGATAACTTCAGAGCATTCCTAAGCAAGAGAACCTGGGTCTGGCTTATTTTCTCCAGATCGCTCCGGCTCAGATCCCAGAGGGCGAGCCTAAGACCCGGGTCCCGCGGGATTGCGCCGCTGTTAGTACACGGTGCGTCTACGACGACGCCGTCGAAAAGCTTCCTCGACTGGAAGAACCTCCCGTCGGAGCACACGAGGTCGTACACGCAACGAGATGAGTCCATGAAGCTCCTGCATGATGGCAATCTCTTCTGAGACACATCTACGGCTATGATCTCAGCCTCTCTTGCCTTGTTGCAGACGATAGAGGACTTAAGGCAGGGAGCTGCAGCTAAGTCGGCAATGAGGCCGCGGGGGTTGAGCGATAGAAACGCTTCCACGGCGATTACACTGGCCTTATCCTGGTAGACCGCGCCCTTTGGGAGCTGCGGTAAGGGATCATCCGCATTCAACTCTACTGACAGCAGTGATTGGGTATCCTCGTCTATCTTCACAGAAAAACCGCGCCCCGACAAGTACTCTTTGACGCGGTCGATCAAGCCGGGTTCAGCCACCCTTATCCACACGTGCCTTCGATTTAACGACCTCAAGACATTCCTCGAAGCCTTTTCTCCGAACGTCGCTAGGGCAGTCTCAGCTACCAACGGAGGTATGCTTTCTTCGTAGGCTAAGCGTTGAGCGGTGGGCAACTCCTTGATTTCAAGCGTAGCCTGCTCGATAGCGCGCTCAGACAGTAGAGACATGAGACTGTCGCTGAGCAAACCACCTCTTACAGCTTTTAGCTTGAGGCGGGTCTCCCAATTTTCCCGTACGAGGTAGAAAGCTACTAGGAAAGCCATTCCCCTGCGCAGAGGCAGAGACTCTTTACCGTGCTTCCTCAGAGTAAACATTGCAGGACCGATATTTTCAAGCGTGCGTTTGGAAAGCAGGTAGACAGCTTTTCGCTCACCTGGCTTCAAGCTGAACTCCCCAAGAGCCTCTTGGAAAGCCGAGTCCAGCGACAGCGAGTGTCTCGATATAAGCTCTAGGACTCTAACGCTAGCCCTAAACACTACTGGCGTAAGGTTTTCGAGTACAATCTCCATGTGAAGCAATGGTACGTCTTGGCTTTTTCTTCGTTTCGTCCCTGCGTTCGCCCTCGGTCTTTTTCTTCTTATCCTAAGGCTTGAGTGAAAGTTTGGGGGCTGCTCGATCTCGGAATAGATTTCCAGGCGCAACCATAGAGGAGCATACCGGGCAGGTGAACCGTGCTTGATCAGGAGCAAGGCGGCAAGGTCACTTAGCACAATTGTCGCCTTTACTGGGTCAAAAGCAAAGAGCTTTCAAGGGGGCTCTTTAGACAGAGGGGGCGGATGTGTCGGGCGGGGACGTTGCGCGCGATGTGATCATTAGAAGAATCTTTGAATAATAAAGGCGATATTGTAGCTTACATACGTTGCTGTGAACACGGCTATGAACGCTCTCTCCGTCGGCAAACGCTTGTATACCTTTAGGGTAGCTGTAAGCAACCCGATGACGAGAATCTGAGTTATGCGGAAAAGTACGTTGAGGTACAGGATGTCTAGTGGCAGCAAGGCTAGGATGCTCAAGGGGAGCGTGGCGGCGAGTACCGTGGCGATGTACTCGATGCTAATTCTCTTCTCGCCTCCCATAAGCCTAGATGGAGCTTCAAGCGCTGTTAAGAGAACTACGAGGCCTGCTAGCGCGGGAAGCAACCTGTAGACGCCCGTGACGGGCAGGAAGAGCTGGTCAAGCCCAAAACACACGTATGCACCGTAAATTGAGGACACCCCCGTCAGTAGCGAGTAAGCCGCAAGCATGAGAAGCGACAGCTTGGGATCAGAGTACAGAAACGATACCAGGCTCTCCGGGACCAGCACTGGGAGGATGTACTTTTCTACCCATGCAGCGGCGCCTCTTTTTTCCGAGATTAAAGTCCTTATGCGGGACTCGTTCTCCAGCATAAAGCGGTAGAGCCTAAAGCCCTTCTCCGTCAACACGTACTTACGCTTCTCGTTTTTAGCTATAAACCCCTCAAGCTTGTCGAGATTATAGTAGAGGTTGCCGGTACTGGTCCCGACGGCTGACTTCAGCTCACTGAAGGAGGCCTCGCCTCTCTCACCCAGCGTCCTCAGTATGGCCCTCATGTAGGGGTTACCTATTATCGCGTAAACCTGCTCGAGGTCTGCGTCGCGCTGAGGCTCCTGCATAGTGCGTGTCTAGCAACATGTTTTGTGGTAAATATAGCTTTAGGGCAACGCTTCGAGCCAGGTCTCAGACCGTAAGCGCGAGCTATATTAGGCTCCTGAACTTACTTTTTCTTGCAGAATGCCGAGAATAATACCCGTGGCAGGGCTAGCTGTCTTTAGCGAGAGCGATTTCGAAGAGCTTGACAGGAGGCTTTCGCTAATGGAGGGTACGGGAGCGTGGATACAGATCGTGACCACGTGGAACACCCTTGTAGCTGAGAGCGTGGGCGAGGTGGTCGACGCGTTTTACGACCGCAATCTCTATCTCGCGTCCCTAAGGTTCGGTTACGTCGCAGGTATCGACGTTGAAGACTTCGAGAAAATCTGCATGATGGCAGACGAGTCGGCGGGTAGGACTATAATTATCTTGAGGCCCGGCGAGATCTCGAGTAGGGAGCTTGAGCGGATGTACGACGTAGCCGCGACATACAAAGTGAAGGTTCTCCTGGAGCCAGGGAATCCCTCTGAGCTCAGGAGAGTGAGCAGAGCTATTGGCTCCTTCGCCGGGGGAGTTATGGGCCTTTCAATGACCGAGGAAGACTACCCGTCGACAGATTCTTTCGCGGAAGCTCTGAGGAACAACCTGCAGATAACTAGGAATCTTAACATCTCGAATTACGAGGAGGGTCAACCAGCATCCATTCTCATCCCTTCGCAGTACAACAACCCAAAGCTGCTTCGATTTCTCGTCAAGCAGAGATTTGAGGGCTTCCTGACCCTCTTCTACGGGAGGGGAAGCGTCGACGACGCCTGGCTCATCCGGCAAATTCTAAGCCTAAAGGAGCAGCTCGCATCGCTCGAGGAGGGGGAGGATTAAAGAACCACTTCCAATACGAGCGCGCCGTGATACCCACAGTTTTCGCACACGTAAAGCGGCGGAGTGAGGCCGACTACCCCGATTTCAACTATCCTAGTGCTCCCGCACACCGGGCACACTTTCACCGTGGGCTCTCTGCCCCTCTCTGCTTTGATTGCGAGAGGACTACCCTCAACGGCTATCCTCTCTTCAGGAACGCCATTAGCAACCAAGAACTCTATGGCTTCGTCTTTGCTCGAGTACGGAAGACTGGAGAAGCACACCTCCCCTGCGCTTTCAACGCGAAGATTTAACTTCTCCTCGACCCATCGCCTTGCCGAGCAGTCAAACTCGACACACAGTACCTCCCCGCACCTAACTACGTTGTAGAACGTTTCAGGATAGTGCATTGAATCACTCCTCGCGGGCACACAAATTTATGCTTTTCACTATAACCTGGGAGGGGAGTCGTATGGGCGAGTGGGGGCTCAGAGCCTTGTTTTTGGCTGTAGCCGCACTAACGCTGGTCTCCCTCATTGCGCTCGGGTACTTTCAAGAGATAAACCCCTCCGAGGCAAAACAGCTCTACGAGTCAACAGAGCGGTACTTCGAGAGCTTACTGGTCCCAGGGGATTTCGAAGCTACGGCGACGAACGTGCTGGTAGATTTCGCGCTACTGGTTCTGTCGTGTAACATCCCCATTATTGGACCGGTCGTGGCAGGAGCCACATCCTACTACGCTGGCTACACTCTTAAAGCTCAGCATGTGGTCACTGGTCGAGGTGATCTCACTGTCATCGCAACCGATGTCGTAAACCTTCTCCAGATCATGGCCATTACTGTCGCTTGTGCAGAGGGATTATTCCTTACATACAAGGTCGTAAGGCGGGAAAAGGCAGAGGTCCTCGGTACACTAGCGGTTATCACAGTCGAGCTGGGGTTGATCGTCCTCTCAGTCGTAATAGAGGCCCTGCAAGCACTCGCTTAGCGGGCCCTCCTGCCATTCTCGAATGGCGCTTTTTGCATCCGCTTCATTGAGATTTTCTAGGTTTGGTGAACTTCACAGAGGAGCGGCCCAAGCCGAGGAACCCCCGCTGGCTTAGCGGGAAAAATATCGTAATTAGACCTCGTTATTGCTAAATTTTAAAATATTAACGCAGTGTGATAGATAACGGGTGAACGCATGCTGGAGGGCTTTGGCATAAAAACGCTCGACGACGTGGATGTAAAAGGTAAAGTTGTAGGCGTAAGGGTCGACTTCAACTCGCCTGTAGACGCTAAAACCGGAAAACTTCTGGACTACAACAGGATTATCGCCCACGCCGAAACGACGCTAAGGGAACTCGTGACCAAGGGAGCGCGGGTGGTTGTCCTTTCCCATCAGGGCCGTAAAGGTGACCCGGATTTCACGAACCTGCGCGAGCACGCCGAGGTACTTAACAGGTATCTGGAGGGGAGAGTGAAGTTCGTAGACGATATATTCGGCGAGAGAGCAGTCCAAGCGATAAAGAGCCTTCGAGAGGGCGAGGTTTTGGTCCTGGAGAACGTTAGGTACTGGGATGGGGAGACTAAGGCTGCTAGCCCCGAGGAGCACGCCAAGTCGGAGCTTGTGTCTCGGCTCGGCCCTCTCATGGACGTTTACGTTGTAGACGCGTTCTCTGCCGCTCACCGCCCTCATGCTTCACTTGTCGGCTTCGCCCCGGTCGTGAGGCACTTCGTCGCTGGTAGGGTCATGGAGAAGGAGCTTAGGGCGCTTTACAGGGTCCGCAACAACCCTGAGAGGCCGTGCATCTACGTGATCGGTGGTGCTAAGGCCGAGGACACTGCCGACATAATCAGGAGCGTGCTAGGCGGAAACATCGCAGACAGGGTACTTACAGGGGGGCTTGCGGCGAACCTGCTTTTGCACAGCGCTGGCTTCAACATAGGAGAGAAGAACTTGAAGGTTCTGGAGGAAAAGGGGTTCCTGAGTCTGGAGAAAGAGCTCAAAGACCTTCTATCGGCGTACAAGGACAGGATCGTCCTGCCTGTCGACTTAGCCGTGGAAAAAGACGACAGAAGGGTCGAAGTCGAGGTTTCGAAACTACCCACTGATGGCTTGATTAAGGACATCGCGTCTCGGACGGCTAAACTCTACTCAGAGCTCATCAAGGGCTCGAAGACTGTTGTGATGAACGGACCCTTGGGTGTTTTCGAGGACGAGAGGTTCGCCCAGGGAACTAGGGCGGTGTTTGAGGCTATGGCATCCTCTGGCGCTTTCACGCTAATCGGCGGAGGCCACACGCTAGCAGCTGCCTCGAAGCTCGGCCACATTGACAAGGTGTCCCACGCCAGCACCGGGGGAGGAGCTCTAATAGAGTACCTCATAAAGGGCACCCTTCCCGTAGTCGAGGTGCTGAAGAAATACTCGAGGTAGCGGAAACATATAATACGCTCTTTTTCCACTAAAGCCACGGTATGAAAACAGTCTGGTCTATTTCTCTCACCGAGGAAGTCCCCCAGGGGAGCATAGCCGTAATGGGGCTACCCGACGTGGGGCTTGTGGGACCAATAGCGACGTCACACCTTGTGAGGCAATGGGATCTCAGGAGCATCGGCTACATCGACTCGCCCAGCATGCCTCCTGTAATACTCTTCCATGAGGCGTCCCCCCTACTTCCGCTTCGGATTTACGGTGGGTACAAGGGCAACGACTTCATACTGGTGGTGCACTCGGATGTCGCTATTCCTCCGCAGTCAATACATGGGCTCGCAGCATTCCTAACCTCTAAGCTACTTGAGAAGGGGGTTAAAAGGCTCTTCCTGCTCGGCGGTATAGCGGTGCAGGACAGGCTGAACATCGATGTTCCACGCACCTACGCGGCTTCCATAGAGCCTGAGATGCTGGACTACGCTAAGAGGATGGGCATCGAGCCTTTAAGGGAGGGCTTCATCGGGGGCGTCTACGCGCAGATTCTGAAGGAGGGTTACAAGAAAAAACTGGGAGCTCTAGCTCTGCTCTCCGAGTGCTTTCTGAACTACCCAGATCCGGGTGCTTCTGCCTCCACCCTGCAAGCGCTTTCCAAGCTCATTGGAAAAGACGTCGACGTCAAACAGCTCATCGAGCAAGAGGAGGAGATCAGGCTTAAACTCCGCGAGCTAATGAAGAGAACTATGGAGACTATGAAAGGTTCAGGTAAGGAATACGAGTACACTATACCTGCTCTGTACGTTTAGGTGAACGGCATGGAGTCCTGGGTAAGGAAACAACTCGAGGAGATCATGAAGGAGTTCCAGAGAATCAGAGAAGAAGTCGCCAGATTCGAGGAAGAACTCTTTCAACCCTTCGCCGCTCAGGAGGAGAAAACGGTCGTCCCCCTCTACGAGGTCCGGCGATCATCCGACAAGATAAAAATCTGCGCTGACCTCGCAGGTGTTAAAGATAAGGAGAGCATAGACGTAAGGGTAGAAGGGAATGTTTTGAGGATCGAGGCCGTCTTCTCTAAACCTTTTGCCTTAGAGGAGTTCGCGTTTCTAAGAAGGGGGATTTCGAGGTACAAGCTCGAGATACCCCTCCCGGACAATGCCGACGTTAACAACATCAAGGCCACCTTCAAGAGAGGCATACTTGAGGTCGAGGTTCCTCTACGGGTAGAGAAGTTTAAGGTTAAAGTCGAGTGAAAAACTACTTAATCGACCTCAGCTTGTTTATCAGCTCATTTAAGTCCTCCACACGGGTCACAGCAAGGGGGATATTTTCCCTCTTCGCTATCTCCAGACCCAGCTCATCGACCTTCTTAACTCCGTGCAGGACCACTAGTGCTGGGCGCAGGCCGCCCATTCCAGCCTGCATAGACTTAACAGCGACCATAGGGCTCCTGCCGTAAGACACACGGGTGAATATCGCGGCTCTTTGGGTTGTAGCACCGTACAGCTTTACGTAGTCGTACGATGGGACGTCTAGAACAAGCTTGATGCTGTCGACGAGGGTGTAGCCTAGCAACGGGGTCGAGACGAAGGCTGAGCCTACTATCAGGTCTGCCTCTATGGCCTCGCAAAAGCGAGCGATCGATATGGGGATGCTGAACTCGCGCATGTCTATCACCGCTTCCCTCAGGAGGTCGGAGCCTAGCAGTATGCGCCTGAGCCCCGAGAGAATTATGCCACCTCTTTCGATATCCTTAAGGATCAGGCTCTTCACGAACCTCGCAACGAACTTGGCTCCGGGAGACTTCCTCCTACCGCTTTCGTAGTCGCTTAGGACAGATGCGGAGACTCCCATCTGGGCCGCGACTTCAACTTGCGTTAGGCTGAACTTCTCGCGCCACTTCCTCATTTCTCCTCCAGGGTTCTCGGACATAATAATTTCCCCGGCGATTTTCGCGGCGATCTCCCGGAGGGAGGGGTCGCTGAACCACTCATTAGCGCCTTTGCTTCGATTCATCGTGGATGGAGTTTGTACATCTGTTATAAATGCTTTAGCGATTTGTCGAATGCTCAACGGGCATTTTTATTAGGAGTTCAGGTAGTGTAGTATCGGCTGTGAAGAAGCTCGGAAGGCCCGAATGATGGGGAGCTCGTGCAGGGCGGAGCCGCTATGTAAAGCAAATAATTATTGGGTGTGCTTAAAACTTCTTTATATCCCTATTCTGCAAAAATAACACTTGGGGACTAGACCATGACTTACCGTGTTGGAATAAACGGTTTTGGAAGGATAGGTAGAAACTTTCTGAAAGCTGCCCTGCAGAACGAGAAGTTCTTGAAGACCTTCGACGTAGTAGCCGTGAACGACCTAGCTGATGCAAAGACCCTCGCCCACCTCTTCAAGTACGACAGCGTGTTCGGCAGGTACAAGGGGAGGGTGGAGGTTCAGGGGAATAAGCTTGTCATCGAGAACTACGAGATAGAGGTTCTGAGCGTGAAAGATCCGTCTCAGCTACCCTGGTCTAAGATGGAGGTCGATCTCGCGCTCGAATCTACCGGTCTATTTACAGACAGGGAGAACGCGTCTAAGCACCTGACAGCCGGAGCTAAAAAGGTCGTGATCTCTGCACCTGCCAAGAACCCCGACATCACTATTGTTATGGGAGTGAACCACAAACTGTACGACCCGGGAAAGCACCACATAATATCCAACGCCTCGTGCACGACGAACGCCTTCGCGCCCGTGGTTAAGGTTCTGCACGAGAACTTCGGAGTAGTTGAGGGCATGATGACGACTGTCCACGCCTACACAAACGACCAGAGAATACTTGACCTCGTGCACAAGGATCTCAGGAGGGCCAGAGCCGCCGCGCAGAACATAATTCCCACGTCTACAGGAGCGGCCCAGGCTATCATGGAGGTGTACCCCGAGCTCAAAGGGAAGCTCAGCGCCATCGCGATACGCGTTCCAGTGCCCGACGGATCGCTGGTCGACTTCACAGCCCTGCTGAAGAGGCCGGTCACGAAGGAGGAGATGGACAGCGCGTTCAAAAGAGCGGCTGAGGGGGAGCTTAAAGGTATACTGCAGTACGTGGACGAGCCGATCGTCAGCAGCGACATCATCGGAAACCCGCACTCGTCCATTTACGATGCCCTAGCAAGCGACGTCCTCGGGAAGAACGGTGACATGGTTAAAGTGTTCGCGTGGTACGACAACGAGTGGGGCTACTCCTGCAGGCTAGTGGACTTAATGGTTTACCTCGCAGAGAGAGGGCTCTAGCAATCAAGCATCGAAGCTGTAAATTGATTCTTTTTTACTGAAGATAACTTTACCTCTGCATTTTATCTCGATTATCCGGTGAAACGGGATAAATTTAGCTACTCCCCCGATCACCACCAGTAAGCCGTCCCGCGTGACGCCGGTCACGCTCTCACCTGTGAACTCCTCGATGCCGCCTTGAAAGCCCCTTGATAGGATTTTCACAACTACAGTCTTCCTATCCAGATTCTTATCCCAGAGAACCCTTTGAAAGAAATTCCGCATAGGGTTTTTCATCTCACGACCACCTTTCTCCTGTATCCGATCTCAAGCACTGCTCTAACGTGCGGCGGAATCCTCTTCTTCCCGGCTAGACGCAGGTAGATAAACTTTTCATCCAGCTGTAGCTCCGAGACTTTAACCGACGTCAGCTTCTCCACGAATTCTTTCACCTCAACTTCGTCTACAACTGTCTGGATGCCTGGACAATTAACGGGACAAAGCGTGCAGAACTTACCGTCAATGTAGTCGAGCCCCGGGCATGGAGCACGGAGCCCGTCGTGGAGCATGGCCGTGTAGTTGTTCGCGCAGCAGGCGCTGAGGAAGGGGACTAAACCCTTCTCCCTAGCGATGGCCAGGGCTTCCTTTTTCACATCATGAAGCTCCACTGGGAGCTGCTTCCCCTGCTTGAGCTCGGCTTTCACCCTTCTTCTGATCTCGGAGGTGTCGAAGCCTGCCTTCTCAAGGCGGTCGAGTATTAAAGGGGTGACCCTAAACCCTCCGACCACAACCCCGACAGCTCCGTGGGCTTTAGACGCCGCAAGTATGTCATCGACCTCCTCGCTGTTGACGCCAGGGATGAGCGGCCTGAGGAACACCACCGGGTGTAGCCCGTTTTTCCTCATCATCTTAATGGTCTCTAGCCTAGCTTCCGGGGATGGTACTCCAGGCTCGAGACGCTCACTTTTTGTTAGAGTCACCAGCGTTACCAGGGGGCTTAAGGGAAGCTTAACAGAGGCTAAAGCTCTGACCTGAGTCTCTTTAAGAGCACTCTTGGTAGAGAACTGAGTGGGATTGCCAAGGTACCTGCTAAACGCTTGAAGGTACTCGAGCGTGCGGTGAAAAGCCGAATCGTCAACGAAAGGCTCGCCCAGGCTTCCAATTGCTATTAAGGTACCGAGCCTTCCCGGGAGGAAGAAGGGGTTTGATAGCAGGGCATAAGTCATCTCCTCCCCGCTAAGAGCGTAAATGTTGTACACGGAGTTGCTAACCCCCATGTCCGGGAGGTAGCAGTATGTGCACCGGTAAGCACAGCCAACAACGCTGTGCACTGTTGCGCCGCAGGGTCTGGGCGGCTTTCTAGCGTGGTAATCACCCCTAACCTTCAGGGCAGCATCTAGGGGTAGCTTGCTCTCGAGCTCCCTCGTAAGAAGGATTTTCCTGTAGTAGAGGTCACGAAGCGAGAGCTTCAGAGCCAAAGAATGCACCGCCTCCCGTTGGGCCCCTTGAGCCGCGGTTACCTGTACCTCGGTCTGAGGCTTAAATACCTTGGAAGCCTCGAGCTGACCAGCGGGTAGCCTTCCGTGTCCCTTTTGAGCCTGCTCAGCAGCTCGTGAAGGTCCATCTCCAGCTGTCCTTCTCCCCTCACCCTGACGCTCAGCCTCCCTGTTTCGGCCTCTCTCTTCCCTATGACCACCACGTAGGGTATCCACTTAACCTCAGCGTCCCTTATCCTCTTCGATATGCTCTCGTCCCTGTCGTCTATGTCAACCCTGAAGCCCTCGGCCTCCAGTATGTCCGCAAGCCTGTCAGCCTCTGCGAGGAACTCTTTCGTAAACGGGATTACCCTCACCTGGACTGGTGATAGCCAGACAGGGAGGGAGGGTAGGCCCCCGGCCTTAGCCTTCTTAGCCGCGGTGTCGAGAACGGCGAAAATGTACCTCTCGATAGAGCCGATGAGCGCCGTGTGGATGATGACCGGGTGTTTGCGCTGCCCATTTTCGTCCACGTAGGTGATGTCGAAGCGCTCAGCGTTGCCGACGTCGATCTGGAATGTTCCTATCTCCCTGGGTCTGCCGAGCTCGTCGATGATGTTGTACTCAACGTTGAGAACCCAGTAGTACTTGCCCTCCGGGACGAAATGCAGAAGAACAGGCTTCCCTTCCGCCTCAACCAGCTTCTTAACATACTCCTTGTTGGCCTCGAGGAAGGACTTCGTTAAGTTGTATATGCTGACGTAGTCGCGGCCCAGCTTCCGGATCTCCTCGTATATCTTCTCGTGCACCTTGAAGGAGAGCTCCATCGCTTCACGAAGGTCCTTACAGAAGATGTGCAGATCAGGCATGGTGAACTTCCTGAGGCGGAAGCAGAGCAGTAGCTCGCCGGGTTGCTCAAGCCTGTAGCTGTCAGCTATCTCGAGCATCCCGAGGGGGAGGTTCCTGTAGCTTATATCCCAGTCCTTTATCATTGCGAACTGCTGGTGGCACGCCGCGTACCTGAGTATTAGTTTCTTGTCGTCGACCTCCAGCTGGTAGAGTCTGTCTCCGTAGAGCTGCGCGTGCTGCAGAACGGGTTTGTGCTCGAGGTTGAAGGTGTTGGTGCCCCTCACCTTGTACACCGGTATCCCTAAGCTCCGGGCTACCCGCCAAGCGTACTCGGCAACCACTTCAACGATTATAGTGGCCTCTGGTCCGTACCGCATGTGGCCGAGGTCGCTCATGGGCTCCCACTCGAAGCCGAATTTCCGGCAGTACTCTAGGTATGACGGTTCACCCCCTTCGCGCCGGCGCTTGAAAACCTCTGCCTCGAGCAGTGCGACAAAGTCCTCCGGTAGTCCGCTGGGCAGCTCCTCGATCCCGACTACCCTACCATCTGGGAGCATCACCGCGAAGTCCTCGAACCCCCTCCTGGCTTTTTCACCGGGCCTTATCGTTCTCGAGAGCTCGGAGAGCGGGTGTCCGTAGCACTCGACAGTGAAGCGCTTGTACCAGCCAAATGGGGCTCTCTTGACGCTCGCACCCTGCGCCTTCAACAGCTCCTCGATGGATTTCAGCAACGGTAACGCTTCGCCGGGCTCAGCGAGGTTGTCAGAGAGGTGCGCGTAAGGGTACAGCACGACTTCAGACGCGCCCACGCGAGTGTACACATCCCTTATCTCTTGAGCGGCTTTTTCAGCGATACCTGGATCTGAGGAGTCGCCTTTTTCGACGGTCACAAAGGCCACCAGCGTGTTTTCCGCGCGGCCAGTCCTGTTACCTTCAGATAGCTCCTCAGCGGAGTCAACGGCCTTCTCCCTTGCTTCGTACTCGAAGCTCCGTGCGTGGATGAGGAGGATCTTCAACTACCTCACCCCTTGATTCACACGTAGCTTGAAATTAAACCTATCCCGCAGCTCACTCGAGGTCGCTCACCTTAGGGCCTAGCTTTTTGAGCTTGTCCCTGATCTTGCTGTAGACCTGCCTATCTAGCGCCTTAGCCTCCTCCTCGATCGAGAAGTCCTCCTCTTCCTCTTTCTTGTGCTTCAGAGCCTCGAGTTTGAGCTTGCAGGTGCCATCCGGCATTAGAGCGTGCCTCGTGCACCCGGAGAACTGGCATTTCCAGCCGATGCAGCTGTCCCCGATCCATGTGCAGAAGGCCTCAACCCCTCTTCTCGTTCGCCTATAAACGAGGGCGTTTTTGTAGCAAGTAAAGGCTCTGAAGGGGCAGAGTGGGGAACAACTCACATCGCTCTTCTGCATGGAATTCCCCGCATTGCAGGATATCTTTAGGGGTAACACGTTATTGAACTTTACCCTGCTCTAAACTTTAGAAGACGAGCGGCTCGTGACCCCTGGACTCAAGGAATCTGTTAAGCTCGCTCAGTGTGGGAGAGGACTGCGCCCCCAGCTTCGTGGACTTTATGGCGCCAGCAGCGTTCGCTATGGCGAGGCACTTCTCGTACGGCAGGCCGAGCTTCCAGGCAACTAGGAAAGCCGCGTTGAACGAGTCGCCTGCACCCGTGGTGTCGACGGCGCTGACCCTGAAAGCCGGTACTTGTAGGCCTAGCCCTGGGATCCTCGAGCCGTGCTCCCCCTCCTTCACCACGAGTAGCCCGCGGTACTCCTTCTCCAGTGCCTCGCCGCCTAGGGCGTCGTACTCACGGGCGTTGACGAATAGCACATCGACCAGCCCAAGCACATCCCTAACGTACTCCAACCCCCTGGAGGCGATCGCCATACCGGGGTCGTAGCTCGTCGAGAGGCCTCTCTTCTTAGCCTCCGCCAGCACCCATCGAGTGTAGTCGGGTTTAGTACTGCTCAAGTGAGCGTGGCTCACCCCCTTAAACATGGCATCGGCGTCGATGAAGCCCGGCTTGAGATCCGTGTTTGCACCCCTTACAGCCACCATCGCTCTGCGGCCAGCATTGTCCAGGATTACCACAACCTTGCCTGTGGGTTTACTCGACCTGACCACGCAGTGGGTCGCCGCGCCCTCCTCGCTCAGGTACCGCACTATGAGGTCCCCGTACTCGTCGCTCCCGACTACTCCTGCGAAGGTGACTCTAGCCTTTAGCCTGGAGAGGGCAACCGCCACGTTTGTTGCGGCACCCCCGAGCTTTGCGAAGAAGTCTTTCGCCTCCTGTGCCTCGTCTGCGGCTGGGATTCTGTCGACGAGGTAGTACTCATCTATGCTAGCGTTCCCTGAAACCAGGAAAGATGGGGCTGACACCATGAGAACTCAGTAGCATCGCAGGGTTATGTTTTTTCTTTTCCAGGCGGCGCCAGTGTGCAGGATCAAAGGAAAAGCAGATAAAGATAATTAAGACGTCTTCAACCTACTAAGCAGGTGCATATTGGTTGAGCGAGGAGGCTAAGAGGCTGGCTGAAGTGAAGGAGTACCTGGAGAGGAGGCTGGAGGAGCTTAGGCGCGAGGAGACGTTACTCGAGGAGGCTTTACGGCTCGTGAACCAGGCTCTCTCCTCTACAAGCTTCATGAGGGCCTCAGAGCTCCTCCAGAGAACGCCCCAGGCCACGGCTGCGGAAGCTAGACCCGCGGCTACCGCAGGGGCTAAGGCCGGGGGCACGCCACTCGAAGAGGCACTCATCACCTCCGCCACCACAGGCGAGCAGCTGGCTAAGGTTATCGTGTACCCTGAAAGCATTGAGATCGTCTTCACTAAAGAGTTTTCTGCCGGCACTCCACCCTTCGAGTCGTTCTTCGTGAGGAAAGTTCTAGAGGGCTACAAGAGGAAGGACGAGGACCTCGTTGCGAGGGGCGAAAAGTCGCCGGACGAGGTATTCGAGTACGAGATCGTGGAGGATAAGGGTCTGCTCAGGAAGATAATAATAAGGAACTACGGGGACAAGAGGGTTGTAAACGAGATTAAAAGCACTCTACGCTGGACCCTTAACAAGATGCTGGCGCGCTCCGGGCAAGAGTAGATCACTGCTGCAATACAGTCTTGCGCTGCGACTTGTACATCTCGATGAGCTCCGCCTCCGTGGTGGCCTGCTCGGGTTTCTTGTCAAACCTGTATCTCCCCGTAAACCTCGGGAACCTGATGGCTAGGCCGGACTCCGCCTCTATCTTGCCGAGGGCGCAGGTGTGCAGGGGGCTGAGGGTTATCTCGGCTCCGATTATCTCTAGCACTACCGCGGGCACGAACCACACGTCTGCCTCGATTCTAGACACGACCCGTGGATGGCGGTGGGGGATTCGGTACGGTTCTAGGAGTTTCGGGAGGTTGGCGAGGTCCTCGTCGGTGAACCCTGTGCCCACCTTGCAGACGGTCTTGAAGGTGTCGCTCTCGGGATCGTAGGCCGCCATAAGCAGGGCTCCGTAGGTGCCAGCCCTTTTCCCCCTTCCGTGGAAAGCACCGACGACGACCAGGTCCACGGTGTCCGTCATCTCCATCCTGTAGTCGCGCTTGAACTTGATCCAGAGCCAGCCCCTGGCACCCATCTGGTAGACACTCTGGGCCGAGACGGACTTGCACATCACCCCCTCGCAACCCTCGCTTATCGCCTCCTCAAAGAACAGGAGGAGGTCCTTGGGGTTGTCGACGAGCTTAGCCCTGGAGAGCAGCACGTCGTCGCTGCCTTCGGGGACTATCGACTCGAGAACCTTTCTTCGCTCTGGGAGAGGCTTCTCGATAATCTCCTCGCCGTTCAGGTAAATGGCGTCGAAGAGGTAGACCCTCACAGGGTACTCCTTCATGGCTTTATCCACGTCGTACTTCCTCCTGCGGTGCATCAGCTCCTGGAAAGGCAGCATCTCACCCGTGTCAGGGTTGTACGCCACAATCTCGCCCTCAACTATGAACTCCTCGGCCTTGAGAGAGGTCATGTAGCTGACGACGTCGGGGTAGTGGTGCGTTATGTTCTCGAGGCGCCTGCTGAAGAGCCAGACTTTATCCCCCTTCCTGTGAGCCTGAACCCTCTCGCCGTCGTACTTGTACTCGACCAAGCACTGCCCCCCGAGTTTTTCGATGATCTCGGCTGGATCGCTCAGGCGCTCGGCTAGCATGGGTAGGATTGGGATCCCAACCTCTATCTTGATAGATTTTACAGCGTCAATGCCCTTTGAAGCTAGCTCCTTAGCGATGAAGCCCAGGTCGGGCCTCTTCGTGTAAGCTCTCTCCAGGATATCCCTAGCGGCCTTCGAGCCCGTGAAGGCCACAGCTAGGGCGTCGAGTATGGTCATGTCTGCTATGCCCAGCCTGAGCCTGCCCGTGACCGTCCTCACGATGTACTTAGCCTCCTTCGGCTTAGCGTCCGACAGCAGGCTCGCAAGGGTGTTTATTTTCGTGTCCTGGCTTCCCTCGCCCGAGGCTAGGGCAATCTTCATCAGCGCGTTGTAGACCTGAGAGACTGTAAGCTCACGCTTTGCGCCCTCCTGGCCTATGAAGCCGAGCAGACCCGCCGCCTGCTTCGGCCTGGAGAGCAACTGCTCAGCGACAACACCCGGATCGCCTACCTTTTTGTACAGCTCCTCCACGTTCTTGACCGGGACGCCTGTCGCCTTAGATATCGCCCTCAGCGTGAGCTTCTCCGCGACACCCAGCTCAACTCCCTCGTAGTCGGGCCTGAGCTGCCCTTGGGTGAGGTAGATTACCTTGTCCAGCACGTCCACAGGCGTCCTCTTGAAGAGCGACACGAGGTAGTCTGTCATGGCCAGCCTGCTGGACGTGCTCTCGATCTTCTCGTAGAACTCCACGAGAACACTATAGGGTAGGTCATTAGCAGACACGATCAACCCCCCTTTGTATAGCGCCCTCCCTGAATTTAAAGGTTTGATTGCTCAATGCAACGCTCACTGCCGCGGCCTCCTCCTGCCACACGGAGGGTTGTTAGGATCAGGTACCGCGACATGTAATAACCTGCACCTACCTCTGGCCTGATCATAGAAGAGGCAGGTGAAGCAGGTGCCGGCGAGCCCCTCCTCCCTTGGAGGGGGCTGAGGCGCCACGGGTTGCGGTTTCACGGGGGCTTTTTCTTCAGCCCGTATGGTTCTCTCGGCGGGTTGCGGTTTAGGGTACTGAGGGGGTTGCTGGGGCTTGGTCTGCGGCGCGGGGGGTGCTTGCTTCACCTTGGGCTCCTCCAGCCTTGCGGGCTCTGGGAGTTCAGGCACCTCGACGGGGGCTAGCTCTATGGGAGGCGGTGTCTCGACCGTTTTCTTCGGCGGTGCCTGCTGCGGCCGGACCGGCTTTACCGGTGGCTGCTCCATGGGAACCTCGACCGGCTGCAGCTCTTCTCGGGGCGTCTCTAGGGGCGGTATGCTGGCCAGCTCGAAGGAGAGGCCCCTAACGAGGAGCTTTATCTCCTGGCGGCTGAGGTACTTGCCCTCCACCACTTTCTCGTCATCCACGACCACGGCTGGAACCGCCTTGATCCCATATTTCTTGAACTCCGCCACGTATATCCCGCCGAACACCTCCTCTAGGCTCTGAAGCCACTCCTCGAACTTCGAGGGGTCCTTCAGGCTGAGGAGCCTGACAACCAGGCGAGGCCTCTCCCCCTTAGGCATCGCGTTCATCTCAGCCTTAAAGGCCTCGAGCATTTCCTGGGCCTTCGGGTCACGGGGGAGGAAGACCTTTATCTCCTTGGCCACTTAGCCCACCACTGACTCCTACACGAATCCTCGTCGGACATAATAATTAAGTTATCTTTTTTATTGGTCGGAAAGGTTCAGGAGCTAGGGCGGTATCTCCAGGAGCCTCTCGGTGACCTCCCCGCGTGGCGTCACCTCCACGAAGACCTGGGCCTGGAATGTGTAAACCCTGAGCTTCCCCGTCCTCCAGAACGTCTCGGGGAGCCCTGCCTTTAGGCACGCGTAGCTCAGGAAAGTCTCCGTGTCCCATCCCTCCTCGACCGGGACCTGCGGTAGGAGGAGCCCCCTGGCCATGCCGTACTCGACTAGGAGCCCGTCGCGCCCGACCTTCACCTTGTCCAGGAGCTCCCTGTAGTCGGTGTAGTGGAGGGGCTCCGGCTTCGTCAGAACGCTGACCTCGAAGACCACCTCGTCCAGCTCCCTGGGCGTGAGCGGCGGGAACCTCGGGTCCTCTGTTGCGGCCGCGATCGCCGAGCGTATTGTGGCTTCAGCTAGGGGAAAGAGGGGTTCCGGGTACCCTATGCAGCCCCGCAGCTCCCGCCTAGCCTGCCTGGTGAGCGGGTTGACGACGATCTTCTCGATCGTTACGAAGACGCCGGAGCTCTCCAGCAGGCTTCTAGGCGTCTCGGGTGGAGGAGAGATTATCACGGCTTTATCGAGGTACTCTTCCACAGCCCTCCTGGCGAGCCTGACGAGGAAGCCCCCCTCCTCAACAGAGAGTTTTACCATTCTGAATGCACCTCACCTTTTCCAGCACTTTCTCCATCTCTCTGATGTGAGTACCGAGCCAATAAACTTGTCCACACCCCGTGCACACGTAGAACTCGCTGTAAGTCTGGAAAACCTTCTCAGGCACCCTGCCCGCGACGGCTTCGCGGGGGACGCGGAGTAGGGGTGAGGCGCAGATAGAGCAGAGCGCTTTATCCGGCTTGAATGCGGGCTCCACACCCAGCGCGCTCAGGACATGGGCGAGCACGTCCTCGTCGCGGCCCTGGGGGACGAGGAGCACCTTGAAGCCTCTCCTAGTGAGCCGGCTGTAGAGGGCCTTGTCCCTGGTGAGGAGGAGCATTTGGGGGTTCTCCTCGAGAGCGGACTCCAGCTCGCTGTCCTCGGCGTTGGGGTAGAAAAGAGCCTTAACTCCCAGCAACCTAAGCCACCTTGCCAGCTTGCCCAGCATGCCGTCTACCAGCACCTCCATTTATGTTACACCCGCTATTGCTGCTAGAGCGCTCTGAAGGCTAGATGAGTCGTAGACGTGGACGCCGCCGGTCGTCCGGTTTGAGAGCATGGAATACCTCTTGAGCGCGTCGACCGGGTCCAGCTCGTCCAGAGGCTCGAGCTCGAGAAGAGACCCCGCCACGCGCGAGACCCTCGTGTGGACCAGCCGGTGCTTCGAGTCCTCGGCGCTGAGGATGTAGTGCACGATGTCGGCGACCGTGAGAACGCCGGTAACCTGGCCGGCGTAGCAGACTGGGAGCGCGATCGAGCCCCTCTCCCGCAGAGCCGTTACGGCCGTCTTGAGCGTGGAGTTGCACTTCAGGCACGGCAGCCTGTGGGGCTTGAGCCTCTCTAGGAGCGCTTGAGCGCTCAGCATCCCTGTTTCGAGCATGTAGACCACCAGGGAGCGCGGGGTGTAGGCCCTGTTGCCCCTCTCCGATACGAGGTAGCTACCGGCGGAGACCTTCCTCAGGGCCACGCTGAAGGCCGGCCTGCCTGATACTCTGACGACCCTTACTCTGCTCCTACCGCCAACGACTCTCGACAGGAGGGAGCCCAGGTAGACCGGCTCTCCCCCCACCAAGGCCACAAGGCTCTTGAACGCATCCCGCCTCACTTCCTCCAAGACTCCCTGCAAAGTTTCGGCTTTCAGGACTCCCTCGCTGTAAGTCACAATGATACTTTTGTAGCAATGCTACTTTTTTAATTTTCCCTTGTTTCTTCCCGTGCTCGACTTACGGCTTCCCTCGCTTCCAGCGGGTTTGGAAGAAGTTGCAGGAGGGTGTTCGAGCACCGCGTGCGCAGCTTTAGCGGACACAGCGTGTGTGATAACTTTACATTCCCCCAGCCTCCTAGCACGATGGCCTTGGTAGACAAGGGGGGTCTGAGAGAGCGTAGCCAGCTGGCTTGAGGCGACAGGCTCGCAAAGGCGCTGTAGCGCCTGAGGCAACCGAAGCTCGTCACCAGGGCCTTCGGCACGAGGAACACCAAGCGTGCAGCCAGCGCCCTCGAGAGGCTACGTCTCGCGGACTTCGTGAGGGGGGCGGTGGTAGGTAACGCCCGTTGCGTCTACCTCACCGAGAGGGCCTGCGGCCTGTTTGTCCCGCCTAAAACCTTTGAGGCTCACAATTAACATAACAATGTTATACTTTCGGCATAATCATCGGAGCACATATTAACCCCCTCCCCTGGAATGCAACTGAGGCCCGTGGCCGCACGCGTTAGGCCGGCGAGCTGTGAGCCGGCTTTAGCGGTGCGGGCTACACGGTGCTTCCCCGAGAAAACTGGCGCCCGTAGCGCCGCTACGGTGCTCGACGCATCCAGGGGCGTGTTGCGCGTCCCCAGCGTTAACATTGCGATAATGCTGAGGCCCTCGCTGGTCAGAGCGGTGATGGAGGATGTCGAGCGCTTCGGCAACGTTAAGCTGACGCTGCAACTAACGGCTAAAGGCAGGCTACGCCTTGTTGCGCACCGTGCGGTCAAGCAGGCGTGGTGGAACGGCAACGACAGACTCGCGGTGATAGCGTTGGACGTGAACTCGAATCACGGGCTCTACCTTCTTGCCTTCACTTTCGACAGCAAAGCCAGGCTCTTGGCGCAACGCGTGTTCAAGCCTCCCAACACGACGTTGCTGAGGCTCCTCGCGGCGCTGATGCGCAGCTACTCTAAGGTCAAGAGCTGGAGTGAAGCCATACAAAGGTTCAAGCAAAGGAGGGATGTCAGAGGAATGCAGAGAGAGGGGAGGGGCTCAGCGGTGGAGGAGGCGCTGAGGCTCGCCGAGAAGCTCAGGGCAAGGTTAAACCTGACCCCTGAGAGAGCAGAGCGCATTGCAAGGCAGGCGTCGAGGAAGGTGAAGAAGCTCAACGACGATTGGATTAGAGGCGTGCTCAAGGAAATGAGAGGCCTGGTCAGGAAGCTGAGGGACCAGGGCTACACCGTCGTATTCGTAGCGGACGTGCCCCGGGCCGAAAGCCTGAAGGGCTCGGGGCTACAGCGAACACTGCTCAAAGTGGCAAAGAGGCTGGAGAACCTAGCGCTCTACGAGGGCGCTAGGTGGTTCGAGCCGGAGAACAACGTCTCGGGCAGGCAGTGCCCCAGGTGCGGAACCTGGGGCGTAGAGGTAAGGAGGAGGTACTACCGCTGCTCGAAGTGCGGCCTGGTCTACGGCAGGGACTGGACCGCGGCGTTCAACGCCGCGAAGCTCTTCCTGAGGGCGTGCAGAGCAGAGAAGCACATCGAAGCACTGCATAGCTGGCTACAGAGCCACAAGACAGCCCTAACGCCTGCAGGCCCCGGCCCCAGTTCCCCCGGCTCCCCGAGCAGGGGCGGTCCGGGGGTGCCGCGCGCGGTGCGAGGAGGGGATGTGCCCGCGTCGCCGCGGGCAGAAGGCCGCCCAGCCGGGGCGGCCCCCGCAAGGGGACCCATGACCCTAGCGGGCCCTCAGAAAGGTGAAGGGGGCAGATGAGGCCAGGCGCGGCCAACTCTAACCCACCTCTCGACGTGGAAGGTTCCGGAGGGGAGGAGCTTGAGGACGTCCGCAGCCTTGACCTTCACCCTGCACTCCCTCACCAGGAAGTCCGCGATTTTCCTGGAGGTGAGCTCCTTGGAGAGCGGGCCCGGCGTGAGCTTGAGGAAGCAGCCCTCCTGAGGGCTCCTCGAGGCGGGTAGGGCCACGACGTTGCTTCCGTCGTAGCCGACTAGGAGCTCCAGCGGCACCCCGCGGATCCAGTTCCTCTTCCCGTAGATCATGAACGCCCCCTTCCCCAGGTACTCGCCGCTGGGGGGAGACTTGGAGACCTGAGACGCGGGGACCCAGAAGACGTCGATTGCCGCCAAGCCGGCCCTCCAAGCGCTGCTGTAGCAGGCGGCGAACTGGGCCGCCTCGTATATGTCCTTCTCGGGGACCTCGCGGCCATCCGTCTTCAGGACTGTTGCAGGAGCGCCGTGGATGTCCGCGTGCAGGAAAATGTCGCGGTCCTCCATGTACCTCCTGACCAGCAGTTCGTTCTGGCCGGCGGACTTGCCCGCGACGACGAGGAAGCCGTTGGTGGTGTAGAAGAACCTGAAGTCCCTGTACCAGGGCTCGCGCCCGCCGCCTTTAGGGGAGACCCTCACCCTGACGGGCTCTTCCGGCTTCGCGGCGAGCTGCGGCATCTTCGCCTTAAGCGACTTAGCCTTCTCGAAGAGCGACTCCGCGTTCGCGTAAGCGCTCCTCCTGGCGTCCACCCCCACGTCAACACCCCCAATTGACACCACGATGCTCCACCTCTCGTGGTCTATGCTCTTAACCTCGGGGTACGCGCTCCTCATAGCCTCCTCTATGCTCTGCCAGCTGAGCCCCTGCTCACGGAGCACTCTGTAGTGCTCGAGCACCCCCTGGATCCTCGGCGCGTTGTCCAGGATTAGGCGCGCAGCGGCCTCGAGGCTCCTCAAAGCCTCCAAGGCCTTCTCCGCCGGCGAGGGCTCGGGGGCGTGCTCCTCCGCGAGCAGGGACTCGACCATGTAGCGCGGGAACTCGGCTGGGAAATCCACCCTGACCGCCCGGTCGCTTAGGTGCAGCGGGTTGAAGGGGTACACCGAGCGTAGCGAGCCGGACTCGACCACGTAGCCGCCCCTCTTATCCTCGAGGGCCTCGACGAAGATCTCCCTGGCTTTCTCCAAGACGTGTACGGCCTCCCCGACCGACCTGGGAGGCGAGCTGGGGTCCACTCCAAGCCGGAAGGCTGCCTCGTACACGACCTCGGGCGGGAGAGAGGAGGCCTGGGAGAGGGCCGTGACGAGGCTCCTGCGGCCCAGCGCCAGGGCCTTTTCCGCAACAACGAGGGGGTGCTCTGAGGCGTCGGCCAGCTTGGGGGGCGGGGTGTAGGCTTCCCCAAGCTTGACGGAGCGGTCGCGCATCGACTTCTGCCTGTAGGCGTAGAGTATTTTGCCCTCTCCGTCCAGGAGGATAACGTTCCCCTCCCTAACCCACTCCAGGACGAGCGTGAACCCGTGGAAGTCGAGGGCCAGAACTCTGTCGTCATTTAATATACTAACGGCCGTGACGCGCCTGCCCTCAAGGTCCCCCAGCTGCTTCAGGCGCTGAGGAACCGTGATCTCCACCTCACCGAGCGCGGGGCAAGGCCCCCTCCTCGGATGGAAGAGAAGCACCCCGCTTGAGAACTGGAGGACGGCTAGCTCACCCCGAAGCAGGGCCTTCGCTAGCCTAGAGCCCTCGAGGCCAACGAACAGGTCCCAGATCTTGTACACATCGAGGAGGCTGACGCTCCTCCTAGGCGCAGCGATAGACACAGTTTCTACAGGCCGCTACGGCTAAATAACGTTACCCCGCTCTCAAAGCGCGTGTAGCTTTCCGCGAACGATAGAGAGGCTGTGCACGACGGGCCTTGTGAAAGAGACCATAACCGGCGATGTGCGCTACGTCTACCTGACGAGGAGGGCCTGCAATCTCCTAGCCCTGCTCGGCTACAGCATCGAGGAGGTGGCCTGTAGCAAGTCAGCCCTGAGGCATATCAGGCGCTTAGCCTCAGCTGCCTCTGGTACAGCATGACCGTTGTTATGTGGCTGCATATCCTCGCCCTCCTCACATAGCCGTATGCGCGGGTGAAGCAGCCAGCCTTTAACAGAGTGTAACGATGTTATACTTTCAGGGTAATCATCGGAGCAAATATTAACCCCCTCCGCGCAGGGAAGAATGAGGCCCGCTGCCGCAAGCAGCGGCCGGTGAAGGGGTGAGCCGGCTTTAGCGGTGCGGGCCAGGGTGCTTCCCCGAGAAAACTGGCGCCCGTCAAAGGGGAAGAGGGGGCGCCTGCACTCTCGGGGAAAAGATAGTGGGCGGGAGGGGGTAGCGTAAGGCAGGCCAGCGGGCCTCGGGCACCTCTCCACCGCTTTCAGCGCACTAGTGTTTAGGGGGGAGAGGCGGTGGAGCCATGGGCCGGGGCCGCCGAAAACCAACCCTTTTTTACCCCCTCTAACCCACCATTCCACGCTCCTCAGGGACGTGGTGGGAGCGGGTTAGAGGGGGAGGCCGGGCCCCCCGCGAGGGGGGTGGCGGGCTACGTCAATGAAGCGCCGCGCCCCCAGGGATCCCCACGCGGGCTCCCAGCGCGGCCGCTGAGGCGTGAAAGTGCCGGCACGCGGGGCCACGCCCACGCGGCCTGGCCCTGGGCCGGTAGTGCCCGCCTGCAAGCCGGCCGCCCGAGGCCCGCCTCCACGCCCACGCGGCCTGGGCGCGGGCTAGGGCGAGGGGTTGGGTTTCGGCGGCCCTCGGCTGCTCCCCGCCCCCTGGCAGCCGGCCCCCAGCCCCTGGGGGTGGACGGGCCGCTAGCGAAGCGTTGGCGGCGCCATGCCCCTGCCCTGCGTTGGGGGTGCGCGGGGCTGTGGGGTGTGGCGCGGGGGCCGCTTTTCATCGCTGAACCCCCCACCGCTGGCCGCCTGCTGGCCCCCTGGTGCCTCGGGGTGTATGGGGAGGGGTTGGGCCGGGTCGCAGGCTGTGTGAGCACTAGCGGCTTGTACGTGCCTGCGTGCCGCGTGCTCTGCGACGGCACAGCATGCTGTCCTCGAGCCGCTACGGGGCTGCCCGTGCGCTCCTCCCCCGCACCCCGCCTCTCCGGGGGTGGGGGCGGATGGGGGGAGCGTATGGGTAGCCCCCATAGTAACAGCAAATTAGCGGTCGAAGGGTTCAGGGTGCTGAAATTCGAGGCGGAGCTGCCTGAGGAGCTCAAGGAGTTCATCGAACGAGTTTACCAGCCGAAAGCCTCGATGCGCTACTGGCAGAAACTGCTCGGCCTCGGCAGCGAGGAGCTGGAGGAGGCTTGGAGGGCTCTTCCGTGGGCCTACCGGGACGCGTTCGACAAGGTGGTGGCGCAGAGGATACCGAAGAAGAGGAGCTACCTGCGGTTCCCGCTGCTCTCGTGGACGCTGAAACAGCAGGGAGCGGATCTTCGGGGAAAAGAGCTTATTATAAGGCTCTACAGGAGGGTCTACAGCATTCCGTTACCCGAGCGCGGAGCGGAGTGGCTGGGGAGGCAGGAGGATGCTTGTAAAGAGAGCGGTGGCAGGCTGTCGAGGTACATCGCCGTGAAGGGAGATAGAGAGATAAACGTCGTGCTCCACTGCTCTCACAGCCTGAGCGTGGAGGAGTTGCTCGAAAACCTGGAAGCGATCGCGGTCGTAGATATAAACAGCAGTCACGGCTTCTACTTCCTCGCCTACGACCTCAGAAACGGGAGCTTCACAATCCGGCGCTTCAAGGTGCCTGAGGTGAACTGGAGGAGGATTAAGGTGCTGCAGCGAGCCGCGGCTAAGTCCAGGAGCCCTGGCGCTTGGGCAACCGCGAGGTGCACGCTGAAAAAAGCCTACAGGCGACGCAGGGCCGCATTGCTGAGCGCCGTCGCAAAGATAGCGGGGGAGCTTAAGGGTAGAGGGGCGTTAGTCTTCGTGGACGTCCCATTCGACGAGTCTTTGAGGAACAACGGCCTGCAGAGGACTCTGCGTAGCTTCGCAAAGAGGCTGGAGAACGCCCTCGGCTTTGAAGGTATAGTGACAGTAGAGAGGACACTGCCCTCCAAGAGGTGCCCACTGTGCGGCGCGAAGCTGGAGGAGGTCAGAAAGAGGGCCAGGACGAGGGTGATGCGCTGCACGGATTGCGGCAGGGAGTTCGAGAGGGACAGCGTTCCAGCCCTGCACGCGCTGAAGCTGCTCCTCGAAGAAGCCGAGGTCGAGGAGCTAGCCGAAAAGCTGGCGAGGCACTACCGCCTGAGCGCCCAGCGACGCTAGGCCCCGGCCCGCGGTTGGCCGCCGCTGCCCGCAGTGGGCGCCGCGGCCGCCGGCTGCTCCTCCCCGGAAGCCCCCTCGAGGGGCAGGCCCACTAGGGCGATGCGACACCCCCGTGGGGCAACCCCGAGGCCGACCAAAGATGACGAACTTTAAGGGGGCCAGTGGGGGCAGTTAAAGGGGGAGCTCCAGCACAAGGCTGATAGGGTGGTAGAGCTCCAGGATCACGCGACTGTCCCTCCTGGCGGCAAGGGCCCTGTGGGTGTAGTAGACCCCGAGCACGCGCTCGCCGAAGCTCCTGCTCCCGTCCCAGTAGTTTATGAAGAGGGAGCCCAGGCCCCGGGACGCCCTGTCCACGGCTAGAGCTAGGAGCGACGCCACGAGCCCCCACCGCGACCTGTAGTCGAGCTGGAACGCGTGGAAGACGCGGGGGACGCTGTCCAGGACGACCAGCCCCTCCTCCGCTCCGGCGAAGGCTGAGAGGAGCTCGAGCGGGCCGTCGGGGGTCTCGAACGAGACTCCGCGCCACCCCCCGCCAGACCTCCACGCTGCCCCCGAGTAGTCCAGGTACAGGGCGCGCCCGCCTAGCCTTGAAACGAGCCCATAGGCCGCGTAGCGCCGCCCGGAGCCCGGCCTCCCCGCGAGCTCGAGCACGAAGCCGCCGCGCAGGATCTGCTCCGGGTTAGGGCTCCTCGACACCGCCCTCACCTATCCTGAACGTAGCCGAGGCTCTGCTCCATGGGCTCGAGAGGGCTACGGCGTCCCTGAGCTCGCCTCGGCGCTTCAGCATGACCGAGAGGCAGGCGTAGGTGTCCAGGTGGGCCCCCCCAGCCGGGGAGAGGCCGTCGGCTGAGACAACGTCCCTCGTCGCCACGACCACGCATCCCGCCTTCGCCACGCGCCAGAGGGCCCTCACGACGCTCGAGTACGCCTCTGCCCTCTCCCTTGCATCCAAAGCCTCGGAGCGCAGAAGCCCCGTGAGCTCGTCGATCACGAGGAGCCCGGCGTCCCCCGCGACGACCTCCTGGAGGGACTTGTCCAGGAGGACGAGGAGGTGCTGCAGGCTCAGGGCGCGCGCGTAGGTTATGCCGCCGAGGGCTTCAGAGGGCTCGAGGCCGCGGGCGAGGGCCATGGCGACGACTCTCTCGGGGGAAAAGTCGCCCCGAGTGTCAATGTACACCGCCCTCTTACCCAGGCCGCCGGAGTCGGGCGGGAGCTGGACGTTAACCGAGAGCTGCATGCACAGCTGGGTCTTGCCGCTGCCGGCCTCCCCGGAGAAGTCGTAGACGCAGCCCGGCTCGAGCCCCCCGGCCAGGAGCGAGTCCAGGGACGAGACGCCTACTCTGAGGCGGGGGCCCTGGGGCTGCCTAACGAAACCCCTCCTACTGTAGGGTGGGAGGTTGAGAATGCCGAGTACGTCTGAGGCGGACACGCTAAAAGGAGAAGAGAAAGGTAAAAAAGGTTATTTTTTAGCTTAAAGGTTCTATCGGGTCTGCGTTCCTGCCTCGGCGGGTGCGATGACTTTGGCGAGCCTGCGGCGCCTGTAGATGCTGTACTCGTGGGCGATGATGAAGATCACGAGGACGAGGAGTATCAGGAGCAGTATGAGGCCGAGGAACTCGCTGCTGCTCATCTCCCAGCCGGCGATGGTCAGGAAGATGTCGAGCTTGAGTTCAGCTGTTGCCTCCTTGCCTCCGGCGACGTTAGCGGTGGTGCTCGCGGTCCTGCCGCCCTTACTGGCCGTTATGGCGTAGCTGCCCTGCGGGAGCTCTATGGTCACCACTCCGCTGGCGTCGGTGGTGAAGGTGCCGACCTTCTCGATGGCCACGGTGGCGCCCTCGATGCCCTGGCCTCTGGCACCGAGGACCTTGACGGTGAGCTTGCCGATAGTGGGCACGGTTACTCCGATAGCGGGCTGCCTAGCGGCAGAGCCGGTGTAGCCGACGGCGAGGCCCTTCCAGCTGTCGACGCTGAAGCTTATGCTACCTGGAGGCACCTCCTTCACGGCGATGCTGCCGCTGCTGTCGAGGGTGTCGGTTATCTTCCTCCCGTCGGGCGTGGTGATGGTGACAGTGGCTCCGGCCATCGGGGTGCCGAACGGCGTGGTGAAGGTGAGCTGCACGTCGTAGATGTCGAGCTTGACCTGGAAGACCTGGAGGCTGGTCTCGAACCTGCCCTTCTCGATCTTGATGGACTGCTTCGCGACAGTCCCCACGCCAGCGAGGTCGACGACGACCTGGTAGGCGCCGTGAGGAGCCTGGCCGTGGTCAGCGGGCGTCTCGGGGCTGTACTTGCTGCTCGCGTCGAACGGCCAGCTCTTCACGGTGTCCTTGGCGAGGCGCAGAATGACGCTTCCGTCGGTCGCAGGCTTGTGCTGCGTGACGACGCTGTCGGGCCAAGTCACGGTGACAGTGATCTTGTCGAGTATGCTCTGGCTAAGCGCGCCGCCCTGCGCGTTGGTCAGGACGAGCTTAGCCACGTAGACGAAGGTCTCGAGCGTTGTACCGGCGCCAGGGGCGTAGGTCCTCGGCGCGTCGTAGTCGGTCACGGTGTCGAAGATCACGATCTCCTTGGGTATCTTGCCCGCGGCGCGGAGCAGGTAGCTGTCGCGCCAGTAGACGAGGAGCTGGTACCTCTGCGGGTTATTCGGGTCCTTGGGCGGTGGCACGAGGAGCACGACGTTGCCGTTGGGGTCGGTGAAGCCTATGACGCTGGGTATGGCTTTGGCCCTGGGCTCCCTGAGTATGGCGGCGACCATCATGTTCTGCAGCGGCTTGCCGCTCCAGTCGAAGACAGTCACCTTGATAACATCCCACTCGAGCGGCACGCAGTTCGCGGGAGGTGCACCTTTCTGAATGTTGTTTGAAAGGTTAAAGACCACAGTTCTGGAGAGAGTATCGGGATCCAGCACCTTTGTGATGTTCTTACCGCTCAAGCCGTATGGCTTGAGCACGTCGCTGAGGTTAAGCTGTGTTGACAGCGTGTAGTTGAGGTCGGTGTACGAAACGTGGTACTTCTTCATTAGAAAGGCGCCTGCGCCTATAAAGGCGACGTCATCTTTGTAGACTGGCTTGCTCCCAATGGGCGTAGAGGCAGTGGTGCCCTCGACCGGGGAGAATATCGCGACTCCGTCGCTACCTGTGTACTTGATAGTCCTAAACGGTGAAGTCTTACCCGTGCGGCCGTTGGCTACTACGGTGACGGGCTGGTTGGCGAGCGGGGTCCTGTTGTCCCTGAGGTCCCTGCCATAGACTTGGACGCAGAAGCCCTCCATGGCAGAGGTGTAGACGACCTTAGCGACTCCGCTCCAGTACGTTACGTTCCAGGCGCCGCCGAGCATGTAGTCGCTGTTATTGCCGCGGAAGCTCACCCAATTGCCGCCGTAGAGCTTGTACCAGGTCGGGCTGGGAGAACTGATATCAGCCTTACCGGCAGTGTAGGTAAAGAAGTCAAAAGAGTCTGTAGTAGCGTTGTACGGACCTATTATGTATCCGTAAAACGGACTATTCGGGATTTGCGGGGTATCGGGAACATTGGGCGTGCCGTACTTGTCACCTGCAAGAACAAACACGCCGAGAATGCTCGCGCCGAACTTCACGGGAGCATTCTTGACCTTGTGGCCGGGCATCCACACGGCCACGGGAACGCTGATGACGCCGTTCTTGTCATCGTCGACTGCGCTCCAGGCTACCAATCCTCCTGGGAACATGATGGCCGCGAAGTTGGGCTTGGTGATGCTCAGGTAGCTTGTCGAGTAGTCGTCATTCAGCGCGGCTTCAAGGAGCTTGGTCCAGTTGGCGGCGTCGTTCCTGAACAGGGTGGCGTTGAGGCCGGGTATGAGGCCTGCTCCGAGCTTGCTGACGGTGTAGAGGTCGAGGTTGACGACCCATGTGACGAGCCTGATCTTGGTTTCGTACCTGTTGCCTCCAGCGAGGTGTGACTTAGCGCCGTAGAATATCGCTATTGGGTGCTCGGTTCTACCCTTTGCGTCTAGGAGCCACGTGTAGCTCGTGTCCTTGCCACTGACGTAGGTCATCTTCCCGCTGGTCTCGTTGAACTTGAGCGTCTGGACGCCGCCGAAGAAGTCGAGGCCGTTTTTAAGCTCCTCGTAGTCCAGCGGGGCGCTGGGTGCGGGCACTCTGAACGTGTAGTTGTAGACCATCACTCCGCTGTGCCAGACGAGGAAGCTGTAGGTGGCGCCGGCCATGTAGAGGTGCGGGTACTTGGAGTTTTCGAACTGCGAGCCGGTGAACCTGAATACGGCCTCGCTCCGGCCGTTGCCCCAAGCCTGGTCGGCGTTGCCGGTCGCGTTGAAGATCTTGTAGGTGACACGCACGTTGGGCCAGCAGAGGCAGCCTGGGCCCTTCTGGCAGAGCAGGGTGATGTTCTGGGCCATGGCCTCGTAGGTGTCGTTGAGCGCCACTATCACGGGAGCTTTGCCGTTGCTCGTCGGCAACTCGCTCAGGACGTTCTCACCCGTGTGGTCCACGGCTTCCAGCGTGAAGCTGAACACCCAAGCGGGTACGGTGATCTCGTTGGTTGCGCAAGTCAGTTGGAACTCATGGTGGGTGAGGTCGTACCAGCCGATCACCAGGCCCGCGTCCTGTGGCCTGATGTACGGCGTGTCTTGTCTTGTAGTCACCTTGAGGATGATGCGGTTGCGCGTCGCGTCGACCTTGAGCGGGACCTTGGTGAACTTGACCTCGCCGTAGCAATCAGTTGTATTGGTGGCTGCGAAGGTCTTAGTATCATTCTTGTAGTACTCGAGGGTTACGTCCACCTTGTAGATGGCCTTGTAGATGGGGGTCTTCGAGTCCCACTCCGTGATCCTGAAGGTAACGTCGCCTACTGGGAATCGGAAGGTGGCGTTGTCCACGTTACCGGTTACATTTAGGGTGTCCGGTGTCCCCTCAACTGGTGAGAGGAGGGCGCCCTTGAAGAACAGCTGGACCTTGAACGTACCTCCTGGCACCTGGCCGAGGGAGACTGTGCCGTCTTTGCCTAGGCCGGCCTTGAAGGTAACTGAGTTGCCACCTGTCGGCGGCGTGTACGTGATAATTAGCGCGGCGTTGGGGTCGTAGAGCGGGGTCAGAGGCTGGTCACACAGATCTATGACCTTCATGTCTACGTTGTAGACAGGGGCGATGAAGTCCTTGGACTGCTCTGTGCAGTTGCTAACAAAGAACTTGGTCAGGTTGAGGCTGAGCACGTTGTCCTTGGGTCTGACCTCGACGAAGACCTCGCTACCTGGATGTGCGTAGAACACCTTAATTCTGTAGGTGTAGAGCTCGCTCGTGTTGAGGAGACCGAAAGGCACGGGCAAGTAGCCTGGACTGCTGCCCTGCCTGACGATTATGGGTGTGCCGCCCTGCGTTGAGCCTCCTCCGCTTATGTTGAACGGCGGGAACCGTATGTAGCCGGCGCCGTCAGTGTACGTGTTGATGGGGTCGCCGCCGGGGGCCTCTATTATTACCATCGCGCCCTCGAGCGGCTGCACTAATGTGCCGCCGCTGTCCTTAACGATCGCCCGCACCTTGACCAGCGACAGCCTCACGGTAAAGTTCCAGACGTTTGTGTCGAGCTTCGTGGCGTTGAAGATGGGCTTCGTCGTGTTGCCTACCTTGAGGCTCTCGTTTGCAAGATTAATGGTGTTGAAGGTCCACGTGAAGACCTGAATGTCGTTAACCTCGACGTTGATGGTCTGGTTCTCGTTGTAGAAGAGCGTCGTGTTAGGCAACCAGAAGAACATCCTCCCTGTTCCGCCGGCTACGAACTTCAGGCCCTCCTTAGGGGCTGTGGCGCTCCCAGGGGTAACCCCGCCGCGTCTGAGCCACCCGAGGCTGGGGCTCTTGATTTCGACGCTTATGGGAGGCCACTGCCAGTACGGAAGCATGTTGCCGCAAAGATCCCTGACGCTCACTATCGCGAGGTACGTGTACGCAGTGTCCTGCACAGTTCTCTCCTGGCCAGGCAGAGCTAACTGGACTTGTTGTTGCGGCTTGCCGGGTATGTTCTCAGTGATAACGAGGCTGGCACCGGTTGCGCTGCCGTTGTTTTTGAGCTGGAAGCCTACTACAGAGAAGTTGAGGGTCTCGCTGCCAACCTTAACCTTTAGCGGCTGGTCGCGCGGCGGGTCGTCGGTGATGAGCATCCAGTAGATGTCCTTGTAGAAGGTGGTGTTCCAGTAGCTCTCAATGTGGTAGCACGTCGGCGGCGCGCCTGGTGGCGTATTTATGTTGACCTGGATGGCGCCGACTAGGAAGGCCTTGCTCGTCGTGCCCGTGTTGTCTCCGTAGCCGTGGAAGACTATGGGGCCATTGGGGTCGAGCCTGACCTCAAAGTAGGCCTTGTCCTCGCGCCCGCTCTCATTGTCCTTGAGCCAGAGCGGCTTCTGCTGTCCGCCGATTTGCGTTATAGCTTGGAAGCTGAAGTTGTAGATGTACGCCAGGTGGACTGTCTGGTTGAAGAGCGCGGTCACGTTGTACCGGTTGTTTGGGTTAGCGGTGTTGTACCTTTTTGAGTTCAAAAGGAAGGTCTTGCCGTACTCCCTCCAGAACACAGACATGTTGTAGCTACCGGTGTACAGTTTTGAGGTGTCTAGTGCTACGGGACTTGAGAGCGTGAGCCATATCTGCCCGTTGGAGTCTGTCTTACCGACGGCGTAGGCGATTATGCACCCCTTAGAGATGAGATTCCCGCTGGCGTCCCTAAGCTCGTAGCTCTCGTTGAAGAAGACTATCACCACTTCCTTGTTCGCGAACGGCTGGTTCCAGGGCAGCGTGAGGTTCAGGTAGGCCGATGTTACTGGCTTAGCCTGGGCTGTTGTCACCAGTGCTAGTGCGAGTACTGCTAGTGCCAGTATTCCTAACAGGTATTTGTTACTCATACTTTCTCATCCACCCCTTTTCGGGGTTCAACCGGGCTGTGCCCCGCGGGGTATTTATAGGCGTCCTTTTCTGATAATTAGAATCAGGCTTCCGACTAATATTGATTCGACGCAAATCGATCGTACCTGCTGGGTGCTATTATGTATCTCTCGGTGCCTAGGGGCCCCACGAGATTCTGCTCCCGCTTGCAACCGCTTAGCGTTCGCGACAGTTGCACACTTCTATGGCGAATGTCTCACTAATATTTCACTGTAGCTAGCCCGGGTGATGATCGGCATCTTGTGTCTGCGCCTCATCCGGCCACTCGCCCTTATTTTAAGCCATCTTCTTCCGGCACCGGCCGCGCCTGGCACATCCTGCCCTTCACTGGTCTAAAGCCCCCTCTTCGGGGTACTCATGGGCTCCGCGCCTTCGGCCCACCCCGCCACCTTGCTTAGAGCTGTGCGGCGGGCTCTGCCTCGGCGCCTCTCAGCCTCCTCTTGCCACGCGCGGCACCCCCGGACCACCCCTGTTTGAGGAGCCGGGGGACTGGGGGTTATAAACGCTCACATAAGCTGTGCTAGATCTGCGAGGTTGAGGTCTGGCTGAGGATTTCGGCTAGCTTGGCTTTCCTCCTGTACTCTCCGTAGGGGTCCTCTGGGGAGAACTTCGCCGGGTGTGCTGCGCCGGGGGTGCCGCCGCAGTAGGGACACTTGTCGCGGCGGAGGGTGTACATGCCGCAGCTCGGGCACCTGTGGAGGAGCACGTGCTTCGCCACGCCTACTCGCCCTTTAGCTTCTGGTACGCGAAGGTGCAGCCGGAGCCCCGGGCGGCGCTCTCGATGGACTTCAGGATCTCCCTTGACAGCCTCTCGCTGTCGCGGTAGTTGAGCGCCTCGATGTCGATCTTGTACCTGGGGGCTCCGAGCGTGTAGAAGCGCACGGTGACGCCCTGGGGGACCTCGACGGCCTCCTCCCAGGCTGTGAGGGCCTTCTTGAGCGCGGGTAGCCCTCCGTCGACGCACTGCAGCGTGATCAGGTAGCTCATCTTCACCCTCGGGAGCTTGATGTTCTGCCTGGCGATCTCGGCTACCGCCTTGGCCCACCTCTCGTCCACGCCGGCCTCGAGGAGGGCCTCCTCGCCCCTCAGGCTGGCCTCCTCCAGCCCCTTGAATATCTCGCCGTAGTGGTCCTCGAGCCTCCAGCCGACCTTCTCGTAGGCCTCGTCCAGAGTCTTCCTGAGCTTCTGGGCCGCGAGCTCGAGGATCTTCTCAGCCCTCTGGGCCCTCTTCCACTCGATGAGCTTCTCCCTCCGCTCGGCGTCCGAGACCCTTCGGAGCGACAGGTCGACGAGCCTCCTGGCGGGGTCGACGCGTATCACCTTGAAGACGGCTTTCTGCCCGACCCTCAGCACCTCGCGGATGCTCCTGAACCAGGTGTGGCTCACCTCCCCCAGCGGGACGTAGGCCCTGAGGCCGCCGTACTCGTCGAGTGTCACGAAGGCCCCGTGGTCGTGGATCTCCGCCACCGTTCCGATGACGAGGTCGTTGAGGCTCGGCACGCTCTCCCTCTTCCTGACCATCCACATCGCCGTCGGGGAAAAGAGCCCGGGTCTAGATATTTCTTCCGATAGACCACCCAGTCTCACTATTCTGTTTCTTCGGACTACACACAATCGGCAGGAGACCGGTATTTTCTGGCCTCTGCAGGCCATAGCTCTCGGTTATCGCAACGCGCGCAGTATCTCTTACACCGCGGTTCCCGGCTATGTACGAGATAAGCAGGGTTGAAAAATGCCGCGGGGGTGTCATGCTCGCTAAAGAGAAGCCTAGAGGCACGGCTAGTTATGCAGGAACACTTCAGAGGAAAGCTTTAGGGCGTTGAAGTTTTCCTACGAGAGGAACTCGAGTATCTCCGCCAGTATCAGCGCCTTGCCGCCTGTGGGCTGGACGAGGGCGCGGCCGCACTTGAGGCACTTCGCCTCGAGGGAGGAGTGGCTGAAGACGATCTGCGTGTTCCCGCAGTCGGGGCACCTGACTTTCACGAACCTGCTTCTGGGCCTTGGGATGAGCTTCTCGACGTCGACCATGCTACTTCACCTTCTCGACTATCTCGAGCTTCTTGAGCCTGATGCCCTCCTTGTGGATCGTGTAGCCGCAGACCTTGCACTTGAGCTTCAAGACCTGCTTCTTGGTGACCTTGGCTGTCCGCTTCTGCTCGGGCTTCCTCTTGGACCCGTAGCCCTTCTGCTTCCTGAGGTACCTCCGCTGCCCCTCGGCGAGCGTCCTCCTCTTCCCAGCCTTGTAGAGCGTGACCTCGTGCTCCGTGTGTGTCTTGCAACGCGGGCAGTAGGTTCTAATCACGTTGGGAACCTTCATCCCAGCGACACCTTCCCCTACAACACCACGTGGCTAATTTAAAGCTTTTTTCGTTGTAGTCCCTCTCAGCTGCTGTGTGGCGGGCTTTTCGCCGTTACGCTCCGCAACTTCTTCGCGTCAAAGACACGGCAACCGCCGCTCCCCTGCGGGGATAGGCGGGAGGTGAAGCGTTGCTAACTCCTCGTTTTTCGATGTTTGTCCGCTCCTCACGTTAACGCTGAAAGCAGAGGCACGTAAAACATTACGAAAGGTTTATAGAGCCCCGTGGGTGGATAGCCCTCTAGGCGTCGCTATGGAATTTTGCCCTAAGTGCGGGGGCCTGATGGTACCAGCGGTGGTGAACGGCAAGAAGGTTTTGAAGTGCCAGAGCTGCGGCTACGTGAAGGAGCCCGCGAACCCTGGGAAAACCTACAGGGTCGAGGAGAAGATTGAGCGGCACCCGCTGGATAAGGTAGTGGTTTTCGACGTGGACGTCGCCACGCTCCCAGTGGTCCAGTTCAAGTGCGAGAACTGCGGCAACGACAAGGCGTATGTCTACGAGGTTCAGACTAGGGCCGGTGACGAGCCCGCGACGAGGTTCTACATCTGCACGAAGTGCCGCAAAGTTTACAGGGAGTACACGTAGCAATGCTACTTTTTAGTTTTTCCCTGTTTTCTTCCCGTGTTCAACTCATTGATCCCCTCGCTTCCATCGGGCTGGGGAGGGGTTGCTGGGTGTTCGGGCTCGGGCGTGCGTTCACGGTGGCCGTGAAAGGTTCCGGCCGGGGCGCTAGGAAAGGGAGAAAAAAGAGGGTAAAAAGGGGGGCTTTACTCGTCCGTCTCCGGCGCTTCGAGCATCTCTGCTAGCCTCGAGCGCAGCGCCTCTAGCACGGTCGAGAGAACCTCGAACTTCCTTGAATCCCGGCCCAGCTTCATCTCCGCCAACCCCAGCGCGTACTCCAGCTCACCGTACGCTCGGAGCATCCTGCGCCTAGTACACCACCCGGGATCCGCGAAGACCCTGTAGGCGTCCAGCCCCAGGAAGCTCGGGTCAACCCAGCTCTTCAGGAGGCGGGATGCGTAGCTCGCGAGGAACGCTGGCGGGCTGCTCAGCTCGACCCAGCTCTCGAAGCGCTCCCCCCGCGCCGTGGCCTCAGCCCACCGGTCGAATGCCTGCAGCGCGCCACCTCTCCCCGCCCAGCCTCACAACCCTCGCGCCCGGCGCCTCCTCCTCGGCGCCCTCAACCTCCAGACCGCAGCACTCATACCGCTCGCCCATACCCATCACCCCTAGCCCAGCAGCTTGATGCGGAGGTACTCAGAGAGTCTCAGGCCCCTCTCCGAGGCCTCCTTCCTCAGCCTCTCCTTCTCGGCCGGCGTGACCCGCACGCAGATTACCTCGGTGCGTTCGGTCTGCTCCAGCACTACGTGGTAGTCCGTCACCTCCACCACCCTGGCGCCGCTCACCGTCCTCAGGACCTCGCCCACAACGCGCACCTTGAACTCGCCCCTCAGCGCGTCCACGACAGTCCTCTTCCGCAGCATGGCCTCGAGCGCGCTCGCGGCGTAGTCCTCAAAGCCGATGCTCAGCTCCCCCGCGAGCTCGAAGCACCACCTCGCCGAGCCCTCCACCTGCCAGTACCTCTTGACCCTTCCTTCGGCCGCCAGCCTCTCCAGCATCACCCTACCCCTGTCGCTCACGTTCACTATACAGGCCCGCACCAGGCCCCCGTCATTGCTCCTCACCGTGTTTTACACTGCTTTTCACGCTGAGCCCCTCGCCTCGGAAGACTGGGCGGGCACAGCCTGTGTGAAGGCTTAAAACCCCCTCTTTCGCGTTTAGCCGTGATGGTCGAGGCCAGCGCCGAGGTGTGGGAGAGCGCCGCCAGGTGGCTCGAGCTGACAGGCCTCACAAAAACCCTGTGGCGCCTGCGGGAGCCCAAACCGCTCAGGAGGGCGCTCGGCACGAGGAACTCGAGGCACATAGCCAGCGCGCTGGAGAGGCTCCGCTCAGCGGCCTCGTGAGGGAGGCAGTAGTGGGCAACGTGCGCTACGTCTACTTGACGGAGCGTGCCTGCGGCCTCCTCGCGTTGCTCGGCTACAGCCCGGAGGATGTGGTGTGCAGCGATGCCGCCATGAGGTTTATTCGGCGCGGAGCCTCAGCTGCCTCCTGTGGAGCATGACCGTCGCTACGTGGCTGCATATCCTCGCCCTGCGCACGTAGCCGTAAGTCTTGAAGAGGCAGCCAGCCTTCGACAAAGCGCAACGATGTTATACTTTCAGGGTAATCATCGGAATGAATATTAACCCCCTCTGTGCAGGGAAGAATGAGGCCCGTTGCCGCACGCGTGGCCGGTGAAGGGGTGAGCCGGCTTCAGCGGCGCGGGCTACAGGGTGCTTCCCCGAGAAAACTGGCGCCCGTAAAAGGAGAGCTGTGGGCGCCTGCACTCTCGGGGAAAAGAGAGTGGGCGGGAGGGGCAAAGCGGCTCGAATCAGGCAGGCCAGCGGGCCCCGGGCACCTAGGCTACGCCGCTTTCAGCGCACTAGCGTTTAGGGGGGAGAGGTGGCAGGGGCCTGGACAGCCCGAGAGCGAGCCCCTTAAAAAGTATTTTTTCTCCCGCCAAGCCCACCCTCTCACGCTCCTCCGGGACGTGGTGGGACTGGGCTTGGAGGGAGGGCCGGGCCCCCGCGAGGGGGTGGTGGGCTACGCCGGTGAGGCGCCGCGCCCCTAGGGATCCCCGCGAGGGCTCCCAGCGCGGCCGCTGAGGCGTGAAAGTGCCGGTCTGCGGGGCCACGCCCACGCGGCCTGGCCCTGGGCCGGTAGTGCCCGCCCGCAAGCCGGCTGCCCGAGGCCCGCTTCCACGCCCACGCGGCCTGGAGCGGGCTAGGGCGAGGGGCTTGGCTCTCGGGCTGCCCTACCCCGCCGCCCCCTGGCAGCCGGCCCCCTGCCCCTGGGGGTGGACGGGCCGCAACCGCAACGAAAGCGGCGCCCTCCCCAGGTCTCGCGTTGGGGGTGCGCGGGGCTTTGGGGTGTGGCGCGGGGGCCGCTTGTTGCATTGAACCCCCCACCACTGGCCCGCTGCTGGCCCCCTGGCGCCTCGGGGGTGTCCGGGGAGGAGCTGGGCCGGTCACAGGCTATGTGAGCGTTTGTGGCTTGTACGTGCCTGCGCGGCTGAGGGCGCTTGGAGTGTGCGCGGCAACGCTGCATGCTACAGCGTTGCATGCTATCAGCGAGCGTTGCGGGGGTTGGCTGTGCTGCTCCTCCCCCGCACCCCGCCTCTCCGGGGGTGGGGGCGGATGGGGGGAGTGGCATGGCTGACCCCCGTAACGGCAAATTAGCCGTCGAAGGGTTCAGGGTGCTGAAATTCGAGGCGGAGCTGCCGGAGGAGCTCAAAGACTTCATAGAGCGTGTGTACCAGCCGAGGGCCTCGATGCGCTACTGGCAGAGGCTGCTCGGCCTCAACAGCGAGGAGCTCGAAAGCATGTGGAAGCAGGTTCCCTGGAGCTACAGGGACGCCTTCGACAACATAGTGCAGCCGAGCACTGCGCCGAAGAGGAGGAGCTACCTGCGGTTCCCGCTGCTCTCGTGGACGCTGAGGCAACAGGGAGCAGACCTTCGGGGAAAAGAGCTGATTATAAGGCTCTACAGGAGAACCTACAGGATCCCTCTGCCCGAGCGCGGCTTGGGGTGGCTTCAGAGGTAGGAGGAGGCTTGCAGGGAGTCTGGAGGGAGGCTGTCGAGGTACATCGCCATCAAGAGAGATAGAGAGATAAACGTCGTGCTCCACTGCTCTCACAGCCCGAGCGTGGAGGAGTTGCTCGAGAACCTGGAAGTAATCGCAGTAGTCGACGTCAACAGCAGTCACGGCTTCTATTTCCTCGCCTACGACCTCAGAAGCGGGAGCTTCAGGGTCCACAGGCTCAAGGTCCCGAAAATCGACTGGAGGAGGATAAAGGAGCTACAGCGCAACGCAACTAAGTCCAGGAAGCCGGGCGCCTGGGCCACCGCTCGTTGCGCGCTGAGGAAAGCGCACAGGCGCCGCAGAGCCGCATTGCTGAGTGCTGTCGCGGAGGCGACTAAGGAGCTCAGGGGAAAGAGGGCTGTAGCGTTCATCGACGTCCCCTTCGACGAGTCTCTGAGGAACAGCGGCCTTCAGAGGACTCTGCGCAGCTTCGCAAAGAGGCTGGAGAACTCGCTGGGCTTCCACGGCATTCCAGTGATCGAGAGGACGCTGCCCTCGAAGCGGTGCCCGCTCTGCGGGGGCAAGCTCGAAGAGGCAGAGAGGAGGGGTGAGACGAGGGTGATGCGCTGCACGGGATGCGGCATGGTCTTCGAGAGGGACAGCGTTCCAGCCCTGCACGCGCTAAAGCTGTTCCTCGAAGAAGCCGAGGTCGAGGAGCTAGCCGAAAACCTGGCGAGGCACTACCGCCTGAGCGCCCAGCGACGCTAGGCCCCGGCCCGCGGTTGGCCGCCGCTGCCCGCAGTGGGCGCCGCGGCCGCCGGCTGCTCCTCCCCGGAAGCCCCCTCGAGGGGCAGGCCCGAAGAGGGCGATGCGCCGCCCCCGTGGGGCGACCCCGAGGCCGACCAAAGGATGACGACAAATTTAAGGGGGCCAGTGGGGGCAGAAAAGGAGGAGCGAGTACGCTTAGTAGTTAAGTGATAACTTAATTATTAGGGTTTTTGCACGATATAGCGGTGCTCGGAAATGGTCAGGTTCACGTTCCCTGACGCTAGGGAGTGGAGGTACATTATCGAGAGCCTCGCAACGATCGTGGATGAGGCGAACTTCGTCGCCACCCCTGAGGGCTTGACGCTGAGGGCGCTAGACCCCGGGAGGATCGCCATGGTGGACCTCTACATGCCTGCAGGCCTCTTCGAGGAGTACTCCGTCGAGGCGGAGACGAAGATAGGCGTTGTGCTGGACGATGTGAACAAGGTTCTGAAGAGGGCTAAGTCGGACGACAAGCTCGTCTTCGAGGTGGGTGGCGGGAGGCTGACGATAATCCTTCAAGGCAGGGCTGAGAGGAGGTTCAGGTTCCCGCTGCTCGACATCGCGGGCCAGGAGCTGCCGACTCCTAAGCTGAACTTCACGGTGGCGGCTAAGATGCTCAGCGACACCTTCCGCGACGCCCTCAAGGACGCCTCCCTCGTGTCCGAGTCTGTGCGGCTGAAGGCCGAGGACGAGACGCTCTACGTCTCGGCCCGCAGCGATAAGGGCGAGATCGAGTCAAAGTTCACGATCGAGGCGGGAAGCCTGCTCGAGATCGACGTCAAGGAGCAGGCTGAGGCGAGCTACGGGATAGACTTCCTCGAGAAGATAGTCTCGAAGGCCTACAGGGTCAGCGACATCATGACCCTGAAGTTCGCGACGAACATGCCCCTCGAGATGACCTTCGATATAGCCGGCGGGGGGACGCTGAAGTACCTGCTAGCCCCGCGAATGGAGTAGGCTCGCGACAATGCCGGAGGCGCTTCGCGTAGCGCTAAGCACAGACGACTACAGGTGGTATCCCTTTCTCCCGGAGGCCCTCAGGGTAGTCCAGGAGCTCGGCTTAACGCTCGAGGAGCTGGGCGAGACCCCGCTCGGGCTCGAGATCCTAGAGGCTGCCAAAAGCAGGGTCCTGACGGTCATCGAGAGCGGCACCTACCCACCGCCCAGCGAGGACTACAGGCTGGAGGTCTCCGTGTTCACGACTGCCTTGCTCATCCTCTCTCAGGTCGGCGACAGGGCTCTCACCGAGAAGTTCGCCGTGGCGTTCTCGAAGAGGGTCTTCGAGAGCATTGAACGCGACTCCTCCAAGAGGCCGGAGCTCCTGCTCTACCTGGCGACGGTGTTCGGCTGGAGCTTCAGGGTTGAGGGAGGAGGCGTGAGCGTGCACTTCAAGGACTACGTGTACGCGCAGCCCGAGTTCACGGGCCCCTGGAAGCTCGTCAACAGGCAGGTGTCGGGGGGCTACGTGTGGGTCACGTGGCGGGAGTTTGCAAGGCTTCTCCAAACCGGTGTGAAGAAGCATGTGGCGAAGCTCGTCGACTCGGCCAGCGTTGATCCCTCCGCTGTCCCCGAGAGGCTCTACGCAGCCGTCGAGGAGGTCTCGCGCAGGTGGGCTGAGGCGAGGAGCGAGGTTCTCGCGCACGCTAGGGCTGGGTACAGGAAGGGGGACGCGTCCGTGTTCCCGCCCTGCATAAGAGCACTCCTAGAGGAGATACAGAGCGGGAAGAACTTGACGCACAGCGCGCGGTTCGCGCTCGCGTCCTTCCTCCTATCCATCGGCTTCTCGGTTGACGAGACGCTCGAGGTCTTCAAGGCGTCGCCCGACTACAGGGAGGACCTGGCCAGGTACCAGGTTGAGCACATAGCCGGCCTTAGGGGCTCCAGGACTAAGTACACGCCGTACAAGTGCGACAACATGCGGAGCCTGGGCCTCTGCAGGTGGAGCTGTCAGGGCGTTAAGCACCCCCTCCAGTTCTTCTACAGGGCGGTCAGGGGAAGGCCACCCAGGGTGACTTAGTTGTCGCCCCTGGACGTTGTGAAGCTGTTCAGGTCATACTACGCCCGTAACACTGTCCCACCGCCCAGCAGTATAGAGAGGAGGGAGTTCGCCTTCAGCCTCTTCAACTCCCAGGGGATGTTCAGGCACATAGCTTTCAGCAACGGGGAGGAGATGAACAGCTTCCTCAGGGAGAAGGTCCCCCAGCACGCGTACTACTCAACCGCCTATTACTCCGACCCCGCTGCCCAGGACATGGACGAGAAAGGCTGGCTGGGCGCGGACCTCGTCTTCGACATCGACGTCGACCACATAAACACGCCCTGCAAGGTGCTGCACGACACTTGGAGGTGCCGGGACTGCGGGGCGGAAGGGTGGGGTATGGTTGAGAAGTGCCCATCGTGCGGGAGCGAGCGATTAGACAGGCAGACCTGGGTCTGCGATCAGTGCATAAGTGTGGCCCGGGAGGAGATCCTTAAGCTCGTGGACATACTCGAGGAGGACTTCGGGATCTCTAGAGACGAGATGTACGTCGCCTTCTCGGGCCACAGAGGCTTCCACCTCCACGTCGAGAACAAGCTGCTGGCGGAGCTCGACCAGGAGGCTAGGCGCGAGCTGGCGGACTACGTCAGGGGGCTGGGCATTGACCCGGACCTCTACATCGTGAAGGCCAGGAGGGGCTACGTTTACAGGTTCAAGCCCGACGACCCCGGGTGGCGCGGGCGGATCGCGAAGCTTCTCATGCTCAGGGAGGAAGCCGGTGCCGAGCTCGCACGCGAGGAGCTCAGGAGGCTCATCCTGGAGTGCGTCGCCGAGGCTAGGGCGAACATCGACGAGAAGGTGACGATGGACGTGAAGCGCCTCATAAGGCTCCCCGGCACGCTTCACGGCAAGACAGGCCTTAGGGTTCTCAAGCTCACAGTGCAGCAGTTGGAGGCTATGGATGCCAGGAGTGTGCTCGAGAAGGCTGTAGCCCTCCCCGACGAGCCTGTCAGGGTTGAGATGGAGAAGTGGCCTAAGAGGGTGCTGACCTCGGTCTTCCCCGATGAAGCTGGCGAAAGAACGCTGCCCCTATACCTTGCAGTCTACCTCGCGCTAAACGGTAAAGCCAGGATACTGGGGCCGGCCTAGGCCGCGCCTGGCACATTTACCACTTCACTTATCCGGGCCCCCTCTTCGGGGTACTCATGGGCTCCGAGCCTTCGGCCTGCTCCGCCAATATACGCCAGCTAGGGGCTGTGCGGCGGGGCTTGCCTCGGCGCCTCTTTGTCTCTTCGCGCCGCGCGCGGCACCCGGCGGGCGGCCCGTAGGCCGTGCCGGGAACTGGGGCCGAGGGCCTCACGTCGCTGGGCTACTTCGCTGGCTTCGGCGCTCCGTGGACCAGTGCCCTGAAGGTGCGCGGCCAGCTACTCAGCGTCTCAAGGTGTTTCTCAGCATTGTAAGCCTCTAGGAAGCACTCGTGGCGTTGGCGCAGGTTGCCCAGTCCCAACCGTAGGTTACGTCGCACTTGGTGCATCAATAGTAGCGCTTCCCCAGCTCAACGCCCTAGGCTCCGCAGACCGGCACCGCCTGCCCGAGACGTTAGTGTCAGGCTCAGAGTACCTCGCTCCCTCGTAGAGAGCTAGGTTCTCCAGCCTCTCCGCTTTTCCGCTGGGGGCTCCGCTAGCTGCAGGGCACATGAGGGCAACGAGCCTGGAGAGCAGGAGCGAGTTAAGCAGGTTCAGCTGCGCGGGGTCGAGGGAGACGAGCTCCTCCAAGCCCACCTCCTCCCCGGGCAAGCCTCTCGGCGAGCTCCGCGACCCCCCTCACCTCCTCCTGGGAGGCCTTGCCTGCGCCAAGCCCCCTGGCGCCGCGCGGCATCACCCGGTATCTCTTGATTTAGCCTGATATCACTTGATATCAAGTGATTTCGCGTGATATCACCACGTGATATCGATTGATATCTGCCGGTATCGCCTGATATCGGCTGATCTTGCTTGATATCAACCTGTGATACCTCTTGATTTCTTCTGATATCAGGCGAAGCCGCCTGCTCCCGCGCGAAGTCAGGAGGCGCTGCCTGTCTCCCGGAGCGCCTTAGGTGTAGCTTGACATGGCCCGCGAGGCGCAACCTCTCCAGGGCGCTGGCGATATGCCTTGTGTTCCTCGTGCCGAATGCCCTGCTGAGAGGCTTGAGCTACCTGTGGTGCCACGGGGCCCTTGCGAGGCCGGTCAGCTCAAGCCACCTGGCGACGCTCTCTCAGACCTCCCTGTCTACCTCAACCGTCACGGCTGAGCGCGTGCGGGGGTCATAAGCGTTTACACATGCTGTGGCTGGTAGGAGCCGAGGGGCGTACAGGTGTTGCTCGAACACCCTCCCGCAATATCCTCTCCAAACCCTCGGGGGCAAGGGAGAGTCCGATCGACACGGGAAGAAACTGGGGAAAAGCTAAAAATGGTATTGCTGCGCGGTGTAGTAAATGATTGCCAGGATAATGTTCTGGGGTGTTAGCAGCACGCGGCCTTTCAAGGGGAGGCTGCCTCCCTGCACCGTGGTAAAGCTCGACGGGAGAATTGTACTCCTCGACTCTGGAGAAATGTGTCAGGGAGCATTTGAGTACTTCGGGTTAAGCTACAACTCCCCATTGATTATTCTGATCTCGCATCTTCACGGCGATCATACATACGGGCTGGTGCCACTTTTGGAGTCATTGCAACTGGCTGGCAGGAAGGAACCGATCGAGATCATAGGACCGCTGGGCGTAGGTGAGATAATTCCGGCACAGCTTTTGCTGAAGCAGGAATACCCGGTAAGGGTATTGGAGATTTTAGGCGACGAAGGCAGAATCCCGCTGGGCGGCGAGGAGCGTCTATCGGTTAGGTACATCAGGGCCCCCCACTCATACATATCGTACTCCTATGTGCTAGAAACACGCGAGAGAATACGTTTAGATGGGAGGAAACTACAGGAAGAAGGCATACCGGGAAAGCTCAGGAGAAGGCTTCTGGACAGGGGACAAATACGCTACAGAGGGAAGGTATACTTCCTTGAGGACTTCATTTTGGACAAAATCCCCGGTTTGAAAATCTCATACAGTGGCGATACGCTTCCCAACGCCCGATTTGGAGCAGCAAGCTGGGAAGCAGATGTCATGATACACGAAAGCACATTCCTCCATGCTGACTGGATCGGTAGAGAGAGTATCGCCCACTCAACCTCCCGAGAAGCAGCATACCTGGCGAAGAAAGCTAGAGTCAAGCTTTTAATCCTCACACACTTCAGCACTCGTTACACCGAACTTGAGCCCCTGCTTGAGGAAGCCAAAGCCGTTTTCCCTCGTGTTGTGTTGGCCGAGAAAGGCCTGGTAGTGGAGGTCAAAGCTGGGCGACCAAGGGTCATAACTATCATGAGGGCGTAGTACTACCAGTGTTAGAACTAGTTACACGCTGCGCGAGCCGACTTTTAGTGTTTATCGGCAAAAATCTTGGCACCCCTTAGCCGTGACACCTGAACTCGGCTTCTTCGTTTACTGGCCGCCCCTCACGTGTTTCGGGCACAAACCAGTTAAGAAACAGTTCTCGGTCACACTCACCTATGTCGACTAGTACTGTTATCGCTCCAAGAGGGCTTTCACCGAACTCGAAGGAGCAGAAGCTGACACGTCCCTGGAAGGCGGCCTGTTTATTCAGATAGAATTTAAACGTCTTCTCAGTAGAGTCTCTCAAAACATAGCTTCGCGCAGCGTCGAGTATTCTCTGACTTTTGATGAGATTGGATAGCTTCTCGAGAGGTTTGTAAGACTCAGACCGACAGGTTACTTCTCGATAATCCTCGAAATTCTGGATGGAGCACTCCTCTTTGCTGAACGACAGTACGTTTAGGATGGCTCTCAGGACCTTTTCCTCAGACTCGGTTGCATAGAGTGGAGCTCGAGCTACAACCATCATACCGTGAGCGCAAGGAGAGGGTACTTATAAGCTTATACAGGAGATCTCTCTACTTCTACGCTAAGTAGCTTATTCAATATGTTTTCAACTTTTCTCTGAAGCTCATCGAGCTCCATATCTTCGTTGACAACCATGATGTCTGCTAATGCGATGACAGAACCTATTCCGAATCCCAGCTCGCGTCGGTCTCTTTCCACGAACTCCTCCCAAGTCGACGGGTCGTCCTTACGCGCCCTCCTCAGCAATCGGTTAAAACGAGTTTTGGGTGAGGAGTGAAAAGCAACCACGACAGCTTCTTTTGCATTCTGCCGAAGATAGTCAAGCTCCTCTAGGCTTCTCAATCCCTCGATAACAGCTACAGTACTCCCTGTTTTGCATGCTTTCTCATAAGCTAGCATCGCCACTGCCGCTCTGCCACTTTTGTCTCGCAACTCCTTGGCTATCTTCGCGAGGTTACTATCATTAACTTCTAATCCTTGCTCATGCGCTATTTCGCGCACAATGTCACCCATATTTACAACGGGTAGACCCTTTCTCCTAGCAATTTCACCGAAGATGCTTTTTCCCGAACCGGGCATGCCTGTAACCAGTATTAGCTTCTCCACTCTACATTCCGAGCTGTGCGCCGGCATACTCTTCCTAAGAGATACTCAAGGCTTAAAATTAGTTCTGTTTCAACCCTGAAGCAGAAATGTAAAGAAAAAGCAGAAGAAAAGAATGAAGGTAATTTGTCCCTATAATAACTGTGGTTTTAATCGAACTCGCTCTTCTCCTCTCCCTCCTCTTTCTTCTTCTCCTCCTTCTTCTCCTCGAGCTTTGAAGCGCTGATTATGTCGTCTATGCGGAGGATCATCGACGCAGCCTCGGTTGCGATTTTAATCGCGTGGTCTTTAACGCTCGCCGGCTCAAATATTCCTAGAGCCAACATGTCCGCGACTCCACCGTTATTTACGTCGACACCGTAACCCCACTTCGCGGGGTCTTCGTGGGCAGACCTTAAGTCAGCGATTATGTCGATGGGGTCTAGCCCAGCGTTCTCAGCGAGGGTTCGCGGAATAGCTTCTATCGCGTTGGCAAAAGCCTCTATTGCGAGCTGCTCCTTCCCCCCGACCTCGGTGGCGTACTTGCGGAGCTCCCTAGCGATTTCGGCCTCGATCGCGCCACCGCCCGGGACGATGTACGGGTGCTTGAGGACGTCCGCGACAGCGTACAGTGCGTCTTTGAGCGACCTCTCAGCCTCGTCCACGGCTCTCTCGAATCCGCCTCTGACGAGGATTGTGACGCTCTTGGGGTTGGGGCAGCCCTCGACGAAGACCATCTTCTCGTCCGCCACCTTCCTCTCCTCCACGAGCTTCGCGGTGCCCAGAGCCTCGGGCGTGATGTCCTCAACCCTAGTCAGGATCCTCGCGCCAGTAGCCCTAGCAAGCTTCTCCATGTCACTCTTCTTCACACGCCTAACAGCCAGAACTCCAGCCTTAGCCAAGTAGTACTGCGCAACATCATCAATACCCTTCTGGCAGAAAACCACATTAGCACCACTCTCCTTGATCTTGTCGACCATCTCTTTCAGTATTCTCTCCTCCTCCTCGAGGAACTGCTGCATCTGCTCGGGAGAGGAGATCCTGATTTCGGCGTCTATCTCCGTCTTCTCGACCTCGAGCGGCGCGTCGAGCAGGGCGATCTTCGCGTTCTCAACCCTCTTAGGCATAGCAGGGTGGACAACCTCCTTGTCGACTATGATGCCGTAGACCAGCTGTGTGTCAAGGAAGGCGCCCCCCTTCTTTTTGATGATCTGTATGTTGTCGATATCCACGCGTATCTGACCGTTAACCTCCTCTGCGACTTGCTTCACAGCTCTTACAGCTAGGTCTGCGAAGTAGTCCCTTAGGGCGGCAACGGCTTTGCTCCTCATGGATGTTGCCGCAACCTTCTTTAGAGTTTCCACGTCATCCAGGCTTACCTTGATTGCCTTCTGCTTTATGACCTCACGAGCTTTCTCCATCGCCTTCTTGTACCCGCCCACTATTATCGTCGGGTGAATGTTCCTCTCTAGGAGTTTTTCAGCCTCCTTTAGGAGCTCGCCGGTTATGACCACTGCAGTCGTTGTCCCATCGCCAACCTCCTTGTCCTGAGCCTTAGCCACCTCTACCATCAGCTTCGCGACAGGGTGCTGCACGTCCATTTCGTCCAGAATTGTTGCTCCATCATTGGATATTGTTATATCACCGAGCGTGTCAATGAGCATTTTGTCCATGCCTTTAGGGCCAAGAGTCGTCTTAATGGTCTCAGCGATAGCTCTCGCAACCATTATGTTAAGATGAAGCGCCTCACGGCCAGTCTGCCTCGAGGTCCCCTCCTTCAGTATTAATACAGGAACCCCACCAAGTTGCGCCACCGACGCCATACCCTCACCACCGGGTGATGCCATTTTCCTCGCCTGCACCTCATGAAAATTATCGCTTCTATAAAAACTTTTCTCAACTCACCGCTAAGTTCATACCCATTAAGATCATGCGGCGTCCAGTAGCAGTAACTAAGCCTGAAAGCTTGAGGAGGTGCGGGGGCCGGGATTCGAACCCGGGCAGGCCGACGCCAGCGGATCTTAAGTCCGCCCCCTTTGTCCAGGCTCGGGCACCCCCGCACTATTGAAAGAATTCTACACGCTGTTAAAACTTTTTTCTAGTATTGCAAGACAAGGGCGGTGATTCAGGGGTCAGAAGGAGAGTGGTTCTGTGCAAAAGTGGGGCCGCCGGGATTCGAACCCGGGACCACCTGGGCCCAAGCCAGGCATCAGGAACCGCTACGGGTTATCCTACCAGGCTGGACTACGGCCCCAGAGATTCCAGATGAACTTTTATCGCCAACCAATGTTTATTTTTTTCGGGCGAGAGTGTGGAGGTTGTTGTAGGAACGTGCGGTTTCTCCGGAAAGGGAGGACGTAGAAACTACTACAACTCTTTTAGGGGTGTTGAGGTGCAGGAAACCTTCTACAGGCCAGTGCCGCTCGAAACCCTGCGCCGCTGGAGGAGTGAAGCACCAGAAGGTTTCGAGTTCACGCTTAAAGCCTTCCAGGGAATCACGCATCCAGCCAGCTCGCCGACCTGGAGAAGGGCGAAGGGCGTCAAGCCGACGGAAAACCACGGCTTCTTTAGACCAACTAGGGAGGTTTTCGAAGGGTGGGAGTATACGAGAAGCGCGGCTCAAGCCCTGGACGCGAGCGTCGTTGTCTTCCAAACGCCCCCCAGCTTTGGTCCCACAGAGGAGAACGTGTCTAACGTGGACACATTTTTCTCGAAGATAGATAGAGGGTCATTGACTCTAGGATGGGAACCGCGCGGAGAATGGCTTAATCGTCCAGAGCTACTTGAGAGGATTTTCAAAAAACATGATATGATTCACGTTGTAGACCCGTTCAGGCGCATGCCCTTAGTCGAGTCTAAGGTGCAGTATTTCAGGTTGCACGGCATAGGAAGAGGAGAGGTAAACTACTCCTATAAGTACACCGAGGAAGACCTGCTCCGCCTGCTCTCCATTATAGAAAGCCTCAGCGCCTTAAAAGTGTACGTCTTCTTCAACAATATTCAAATGTTCCAAGATGCGTTGCGTTTTAAAGAACTGCTTGAGAGGCGCTAATCACCTCTCGGCTTCTCGTAGAAAAGTCAAGCCGACTTTGGACTCTAGGTGTGTCTTAAGCCGTGAGATGATGTCAACAGGTGTCGGGTCAACTCCCCGTAGGAGAGCGAGAGCTATAGACGCTACATCGGCTTTGAAAACCAGCGCGAGAAGCTCGCCGGCTCTGCCTCCACCCTCCCCATAGAGGTTGTAGTAGGGAACGCCTTTGCTGCTTAGAAGCTCCTCCAAGAACTCAATCCTAGCCCGCATGTACTCCGGCTCCTCCCGCCCCCTCAAGAAAATTACCGAAAAGTTGGCCAGAGGGCCGCTCCAGCCCATTATCTCGTTATGGTTACCCTCAGGGAGCTCGCCGAAGAATGCGTGAACCTTTGAGTTCTCATTTAACTGTGTCTTAAACCTGTAGGCTGGGGAAGTGTAGGGAGAGTACCCGTACACGAGTGGAACCAGACCCTTCGCGACGTCCTCATGGAGTAGCCTGGCTAATGCGGCCCCCTCACTGAAAGCCCCCTCAAGCCTGCTCTGGAGCTCTCGAGCCGCTTCTTCAAGCCAGCTAACTGCGTCGATACCGGTTACAAGGGATAAAACTGAGGTAAGGGCGGAGGTTATATGCGGGAAGGCGGCTCTGGGCGGGATGCCAGGAGGTAAGCGAAGAAGAGGTACTCCCTTCTTCTCCGAGATCTCGGCCATTTTGCCTCCGGACGTGACAGCTACAATCGGGATCCCCCTTTTGAGCCCCTCGGAATAGACTCTCAGGGTTTCCTCGGTGTTGCCAGAATAGCTGACCGTCACAAGAAGGTAGTTCTTGTCTATAAACTTCGGTAGCTTTGCGTCCCTATTCAAGACGAGAGGCTTATCAGTTTTATCTGCGATTAAGTCGTAGAGGAAAAGTCCGCTAATAAAGGAGCCACCCATGCCGCTGACAACCACCCCGCTAAGGTGTGAGAGATCAAACCTGAGTAAACTCTCAGCTTCCTCCCTGTACCTACTTGTGCTCTCCAGGATGCTGTGAGGTGTATGGATAACGTGTGGGAGCATTCCCGAAGGATCATGCTTTCTGGCTTCCGCAGAGATCAACGCATACGCCTTGTCTTCCAGCATCGTGATTACGAGTGTTTATAGTGATTAAAATCCTTTTGAATAACCAAGAAGCTTAACGGCTTCATCAATGGTCAATTTCTGCTCCGTCCAGTTCTTAAGATCCCGGAGGGTCAGACTTCCCTCAGAGACTTCTCGTGCGCCGATGATCACGGCGTACTTAGCTCCCTTTTTACCAGCTTTCTCGAGTGTTTTCGAAAGGGATCTACCAGCATACTCAACAGTCACACGTAGAGCCGTCCTCCAGCGCAGTGTCTCTGCTACCTTAATGGCGTATTTTAGCAATTCTTCGTCGCTACCTACCGGCACCACCACGGCGTCAAACTCACTGAATGTGACATCAATCCTGCCTAGGGTTCGTAGAACTTCTATAAGCCTATCAACACCTATAGCCATACCCGTTGCTGGCAGACGAGGGCCGCCCAGAGAGCTTATCAGGTCATCGTACCGCCCGCCACCAGCAACGCTGCCAACTTCTCCTCCCAGAGGCGTCTTGACCTCAAAAACAAGGCCCGTATAGTATCCCAAACCTCTGACTATTCCGAAGTCGACCCTTGCTCTCAGGTCGTAAGCGCTTTCAAGTAAATCCAAGGTTCGGGATAAGAATTTCAGTCCCTCGACCGCCTTTTGGGATCTAACCTCTATGTTGAGATCAGCACTTGACAGTTGCTCGAGCATTTTCTCGGCACTTGACCTCTCTGCTCCTAGCCTCGAAAGCTCATCTACAACATATTCTTTTCCTTTTTTATCAAGTTTATCAAGCGCACGTAAAGCCTCGTTGACTCGGTCTTCAGGCAATCCCGTTGACAGGATTAAATCCTCCACGACGCTTCGGTGGCTGATATGGATTTCAAATTCCTGAAGCCCCGCGCTCCTCAAAGCTCTGTGAGCGATTGCTATGACCTCCGCGTCGCCCATTGGGTCATCTATCCCTATCAGCTCAACGCCGGCCTGCCAAAACTCCCTGAGCCTCCCCTTCTGAGGTTCCTCATACCTCCAAACGGGCTGTATGTAGTAGAAGCGTATTGGTTTAGGCATGTCAAGGCGCGAGGCCACGATTCGAGCTATAGGTGTTGTCAGCTCAAATCTTAAACCTAAGTCTCTGCCAGCCTTGTCCTTAAAAGCGTATATCTGATCTACGACTTCCTCACCGGCCTTAGCTATGAGAACCTCGAGGTGCTCGAAGGCTGGGGTCTCGATCTCTCCGTAGCCGTAGAGCTCGAAAACTTTCCTGATGGACTCGCATACCTTCCTTTTAATGTATGACTCCTCGGGCAGCCTGTCCTTCGTGCCCCGCGGTGGCCTTAGAAGCGCCTCTCCGGTCATTTCACTATTCGAAGATTCTCGCAATATATATATTGTCTTTATTCCGGACTACCCTCGCTTGAACGCGGGCCCCCGTTGAGAGACCTCTGCCCCCGCCAACCAGCGTGACCACCCTTCCCTTAGAGACTCCAAGTAGCTGACCGCTGAGCCAACCGGGCCCAACAACCTTGACCGTAATCCTCTCCCCTACCTCGAAAGCATAGGGCACTCTCTCAGCCTTTGTGATCCCAAAGTCCCGCGGACTCAGCACGAGTTTTACACTATACTCATCCTCCCACTTGCGTAGGGCATGGTAAAACTCCTTCCAAGTTAGAGGTTTAACCCCAGGCACCTTTCTTCCGTATTTGTGCGCCTCGTACTTCTGGATTCCTAGAGGAGGCCACTTTTTACCCGCCCCTATTTTAAGTGCCCACTCAATGATCCTCGGAATCTCGGAGTCGTTGTATCCAGGAACCCAGACAGGGGCTACGAGTAAGTCCATCCGCAGGCTCGACGCTATGTATTCCGCAACCCTCATCACGCGTGTAACATCGAACCAGGGCGTGCCGGAAAGTAGCTTAGCTCTCGTAGCATCAATGGCATCTACCGAGAGGTTAATCCGGTCTAGACCAGCCTCGTCCAACTCGTCGGCTAGCCTCTCAGAGAGCAGAGCTCCGTGGGTCTCGAGGGCAACGGTGAGTGCTAAGCCTGAGTTTTTCAAAAGCCGTACAAGCTCAACTATTTGGGGATGAGTAAGGGGATCTCCCACGGCGTCTATGTAGGCGTGAGCGGAGTCGAGACCTTTTACGCGAACACTCCAAGCATACCACTCGACTAGGTACCTGGGGGAAACAACAAACTCGGCCGTCCGCATGCGAGACCGAGGTCCAGCATCAACGGAGCAGAAGATACAGGAGAGCGGACAAAAAGAGGTAGGCCTAAGTTGCAGGAGGTTTGTTCCCCTGTCGATCACTCCGAAGGCTATATGCCCGATGAGGGGAAGTTCCCCGTCGATTCTGTAGAGGGCTCTCATCCCAATCCCTTAAAAGAACAAGCCCTCCTCCTCCCTCTCCTCCTTTTTCCTCCGTCTGAATATATTGCGTAGCTTCTCTGTGAAGCTCTCGCTCTCCTCTTCCTCCTCCCCGGCTCCAGTTTCGAACATGTGCCTGAACGTGGAGATGGCAGAGTACTTCTTGTAGGCTATAAGCCCAGCTACGCTGACTATTGTTGCAACGCCTATAACGGTGGCGGTCTGCAAGAGGGTAAGCTTGAGTAGTGGGGTATCCACTAGGATATCGAAGAAGACGGTGACCTCCCTCTCCTCTCCGCTGAGTCGCTGAGTATACGAGGATGAACCGTACACGACTTTTACTCTAAGGGTCGCCCATGGAGGGGCAGGGACGCTTGAGAACAGCGCGTTTCCACCCTGGTCTGTAACATCGTGTGCTGTGAACAGCGTTGTGTTTCCAGAGAGAACCTCCACCTGCACTTCAGCTCCCGTGATCGGCCTGTTGAACCAGCTCTTAACACTCACTTTAAACGAGACGAGTGGAACCGGTATCGTTGTGTTCCGAGAAGCAGTGTTGATAACTTGGTCCGCTACAGGAACATTGCTGCATTGTACGATTACCCTAGCGTCAGCCTTCGGAAGGTTCTTGAAGAAGACCTGTCCGTCGCGCACAGTGCCCGATACTGAGAGCGCGCCCGCTGACACGTTTACAAGGCACCCCGTTACCGGAGCGTTGTTCTTGTCGATTACTCGCACGGCGAAGTCATATACGGGGATCGTGGACTCGATGATCCCTGATCCGCCTACGCTTGTGAGTGTTGAGGACTGAGCCCCCGCGTACGAGACTTCGACCCTTACGTTGCCGCCCAGCGGTAGGACACCTAGTAGCACAGTTTTATAGCCCTCGTTTCCCTCAGATAAGCTGGAAGTGGACCAGAGGAGTATTTCTTTCCCGCCTTGGATGTAAAAGGCTTTTGCTGAAACCCCTCTTGGTATTGTGCTTGATCCCTCAGGCTTGAATACCACGTAGGTGAAAACTAGGGGGAGCTGTATATCTGAAATTGAGTCTCTCACGTTTACTCGGTCGCTGTACAGCTGACCCGCCACGGAGCTAGTCACGGTCAGGCTGTAGCTTCCTGGGACTCCTTCCGCTATCTCTAGCGTGTTTGAGCCTGAAAGAGTGTAGCTCCTTGTCTCGCCGAGAGGGGTTACTAAGGTCACCGTTAAGTCTTGGGATACCAGAGGCTTGTTGTTGGCGTCGAAGAGCCTTAGCATTATGTTGCGCATGACACCGACTGTCACAGTGTAATTCCAGCTCCTATTGTCTACAGGGATAACAGTTTCAGCGATCTTCTTCCCATGAAGATAAATGCGCAGCGTGTAATCCCCGGTAATAGCCCCCTGCAGTTTAAGCGCATCTTGGGATGAGAAGTCAACCCTGCTCACGAGAACACTGGAGTAGTACACCTCTGCGGAGCCGTTCAGCCCGAGAGCCGAGGAGCCATCGGTGAGCCTGAAGTTGAGCACAAGCTGGCTCCAAACTGGTAGGGGCACTACAACGGGAGGGGTATCGCAGCTCACAATAACATTGCCGGACTTGGTGACGTTCCCGTAGTTTCCCCAACGATACGTTACAGAGTACTGGAGGTTGCCAAAGGGTAGCCAAACGTCCACCGTGTCGCCGGTTCGAGGCGACAGCTTGAGAGCTGAAACTGATAGTTCGTACCCCTGAATGCCCCTCATCATGAGGTCAATGGCCCTGAACTGCACTTTCGAGATGTTAGCCCTTACGCTCACCTCAGTTGAGTTATAGACTGGGATTTCCCCTTTATACACGAGGAACCCAAGGTATTTCACGATCAGGGAGTAGTTCCCAGCTGGAACAGGAACGAAAAGCGTGTCCTGACCTTGAACGGGCCAGGTCTGATTACTACCCTTAAGCTCAATGGTGAGGTACTGCAGGTATTCTGCATCAATCTTCTCACCCTTGCAGGAAAAAATCCTCAAGGTGACGTTAAGGCTGGTTGCGTTTGCAAACTCTGTTTTCCCGGGGTTTGAGGAAGTGCTTGAATAACCGTGAATACACACTAGACTGACCAGCACGCTCAGTGCGATTGATGCCAGCAGGAGTCGGAGTGAGCTCACGTTCAGTGCATAGAATAGAGGTTAGGGTATTAAACGGTTGTTGTTCAAGCCCCTGTAACCGACGGCGCCGTTACACGGGGAAGCTGCAGACCCCATGAGCAATTGTGCGGCGATAGTTTGTGCGCGAAGAGCACCAAAAGCATTAAAACTCCTACGCGGAATTAAGGCAGGTATGTCCGTCGACCAGAGTCTAGTCGCGAAGTACCAGCAGGCTATTGATGAGCTTCGAGCAGTTGTGCTAAACCTTCAGCAATATAAGGCGAGGTTACTAGAGGTTGAGAAGACGCTGAGAGAGCTCGAGAAGACGCCAGACCAGTTTGTCTATAAAGCAATGGGGGGAATACTCATGAAAGTTCCCAAGGAGGAAGTTTCCCGTGACCTTGCATCCGAAAAAGAACTGCTTCAGGTGAGGATCGAAGAGTTCTCCAAGAGGGAGAAGCTTTTACGCGAGCGGGTCAGCTCGCTTGAAAAGCAGCTCAGAGCGTCGCTTCCATCGCCTAGTGGGACTGCGGAGTGAAGAGTAGCACAGTTTCCGGGCCTGATGCTCACGATATTGTTGATGAGGTAATACTCTTTGCTCTCAGGCGGATAGAGGAGAAGCTCCCCCACGATCCAAGTCTCCAGGTGACAGTCTCTGTGTTCCTGGGCGAAGACTGGCCTTATGACTTTTCGGTGGAAATACGCATTTACTCTAGGGTGCTAGACAGGGAGAGGCTTGCAAAAGTAGCAGAAGAGGTCGCGGAGGAGGCGATAAGCCTGGCTGAGAAGAAGTTGCGCGAAAAGGGCTTGAAACCCTTACCTTAGGTGTGTGCTCGGTGGATTTAGACCGTGCTGAGGAATTCCTCAGGAGTTTTACAGGCAAAAAGCTCATCATAGTAACCCACAAGAACGCGGATCCCGATGCTATCGGTTGCGCCTTTGTAATCAAAAAAGTGTGCTCTAGCTTAGGCATTGAGGCTGAAGTGTGCTTACCAGAGGGGCCGAGCAGCGTTTCGAAGAAGATTATGGATACTCTCGGGGCCCAGTGGCGTGAGAGGTGCCAGGAGGCCGACGGGGTAGTTGTCTGCGACACATCAAACGTCGTGATGCTGGGGGATATCCGACCCCTGCTCGAGGCAGAAACGGACATACTCGTGATAGACCACCACTTCCCGCCCGGCGTACTTGCGGAGAGGGCTAAAGCGTCCGTTATAGCGCGGGAACCCGCCTCGACGGTGATTGCTGTCCTGCTGGCCGACAGGCTGAGGGTGGAGATCGATAGCAGGACAGCTCTAATTGCCTTAATAGGCATATTATACGACACTAGGAGATACCTTTACACGTCTCCAAGCACATTCCTCGCCAGCAAGATTCTGCTCGAGAGCGGAGCCGACTACGCTCAGGCTTTAAAGTTAATAGAGGAAAAGGAGGACCGCTCCGAGCTAATCGCGAGGCTTAAGGGTGTTCAAAGGGCAAGTGTAATCGACGTTTGCGGTTACGTAATTGCCGTTACTGAGTCCAGCGCGCACGAAGCATCTGTAGCAAGGACGCTCGTCTCACTGGGAGTAGACCTGGCGATAGTTCTAGGGGGCCATGATACGACGAGAGTCAGCGTAAGAGCCTCCGAGAGGCTACTGGAGAGAGGCTTTGACAGCTCCAAGCTCGTATCCAGCGTTGCAAAGATGCTTGGAGGAGAGGGGGGAGGGCACCCCGGCGCCTCGGGGTATACAAACCTCGCCTCAAAGAAGCTTAGAGGGATCCGGAACAGGACGCTGAGACAGTTCTTGTTAAACGCAATCGCCGAAGTAATGGCGTTCTGCGAGCAAACGGTTTAAAACCCCAAACAAAAAATATGCAGGTAACTCCCAGTGCCTTGTCTATGCAATGGTGTTCCTTGAGGTGAGATTGTAGCACTTCTGAGGTCTAGGAGCACTAGCTTCGCAACCCTTGCACCTTTCATTGTCCACTGGAATTGAGGGAGAATAGGGTCGAGCACTAGAGGTGGCAAGGGAAAACTTAAAAAGCAGCATTGCTCCGGAGTCAGCGGGCTGCTCATTTGTCTCGGAGGCTTTCTATTCAGGCAAGGAAAGCCCTAGCAGAGGGGAGAGTGAAAAGGATTGAAATTGAGGGTTTTGGAGCAGGGGAAAGAACCGTTGAACTGTATGCTGTAGAGAGCAAAGACAGGAAGAGGCTTCACATCGTTGTTCCCGGCGTTTTCTGCTCCTGCGAAGACTTCTTATTCTCGGTTTTCTATAGAGGTAGGTCGAAAGCCTGCTACCACATGATTGCAGTAGAGCTTGCCATAAAGGAGGGTGTTCAGCTGAAGAAAGAGCGCATCAGCTTCAACGAATTATACGTAAAGCTTCTCTCAAGCCTATCCTAACGAGGCTACTCAGCAACAGCCCGCGACTGTAGCATCCCGATCACCGGTAGTGAGAACACCCTTACCAGACTACTTATGTCCATGTTTAAGCCACGCCTGGCGTGTCTGCCATTTCACTGGTCTGAAAAACACTTTCTCGGGTGGACACAGGGAGCTCGTGATGAACGGCTCTCCAGGCTGTATACCTGGCGCTTCTGGTGACGAGAGCGGTACTCGGCACCTTCCTCCTCTAACCTGCGATGGCAGGCAGGCCGCACGTCGTACCGGGAAGAGAGTAGGGATAAGGCTAATAAATGCTGATAAATAAGGTAGTATTGCTGCGTGTAGCCGCTTGAGTGATAAGACCGATCCATACTCCGAAAAGAACCCTCTAGGCATGGTGAAATTATGAGTGTGCCACGTATGACCCGCGTTCGCATCTAAGGATTTTTAAAGGTAAATAACGTTTTTAGTAAGATGTCCGCAGGATTCAGGTTAGCGCAATGGAGAGAGCACCAAGCGAAGACAACGATGTTCAGCGCGTAGTCGAGGAAGTTTTGAGGAGTCGGCCGAACCTCACTCGAGAGCAGATTGAGAGGATGATCGACGAGAAAGTCAAGGAGTTCGGAGGGATAATAAGGAGAGACGCCGCCGCCCTCATCGTTGCGAAAGAGCTGGGAGTAGTTCTTTCACGCGAGTCCGCCCCCTCATCCCTCACAGTTTTGAAGATCAAGGACCTCGCCTCAGGCTTCCGTGGCGTTGACGTCGAGGGCCTAGTGGTGTTCAATTCAGGTCTGAAGCTATCGCCTACAGGTAAGAAGTACCTGCGTTTCGCTATAGCCGACGAGACGGGTATCATCTGGGGGGTTTTATGGGACGAGCAAGCAGAAAGCATCGGAAGGGCCTTAAGGGTGGGCACCAGGGTGAGGCTTATTAAAGTGTCCATTAGAAAGTACAGAGAGAGAAACGAAATATACTTCGAGAAATCCTCCTCGGTTAAACCTCTCGCTCAGAGCGAGCTGACAGAGCTTCTCCAGTATATCGAGAGGCATAAACCGGGAACCCGAGTGATAAAAGTTGTGAGGAGCGTCGCCAAAGCCGGGGGGCGCTGCATTTACGGTGTTAGTTTAGATGGGTGTGAGCCAGCAGTAGTGATCTTACCGGCTACGACGGCCCCAGAGGCGGACCTTGTTGCTACGAGCGGTTGTAGCGAGCTTTCCAAGAAGAGCATCCTCACCATCAGATGTGATGCCCCCTCGCAAGTATCTGCTGTTCCAAGCGGTGAAGGCGAGGTTTCGCTCTGCATGCGCACCCAGAGCAATGAGCTGTTTGGATTTAAGGCTGAAGTCTTGGGCTACATTCTTTTTAGAAGAGAGGGAGGGCGGGTTTACTTGGCCACCGAAAACAACAGAGATGGAATAGCCGTTCAGCACCTCGTAGTATTCCGGGATACCAGTCTTGCCATGCTCGCTGGGACCGTTGGAAAAGTGTGTGAAATTGTGGGGGCTTATTCGGTAGACGGTACTTTTAGAGAGAGTGAGTGCCTTAATGCCGTTGTCATAGAGAGCAAACACCCGTCGAGGTATGTATTCTCGAAGTTCGTGGGTCAGGTAGGGCACATTGTGAACAGGGCTGCAGTGGTATCTCTCAACTCTCGTATTCGTTGCCTAAACGGTAACCCCTTATTCCACATATCCATGGTTCTTGACGATGGAGTGGCGACGTTACGTGGTGTTAGTAACAGTTCAAGAGTTTTTGAGAAAATATACTCGATGCATGTAAAGGAGGCGTGCGATCACACCCCATCGGCCTTGGAGAAGATTCTGTCCTACGTCAACCAAGAGCTTTTAGGGAGAGATGTCCTGCTAAAAGCTAGGATGATCCCCGGTGACCAATACTCGTTGTTCGTCGACGACGTAGCTTTAGCGTAAAACACGGGCACATAAGTACTTATATCCTAGGCTGACATCTTCTTAAGGCAGGCTGATAGTATGGGAAGGCGCAGGCGGAAGCGTGCACGTCCGCGTTTGGTTCCTAAGAGGAAGCTACCCACGGTGTTCCAATGCCCTTCATGCGGAGCGACGGCTGTGAGCGTTTCGGTCACTAAGGGAAAGGAGAAGAAGGTCATAGTGACCTGTGCTAACTGCGGGCTAAGAGGCGAGTACGAGTACAATCCTTACCTGCACCCCGTGGATTATTTTAGCAAGTTCCTAGACGATTTCGAGGCGGGTAAGCTTGTGACTGTTGAAAAACCATCAAGTGGTGAGGATGATGAAGAAGAGGTGGGTTAAGGAGTACATTTTAGAGCGAATAAGGGAGCGGGGCGCCATACACATGACTCTACTCGACCCGGACAAGACGCCGCCGGAGCAGGCCTCTAAGATAGCCAGAGAGGCCTTCGAGGCTGGCACTTCAGCTATCATGGTGGGGGGTAGCACGGGCGTCTCTGAGGGTATGACAGACGAGCTGGTTCTCGCCGTCAAGAAAGCTGTGGAAATACCGGTGATCCTCTTCCCTGGGACTCCTACAGCGCTGAGCAAGTACGCAGATGCGGTTTGGTTCCTCTCCGTCCTAAACTCGCAGAACCCTTACTTCATAGTGGGGGCCCAGGTGCAGGGCGCGCCGATCGTTAAGAGGTACGGGCTCGAAGTTCTTTCACTTGGGTACATCCTCATGGGGTCCGGAGGGGCCGCGTCGCTTGTTAGCTACGCTAGACCACTACCCTTCGACGCAACCGAGGTTGTGGTGGCCTACGCGCTGGCGGCGGAGTACATGGGCTTTAACTTCGTCTACTTAGAGGGCGGATCCGGCGGCCACCCCGTTCCCCCCGCTCTCGTAAGGATAGTTCGAGAGAACGTGACGATACCTATCATCGTTGGGGGTGGAATAAGGGAGCCGGAGACTGCCCGAGAGCTCGCCAAGGCAGGTGCCGATATCCTCGTCACCGGAACGATCGTCGAGGAGTCCGAGAATGTGCAGGAGAAAGTAAGAGAGATCGTGAAAGCTATGGAGGAAGGAGCTAGGGCCCGAAGACTCCGAGATGCGCCATAATCACGATCAAAGCTAGAAGGAAAGTTCCGGCTACCACGACCTCGGGCCTGATCTTTATCCCTCCTATGTCCTCCTCGTAGAACGTCAGTAGACCTGCGGCTGGAAGCGCTGTAGGCTTCCGCTCCTTCTCGCCTTTGCCCCCTTTCTTGCTTTTAGTTCCACTCTTGCTCATAAACGACTCAAGTAAAAGCTATCCTTACTTGCATGTATATACATTTCGCTTACTGGTCAGTTGGTGCTCGACCTTTTAATGCCGACTCTCTCGATCAAGAGTGGGACATTATAGTCCTCGGAGTAGAATGTGCTTAATCCACTTTCGTCATCGAGGACTACCGTGAAACCGCATCGGCGTTGCTCGATTATGAGCTTCAGCTCGCTCTCGACTGCTGTTGTATCCACATCGGGGTCTAGTACACGAAGCCTATGAATGGCGTCTAGGAAAAGCTGTAATATACCCTCGACATTCGTTATAAACATCTCCGCGTCTATCCCGGGGTCGAGCTCTAGGCCGAGCTCCGGTATAATCACACGAGCAGTCGGGGACCTTACAACCTTCACCTCGAAGTCCTCTGGCTTCTCAACCCTAAAGTACACGCGGAGGTGCTCTCTTTGTTCAAGCGGGACGATATCGTTCTTCCTGTACCCGCACTTCTCGCACCGCTTGCTGGCTATTAGTACCTTCCCGAGGACAGGTATCTCGTACTCGGCCTCCGTGATGTGCAGTGGACCCCCACAAAGGGGGCACTGCATCGTAAACTCTCCCAGTTTTTTACCGTATATGGAGGGATTGTCTTGAAAGTCCTCGACGTTTGGCATTGACTAAGTTATATATTGGGCTGATATTGTATTTTTTGTGTCTGAGGAGGAGAAGGCTGTTCTAGCTAAGATGGCTTCCTTGTTGAAGTCCGGGGCAACGATGCTCGACAAGCTTTGCCCCTACTGCTCAGTACCTCTATTCCGCCTGAAGTCCGGTGAGGTTGTGTGCCCCAAGTGCGGGCAAAGGTTCGTCATTGTATCAAGCGATGAGGAAGAGGTCCGTGCCCGCTCCGCGCTGGCTCTCAGGTCCTTAGAGCAGACTGTAGTTGAGCGCATGGAGCTTCTGCGAGGCGAGCTTGCTAGGGCTTCAAGCCCCGCTGACGTCTATGAGGTCGGGAAGGCCGTTATGATACTCCTCCAGATACTTGAGACGGCATACAGAGTGAAGACCCTTGCCGAGTCTCACTCCGGTAAGAGTTAGGGATAAGACCCCTGTGGTTTATCCCGAGTGGAGGTGGAGGCTACTAGAAAACCTCAGGGAGAGGGCTCTGGAGCTACTTCGAGCCTTAGAGGGCGTGAGTGCATCCCCTGTCGTCATAGGTAGTGTTGCACGAGGTGATGTAACGCCTTCGAGCGACATCGATGTGCACTTCACGGCTTACGTGCCGTCGTGGCGCGTAGTGGTTGCCCTTGAGAGAGCTGGCATCTCGGTTAGGGGCTTTCGCGTGATTCAGGCATCACCCTCTACAGCGATCAGGATAATTGTCGTGGTGGATGAGGGCATCGAGATCTCAATCCCAGTTTCGAGGCTGAGCAAAACCGAGGAAGAGTTCCCGAAATACGCGGGCGCCATCTCGCTGAGAGAGATCGAGTTGGGGGTACGAGTCCCGGGCGTGAATAAGCGTCTTCTCTTCGTCGAGCCCACAAGCTACGGTCACGATGAGTGGTCCATCATTGGCTTTGAGAGCGAGGCCGCGAGGTTGCTGGGGGTATCCTTGGCCACGGTTTTGGAGAGAAGGTTCATGCGGTTTAAGCGTGCGAGAGAGGGTAAAGCGGGGTTCTACGTACACCTCGAGATCCCAGTGGGCGAGTGCCCTGAAGACAGGATATGCGAGGAAGCAAGGACGAACCCAGTAATACGACGAGCAGTAGCCACGGTTCTCGGGTGCTAAAAGGAGTCAATCCTCCTTTGGTAGGAGGGCTTTATCTCGTCGGTTTGACCCTTCTTTGTTGCCTCGACATACTTTTTCAACCCTTCGAAAACGTAGAGCTCACGAACCCACGACCTGCGCAGGTACGCGTACTTCTCCTTGGGGTTCGTGATGTTGATTATCTCAAACACTTTAGCTGTCTTACCCGGCTGGTAACCTAAAACCCTGCCTATCCTCTGTATCATCTGCCTGCCCTCACCGCTCCCCTCGTATATAACCGCGAGCTCGGCGTCCGGAACAGTTATGCCTTCATCCAGCACAGTCGTGGAAACGATGACGTTTGCTCTTCCCTCTAGGAAATCTCGGAACAGGAGCTCCCTTTTGGCGCTTGGTGTTTGGCCTGTTACCAGAACAGCCTTGATACCTTTCTCCTGCAGGAAGCTATAAACTGTTTCTGCCGTCTTTAAGTATTGGGTGAACACTATCGCCTTTGACCCTGGGTACTCACGCAGGATCTCGTAGAGTCTGTGAAGCTTCTCCTCCTCACTTTCAGCAAAGAAGGCTTGAAAGCGTTCAATAGGGGCGACAACCTTCAGCCTCACAAGGTCCTCGTATGACAGCGTGTACAGCAACCCCCCGCAAAGCTCGTAGAGAAGGTTATGGTTGTTATCTCTCCGCGTGGGAGTCGCCGAGAGAGCCAGCCTGTACAGAGCGTCGAGCTGCAAAGCTACGTTTTTAAACGTGGTGGCTGGGACGTGATGGGCCTCGTCGAACACAACAAACTCAAACTTGTCCCTTATGAGCTCGATGTACTTCACAGCGCTCGAGTAAGTCGCGACGGTTATTTCCCGTATCTTTTGCTCGCCGGCTCCGAGGACCCCGATGAAGTGGCGCGGGAGGGAGAGGTACTTTTCCAGGTAGTCCAGCCAGGTGGCCATGAGCTCCTGGGTCGTGACGAGTATAAGCGTAGGTTTCCGGAGGTGCTGAATAGCCTCAAGAGCTATGAAGGATTTCCCTCCTCGCGTGAAAATAGCGATCGTGCCCCTCTTGCGCTTGGCCCAGAGGCTGAACGCCTCCTCCTGGTGAGGTAATAAGGTGAAGTTCTTGCGAAGAGGAGTTTTTATGTCGGTTTTCTCGGTTATCTGGATTTCGGGCTTCAGGCCTAGAGCGGCCAGCCTCGACAGATACTTTTCCAACAGTGCTACAGGTGCAATAAGCGTCTTGTCACCCCAGTGCATCCTCGCTACTTTCAGCGTGCGCTGGACTAGCTCTGAACCCTGGTACTCCCCGTCTGGACCTATAACAGGCTTCTCGACGTTGTAGGTCAAAACACCCTCGTTGAGTAAGAGCATAGCGAGGTCTTTGTCAATGTATTTGAACGAGAGCCTAAGAGACGCCTCCTCTCTGTACACCTTTACGCTGAACAGGTCGACGCTGTAGTCCAGCTGAACGCCATACTTTTCGCGCAACCTCTCAGCGAACACCTTTAGACTGAGGAGGGAGGTGAGGTAAAGCCTTCCGTTCCTGCTCGTCACCATTCCGCTGAAGTCAGCATCTCGAAGTATTTTCTCGATGAGCTGTGCAGGACCTCGCACCTCCAGAAAACTCGTGACACTGAGCCTCTCACCGCGGCTCCCTGTACTCGAGCCATAATTGGCGAGAATAACGTGAACTTGATCTTCCGTGAGGGTTGATAACTCCCTGAGAGAGTCGAGAGTCTTCACCAGCTCTTCCCTGTCAAGCCTGAGAAGCTTCTCCTCGGAGACCACCCAAACTTTTCTTGACTGATCGAAATACGCTATCTTCCTAGCGTTTACGAGAAACCTCTCGAACTCCTCCGCGCTAAGGCCTTTCCTACGTTCGAATTGCAGCCTCAGACCCCCGTAGTCATCGATCACCATGCAATATCACAGATCACCTCCTTCTTCATCGGCTGTTATGAAAATCTAACTTAGAGGGTATAAGCATATTGCTTGCCGGAAGAAAAAGTTTAAATGACGTTACACGTAGGCAAGCTGGGGTTTACTCCGTGAGCACTAGGAAGGCCAAGGACAAGTGGGCGATGAAGAAGTGGATCAAGGTGCTAGCGCCCAGGGCATTCGGCTATGCTGAACTAGGTCTAATCCCGGCTAACGAGCCTGAGAACGTCATTGGCAGGACCGTCGAAGTAAGCTTTTACGACATCACGAAGGATATTTCTCAGCTACACATTAAGCTGAAGTTCCAGATAGTTAAAGTTGAGGGGACTACAGCTTACACGCAGCTCAAACAGATGGAGCTCACGCGAGACTACATACGAAGCCTCGTGAGGAGGGGGACATCCAGGATAGACGCGATAATAGACGTAGAAACGAAGGATGGGGTTAAGCTCAGAGTAATGGGAATGGCCGTCACCGTGAGCAGAGTTAAAACCTCGCAGAAAAAGGCTATCAGAAAGATTATGTTTCAAATAATAAGCGAAAAGGCTGGCCAGCTCGACTTCGACACCTTCATACAGCAGGCGGTTCTCGGTAACATAGCCTCGGAAATCGAGGCTAATGCCAGAAAGATATACCCAATTAAGAAGGCTGAAATCAGGAAGATAAAAGTCCTCACACCCACATTCCAGATCCCCTTGGCTAAACCCGAAAGCATAAGCGTCCAGGCCTAAGTAGCAACAGTACTTTTTAGTTTTCCCAAAAATTTTCCTGAATCCAATTCATATCTTTCCATGTTCCATCCAAGTTTGAAGGAGTTGTACGAGCACTCGATAATGCCTACTTATCTCGGGCCGCATCAGTTACAGTACATGTGAAGGTTTATATCCAGCACCTCCAACCTCGCAGAAAGAGATAAGTAGCGAAGACATAATTTCTCGTTTCTCAGCATACGCACCGAAAAGGAGATGAATCCCGAATGGCTAGAAGTCGGCGTCGAGCAATAACCATTTCCCGGTACGTCCACACGGTTGCCAGTCAGGTGCTTTGAACAACGCGAAAAGACAACTTGCCCGCAGCGACGTGGGCTGGAGTCCGCTGGAGCCACCCCTCGGAAAGGGGACCCGTGGTATCCCGAGGAGAGGCCCCCTTATTAGTTAAGGGGTAAATGAGGCAGGCGCGACTTGAGATGAGCGTGGTCATGAACGCTTCTCGAAGCCACTTGAAGGTCGAGCCTCGGTGCCCATCAGGGGATCAGCCTGAAGCGGTCTCTTGGGAATAGCACGACTTCTCGTATGTTCGAGAGCCCCAGCATAGTCATCAAGAGTCTATCCAGGCCTAGACCGAAGCCGCCGTGAGGAGGCATACCGTACTTAAATGCCTGTGTGTAAAAGCTGAACTCCTCTGGATTCAGCCCTTTAGCTTTGAGGTTTTTGAGTAGCTCGGTGTACCTGTGTTCTCTCTGACCTCCTGAGGCCACTTCGATACCCCTTATGTCGAGGTCGAAAGACCTGCTCAGCTTGTCGTTCTCCCTCATGATGTAGAAGGGTTTTGCGTCCCAGGGGTACTTCGTGATAAAGTAAATCGGGTAGCCTTGATTCTGCAAGTGCTCTCCCAGGGCTTTCTCCGCCTGTGTGTCTAGGTCGTCCCCCCACTGCAGGCTGAACCCGAGCTTCCCCAGCGTGTCTAAAGCCTCGCTGTACGTTACCTTTGGTATATTCGCCGGCTCCTCTAGGAGCTCGAATCCCACCTCCCTCAAGGTCTCACCCATTTGTGACCTAAGGTACCTTATTGCACCTCTGACGAAGTCCTCCAGTATCCTCATAACGTCCTCCTCGCTGTCGATGAACGCCATCTCGACGTCGAGCCCCCAGCTTTCGTTCAAGTGCCTAGGGGTGCTGAACTTCTCAGCCCTAAAGTACGGTGCAATTTCGAATACTCGCGGCACCCCGCACATGAGCATTTGCTTGTACAGCTGGGGGCTTTGAGAGAGGTAAGCTTTCCTTTCAAAATAATCCACTGTGAAGAGGGTGGCCCCTCCCTCGGCTCCAGCACCGACGATCTTCGGGGTGTTCACCTCCAAGAACCCCTGCTTTGCGAAGAACTCGCGAGTGAAACCCATGAGCTTGCTTCGCGCGATGAACACGGCTCGAAAGCGGGGCAGCCTAAGTGCAAGGTACCTGTAGTCGATGTACAGGTCAAAGCTCGCTGGGGTCTTGCCTGTCAAGTCGATCGGCGGTATTTCCAGTGTCTCGGATAGTACGGTTATCCTCGAGGCCTGGATTTCACGCCCTTTTCTACTCACGACCACCTCTGGGAAAACCCCCTCCACGCGCACCGCTGAGCCTAGCTTGACCCTCGTAGCGGTTGTCCATGTCTCTGGATCGACTTGGTCTTTTTTAACGACGACCGTTATTGGGGAGAGGTTGAGGTCATCGATGACCTCTAGGAAGGCCACCCTTCCTAGGCTCTTTGCGTTGCTCACCCAACCCTCCACGACTCCGGCCTTAGTGCCCAACGCCGAACACCTTCGCGCGAAAATTTCTTAAATACTCGCACATAAACGCTTTGGTGTCCTATGGTAAGGCCTGCGCTTAGGTCGCGCACCAGGAAGAGGAAAATCGTCAGAACCCCCGGTGGCAGGCACGTGCTCAGGATCCTGGACAAGAAGCATGACTACCCCAAGTGCGCGGTCTGCGGCGCGCCGATACGAGGTGTCCCGAAGCTCACCACTAGGGAGGAGAGAGGGGGCGTGAAGATGCCTACGAGGATTTACGGCGGCTACCTCTGTCATCGTTGCTTGAAGCTCGGCATAAAAGTAGCAGCACGTAAGCTCGCGGGAGCCTGATCGCCTTGCCCTGCGTCGTCATAGCTGTGAGCGGAACCCCTGGTAGCGGTAAGACAACGTACTCCCGCTTTATAGCAGAGCACTACGGCCTACGCTACGTTTCAAGCGGAGGCCTCTTCAGGGAGCTAGCCCGCGAAAGGGGCGTCAGCCTACTTGAGCTGCATAAGAAAGCCGAGGAGGATGAGAGCATAGACCTGCTGATAGACCAGAGGGCGATCGGCGAAGCGCTTAAAGGAGGCGTCGTAGTGGAGGGTCACCTGTCCGTCTGGGTGTTGAGCAAGATAGCCCACATAAAGATAATCTTCGACGCTCCGCGCGAGGTGAGGGCGGAGCGCATAGCGAGGCGTGATGGCATCTCGCTTGCGGAGGCCTTAAGGGAGATCGAAGAGAGGGAGAAGAGCAACTACGAGAGGGCGATGAAGTACTATGGCTTAAACATAAGGGATTACAGCGTAGCCGACCTCGTAGTTTCCACACAACACCTAGACGCTGAGGACGTGAAGAACGTAGTGCTAGCATACATTGAGGGTTTCAGGCGAAGGCATCCGGAGCTGTTCACTGATCCATGAAACGAGCTGTTTTTCGAGAGCTTTTGCAGGGACCTAAGGAGGCGCTTCTTCGCGCTTAACATGTGGGTCGCTCTGGTATGCCTTCATTAAGTTAAGTTTTTATAATCAAAGAGTGTGTAAAGGGTGACAGGTGGGACAATGTCTGAGAAGAAGCCGCACCTTAACCTAGTGGTCATAGGCCACATCGACCACGGTAAGAGTACGACGATGGGTAGGCTACTCTACGAGGTCGGAGCCATTGATCCCAGAGTAATTCAGCAGTACGAAGAAGAGGCTAAGAAGCTGGGACGCGAGTCCTTCAAGTACGCTTGGGTGCTCGACCGGCTGAAGGAAGAGAGGGAGCGCGGTATCACCATCGACCTAGGCTTCTACAAGTTCGAAACCAAGAAGTACTTCTTCACACTCATCGACGCGCCCGGACACAGGGACTTCGTGAAGAACATGATCACGGGAGCAAGCCAGGCCGACTGCGCAGTACTCGTGGTCTCCGCCAAGGAGGGCGAGTTCGAGGCCGGCATCAGCCCAGCTGGGCAGACACGTGAGCACGTGTTCCTAGCCAAGACGATGGGCGTAGACCAGCTCATCGTGGCCATCAACAAGATGGACACTGTTAACTACAGCAAGGAGAGGTACGAGGAGATAAAGAACCAGCTATCAAGGCTCCTCAGGATGGTTGGCTACAAGGTGGAGGAGATACACTTCATACCTATATCGGCCTGGGAAGGGGTGAACATTGCAAAGAGGTCCCCAGACAAGACTCCGTGGTACAACGGCCCATCCCTCTACGAGGCATTCGACGACTTCAAGGAGCCGCCGAGACCCGTCGACAAGCCCCTGAGGATACCGATCCAGGACGTTTACTCCATCAAGGGTGTAGGCACCGTTCCCGTGGGCAGGGTGGAGACAGGGGTGCTGAGGGTCGGCGACAAAGTCATAATCAACCCGCCGAAGGCGGTCGGCGAGGTCAAATCCATCGAGACGCACCACACACCAATCCCGGAGGCTATTCCGGGCGACAACATAGGTTTCAACGTGAAGGGCGTCGAGAAGAGCCAGATCAGGAGAGGGGACGTGGTGGGCCCCGTCAACAACCCGCCAACAGTGGTGGACGAGTTCATCGGGCGCATATTCGTGCTATTCCACCCAACCGCAATAGCCGCCGGCTACACCCCAGTGCTACACATCCACACCGCTACAGTCCCGGTGACGTTCGAGGAGCTGCTGCAGAAGCTCGACCCTAGAACAGGCAGCGTCGCAGAGGAGAAACCGCAGTACATTAAGCAGGGTGACTCCGCTATCGTGAGGTTCAAGCCGAGGAAAACCGTAGTCGTAGAAAAGTACTCCGAGTTCCCGCCATTAGGCAGGTTCGCAGTGAGGGACTCCGGCAGGACCATCGCCGCCGGCGTTGTAATAGACGTCAAGAAGGCTGAGGGCTACTAGAGCTTTCTCCCTGGGTAAAGTTTTTATAGTGTGGGGTGTTGACTCTTTCTGCTCGTGATGCTGTATGCCCAGCAAGGTTCGTATCCGACTCTCAAGCACCTCCGTGGAAGACCTAGAGGCTGTGTGCAACGAAATCAGGGAGATAGCCAGGAAGACGGGCGTCAAGATACGCGGCCCGATACCGCTCCCCGTGCAGGTTATGAGGGTCGTCACAAGGCGCGCCCCCTCAGGACAGGGCTACGAGACCTTCGACCGGTTCGAGATGAGGATACACAAGCGCCTCATCGACATGGACGCTGACGAGAGAGCCACTCGGCTGCTCCTGCGAACCAGGGTGCCCCCCTCGGTTAGAGTTGAAATAGAGGTCGTCTAAGATACTTAGGTAGCTTGCGGCGACCTCTGCAAACTCCTGGAGAAAAATTTATCAAGCGCACTAGTTTTCGCTTATTCGGGGCCCGTAGCGCAGTCAGGAAGCGCGGCGGCCACGCCGAAAGGCGCCGCAGTCCTAAATTGCAAGAGTGGAGTAAGCCGCAGGTCCCGGGTTCGATTCCCGGCGGGCCCGCCTCTTCGAAGTCTTCACGCAGGGCTACCCTTGCCGGGCGAAGAAATTTAATTACATTCAGAATGGATCTCTCTACGATACTATGGGGAAATTCAGAGCCTACCTGAAGCTGTCGCGCATCGAGCACGGTGTTATGACGGGTCTCGCAGTCGTGGCTGGCTACCTTGCGGTCAATGCTAGCTTCTCGTTGAGGCTCGTCCTGGCCTTTCTCAGCTCGCTTTTTGCGGAGATGTCTCTCTTCGCCTTTAACGACATCTTCAACATCGAGGAGGATAGGGTGAACAGCCCGGAGAGGCCTCTTGTGAGGGGCGATTTGAGCAGAAGGGAGGCTCTCGCCTTTGCTGCCGTCGCATCGACTTCCGCGCTGCTGCTCGCTTTACCACTCGGAGCATACCCCGTGTTACTCCTCTTAGCCGCGCTGGCCATAGGCAACGCGTACAACTACTACCTGAAGAGACTCTCCATCATCGGGAACCTGGCCGTAGCCGGTCTAACGGCAAGCAGCTTCCTCTACGGGGCCCTTGCAACAGGCCTCGCGGTAGAGGAGAAAGTGTCACTCTTCTTCTTGATAGCCTTCCTGGCGAACATTGGACGGGAGATCGCCAAGGGGGTACGGGATCTGGAGGGCGACATACGCGTCGGCGTATGCACGCTCGCCTGCGAAATCGGGGTCAAGCAAGCGGGGCTGGTGTCAGCCATCTTCATGGCGCTAGCCGTTGCGCTAAGCCTCGCCTCCCCCCAGTACTTCGCTCTGAAGGAACCCTTTGTAGCTATGCTGGCTTTGACGGACGCTATGTTCATCCACTCGATTTTCACGATTGCAAGAACCCCGACCCCTGAAGCCGCGGGGATCGTTAGGAGGAACACGCTTATAGGAATGCTGGTGGCCATCCTGGCGTTCACACTCCCCTAACTCGAAGCCAAAAGTATATACATGAGCTGCGCGATTCTGAGCCCCGTATGCGGCGCGGTGCGTCTGGTGTAGCTTCAGCTCTACTCTCTGAGAGCGCTCTCGCATGGCTACTGCTGGCTTTTTCCATCGCGATCGCGGCCGGCCTCGTCTACGTTCTGGCCGAGAGACCCCCATTCTCCCTTGGAACGTACATCATCTACCCGGGCACAGGCTCCCAGACCACGAGCGAGTTCCTGGTACTTCTCTTCCTGTACGCTCTCGCCGTAGCCGGGCTACTGCTGGTTTACGAGGCCCCGAGGTACAGGTCCAGGCCGAACCTAGCAACAATGTTTCTAGTGACGGGTATCGTCTTGGCGTTCATCTCCGTGACCCTGCTTTTGACGGTCTACGGCATGAAGTAATGATCCCGAGGGTTTTTCTCAGAGCTTTGGGTAAGCCGGGCCTGCACGTAGTCTACGGTGGCCCGTCATCCTTCAAGACAGCTTTCTCGCTCTTCGCTGCGCTCCACCTAACAAAGTCCAAGGTGCTGTACGTCGGGCTGGCCAGGCACTCGCTCTTACACCCTGAGCCCAGCGACCGCTTGGCCGTCACCGCGATTCCAAACCTTAAGCAGGAACTGCACTTCCTCCTCAGCTTAGACCTAATCCCGGATAACATAGACGTCGTGGTCTACGACGGCTTCTCGGCTTACTACCTGCCCCTCCGTTTCTACATGCGTGAAAGCGCTATCACAAGGCTGCAGTTGCTCGCCGCGTCGAAGCTCTACGCTCTATCCATGACGAGGGCAGTGCCCGTGCTGGTGACGACGCAGGAGGTCTCAGGGAGGAGGCCTCTGGCGTACCGAGTTCTCAGATTTTACGCCCACGACTTCGTGAGGCTGGAGAGAACAGAGGCGGGGCTAAGGCTCGTCCTGACGGGAAAAGACCTTGATGAGAGGCTGTCTACCTCCTTGGAACCCGAGGAACTGGGTATTGAAAAGCAAAAATAATCCTCCGGTCTTAAAACACTCGGGGTGCGACGCCTAGGCGCATCGCCTCGGAGTGCCGCGAGAAGGCGGGCTTACTCGCCCAGTTCATCAAGAGAATGAAGGGCGACTTCGTACTGGATCAGCTAAGCCCCGAGCTCGTAGTCCCATGCGAACTGATCGACGAAACTATCGGTGAGCCGGTCCTAAGCGTCTACCTCACCTGGTCGCCTGAGAGGGCCAGCGAGGTCGTGGTAGCGGTGGACCCCGGGGAGTCGAAAGCCGGCCTCGTGATAGCAGTAGAGGACGACGTGCTGTTCGTCGGGCTCTCCACGCCTGAGGCGATCTCGAGAATCATAAGGGTGCTCTCGGCGCACTACAGGAAGGTGATCTTAATCGTGGGGCGAACACCCTCATCCGAGAGGCTACTAGCCGGCAACCCGCCAAACGTGAACGTAGTGTTCCTAGAGGAGGCGAATCTACCCACCTTAAAGCTAGGGGGCAAATTCAAAGACGATGCCCTCGACGCGCTAAGGCTATACCTTAAAGGAAGAGCTCTGCTCGTGCAGAAGGCCGTGCAGGACGCTACCTCCTCCTCTTAACCTTAACCTCTACAGGCCTCCAGTCGATCTCGCGACCGCACCTCGGGCAACGCCCACCCACAGAGGCGTAGATCTTGTAGAGGTTGGGTACCTTGCTACCCTTGTAGAACACGTAACCGCACTTGCTGCACACAACGGTTATCATTGACCTGAATATCGGCGCTCAGAGATATATTTGCTTGCCCAGAGTTTAGCCTCCCTGAAAAGCCCCCTGAGCTTACAGAGCGAAACGCCTTCACTCTCGATCCCGCGCCCTTGCCCCTGTGTCCGATTCAGGCGAATATGGATCCGCGCATGCTGCAGGAAAACCGTAGGCTAGCTCGCGGCTCGACTTAAGGATAGGATGATGCGCCTGGAGAACAGAGCTCGTGAGGAATGCACGCGGGTCCTGAAGCAAAAAATGGGGGTAAGCTAGACTCTATCCGCGTCCAGCGATGCAGAGAAAATCTCACTGGCGTTTCTCGGTTGCAGGAAGAGATAAGGATGGGAAGCGAAAAGCAGTAGTAGTACGTGCTGGAGGGGGATGCACAAAAATAAATACCCGGGGTAAGAGCACCTATTCTGTGTCTGACAGGAGCGACACGCCATCGAAGAAGGTTGCGTCAGGACTCCTCAGGTTTCTAGAAGCACTTGGAGATACTAGGGCCGTGGTTGCAGTCATCCTAATCCTGGCATTCACTGTGACGCTGCTTGCGCGACTAGCCCCCCTCCACTGGGGCACGTACTTGAACGAGTTCGACCCATACTACGAGTACTACCTCTCCGTCAAGATGTTAGAAAACGGCAACGGTAGTTTCCTCGGGGGCTTAGCCTGGTGGTACCACTGGTGGCTCGAGAACCCTAAGCCCAGGGACACCCTGTTCTGGGCGCCGAGCGGTAGAGACCTCAGGGGCACGAGCCAGCCCGGAGCAGCGTTCTTCACGGTAGCCACGTACGAGCTTCTCAGAGACCTCGGCCTCCAAGTCGACCTCTACTTCATCCACGGCATCATCGTCCCCGTCGGAGCCGCCTTCGCGGTCTTCACCGCTTACCTGCTGGGAAGGGAGCTCAAGGACGAGCGGGTGGGCGCGTTATCCGCGGTTATGATAGCGCTGAGCTGGGCGTACATGTACAGGACCAACTACGGGGCCAAGCACGAGGGCCTAGCTATCCCCTTCATGCTTCTCGGCTTCTACCTATTCCTCTTAGCGTACCGCAGGAACTCCGTCCCGCTTGCCATCCTGGCAGGCCTCTCGCAGGGCATCGTTGTCCTGTCTTGGGGCGGATACCTCTACCCCTGGAACTTCCTCGCGCTACTCGCACTCTTATGGCTGCTCATCCACCCGGATGACAGGACGCTAGCCAAGGTCTATGTTGCCTCGAACGCCGTAATCACCCTCTTCGTCGCCACGACGCCGAGGTTCGGCCCTAAAACCGCCTTTCTCTCACTGGTAGGCTTCCTCCCGCTCGCCACCACCGTCTACGCCGTATTCCTGCTCACAGGCTTTTCCAGAATCAGAACCTTGAGCCCCTCCCAGATTAAGAAGGCCGGCCTCGCGGCCCTTGGAGTGCTGGCGGCCCTGCTCGCTGTGGCGACGATCACGGGTCTGACGTCACTGATCTCGGGCAGGATCCTGGCCGTTGTCCTGCCTACGATAAGAGAGCCCGGAGTGACCACGGTGGCGGAGCACGCGGTTCCATCGTGGAACCAGCTATTCGACGACTTCCAATCGTCCATCGTTTTCGGCATATTTGCGGTGTTCATTTTAGCGAGGAGGATGAGGAGCGACCTCAAGGCTGCCTTCGCATCACTGTACCTTGCCACGTCCCTGTACTTCTCCTCATCGATAGTCAGGCTCATCCTGCTGCTCTCACCCGCAATATCGGTCGTTGCCTCGATGGGCCTCGTAGAGCTCTTCGATAGGGTGCTCGACACTACCCGCACAGCGGCCTACAGGAGGCGTGGTGGCGGCAACGTTTCCGGCGCCGTGGTGGCCTTAGTCCTCGTGGTGCTGTTGCTGCTGTTTTCCCCGTCGATCCTGGGCTCCAAGGTACCGCTCTACTCGCATCAGCCTGCACTTATACTCACTTCCTCTATACCCATGGTCGACTACAACTACCAGTACATGGACTGGATCTCCGCTCTGGAGTGGATCAAGCTGAACGTGCCGCGCGACGCGACGATAGCGACGTGGTGGGACTACGGCTACTGGATCAGCGTGAACACGGGGCGAAAGACCACCTGCGACAACGCGACCATAGACACCAGGCAGATCCAGAAAATAGCCAGGGCCTTCATGTCCGACGAGGACACGGCCCTCAGCATATTCAGAGAGCTGAACGTGACGTACGTGGTCGTCTTCGAGCCCCTACAGTCCCTCACCCTGTCCACAGGCGTTAACGTGTACTTCTCCATGATCCACCCCGCGCTCGGCGGAGACATGGCAAAGAGCCCGCAGATGCTGAAGTGGATAGGGCTCGACGCGGGAGACTACATCTACGGCTACAGAAACGGCTCGTACGCGTACCTCGACCTCGGCAACAACCAGAGGATATACCTCCTGGTGCCAGCCGCAACGCCCCAAGCCCTAAACTCGACCCTCTACAGGATGATCTACACGAGAAACTACAAGCAGCAGGTGTTCATCTTCGACGCCTTCCTAGGGCAGCTCCAGGGCTACAACGGTCCCCACTACCTTCTCCAGCCACTGAAGAACTTCGAGCTAGTCTACGTGTCCGAACCGAACGGCTGGGTGAAGGTATTCAAGGTTAAGGCAGCAGCATCACCATAAATCCCGTTTTCTGGAACACAACACCCTTTTCTGAAGCAAGTTTCGCGTGAACGTCACATTTGTTCTGTTTGAACGAACCCTCCCATCTTTCTACGCCGAGGCAATGCTACTTTTTATCTCTTCCCTGAATTCTTCCCGTGTTAGACCTACGCTTTCCCTCGCCCGAGGGCTTTGTGGGGGGTTGTTGGTTGGTGCTCGAGCGTAGGCTAGAGCTGTGTAGTCACGGAGGCTGTGAAGGCTCCAGCGGCCTACCGCGGAGCCATGCGCTCGGGGGGCTGCAGGGAAAAGAGAGAGGGAAAAGCGGTTCTCAGCCGAGGAGCTTGAGCCGTATGTACTTCGAGAGGCTCAGGCCCCTCTTCCCCGCCCCCCTCAGCCTCTCCCTCTCGGCCGGCGTCACGCGCACACGGACTATCTCAGAGCACTCAGCTTGCTCGAGCGCGGCATGGTAGTCCGAAGCGTAGGCGAACACAGCTTGTGTGAGCGTTTATAACCCCCCTCACGCGCTTAGCCTCGACCATCGAGGCTAAGCGCCGAGATTTGAGAGAGCGTTGCGAGGCCAGTCAGCCCGAGCCACCTCGTAACGCTCTGGGGCCTACGCGAGCCGAAGCCGCTAAGCAAAGCGTTCGCTACGAGGAACACCAGGCACACTGCTCCGGCTGGAGAGGCTCCGCTCACCAGCTTCATCAGGGAGGCCGTCGCCGGCAACGTGAGGTACGTCTACCTCACTGAGAGGGCCTGCGGACCGCTTGTGCTACTTGGCTACAGCCTCGAGGAGCTGATGTGCGGCGGTGCCGCCTTTAGGCTCATCAGTCGCTTAGCTTCATCTGCCTCCAGTACAGCATGACCGTTATTATGTGGCTGCATATCCTCGCCTGTGCACGTAGCCGTAAGCCATGGAGAAGCAGCCAGCCTTTAACAGAGTGTAACGATGTTATACTTTCAGTGTAATCATCGGAACAGCCGGCTGCTCCTCCCCGGAAGCCCCCTCGAGGGGCAGGCCCGAAGAGGGCGATGCAACGCCCCCGTGGGGCGACCCCGAGGCCGACCAAAGGATGACGACAAATTTAAGGGGGGCCAGCGGGGGCAGAAAAGCAGGAGCGCCAAACTGACCTCGTGAGGCTTGAGTGCTCGCGAATCCAGCAGATCTCCTCGCACCCCAAATCCCTCAACTCTGCATTGGCGCCTTCATATGGATAAAGGAAAACGCACGACCCTCTCTTCTTTAGAGCCTCCTTTACACGCCGAAGTGCGAGTTTGAGTGTTTCATCGGGGCTTCGCCCCTTTGCGGAGGCGAGCCGGCCGTACGGCGGATCAAATGCTATCGAGTCCACAGCATTCGCCCTTAAAGGGAGCATTGAAGCGTCTGAAAGTATGAGGTCTACTCTTTCGTAGAGGCCGTGGAAAATCGCGTTCCTCCGAGTCCCCCGAACCGGTCTGTAGTGTATTTCAACCCCCACCGCGTAAAACCCTAAAAGAGCCGCTTCTATGAGCGTGCTACCCGAGCCGCAGAACGGGTCCAGAAACGTCCTGGTCTCGTTACTTGAACCGGGTCCCTGAGTGGATAAGTTTACTAGGAAGAGAGCCAACTTCGGTGAAAGAGCTGAGAACTGCAAGTACGGTCTCTTCTCGGGTGAGCGATACGTGAATCTATCTCTCCTGAAGCTGTGAAATATCTCACCCCAGTAAGCTTTCTCTCTTGCGAAGTCTACTAGAAGGAAAAATCTTTGACCATGCTCGGGATAAATTTCACCAAGAGAGAGGTTGCTCTTCTGGATAAATTTTCCCAAAAGGCAGTTCACTACCCGGACTTTATTTGGTTTTTCACCAATGATGACTATCTTGACTGAGCGAAACCACTCCTTGCTTCCTGGTTCCGCCTCCAGGGTGCAATCCCCAATCTCCACCTCTTCTCTAACAACAATGACGTCGCTCAATGTTACAGACCGGTATGCGTGCTCCATCAGCTCTCCTAGGTCGACGCTTCCCTCCACCTCGTAGAGGTTCCTGCTCAACTCCCTTACAACTCCACTTCCCGATAATAAACGAAGCATATTGGAGATGTCTACTTGGCTACATTCTCCGAGATTCCATTTGAATACTAGGAGTAGCTTACTTACGTTGCGATCCAAGTATTACCTCCCGCTTTTCCTCTCAAGAGGCATTATTGCTACCGAGAAAACCACGAACCCTAGAACTATGAAAGACCATGTTAGAATCGCTCTTATGTCACCTCCTCCGGAGAGGTATTTGGCAACCTCTACCAGCAACTGCCGAGATATGAGGATCGTAGTAATCGCGAAGGCATCTGAGTACAGCAGCGGCTTACGCGATAAGATGGCGTCTACTAACTTACCGAAGATTAGCAGGGCAACCGACAGAACGAGTAGATCTACAACTATTAGCTGGGCTCCCACCGGAGCTATAAGCATATCTCCGAGAGCGTTCCAGACCCCCTTGGAGAGGCTTTGGACGAAGACCGATAGACCCTGTATAACGCCCAAGAGCAGTAGCAGCGAAGAAAGTAGCAGGGTGGCGAACGTTATCGGCCTCGAAGCGTAGATTTCTCGTAGTGCCACGTCGAGCTCATACCCTTTTACGAAAAGAGCGGCCCCTGTGAGAAGTAGTATGATGGGCCATACAAACTGCGGAACCAGCGTCGAGAGGACGACGTAAGCTACTAGGACGGCTCCAGTTAAACCTAGGGAGTATCTACGGTACTTTTCCTCCGTCACGAGCTTCTTTAGGTAGTTGACCATTAGGACGAATGTCTCCTCTACTCCGCGAGACTGCTGAACGATCACACGCCTAATTGAGATGAGTGGAAGCCTGGATTGTATAAGCGGTGCGACCGCCTCATCTGTAGGTCCGTCTGACACGAGTATTGCTCCCGTGTACTTATCTTTGGATAGGATAGAGTCGAGCTCGCGTAGTATTTTCATGTCAGCTTCAACTCCCTCCTCCTCCACGCCTGCCAGCAGGGCAACCTCGACTTTGCCTTCATACCCTTTTGCCTTGAGCTCCCTGTACGTTTGGATAGCCGCGAAGAGGGCGTTAGAGTCTGAGTCCTCTGGACGCCTCAGAATGTAGTCGAGCGCGATCTTCAGAATGCTTTCTTCTCCTACGACCGGTGTGGATACGCCTAGAGTATCACCCACATCGTTGTCCCTATCCACGCATAGGACAAGTACCTTGCCTTCCTCCATACCGACTGAGAGTATATCTACTCTCGAAGGATTATATTATTATCTACCAGGAGGCCTCGAGTAAACACCGTCCAGAAAGATCTATCTTCACTGAGATTTTACCTTCTTCGTGATAAAGTCAGATAGTATCTCTAATAGCCCAGGGTTGCTTACATCGCGAGCTTCGTAAAACACCCTCACAGCCGGCTTATTTAACCTGAGGTAGCGACGTAGGTCTGATGGGGTGCCGAGAACGACTGTATCTGCAGGCACTTTGTTAAGCGTCTCCTCGAGTTCTCTGATCTGGGTTTCAGAGTACCCTAGTGCCGGAACAACGGGCCCGATGTGAGCATACTTCCTGTACGCCTCAGCGATCGTGCCGACTGCGTAAGGACGTGGGTCTACAATCTCTCTAGCACCGTAAAGCTTCGCAGCAAAGTACCCTGCTGCATGGCTCAGCGACCCATGGGTTACTGTAGGTCCATCCTCGACTACCACTACACGTTTACCCTTAACAAGCTCAGGAACATCCACATTAACCTCCGAGACCGTATGAACAATAATTGCCTTTTTATTCACCTCACGAACGCTTTTTTCAACCTGCTCAATTGCGGACTTATCGACCACGTTGACCTTATTGACGACTATAACGTCAGCTAACTTCACGTTAACGTAACCCGGGTAAGAGCCCAAAACGTCATCCGGCCTTGTAGGGTCAACCACCGTTATATAGAGATCAGGCTTGAAAAATGGCCAGTCGTTGTTCCCGCCGTCCCACAACATGAGCTCCGACTCTTTTTCGGCTTCTCTAAGAATTTTCTCATAGTCAACTCCCGCGTACACGATGCTACCCATGGCGAGGTGAGGCTCGTACTCTTCGCGCTCCTCTATTGTACACTTGTACTTATCTAGGTCTTCGAAGGACGCAAACCTCTGAACCACGCTGGATTTAAGGTCACCGTATGGCATCGGGTGCCTGACAACGACGAACTTTACTCCGTGCTGTTTCAGGCCCCTGGCTATGAGGCGTGTGATGGTGCTCTTCCCAGCCCCCGTTCGCGAGGCAGTCACTGCTATGACTGGCCTAGTTGACTTCAGCATCGTTTTTTCAGCTCCAAGCAGAACAAAGTTCGCCCCGGCAGCTATAACACGGCTTGCCTTATCCATCACATCGTTAAAACGCAGGTCGCTGTACGAAAGGTAGACCTCATCAACGTTGTACTTCCTTATAAGGTCTTCCAGGAGATCCTCGGGGTAAATCGGTATCCCGTTAGGATACAATGGACCGGCCAGTTCCGGCGGGAACACGCGATTTTCAATAAATGGGATTTGCGTAGCAGTGAAAGCTACGACCTCGTAGTTGGGGTTGTTCTTAAAGAGAACGTTAAAATTGTGAAAATCGCGACCTGCAGCACCCATTATAATGACTCTTTTCCTCGAAAGTGACGCTTGCGAAGGCATCAAAGCCCTTGTTGAAAGCTTCATCATGAATTAAATAAATTTTTGTAAAAGTTTTTGATATTTTTTCTGATAATAGAGTAATACTTTTACTTCTTAAGGGGAATCTTCATGAAATGCATTCAATAGACCAAGAAGATTTTTATTACGATGTTAGTAGTGGTATGAGAGTCGAGGCAACACAATGTGCATGTCACTGCTAGTTGATACAAGTGTTCTCTTGTTCGTTTCTGAGCGGAGGTTGAATCTCTTAGATGTGCTTTTTGACTGTGAAATCACAGTCTGCCGCATCTTAATCGCCGATGCTGTTGTGGATGAGTTAGAGAGGCTTGCTCTATCTAAGGCTTCCAAAAGAGGTAGAAATGCATCGATTGCACTAGCTATGTTAAAGGATGTACTTTCTAAGCATAGTAACTTGTTCTCAGTTATTGAGGTGAAGACCAAAGAGGAGGAAGTAGATTCAACGCTAATATCCCTAGCCAAGAAAGAGGGGCTTATTCTCGCTACGGCAGATAGGAGAATGAAGACAAGAGCTGAGAAGAACGGTGTTACGGTATTATTCCTGAGGGAAGCTAGCGGAAAACTCGTGTAGGCAAATGTGCGCGTCTTCTTTGACAAAAAACTTTATAAGTAAACTTGAGAAATCCTTAAATAGGTTTCGGGTGAGTCGCATGGCTAAAAGGGAGAATGTAAAAGAAGAATTTGAATCTGAAGAAGAGCTTAAGTGCCCACAGTGCGGCAGCACGAAGTTAATCTATGATGCCACTCGCGGTGAAATAATCTGTGCAAACTGCGGCTACGTGATGAGCGAAAGGGAAATTGACAGGGGAGCAGAGTGGAGGGCGTTTACGCCAGAGGAGAGGGAGAGAAGGAGCAGGGTCGGAGCACCTATCTCGAGATTTGGGATCGAAAGCCTCGTCACAGACATCGACTGGGCTGGGCGTGACGCAGCAGGCCGTGAGATTAGCCTTAGGAAGAAGATAGAGATGCTTAGGCTTAGGAAGTGGCAGGTGAGAGCCAGAGCTCAAAGCTCCATCGAAAGGAACCTGGCTCAGGCAGTTGTGGAGCTTGAGAGACTTGGAGCTCAGCTTGGTCTGCCCAAGTCTGTCCTGGACAGAGCTATTGAGATATACCGAAAAGCGCTAGACAGTAATCTTGTCAGAGGCAGAAGCATTGAGTCCGTGATGGCAGCCGCTGTTTATGCAGCCTGCAGAGAAATGAGGTTGCCGAGAACATTGGATGAGATAGCTCTCTACACTAGGGCCGGGAGAAAGGACGTGGCAAGATGCTATAGGCTACTATTGAGGGAGGCTGCAATAAAGGTTCCGCTACCGAACGCCTCTGACTTTGTACCTCGCATCGGGTCGTTGCTGAGACTGTCAGGCTCCACGATCAAAAGGGCTATGGAGATCATCGAGCAAGCTAGAAACGCGGGGCTCACTGCAGGTAAGGATCCCGCAGGATTAGCCGCAGCAGCAATATACATTGCTGCAATTCAGAATGGAGAAATGCGAACCCAGAAAGAGGTCGCTCGGGCTGCGAAGGTTACTGAAGTTACTGTGCGTAATCGCTATAAGGAGCTCGTTAAAAAACTCGGGATAAAGCTTCCGGTAAAAAAATAGCGCTCTCAGGGGGCTCAAAGCCTAAATTAAGACAGTCACTCGGTTAGAAAAAAGTCATAAGCTCTAGCATTAATTTCTACGGAATGCTTCTAGTATACTGTATTTATGAGAGTGCTTGGTGGTGCTCGGTCGCGCCCATCACTCCCATTCACTAGTCCGGGGAGGTCCTCTTCCAAGTGACCTTCGATTTTTCCCTCTCGAAGCGAGGTGGTGCGCTAGGCGACACTTATCCCCCGATTCAACATATGCATAAGCGATACCCGGTACAAGTGTGACGGTCTCTCCAGTTAATGGTTATAAGCGCAAGGTGAAGTACTCACGCGGGTAGCGACGGTCAACATCAGAGGTAGTTGTAAGGCGTTAATAGAATCCTCCCACAACTCTTCCCAGTCCGTAGTAAGTGGGGGGTTGCGAGTTGATCGCGGGAAGAAACTCGGGAAATCTAAAAAGGCGCTGCTAGTACACTATAAATGCATCGGTAGTATGCTGATAGTCGGAGGAGTAGGTATCTGGGGTCTTCGAGACATCTCGCTTGGACTCGTTGAAGCATTGAAGACAGCTGAACTGGTGTTCCTAGAGGAGTACACGAGCATCACGCCTGGCTTCTCGAAAAGGGTTCTGGAAGATGTTATTGGGAAGAAAGTGGAGAGCCTGACTCGCCGCGACTTAGAGAATGGTAGGCTCCGCGAAATACTCGAACTGGCACAGACTAATAAGGTTGCTATTCTGACCTACGGAAACCCCTTCTTCGCCACAACGCATACATACATAGTCTCCGAGGCTTACAGGCTCGGAGTCCCCGTAGAAATATACCCTGCACCTTCTGTTTTCGACGCTATCCTCTGCTCTACAGGCTTGCACGTCTACAAGTTTGGCAGAATAGCCACTCTCGTCTTTCCGGACGAGGGGGTTGGGTACTTTCCATACACAACATACAAGGTTCTGGGTGACAATCTCTCTCGGGGTTTGCACACATTGCTCCTCTTGGAAATGAGGGCTGAGGATGGTGTGTTCATGAGTATACCTGATGCCGCTTCTGTGCTCCTGGGGCTCGAGGAGAGGTTCCGCGAGAGAGTAGTCGAGCCCAGCATGCTAGTGATAGGAGTTTCCAGGGCACTGTCACCAGATGAGGAAATCTTTATCGGTAGCCTAGAGGAGGCGGCAAAGCTAGAAAAATCCCCACCGCCTCACTCTTTAATCATTCCAGGCGTCCTACACGATACAGAAATAGATTTCTTGCATTACAGGCTTGGAGTTAAACGCGAGGTGCTTACCGGTTGGAGCGAGTCTGTAAAGAGAAGGCTTCAAAGTACATAGTGAACTTAGAGGAGGCCCTGAGGCAACTAAATCATTCCAATGTTGCGTCGGGGCTTCAAGCAGTGATAGAGCAGGCCAAGCTATACTTGAAGGACGCGCAATTTTACCTTAATCGAGGTGATTGTATTACATCAATCGCGTGTTCGAGCTACGCCGAGGGGCTCCTCGATGCCTTAAGATTCTTAGGCCTTGCAGAATTTCAGTGGAAGAGCGGTCCCGCCGCTGGCTCTGCGAAAAAAGTCCTAGTTGGCGGTGTGTTTGACATACTGCATCCAGGACACATATTCTTTCTGCGGAAAGCCGGCGAGTACGGGAGAGTGTACGTCGTCGTTGCTAGAGATCAAACCGTATTGGAAGCCAAGGGTCACCTGCCTATCTTCAGCGAAGGCGATCGGGTCGAAATCCTAAACAGCCTGAAAATCGTAGAGGAAGCGTTCCTCGGTGACTACCCACCGAACTTCGAGAACGCTATTAGGAGAGTGAACCCTGACTACGTTGTGCTCGGAAGTGACCAAGAAAGGCTCGTTCAGGCTGTCGAGAAAGCGATTGACTCCCTAGGAGTAGACTCAAAGGTGGTAGTGCTCAAAGAGCGTATCGAGGGTTACTCCTCGACGCTCTACAGGGACAGACTTAGGAGCTATTACGCGAACGTAAAAACTCCAACCTAGACCTGGTCGCTATTCTGTGAGCTTGAATTAATGGTTCGGGAATCGAGGAGTTCTTTTTGGTAAAGCTTAAAGTCAGTTTTAGGGCGGTTTCAAGAGTTACTTTATGCCCTACACTCACGTAGATAGCTCTACTCCGCTCTCCAAGCTTTATGGCATAGGCCAAAACCTCACCTCTATAAACAACTACCCCTAAGTTCTCCCGCTTTTGAAAAACCTCACCTACTAGCAGTTTTTTGGCAACTCCAATGGTGGGTTTATCGAGAATTACTCCAAGATGACACGCAAATCCGGCTTTAAACGGGTGCAGTCTCCCGTTTCCGTCAACAAACAGCACTTGATAGGGTGTGCTCAGAGATTTCACGGCCTTATAAGCCGGCCAAACCTCTCTAAAGGCGAGTACAGTGGGTATATAGGGGAACTGTACGTCAACAACCACGGTTTTGCTTTCAATAACTCTCAAACCGGGGTAGTCCACAACTACAGCTGACGCAACGGCTTCATCATCAACATAAGCTACGTCGACCCCCGCAGCGTACTTTAAAGGAAAATCTATCTCGTCTACCTCTTTCACTTTTTCAGCTATCTTCTTTTGGGCTATCCTTGCTTTCTCGATAGAGAAGCCTCTAATCACCTGTTCCACCAGAGAGGAGATGATCTATTTTCCTTGATAGCCTAATGGATTTCTCAGAAACTAGGATGTCTTTTCTAGTGCTGTCGATGAGCGCTCTCGCAACGTCTACTTTGTGCCTTAACCCAGGTGTCAACGCCTCGGGAAGAGAGAACTTGCTTAACTCGTAGAATATTCTTTCCATGAGGTCTACTAGCTCCCACGCTCTGGTAAAGTTATCCCGCCTTAGCTCGTCCAATGCGCTTCTCCTCAGCTCGCCTATAAGGTCGCCCAAACCTTGAAGGTAGGCTTGGGGCTCAACGCCCAGATCCTCAAACGAGGGTGGTGCAGTGCCGCTTAAGATAGAGTAGAGCATTTCCGCCTCAACGTATTCAGCTTGAGCCGATATCACACACCCGGCGTAGTAGATGTTGGGGAAGCCCTCGCGGAAGGAGAGGATCCTCCTAAGGAGACGGCGAGCTTCTTCAAGGCTTTGAATACCTCTTTCCCGATCGCCTCTGTGTAGGCTGAAAATGGCTTCTCTCGCTTTTCTCGTTAGCTCACGTGTTAGTGTCAGAATTTCTTCTCTTTTCTCATCAAGCTGGGTTAACAATTTATTGATCTTTTCAAGGTCTTTACTTAACACCTCCACGGTTTACTCGGTGTAAACCAACTGGTACGGTTTAAATACTTACCATTGTTCCGTGCTCCGCTCGTCGCTTCGCAAGCTGTGCACACCGCTTGTCCTTTAAGGGTACCCAACCCCACTAACGCTTCGGCTTTCATAGCTTCAAAGAGCCATCTCTTGCACTCTAGTTTTTGCTCGTCACAAGGCTAGAGGCTATTCCGAGTCTATTAAAGCATTAATGATGGCTAGGCACAGGGGGTTGGTTTAAGGATGGTCAGAGTTTGGGGTAGAGGTGCATCCCATAGATGAGCTACGGTAGAAGTGAGGCGGCGCTGCTTCCGGGAGAATTACTACTTGATGTGTGAGGTAAGAGCGCGCGATCGCAGGGGTCTGATAGTTACGAATTTATGCTGAAGGCTTTAAGACTCTTGAACACGCAGTATGGAGGAGAAGTACGCTCGCGCAGGCCAGATAGCCTCCTCGGCTCTTAAACTCGCGATAGATATAGTTGATGAGGGCGTGCCTTTAATAGAGATAGCCGAGCGACTTGAGGGGTTCATAGTTTCTAGAGGGGGTAAGCCGGCCTTCCCGGTTAACATCGCTATTAACGAAGTCGCTGCTCACTACTCGCCAAGTATCGAAGATTCGAGCATAGTTCCTCGAGGAGCCCTTGTTAAGGTGGATCTCGGCGTGCACGTCGAGGGTTATATCGCCGATACGGCGATTACTATTCCATTAAGTAGCAGGTTTAACAATATCGTAAAGGCCAGCCTAGAGGCACTCGAAGAAGCTTTAGCCATCATTAAAGCTGGTGTAAGCATGAACGAGATCGGAGCTACAATCACGAGGAAGATATCCTCTTACGGATTACGACCCATCAGAAATCTAACCGGGCATAAAGTAGAGCGTTTCGAGCTTCATGCGGGCAAGAGTGTGCCGAACGTGCCAGGCTTCGAGTACTTTGCCACTAAAATGCTTGAGGGTGAAGTTTTCGCCATAGAGCCTTTTGCGACTGATGGAGCCGGTTTTGTCGTGGAAAAGGGTTGGAGCAACATTTACCGAGTTGTCTCGGTGAAGAAAATCCCCCGGGAAGGTGAACTGAACGAGGTGCTGGAAACACTGTGGAGGGAATTTAGAGGGCTACCTTTCTCTGAGCGCTGGGTTTTAAATAGGATAGTAAGCAAGGAGCAGCTCGAAGAGCTGGTGAAGCTGAGGCGCGTGTATCACTATCCAATGCTAGTTGAGCAGGGGCTTGGCTTCGTAAGCCAATTCGAAGACACAGTCATTGTCTCGCGAGACAGAGCTTTGCCACTGGCCTCTACGACGAAACTCTTCAGAGAGTTTTTTGCACTTTAACGCGATGCTAGAACTTTCTCTAAACTTCTCAAGTCCACTTCCTCGAGCACCAGCGTCGGGCTGAAGTCGAAGCGCCTGAAGCGGTAGTCCGCCAGGACTATGAGCGGGCTGTCCTCCGGTCTTCTCGCGGCTCTCCCGATGCACTGCAGGGTTGTGGTCACCATCGGCACCCACCTCGCAGCCTCACCGCCGATGCCTAAGCGGTTGTAGTAGCGCTCGTACCTCTCTTCGACCTCCGGTGGCAAGAAGGGCGCCCCCAGGAGGGCTACGGCGTCCGCGGAGAGGTCTACTCCCTCGCTGAACCTGCCGTAGACGGTGTAGAGCGCCACCCCCCTCCACTCCGCTGGGAGGCGCTCCTCGTAGAAGTCCACCCCGGCGATGATTTGCCTCGCAACCCTCTCGGTGGCGAAGGCCAGCACCCTCGAGTAGCGCCGCCTCAGCGCCGTGAGCAGCTTGACGTAGCCCCAAATCGTCTCCGAGCCGTACTTGCTCGTAAGGTCCGTCAACACGAGGGCCTTTCTTGGCTGCTGGGGCACCCTGACGACCTGAGCCCCGAAGAGCCTTTCGAGGGGCTCAGGCACCGTACCACTAAGATATATGCGGGGGTTAATGTTGGGCTTCCAGGGAGGCATGTAAACCTCGATTGCTCCTGCTTCTCGGTAGACTACCCCGCCCCTCACTACCGCCTTTAGCAGCCTTATAAGCGGCGCTAAAGCAGTATGCACCTTACCAAGCAACTCCCTGTAAAGCTGGAGTACGCTCTCAAGCGCCTCCTCAGCAGCACCCCGTTTTGAAAAAGCCTCCTCTACAACTGGCACTAGGCTCGGCTCCCTAGTTTTCAGCTCGTCCAGTGCTAGCTCCAGCTTGGCGAGATCGTACTTTAAAACCCTCGGTGCGAGGAGGTTGTGCGCTTCGTCTATGACGGCCGCCGCGTAGTAGCCGCTGACCCTGCGGTGGTAGTTCTGTACAACGATGTCGGCCCTGCTGATCACGGCGTCCTGGGCGTAGTAGTGGCACACTCCCGGTAGCAGTTTAGGTAGCTCCTCCCAGCTCTCCGCCCATATGTCGCCCACCCCCTCACTGACCAGCGAGAGGAAGTGGGGGCACTGCGCCCTGAAAGCCCTGCAGAACTCCGCCACGTCCTCGACGCTCCTCGCGTAGGGGCACAGCTTTTCCCTCCCCGCCGCCACAAAGGCCCTTAAGCCCAGCCTCGAAGCGTCGGCAACGACGCGCCTGCCGACCTCTAACGCTCTGGTGAGCCATAGTGCCGGTAGGCGCTGGGAGGCCTTCAGCCCTGCGAGGACAGCCAGAGTCTTGCCCCAGCCTGTGGGGGCCGCCAGTAGCACGTCACCTTTAAGCTCGGCTATCAGTTGCGCGACTTCAAGTTGCCCAGACCTCGGCTGTAGGCCCGCTTTCTCGAAGAGTTCCGCCTTTTTCAAGGTTTTTACCGCTTGAGGCTCAAGCCAAAACCACTGTAGACCTCAGCTAAGGCTTGGTCTGCGGCACCCACGTACAGCTGATCTGGCACTGCTTTCAGGAAATCTTCTTCTGAGGCAAAGTCTCCGTCGGAGTATACCGGGAAGAGCCGTTGTCCGTCGCTCACGTAAATGCCTTCAACCTGCCTCTCCACACCGCTGGGAGTGACTTTCTTGCGTGTTTGAACAAAAACGTCGATGTATTGGAGCGCGCTGTTCTCGTCGCCGTACCCAAGGTGAGCTCTGAGAGCATCTGAAAGCACTTTTACAGCTTTCCTTATAGACGGGCTGTGAAAAGTTGTTATTGTCGGAAGGCCTGCGCGTCCTGGCTCGACGATGCTCCACACGTCCTCCGCCATTATTTCTCCAACCACCAGAACGTCGGGTCGATAGTATCTCATTGCAAACCTTACACCCTCTGCCAAGTTATCGTTAATTACCCACGTGAACCATCCGTCCCTAAACACTAGCTCCCTGTACTTCTCGACAACTGCGATATGAAGAAACGGGTACCTAAGTGCCACTTCCCTCACTAGCGAGTTGAGCAGCGTGGACTTTCCTGAGCCAAGTGGTCCGAGAATAAGTACGACCGATGGTCTCATCAGCAAAAGAAGAAGCCTGGCAGCTGCAAGCGGAGGCAGGATCTCTGTGATCGCCGGCACTCTCGCGAAGCGAGTTGCAACCAGTTGCAACTGACCGCCCGAGGAAAGCTGAAGGGAGACTCTCCAGTCGTCGACGTCCACGACGCCTCTAGGGCGCCTCATGTCAACTTTTACTCCCGTTGCGGCAATTATCTTTACAATGATGTTTTCTAGCTCCTCCCTTGTGGGTGCTCCAACAATGCTCACCCTCCCAACGTTCTTTATTGTGACGATTGTTTTTCCCTCGAAAAGCCACACCTCTTCGGCCTCCTGGGATAGAAAGATTGGTGATAGCCTGCCCCATATGTCGTGCTCCCTCAAGGTAATTACGTCTACGCGCCCATCGTAACTGACAACGAAACCGCTCGGGTTTTTAACCAGTAATTTAGAACCCCTAGGTATAAGATCCTCAACACTCACAATTTCCTGGCTACTCTGCTTTCCCGTCTTGGATGTTCGAAGGATTCTCAGAGGGTTCATCAAGCAACACCAGAAAATGCTTTGATAACCGAAGATATTCTCTCTTTCTCCTTTAACAGGCGATTTCTCTCACCCTCAAGCTTCGCGATTTCAGCCTCTATTCTGCTAATATCCCTATCAATTTCCGCCAACCTTTGGCGAACTTTGTCGGCTAAGGCTCCCTCAAATCCCAGACTCCTTAGAAGCTCCTCGAGAGTCCTCAACCCATGCTCAAGCATATCCTTATCCTCCACGACTCCTGAAGTTGTCTCCATCCTCATAGGCGGTGACGGAATTGGTAAAGACTGTTTCTCAGCGCGTTCAGCAACCCTCGACCCGTTCGCGAAAGGTCTCCTTAACGACATCAGCCTGTCACCTTCAGCAACGGCTTCTCAATGCGGTAAGCTAGGAGCCTCAGCTCATCTTTAACACGGCGATTTGATAGGGAGTAAGCGTCTTCAATATTGCTCGTAAGCGAAAACAGGAGAGCAGAGTCGAACGGAAGCGTAAACACCGATCCGAATTCATCCTCTGCTTTCTCTTTCCACTCACCCATCATCGTAAAGTACTTATTGAGAAGCGGTAACACAAGCTTTCTGCTGCGAAAAGCTCTCCGCTTTAACCACTCTTTAACCGCCTGGAAAGACAGAGAATCAGGATTAAATACCGGGACAATTATTTCGGCTAAGCCCACTATGGGGTCATATAGCGAGCCGGGGTAAGCGGGCAGATCTATAAACACGTGCGAAACGCGGCTGCTCACGCGGTCTAGCAAGTACTCAAGCGTTTCGGCGTCCACGGGACCTATCTCGCCACGGCTTGGGGCGACATGCAGGTTGTCGCTAAATGGACTTGTCACGATAACATCGCTCCAGGAGGCGTTTCCCAGGAAATAGTCGTTGAGGTACGGTGGGCCGGGGTCCCTATCCAGGGTTAGCCGGGTGCTACTGCCGTATTCGCCTAAATCAATGAGGAGTACTTGTCTACCGCTCTTCGCGAGGTGATAGCTTAAGAGGCTGGCGGTTACTGTTTTCCCAGTCCCTCCTTTGTTACCAGAGGCAAACGCCACGATAACCATAGTATTCCTGCTTGCTTACATGTGCGCATTAATAAGACAGATAAGCGCGGTTCCTTCTCTCACTTTTCAATATAAACTTGCGGCTGAGTTTCAACGATGAACTTTAAGGATAAAATTAAGCTGAAAATCCTCCAGGTTAGGTTCGAAGCATCGCTTAGAAGAACAAGAAGGAAAGAAGTGGTGGAGTGGCGCAACGTCGATGAGAAGCTCGCCGCCATTGTCCCCCTTGCGCTAAACGCACCTTCGCTTCTGCAGCCTGAGGAGATTGTATTGAAGATTTTTCAGCCTTTCATTGATGTCCTAGCCCTTCTGTCTGCGATAACCTTCGGTATCGGCGTTCTCGGCTTTATTATACTTATTTTGGACGCCGTCCTTTCATGGGTAACCGGAGGGAGCTTTGGGAGAAGCCTTGCCGTGTCTAAATTTATACGCGCCGCTGAAACGCTCGCGATCATACCGTTAACTTTCTTCGTCGTCTACGTGCTTAACTCGCTAGGCATCCCGGAGATCTCCAGCATTGCTCAGATCATGGATAGTCTTCTGAGGCGTGGCTGGGCCATAATTGTAGGCACGCTATCGAAGGGAGTGTAGATGCTGGTTGTTGATCTCGTCGCCGCGAGTGGGGCACTACTGTACCTCGCGCTCGGAACGCTCAAGTGGACATTAGGTAGACGCGGTGAAGCTGTCTATGATTTCGAGGCAGCCGTGAATGTATTGCTCTACACCGTTATCCTTCAGGTGATCTTCTCAGCCGCTGACAGCATAGCCGGCTCGATCGGAATACCTATAAGCCTCAACTCCGCGGGCTTCGTCAGCGAGAGACTCAACGAGAGCAGTTTGACATTTGCTAATGCCAGCAGACTAGCCGTCGAAACGATCCTTTACGTCCAGAGCGAGCGAGCGGTTCTGGCGTCCGCGCCTCTTACATCGCCATTCGCTAGCGTACTTGGTGCAGCAACGGGCTGGTCTGTAACCGAGTTATCTATAGCTGCGATATTTTTTCTGCACTTAAGCTTCGCCTCGAGGGTTGTAGCTGCAGCCTCACCATATCTCGCCCTAGTTGGTTCTGCTCTGCTACCAGTCCCTAAGTTTCGAAGGTGGGGCAGTAGTTTTCTGGCAATCTATCTCGCAACGAGTTTAGGCTTGTTGTACAGCAACTCTGTGACGGCGAAAGCTATAGGCAGGGTCCATAGACCCTCGCCTTTTTCTCCGGCAGACTGGGTCAACGTAGCGAGCATTGCAGGTGATACCGCCGTAGCTTTAGGTGAGGCGATGACCCTGAGCGCGGTAGCTCTATCGCTAGCAACGGCGGCTGGAGTGGGTTTCGCCGGAATCTTCGAGGGGATCTACGTCAACTTTGTGAGAGTATGATCGCGTGGTCGGTCGGCCCTTTGGTAGTGCTGCTCGTTTTCCTGGGTAAATGGTTCACGGGGCGGAGGAGCGAGGCGGTGAGTTGGCTCTCCAGAGAACTGGCTGAAGTGCTACTGGCGGTGTCTATAGTGATGGCATTAGAGCCACTCCTCTCTATGGCCGGGCCAGGGCTTTTCGATTCTGCTAAGAGCACTATCGATAGGAGTATAGCCTCGCTAAGCGCATTCCTTGACCGGCTTCTGGATCTTTCGAAAGCAGTGGCTGTTTTGGATGTTGTACTAGGCATTGTTTTCGCGGAGGCAGGGAGCTCGACGGCTCCGACGGTCGTCGTGGGTTATCAAACATCTATGCACGCTGCTCTGGGACCCCTGGAACTGCTAGCCACCTCTACTGGACTCGCCCTCGCATTGCTTCGAGGCTTGCTAACCGTTTTAAACTTCTCCCCGAGCTTTCAAGGCCTGCTTGTTTCGCTGACACCTACATTGCTTGTACCGAGGGTGCGAAGGCTCACTTTACCCGTGTGGTTTGTCGCATTCATCCTCGCCGTTTTGATACCCACCGCCGTTCAAACGTACACTTTGAGCCTTCAGCCTCTAAGTGTTAGGATTCCCGTTGAGAGCAACATTGGGGTTGTGAAGTTTCACGTAGAGGACGTTTCCGCTACTCCTATTTTCAAGCCAGATGTGTTGGTAGCTCTCCGAGATGATGAGGGCCACGTGTACGTGACCCGGATCCGCGAGGGCTCGGCGGTGTTGCTCCCGATTGGAAACTACACTGCCCTCTGGTTGGTTCACTACTGGACCAACTTTACGCTCCATGCGTGCTGCTACTCCCCGCGCGAGTACTCGAGCTGCAACTGCTACGTCTGGCCAGCCGTCTTTCAAGTTAAAGAAGGCTATACCACTGACGTCCAGGTATGGTTACCGGTAGAGCCTATCGAAGAGGGTAACGGGCACTCAGGCCACGTGTTGGCCTATGTGGGAGACTCTATTGTGCGGTCGAATAAGGGAGAGGGGTACGTCACCTACTCATTTTCACTTCACGAACTAAGGCGCGGTGTAACGGTTCTTGTACGAGGGGGGCCGTACCGCGTGCAGTACAGCCCGAATCTTGGAGGGTGTAAGCCTAACATAACAGTGAGCGGCGGGAAGCCTCCAGGCAAACTCATAGATCCCAGCTGGCTCCGACAAGCCAGAGAAGCTTACAAGAAGTGGCTACAACGTGTTGCCAGAGGAATCTCCGTAAACGGGGATGTGCCACTCAATCTGACCGAGACGCCCATCCCGGGTTTCAGCGAGTACGCGCTCCACATTAGCATTGCTCACTGCGACTTCACGGAGGGGAACGCAACAGTTAATCTGAACTTAACAATATGGGGTATCGCTCAGTGGAACGCGACAACAGCCCCGACTTATATTAGCTCATGGGATCCTGTCACCCGCTTTACGGCGTGGATAACCGAGAATGTCGTCGAGGTTCTAAACCCCATCGCACAGCTATTTGGGATTGTGATGACTTTATTGATCACTGCTTCGGCACTTTTAAGCTTCGCTGGAGTAAGCGCATTTTACTTGAGCGATTGGGCTAAGGCTCTCCTACCACATCCTCGCAGCCTCATAAAACCACCGTTACTCAGCTGGGCCAAGAAAGTCCTAGACAGAGAGAGGAGGGAGGATGAGGAGCGTTGGATTGAAAATCATCTGGACGATCCAACCCGAGTAAACGAGGTGGAGAATTTATTCAAGAAAAAACGCGGTTCCACATTCTCTAAGAGAACCGACAGGGGGTTATTCGAGGTGACGGTAAGCGAACGGGAGGCGCGTAGAAAGAGCAGCAGGGTCAAAAAACTCCTGAACATGTACCTTCGTTCCCGAAAGGGCTTGAGAGCTCTTGAGGGGCCTGTAAGGCTAGTAGTGAAGGAAAAACTCCCCCAGCTACCCCTGAAATTACATATAATGTACCACGCGATTCGCGGCTACAGGAGATTCTCCTATAGGCAACTTAACTTCGAAGCTGCTGACAATTATATAATGACGCTAGATAGGGATCTCTACACGCGGATCTTAACGACTTACAAGCAACTGGCTTTGAACGACCTGAGATCCTCCTCGAGAAACCAAGAGGATGTTTCAAGGCTAATCAAGCTCATAGAAAATGCAGAAACCCTTAGTGAGGTCGACACTGGGGTTATCTACGCGACAGGGTTTGATCATGAGTTGTACCTCTCGCTCCTCAAGAGGTACAAGATCTACGAAGAGCCTATCTTCTCGAGAAAAGCGCTTCTGCTGAACTATCGACTCCAGGCGCTTAAACGGCTAGGTAGCGGAGAAAATGTAAAGTGGGCTCGCGAACTGTACCTGAATTTCAGGCGAGCTAGTGAAAAGGACTCTCCAGGGCTGGAAGGAAGCCGATAGTACTCGAGGAGGGGCGGGCATTGAACAGAAGTTTAGTCTCCCTTCTTCTGTTCCTCTCAGGTCTTTCGCTGACAACTTACTCGCTTCCACTAGCCTACATTTTAATCTCGCTCTCGTTCACCGTGTCAGCTAAAGAGATATTCAAGCTGTTTGTGAGCTTTACGCTGAGCGGATGCCCGTTACAGAGACTCGAGTGCCTCGAGAACGCGTGCTACAGTAGGATGGGTAACCTGTATTGCGGATACATAGGCTTCGAGGTACTTGACTGCCGGCACGGTTGCTACGACCTCGACGAAAGAGGATTCTGGGCACGCTCTATGACGCTTTTCAACGCGGCATTCACCTCAGGTGGGCAGTACTTCTTCGTAGTGCAAAGTGGGAGAGTGTTCCTGCTAGCAAAGAGATGCGTGACTAGGCTTTGCGATCTCGCGAACAACCTACTAGAGGCTAAAGAGACCATTGAGCTGGGAAACGAGCTTACCGGGTGTGCCCTCAGGAGGCTGAGGGCAGACGAGGTTAGGGAAATCCTCAGGCCAGCCTGGTTGAAACAGGTGAGAGGTAGTCCTATAAGGCTTCTGGGAGTGCTTATTCTGACTGCAATCCTCACCCCTTATTTCCCTCCATCCCTCGTCCTCCTAGTGCTTCAGGTAATGGTTATACCCCTAATCAAAGGTGATATTTACTCCGTAAACCTGAGTCGCGAGACCCAAGTTTACAGCTTACGAGAGTCCACAGTAACATACACTTACCCAAGCCTCCGCGAGGTGTTCTCCAGGGCGCGGATCAACTACAGACTTGCACAGTCGATAGAGTACCTTGCCTTCAGGCTTGAGCCGGCTTCATGGGAGCATTCAAGCAAGATAGACGCAAAGGCATACCGGAGCTATGAGTTTGGAACCGCCCTGGATAAGCTGAGCACAATCCACCAGAGCCAGAAGTACTTCCTTGCGAGCAGGAGAAGGTGGGAAAGACGGGAACCCGTTTACCTGGCATCGGCCATCCTGATAGCAACTCCCCACGTGCGCGAAGTATATGACCGGATGGGTCTCCACTTTTCCCATGACGTATTCGCGTTAAAAGTACTAGAGTAGCGTATAGCGATGGTGTACAGGATCATACGCTCACTCATGGATAGAAAAGTGCTCCTCCTCGCAGGAGACGTAGTTCCCGTCATATCCCCGCTATCGGTCCTAGCCCCGAGAGAAGAGAGCACCGGCTTTCGCCTAGGCATCGACGAGAGAGGCAGGGACATCTTTCTCAACCCCGAAAACCTTCCTAACATGCATGGAGTAATCCTGGGAACTAGCGGCAGCGGCAAGTCTACGCTAGCAAGGCACCTTATACTCGAAGCGCGGGAAAGTGGAGTGAAGACCTGGGTTATAGATCCGCATGGCGAAGAGGCGTACGCGAGATTGTTCACCAGACGCCTGATAATTACAAGAGACAGGATAGATCTTCTTACGGCTACAGGCTGGGATCTGCTAGAGTACGCGGGAGAGTTGGGTAGATATGTCGAGCTGATATATGGTTTGAGGGGGGCTAGAAACGTTATCCGCGAGATTATGGCCGAGTGCCTAAGAGAACAGAGCCTCGAGCCCTTTAAGAAATTAGCTGCTGGAGACCCTGACCTTGAAAGGTTGTTCGATGATCTATCGCGTCTCCACGGGAATGATTACATAATAACCGAGCTGGCAGAGCAGGACATCTACTTCACTCTACCTTTGATGGCGTCCCGGGAGCTTGTGGCGTTTTCGACGCAAGTCCTGCTACTGTTGCTACATGGCTACATGAGGGCGAGAGGTGCAAGGCAGAGGCTCGAGATGGTCGTAGTCTTAGAGGAAGCGCACGTCCACTCCCCCTACCTACTTTCGCTGTTTAAAGAAGTGAGAAAGTGGGGTTATGGCGTCATAGCAATTAGTCAGCTCCCCAGGGAGTTCGACCCCCGGGTTTTCCAACTTGCTGGATTTGTGATCGTACTCGCTGGTCCCGAAAGCTACGTACGGGATGTTGAGTCGCTGTTTTCCCTCACAGCAGAGGAGCGCGACCACGTTCTTTTCTCTACCCGAGGGGCAGCCCTGTTTTACCGGCAGGGCGATCCCCGGCCGCGCAAGGTTTTCTTGAAGTTAAGACAAGCAGCTCTAGCTTAGAAATCCGCAGGTCTAGAGGGTTAAGCTGATGCAACAATATCTTTAGTTTCCCTGTATCTTACGTGTTTGACCTGCACTTTCCCTTACTCCCCATGATTGGAGGTAGATTGAGGGGGACCGCAATTACCCAGCAAGAACGAGTCTCCGACCAGTAAATGAGCACAGGAAGCAACCTGTTAAGATTGAAGGTTAGGATGTGTCTGTCTGGAAAGGTAGTAGATGAGAGGCACCATGAGAAGCGCGGTGTCACGGCCCGCTTCAGTTAACCTGTAGAGAATTGTTGTTGGAGGTCCGGGTTTGACCTCCCGTGCGATCAAACCGTGAACCTCCAACTCCTTGAGGCGCAAAGCAAGGCTTCTTTTGCTAATCCCTGTAACCGTGCGTAGTTGATTGAAGGATGAGGGCCCTGCCAGTAGAAGAGCATACAGTAGAGTTAGAGCCCACTTTTTCGAGAGGATCCGGAAGCTAGGTTCTAGAGAGCTTATTATCATCTTGACTTCAACCAAAGACAATTTTCCCTCCTCCACGAATTTTTCAAGAGTTTCAGAGACGCCGTTTAGTACGTGGCGAACTTTCTCTTCCACTTCCTGCTCGAGATTCCCTCTCCTCATTCGTAATCTTCAATGGTACAATTTTTATACCTGGTATATAACTTATACCCCTGATAAAAATGAGTTACGACGCTATAGTCGTAGGTGCTGGCCCCGCAGGACTGATGTTTTCCAGAAAGCTGGCCGAGAAAGGCTTCAGAGTTGCTGTCATCGAAAAAAACGAGACCCTTGCCGTTAAGCCGTGCGGAGAGGGTATTAGTGCTCGTGTGCTCCAAACAGCGGAAGTTTCGAAGAGCGATGTCCCCCGCTTTGTCTCAAGGCCCATAAAGGGGGCAGCAGTTGTAGCCCCAAACGGCAAAGAAGTGCTCATAACGGAGAAGGGGGAAATGGGTTATGTTATAGACAAGAGAAATTTCCTTAGGGTAATGGCCGAGTATGCGGCATCGAAAGGCTCGGATATCTTCATGCGAGAACCCGCGAGAGAAGTTACTCTAAAGGATGGAAAGGTTAGAGTGAACACTAGAACACTGAGTCTCGAAGCCCCTCTTCTCGTCGGAGCTGACGGGTACCTTTCATTCGTGGCGAAAACATTCAACTTAGAGAAAGCTGGCGAGAGAAAAGTCATACCAGCGATACAGTACGTTATGACGGATGTTAGGGTACCGGACCCTGAACTCACATACTTTTACCTAGGTAATAGCATAGCGCCTAAAGGGTACGTCTGGATTTTTCCAAAGGACGGCACTCTCGCAAATGTCGGAATAGGAGTCCAAGGCGCTGCCCCGAAGAGCTACCTAGATAAGTTCATCAAAGCTCACCCAGAGATGTTCAGCCGCTCTAAGATCATCGAGTTTAGAGGGGCCGCTGTAACAATCGGGGGAATGCTAGGGCAAATAGTGCAAGACCATGTTGTGCTGATCGGTGAGGCAGCAGGACAAGTAATACCGCTAACCGGAGGGGGTATACACACATCGATAGCCGGTGGTAAAATAGCGGCTGAAGTTTCCGCTGAGGCTTTAGAGAGTGGCGATTTGTCTTCTAAAATGCTACGCAGGTATGTTGACAAGTACAATGAATACTGGGGTAAGAGAATAAGAGACAGCCTAAAGGCGTTGAACGTAATCGAGAAGCTGAGCGATGACGAGCTCAACCAGCTCGCGGACATCCTTTCCCCAGAAGACGTCGTGAACCTAGCGAACGGAGAAAACATTACGAGTGTCGCCGCAAAGCTCCTAAAGCACCCGATTTTCAGTATAAAACTTGCGAAGGCCCTCCTGTCCTAGTGCTTCAACGCAATTTTTTTATACCCCTGTAAATACCTGTCATTCTGGCCCCGGCCATAGCACCCCTGCAACGCCCGGTCTCATTCCGAACCCGGAAGCTAAGGGGGGTGCGCCGTCCTGAGTACTGGGGTCTGCGTGCCCCGGGAAAGGGCGGTGCTGGGGCCATTTTATACTGCACATGTGTCTTGCATCGTTCGTTTAAGCCAGGTCGATTTTATTGATACGGTTGCTTCGGAGGAGGTTGAGGACAGGAGAAGTTATCTGCTGGTTTGCGAAGCAATGCTACTTTTTAGTTTTTCCTTTGTTTCCTCCCTTGTTCTACTCGTGTCTTCCCTCCCTTCCAGCTGGGTAGTGAGGGGGTTGCGGAGGGTGTTCGGCGACATCGGTTCAGGCTCTTAGCCAGCACAGCATGTTGAAGGTTTAATCCCCGCCCCGCTACTTTAGTCCGTAGTTGAGGTATGTGACAAGGTATGGGAGAGCGCGGCATGGTGACTAGAGACCCCGGCCCGCAGTTGGCCGCAACCAGTGGCCGCCGGCTATCCCTCTCCCGGAAGCCCCTCGAGGAGCAGGCCCGCAACGGGTGATGCTTAGCCCCCGTAGCGTGAGCCCAAGACCGACCAAAGATAACGGGGAGTTAAGGGGCCAATGGGGGCAGAAAGGGAGGAGCAGGTATTCCACCAAATTAAGGAGTGAAGTCACTTAGTTTTTTGATAGCGTTTTCGAGCTTAAGAATAATTTTAGAGTTGTCAAAAGGCTCCAATACTTCCCCGCAAGTGTCGCATACATAGCCGTTGTTATCGGCCTCGCTAGAAGAGAATCTCTTACCGCAGCGTGGGCATACAAAAAAATCATCGCTTCTTTCGTAACTCAGGGCTTTTTCTAGAAGGGCCAGTGCTAGGCGTTTTCTGTCCTCTAGAATTCTAGCAACGGGTTCATCCGTTATCCGCCAGAAATACTTATACCATCCTATGACTTCGTCTCTAGCCCTACGATATTTTACCAGCCTCGATTCAAACAATTCATTAAGAATTCTCCTGACCTCAGCCGGGTCGAGATTAAGCTCCTTAGCTATATCCTCGTCTGAAACCTCAACTCTTTCAGATAAAAGATGCATAATTTTCTCCGCTTTCTCACCGTGGATTTTCCTCGCGAGTAAAACAATCGTATCCTCATCGGGCATTGAACCACCCCTTGCATCAAACTACTATTCTGTACTACTCCTCACCATATAAATTAGTACCCTTGTCCCGGCTTCTGCAGACCTCCTTTACTTTCGTATAAGGAAAACTGTTATGTTACTCTCACTCCTTCTAAGTTACACTGCATCAGCTTCGGTTTCACGCATTAGTAGTACTCTTTGGTTTTCCCACGTTTCTCTCGCGTGTCTGGCCCCTGCCTTCGCGAGTCCCTGAGAGTTAAAGAGAATGTTGAAATATGCGTCGAGTAACGCTTGTAGGGCTTGGATTCATAGCGACTTCAGTTTATCACTTTTAAGAGGCCGCTCCGCATATTATGTTAATATGTTTTTGGAAAATCTCTAGAGAGAGTTTCTACAGCTATTTTTTAGCTTGACTACTCTTTTACCTTTTGGAGAAGGTATGATTTTAATTTTAGCCCCGGGAAAGTCTCTGATCAGCTCCTTACCGTCAAAAAGCCTATCAAGAAAAACGGCTAAAGCTGCAACCTCGCTGTGCGGTTGATTACCTATAGCTAGGTTAAAGTCGGCGAGGTCGTAGACCTCCCAAGGAACTTTTTCACCGCCGACGACTACCAGCAACTTATCTTTAGACTGCCTGAGTAAATCTATAGTATTTCCTTCAGCAATATTCAAGCCATACATTGTGAGGTGGACAACTTTTCCAGCACGTTTCCACTCCCTTATAAATCGCAAAGGGTCACTTACGATCTCAACTTTGAACTCACCGCCCCACGTTTCACAGACGCGTACAAGAGTCTCTATCACTGATTTCTCAACCCTTTCTTCTAAAAACAAGCCACGAGCCCCGAAAGCACGCGCAACAAGACCCACATGGGTGGTCACGCGGTGATCACGCACTGGCCGATGCCCAATTCTCAGCACGTAGACTTCGAGGTTCAAGTCTTGCGTGCTCACGATCCCTGACACCATGCCTTAATCCTCTCAACAACGTTGGCTCTGCCCTCAATCACAATCTTTACCCCGCCATCATGAGCCCCGCTAATTTCAATAACCCTGCATTTCGTCAGAGCTTCCTCAAGGACTTTAGTTTCCCCGGGTTTGACGAAGATAGTTTCGAGAACTTTTTCAGGTAGTTTAGATGCCACTAAACCTTTGAGCTCCTCTAAACCCATGCCCTGCTTCGCGGACACGGGAACTACTGGTAAACCGCTCGCCTTGAGCACAGACAGTTTTTTCTCGACATCCGCAGGGCTTGTTGCATCGGTCTTGTTAGCTGCGACTACCACTTTCTTAAGCGGCACTCCGAGACCGGACAGAATCTCAATACTAGCGTTGAACTTTCGCTTTACCTCCTCTAAGCTTTCAGCGATATCTACCACTAGGACTACTACATCGGCAAAGAGCGTTTCGCCGAGCGTCGTGTAGAACGCATCGAGCAACTGCTCCGGCAGGCTGTCTATAAAGCCAATCGTGTCTGTCAGTATGACAGGGTAACCGCAGACTTTGATCCGCCTTGAGGTCGTAGACAGTGTAGCAAAGGGCCTGCCGTCAATGTATACATTCTCTCCCGTCAACCTCGCGAATAAAGTCGATTTTCCCGCACCAGTGTAACCGGCCAAAGAGACGCTGTAAAAACCCGCTTCCCCCCTTCTGACCCATCTCGCGCTCTTCTGAGCCCGTACTTTTTCGAGGAGCTTCTCGATTAATGCCGCGCGGCTAGAAACGTAAGTATAGTAGGCGTCTACAGCGTACTTACCACCTCCAAGAAAGCCATGAAGCTCACCGCGCTTAGAGAGGTTGATGTACTCCCTAGCAAAGCTAAGCTCTCTTTTTAGCCTCGCTAGCTCGATTTGAAGCTTCGCCTCCCTGCTACCCGCCCTCTTAGCGAATATCTCAAGTATTAGCTCGTAACGATCAATAACGTCTACTCCCAGCTCTTTCCTTAGGTTGTAGGCTTGGCTCGGCTTCAACATGTTAAAGAAAATCACTTTATCGGCCTTCCCATTCCTCACCTTCTCATGCAACTCCGGTAGCTTGCCTCTACCAATGTTATATTTGGGGTCCTCTGGCCTCGTTTGAGTAAGAGACCCGACAACCTCGTACCCTGCTGCGGCGGCGAGCTCTTCCATTTCACGGACACTAGAGGGATTAACCTTCTGGTCAAAGCGGAAGACTAAAACAGCCCTTTTAGTCATAACTACTCTTTGAACTCAGCTATATCCCCAAGGGTAACGTCGTAGCCGCCTATATCTCGGTCGGAGTAATAGGCGCCTTCACTAACTGAGTATCTTTCGATGAGTTTTACTTTCAACACTTTCTCCAGCTTTCGAGCAAGGTCTATGGTTGGTTCAAGCTGGCCCGCCTCGATTCTCCTTAGCGTAGACTCCTTCTCACCAACCATGACTGCCAACAGTTCACGTGTAAGCCCCATTTTCTCGCGTGCCTGCCTTATTATGTCGCCGTACCCATCTACAATCACCTCTTCAACGTCTTCCCGCGTGGTTCGCATTGCTTGTTTCTGCCTTGAGACCTGCTTCGGTTGGGAAAGCCCCAGTCTGACGGTGCCTAATACGGTTTTCCCGTGAGCGCAACGTGGGCATACTAGCATCTCTGCACCATCGAGAACTATCCGGTAGGCTATCTCTCTTATCTCGGCTCCACACAGCTCACACTTAACCATGCGAGAATATAATGGGCTGTACTTTTAAAACATTTGTCTGAGGTGGCTGTATTTCTTCCTCTCCGCAAAAGTGACGTGCCGGGACAAAAGATAAAGGGAGAGGCATTCTTACGAGTGTTGAATCGAATGTCGCTCAACATAGCTGTAATCGGCGTAGGGAGGTGGGGTCGAAACCACGTTAGGGTACTCTCCTCTCTTCAAGGAGATGCTGTGAACAGGCTTATCGTCGTCGACGTTGATCCCTCTCGAGCTAAGGAAATAGCCAGCTTATACAGCGCAGATACGTATTACGACAACGTGGAGGATCTGGTTTCCCGCGAGAAGGATCTGGACGCGGCGATCGTGACAGTGCCCACGGTGTATCATTACAGCGTAGTGAAATCGCTGATAGAGAGGTGCGATGTATTTGTGGAAAAACCCTTAGCTGAAACACCCGAGCAGGGCTACGACCTCTTAAAAGCCGCGTCTAGAAGTAACAGAGTTCTCATGGTCGGGCACATCGAGAGGTTCAACCCCATAGTGAGAGTTGCGGAAAACGTGGTCAGAACTGGGGGGCTGAGGGTTCTGTCATTTACGGCTGAAAGGCTAGGTCCTGGCCCCGCTGGAAACTACACCCTCAACCTGGGGGTCGGCCACGACCTTCTAGTACATGATGTCGACATAGCTAACCTCTTTTTCGGAGATCTCCCGCAGAGAGTTTACGCGGTAGCGTTTAACACCCAGAACTTTCCCTACGAGGTAGAAGTTCAAGCGGTGTTTGAATACCCGGGTGCAAGGACTGCGCAACTGACTGCGAGCTGGCGGACCGCTCCCAACTATAAGCGACGAAGCTTCTCCCTTAGGACCGAGAGCTCTGTTATAACAGTTAACTACATTCTGCGACGCATCATCATCGATAACGGCATAGAGGGGTTCCAAGCTGAAAACTTGAAGACATCACTCCACAAGGAAACTATCGGCATCGAGCTCTCCTATCAGAAAGAAGAGCCCCTCAAGCTCGAGCTCTTAGACTTTCTGGATTCTGTTAAAAGAAGGCGTAAGCCTAGCGTTTCCGCACTAGAAGGGTACATTGCACTCAAGTGTGTTGCAAAAGCACTAGAGTCTGCAAAGAAGGGTTCCCCTATAGAGATCTCATGGGAAGAGCTGAAGGACGTCGGCATGTCTTAAACCAAGCGGCGAGAAGCAGATCAAGGAACTTATTGTCAGAGAAAAGAGGGCTTTTAGCTACTGCTAAGATCCTCAAGTTCTTGGGGTTGCAAACATCCCCGGTGTCCAGCAGCGGAAGAAGGGCTAGAGGCAACTCGCCTCTTGGTAAAGCACCGCTAACTCCTACAATTCTCTTGCTTACTTTGTCCAATTGCAGTCGTAACCACGAGTCACCATGAAGAGATGTTTTAGCAGAGGATGAGTCGGGCGGAAAGTTTCCAACCCTGACCTGAATGTTATCATCGTTCTCGATGAAGAGAAGATCTCCCAGCTCAACAGCCAGTGTTTTAACGGTTGCAAGCTCAGTATCCGACGCCAGACTCCATGCCAGTATTGCTGAGATGCTGTGAACAGCTTCATCGAGGAAAGGCTCAACTGGCAGAGAGATGCTTCCTCTAGCTGTTTTGACGAAAACACTTCCCTCCCTGCAGACGTCGCTCAAGCGTGGATCTGGGGGGTTTTTAGTCAGCAAGCCAGCATCCAAGCTGACAGGTAACCGCGAGTGCCCCGACGGCTCTTCGGATATAAACGCCTTAATGCCGGCTATCCGTAGGTACAGAACCAGTTGCAACGAGAGGGGGCATGGCGGAAAAACGGCTTCTCCAATCGGCATCTTACGGAGCTCTTCAATCGCACGAACAGATGTTATGGGGGATCCCTTTAAGGATGGTTCAACTGCATCGATTAATACGTCGCGATCTCCCACCTTGTAAACGGGTTCGTGTTCAACCAAGAGAACCTGCGAAAGATACCGCTTAGAATAAATGACGCCTTCACCTCCCTTCAATATTTCCTTTAAGCTTCTCACACTGTAAACGTCAGAAAAAGGCTCGGTGAAAACTATCCTCGTTCTAGGCGAGAAACGACGCAACCAGAACGCTATAGTAGCTCCGATGAATGTAGACCCTCTAATCACTACGCGGCGCCACACTTTTAACTTCCTCTTTCACTGCTTAAAAAGAGAACTGTGCTACCTTACGACAAAATAGCCAAAAGATACGAGGATCTTTATGGAGCGGAGCAGCTACGCAAGAATATGATCGCAGGAATGTTCCTGGATGGTGCCAAAAACGTGCTCGATGTTGGGTGTGGGACTGGAATGCTTGGATCCCTACTCCGCGCCACGGAATACTATATCTGCTTGGATCTATCTCGTGGCATGCTCAATGTATTCAAGAGAAAAAATCTCACAGTTCTAGGCGATGCTGTGAGAGCCGATGCCGGCAATCTGCCCTTTAGAGACAGGTCATTCGACGGCGTAGCCTGTATTACCGTTTTACACGAGGCTATTAACGCTATGATGGAGATAGCTAGGGTCATCAAACCGGGCGGGAAGATCGCTGTGTCAATTAGGAAAGTTTTCGATAGTAAGGTAGATTTGACTAGGATGAGAATAGAGAAGGTAATCGAGAGTGGGGGAGACGATATCTTCTTGCTTAAAGCACAGTAATGCGTCTCGTTAATACTCTAAATCTGCATACTCAACACTTGCCTTCTCAGACAGACTAGCTCATATGATTACCCTCCCTACTACGGAGTCAAGCAAATACCTTCTCATCATCTCTTCAGCGTAACTCTGACCTATCATCCCTGGTTTTCCCTCGTTAAACTAATAAAAACCTTGTCGTAGCTAAAAGACCCTCGCATACATTTGCCGCACACGCCTAGCGCTTTTACATACACCTAAAAGCCTGTCCTTTACAGGCAAGAGAATCGCGATACGCATCAGGCTAATTCGAACCGGAGAACGCAGGCAAACTTTTTAAGGTGGCGTTGCTAGGTTCCTCCTAGACTTGGGGGCCGTAGTCTAGCTTGGAAGGATGCCAGCCTGGGGCGCTGGTGGTCCCGGGTTCAAATCCCGGCGGCCCCACTCGCGCTAAGGTGAATGTTACCATCAACGGTGTAGGATCCTTGTAAATTCATCTCATAAACACAGCGTAAACGCTGCTAGGAAAAACCTACGGGTGTTCTAACTTTCGTGAAACAGAGTAGGGGTTATAAGCGCCCCCGTGAGCGGTAATACGTTCGTATGACCGTCAACGTCGAGAAGATACTTTCGGAGCTTACAGATACTGAGCGTAGGGTAGTGGAGTACTTCCTCCGGCACGGAGGCTCAGCAAAGGATATAGCCTCAGCACTGGATGTCTCGGAGAGGACGGTGTATAAAGCTCTCTACAAATACCGCAAGCTCGCACGCGAGCACGGTCTCGACCCAAGCGCCTTCTACCTCAGAGGTGCTTTACAGCAGCCTTCCGTGCAGACACGGGAAACGCAGGTCGCGGAGTCAGCAATATCTCAGGATATTGTAGATAGGATCAAGAAAGAGCTCCTTGAAGAAATTACGGAAGCTTTAGAAAAAAGCGTTCGCGAAGCCGTGCTCAGCGCTTTTGAGGAAATTCTCGTGGCCTCCGAGACGCGTATAAGAGCTCCTCCAAGTGTTCAAAGACTCCCGGTAACCGAAAACGTTACCGACAGTCCCCTACTGAGGAGGCTGATCGACAGCCTTGAACGCTTGAACCAAAACTTTGAGAGTTTTTCGAAGAAAATAGAGTTACTTCACTACTCACCGGCATTACGCAACAACATCAATAGACCAGTTTTCCACGAAGATGAGGATCCTTCACCTAGTGGCGAGCTTCCTAGCTTCATAAAAGATAACCCGTGGATTGAAGTGCTTCAGAGGAAGTATAAATAGCAGGCTCTAAGTAAAAACTACAAGGTTGTTTAAGATATGCGGCTCACGCTTAAAACGTCTACTTGGCCCACTCCGGGCACTTCTGATAAAATGCTTTCTATCTCCTCAGTTCCACCCTCAACGTCCTCTGGCATAAGTATGACCATGCGCAGAGCTTCTAGTCCAAAAGCTATAGGCTCTGACTGGTACTGAGCAATCTGGTACTTTTCAGGAAGTTTCTGAGAGATCCTTTGGTAAAGATCCTCTGGTTTGATTTCAGCATCTTCTGGAAGAATCCTGACTAAAATAGCCACCTTAGCCAATCCGATCACCTACGGACCGCGAAAACCGCACTTCGGGCACACGTAGCTGTTTCCCTGCCTTCTGCACCTTTCACACCGCCATATAACAACTTCCCCGCACTGAGGACACCTAAAACTGGTTGCTTTCTCGAACGGGGGTATCGGCTTGCCGCACGACGTGCACTTAGGTAGAGCTAAGACGCGTGACATAAGCGACAGACATACACATCACCTGCGTTTTTAAATTTTTCTTCTAAACCCGAAGAAGCGGGCCCGCCGGGACTTGAACCCGGGACCTACGGCTCCGCAGGCCGCCACGCTTCCTAGCTACGCCACGGGCCCTTCTTCAGGAAGATATAACCCGATCATCTTAAGCTTTTTGCCGGAACAACTCATCGCTATGGTGAGCGAGCAGTAGGAATGTTCAGTCAATTCGCTTTGAGCCAATACCACCCCCTGCGTGAAAAACACCGGGTCACTGGAAAATCATAATAACTAGACGTAAGGCAGAGGCGATGGGCGCGTGGGGTGCTCGGATGAGTCTTGCTACTGATTACGAATTGCGGGTCTTGGAGAGCATTTTGAGGTATCAGTTGGGCATTGAGATTAAGCTCGATGACATTAAGGCCAGGCTTACAGTAGTGAGGTCTCGGAAAACGGGTCGGATAAAGCAGGTTCTGATCGATGGTAAGCTTTTCGCCACTATAAGGGCAAGTGACGGGTTCATTATACTGAGTAAGGAGGGCTGGCGAACTGTGATAGAGCTTGCACAGGGTGGATCTCTGCCGTGTGTCACAGTACCTGATGACGTCGCAACGTTTGTTGCCGATGGCAGGACCCTCTTCTCAAAACACGTTGTCGCATCGGATGGAGAGATTCTCCCAGGAGACGAAGTATGCGTCAAATCCGAGAGGGGGGAAGTTGTGGGAGCAGGTAGAGCAATGCTACCTGGTTGGGAGATGGGCAGAACTAAGAGAGGTAAAGCCGTAAAAACCAGGTAAATAACTAAGGCTTATTTTTGGTTACTTTTGTAGAGAACAACGTACCTAAACTGTCTTCTGTTCTCTATTCTTGCGTTGAATTTTGTTCGAAGCATTCCCTCAATCTCTCTGTAGTAATACTGGTTTGTGAGCCACGCCGGTGGCCTAACCCTGGGTACTAATCCTCTAATAACGTTGATGTCTGATGTCCTCTTCACATACGAGACATAAGCATAGCGCAGAAGGGTGCGAAGCTTTATTGAAATCTGAGAAGACTTCGTCGAGGAGATAAGTTGTCTCACGACAATCTCCAAATGCTCGAGAAGTTTCTCCTTCTCCTCGCGTATGCGACTCTCCATAGGAACCACAGGTTGACTTTTAAGCTTGATGTTTCTATGCGGGCAAACTATATATAGTTAACTCTACTAAAAACTATTTAATCGACAAAAAACGAATTATATTAATCCAACTTTATCCCGAGCTTTGCGGTTTCTTCTTCCAATGTCGATATGTCGATCCCCAAAACTTCTGCGATTAATCTAAGTCTTTCGCGAACAGGTTTCTTCACGTATTGATTTTCTGAGTATTTTTCATCTAAACCACCATCGGTGGCTTGAAAAACCTTAAAAAGTACGCTTGCCGTTCCACTCAGTTTATCCCTAACTTGAACAACCTGCAGATAAGTGCTTCCAGGAGTAAGACTGTACTCGAGTGTTTTAACCCCATAATCCCCATGCACAAGATCGTTAATAGACACGCCTATTAATGGAGCAATAGTAGAGTCAAAGTCTATAAAGTCCTCCTCTCCGAGCTCTCTGACGCGTTCGGGTGCGACCAAGAAAAGCTTTTTCTCCGCGAACCCAAAAAGATGGTTTTTCACTTCAATGTGAAGAGGTTTAGGATCATGAGACTGAAGCTCAAGCTCGAATGCCTTGAGCATCATAGCCGAGAGCCTCAGTCTTCGATCACCGGTATGCCGAACTTCTTTGAAGCCAGAACGTGCTGCTCATATGGTATCGCGTCTACGTCTATAATGCCCTGGTAGTGCCTCCTGTAAGGCTCTCCGGCGATAAGTTTCCTGATATTCCTCTTGTAGCCCATCTCCCTGATCGATTTCCCGCTTATCTTCTCCCAGTCGCTTATGGAGTACGAGAAGGCCTTCTGCGCCCTGTCCCTGTATAGGTCGGAAATCACGTTAAAAGAGCAGAACGGGACTTGCCTCCCATCGGGCATTATGTAGTGTATGTCACACCTCATGACTCTCGCCACGTCGTGGTTGTAGAGATCCTGGAAGTGCATCATGCCCAGGAACAGCGTGTTGTAGTGGAACTCACCTAAGCTCTCGTAATTGTGCTTTACGAAGACCTCGTAGAGAATCCTAAGGAGCTTGTTGCCTTTCCTGAGACGTTTAGGCGCCTTTTCAAGGTCGACAAACTTTCTCAGTTTCCACACGAGTTCAAGCATAACAATGTACTTGTTTCTGCCCTTTTCTAGCTCGTCGGCCTTCTGATCAAGGAAAGCTAAGAACTCGTCTACATTCACAAACCTGGTTATCGGTATTATTTCGCCGTCATCCTGCCAAACGTAAGTAGCGGCGCCGCATGCGAAGTGCGTTGTGAAGGCGATCTGAGGTTTACCCGTTAGCGCTTCCACGAACCTCGAAATGGGAACAACGCTCGGTACAGGATACCAATCCTCAACCCTTATCTGGCCCTTTGTCTGCTCCTCTATCGCCTTGAGCACATCCGGGATCGTCACCCGCTCCTTATCCCGCTCCTTTCTGGGCATGCGCCCGACTATGGAAACTGGCTGGAAGTTTACGCCTCTAACGATGTCATTGTGTCTTAATCCGAATTGTATTATCTTTCCAACCTCACTCAGATTGTAGCTTCTTATAACCGTTGGGACAAGTACTGCACCGAGCCCTGCTTTCCTGAGGTTATCCAAGGCGTATGGAACCTCCCAGTGGTTTTTAGGGTTGGTGAAAGGCGAGACGCCATCAAAGCTTAAGTACACGACGTTTGTGCCAGCCTTCCGGACCTTCACCGCTAGATCGGGGTCAAACGCCAGGCGAATGCCGTTGGTGTTGAGTTGTATGTGCGTGAATCCCTCCTCTTTTGCCATTCTTATAATGTCTATCAGGTCGTCGCGAAGCGTCGGCTCACCTCCTGTTAACTGTATTGCAGGAGGTTTTACAGGCTCGGCCAACCTTGCCTGCCGAAGCATGTACCTTATGTGCTCAAGCGTGGGCTCGTACACGTATCCTGCTCGAGACGCATAGAAAAAGCAATAGAAGCAGCTCAAGTCGCACCTGTTTGTTAGAACTATGTTGATCAAAGCCGCATTGGACTTGTGCCTCGGGCACACCCCGCAGTTGTACGGACATAGTGCCATAAGGGGGACGTGGGTAACGGTGTTCCCCCTTCCATCTCTCTGAAAACTCCTAAACCTTTCATATACTTTGGCATCCCCAAAGTAGAGTTCCTCGAACTCGCCGTGCTCAGGGCAAACCTTCCTGATCCAAACCTTACCGTCTCTCTTAAACACCGCCGCAGTTAAGAGAGAGTTGCACTCTGGACACACGGACTGAGTGTACGTGATCAGCTCCTCTCCTTCCCGAAGCTGCGGCTTGAAGGAAAGGTACAGCTTGTAATCCACGCCCGGTTTAGGCATGAGGAGCGGGCGTAATTTCTCAGCAGTTTCTTTGATCTCGGAGTAGCTCGCGTTTAAAAGTAGCTTATAATCGATGTGAGGTTCCTCCGATTTCTGGGAGAACTCTATCTTGAGATCGGCCATAGAGACACCTGTTCTGGCAGTTTAGATACTTATCTCGCTGATTTTTATAAAGCTTGCGATTATGACGCCGTCATTCAATGTTTCTGTATTTAAACACTTCTTTCAGCCTCTCAACGGATATAACCGGGAGACTGTTCTTTAGTATGTCTAGCGAGTAGAACAATTTCTTCTCATCATCTGGCGTGAGCTGAACTCCCTCTTGTTGCACGAGATAGCTAAGAGTGTCGAGAATAGTGTACGCTTCCAGCTTTAACAGGAGCCTTTTTCGTTCGAGCCGCTTCCTCTCTTCCATATATTCTTCGTAGGAGATTTCCTTCATCACGAGGTGGCGTTCTCCTAAGACTAACAGGTCGTTCTTTATTTTCCTCAATTCCTCTGCTATCTCCCAGAGTCTCTCTAGCGAGGCCATCGCCCCCTCGTAAGAGTGATCCAGTAGAACTATTTTCTTTCCCGTGATTCTGAGCTTATCGGGCGTTGTCTCCAGAAACTCTCCGTTTACGCGTTTTATCACAACTTTCAATGGCTGCTTGGTTTTTTTGGCGATGTAGATTTTCCAGATGACACCTATCTTAGAGTTGTTGTGATCGTAGACTTCTTTCTTCACTATTTTCTCGAGAAGTTTCCTATCGTTTATCTCGCTTAAAACTACTCCGCGCATCCTCGATCTACGCTCTGTACTAGGTGGAGAGCACATAAAATAGAAAACAACGCCATACGTTATAGCGAAAAACCCTTACAGTTGTATTACAATTGTTTTCACCGCCGCCTAGCTGTATCTACGCCTGCAACTGTTCAGAGTCACCTCTTTCACTTGAACAAGAGGTCCAGTAGCTTAGTTGTGAGTCGTCCTACTCTAGAGGCCACCCTTGTTGGGGGCTTTCGGCTATCGGTTGAATCTCTATCATTTTGAGACAAGGCAATAAGATAGCGCAGCGCCTGGAACGGAGGCTACGCCTATTACTTCTCCTTATTGGTCAAGTGGTTTTATCCTTCGCTTCCTTGCAAACGCTGTAGTAAATGTTGCAGAGGGGCAGAAAACTCCTGTGCTTAGTATCGTTAGGGTTTGAGCAACCACATATATTTTTAAAGCGGAAGGGTACTCTCTCATCTAGCTTGGGTGTAACAGATGGACGGAGACACTTACAGCTTGATACTTTGGCTTATCATACTCGCTTTCTTCTCGTTCTTCACTCAAGAGATGCAAATTCTCAGAGCGATCAGCGAGGTAGAGAATTACCTCCTTGTATTCAGAAACGCTAGGGATAAGTCCCTGCGATTCCTGATGGGCCAGATCAAGCGGTACAGCGATGTACAAGATGAAAAGCTGCTTTCGAGCAAAGTGAGCGAGCTTGTAGAAACGTATATCATACTTCCGGTCGATATAGATCCATACGGCATCGTCAAGAAGATTAAGCACATTGTCCGGACAGGCGAGAAAGGGTTAGAGGAACGAATAGCTCGGATAGCTCCTAAAGCTTCACGCGTTGAAGTGCAAAACTTGTCTAACATAGTGGAGATTGCAAGGGCACTAAACAGTATATACAAGATCCTAAACCACTACTACCTTATTGCGAGGAAGTTTAGGAGTTTGTGGTTGCTTATGCAGCTCAGCGCTCAAATGCCTTTCGTAATGGAAGAGGTCAAGGCCATCGAGGGGGCCCTTGAGGCGTTTGAGCGAAGCGTACCTATAGGCGACTCGGCCGGACCGCTTGTGGCAAGCTACCTTGTTAGGAAGTATACACGGGACCGTAAACCCGTTGAACCTGTTGAAGACACCCATGTTTACCACTTAGAGCTTGACGGTAGGAGAGTTTATGTAATAAAGGCGAGAGGGCCCGGAGGCACTGTGGGTAGACTAGATGATGCACTGCAGTGGCTTCTGGAGCGGGAGAAAGTATCGCAAATACTAACAGTCGACGCCGCTCTGAAGTACGAGGGCGAGGAATCTGGGATGCTTGCCTACGGCTATGGAGTTGCAATGGGGGGTATCGGAGCTGAACGTTTCGTTATTGAGGAACTAGCGACGAAGAATGGCATTCCTCTTTACGCTGTACTCATAAAAATGTCAGAGGCCGAGGCTCTCTCTGTTATGACCGAAGAGATATACAAAGGTGTTAGAGAGGCTGTGGGTATAATAGAGGACTTCATCAAAGTACAGCCTGTAGGCTCTACTTTAGTAATCATAGGCGTTGGAAACACGGTGGGAGTACCATGAACTTAGACCCTGTTTCCCAGGCCAAAAGAAGATGGATTCCAGTTTACGTCCTACTCTTAATCGGGGGCTTTTTGATGCTCGTTGCACTGTTATACCTGTACTTCAGGACAGGGTACGACGCTTACCTCTCTGGATCCATCCTACTAGTGATGATTGAGGGGTACGTGGGCTGGTCTCTCTACAAACTCGTGTCCACAAAGCCGGAGAAAAGGATCTTGATAACGCTACTTCAGTGTGAGAAATGTGGATTTGAGACTGAGCGTTCGTACAAAAACGGTGACAAGCTATTTGAAAAAGCTGAAACGTGCCCCAAGTGCGGTGGAGATACACTAGTGATAACCGCAATTTTCCTGCGCAGTCACAAGTCCTAGGAATACACCTTGGGAATCTCTAGCCTGAGGTTAATTTTTGGGTATTCTTTAGATAAATATCTCGGGGAATGCAATCCTTAATGTCGGTTAATGGGGGCAACTTTTAAATAGTGTAGCCACAGTGGTTGAGGGGTGCAATAGGTATGGCGTACGTACCTAAGACGCTTGTCCTAGGTCGCTGTGTCAGGTGCGGGAAGAAGATCTACAGAGGAGACGAGTACTTCTTCTGCGAAAAGTGCGGTGTTTCGTACTGCCCTACCTGTGCCAGGAAAACATTCGGTAAATGCCAAATATGTGGTCAGCCGCTCGTAAAGCGCCCGTGAAGCTTGAGCGTGTACTCTGCAATGGGGCATTTCCTCTGACATATGCCGCATCCCAAGCATCTTTCCTCGTCAACGGTTATTCCTCCGTTAGGGTTCAATGATATGGCATTTGTAGGGCACCAGTTAGCGCACTCTAGGCATTCCACGCAGTAGAAGGCGCGTATCACAACTCGGGCTAATTCTTCTTCAATATCTTGCGAGGCCTCGCTGACCTCTACAATTAGTTTGTTGCGCTCGACCTCTACCCTCTTCGCTGACGACCTTGCCTTTCTTGACGTATGGAGTAAGTTGCTGAACCTATCTCCGCTGAGCTTTGTCCGAGGTTTGTCCACCTCAAAAATCATCACTTTCCCAGAATGTTTCCACGTTACTCGTGCACCTCTCCTGACAGGCGTCTCACGTAGGTTCAAAGCGCGAAGTATGTCTTTAGGCGGGTGTACCCACCTCCAGAGCCCGTAGCGTACCCAGTCGTCGCCGAGCGAGTTTTCGCTAGCGTATTCTTGTAGAACTTTCTCCCAAGTCGAGTAAAGTGACTCGTTGACTCGTTTCGCGAGTTCAAATTCACCCATTTCAGTTGCAGGACAAAGCCAGCAACCGAGACGGTCTAAACCGTAGTAGTAAAGTGGATTGGGTAACAACCTCTCCCTAAAGATGTAGAGCCATACATCTAGTGCAGTCCAGTCCTGTATAGGAGACGCGGCTACAACGTTAGGCAACCACGTGTTCCTCCAGACTCGAGGCGAAAGCGCGCGTTGCATGGATTCAAACTTCCTCTGGCCCACTAGGCTCAGTACTCCGCTCGGAAAGAGGTTTTTCAAAGCACGGGCTGTTGGAGCAAACTTGGTGACCTTGCAACACCACCTGAAGTCTCGCGCGGGGGGTCCCATTACGGAGACCCCGCGCCAGAAGGCATTGCCAGCATCCGCAACAATAAGCTCCACGCCCATGCGTTCACATATCCTATGCGCGTATTCTACAGTTTCCGGAAACTCTATCCCGGTGTCATTGAATAAAACCTTGATTTTCTCGCTTCCAAACGCTTTAACCGCAAGGTTGAGGGTTACGAGACTGTCCTTACCGCCGGAAAACGACACCACTACCGGGAGCCTGTACTTCTCGTGAATCTCTCTCAGGAAGGATACTGCCTCAATCTCCTTTTCAGCTAGATATTCTTCGTGAAGCCTCGTCACCTCCCACCAGTCCGGATCCCTCTCGAGAATACCGTAGGGTCTGCTACTCCACGTTTTCAGAACGTAGATCCTTTCATTTCTCAGAGGTACTCCGACTCCAAGCAAGCTTAAATCGCGCGTTGCAAGAGCCACGTACTCATCCCCCCTCGGCAGTACATATCTCTCAAGGTGTTTTTGCTTCAGCACAAATCCCCTAGCTAGCTTTTCTAGCCTCGTAACAGCATAGAAACCCACCCCTTCTTCCACCATCCTTGCGACAGTCATGTACAAGGGGCGGAAACGCCAGAAGCCTCTACGTATGTCGTAGACGACGTGGCCTATAACCTGAGCGTCTAGAGCAAGCTCAACTCCATAATCAGGGTACATCACCTTGTTTGCCAGCACCACTTTTCTTTTCTGCAAAACCTCGTCGACACGATGCCCAGATTTGGAGAAGTAGTCTTCAATAACCCCCCAAACGTGTTTGTAGAAGTATCCGACAACCGGCCACGCATCCCCTGGAGGCGTTAGACTGAGCGCCACCGCTAAGTCCCCGCGCTTGTAAGCCAGTGGGCTGTTTAGTTTCAGATCCCAATATAGCTTAGCGGAAATCCTCTTCAGTACACTCGCATCCGGCACATCTACCCCTTCAATACTAAGCCCCAGGGCACCTTAATGGCTTTTCACGAGCTTTACTTTTGCCAAGAGTACCTTACTTAAACGTGCGCTTAGCAAGTCCATCCCCTCCACTCATCAACGAGCCTCTTCCAGGTTTTTACCTGCCTCATCGCCTTCAGCCCCCGTCTAAAGTTGGTTTACGGAGGAGTTGCACGTTTGAGGCTTGATAAACGATACATATTTCTAGGAAGCTACGTAGTCCAACCGTAGTATGCTCGTAATACCCGCCGCAGCGTTGCTACTTATCGCAGCAATTGGGTACCGCCTGCGCCTAGTCAGAATCTCTCAAGCTAAGAGAAGAAAAATAAAACTTTATGGACCTCGTGTAATCATTTAAACTTCTAAAGAGTTCCTGGTTTGAAGTTAATTCTTTTTGAAATCAGGTTTATCTGGGCTTTCTTTTCAGTCGAGTGGGGAAGATAATTGGAGAAGTATCGTGGATTATCGCCAGCACAGTTCTTTCATAGAAACAAGGAGATAGCAGGTTTCTCCAACCCAGCGCGGGCTCTATACCAGACTGTACGTGAGCTTGTTGAAAACTCCCTGGACGCCACTGAGACCCACGGTATTCTACCTGACATAAGAATTGAGATCTCCCTTGATCCCAACAACCCTGAAAGAGTGACGGTAAAAGTCACAGACAACGGAACAGGCATACCAATACATGAAATCCCGAATGTTTTTGGCCGAGTGTTTTACGGGTCTAAGTACGTAGTGAGACAAACAAGGGGTGTTTTTGGACTTGGAGTAAAAATGGCCGTGCTCTACGCACAGATGACGACGGCTCAGCCGATCTATGTCAAGAGTGCTCCAGTGAACTCTGAGTTCATAGGTGAGTACCTGCTATACATAGATGTTGACAAAAACATACCGCACATTCTCAGAATGAGAATAAGGAAGAAAGACAACCCTAAGGTTCATGGAACTTCCGTGAGGCTCACACTTGAGGGCTCGTGGGTGCAGGCAAAGAAGCGCATTGAAGAATATATTAAGCGCACCGCGCTCATAGCCCCCTATGCAACTATAAGGTTTAAGACACCTGAGGAGGAGGTCGTCTTCAAAAGGGTCACAAAAAAACTTCCTGAGCCACCGAAGATAGGTCAGTACCACCCGAAGGGTGTAGATGTCGAAGTTCTCAAGGAGCTCATAAAAAACATCCAGGATCCGAACACCACTTTGAGGGAGTTCTTAGTTAAAAGCTTTGAAGGTGTGGGTGAGAAAATAGCGCAGGAGTTCCTTCAGTGGGCTGGTTTCGATCCTTCCCTAAGGGTAAAGGAGCTCAGGCTTCAGGACCTCGAAGCCTTTGCTTCAAAAATGCGCTCGTTCGAGGGTTGGCGCCGTCCTCGACCCATTACTCTCTCACCGATAGGGGAGGAACTTTTAAAGGAAGGAGTTAGGAGCACTCTGAAGCCGAGCTTCGTTAAAGCTGTAACTAGACCTCCCTCATCTTACGGAGGACACCCGTTCATAGTCGAGGTTGCAGTTGCTTATGGTGGGGAAATCCCGCCTCAGGACCAACCAATGATCCTGCGTTTTGCAAACAAAATGCCTCTGCTGTACGACGAGGGTGTCGACGTTTCCAGAAAGGTCGTTGACGAGATTGATTGGAGCGTGTACAAAGTAAAGTTCCCGGCTCCGCTCGCAGTAGTTACTCACGTTTGCTCTACGAAAATACCCTTTAAAGGTGTGGGTAAAGAAGCCATAGCGGACGTTCCCGAGATAGAGCATGAGCTGGAGATAGCTATTAGGGAGGCTGCCAGGAAGCTGAGGTCGTACATAACGAGGATGGAGAAGCTTCATGAGATTCAGAAAAAAGAGTCAACGATTAGGCGCTATATGCCGGAAGTCGTCTCAGCAATCGCAGAAGTTGCCTCAGTAGAGCCTACTTTACTTGAAAGGAAGCTCGAGGAAATTCTTTTGAAGGAGCTAGGGAAGAAGAAGGTGGAGCAATATGTCGAGTAGGAAGGGAGGAGTTCAAGCCCCCTCAGAGGAGGAAGTCATTCGAAAGCTCGAGGAGCTCGGAAAACGCGTGGCAGACCAGATTCTGAGGGGTCAGCCACCCTACCTCGAAATACCCGTGAGAACCCTCGCTAACACCATTTGGGACAGCAAGAAAAAAATGCTCCTGCTAGGCCCAAGGACCGCCCGAAGGGAGTTCTTTGACGTAGGTGAGTCGAAAAGGTTCATGCAGACCGTCCTGATGCTTAAACTCATTCTGGAGGCGCGAAGAGAGGGTGTTCACCCAACCATACGTGACCTCTACTATCGTGGCAAGCACACACTCACGGATAAAAATGGGAGGCCTCTCGGGGAGAACACTTGGGACGATCAGCGTGAGAGTAACGCGGTGATACAGGATATAGAGGTAGCTACAGGGCTTCTTCGAGAGCACATGGGCTTAATGCACGATGCCAAAGGCAGAATCGTCGGACGCATGAAGATCAGAAGTAAGGGAGAAATCATAGACTTATCAAGGCTCGGTAGCGGTGCCTACGCTATTCCTTCGAATGTGGATAGCCTCGAAATACTCGAGGTCAAGGCGGAATACGTGCTAGTGGTCGAGAAAGGCGCTATCTTCGAGCAACTGAACGAGGACGAGTTTTGGAAAAAGAATAACTGCATACTTATCACGGGGAAAGGGCAGCCCGATAGAAGCACGAGGAGAATGGTTCGCAGGCTGTGGGAGGAGTTTGACCTGCCAGTGTACGTGCTAACTGATGGCGACAGCTACGGTTTCTACATCTACAGCGTGTACAGGAGCGGATCGATAACCCTGAGCTACGAGAGCGAGCGCCTCGCCACCCCCGAGGCCCGGTTCCTGGGTGTTTCAATTACAGATATCGAGAAATACAAAATACCTAGAAACTTCATAATCAAGGCTACTGAGAGGGACATTAAACGCGCAAAAGAACTCTTAAACTACCCGTGGTTTAAGGAGTCAAAGAGGTGGCTCGAGGAGCTCAATCTCTTCATAGAAAAGGGGCAAAAGGTTGAGATAGAGGCTCTCAGCGGTCACGGGTTCAGATTTCTCTCTGACTCCTACATCCCAGAGAAGATAAACAAGGGAGAGTGGATAATTTAGGGCATTGGATTCACCCCTAGAGTAATTTATCTCGGGGTAAAATTATCCCGGAGAACTTATCTCTTGGTACTAGAGCCCTGTCACTAGCTCATCTCCTGAGAGATAAGGGTTGCTGTTTGTTCGATGAATTTTAGGGTCCTGATATTGGAGATAATTTTGTCTAAGTCCGAAAGCGATGGAGCTTCAACCCTAACGACTATATCCCACAACCCGTAGGTCACATCGACGTCGCTAACAAAGGGTATTTTCATTATCTCACTCGCAACCTCGTACTCCTTACCTGGCTTCGTGGATACCAGTATGTATCCTTTGACCATCTTCCGGGCTCTCATACTGAAGCTAGCTGAAATATAAATTGTTTACTCTACAGCTATGAGAAAAATTATTCGATGTGACAGCTATGTGCTTATAATGATTAACTTGCCATTCTCAGCGATGTATACACTTTTTGTGGATAAGCTCATCTGAACAGGATTTAAAGCCATGAGCAAGAGCATAATCGCGACAAGCAGTATAAGCGCGTAGATGGCCTTAGACATTCCCCCCACCGAGCAAGGCGCCCCCAAAAAAGCTACCTAAAGTTATTGCCAGTGAGGCTATTGGCAACCAGAGAGCGGTGAAAGCCGGCGATCCGGTTGATAAGACGCTTAGCCCTACTGAGTACACGGCGACTGAGGCCAGCAAGTATATGTCTATCGAAAACTGAACTCCATGTGGATCCTCCACGGGCACCCACTGAACAACGCTCTCCAGCGGTAGTCTATTGAAGATGCTCTTAACTACCGCTGAGGCGAAGCCTAGAAGGAACAAAGTTACGAGGCTAAGCACCGCACTTGTGAAACCTTTCCTGACCAAGTTTCCGTGAAAACGATGAATTTTCTCGTAAGTTAATAGCAAAAGGCTGGGGTCTTCGATACCCCACACAGAAGAGAAGTAGACCGTTAGCCTAATGCTTCGGCTTAAGCCCAAAGCCGTCTCTGCCAGAAGAGCTTCGGGTGAAACTGCCCGAAAAACGTGCCCTGGGGACTGCAACGAACGAACGAGTATCTCCCTGTTTTCTTTAAGTTCATTCTCTACTGTTTTCAACACCCTAGCAGCTAGGATAGCCAGCGGTAGGCACGAGATAGCCTGCACTGTCAGCGCGGTTTCAACGCCTCTATACAATAGTACCGCCACTGACGCTACGCTTATGAGTAATGGAGCTGTTGCCAGTTTCAAGCTCCTGGGTAAGCTCAACACTCTCGGGTGCAGGTCCCTATAGAGTACGACGAGGACAGCGTTTAGGACTAGGAGGAGTGGTAGGGTTCCCTGGACAACCCCAGGTCTAAAAAATCCTATTGAGTATAGCATGACCGGGGCCACAAGGAGTGTGATGTTGAAAACCTCCCCGAGCGTGTCAACACGCGATGAAAACGACTCGAGCCTGAACTCAAGTTCTCTGATCGTTGCCTCAAGCGACGTACGTATACCTACCCTTGATCCAGCTTTCTCGTCCTCCGCGATGACTCTTCTCGTCTCGTCAGACAACCTGTAGGATATTCTTCTACTTTCCAGCCATGCCAGGACGTAGCTTGGAGGAGCCTCCGTGAAGGAGAGGAGAAAAAGGACTTCGAGCTCACCTAGCTCAGCCATCTTTTTATCCTCTTACGATTGAAACCTTGTACACACCGTAGTTGGTTACAATGTACCCTGTTACAGCACTCGTGATCTGAACGGTCGTCGAGAAGGTGGCGGTGCATGTGCTCGTGGTCCCTGCTGCAACAGTTCTAGGATTGCAGGTTAACGGCGCCCTTAGGTTGTACGTCGTGATTGTGAGGTTAGCATTTGAGAGGTCTGCCGTCGAGGTTCCAACGTTTTGGAGCCATAAAGTAACGGTATAGCTGTTACCCGTAGAGGTGAGAACAGCATCGCCTGCTTGAACCAGAACCGGCCGGCTCGTGGTCGCAGAGGCGACGGAGTAGATGAAGTAGCCTATAAGAGAGACGACGGCTAGGGTGATTATGACCATGATGCTTCTACCGACTTCTTCGCTCACGTTTTCTCACCCAGAGGCATAATGGCCTTGTTTATAAGACGGAGATAGGAGAGTTTTCCATTGGAGCTGTTTCATATCCCGGGGAGCGTGCGGTAAGTGATGCAAATTAGGAAGAAACTACTCGTATTTGCGGCCACGCTGGTATTTTTCCTTACAGCGCTAATTACACTGTCTACGATACATTCGAAGCAGCCTTCTTTGAGCTCTCCGGAAAGCCTTAGCGGTAGTATAACTCCCCGAAATCAATCCTCAAGCGTTTTGTGCCAGCTGACACTGTATGCTAACATCGGGAATGCCAGTGTAGTAGTGAACCGAAGTTTGTACAAACTCCCGGTAACATTGAAAACCGAGTGCAATACTACCCTTGTTGTCGAACCACTCCCTTCAGGGATCTATGATCCTGTAAACTCATCTGTTGCAATTCAGGTGGGCAGGAACACTACGATGATTCTACGTTACCGAAAAGCCTATGCAAGTGTCACCATCAAAGCTAATTACCCGCTGCTGGTAAACCACTCTGTCATAAATAGCGAGACCATCTTCAGGGTGAAGTTTAACTCTACGCTCAGCTTCGTCAGAGCATGCACCGACGCCGGCAACCACACGGTTCTCTGCTCCGATAAGATCAGGGTGGTGAGGAGCAATGCTACGGAGGAGTTCCCGCTGAACACAACGCTGACCTTCTCCGAGGACGCGGTGGTCAGCACCGAGGGCGCAACGCTCTACGTGCTGGAGTTCAGGAACATCGTTGTTCCGGTGAGCGTGAACGGCTCGCTTCACAGCGGGGACTTCGAGCTGAGGGTTCCCCCCAACTCGACCATCGTTGCCGAGGCTCACGGAGGCGATGACAGGGGCTGCTTCAGCTTCAACGACACGCACCTAATCTGCCCCGTGAACTGGACGACTCCTACAGGCGCGTACCCCTTTGGGAGGTACATGGTCTACAGGGCTGTGAGGGGAGGGGTGCTGAGGCTCAACGCCCTCCTCCTGCCGCGGGAGCACAGGGTGATCGAGGGCGAGGTTTACGTCAACGGCAGGCTAGTCCCGGCTAAGGTGTTTTCAGGGGAGAAGGATATGATCGTGCCGTTCATCGGGAACTGCGAGTACTTGGGCAACGCGACGTGGCGCTTTTGGGGAGAGGATGCTGTCTTCTACTTGCAGATCCCGACGAACTGGACTCGGGTCACGGTGAGGGTTCTCAAGGCTAAGGCTAGACCTTTCATGGGCTCGGTCTTGTCGCAGGAGATATACGTGGTTGTCAGGAACGACAACGTCTTTCTAGCAAGGGGGTTTGGGCTTCCGGCGGAGGGCTCTGCTCTTCTTGTTTTCGAGAGAGCGAAGATAGATCCGAATGATTTGGAGAGCATGAACCCTCCTGGCGAGTACTATGGACCTTGTTGCACGCGGGTAGATAGGATAGGTCCGGGCACGAAGCTATCTGAGGTGGCAAAGCCCTACTGGCTGATGATAACTCTATCTGAGGAGGTGGTGATACAGGTTGAAGTGGAGTACTAGGCTTGTGACGGTTTTTTGGCTGTTTTTGCTCGCGAGCATCTCCGTGATCGTTTTTTCGGATCCACTCCCTAGTTGCTATACCGGTCCTTCGCCATTTCCTACGGACGGGACTTGGCATACGGTGATCGGTACGCAGACCCAATGGATTGAGGACAGAACTGGGAGTGGTGCTACTGACAATCCTAGTTGTAACAACGGGGGTTCTTTGAGGGTGAACGCTCAGTCTATGACAGTCGAGTATTGGATGGTGGCGTCGGTAGTAATATACAATCCAAGTAGTGGCTCGGGCTCGGGGCGTGCGGATTATAGCTATTCTGTGTCGAGAAGTCTCACCTTTAGAGAGTGCTCGTCGAGTGGTTGCAAGGATCTTAGGACTGATTCGTTCTCTTATAGTGAGTCGATTACTGTGACGGGATATTACCCGCCTTTGTATCGGGGACATAATGCTCGCGGGTTTGTTGTGGATCCGGGCTACACTTACTTCGTCTTAGCTCCAAGCCAGCAGACGACGTTGAAGCTGACAGTCTATTATGGAAGAGCTTACGCGTCAAACAATCTAGGTGCAGCTGTATCGGGGTCATCCTCGCCTTCTCCAGTAACCTACACTTTGACCGTCGCGGCTAAGGTAGTGAACTTCACCCTGCCTCAAAGCACGAGCGTGAGCGGTAGCCTGCAGGTCTCCGGTAGCCCTGTTTCGGGTTCTCTGACGTTCTCTGGCACATACCTGCAGGCGTCGAAGAGTGCTACTGCTAATTCTGGGACGAGCTACTCTGAGAGCTTGCCGCAGACCCTAACCTTGGTGCTAACTACGAGCAGGGCGGCGATAAGCGTCAGCAACAAGTACGCTGATGCCTACTCAGCGGTGTACTACTCTAGCGACTACTACACAGGGAAGTTCAACGTCTCTGGCTCCTGGAGCATAACCTATCAGGGAGGCGCCGTCAGGGTCTGGCTGGACGCCTGCACGCAGGGCGGCTCCTGCAGGAACCTCTACTACTCGGGCCCCGTCTACGGCGGGTCGGGCTCGTTCACCGTAGCGAACGCTCGGCTGAGCAATGAGAGGCTGAGGCTGACGATCGGCTACGGGTACTCCACCTACGTCACCGCATCCGTGACGCTGAGCAACTCCTCCACAAAGACCTTATACTTCGCCTACTGGGACACACCGTCGGGCAAAGTGTACAGAACAACGGTCACGGGCACCCTCACTGCGAACACACAACTCACGGCCGTCTACTCACCGAGTGGGGGCATCAACGCGGCTCTAGTGCTTCTACCGGGCATGGACTTTCTCCCATACAATACAACGCACTTCATCCCACTATTGCCGGGGGTCTATACCGTTGAGACTAACGCCACAGTGATCCTGCTGGATGCGAGCGCTACGCGCATCTTCTCGGTTAAGGGCATGAACGCCACGGTAAAAGTCCTTTCGACCTTCGGAGAACCCGCTAAAGTCGGGACAACCACGAAGGCCAGCAGGCTCCCAGCGACTACCTTGCCTATCGTTCTGATCGGCAACCAGACATTTTACCTGTTCTCGCTTACCGCCCCAGAGACTCCGAATTCGACAATCTACCTCAAAGTAAACAGCTCAATTTACATCTACAGGGTCGTAGCACCCCGAATAGAAGTCACAGAGATCGATTACGGCTGGGACGCAGTAAGGATACATTTCAACGCGTATCCCTCCTGGAAAAACTACAACGTCACAGCAATAATTGACGGGAAAGAATTGTCTTCCGCTACAGCGAGCACAGGCGTGCTGGAGGTGAGGTATGAGGAGCTTCAAGGCGTGACTACTCCTAGGTCAATTGAGCTTGCACCATCGTGGGGTGGGCGTCTAGAGATTCCGGGAGAAAAGCCAAAACTTCTCTTACTACCTGTCGTAGTTGAGCTGAGTTTCCACAACGGAAGCAGTGGGCTTGTCTTAACAGCCTCGGAGCCTCGAGTTCTAGGAGCGAATGCTACGCTGAGGCAAGAATTGATCGCGGTGAATGAGACACCGAATATGGGGAACCTCTGCATAAAGCTCGTGAACGCCAGCAACCAGGCAGTGTGGCAGGTGTGCGTGCCTTACCCCTATGTAGCCGAAGTACCATACCCTGACACAAGCGGGCACTTTCTGGAGGTGGTCTACGTTCCTGCTCCTACAAGGCGGGTGATCGTTTTTCCGTGGTGGGAGCGGTTATGAGCGATGTTTTGAAGATCGCGATACTCGTAACCATTTCTGCCTCTGTCCTTGCCTCTATTTACGTGCACCTTCAATCAGCAAGACCCATTGCGCACCTTAACTCGTTCAGCCTCGTGACGCTAACGCAATCCGATTTCATCGACTTCAACTCACAAATCTATTTAAACAGCACACAGTGCCGCGTCGTCATCAACGGCCTTCAACTGTTGACTTTTGAAGGCCCTGAGCTCGTGATCCCGAATTGCGCAGCAACCCCTTTGAACTCTACATGGATTAGCCTCAGGAGGAAGAATGATGAATGCCTGCTCTCATTCAACCCGGTCTTCCGCGCCGAAAACGCCACCCTGATTATATTTAACGCAACTGAGCGCGGTTGGACTGATAGGCTGTGCTTAACGAAGTTGACAAGGGAAGCCCGCATTTACAATCCACGGATTGAGGTCTGCGGCTCCTTCTTCTCGCTTGATGGGCCTATCGTCTTAAAGCTGGTTTTGATAGAGGTGAAGAGGTGTTGAAAAGCGTCGAGGAGGCTCTTCTAACAATCTTCGAAGTTCTATTACTTGCTAGCGTCCTGGTATTTGCGCAAGATGCTTCAGTAGACAGCGACGTTCTGCACGTTCAGGGCTTGCTACCCCCCGGAGCGTGCACAACGGTTTACTCGTCGAAGCCCATAACCCTCAACGGAACGCAGCGCGGCAACATCATCACCGTGTGCCGCAACCACTCGAGCATCGTGGTGGTCGAGCCATGAGGGAGGTGCAAGCCGCCGTGGTTGCGGTCATTGTCCTCCTTACGCTGAGTAAGGCTACTACTACACTTATACTGCACCCGCTCTCCGCGCAGGTTAAAAACGCGAGGAATGCCGCCGTGATAGCAGCATACGTTATGCTACACTCTAACTGTAGCGATGTCGCCGAGTACCTTAGAGAAGTTAATGCTACAGCCCCCCTTCCTGATGCCGCCACAGGGTTCGTAGCTGTTTGGTGCGGTGAGGAGCTCCGAACCTACTCCTTCTCCTGGAGGGGGTAGCCGTGCGTAGGCGTGGTACTGCCGCTCTGATAGCCGTAGCTGTCCTGAGCTTGCTGATATTGAATTTACACCAGGAGGAAACTTACCGAGTCGTTTACGAGGGCGAAGACGTTCATGCACTACTCTTGATTACCGCGCGTGAGGCCTGCAAGAGTCCGGATAAAGCTGCCATACTCTTCGCCCGGGCTCAAACCCTCGCAAAACACGTTAAGGTAAAATCGTACACGGTTTCAGTCATCGAGAACTCTTCTAACTACGAACGAGGGACTCTCCTGTGCGCTGCCAGGGTGAGCACCAGCCTCGGTGAGGATACCTTCGCATTGAACTACACCTACAAGCTCGTAGGGCTCCGTGTAGACGAGCTCACAGGCCGCATACTCAGAATATACGCCGTGAACGCTTACCAGTATTTCAAGTTGCCCATGTACAACTACACGATACAAATAAGCATTACACTCCAACCTCTGTGCCCGCACGACTACGTTAACGGCGATTTGGCGGTAAGGGGGCTTGGGCCGTGTGTACTGGCCGACAAGTGGGGGCTAAAGCTGGTGATACCAGGTGGATGAAGCAGTCCTGGCTCTACTCCACCTGTTGGTCGCGGGTTTGGTCTTTGCATATTGGCTTAATCTCTACTACTTCTATGGCTTTCGGCGATCCCCTAACACTGATCTCATCCGCGATATATGTTTCCTATTAGACTCACCGAATGGAACTACTGTGAACGGTGACTACTACCTTGATGGCTGCATAGCGAACGGCACGATCGTTTCTAGAGTTCCAGTTTCAAGCATGTGCTTGGTACGGATAAACGCGACAGCCGTACGCGGACCTCTCTCAGGCGGAGTGGCGTGCTCCGTTGGGAAAGTTCGCCTGAGGCTCGAGAAGAGCAACGGCATTGTCGTTATTAAGAGTAACGGAGAGTGAAGGCTCTGAGCTCTTGTTGAAGTCAACTTTTAAAGTCGAAGATTCCTCACTAAGTTCTGGAACTCCCTGAGGCTTAGGCCCCACTGGCTGGCAACCTCGTCCGCCACCCCCTCGAGCCTCTCGTCGCTCACGAACTCCGCCGCGATGATGGCTGCCTGGACGAGCTCCGCCAACTGCTTGACGTGCTCCTTCTCGGGCTCACCCCTGACTACACCAACCAGCCCCCTAGCGATCTCGAGGAGGAGCCCTGGGGGAAGCTGTAACCAATCACTTTGGCCACGACCGCGAGCGAGTTCTGCGGCGAAGCTAGCGCTTCGAGCGCGGAAGCGACCACAGCACCGCCCACCGCGGCGTACAGCTCCTCGGCCAGCCTCTCGCCCAGCGAGGAAAGCGCCCTCTTGCCCGCATTTACCAGCGCGCCACGCAGGCCTAGGCTGCCGGGACTCAGCCTTCTCAGGGCCTCGGCGCCCCTCCTCAGCTCCTCCCGCTCACCTGTCCCATGGTGCTGGAGGAGCTTGAGCGAGACCCCGCTTTTTCCGCCCTCAGGCATCACTTTGAAAGCATTGAACGCTGGGGTGCAGTCTACCTCCGCCTCCCCGGGCTGCTCGACGCCCCTCCTCTCAAACTCCACCTTGTGGACTCCGGGCGTGAAGACTAAGGCGACGCTACCCTTTCCGAGCCTCTCACGCAGCAGGATGTAGGCTCTGATTGCCTCTATGGTGCTCTCCTGGACCACGATCAGCCTCGCTGGGCTAGCCTCCTTGTCGACGTACTCGGCGAGAGTCTTGCCGCCTACGAGCGGCTCTGTGCCCTCAAACCTCAGGAGCTCGGCGCGGCCCTCCCCTTGCAACTTCTCAAGGCCTGAGAGCTTGTAGCTCACGACCCTCGACTCCGGAACCCTCCCGGCGACTTCTAGGCGGGAGGAGCCCGGCCCCGCGAGGACGACGGCATCTTTGCCTTCCTCGAATACCTCTTCAACCCTATTGGCGACCCGATCTACCAGATCCTCGTAGCTGTACTCGCGGCTCAAGAACGCTCTAAGAAGTAGCGCCTCGAATGCTATACAAATTTGTCTTTGTAAGCTAGGCTCTTAGCCTCAGCTGCCTCCTGTAGAGCATCACCGTAGCGATGTGCGAGCATATCCTCGCTCTGCGCACGTAGCCGTACGCGCGGAAGACGCAGTCGCACCTGTACCTGCCATCGCTCACCCACACGTTGTACCACGGGTAGGTGTCGCCCAGCTCCGCTAGCCCCTTGACGAGCCAGTGCTCGTTTCCCACTCTTTCGACCTTCCCCGCCAGGAGGCGGTACGTGGCCCTGTAGAACCACTCCGCTGGCTTATCTGGAAAAGATGCTTGTAGCTCGCTTAAAGCCTCCAGGAGGTCACCGTGCTCCTCGGTCAGCTTATCGCTGCAGTAGCCGTAGAGGGCGCACCTCACTAGCGCCCAGGCCAGCCTGCTCTCCTCACTCCTAGCCCTCGCCAAATGCCAGCACCCACAGCGCCTTCTCCGTGAGGGAGACCGTCACGCCGGCGGGGTGCGGAGCCCTCCTCAGGTAGCCGTAGTCCAGCAGCCTCAGGTAGTCGCCCAGCTCCAGCTCCGCGGCCCTCAGCCACTCCAATACGGAGCGCTCCTCAGCGGCGCCGGTCTGGAACTCCCTCAGGAAGCCCTTCACGAGGGCGTGCTTCGTGGGGAACGCGAGCTTCAATAAGTCCTCGCGCCTAGCCCTCCACACCACCAGCCCTGGCTTCCCGCTCGAGGCGAATGGGGCCTCGACCTCCACCACGGCCTGGTCGTAGTCGAAGTACTTCTGCATCGCCGGCACCCCGTCCCAGCCCCTCGGCAGCGAGACGAGGCGCGGCGCCTCTCCAGCCTGTAGGAGTCGAAGCTGAACTGCGGCGGGCTCCTGTAAACCAGCGTCAAGTCGTAGAGCTGGGCCAGCGAGAGGAATAGTTGCGGCTCAGCTCCCTCAGCCTCACGAGCACCCTCCTCCCCGGCTCAAGCGAGGCAATGAACTGTGGCTCTGATTTGAACTATTTCTGAAACAGTATATAGCTGTTTCTAACCGAATTAACTCCATGCATTTCTCTTCCCCCTGATGCTTCGAAAAACCTTGGAGATACCTGTTGACCTCATAATCTGTGTCAGAGGGGAAAGGCTAAGTCACATTTCAATTATTTCACTTTCCCCTCCTAAAAAAGCCTTTCGCCCGCCACGTCCAGCTCGGCTACGAGCGCGCCAGCCCTGAGGTTCCCTGCGTCTCACAGTCTGTGAATCCTCCGCCGGCACGCAGGGGCCGGGCGGCTGGTAGGTTCCCGTGGCTCTCACAGCGTGTGACGCGTCTGCCCGAGAGGCGTTTGAAGCGGCTTGCTTCGCGGAACATCACTGTGTGAGCTACTGATCGCGGCAACCGCTGCGAGTGGGAGATTGAGGTCTCACGTTGTGTGATGCTACGCGCCCCGCGGGTCTGGGGTGAGCGCCTCGTTTCCGAGCGCGGCGGCGTGAGCGCTCCCTCGGAGAGCCTAGAGCCTAGCGGGGAACTGCTCAGCGTCCCAGTTTCTGCGAGGGTTCCTCTCGAGAAAGCCCAGCGCTCGGTAGGCGGGGGCTACCGGCTGGGCAGCGGCGCTGGGGGTCTCGTGCCGGCTGCTAGACTTGCCGCGAAGCCTGACACACTTAGACGCGCAGAGCGGCGCTTGGGCTCCTCGCCTTTGCGCGTAGCTCCCGCGCTTTGGCACTCGTCGAGCCACCGCCTCTGAGGCTTATCACCAACAGTTTCGGTAAACTATAATAAATCGTTTAGCGCACCCTCATGTAGGATAGATGAGCGCACACCATCTACAGGTGCGCGGAGCGCGGCATCCTCTACATATACAGGCACTGCGGCTACACCACCCGCACCCCCAAGGGGATCGCAGGCCACACTAAGCTGCACCTCAGGCGCGGTGGGGGCAGGCATCGCCTGATATCAGGCGGGATCAAGAGGTATCACAGGCTGATATCGAGCGATATCAGCAGACATCAGGTGATACCGGCAGATATCAAGTGATATCATGTGGTGATATCACGCGAAATCAGCTGATATCACCTGATATCAGGCGATATCAAGAGGTATCGGGTGATGCTGCGTGGCGTCAAGGGGGGCTCGGCGCGGGCAAGACCTCCCAGGAGGAGACGAGGAGGGTCGCGGAGCTCGCCGAGAGGCTCGCCACTGATAATAGAGCTTCCGCCCTACCCGGGGCGGAGCTCTACCTCGTCCTAGAGAGCCGCGAGGGTTCAAGGTAGCCTGCCGGTGACAGACAATGTTCTGTACTGCATAGCAAAAAGAGTCAGCTACCCCGGGGGCAGCGGTAGCGCTAGGCTTGCATTGCGTGCCCTGCGCTACGCCCTGCAGGCCGCTCAGCCCGGCGCCGTCTCCGTGAGGCACGCCGAGCTTGCTTTAGCCTTCTTGAGGCTCTGAGGCTTGCGGCGCGCTCCACCTCCTCCAGCACGCCCCTGAGGCTCTCCCACTCGACGCAGGCGCCCTCGGCGCAGGTGTAGGCTCTCACAGCCCCCTTCATGCTTAGCGCCTGGGCTTAAAAGGCGGTGAAGGGGTAATAAGGGGTTCCGCGTTAAAACCCCGAAAGTAAAACGTCGTTATGGTGTCGCCTCGCCCCTGCCCTCCTCCTCGGCTATCATCCTGGCGAGCTTGTCGAGCACCTCAGCCACCCTGCGGCCCTTCTCGGTGAGCCCGAAGATCCTCGACTTCTTGCCCACGAGCCTCTCCTCGACGAGGCCGTGCTCCTCGAGGTCCATGAGGGCCCTCTCGATGTAGTACGTGTTCCTAGACCTGAGGAGGGGGATGAACTCGCTCTTGATCGCGTACCCCACCCTGTACAGGTAGAGCAGGATGAGCACGTGCCTCCGCTCCATGAACCAGAGCTCCTCAGCGCCACTCCCCTCGCCCTCCCCGCTCACAGAGGCCACCCGCCTAGCCCAGCGCGCCGGGTGTATAATCGGCACCAAGATAAATCAATTTTTTAAGATAGCGCGGGGCCAAGAAAGTGTGAGCGTCGAGGTCGCCTACGTTCCCCTGGAGAGGCTGGAGTTCAGCGAGGAGTACAACGCCCGGCGAATAGTGCCGGAGGAGGAGGTGGAGAAGCTCAAGGAGAACATCAGGCTCAACGGCCTCCTGCAACCGCTAGTGGTGACGCCTCCTGAGGAGGGCGGGGAGAAGCTCTACGTCGTCTGCGGGAGGCTGAGGCTCGAGGCCCTGCGCAGGCTCAGCCAGGAGGACCCTCAAGCGTTCCAGAAGCTCTTCCCAAGCGGCGTCCCCGTTATAGTCAGGAGGATGACGAGGCGCGAGGCCTTGCTGCTCTCGCTGAGCGAGAACATCAGGAGGGGCAGCATGGGCCGCGACGAGATCGGGGAGGTAGTTACGCTGCTCGAGGAGAGGTTTGGGCTGAGCAGGGATGAGGTTCAGAGGCGCCTGCAGCTCGCCGCCCTTGAGCTAGACCACATCCTCCACGTCTACAGGGCCCTGAGGCAGCCCATGCCCACGAGCGTGAAGCCGGGCAGGCCGCCTAGGGAGGGGAGGCCCGAGTCCTCCAAAACCGCCAAGGCGGTGCTGAGGCTGACTGTGAGGAGGCTGGCGATGAGGGGCCTCGTCAAGAACGAGAAAGATGCCATAAAGAGGCTGGACGAGCTTGCCAAGGGTCTCTCGATCGCGGAGTCTAGGATCCTGGCGCAGAGGATCAGGCAGGAGCCCCGAATCCTCACCAATGAGAACAAGCTGAGGAGGGTCGTCGAGGAGATCAGGGCGCAGGAACTACATGGACCGCATCGTCTCTCTGCGGGCAGACATCATCGAGCGCGTCGAGAGGCTCGCCAAGAGGCAGGGGAAGCGCTTCGACGAAGTGGTGAACGAGCTCCTGGAGAGGGCGCTGAGCCAGATGGGCGAGTGAAGATGCCCAAGAAAGGGGAGCACGAGCCCTCGGGGGTGAGAAGTTCTCATTTTTGAAAAACTATACCCGATAAATGTGAACACTTCACCTATTTGTGAAAAACACGTGAGCCTCGCATTGTAATGTTCATCGAGTGGCCCCGCCGCATACGCCGTCCTAACCTCTGAGGATGAGCAAACGCGTCCCGTTGCTCCACAGCTTCACCCTGACGACGCCCCCGAGCACGGCGTTGCCCGTCACGTTGCCTACGAGCAGCGTCGAGTTGACCTGCCTCAGGTAGGGGCACTTGAAGGCCTCCGCAACCCAAACCGGCTCAGCCAGCTTCACGTAGCCCTCCCCGACGTAGACGGGCTTCTCGAAGCTGTAGGCCCGCGTTATGGTCTGCCCCGGCCTCAGGCTGCAGACGTCCCGCATCAGCGTTGACACCTGCTCCGCGTAGCCCCTCGCTTTAAGCGCGCCTGCGGCGTAGCCAAGCGCCACCGTTAGCGCTATCAGTATGGCCAGCGCGGCCACCGCGTCGTCAACCACCCGCCACCACCCTAACTCCGTACTCGTCCTGGATGAGGCAGGTCCCGTTGAGCAGCGCGGCGCAGGCCTCCGCTCGCCTGGCCACGCTCCTCGGGTCTGAGAGGCTGAAGCCCGCGAGTGTCCAGTTCGCGTAGCTCCCGTTGATAATCAGGGGGTCTCCCAGCGCCAGCTCCACCCACTCCGCGCTCGGTACCACCTCTTTACGGCTGAGCGCGCACAGCACGTCGCTCTGCCAGTAGGCGAGGTCTATGCCGCTGGGCCTGCTCGCGTTCCCGCGAACCACCATGAAGCTCAGCGCCGGGCTCTGCTGCGAGCGGTTCACCGCAATGCAGTTCACGCCAGGCGCCAGCCAGAACGGCAGAGACTCGCCCGGCCACGCAGTCCACGCCCCCAGGCTCCTCGGCGTCGCGGCGTAGACGGCCGTTAGCTGAACGTTCGAGCTGAGGGTGCCGGTGACCGTTGTGCTGTACACTTTGCCCGAAGGCGTCTGCCAGTAGGCGAAGTTGAAGACCATGGTCGTAGTAGTGCCCGACGAAGTCACGGTCAACGTCAGGTTCCGCGGCACCCTCTCAGAGTAGCTCGTCCCCGCATCAGCCCTAGCGCTCTTCGACGCCTCCAGAGAGGTGCCGGAGAACGTCAAAGCACCCGAGACGGGACTCCCATAGACCTGAAGACTACCGCTCACGGTCGCGCCCTGAGGCAAAGTGAAGTTCACGATCATAGCCGTGACGGTCAAAGTGTAGGTCGGCGGCGGTGGAGGTGAAGGAGACGGTGACGGGGAGGGAGATGGTGAAGGTGAAGGCGACGGTGAGCCACCTCCCCCGCTCGTCTCGTTGTAGCAGTGGAGCTCCAGTTGTATCACGAAGCCAATGCTGTACGTGGCTCCACTGCTACCTCCGTAGACCTTAGCGACCACGTGCATCGCGCTGTCCGAGGTGAGCTTCGGCGTGAAGCTCCCGCTCGCGCCGTCCGCCTTCACGAAAGGCTGGCTGTCGTCGGGTCCGAAGGCGTTGAAGAAGGTCCACCCGTCGTCGGAGGGGTAGTCCAGCCTGACGTTGCTCGCCGAGTTGGAGTAGTCCCAAACCGGGGGCGTGTAGCTGGGCGAGGGGTTAACGTAGGAATAGTCGTACTCCGCGTGAAAGGAGACTGAAGTTATCTCGACGTAAGCCCCCTGCGAAGAGCTCTGCCTGACCAGCGTGGACCAAGCGTGCCTGAATACCTTGTGCCACAGGTTCGGGTTCCACACCCCCGTCTCGCTCCAGCTTTTCTGACCGGTCTGGTCAAGCCAATCATATGACTTCGTCTCACCTGGATCAGCTTTAAGGTTCTTCCCCTTAGAAATAGAGAACTTGGCGGCGGGACCGTAGACCTGTCCGCTCGGGTTCACGCAAAGGGGAAGCTCCACGTAGTCCGGATTAGCGTATGCAACTATTGCGATCAAAGCGACGGCGAGGACAAGCGCTAGCAAAACAAGACCCGCGCGGGTCACCTCAAGGACTCACCTCCACGCGAAGCCTAAGCCTGATGCTCTTCACCCAAATGACGAGCCTCCCGGGAACTTCCAGCACGGGATCGCTGACACTATACTTAGTAGTTCCAGCACACCACTTGGTGAAGTCATACTGGAGAACCTTACCACTCCTGTCGAAGACCACCACATACTTGTCCCCAGGAAGCAAGGGCGACATGTCGCAGTAGTTGCAAAAGAAGCCCTTGTAGGGCTCAGTCAGAACATTGAACTCGGCGAAAGGTCTCCCGGGGTAGATGTCCTCGACGAAGAGCTCCACCTTGAGCTTCGACCAGTTGGCGCCTATATCAAGGACTATCTCGTTGCTTCCAGAGCTGTCGATCCTCCAGACGCCGTTACCCAAGTACTCGTACCTCGCCGTCCAGGGCCTGATGCTCTGCCAGGCTGTGGTGGGCATCATCGTGGCGGGAACCTCCGAGCCGTTCATCAGCACTCCTCCCCTGACCGGGCTGGGGACGCCGCTCTTGACCTTGGAGACGACAGCCCTCATCCACGCGTCCCCGTGGAGGCTTATTGTGGCGTTCGGGGGCGCGGAGGAGTTCAGCAGGCCGAGCGGCGTGTACTGCGAGACAGCCCAGCTCACCACGCACCTAAGCGCGTCTTCGAAGGGCACGCAGAACGTCGTCACGTTCACGCGGTCACCGGCGAAGAGCCCTATAGTGGCGGTGCCGTTCACCCACTGCTCCCAGTACCTCGCCTTGAGGAGAACTGACATGTTGCCAGTGTCTACGTGCAGGACGATGCGCTTCGGGCCGAAAACAGCCACAAGCTCGGTGTCACCCCTGATCTCAATCGGAACGAGGGGGTTGGGGGAGCACGTTGCGCAAAGGCTCAGCTTGGAGCCGTTCACGTAGAGCTCCGCCTCCTTCTCCAAATCCGGGACTGCCAGCACCTCCAGCAACGTCCCCGGCCTCACCCTCAGCGTAGCGTTACCAACCGGGGTGCCGTTGACGATCAGCTGCCCCGGGCCCGAGACAACGGTCCTGACGAGCGCGTAGGCCCTCCTGTACCTCAAAACCACCGTCGCGTTGCCGGTGACCTTGACGGTGACGCTCGAGTTCAGGGGCTCGTGCGTCACTGTTGGCTGGGGCTCTATTACGAGCAGAGATCCCTCCCTAACGGTCAGCCTGGCGGGCAGCGCGTGCAGCGTGCCGTTTACTAGGGCTGTAGCGTTCGGGGCGTCGGCCTCGATCAGCACCGAGCAGAGCCTGGCCTGCTGGAGCTGCTGCTGTGCAGCGGGCTGCTGCTGTGGTTGCTGGGCTGGCTGCTGCTGTGGTTGCTGAGGCTGCGCGCCCCAGAGGCTGTGGAGCCAGGACTGGAAGGTGGGCGAGGTGACCACGGCTACGGTGAAGCCGACTAGGACGGCGATGGTGAGCCAGTTCACCGGGTCTCTGTACCACCTCCGCTCCTCGGGCATTGGAGTCTCCACTATCCCCATGCCTCCACCAGTATAAAGCATATTAGCATGGATAAATTATTTACTGCGATGATAAGCCTAGGGTTTTACAGCTTCGGCAGAGGCGGGACAGGCAAGACAACACTGGCCGTGGCGTCAACTGTCCTCGCCTCGCTGGCCGGCTGGAGGGTCTTGCTCGTCGACATCGGCGACGCCAACAACAGCTCCGCGAAGCGGTTGTCGCAGAGCCTGAAGCGCCTTTCAACCTTGTTCTCCTGAGCTAAAATGATAATTGCTCTACAGCCACTCACGGGGAATGCGGAGACCGGTCTGGGCTGCGCTACTGGCCTTGCCTCCCACTGCAGCCCGGCTCTACACCAGCAACCCCCCCTCAAAGGCCACGAACCCGTTCATGCGGGTTGCTAGGGCTGTTTAGGGCCCTACTCGTGGCCGGCGTAGCGTAGCGCACGAGGCGCCCGGGCGGCGCGCGGTGAGGCTTAGCACACTCTGAGACAGCCGTGGCGGGGAGGAACGAGCTGAAGCACGGGAAGCTGGAGGAAGCAGCCCCGAGGCCTTGCGATCCCAGAGCAGAAGCCTGAAAAAACTATAAATACAACTTTTTCTACAATTATTCTAGGCATCGGAGAGCCAAGTAGGCCCGCGAGCCGGTGAGCGGGCCCGGCGCCGCGGCCAACACGGTGCTTCCCCGAGAAAACTGGCGCCCGTAAAAGGAGAGCTGTGGGCGCCTGCACTCTCGGGGAAAAGAAAGTGGGCGGGAGGGGGTAAAGCAACGCGTAGTATGTTAGCGAGCCCCGGGCACCTCTCCACTGCTTTCAGCGTGCTAGTGTTGAGGGGGGAGTGGCGGCCGGGGCCTGGACAGCCCGAGAGCGAGCCCCTTAAAAAGTATTTTTTCTCCTGCCCAGCCCACCCTCTCACGCTCCTCTGGGACGTGGTGGGACTGGGCTGGGTGGGGGGCCGGGCCCCCCGCGAGGGGGGTGGCAGGCTACGCCGGTGAGGCGCCGCGCCCCGAGGGATCCCCACGAGGGCTCCCAGCGCGGCAGCGGAGGCGTGAAAGTGCCGGCACGCGGGGCCGCGCCCACGTGGCCCGGCTCTGGGCCGGTAGTGCCCGCCCGCAAGCCGGCTGCCCGAGGCCCGCTTCCACGCCCGCGCGGCCTGGGGCGGGCTAGGGCGGGGGGCTCTTGCTCTCGGGCTGCCCTACCCCGCCGCCCCCTGGCAGCCGGCCCCCTGCCCCTGGGGGTGGACGGGCCGCTAGCGAAGCGTTGGCGGCGCCACGCCCTGGCTCCGCGTTGGGGGTGCGCGGGGCTGTGGGGTGTGGCGCGGGGGCCGCTCTCAGCAACGAACCCCCCACCTTGGGCCGCCTGCTGGCCCCTGGTGCCTCGGGGTGTCTGGGGAGGGGTTGGGCCGGGTCACAGGCTGTGTGCTGCGGCTTGCGCGGCTGAGGGCGCTTGGAATGTGCGCGGCAGCGCTGAAGCATGTAGCGTTGCACGCTATCATCGAGCCACATCGGGGTTGGCCGTGCTGCTCCTCCCCCGCACCCCGCCTCTCCGGGGGTGGGGGCGGATGGGGGGAGTGGCATGGCTGACCCCCGTAACGGCAAATTAGCGGTCGAGGGATACAGAGTGCTCAAGTTCAGGGCGGAGCTACCAGCGGAGCTCAAGGACTTCATCGAACGAGTTTATCAGCCGAGGGCCTCGATGCGCTACTGGCAGAGGCTGCTTGGCTTGGACAGCGAGGAGCTCGAAGTTGCGTGGAAGGCTGTGCCGTGGGCTTACAGGGACGCCTTTGATGACATTGTGGCGCCGAGGATGCCGAAGAGGAAGAGCTACGTAAGGTTCCCACTACTATCGTGGATGCTGAAGCGCACAGGGGCGAACCTGCAGGGTGACGTGCTGGTCGTCAGGCTCTGCAGGAGGAGCTTCAGCATCCCGCTGCCCGAGCGCGGTATTAAATGGCTTCAGAGTCAGGAGGATGCCTGCCGAGACAGCGGTGGCAAGCTGACGAGGTACGTCGCCGTCAAGGTAGACGGGCAGGTGAGCGTCGTGCTCCACTGCTCCCACAGCTTGAGCGTGGAGGAGTTGCTCGAAAACCTGGAAGCGATCGCGGTCGTAGATATAAACAGCAGCCACGGCTTCTACTTCCTCGCCTACGACCTCAGAAACGGGAGCTTCACAATCCGGCGCTTCAAGGTGCCGGAGGTTAACTGGGGGAGAATCAAGGAGCTCCAGCAGAAGGCCGCGAAGTCCAGGAAGCCGGGCGCGTGGGCCACTGCGAGGTGCGCGCTGAGGAAGGCTTACAGGCGCCGCAGGGCCGCATTGCTGAGCGCGGTCGCAAAGGCAGCGGGGGAGCTTAAGGGTAGAAAAGCTATAGTCTTCGTGGACGTCCCATTCGACGAGTCTCTGCGGAGCAACGGCTTGCAGCGAACACTGAGGAGCTTCGCAAAGAGGCTGGAAAACGTGCTCGGCTTCCACGGCATTCCAGTGATCGAGAGGACGCTGCCCTCGAAGCGCTGCCCCCTCTGCGGAGGCAAGCTGGAGGGGGTCGAAAGGAGAGGGAGGACGAGGGTGATGAGGTGCATGGAGTGTAACATGGAGTTCGAGAGGGACAGCGTTCCAGCGCTTCATGCATTAAGGCTGTTCATCGACAAAGCCGAGGTCGAAGAATTGGCAGGGAAGCTGGCGAGGCACTACCGCCTACAGAGCAGCCAGTGATTACAGGGCGTCTAGAGGCCCCGGCCCGCGGTTGGCCGCCGCTGCCGCTGAGGCGTGGCGGCCGCCGGCTGCTCCTCCCCGGAGGCCCCGCTAGGGGCAGGCCCGAAGAGGGCGATGCGGCGCCCCCGTGGGGCAACCCCGAGACCGACCAAGGATGACGACAACCTTAAGGGGGGCCAGCAGGGGGCAGAAAAGGAGGAGCAATGCCGACAAACCTCCCCGCTGAGGCCAAGAGTAAGTGGAAGAAAGCAGTCGAGGCCAGAACGCCCGAGGAGAAGCTCCAAGCGCTGCAGGAGTTCCTATCAGCAGTGCCGAAACACAAAGGCACCGAGAAGCTTAGGATGCAGGTGACACGGCAAATAGCCGCTTTAAGGCGGGAGATCGAGGCTAAAAAAAGGAGAAAGACTGGAGGCGGGGAGCAGTTCTTCGTAGAGAAGGAGGGGGACATACAGGTCGTTTTACTCGGACTTCCTGCTTCTGGCAAAACTACGCTTTTTCGGTGCTTAACGGGTTTAGAGGTCACAGAGGCCCGGAAACCCCTCCCTGGAATGAGAGTCTGGGAGGGAGTCTACTTCCAGATCGTCGATACGCCGCCATTCCTCGGAGATGTGTCAGCTCAGGCCAAGCTGTTGGCGCTAGCGAGGAACGCTGACGCCCTTATACTCGTGGTCGACTCCCTCGGCGATGCGGAGTACCAGGTCTCAACGCTTCTCAGCGCGTTAGAGGAGGCCCGCATTGTCGTGAGGAGGCCCGAGACCAAGGTGGAGATCGAGAGAAAGGCGACCGGTGGAATCGTCGTCGTAGGCGAGCTAAAGGATGCCACTCTCCAGGATGTTGTTGCGCTTCTGAGGGACTACGGTATCTACCACGCAGTGGTGAAGATCCAAGGCAAAGCTACACTCGATGACATCGAGGAGAGCGTATTCGGAGAGGTTTCCTACAAACCGTGTGTTATTGTTCTTATGAAGTCCTCAAGCCTCGATAAAAAGGTAGAGCATTACCTTCAATCCCTATCCGTACCCGTGCTAAGTTTTACCTCATGTGATGATTTCGAGTTCGGCAAAGTCGCTGAGTACTTTTTCAGGGAGCTCGACTTAATCAGGGTTTATACGCGAAACCCTAAGTCTGGCGAAGTTGAGGAAAGGCCTGTGGTTACAAAAAGGGGAACAAGGGTTATAGAACTCGCTAGACTCATACACTCGCAACTCCACGAGAATTTCAAATACGCATTAGTTTGGAGCAACAGATTCTCATTTAGCCCTAGACGCGTGGGGAGAGAGTTTGTGCTAGAGGACGGCGATATCGTTCAGATTGTCGGTGGTTAGAAGATAACGCGGATGGCTAGGCCAATGCCCATACCTATGGTGAACATTATTTTAAACCCCTGCAACGACACACCCTTGAGAAAAGCTGTTATCTTCAGAGCTAAGGCAACCCCGGAGAAGATCACTAACAAAACCACATCATCAATGCTCAGCAGCAGGTACAATGCTGAGGCCAAAGCTATACCAGCGGGGTGCAATACAGTGAATGATGCCGGGATGAACAACCAGGAGCCTCTGTTGAACAAGGACTTTGAAAAACGCTGCTGTACTAGCGTTACGAGGAGGGCGAGAGCTGGTAACAGTAGACTTGCCTGAGTACTCTGAAGGGGTTGCTGGGGGAGCTGTATTGAGCTAGCTTCAGCCTGGAGAAGCGCGAAAGCGAGAGGCTGCGAGAGTAGAGCTACGGCAGCTACCGGAGTATACGTGCACTCATCGCTTTCATAGCGAGGTTTGACCATGTTTAAGTAAAGGCCCGCGAGAATCCCTGGAATGGCGGCTATAATGAAGGGGGCAACAGGTAGGCTTAACTGCCTAAGTTGCTCTGGGAGAGAATACGAGACGAGTAGAACTACATAGGATACTATAAAAGGACTTAAAATAAAGCTTCTCCCTTCCACCTGCACGACAAAGGCAGAGGCCAAAAGAACGTATAACAGGAAAGAGGCTATGTAGATCGGGAAGCCCGTTCCGAACACTATGAAGAATGCCAGCGTCATTATTAAGAGAAAGGATGAAGTCATAAGTAGAGTTGCGCTCGCCTCGCTCTCCTTTTTTCCCGAGTTCACAGCCAACGAATAGAGAAGTAAAGCCATAAGGGCTCCAACCATCCCCAAAGGAACACCGAGGAAATACTCAAGGGAAATATAGAACATCAAAGAGGCTTGAATAGATATTGAACTAAGCATGATTAAAACACTCAGTGGTGCTGTTACGAACATGTGAGGCTCACTGGGGATGAGCGTAGCAACCAAAACCCCCGCGAGTACGCCTATCGCTGACCAACGTTGAATACCCGGCTTCTCGCTTAACATGAACATCGGGTTTGAAGGCGACTCAAGCTGAACACTCCCTAGCAGGTTTCTCACCAGAATGCTTCCGAGCAACATAGCCGCCAAAAAGACTGCGAAGGTCAAAACATAAGGAACTGTTAAACCTTCACCCCTAGCCATGAAATCGTTTAGGAACGGGGACGCGATCTGACCACTTCTGATGTCTTCCTCGAGCATTTTAGCCGATAGAAGCACGTATGGAGATGCCAGCACTGCAACCAAGGAAGAGGCCAGCAAAGCAACGCCACCGTCTATGCCGCGCCTCTCAGCCACGGCGTGAAGAATGTACATGATCGGGAAGACCAGGAGCAGTGAGGGCGCTTCTAATCTCGGTCCCAGCCACGTGTAAAGCCTCGCAACTAGACCAGTTACCAGCAAAAGCACACCGAGGGCGAAAACGTAGTCAATCTTCCTTAAACAAGGCACTGGACGCACCCTTTTTAAAGTTGTTTCCTAGTGCCAGCTTCTTGCTTACCGAGGCTAGCACAGGGCAACCCGACCCTCCAGACTTACAGTAGCTCAGGTACTTCTCGCCCAAGGCTCTCCACTCAGCCACACCAATAAAAACACAGCGAAGTCCCCGTGCAGTTTGCCGAAAGTACCTACACGTGTTTCCCTCTCCGCTCATTGCGGATCACTTGACTATGCTGGGGTTATTGTAGGTTACCTAATGTTTTGCGATAAACCAAGCTTGCGGCTCGCTTATAACCCCCTCTCGCGCCCAGCGGTGGTGGTCGAGGCCAGCGCCGAGGTGTGGGAGAGCGCCGCCAGGTGGCTCGAGCTGACAGGCCTCACAAAAACCCTGTGGCGCCTGCGGGAGCCCAAACCGCTCAGGAGGGCGCTCGGCACGAGGAACTCGAGGTACATCGCCGGCGCGCTGGAGAGGCTCCGCTCAGCGGGCCTCATCAAAGAGGCAGTAGTGGGCAACGTGCGCTACGTCTACTTGACGGAGCGTGCCTGCGGCCTCCTCGCGTTGCTCGGCTACAGCCCGGAGGATGTGGTGTGCAGCGATGCCGCCATGAGGTTTATTCGGCGCGGAGCCTCAGCTGCCTCCTGTGGAGCATGACCGTCGCTACGTGGCTGCATATCCTCGCCCTGCGCACGTAGCCGTAAGTCTTGAAGAGGCAGCCAGCCTTCGACAAAGCGCAACGATGTTATACTTTCAGGGTAATCATCGGAATGAATATTAACCCCCTCTGTGCAGGGAAGAATGAGGCCCGCTGCCGCACGCGTTAGGCCGGCGAGCTGTGAGCCGGCTTTAGCGGCGCGGGCTACACGGTGCTTCCCCGAGAAAACTGGCGCCCCGGTGCGGCGCCTGCACTCTCGGGGAAAAGAAAGTGGGCGGGAGGGGGTTAAGCGGCTTGCCTGCAAAGGCTGGCCCCGGGCACCTAGGCCGTACTACCTCCAGCGCACTAGCGCTCAGGGGGGAAAGGCGGCTGGGGCCTGCGGTGGCCCGAGAGAAAGCCCCTTAAAACACCCCTTTTTTACCCGCCCAGCCCACCATTCCACGCTCATCCGTGAGTGTGGTGGGACTGGGCTGGGTGGGGGGCCGGGCCCCCCGCGAGGGGGGTGGCGGGCTACGCCGGTGAGGCGCCGCGCCTTTAGGGATCCCCGCGAGGGCTCCCAGCGCGGCCGCTGAGGCGTGAAAGTGCCGGTCTGCGGGGCCACGCCCACGCAGCCTGGCCCTGGGCCGGTAGTGCCCGCCCGCAAGCCGGCTGCCCGAGGCCCGCTTCCACGCCCACGCGGCCTGGGGCGGGCTAGGGCGGGGGGCTCTGCTCTCGGGCTGCCCTACCCCGCCGCCCCCTGGCAGCCGGCCCCCCGCCCTCGGGGGTGGACGGGCCGCAAGCGAGGCGTTGGCGCCGCCGGGCCTGGGCGGGCTCGGCGGGAGGGCCGCGAAGCCGCCCACGCGCCTGGGGCCGCGCGCGGCACGTGGGCCGGGGTAGCGGGTCACAGGCTGTGAGAGTGCACTGCAGGAGGCGTTGACAATCAAGCATGGAGCTCTGCAGGCTGCTTCGAGGCTCGCTACTACTTCGCGCTGAGCTCAGCCACCGCTAGCTCACAGGGTGTGAGACACTGCGCCGTGCAGCACCCCTGGGGGCTGGGCTGTGCTGCGGCTCCCCCGCACCTCACGCCTCTGGGCGTGGGGGCGGATGGGGGCCGCGGCTCACGCCCGGTCCCCCAGTAAAGGGGGTGGTAGTATGGGTGAAGGAAATAGGGGCAAGAGAAGCGGCGAGAAGCTCTTCGAAGCCTACAGGGTCTGGGAAGTCAAGGCTAGCAGGGAGCTGAGGCTTCGGCTCCGGAGGCTCTACTCCGCCATCGCCCTTGCCGCAGAGCGGGCCAGCGAAGAGCTCGAGAGAAAGCACGGCGAGACCTTCAGGAGGGAGCCGGAGAGGTTCAGGGAGGAGTTAATCGAGGAGGCTTCGAAGCTGGCTGGGCTGCCTAAGAGGTTGCTCTGCTACGCGGGGGAGTGGTGCAAGATGCTCGCTGAAGCCAGGGGGAAGTCTAGGAGGCGCACTAGGTTCACCCCGCCTCCGATACCGCTACTCGTCAGGGTGGTCGGCAACGGCGAGGTACTTCATGGCAATACCGCAGCGGCGGTGGTGCTTGACGCCTCCAGGGGCATGCTACGCGTGCCCAGTGCTAACATTGCGATAAGGCTGAGGCCATCGCTGGTCAAAGCGGTGCTAGAGGATGTCGAGAGGTTTAGCGACGTTAAGCTCACGCTACAACTAACAAGCAGGGGCAGGCTGAGGCTAGTGACTCACCGCAAGGTGAAGCAGGTGTGGTGGGACGGTGAGGGCAAGCTCGCGGTGATAGCGGTGGACGTGAACTCGAGCCATGGGCTCTACGTGGTGGCCGTCGCGTTCAACGGCGAAGCCAAGCTGGTGGCGCAGAGAGTCTTCAAGCCTCCGAACACGACGGTGCTGAGGCTACTAGCAGCAATTATGAGCAGCTACTCCGAGCTGGGCAACTGGAGTGAGGCCGTCCATAGATTCGAGGAGAGGAGAGACGTGAGGAGGCTACGGAGAGCGGGAAAGGGCTCCGCGGTGGAGGAGGCGCCGAGGCTCGCTGAGCGCCTAAGGGCGAAGATGAACATGACCCCGGAGAAGGCTGAGCGCATAGCTAGGCAGGTATCGAGGAAAGTGAGGAAAGTCAACGAGGACTGGATCAGGAGCGTGCTCAGGGAGATGAGGGCCCTGGTGAGAAAGCTACGGGATCAGGGCTACCTCGTCGTCATCGTTGCGGACGTGCCCCAGGCCGAGTCCCTGAGGGGGACGAAGCTACAGAGGACGCTGCTAAGAGTCACAAAGCGGCTTGAGAACATAGCATGGTACGAGGGCGCCAAGTGGTTCGAGCCGGAGAACAATGTCAGCGGGAAGCGGTGCCCCCTCTGCGGGAAAGAGGGAGTGGAGGTTCAGAGAAGGTACTACAAGTGCACGCGCTGTGGCCTGGTCTGGGGAAGGGACTGGGCCGCAGCTTTCAACGCCGCCAAGCTCTTTTTAAAGGCCTGCAGAGCCGAGAGGCAATTCGAGGCGTTGAACCAGTGGCTCCAGAGCCACCCACGAGCACTAATACACGGCTCGCGGAGCTTCCCAAAGCAGGCGGAGAGAAATGCCCCGGCCCTAGTTCCCGCCCCGGCGGAGAGCCGTCTGGCGGGTGCCGCGCGCGGCGCGAAGAGGCAAGGAGGCGCCGAGGCTGAGCCCCCGCCGCACATCAATGGGCGCGAATCGGCGGGGCAGGCCGAAGGCGCGGAGCCCATGAAAACCCTTAACGGGGCCCCGGATCAGTGAAGGGGTGAATGTGCCAGGCGCGGGCATACTAATATATCGCCCCTTATTGCGTGTAAATTCGAGTTTGAATGGCTTCGAGTGGAGTGTGTCCAGGTCTTTACAAAGATGCAAGGGGAAAATTCTACTGTAAGTACGCGGGCGGCGCTGAGGTAGATCCAGCTTTTATGCCATGCTTAATGGAGTACTGGGACTGCCCCTACTACGTGCAATGGACTAAGAGAGAGAAAGCTGAGAGAGAGGAGGTAAAGCCTGCTCCCAGCGTTAGCGAGCCGGTTACAGCACCACCGCAACAGCTTTTAGTATCGGCCGAGCCCTTAGCTGGGGCGCCGCGCTACGCGGAGCTCTCAAGTAGGCTGGAAAGCCTGATTAATCGTGCTTCCGAGCTATCTAGAGCCTGGGAAGAGTACGAGAAAGCGGCACGCGAGGTCATTGAGAGCTGGGAAGAGCTACGGGATACTCTCGAAAAAGAGCTTTTGGAGATCGATAGCTCTCTCGAAGCGTACACATCTGAGCTGGAGCGCATTGAGCTCAAGCACAAGCTGGGTGTCTTAGATGACAGCCAGTTCGAGGAGCTTAAGTCTGAGCTCGACAAGAAAATCGCCGAGAAAACTGCTGAGAAGGAAGAGGTTCGCAAAAAGCTCGACGAGCTCGACAGGTTAGTTATACCTCATTACAAGCGCGTGAAGGCCGCGGAGGTTAAACCCGAGATAGCCAAGCTCAGGTTGGCTTTGAGCAAGCTCGAGCAGAAGTATAGAGAGGGTAGCATAAGTGAAGAGGCTTACAAGAGCGTTAAAACGGAGCTCGAGGCTAAGCTGAAAAGGCTCGAGAAAATACGTGAAGAGGTGGAGGAGCAGTGAGTTCGTTCAGCTACGAGAATCTGGAGCAATTTTTCGAGGAAGCCGACAGGGCTTGGAACGAGTACACTGAGGCTGCGAAGAGGTGCCTGCTCGAGTGGGAGAGGCGCAGACCCCTCCTGTCTGAGAAAATAGCCGTGCTGAAAGCCCGAATAGGCTCTAACTTGAAGGAGATTGAGGAGCTGAGGGTGAAAGCAGATCTAGGGATTATCGACGAGGAAAAGGCGCAGAGGAAGATCGACACACTTTCCGAGGAAACAGCCAATATGATACGTGAACTGGAAACAACATGGCTGACCTTTGAGAGAAACGTATATAAGGCTATACTTCACACGCGAAGAATCGGTCTCCCTCCAGACATCTCAAAGGAGGACATCGAAAGTAAGTTGAAGGATCTGGAGAGCAGTTTTAAACGTGGAATAATAGGTTCTAAAGATGTATTCGATGAGCTTAAACGACTTCTAGATGAGCAACTGAGTTTAATATAGTTATCGTAATTAGACCTCATTACTTCTCATGAGACAGCCTCTGAAAGCCATTATCGAGTCAGCATCGAGCAATAGTTCGAGGAAACTTAATCTTTTTCGCTGACATCTACTTTTCTGACTCTTTTGATAGACAACTTTATTTTACCATCGCCAACCTTCTCCACTTTTATACTTTTGGCGGATATTGACCCTCTACGCTCGGCTGCCTTGGCCATCCTCGCCACAAGCTGTGTGAAGTGAGGTCTGCAAAGATAGATAGCCTGTCCTCCAACCTCAAGAATTATTTCTGCTTGATGTGTGCATCCCTCTAACATGCAGTTTTGCGTATCATCCGCCATCCTAATCACTCGATACCAGTATTATGGATAGAAATGCTATTTTTAGCTTTTCCTCGTAGGTTGCCTAGCACAGCGACCTGTTCCAAATAAGGGGTTATCTAAGCTCGTCCCTCAGGGGCGAGCCTCGGACTAGCGAGAAGAATGGATGTGCTGGGCGCGGTCGTCATCTTACGTACACCCACTTTTTCGGTAGATGTTTTAAGTTACATTAGTTACATTTTTTCCTGTAATCGTATTCTGGCCATCTCGTGGTCTCCTCATGTAAGACACGCCTAAAGAAGCTTGAGCCGCCTAGTTATCGGGTCAATAAGGTAGGATGGAGCTGGCCCAATGGCAACGGCTGTAATAGTTCCGGGCTCCAACTGCGTAAGACCCATGTCCGTTATGAGCGCCACCGGTAGGCCTGATTTTTTCGCCTCACTGTACACCTGCAGAAGCTCTTCCAAGCTATCAACTCGAACGACTATTTTCTTCTGACCTGTAGCTAACCAAAGACGCGCCCACTCTGGACGCGACTTCTCGGCCTCCAGAAACGCACTAAGTGAGGCGTGCGCCCCCTGCGCAACAAGCTTACCCTTTCCCATCCCTAAGTCTCGTCTAATAACAATAACCTGTTTCAGTTCTTCCGCCAAGTGCTCTCACACAAGTTTCGTGCTCACGCACGCTTATACCCTATTTTCCTGAGGAACTCAACACGTTTGCGCTTCTCCTCCTCACTCTCGACCCCTATGACGTTGTAACCATCAACGACGCCCAAGATGCCTCTACCTTGACTGGTCTCTGCTATTATGACTTGAACAGGGTTTGCTGTAGCACAGAATATCGAGGCGACTTCCTGCACCATCTTCAGCTGGTTAAGCACGTTTATAGGCCATGCGTCTCTTATCAGCAAGACGAAAATGTGGCCAGCACCTATGCGCCGCGCGTTTTCTATAGCTGCGTCGATGAGCTCCTTGTCATTGCCATCCCACCTCACGAGCCTATCTCCACTGGCCTCGTTAAAGGCAAGTCCGAACTTTGCGTTAGGAACGCTTGTAATAACTGCCTCAGCTATGTCTTCTACACTCTTGATGAAATGAGTCTGACCGATTATAATGTTAGACTTTTCGGGCAGAAGCATCTCCACAACATGTATTTTGACGGAGTTCATCATTACATAGAGACCCACAGCAAGGTTGAAAAAGCTTACTCCTCGTAGCTTCCCCGTAACATACTTAATAATCGGTCAGACTCATTTCATCAAGACTATAAACTTACTAACAGTCCAACGTGCCACAGGACGTTTTAGTAAAAACCTTCTATATTGTCATATACATGTAAATGGATTTCATCTTAGAGGTCATGCCATGTGGATTTTTCGTTCACATACTTAGTCAAAGCCCATTAGGAGCACAGCGTTCGTATCAGCCCGGGCTAGGAGGTTTTGCTGTCTTACACCCTTGTACTTCTCGGTGGACCGTGAAGTTCCCTACTACCGGTTTGGTAGATCTTCGAGGACCCTATACATGCGCAGAAAAACATAACCCAGCGTGCTTTACATTCGAACAAGTATGGTGGTTGAATCCAACGTTGAGCTCGATATTCTCTTAGAGATGAGGTATTATGGCTTGGAGGGAAACGGCATTGGAGGGTCTATTAGACAAACAATCGAGGACTTCGTGGTTTACGAGATAAGCGTTGAGGGCGTAAAAGCGTCTTCAAACTGCTCAGAGATACCGCAAGGCGCAGGAGAGTACACATGGGTCGTTGTTGAAAAAAAGGGTGTTGACTCTATAACGGCTTTAAACAAGGTCCGTAAGTACTTCGGGGTTAAAAAGTCAGACATAGGAATTGCAGGCCTGAAAGATACTAACGCTGTGACCTTCCAATTTGTATCCATTAAGGGAGATATATCGCTCGACGCTGTAATCGCATTCAACAGTTCGAGCCAACGCGTCAAGATCCACTGCCCTGTCAAGAGGCCGTTCCACCTGAGGCCCGGGCTTCTTTTCGGGAACCATTTCATCGTGAAGGTTAGAGGTTGCAAGACGGATAGCTTGGAGGCCATGCTGAACAAGATTACAGAGGTAGGGGGTGTACCCAACTACTTTGGATACCAGAGGTTCGGAAGTATACGTCCCATAACGCACATAGTTGGACGGTACATTATTCAAGGAAGGTTCAAAGAAGCCGTAGAAGAGCTGTTGCTGAGAATCTTCCCCTACGAGTCCCCTAAAGCGAAGATGGCTAGAGAGTACCTCGCATCAACTGGCGACTATAAAGGGACGCTTGAAATATTCCCTAAGAGCATGAGGAGCGAGCGCGCCGTGATAGCGCATCTAGCACGAAGACCAGGAGACTACGTGGGGGCTATCCGTAAAATATCTGGCTATGTGAGAAAATTGTTCGTGGGTGCCTATCAAGCCTACCTCTTCAACAAGGTACTCAGCAGGAGAATTGAGCATGGGCTTTCATGGGTTTACGCGTCGCCGGGCGACTACGTAGGAATAACGCTGGGTTCTCCGGGCTCCGGTCACACGCCTGTCCTCGTCGCCAATGACGCAAACATCGAAAAAGTCAACAAACTCATCCTTGAAGGTAAAGCGACCCTATTACTTCCCGTCTTCGGCTACAACACTCACCTGTCGCAGGGAGTACAAGGGGAAGTTGAAAGAGAGGTCTTGAAAGAGGAGGGTCTAGACATTGGCAGCTTTTATATAAAGAGCATCCCAGAGGCTTCGTCAGCAGGAACATATCGTCCAGCTAGTCTATCGCCACTGAACTTGCGTGTAGAGGTTGGCCAGGATTACGCAACGTTCTCCTTCATGCTAAAGAAAGGAATGTACGCTACAACACTCCTCCGCGAGTTCATAAAACCGAATAATCCTGTCGAACAGGGGTTCTAGCCCTCATCCTCCTCTTGTGAGCGATGCTATTTTGGCCTTATCCCTCGATTTCTTCCGCGTCCTATCGGAAACTTCCCGGTTTACTGCAGATTACGTAGGGGCACACCGCTAAGGCGATAAGGAGGCTAACAACAGCCAGGTTTTAAAAGGAATGTCCTCAGTGATATGAAAATTGGACTTGTGACGGTCATAAAGTTGCTTACCGGGCACAGACTGTGCGAAAAATGTTGAGATGCCATAAGCCGTCTTGCGTGACGGTGAACTCGTTGTGGACGCCCATGACTACTCCTAGAAAAGGGTCTCAGACTGGAAGCCTCAGAGGGTCGGTTGTGCTAAGCGAGTCAAGGTAGTGCGTGGTATTTAAGTTACGACCTATAGTGGAGCAATAGGGGCTTAGTTATGCCGCTGATCCCGCAAGAGCACTTGGACGAAGTGCGAGAAGAGCTGATTATTGCTAAAAAGGCTAATCACAGGCGCTTGTTAGTGATATACAGTGATGACGACTCGAGGCTCATCACTGCTGCCTTAGATTTCCTCTATGAGATTCGAGACCTCGTTAGAGAAGGCGAAGTCCTTTACACATATCATTCCTTTTACTCCGACGGCTCCATGAGGCGAGACCTCTTTGCCAGGGGGGCACCGAAGGACCTTGACATTGATTACGTTTCATACCAGAACCTTGATGTCATACTCGGCAAGACTTACAGCTCATGCATCGCAGACCTCATAAATAACCTAGAGCCGAACGACCTTGGCAGGCTTATGGGCGTTGTTGGAGGAGGAGGCTTATACATTCTGCTTCTGCCCTCGCCTAGTAAGTTAATGGAGCTGGTCACGAGGTTCCAAAGTAACCTAATTGTCCCAGGCTATACGGCTAATGATTTGAAAAGGTTTTTCGTGAGAAGATTCCTAAACAAGCTCTACGAGCACGGCGGGATAGCGATATACGATGCCGACGCCAGGTACTTTGTGAAGAAGTTCGCTAGGCTACAGACATCGCCATATGCTCAGAGAGCAGTAACTTACCCTGAAAAATCGAGAATACCGGTAAAGGTTTACAAGCTCGCTTTAACGCAGGATCAGGTCGAGGTACTTAAGAGGTTTGAAGAGCTCTACAAAAAGTCTGAGAAGAAAAAGGTTCTCGTGCTGACCGCAGACCGTGGAAGAGGAAAATCTTCGGCTGTTGGAATTGGTTTAGGATGGCTGGTTCACAGGTTACGCAGAGCCAAGGGGAGATGCCGGGCGGTTTTGACGGCGCCCAGTGAGACAAACATTCAGGAAGTTTTCCGCTTCGCTCGAAGAGTGCTCGAAATGTACAAGCACCCGATCAACATTCACTTCGTTAATGACTATACTGTCAGAATAGAGTCTAAGGGCATCGAGGTTGTTTACATGACACCAATTGACGCCATGAAAACCAAGGCTGATGTCTTGGTGGTCGACGAGGCCGCCGCGATACCTGTACCGCTACTTTTCAAGTTACTGGATAGATACGATAAGTTGGTGTTCTCCTCCACTATTCATGGGTACGAGGGGTCTGGCCGAGGCTTTTCAATAAGGTTTCTGAGGCGGTTGAGGTCGCGTGAGGATGTTGAGGTTCTTGAGTACGAAATGGAGGAACCGATACGCTACGCGCCTCAAGACCCCATCGAGGCTTGGACGTTTGATACCCTGTTATTGGACGCAGAGCCAGCCACCCTCACCGAGGAAGACCTGCGGGCTGTCGAAAACAGAGAAATCACGTACCATGCTCCCGACGAGGCAGAGCTGTTCTTGAGAAACGAGAAAGAGCTTCGTGAGTTCTTCGGAATCTACGTTATGGCTCACTACCGTAACAACCCCAATGATCTTGGAATAATGATGGAAGCGCCTCACCACTTTATCCGGATGGTCAAAACGTCAACCGGGAAGGTCGTTACTTCGCTGGAGCTCGCCGTGGAGGGTTCCCTAGGGCCTGAGCTGTCGCGGGAGTCCGCAAAAGGGGCCTGGCTTATGGGTAACATAATACCTGATAGGATTATTAAACACTACAAGCTCCTCGACTTCGGAGATCTGAAAGGAGTTAGAATCGTCCGGATAGCCACGCACCCGCAGGTTATGAACAAAGGGCTCGGCAGCTTCGCCCTAGCTGAACTAGAAAGGGAGGCCTTAACCAAAGGCTACGACTGGGTAGGCGCCGGATTCGGTGTTACGGAGGAGCTGCTGAGATTCTGGGTTAAGAATGGTTACACACCGGTGCACCTAAGCCCGGAGAAAAACCCCGTGAGCGGCGAGTATACAGTCATCGTAATTAAACCCTTAAGCGAAAGAGCCCGGAAGGTGGTAGAGGTCATAGCCCGCGAATTTAAAGAAAAGCTCCTCGACTCTCTCCCCTCCCCCTACTACGACCTCGAGCCAGAGACGGCCCTCCTACTCCTTGAAGCCACTCCCCGCTTCCCGGCTAAACTCGACCTAACGATTCTGAAGAAGGCAAGATTCCTCATGTACGCGTGGAGCGACATGACTATCGAGAACTGCATGGACGTGATGAACAGGCTGGCTAAACATTACTTCAAGTGCATTGATCCCCCGGAGCTTACTCGTTTGCAGAAGCTCTGCTTAGTATCAAAGGTATTGCAGGCTAAGAGTTGGCACGCCACTCTAGAAGATCTGAAGATAACAATGCCCCAAGCGACGTCTGAGCTAAAAGAGGTAGCGAGAATATTCTCTAAGGCGTTCCTTGGCGTGAATAGCCTGGACGACGCGATGAGATACTTTTACCTGACTTTAAGCGACGTAACGTTTACTCCTCCGGACTGATAAAAGCTACAAGTCTCGCGCTTTTACAGCAGGAGAGGCATAAACCACACCTGTCACATTTTTCTGATGCCACGAGAAAGTCTCCCGTGATGCCTGTTGCTTCACCCTCACGGGTAAATGCTCTAAATGGACAGACGTCAACGCACGGTGGTTCCTCCCGCAGGTTGAAGGCTGGTCTCATTCTCTCATGTATACTGCTCCATCTAACTAGAAACTCGTCGCCGAGCCTTTTTACCTGCGGAAAACTCGCGACGCGATGCAGTAATGCGGTATCGTACAGGATAATGTCAAAGGATCTTTCAACCGCAAAGTCCCCTAGTAGATGTTCTGGAATGTCGCTTATATAAGCAGAGGGGACATCGCTGGTAGTGGCGAGCTTCGCCCATATAAGTGCATAAACCTTCGAGAGGTAGGTCGAGTGCACTCTAAAAAACTCATTCCCTAACGAGTAAACCACATGCGGTGAGAAAATCACGGCCCCGACACCTATTGTCTTCAGATGCCGCAAAAACTCCTGCGTCGGAGGGGCAGCTGGGCTCAGTTTGACAATGACAGGTCGTGCCGACTCCGAGACGAACTCCTCTAACATATCGATAACATACGATTCAAATCCCCTGCGGCCTCCAGATAAGATGTACGTCAGTCCAAGGTCTATTTCAAAGCCGTCAACCTTATCGGCAAAGCGCTCAGCAAGCGCCCTGAGTGATGAGAGGCGCGAGGAGGCAAACGATGCTACAACCTTAGCGTCACTGCGCAACTTTAAGGTTTGAGCTAACCTTTCAGCTTCTTCCAGCGAGAAAGCAAGGGGCCTCGTCATGATCATATAGTCGTTCCAAGAATTAAACTGATGCACCCAAATCCTAGCTCTCGAGTCCTCTTCAACTCTGATATCTGATGATACTGTTGGGAGGAAAAAGATAGCGATATCATCTAGTTTTTCGGTATTTGACTCCAGTAACTTGTAGAGTACAACATCATCGCTACTTAGGCCCCTACGTGCTCTAAGTGGCAGACCGGCGAAGTAGTAAGCTTTAGCCACAATCGCCTCGCAGGATCATGAACAGCAAAACTACTTAAAAGTCTGTCCCACGTCTCATCTCTCATTAGCATAGCAGTGCGCTTTATAACTCTCCCCCGTTTCCTTCACAATCTACTAAGGCCCTATCAAGCTTCCCGTGGATCGTGAAAAAACTAGAGAGATTGAGGCTGAAGTCTCGTGGTGCCGCGTCAGGCTCATCAGCCACTACGCTTTTAGAGCTTTTCGGGTTCTATTTTACTGATGATGAGGAGTACCAAATACGATATGATGAATTGAGAACTCTCGGCTGAATATTCTAGCTCAGCATTCTCCTAAACTCCTCCGCGATCCTCTTGTATCTCTCGAGGTCTTCTCTGGTCACGCTGGGCTTAACGGTCTCAAGAGCCCTTAAAAAGTGGTTCATCGTCACCTTCGTGGGCTTCCCGGCCTCGCGGAGCGCAGTAATAGCAGCCTCCCTACAAACAGCGGCGATGTCTGCCCCCGTGTAGCCTTCTGTCCTCTTTGCGAGCTCTGCGAGGTCTACGTCCTCGGCTAGGGGCATTCTCCTCGTGTGCACTTTGAAGATCTCGAGCCTGGCCTTCTCGTCGGGCGGCGGGACGTAGACCAGCCTGTCGAACCTCCCAGGCCTGAGCAGAGCAGGGTCGATGATGTCAGGCCTGTTAGTGGCCGCAATCACCACAACACCCTCAAGACGCTCAAGACCATCCATCTCCGTGAGAAGCTGGTTCACAATCCTATCTGTGACGCCGGAATCGTACCTCTGGCCCCTTCTCGGGACTATAGAGTCTATCTCATCAAAGAACACCACGCAGGGCGCTGCTTGCCTGGCTTTTCTGAAGATCTCTCTGATTGCTCTCTCGCTTTCCCCAACCCACTTACTAAGTACCTCCGGCCCTTTCACGCCAATGAAGTTTGCCTCGCTCTCGGTTGCCACGGCTTTCGCGAGCAGGGTCTTGCCAGTTCCAGGAGGACCATAGAGCAGTATGCCCTTAGGCGGGTCAATGCCCATCTCTCTGAAGTACTCGGGGTGCTTCAGCGGCCACTCTACGGCCTCCCGCAACTGCTGCTTAACATCCTCAAGACCGCCGATGTCATCCCAGTTAACCTCAGGTACTTCAATGTACACTTCTCTCAGAGCGCTTGGCTGGACCTCCTTAAGGGCATCCATGAAGTCTTGCTTGGTTACTTTCAGTTCGCTAAGAATTTCGGCTGGAATCTTCTCACTCTCGATGTTTATTTTCGGTAACACTCTCCTGAGGGCGCGCATTGCGGCCTCGCGGCAGAGAGCGGCGAGATCCGCCCCAGTAAAGCCGTGCGTAATTTCGGCCAGCTCGTCGAGGTTCACGTCTTCTGAGAGCGGCATGTTTCTCGTATGCACTTGGAGGATCTCCCTCCTAGCCCGCTTATCCGGAACCGGGAACGCTATTTCCCTATCAAACCTTCCCGGCCGCCTGAGAGCAGGGTCTATGTCGTCTGGCCGATTTGTGGCTGCTATGACGATGACCTGTCCTCTCTCTTTTAGCCCGTCCATTAGTGCTAGGAGCTGTGCTACAACTCTCTTCTCGACCTCGCCTGTCACCTCCTCCCTTTTCGGGGCGATGGCGTCGATCTCATCGATGAAGATTATAGCCGGGGCGTTTCTAGACGCCTCCTCGAAGATCTCCCTGAGCCTCTGCTCGCTCTCACCGTAGAACTTGCTCATAATCTCGGGGCCATTAATGGAGATGAAGTAGGCTCCGGTCTCATTGGCAACGGCTTTCGCGAGCAGGGTCTTGCCAGTTCCAGGAGGACCATAGAAGAGCACCCCCTTAGGCGGGTCAATGCCCAAGTGCTTAAACAGCTCGGGGTGACGCAGCGGGAGCTCGACCATCTCCCTGATCTTTTGTTTAGCCTCCTCTAGATCACCAATGTCCTCGTAAGTTATTCTCGGTATCGCAAGCTCCCCGCTAACAGGCTCGCTTCTGATGCTGACCTCTGTTTCATCCGTGACCTGCACGGCCTGCGCAGGGAAAGTTGAGACGACGGTAAACTGCAGGGCTGTGCTAAACGTAGGTATTTCAACTACGTCTCCACGAATGAGTGGACGTCCTAGAAGCTTGCTTTTCACATACTCCACAAGCTCCGGCACTATTTCAAAGCCCATTTTGAACGTAGGTGCAAGCACGACTCTTTTCGCGGGGGCCACCTTAGCTTTTCGAACCTTAACTTGGTCACCTATAGCCACTCCAGCATTACGCCTTATGAGGCCGTCCATCCGTATTATCCCAGCACCCTCATCTTCCAGCGCTTGAGGCCACACTATCGCAACTGTAACCTTTTTCCCTTCAATCTCGACAACGTCGCCTGGATCCACCCTAAGCTTGCTCATAGCGCTTCTGTCGATCCTTACTATGCCTCTTCCTACGTCTCGCGGCCGCGCCTCGGCAACTCTTAGTGTAACTTCGGGATGTGAAGACATCAGGGTAAATCTCAATGATCCTTTATATAATGCTTGTGGGACCGTGCAGTAATTGTTTTTAAGCCGGACGAAGTGTAAGCGGTGGCGGTTTAGATGTTTATTAAACGGGAGGATGCTGTCAAGAGGGCTTCAAGCCTCCTTACACGCGCTTTACTTATCAACACAGTCATCACTCTGCTACCCCCAATCTACATCTTCTTTTCAGGACCCATCGGCCTGCACACCTACGCCGCATTAGCCTTCCTCTTGGTTTCTGTGGCTTCACTCCTACTCGTATACTACATTCGGAGAGCCGTTGAAGATTACTCCATCGCTTCCGCCAAGGCAGTGATGCCGATAACCTTGCCTATAAGCCTCGTAGGAGGCTTGGTTATCGTAGGATTGCTTGTACACAGAGCGCGGAAACACTTGATGGAACTCCAATAAGGCCACCGATAAAGTTTACGGATTTTTCAGCCTCACCCATTTTCGTTACGTCAGCACATCGACCTTGAACCTAGGAACACTCAAGTGGAAATGTTTTTATTCCAAACCTGAATGAGATCTCCCGGGTTCCTATGGCAGGAGAGACGCAAACCCCTTCCCCGTCGCAGGCTCAAGTAAACTCGGTACCTCTGCGAAGATACGGGGGGGTGCTCTCAAGACCCTACAGAGAAGGTAGAGGCTTCAGTCTCAGTGAAATTAAAGCACTGAACTTGACCGAGCGCGAGGCGCGGCTTCTCGGAATATACGTGGACACTCGCAGAAAGACAACTCATGAGGAAAACATCAAGGCCTTGAGAGAGTATCTGATTAATTTAAAGAAGGCTCTCGAGAGCGGTGCCCCTCTACCTGAACCGAAGCTTCCCAAAATCCTTTTAGCGAAAAGAGATGTTTCCAGGGTCTTCAAAGGAAAAACCTCAGCGGGTAGAAGAGGAAGAGGGCTTCAGTCCGTCAAGTATAGATACACACACCACTATAAGTGGAAGAAGAAGCAAAGGGAAAGGCTCCTCAAAAAGCGCCACGAAGCTAGTAGGCACAAGGGCGGAGATTAACCTAAATACCTCCTTTCATAGCTCTCGACAATTTTCCGCGAGTGCTCTAAAACTATTTTCATCCCGCACTTTGCGCAGTAATACTCGCCGTCAATTTTAGCTATAACATCTTCACTTCCGCATTTCCTACACTTGGGTCGTGTAGAGTTACGCGAATCCTGCTTTACATCATTATTCTTTAAAGACACGTCATATGTCCCTGCGAGCCCAAGGTATATAATTTTAGCCTACACAAGCCAGCTCGTAGAGCCTGATCCTTAAAGACGCGTTAGCGGCCAATACTAGGCTTGTCGGCTTGTCTATTCGCAAGCCCAAGCTTTCCGCTAGCCTTGATCACCGACTCGCAAGAGAGTGAGAGCACGCCTGTTAAACCCCCGGTGTCACCTGCAGAAGTCGGTAACCGTTGTTCGAGAAACTCAATACAATCAGCGAGCGCGCTCTCTGATTCCCTTTCATCTGAAGTCTCTGACTAAACTGGTTTCGGAGCAACACAAAGAATATTTATAGTGACGCTGTATGGGCTAGAGCGTGACGCAGACCTCGAAAGCCCAGTATAGAGCGGTGCATCCCATCGACTACTTGAGAAGCTACAGCGGTAAAAGCGTGCTCATAAAGCTGAAAGATGGCTCCGAGTACATGGGAAAGCTGAAAGTCATCGATCCCTCAATGAACATCGTATTATCCGAGACCAAAGAAGTCACGGAGACCAACAAGGTGGTAGCAATTCTAGGAGATGTGTTTATCAGAGGCAGCAACCTGCTGTTCGTGTCAACAGAGCCCGACAAAGTCACTTTCTTTGAGCCTGACCAGCCGAAACAGCCCGAAGCACCTCCAAATCAGAGCACGACGGAAGAAGAGGAAGAGTAAGATAAATTACTGACTGTAAGGTAAATTACTGCCAGTAATTATGGGAAAATCATAAAAGCAATACGATTCCCTAGAGCACCTGATGGCGCAGAAAAATATAGTAGTTGAGAAATCGACGTACATTCCACCGGATCTCTTACCAGTTGAAATCGTAGAGAGAAAAGGTACCGGACACCCTGACTTCATTGCAGACTCCATATCCGAGGCTGCAAGCCGCGAGCTATCAAAGTACTACCTGGAGAAGTTTGGCCGCATCTTGCACCACAACTTAGATAAAGTTCTAGTCGTAGGAGGACAATCTTCACCTAGATTTGGAGGGGGGGAAGTGCTACAGCCGATCTACATCCTGGTTTCTGGCAGAGCGACAACAGATGTTGTTGAGGCCGATGGTACGCGTGTTCCCGTACCCGTTGGACCCCTTGTGCTGAAGGCAACGCGCGAGTGGATTAAAACAAACATTCGGTATCTTGACCCTGATCATCACGTGATAGTTGATTATAGGATTGGGAAAGGATCCGTAGACCTGGTCGACATATACCAACGTGCGCAGTCTTACCCGGGTGCGAACGACACGTCTATGGGGATCGGGTACGCACCACTATCAGAGACAGAGAAACTGGTTTTCGAGACAGAACGACTGCTAAACTCTCCGAAAGTGAAGAAAGAGGTACCAGCGGTTGGCGAAGACATAAAAGTTATGGGGGTGAGGAAAGGCGATACCATTCACTTAACTATAGCAGCTGCAATAGTCTCGAGACACGTGAGATCAACAGAGGAGTATCTAGACGTGAAAAAGGAGATCCGGAAACTTGTCTTAGAGAAAGCTTCAGAGATAACTGAGCGCAAAGTCGAAGTTTACGTGAATACAGGAGATGACCCCAGTAAAGGTGACAGAGGGGGGCTGTACCTTGTCGTTACTGGCACATCGGCTGAGCATGGAGACGATGGAGCAACAGGCAGGGGAAACAGGGCGAATGGGCTTATAACACCCTTCAGACCTATGTCTCTAGAGGCGACCGCCGGTAAGAACCCCATAAGTCACATTGGGAAATTGTATAACATCGTAGCGTTTAACGCATCTCAGGAGATAGCACAGCTTGACCACATAAGAGAAGTTTACATAAAACTAATTAGCCAAATTGGAAAACCAATAAACGAGCCCCTCCTGGCATACATTGCGATTAATGCTGATGAGGCGGCTATTTCACGTGTAAAGCACCAAGCAGAGGAAATATTGGCCGACCACCTCGACGGAATTAATAGACTCTGGGAGAAGGTTCTACGCGGAGAGGTTACTCTCTTTTAAATCCTTGAGCAGCCTCAGCCTTTCTCGCCTATACTCCTCGAGTATGCCTTTTATTTTAGAGATATCCCCCTGAGTTCGACGCGTCAACGCGTTAGCGAGCTCTTTGCTTTCAAAGGCAACTATCGGGCCTATGTCAAAATACTGCGCGATATCCTCGAGAGATATTACCTGAGCCTCAGGGGGTATCGCTCTCCTTAAAGTCTCCGCTTCTTTCGAGCTTCTCGTAACAACAATCACCGAGCTTTGAAAATCCTTAGCCTTTAAGGTTTTAAAAACAAGGTCTTGTACAAGTTCTAGGGGGTAGCTCTTATCGATAAATACTATATTGTCCGAGAGCTCCTGTAGAGTTCCTTCGTTTTCTCTGGTTTTTTCCACAAGCCACGAAAGCTTTATGGCAAGCCTATACTTGCTGAAAGCCATACCAAGAAGGATCCGCTCCAACTCGGACACCCTATCTTCTAACTGTTGAAGCTTCGCCTTCAGGTGCGAGGCTTCCCTCTGTAACTGTTCTACCCTAGAGTCAAGCTTCACCTTCTCTGCATCTGCGCCGAGGGTTTTACGGACGGAAAGCAGCTTTTTAAGGGTCAACTCTAGCTCGCTTACCCTCTTCGTAGCCTCCCTCAGTTCAAGGGTAAGAGCTTTATTCTCCTGAAGCAACCTTTCAGCTAGCTTTCGGTAAAACCTTAGCTGCTCCTCGGCTCCTCCCTGGGCTATGTCCTGGAGTGCTAGCTCCTCCTTGGTTGATAGCTGGAGGTACTCCTTCGCCGCTTCCTTAACGGCAAGAGAGACGGGGAGGCCTTTAACGACTTGAAGCTTAGCTTTATCTAGCGGAATAGAGAGGCCATATTTGCTGGCCTCCTGTTCAACGGCGTCGAACTTCTCGCGATACTCGTTGAAGGCTTTGAGCGCGGCGGCGAGAGCATCCCTCTGGTGTGAATTCTCAACTTGCGGATAGCCAGACGTGAGCCTTCTTTTCTCATCGACGCTCAAGCTACGCTGCGGTGTAAACAGAAGAGCACCGAGCTGAGACGCAAGTTTCTTAACGTAAGCGGGTGCAGGGGACACATCACTGGCTATTACTGCGGGATGCCCGAAATCTAAAAGTAGCTTTACTAGCTGACCCCTGCTAAGCAACCTCCTTGAGAACACGCTCACGATACTTCCGCTAAAATCTAGGATGGCCACACCTGTCGTCATTCCTGGATCTACCCCCACAATCGTGTAACGCTCGCTCCTAGCGCTGCGTTTCGGCGTAGCTCCTAGTGGTCTGTACTCGATACTCTCACGCCTTACCGGCGATATCTCAACAAAAATGTCGTGGCCAGACTCTGGCTTCACGAGGCCGTTGAGCCTCTCGCGGGGAGCGTAAACCACGAAAGTTGCCCCAACCACTCCCCAGCCTCCTTTTCTCACGAAGAGATCGTAGTCTATCCCTGCCTTGTCCAGCTTCTCGAGTATCTCCGCAACCTTCCTTTTGACAAGCTGCTCGATGTTACGCTTATACCGCTCCCTGCTCATCCCCCCCTGCCCAGGAACCCTTCCACGTCCAACGCGTATTCGTGTCTCCTCCTCGAAAACCAGGACCTCTGAGCCTATCCCCCTGCTTGCGAGAACCGCTAGAAGCTCTGCTGTTTCCACAGGACTCAACTTTCCTCTACATAATCCTGTCAACACGCAAAGAGCCTCAACGCTCACAACCTCGTCTCCGAGCCTCGTGACCTCTACTAGCCTCGGAGTTTTCCCGGGAACTCTTCTCAAGACTTCAGCAATTCCTCGAAAGTCCCCAGCTAGCTCGTAAATGTTATCTACCGCAATCGCCTCAACTCCTCTCTCCCCCACCAGGGCCAACACTTCGCTTAGAGGTACCCGTTCCATCCTCAGCGTAACTCGTCCCTCCTCTACTAAGGCGAGGGCGAATAATGGCTCACCGGCCTGGGGCGAGGAGCCAGGTACTATGTCAAGACCCACTACCCTGCGAAGTATCGACACCCCCGCTCCTTACTACTAAACTTCGCGATATTAATCATTACGGCAGGACCAACTACCAGAGCGTTTTCGCGACCTCTGTTGTTACAAAGAGTGCATTACGCAACTAGCCCTAAGCGGGTGAAGATGTTACTTAGATAAAGCTCCTTGTTCAACCGTAGTCCATACTTTCTCGTGAAGAAGTTGACTATGTTCTCGATGTCCCTTTTAAGGTAGAATGCTGCATTGGGATGCGCCGACGAGACCCACTGAGGCCAGTCGAGCAACTTAATATCTTCGCCCTTAGTCACTATCACATTGTACTCGTTTAAATCTCCGTGAACCTCACCGGCTTTGTAAGCTTTCTCAACCTCAGCAAGAATCTTTTCCAGAGTCAATATAGGCTCACTCAATGGAGGGACTTCTGAGAGCTCTACCCCTTCTACGTACTCTGTGACAACTACGTGCCGGTTCCAGTCAACTGGTTCAGGCACAGCAACACGCTCCCTCCACAGTATTTTGAGAGCCTCATACTCGTTACGTGCAGCCAGCCTTGAGAGATATAGCCACGAAAAGTGCCTCTTATCTGCGACATATCCCCTCACCCTCTTCGCGCCTCTAAAGCTAGTTCTACCAGCCCGGTGAACTTTGACTGCAACGATCCTCTCACCCGAGGTTTTACCGAGGTATACTTCCGATTCCTTACCCTCTCCAACTGGAGTCTCCGAGATAGCCACTATGGTCCCTCTCTTAACGAGAGCATTAAAGGCTAAGCAGTCGTAGCCGCGGCTAGTTAAGATATAGCCCGTGAAGCTACCCCTGTATCTCTGGACAAGGCCTAGTTTGTTCAGCTTTTTAAGAACCACCTCCACGTAATCTTTCGCAAGGCCCGAAATAGAAGCTATAAGTTCAACATCCACGTACTCGTGGTTTATCATACCTCTCTCGATTGACGTTAGCACTCTAAGATCGTCACCGGTCAACCCCTTTAGGCTCCAAGCGGAGAAACGAACACTCACGATTCTAAACAACAGACACTCAATCTTTATTTCTGTTGTCATGGCCAGAAAACTTTTTGGAAGAGCGTCGTGGATTAGGCGATGATGAAACAGCTCGCGATCGAGCGGTGAATTAACCTTCGATTGCTGAACTAGGTTCTCCTGCTTAAGATTGAGGAAAAAACTAAGTGCCTAGCAACACCGGGCCCGGCCCGCGGTTGGCTGCTCCTGCCGGCGAGGTGTGGCGGCCGCTGGCTACTACTCCCCGGAAGCCCCTCGTGGGGCAGGCCTGCAATGGGTGATGCGTAGCCCCGTGGGGCGACCCCGAGGCCGATAAAGGTGACGAAGAGTTTAAGGGACCGTGGGGCAGAAAAGGAGTAGTGCTCACGTAAAGGTAGAACCGTCACATAAAACCCACTAAACCTATGGGTCTCACCTCGATTATCCTCACTTGTTTTATCGCCGGGAGAGCGACGTTATAAACTGGCGTCTGTCCAATGAAGTCAGAGTGGATTTTGCTCTCGTGAAGGTGTCCGTGCACGACGGCGTCGACAGGGTGTTTCCTCACGACTTCTGAGAGCTTCTTGCTAGACATCTCCTCCCAGAACTCTTCCTTTTCACCTACCAGAGTGCGGCACCTCGGTGGGTAGTGTGTTAACAGTACTGTCAGCTCTTTTCCAGCATGCTGTGAGATGAGCTCCGCGATCTTTTTCAGTCTACTAGCGTAAAGCTCATGGACGTTCGGCACATGCTCCAGTTGCCACCTCGTAGGTTTATCAAGCGCACCGGTTGTACCCACAACGACTAGCTCTTTCTCCAGTGGAAGCCTTACGTAGTCGTCATCCAGCCAGATAACCTCTTGGCACTCCTCCCTCATCTTTTCCCGTACGTCGGGGTAGTCCTCGTTGCCGAAAACAGCCACTATTGAGGCATTCGGCAAAGCTCTCCGCAAGGCGTCCTGCACCGGCGCGCACATCCTGTAGTTTCCCTTCTTGACTACATCGCCAGCTATCAGGACGGCCGAGACCTCGGTTGCGCTCAGGCGTTTTAGCGACGAGAGGAGGAGCGGCAGATACTCCGGTGCGTGGACATCTCCGAAGGCTAAGACTTTCATAGCGGCACCTAAGACATTACGAGAAACAGCACCGCAAATGAAGCGATTAAAAAGAGCGCGAGCACATCATTTCTTGTGAGCTTTAGCTTCACCATCCTAGTTGGCTTAGTCCGAGCTCCGAAACCCCTAGCCTCTAAAGCCTCGGCTATCATGAGGCTACGTCTTACCTCGAATACCACCAGCGGCACCATCAAGTAAACGTAATTCCTTATACGCGTGGTAAAACCACCTTTTTCGAGCTCTAGACCCCGACTTCTAAGAGCATCTATTACGATCTGCACGTCCTGAGCAAGAGTGGGAACGAATCGGAACGACATTGTTATTAGTAGCGAGTAGTCCCGGGGGAGGCGCATCTCCTCAAGAGCTAGCGCTAACTCATCAGGAGGAGTGGTCAGGAAGAATACAGAGAAGGCAGCTGTCAGGACGAGAAAGCGCAAGGTCATAGCTAGAGGCTGTAGAATCCCCTCGTGCATGGCTGTAAGCCAGTTTAAGAAAAATATTGCACCGGCTAGCGGTAGAATCCCCTTCACACCCTCCAGCATGAGCTTGAGCCTTTTCGCTAAGAGAGCGGCCAGCACGACTGTTCCAAATAGGATTAGTTGCCGCTGCACGCTCAGCGTTATCAGAGACAATGCCGCAACTGTAAAAGAAAATACCAGCCTCGTGCGAGGATCCAATCTATCAAGAGCAGAGTCTTTCTTGATGGATCGGAAGGCCCTTAGCGCCTCCACGGCTCTCCCTCCTCGACTATAGCCCTGATAAGGTTATCCAGCCTGTAAAAGTCGACCTTCAGGTAGTTCTCACCGAGTAACACTCTTGCAAGCCGCACCGATTGTGGGGGTAGAAGGTGAGACCGTCTTAGGAGCGTATAATTGGATAGGATCTCCCGGGGTGACGCGGAGGCTAAGATTTTTCCATCAGACATCACGGCTATCCTGTTTACGTGTTCCACTACGAACTCAACGTCATGTGTAACGATAACGACAGTTTTCCCCATAGTTCTAAGTAGATTTAGCATCTCCGATATCTTCTCTTTTTGCACGTAGTCCTGACCAGCCGTTGGCTCATCTAGGACGAGTATTTCGGGGTCATAAGCCAAAACAGCGGCTATGGCCAGTCGTTTACGCTCCCCAACGCTTAAGCTATAGGGGGACCTGTCCTTGTACCGGTATAGCTCCATCACCTTTAAAGCCCACTCTGCTCTGCGCTCTATAACATCTCTCGGAAAGTTGAAGTTTTTCAGAGCAAAAGCCACCTCGTCAAAAACAGTTTCCCCAAACAGCTGGTGATCTGGGTTCTGAAAGACAAGGCCCACGATCCTTGAGAGCTCTGCAACCGAGTGAAAACGGGTGTCCATTCCCTTTACGAGAACCCTCCCCCCTGTGGGCTTCAGGACACCGTTAAAGTGCTTGATAAGCGTTGTCTTACCTGCGCCGTTTTCACCCATTATCGCAACGAATTCTCCGCTGGCAATAGATAGGTTGACGCCTTTCAAGGCCTCCGCGCCATCAGGGTACTTATAGTAAACATCTTCAACCTTAATTACCGGCTCCACGAGCCTCACCCTGCAACTTTTTTACGAGCCTCAGCGGCCACGTGCTCAGGTGTTAAAAGCTTGGGGTTTATTTGCAACCCGTACTCCTCCAGCTTCTCGATAAATTTGACGATAAAGGGCTTACCTGTAATGTACCCGTATTTCTTTACTCCTTCGAGCGGTCTACCTGTGAACACTACCTCTCCTTCATTCATTACGACAACACGGTCGGCAAAAGGCAGAGCTACTTCCAGCCTGTGCTCAATGACTAGCGCGAGTACGCGGGAAGATTGAACCTTCTTTTTCACCAAACCCAAGACCTTCAGTGCCGTTAGGGGGTCTAGATTCGCCGTCGGTTCATCGAGAACCAGAATCTCGGGCTCCAGCACCATAACCGAGGCAAGAGCGACTCGTTGCTGTTGACCCCCGCTCAGCTCAAAGGGAGACCTGTTCCTGAGCTCCCAGAGTCCATACTCCCTAAGGACATTTTCCACTCTTCTGCGTATCTCCTCTGGAGGAAGACCCGCGTTTTCCAAGCCAAAAGCTATCTCCCGCTCCACCGACGTGAAGAAAAGCTGGTTCTCAGGGTTTTGAAAAACAAATCCCACATGCTTGGCTAGCTCGTATGTCGGTGTTTTTCGCGGGTCCAAACCCTTGATGCTGACGTGACCAACAAGCTCTCCCCCATAGAAGTTGGGAATTAAGCCGTTGAGTATCCTTGCGAGAGTGCTTTTCCCACACCCGCTCGGACCGAGCAGTAGAATGAATTCTCCCGCGTTGGCCTCGAGATTTATGTTCCTTAAAATCCAGCCGTCACTGTCCGGGTACCTGTAGTAGACGTTTTTTAACTCCAGTAACAATACGTTACCACCTAAGCTCTAGCGATTATCTTAATCACCATCCGGTGTGAAAGTTTTTCATCCGAGCCTATGCGTCTCCCGCTTCTAGCATCCACAGCTGAGACAAACCTTTTGCCGAGCTCCGTGTGTATGATATATGCAAGTTCTCTTGCAGTGGTCTTTCCAGGCACTATAAAAACGTCCGGCAACACGTTGCCCTGATGATCTGAGAACTTTTTCTCATTCTCAACGGGAAAGACGGCGATCATTCCTAGAACATCGAAGACGGCTGTGTCCAGCGCTTCCTGAACGCCTGTGCTACCCCAGCGCTTCAGCACTTTCTCCCTGATGTACTCAAGAGCTTTCTCCTGCTCAGGCCTGAGTCCACCGACCACCTTGAAATCCCCCTCCCCCGGTATGTACTCTATAAGCCCCGCTTTCGCCGCCTTCTTTAAAGCTAGCTCTGCTTCGGCACTTGCGGGGATGATTTTGTACCTTGAGCCTAGCTCTTCGCGCATCCTCTTTATATTATCTTCAGCTGGGTCGAGATCCGCCTTGTTCGCAACCAAAACAATGGGCTTTGCCTTCTCTCGAACGAGCTCTGTAAGACGCAGGATATCCTCTCTAGTCCAAGACGAAGCCTTCTTGCCCTGAAGCCCGAGCTCATCCACCGCGCTCCGCACAACGTCAGGCTCTATGCCAAGCCCGCTAAACCTTGAGTAGAGCTCATCGTACCGCTTATGCAGGTCTATGAGCTTCGATATCCTTTCCCAATCCCTGTACACGATCTGGAACATCCACATCGTGATTTCCCTTTCGAGAAATGCAACGTCCTCCAGCGGGTCGTGAGTGCCGGGCTTGACCGGGCGCCCTTCCTCGTCCGTTGCACCGGCGGCGTCGATCACGTGGAGAAGGACTGGGGCGCGCCGTAAATGGTCTAAAAACATGTTTCCCAGACCCCTGCCCTCCCACGCACCTGGAACCAGCCCAGCGACGTCGATGAGCTCGACTGGAGCAAAACGCCATCCGTCGATGCAAATCGAGTTGCGAGGATTATCTTTGACACCGAGCTCCTTACAGACGCACTTTACCTTAACGTACCCAATACCGATGTTGGGATTTATCGTGGTGAAGGGGTATGGCGCTCTCTTAACATCAATAAGGGTAGCTGCGGCAAAAAATGTCGATTTTCCTGTATTGGGTTTTCCAACAACACCCAGCTGAACGACCACGTTCATGAGCATGAGCGTCGTGATTATTAAATTTAGGTTAAACGGGTTAAGCTCGCCTGCAACCTGCTACCTCCTGAAGCCCATCGAGCAGTGAAGTCCTCTTGCTACGCTTTTGTTTCAGGTGGATCTACATAAACCACTTGAACACAAAGTACCTTATCGTCCCGTCAACGGGATCCCTATAGGCGAGTATAAACTTCTTCTTCACAGAGTGCGAGAGCCTACCCGCACGGATAATTTCCAAGGGATCCAGCTTACTATGGTAGTCGAGGACGTGCACAAGGAAAGGTGCGTGGTCAATACCAGGTCCTAGCTTGTACACTGCAAACGTGGATCCGAATTTCATGCCTGATTTCACCACATACCCTCTACTCCTTAAATCCCTGTACACGGCATAAGCATCTCCAAAATTCTCGTAGGCATCCATCGCGAGACGCTTCAGCTCATCTACGCGAAGCGCCTCTCCACTCGCGCTATAAATGTCCAGACAACCTTGCTCTGCCAGGTAAACCGCGTCGAAAAGAGAGAGCTCAAGCTCCTTCTTAACATCGGGTGTTTTAGGCTTTGGCACGGTGAAGAAGCGACCGTAAAAACCTCCCTTAAAGTAGAGAGAGTTCGCAGCTTCGCGATCGAATACAACTACTCTGTTCCCCAGTAACACGGCTTTGGTTTTCGCACATTGATCGTGCTCAGGCGTGGGCTCCACGGAAATAGTGAACACAGAAGACCGTAATTATAATTTGGGGTGCTACACCGCACTCCTACACAATTCATTGCCCTTCGTAGCAATGCTACCTTTTAGCTTCTCCCTAGATTCTTCCCGTGTTCGATCCGTGTTTTCCCTTGCTTCCATCGGGCTGGAGAGGAATTGTGAGAGGGTGTTCGAGCAACACCTATACGCCTCCTCCCTATACGCCTCCTCGGCTCCTATCGGCACAGCTTGTGTGAACGCTTATAACCCCTCTTTCGCGTTTAACCTTGATAGTCGAGGTAGAAAGGGAGGTCTGGGAGAGCGTGGCCAGGTGGCTCGAGCTGACCGGTCTCGCAAAAACGCTGTGGCGCCTCCGCGAGCCGAAGCCCCTCAGCAGGGCGTTCGGCACCCGAAACACCAGGCACATAGCTAGCGTCCTCGAGAGGCTGCGCTCAGCTGGCTTCGTCAGGGAGGCGGTGGTGGGCAACACCCGCTACGTCTACCTGACGGAGCGCGCCTGCGGCCTCCTCGCGTTGCTCGGCTACAGCAGCGAGGAGGTGGCGTGCGGCGATACCGCCTTGAGGCTCATCCGGCGCGGGGCCTCAGCTGCCTCCGCCACAGCATCACCGTAGCTACGTGGCTGCATATTCTGGCCTTCCTGACGTAGCCGTAGGCCCTGGAGAGGCAGCCAGCCTTCGACAAAAGTGTAACAATGTTATACTTTCGGCGTAATCATCGGAATGAATATTAACCCCCTCTGCGCAGGGAAGAATGAGGCCCGCCGCCGAAGGCATTGGCCGGTGAAGGGGTGAGCCGGCTTCAGCGGCGCGGGCCAGGGTGCTTCCCCGAGAAAACTGGCGCCCCGCTGCGAGGCGCCTGCACTCTCGGGGAAAAGAAAGTGGGCGGGAGGGGCAAAGCAGCTCGAATCATGTCAGCGGGCCCCGGGCACCTAGGCTGCACCGCCTCCAGCGCGCTAGTGTTTAGGGGGGAGTGGGGGCGGATGGGGGCCGCGGCTCACACCGGTCCCCCAGTAAAAAGGGGTGATGGCATGGGTGAGAAGAGTAACGGTAAGGGGAACGGCAAGGAATCCATCGATACCTACAGGGTTTGGCGGGTCAAGACCAACGGGGAGGTGAGGCAGAGTCTTCAGCGGCTCTACGTGAGGCTGTCGGGTGCAGTCAAGGAGGCGTGCAAGAGCCTTAAAGAGAAGCACGGCGACGCCTTCAGAAAGGAGCCAGAGAGATTCAGCAAAGAATTAATCGAGGAGGCCTCGAGGCTTGCTGGGTTGCCGAAGGGCTTCTTCTGGTACGCCGTGGAGATGTGGAAGACAGTTGCGGAAGCGAGGCGGAAGTCTAAGAGGCGCAACAGGTTCACCCCGCCACCAGTACCGCTACTCGTCAGGGTGGTTAACAATGGCGGTAGGCTTCACGGCGCCAGTAGCGCCGTTGCGGTGTTGGACACCTCCAGGGGCGAGCTCCGCGTTCCCAGCGCTGACATTACGATAAGGCTGAAGCCTTCATTGGTTAGAGCGGTGCTAGAGGACGTCCAGCGCTTCGAGGACGTTAAGCTTACGCTACAACTAACGGCTAAAGGCAGGCTACGCCTTGTTGCGCGCCGTGCGGTCAAGCAGGCGTGGTGGAACGGCAACGACAGACTCGCGGTGATAACGTTGGACGTGAACTCGAATCACGGGCTCTACCTTCTTGCCTTCACGTTCGACGGCGAAGCCAGGCTCTTGGTGCAACGCGTGCTTAAGCCGCCCAACACCACGTTGCTGAGGCTCCTCGCGGCCGTTATGCGTAGCTACTCTAAGGTTAAGATATGGGAGCAGGCCGCCAAAAGGTTTAGGGAAAGGAGGGACGTCGAAGAGTTGCAGAGAGAGGGGAGAGGCCCAGCGGTGGAGGAGGCCTTGAGGCTCGCTGAGAGGCTCAGGGCGAAGGTGAACATGACTCCGGAGCGCGCTGAGAGAATAACAAGACAGGCGTCGAGGAAAGTGAAGAAGCTCAACGACGATTGGATTAGAGGCGTGCTCAAGGAGATGAGAGAATTGATCAGGAAGCTCAGGGACCAGGGCTATACCGTTGTAGTCATCGCGGACGTACCGCAAGCCGAGTCCCTGAATGGCTCACAGCTACAGCGAACATTGCTGAGAATCGCGAGGCGGCTGGAGAACCTAGTGCTCTACGAGGGCGCTAGGTGGTTCGAGCCGGAGAACAACGTCTCGGGCAGGCAGTGTCCCAGGTGCGGAACCTGGGGCGTAGAGGTAAGGAGGAGGTACTACCGCTGCCCCAAGTGCGGCTTGGAGTGGACTAGGGACTGGGCAGCGTGCTACAACGCCGCGAAGCTCTTCCTAAAGGCCTGCAGAGCAGAAAAGCACCTCGAAGCACTGCAGAGCTGGCTCAGTCAGCACCCTAGAGCCCCGACCCACGGCACCAGAGAAAGGCCAGCAGGCCCCGGCCCCAGTTCCCGGCACGGCCCCACGGCCGCCCGCCGGGTGCCGCGCGCGGCGCGAGGAGGGTATGTGCCCGCGGCGACGCGGGCTGAAGGCCGCTAGAATGCGGCCACCCCGCAAGGGGACCCATGACCCTAGGGGGCCCTCGAATCAGTGAAGGGGGCAGATGAGGCCAGGCGCGGTCGAGACAAAGTTTTAAGTAACGTCGCCATGTAGAGGTTATCGTGCCCCGAGTTAACACGAAGCTGGTTAGCTGGGATGAGATCCTGAACTGGACTTATGAGCTCGCGCGCATGATAGAGAGGAGCGGTTGGAAGCCGGATGTTGTTGTTTCGATAGCGCGAGGGGGCTACGTGCCCGCACGCCTTCTCTGTGACTTCCTTGACGTAAACGATCTGGTCAGTGTCCAGGTTCTTCACTGGGGCAGGGCCGCAGAGATCACCGCTGTAGCCCATGTGAAGTACGGGTTTGAGGCCGATTTAAAGGGTAAGAGGGTTTTGCTAGTAGACGACATATGCGATACCGGGGACTCTATCATCGTGGCCCGCGAGCATATAGAAAGAAAGTACTCGCCCGCGGAGCTGAGAGTGGCCGTAATGCAGTGGATCAGCAGCGTGGCTAAGATCAAGCCGGACTACTATGTCGACGAGGTTAAAGAGTGGGTATGGTACCAGTATCCCTGGACGCGTGCGGAGGACACCACTAACTTCTTCGAGAAAATAATCTCCGAAAGTACTAAATCCGGAAAAACCGAGTGGACATACAACGAGCTCGTAGAGGCTTTCAAGGATTGGTACGGGATAGATGTCGGGGAACGGTACTACAGACTCGCACTCGAGAGACTTGCTCGAAGCGGCAGGCTGGTCGTGGAGGCAGACAGGATAAAGGTTATTCGATGAGAACTCTAGAAGTAATCGTTAGTAAAGGGGTTTTTCTCGGCTATAACTCATTAAGTATCGCTTTTGACCCCCTCACGCTTCCAACGGGCAAGCCAGCCGTAACCCTCGTCTCGCACGCGCATCAGGATCATTACTCGCCGAGCGTTTTACGAAAGCTCTCCCAGAAAACCCATATACTCATGAGCCCGGCAACCAGAAGGATCATAGACCCTGCTCGCAGGCTGAAAAACATTATCGAGGTTAACCCGGGTGAAACGCTGGAAGTTGAAGGTTTAAGCATTGAGGCTTTTCACTCAGGACATATTATCGGCAGCCTCCAATTCCGAGTAGTGATCGGTGATCTGACGGTAGTGTACACGGGGGATTTTAACCTCGAGAGACGCATCGTCCTCCAGCCGGCTAAGCCCCTAAAGGGAGACGTTGTGCTGATCGACGCGACATACGGTAGCCCTGATTACGTTTTTCCAGAAAGAAAAGAGATCTACGCTAAGATCATCTCGATTTTAAAGGAGAGAGAGGATGATGAAATCGTGTTAAAAGCAAGGAGGCTTGGTGTAGCCCAAGAGGTAACTGCTTTATTGAGCATGTCCACCCATATACCTGTCATCGTGGAGTCAGAGATCGCGAAGTACAATGAAGTATACGAGGAGTTCGGTGAGATACTCGGGCGCTACGCTATCAGCAACACACCTAAGCAGGGATTCCCCCTTGTAGCGCGACTTTCACGAAAGTTCCCGAAGAAAGTTTTCACACTATCGCTCACTGGTTGGGCGGTTAAGACGGGGGTTCCGCTGAGTAGCCACGGGGACTTCCGGCAACTCGTAGAGTACGTGACCGCGAGTGAGCCCCAAGTGGTCATCCCTGTTTGCGGCTTCAGGAAGGAGTTTTCTGAGCACGTTAAAGAGATGCTGGGAATTACAGCCTCTTCAGATGATAAAATTAACATACATCTGTAAAAACTGCCAAAAGTTTTATACGGCCTTGAGAATTGACTTCTTGTGTCACAAGCACCTCCTCGAGTAAAAATAGGTATAATCGGAGGATCTGGTCTTTACTCTCCAGACTTCCTCGAGAACGTCCAAGAGTACAAGATGCACACCCCCTACGGAGCCCCCTCTTCGGAAATCATGGTTGGTGAGATTAAGGGAGTAAAGGTCGCTTTTCTCCCCCGCCACGGGAAAAGGCACAGCATCCCGCCCCACATGATCAACTACCGCGCCAATATCTGGGCCCTCAAAGAGCTTGGTGTAGAGAGGCTAATCTCTGTCTCAGCGGTTGGAAGCTTACGTGAGGACTACAAACCTGGAGACTTCGTGTGTACAGACCAATTTATTGATATGACGAAGAGGCGCGAACTCACCTTCTACGACGGTCCTGTGGTCGCCCACGTATCTATGGCTGATCCATTCTGCCCGGAGCTCCGCTCGTTATGCATAGAGTCCGCTCGAAGGCTGGGTATAAGAGTACACGATAAAGGAACCTACGTGTGCATTGAGGGACCTAGATTTAGCACTCGGGCTGAGTCCAGGCTGTGGAGAAGCTTCGGTGCGGACATTATCGGGATGACGCTGGTCCCTGAAGTTAACCTAGCTCGCGAGGCCCGAATGTGCTTCCTCAACATCGCTATGGTCACAGATTACGATGTGTGGGCTGAGAAACCTGTCACCGCTCACGAGGTGGCACGCGTCATGGCTGAGAACACTGAGAAGGTTAGGAGACTACTGGTGGATCTCATACCTAGAATACCCGCTGAGAGACGTTGCCAGTGCGCTAGGTACCTCGACGAGGCACTCCTTTAACTCACTCGCATTAAGTTTTTTTGGCAGATGCCCTTCTTGCTGGAGGGTGATATTTGGTGCCCGAGTGTAGGATTCGTGACCTATCTTTGGCTGACAAAGGCAGGCTCGCCGTTGAGTGGGCTGAGCGGCAGATGCCGGTCCTAAGGCTCATAAGAGAGAGGTTTTCGCGCGAAAGCCCCTTGAAGAGAGTCAGAGTCGCCGCCTGTATGCACGTTACGAAAGAGACAGCTGTCCTCATGTTGACGCTCCGAGACGCCGGGGCTGAGGTTGCTCTTTCGGCTTCAAACCCTCTATCCACGCAGGATCACGTGGCTGCCTACCTTGTTCAAGAAGGCATTCATGTTTACGCTTGGCGTGGCATGAGTGAGAGAGAGTACTTTGAGGCTATCGCGTCCGCGGCATCCATCGAGCCCGACATCACTATGGATGATGGAGGAGACTTAACTGTAATGCTACATAAGATCGCTCTCGGTGAGAAGGGTGGGCTGGACTACGAGATAGGGTCTAGCATCTTAAACCCGGGTCTTGCCAGAAGAGTACGGGGAGGCACTGAGGAGACGACCACAGGTGTTATAAGGCTAAGGGCTTTGGAGAAGGAGGGGAAACTCCTCTACCCCGTCATCGCCGTGAATGATTCACTCACTAAGTTCATGTTTGACAACAGGTTTGGAACCGGGCAGTCGTCGATCGACGGAATACTCAGAGCCACAAATATCCTGCTGGCTGGTAAGAACGTAGTCGTTGTGGGGTACGGGTGGGTTGGAAGAGGCATTGCGTGGAGAGCGCGGGGCATGGGAGCGAGGGTGACAGTAGTTGAGGTGGATCCCATAAAAGCGCTTGAAGCGTACTACGAAGGCTTCAACGTTGCGGATATGGCCACAGCAGCGACTATGGGAGACCTGTTCATCACCGCAACCGGTAATACCGACGTCGTACGAGCCGACCACTTTTTGCACATGAAGGATGGAGCTCTTCTCGCTAACGCCGGACACTTCAACGTTGAGATCTCTGTGCGCGATCTCGAGAAGATCGCGACAGGTAAGAGGAGGATAAACGAGCACGTTGAAGAGTACACTCTACCAAACGGCAGAAGGCTTTACCTTATAGCCGAGGGCAGGCTCGTGAACCTGGCTGCCGCCGAAGGTCACCCCAGCGAGGTGATGGACCTTTCGTTCGGGAACCAGGCGTTAGCAGTTAAACTACTGGTTGAGAAAGGCACCGGGCTGGACAAGAAGGTATACAAGCTTCCAAAGAGTATTGACCGCAAGATAGCCTCATTGAAGCTTAAGTCCTTGGGCGTGAAGATCGAGAGGCTCACCGAGGAGCAAAGGAAGTACCTACTGAGCTGGGCTTAGCCCTCTCCTTTCCGAAACCAAGTTATTGAGGTTTAATCTACGATATCTCCTATGAGAGCTAGCGAGGTGGCCTCCCTTATCTTCACCTTAACTGTCTCACCCAGCTTGAGATCATAGCCCCTGAGGATCACGGGCTTGTACTCGATGGTTCTACCAACAAAATCCCCCTTTGCTGATACTGAGTTTACCAGAACGTCGGAGAGGCGTCCCACGTACTCTTTATTCACCTCGTAAGCTACTCGCAGTGATACCTCAGAGGCGATCCTGCTTCTCTCCTTTTTCACAGGCTCTGGAACACCCTTCATAACGTATCCCTTTGTGAATGGCCTTAAGGTGTACCTGGCCACGTGGACTTTATCAAATTTAACGTCCTCTATTAGTCTCAATGTGTTTTTAAAGGCCTCTTCGTCTTCGCCCGGAAAGCCAACTATGATATCCGTCGCCACGCTAGAAGTAAACCCGGCGGAGCGTATTCTCTGGATCAACGATTTGTACTCGCGGACGGTGTACTTGCGATTCATCAACCTTAAAACGCGATCATCTCCTGCCTGCACTGGTATGTGGAAGTACCTGTAGACCCTGCCGTCGTGCATCAAGTCTACGAGGGCGTCGAGTTGCTTGGAAAGTAACATGGGCTCCATCATTCCTATTCTGATCCTGTACTCGCCGTCAACCTCCTCAAGTACTCTCCTCACTAGACCTGCAAGGTTCGTGCCTAGGTCGTAGCCGTACGCCGCTAGGTCCTGCCCCACCAGGTAAACTTCCTTGGCCCCCTTTCTCACTGCGTCTCTAACGGCCTCGATGATAGCTTCCACAGGGTAGCTTTTCACACCAAATCCTCTCGTCACCCATTCTATGCAGAACGCGCAGGACCCCAGGCAACCCGACTGGACCGGTAGAACATAGGTTACTCCTCCCCGGTGCTCAGGTAGTGTGGTTCTTGCACGGGGGTAAGTTCTAAGCTCGAGAACTTGCCCGCTGTTTTGAACAACCTCTACTATCTTTTCAAGAGAATCCGGTTCTATGAGACTAGCTTCAGGCGCGATCGATAATATGGACTTTGGTCGAACATTCACAAGGCAGCCTGCAACGACCAGCTTAAAGCCCAGCTTCTTCCTCAACTCCTCCAGCTCCCTTAGCCTCCTGAACATTTTAACCTCAGTATCACCCCTAACGGCACACGTATTTACCACAACTACGTCCGCTACCTCGGGTGACTCCACGAAGACGTGGCCGGCACGCAACAGCAACGTCCTCATTATATCGCTCTCTCCTTTGTTGAGCCAGCATCCATAAGTCTCTATGAATACCTTCATGTCGACGCACTTCTTGTAAGCGTTACAAAAGGCGTAATAAAAACAACACCTGCTCCAGAAGCTGTCCGCTTGAATATCATAAGAGGGCACTGTCGTAACCTCGCGAAGGTTTGGAGGTGAAAGAGTGCCAGGATGCATTTTTGCGAAACTAATAAATTTCGTGTAGAAGTAAGGTGCAGGGGGTTGGCTTGAGTAAAGTGACCCTGAGTGCCAGATGTATCGCTCTGCTGGTTCTCACGGTACTTGCGATATCCCAGTACGCGACTTCACAGGCGATGCCTCCGGCGAAGGCCACCGTTACTGCCAGACTAGAGTACGGGTATGGTCTGGTATTCTATAGCTTAGAGCTCCAAAACCCCGTTACGTATATCTCCTTCAACCTGTCAGGCGTTACGGATAAACTGGTTTTGGGACTTGCACGGCCCCCCTCACAGCCTCCAGTAATAGGCGTTAAGGACGGGAACATAGTCTCGTTCAAGTTCCAGACTCCTGTCAGCAGAGTCAACTTCACTTTTGTGTTCAGTGCCATCAACACTACGGATCAAAAAATAGAGGTTAGCTTTCCCGTTCCGCTCAGCCCTCTAGGATACGTAACGAATGTAACAGGAGTAGCGTCGTTTGCATCAGGAGTCACCCTTAACTCCACGCTGGGAAAAGTGACGGGCTCTCAGGTTAACTACAATCTCACGGCCTCTCCGAGCTCACTGGACATCGTCAAAGGCGAGGCTCCTATTTATCAGATCCCGGTGGGGCAAATAGCGGAGCTCAACAGGACTATCCTCATAGAGCCTGGGAGATTCGTATTCCTTGACTCCATAGAGATAGTGGCACTCTCAAACTACCCAATATCAACGCTTTCACTGAACCTCCCGAAAGGCTACACGTTCGACGGCGCATCCGGAGTACTCGGTCCCTACCCTGCCACTTACTGGAGAACATACAATTACTCTAACTCCACGCTTGTGATGCTGAACCTAATTTCATCTGTGCAGATGAGAGGACAACGAACGACCTTGACCTTAAGGTATCACGTGAGCCAGTCTTCAAGCATAAATGCATTCCTTGGGTGGGGGGCAACGGTCACGAATTACCGCGTTAAGGTATGCATCAGGGGAACTTTAGATCTACCGATGGAGTTTGTAGCAGAGGAAAGCGTTGAGAACGCGATGCACTGCTATTTACTTAAACCAGTCGGCCCTCTCTTCTTACCGGACACGTATCCAAGCATTCCAGTAACCGGTATTTCACTCCAGCAACAGTCTTCAGGGTACACGGCTATTCTGTTTGTCATCTTGATTGCCGCGGTTGGAGGTGGCATCTATGCGCTTACCCGGTTGCAACACAGACCCGTTGAGAAAGCTAAGAAAAAAGTCCTCGAGCAGACGGCTCTCCCCCGCGAATTCCTTGAGAAGCTACAAAGGAACCTCTCGCGTCGGGAAGAGCTGTTGCTTTCGACAATAGAGCACCTGCGTGGTTTAAGGGAGAGGCGGGCCGGAACAGCCAGGATTACGTCTGCGATTCGAGAATATGAGAAGAAGGACGCCTCGCTCGAAACCGAGGTTGCAAAAATTTTAGGTCAGCTTGGTGATGAGGGGCGGAGGATAGCCGCTGAACTTCAGTCAGTTAGTGCTCTCATACGAGAGAAACTTAGTGAACTCGAGAGGACTGAAAGAGATTATAGGGTTGGAAGGCTCGAGAAGAAAGAGTATCAAGAGAGAGTCGAGAGAATTGATATCGAGCTTCGGAAGCTCTCGCAGAGGTTCAGGGAAATTTCCGATAGGTTCTCTTAGAGCTCTTTCTTCGTATATTTTAAGACCCACGTAGCAATGGCGCTTTTTCAGTTTTTCCCTTGTCTCCTCCCGTGTCCGGCCCGCGCATTCCCTGTACCATGAAGGCTTGGAGAGGAGGTTGTGGGAGGGGGTTCGAGCAAAGCCTTCGCGGCTACTCTCCTACCGGTCATAGCATCTGTGAACGCTTATAACCCCCCTAGCGCTTAGCCATGATTGTCGGGTTTAGTGGGGAGGTGTGGGAGAGTGCGGCAAGGTGGCTTGAGCTCACTGGCCTCGTTAGGACGCTGTGGCGCCTAAGGGAGCTGAAGCCGCTCAGCAAGGCCTTCGCCACGAGGAACACCAGGCACACCGCATAGGGGCTGGAGAGGTAGCGTCGCACGGGCTTCGTGAAAGGGGCGTTGGTCGGCAATGGCGAGATATTGCACGGCGCAATCAATGCCCTTGTGGTGCTCGACGCCTCGAGGGGGCGAGTTCTGCGTTCCGAGTGCCGGCATCTCGATGAGGCTGAAGTCCCCGCTGGCCAGGACTGTGCTCGAGGACTTGGAGCGATTCGACAGCATTAAGCTCACGTTGAAGCTCACTGCAAGGGGGTTGAGGCTAGTGGCGCACCGCGTGGTTAAGCCTCCGAATACGACTCTGCTGAGGCTCCTTGCGGCCATTATGACCAGCTACTCCGAGTTGGGTAAATGGAATGGAGCCTTCCAGAGGTTCAAGGAAGAGAGGCATCGAAGAGCTGCAGAGAACAGGCTACGCTGTAGAGGAGGCGCTGAGGATCACTAAGAGGCTGAGAGCGAAGGTGATCCTGATGCCGGAGCGCGCCGAGAGGGTTGCGAGTCAGGCGTCGAGGAAGGTTCAAAGGGTGAACGACGATTGGATTAGAGGCGTGCTCCGGGAGCTACGGAACCTGGTCAGGAGGCGGAGGGGCCAGGGCTACACCGTCGTAATTGTAGCAGATGTGCTCCGGGCAGGGAGCCTAGGGGAGCAAAGCTACGGCGACCCCTGTTGATGGTCGCGGAGAGACTTGAGAAACTAGCACTCTATGATGGAGCGAGGCGGTTCCAGCCGCACGGCAATTTCTCTTGGAAGCAGTGCCCCGTTTGCGGAGCATGTGGGGTAGAGCTGGGGAAGCGGTGGTAGCGCTTCCCCAGCTGCAACATAACTCACAGCAGAGACTGGGAGCCTGCGTTAACGCGGCGAAGCTCTTTCTAAAAAGCCCCCAAAAGGGGATCCATGACCCCGCTAGAGGGCTCTCAGAAAAGTGAGGAGGGCGGATGAGACAGGCGCAGCTAGGGTCCGATAAAGTCTTCAATTCTAGGAAGCCGCTTCGGCAACCCCTTGCGTTCCCTTATGGTAAGAGCGATCTCTTCTAGTTGTGATGCGGGGACAGGGGCCCAGCGGTAGAACTCATAGGCGAAGAAAGCCCTACCTTGCGTTGCTTCGCGCAGCTCATCGGCTATGTTGAAGCTTTCAGCCACAGGGAGCTCGGCGAGGACGCGCATGATCATCCCTTTCTCTTCCATTCCTATTATCTTACCTCTATGTCTGTTTAGGACGTTCAGAACCCCGCTTACGTGAGTTGTCGGCACTTTGACGTCCACTTTCAGTATAGGCTCTAGAAGCGTGGGTTTGGCCGATAGCAAAGTCGCCATTATGCTGTTCTTTGTGGCTGGCATTATCTGCGCGGGACCTCTATGCGCTGGATCCTCGTGAAGAACAGCGTCAACCAAGACCACCTTTACGCCTCTTACGGGCTCTTGTGCCAGCGGACCAGCCTCCATAGTCCACCTGAAGCCCTGAATTATTGTGTCCCGCACCTCCCTGAGATACTGTATGCCCGTTGTCTTGTTTACGATTATGTTGAAGTTCTCGTCGATGTCCCAGATATTTCTAGCTTCATCAGTGTCCCAGCCAGCGTACTCCCTTAGAATAGACGCTCTCTCACGCCAATCCTGGTCTGGGTAGACCTTACCCTCTTGAAGGAGCTTTATCGTCTCCTCGTTAAGGGGTTCAGCATAGAAGTACAGTTTATTGTGCTTGTTGGGGGATTTACCCTCGAACACCTGGCCTTTTTCGCGGATGGTCTCTCTGTAGCGTACTATAGGCGGCGAGGTCACGATGTCGATGCCTGTTCTCTGCTTGAGCTCCCAAAGCGTAATCTCGAGGTGCAGTGTGCCAACTCCGCTTAGGAGGTACTCGCCCGTTTCTTGGTTGATATACACTTTTAGAGTTGGATCCTCAATAGCGAGCTTTCGAAGAATATCAACCAGTTTAGGCAGATCGCTGCTCTTCTTCGGTTCTAGAGCAATCGTTACCACAGGCTCAGCGACATAGGCCAGGTGCTCGAAGGGCACCATAGCTTCCTTGAACCTTGTGTCTACGACGGTTTCGCCGGCCCTGGCTTTCTCCAGCCCAAGCATAGCAACTATGTTTCCGGCCGAGATCTGGTCGGTTTTCTCTCGATACGGTCCCATGTATAGACCTACCTGCAGGACTCTAGCGGTATCCTTAGCATTTACAAGGTAAAGTTCTTGCCCCTCTGTCACAGTACCGCTAAAAACTCTGCCTGTAGCAACGTGCCCGGCATGCGGGTCTATGGTTATCTTGCTCACCGCAACGACCGTCGGACCGTCCGGGTCGCACTCCAGCATTGCCTTTCCTATTTCACTATTCAAATCGCCGCGCCAGAGCTTAGGTACCCTGTACCTCTGGGCTTCCCTCGGATTGGGTATATGCTCTACGACCATGTCGAGCAGAGCCACGTAGAGCGGGAACTCCTGTGCAAGCTGCTCTTTGTTGTCATGCATGTATGCATCGATTATGTAGTCGAACTTTACCCCCTTCTCTGCAGCTAGGGGTACTGTGAGCCCCCACTTGTGCAAAGCGCTACCGAATGCGACCTGGCCCTTCGCGAAATCAACTTTCCATTTATCCCTGAACTCCTTGTCCGCGTAAAGCTCTATCAGACCGTTAAACTCCTTAACGATTTCTACAAACCGCTGCTGGATTTCCCTAGGCTCTAACCTTAGCTCCTTTATAAGCCTGTCTACTTTGTTTATGTATAGCAACGGCCTAACGTACTCCTGTAAAGCCTGCCTCACAACGGTCTCGGTCTGTGTCATAACGCCTTCGACAGCATCCACAACTACTATGCCTCCATCCATCATTCGAAGGCTCCTAGTAACGTGTCCGGTGAAGTCTACGTGCCCCGGAGTATCTACGAGGTTGATTACATAAGGCTTACCCTGCCACTCGTGGTAAAGCGACACATTAGCAGCCTTCACTGTCATCTGTCTAAGTTGCTCGATCTCGACGTAATCCAGAGCCAACGCTTGGCCAGCTACCTTGGGGCTCAGGATACCAGCGCCCATGAGCAGTGAGTCAGAAGTCGTCGTTTTGCCGTGATCAACATGCGCTAGGGTACCTATATTCCTCACTTGCTCAACGTTCCTCATTATCTTGATGATATCTGAGACCTGTTTGTAGCGAACCATCTCTCCACACCTGTGCCGCTCTTGCAACACAAGTTACGCATATAAGATTTTTCTGACTGCAGGGGGCCGCGTAGAGCACTCTCCTAGAAGTAATATAAGCGTGAGTGAGCGTGACTAGAGGGGGCCAGCTACTGGGGAGAGAACCGCCGTAAAACTTCTCTCTAAACCGTATACCTCTAACGGTCGGGACAGATGCCTGTAAGCCCTAGTGCTCTGAACGTATAGACCAGGCTCCAGTATCCTTGGTAGCTCCTCCCGGTTTTTGGCAAGAAACTTGCCGCGGAACCCGCACTTGCGGCACCTGTATCCTTTATTCCTCCCGGCGGATTCTAGGCGCGAACCGCATACGGGGCATAACGGGTTCAAGACACTCTCAATTGGTTTGACTGAGAGCACGTGTAGAAACTCCGCGTTCAACGTTAAAACCCTTCTAGGGATAACTCCTCCTCCGACTTCCACAACATCACCCTCTCTGAGCAACCTCGCGACCCTGTTGAGCCTCCCAGTCTCCTTATAGAACATCGAGTCGATGCAACCGCTACCATCGCATACTTCGACCTTGACGTGCCCTCCCTCGAGAACTAAAGGCCTGCCTTTCACAGTCGCTTCGAGGATTACTGAGTCATAGGGCCTAATCTCCGCCACCCGCTTCTTGAACGCAAGGTGAGCGTTTGTCGCCTGGTTACTCTTGTACAGGATAAACCCTGTGGCACCAAGGCTCTTGATGCGCCCTTTAAGGTATTTCTCTAGCACTTCAAGCAGGGTCTCGGCGCTCAGAGACCTAAACCCCATTAGAACAGGGTCAGGACCGCGGGGTGTTACGAGGGACCTGCGCTCGGAGTAATCATACGTAGCGAAAACTGTGGGTCTGAATCTCCTATCTATCTCTATAATAACCCCTTCATCTAGAACGGTCTTTGGCCCTCTGAAGCTCGGGTCCCTATACACCAGTAGTTCGTAGGTGTAGTCCCTCAGGGGGTAGGCGCCTATGGCCGCTAGGGCCCCCACAATGCCCCTAGCCTTCCCGAGCCGAAAAACCATGACATCTAACACCCCGCTAGCAACAAGTTCCTCGACGTAGCTACGTGGGACCAGGCTCGTCAACGCGGCCCGGTACAGTTCTCGTAGGGTGTCGGTAACCCCTCCTTTCAACAGGGCAAAGCCGGGCGAAGTTTTACCGTGATGCTCCGAGCGCCTCAAAACAAACTCTTCAACAGTATCTACAATTTCTGGAATTTTATCTTCAGGCACGTCGAGGTGGATAGATATCGCAGCATTCCCTCTCGTTTTGAAAGGTATGTTAGGGTTTAAACGCACCAGATAAGGGAAATCCAGAAACCTGTAGCCTCTCCTCTGGAACTCAACCACTAGCTCATAACCCAGATAGGTGGTGCAAAAACCCTCCGGTGAGTCTGTGTCATCCACTCCGATGTGGAGTTCCATGAACTATTCCTTATTTTTATGACTTCATTTTTATGACTTCAGATACTCAACGGCGTAGAGATATATGCCGTCGAGCACACCGGGGCCTGTGCCCTCACGCCCGTGCGGGCTGGGTCTCCTATCTCCAGTTAGCTGCGTCGCATGGTGTATATTGGCCGCAGTTTGGGCGACAGCCTCCTTGTCCACACCCTCAATGATAACGTCCTCTTTCTCCACCTTCACTTTAACTCCAGGTAGGATTTCAGCGTACCTCTTGCCCCTCTCGCCCAGGAAGTTTTCGATCATCACTTTGTCTTTGTCGACCTTAAGCGTCATTGGGAAGTGAGCATAGACGACCTTCATCTTATACCGGAAACCCTTAGTTACTCCTATTATCATGTTGTTTATGTGAGACGCTATGGTTTTTACAAGCGAGTATTCACGCTTGTTTGCCAGGTAAGCCTCAACCTTAATGAAGCCATCCTCAATGGACAGTTCTATCTTCTTCGCGAAGCTGAAGTCGCGCTCAACCTTACCGAGAGGACCCTCAACGCTTACCTTCTTGCCCTCTAGCTGCACCTTCACGTTCTCTGGAATCTTAACTCTCTCTTCGACGTGGAATACCCTAACCATTTTTACCCTCTTCTCGTAGAGGGGGCTAGTCTATAAACATTTTTCTCCAATAGACAAGAGGCAGGAAAAAATATAGGCTGAAAATGCGATAACGAGGAAAACTGAGAACGATGGTGGGATATCTGGAAAGTGCGGGGGCCGGGATTCGAACCCGGGCAGGCCGACGCCAGCGGAGCCTGAGTCCGCCCCCTTTGACCTAGCTCGGGCACCCCCGCTCCTACTCTTTCTGCCAAAGACAGAATATTAACTTTTCCGCGTCCTTGGATAAAAGGGGAAACGAGCACGACTATCGTAGGAAAGGATTTTACTCATAATCAGGGAAAAATCCTTATTTCTTAAAAGCTATCACTGATATCTCCACTAGGGCTCCTCGAGGTAGATCCGCAACTTGAACCGTCACTCTCGCTGGAGGCTCTCTTTGAAAGTACTGGGAGTATACCTCGTTAAATTCGTTGAAGAGTCTGATGTCCTTGAGGAAAACAGTAGCATAGACGACATCCTCCATCGTGAGTCCCGATTCTTCTAGTATAGCCTTTATGTTCTCCAGGACGCGCTTCGTTTGTTCCTTTATTCCCCCTTCGACGATGCTGCCCGTCTGCGGGTCTATGGGTATCTGCCCCGAGACAAAAACAAACCCTGCCGCTTCGACAGCTTGACTGTAAGGCCCGATGGGTTTCGGAGCATTGGGAGTGAAGAGTATTCGTTTTGTCATTCAGGCCACCTCTTCAAAGTTCAAGCCGAGCTCTTTTAGTTTTACTAAAAGCAGGTTCACGGACTCCTTCGAGGGGACTTCCAATCCGAGCGTTACCTGCGCCATTCCCGGTATAACCAGAGGATTCACGCGTTCATGGTCGATGGACACGATGTTAAGTCCAAGCTCCGCGATGACGTCAACCACTTTCTTCAACTGGCCTGGCCTGTCAGGAAGCATGCCTCTAATCCTGACCTGCCTACCTTCTATGAAAAGAACCTGGTTAACTATCCTTGATAGCATCGACGGATCAATGTTGCCCCCTGAGACCACGGCAACCACACGCTTCCCTTTAGCCTCTACAGCCCCTGAGAGCAGCGCGGCTACGGAAAGAGCCCCAGCTGGTTCGGCAACAGTTTTCGCGCGCTCAAGAAGGATGAAAACAGCTCTAGCTATGTCCTTATCGTCCACCAGAACAACATCATCCACGGTCTCTTCCATTATCCTCAGTGTGGTTTCTCCGGGTCTTTTTACAATAACCCCGTCCGCAATGCTCCAAACATTAGGTGTCTCGACGAGTTTCCTCTGCTTAAAGGAGAGGTACATCGCCGGCGCCCCGGAAGGCTGCACACCAATAACCTTTATTCGCTCGTTGAGTTTCTTCAGGGCCACAGCTATACCCGAGATAAGGCCCCCGCCTTCCACAGGAACCAAGACAACATCCACGTTCGGCGCATCTTCAAAAATCTCGACGCCTATGGTTCCCTGTCCAGCTATTATATCCAGGTCGTCGAAGGGGTGTATCAGGGGCGCTTTCTGCTCTTCTGCGAATTCTACAGCCTTCTTGTAAGCGTCGTCATACGTCTCCCCGTATAGGATAACCTGGGCGCCGTAACTTCGAGTAGCATTAACTTTGTAGAAAGGTGTGTAGCGAGGCATAAATATCGTCGCGTCTACCCCCAGTAACGACGCTGAGTATGCAACGCCTTGCGCATGGTTTCCCGAGCTGGCGGCCACTACTCGCGTGACGCCTTCAGCCCTCTTTAACTTGCTTATCTTGTAGTAAGCCCCTCTCACCTTGAAAGCACCTGTCTTTTGAAGATTCTCAAGCTTCAGGAAGACCTCTGCCTTAGTGATGTCGCCCAGAGTCCTACTAGGAAGAAGATGTGTTCGGTGAATTACGGGACCCAGCACCTCTCGCGCTTCCTTTATCCTCGAACTAACCTCGTTCAACAGTGGCTTCATCAAGTAATAATGTTTTGATTGATAAATAAAGCTTTTATCAGTAAAAGCTAAATTTCCTTAATACTCTCGAGCACCTTCTCCGCCCTCCGCGAAAGCTCCCACCTGTTCCTGAGACCGTCTACGCCCGGCTTTTCGATTAGGTACGACACCGCGGCGGCCGCGTAGCTCGCCGCATCCTTAATGTCCCCGGAGCGTTGATACTCGATTGCGAAAACTGTGGTGAAAACGTCTCCTGCTCCAGTCCTGTCTACAACGCGATTTGTCTCGGCTGGAGGCACGAAGAGCACCTTCTCCTTGGTCGCCACGTAACCGCCGTCAGCACCCATTGTGACCAACGCTATGGCTGCGCCTTCATCAACAATTTTCCTCGCAAGCTGCTGGGATGGGGCGTCTCCGAAGAGAGCCTTTGCTTCACTGACTTCCGCATGAACAATGTTCGAGAGCGATATTACGAGTAACGCCTCCCTCGAGAAGGATAAGTAAACTCTCCTGTCGGGACCGACCCGCCTCAAGTAGCCCTGAAGGTCGCTTACCACAAGTGACGCTCGCTCGGAGATCTCCTGGATCACACTTGGTGCAACTTCCCCTACGAGAGCCCCTATGACTGCTATAGACCCCCTAATTTTCTCTAATGGCACATCGCTTGAGAGAATATCTTCACACCTCGAGAGCAGGTACAGTGTTCTCTCAGAGTCTTCGTAGACGAGCTTGAACTTCGTGGTAGGAAGATCCTTTGACACTGAGATGTACGTTGTGTCGACGCCGCTTCTTGCGAGGAAAAGCAGGTACTCGTCCGGAAAATCCAGGCCTATCTTAGATATAATGTAAGGCTTCGCTCTGTGCCTGAGGGCAGCTATGGCACCGTAGGTCACAGTGCCCCCAAGGCTCCGCCTAACGTTCCCTCGAACTACCAGCACGTCCACGACTAAATGCCCGAGCAAGAATACGTCCATAGCGACTCCACGGTTTAGCTGTCAATGATACTTTAAATGTTTGCTTAGGTTTCGTTGGGCGTGAAAGTTCAGGCTTACTTAGCCATTTCTTAAACGCAGCACTGAGGATGAGCCACAATCGATATATCTCATCTCTGTTTGTTCTGAAGCGTGGAAGGAGCGGCAACGGTGAATCCCCTCGATTTGCTGGTTGAGTATGGTAAGCGAGTTGACCCGGTCATGGAGAAGTACCTTCTGAGGAATGCTCACCCTGACTTCGCGGAAGCTGTGTTGTATCCGATTAAAATGGGTGGCAAGAGAGTCCGCCCAGCCCTCACGCTTCTTTCAGCTCTAGCCGTCGGAGGTAACGCTGAGGAGGCGTACCCTGCAGCAGCCGGTGTTGAGCTCGCACATAATTACTCGCTGATCCTCGACGACATTATCGACCACAGCGAGGTTAGAAGAGGTATGCCAACGGTGTGGAAGAAGTACGGCCTTAGCACTGCTATACTCGTTGCAGTTCACTATAGGGAAAGCATTTCAGAGGCGCTTAACGATACCAGGGATCCGGAGGCTTTCCACGAGGAAATGGCGCGAGTCATAAAACTGCTCACAGACGGGGAGCGCTTGGACATACTTTTCGAGCAAGCTGGAAGAGAAGATGAGCCGTATGTTCTCAGTAAGCGCTACCGCAAGCTGAAATTAGAGGAGTATCTTGAAATGGTTGAGAAGAAAACAGGTGCGCTCATCGAGGCGTCCTGTTTCTTCGGAGGCCTATCGGTTGAGGGCGTCGACGACGAGGCTCTAACCGCTTTGCGAAGCTACGGTAAAAACGTTGGCATAGCTTTCCAAATCAGTGACGATATCATAGACATCTTCGGGGAGGAGGGAAAGACCGGTAAAAAGGTCGGCGGCGACATCAAGGAACATAAGCTTGGAAACGTCGTCGTACTACTAGCACTCGAGGAGCTCGGGGAGGATAGCGTTCTGAGCCAAGTCCTAAGAAAAAACGAGGTATCCTGGGAAGAGGTGTCCGCGGCTATAAACGAAATTAAAAAGACTAACGCTTATCGTAGGGCTGATAGTTTAAGGAAGAGCTACGTAGATGCAGCTTTGAAGGCGCTCGAAAAGCTTCCAGATAGTCCTTATAGGCGAATGCTCGAGAGCCTGGCAATATTCATTGAAAGACGCGAGTTCTGACTCCGCGGTGGCGCTCTTTGCTCGCCGTTGTTAAGCTCGGGGGTTCAGTGATTACTGAGAAGACAAGACCCTTCACTCTACGCGAGAGCAACATCGACCTATTTGCCGACAAGGTTTTACAACTTTACGAAGAAGGCGTGAAGTTGGTGGTTGTCCACGGTGGAGGTTCTTTCGGGCACCCTGTCGCGGCAAAGTATTCACTGACAAATGGAGGTTTCTCTAGGGTGAAGGCATATGGGTTCGCCGAGACGAGGTACTGGATGAGCTACCTTAACCTGAAGATCATTGAGAAGCTTTTAAGCAAGGGCGTTCCCGCAGTGTCTGTTCAGACCTCAGCAGTTTCTCAGACGAGAGACGGACACCTCTATAGGTTCGACGCAGACGTCGTTGGCCTATTCCTCGAGAGGATGCTTGTACCCGTCCTCTACGGCGACGCAGTTGTCGATGTTTCACGCGCTGTAGCTATCCTATCAGGTGACGACATAGCCTCACACCTAGCCCAGGCCCTAAAAGCTGATGTACTAGTCTACCTAATGGGGTCCAGTGGGGTTTACGACCGCCCTCCCAGCAGGCCAGGCGCAAAACTGCTCAGAGAGATACGTCCCGGCGACCCCTTATCCCAAATCTCTGAGAGCGGAATCGACGTCACAGGAGGACTACAGCACAAGCTCAGTTGCGCTTTTGCGGCTGCCAGGAGCGGTATAAGAGTGGCTATAGGAGGCTTAACATACTTTGAGGAAATGGTGCTAGGCCGTGACGCACCTTACACTCGCGTACTGCCTGAGTAGTCACAGTCGGGGTAGACATATGTGTTTAAGGGAGGTCTCGCGATAAACCTTAAAGTGGCGAATTCGTTTTAGAGGATAGTATGAAAGTTGCTGTTAAAACTCTCACATTCTCAACAAGGGAAAAGTTCGAATTAGTTAACATAACAGATGAGGTCGAGAAGGCGGTGTCCGAAAGTGGCATAATCAACGGGATTTGCTTAGTTTTCGCCCCGCATGCCACAGGCGCGATAGTAGCAAATGAAAACGAAAAAGGACTTATTAGAGACATTCTTGATCACATTTCACAGTTATTCCCGCCTGGTAAAAACTGGCTACATAATAGGATCGACGATAACGCACACGCACACGTAGCCTCCTCTATAATAGGGGCTAGCCTCACTCTCCCTGTTATCAATGGGAGGGTTGTCAGAGGAACCTGGCAGGACGTGTTCTTCGTTGAGATGGATGGCCCTAGAACAAACAGAAGAGTGATAATCGAAGTGCTAGGCGAGTAGGTTAGTCGATTTTTCTCAACGTGACTTTAACGTCCACAGCAAGGGCTCCTTTCCCTTTCTCATACACGAAGAATGGGTTAATGTCTATGTCTTCTATTTCCGGGATATCTAGCGCGAGCCTAGAAAGCCTTATCAGAGCGTTCACAACGCTCTCGATGTCTGAAGGCTGTTCCCCCCTATAGCCTTTGAGCACATGGTAAATCTTCGTCTCTTCCAGCATCTCGACTGCGTCCTCGAGAGCTAGAGGCGCGACTCTGAAGCTTACATCCTTTAGCAACTCTACAAGCACGCCGCCACTCCCAACCATAACTAAGGGCCCAAATACTGGGTCCCTGTGCACGCCGATGACGACCTCCTTGCCTTTCTCAGCCATCTTTCTGACGATGATTCCGATTACTCTAGCGTTTGGCGCCTTTCTCGAAACACTGTCCATTATTCTGTTGTAGGCTTCTACTACAGCCTCATCGGAGTCAACGCCGACTACTATGCCACCCACATCGCTCTTATGAAGTATATCGGGTGATTCCACTTCTAGGACGACGGGATACCCTATCTCACGCGCTACCCTGAGCGCCTCGTCGGGGGAGCTCACGAGTGTTTTCTGGAGAACAGGCATGCCATAGTAAGACACGAGCCTCGCGGCCTCGGCGGGAGTTAAAACATACCTTCCTTCCTTTATCACCCTCCGAACAAGCTCGCGGGCTTTGTCGGTATCAGCGTCCACCGATAGGAAAGTCCTCCTCTCTATGCGCTCGCGTATGCGAACATACTTATAGAGCACTCCGAGCGCTGCCATAGCCTTCTCGGGTGACTCGTAGCACGGTACACCGCTCTCGGTCAGCTGGCTGCAGGCCTGACTGACCTCTTCGCCACCTATAAATGAGGCCACGACCGTCTTACTTACTCCCGTTTCCCTGATCGCCCTAATTATGGCTTGAGCTATTTCTGAGGGGTTTGTTATAGCTGTATGGCAGTAGAGAACTGCAATCGCGTCAACGCGGGGGTCGAGAAGGAGATCCTTCATAGCTCCCATGTACTGCTCAGCGTCGGCCATTCCCGTTAGATCCACGGGGTTGAACACGCTCCCGAAGGGGGGCATGTGTCTCCTGAGCTTCTCGGCGAGGTCACTGGGTATATCCATGAGCCTTATGCCCCATTTTTCAGCGGCATCTGTGGCCATTATCCCGGCGCCACCACCGTTCGTGAGAATTACTGTGTTTTCACCTGAGGGTAGCTGGCTTTTCGCGAGAGCTACAGCCCAGTCGAAGAGATCGATAAAGCTGTCAGCGAGAATAACACCGCTTTGCTTGAAGGCGGCTTCGTAAGCGGCGAAGCTACCCGCAAGAGACCCTGTGTGCGATTTTATCGCCCCAGCGGTTCTCGCCCCTCTTCCAGCCTTGAGAACTATAATCGGCTTTTTCCGCGCAACACGTCTAGCTACCTCCATGAAGCGGGGTCCGTTACTTATGCCTTCAAGGTAAGCGGTTATGACGCGCGTACTGTTATCCTCCTCGAAGAACTCGAGAAGGTCGACCTCGTCAACATCTGCTTTGTTGCCGAGGCTCACCAAGTCAGAGAGCCCTATACCCTTAAGCTTGGTCCATCCGACAAGTGCTATTCCTAGCGCGCCGCTCTGAGTTATGAACGCCACTTCGCCGGGGTTAGGCAACCCCTGGCAAAAGCTGGCATTTACCTTCTTGACGGTATCGCATATCCCAACGATGTTCGGGCCCAAGAGGCGCATCCCGTACCGTTTCGCTATCTCAACAAGCCTGCTTTCAAGCTCATAGTTACCTATCTCCTTGAAGCCGCTAGTTATCACCGCTACTGCCTTAACGCCTTTTTTCCCGGCCTCCTCTAGCACAGAGGGAACCGCATGAGCGGGTACAACCACCACTGCCAGATCCACATCGTAAGGAACGTCAAGTATGGACGGGTAACATTTCAAACCAAGTATCTCGTCCGCATGGGGGTTAATAGGGTAGATCCGCTCCTTGGGGAAACCCCCCTCCAGCAGGTTCCTTACAACCTGGTAGCCTATTTTTTCTGGATTTCGAGATGCGCCGATGACGGCAACAGAGCGGGGGCGTAGCAAGTACTCTAAGCCTTTTGACACTAAGCTTCACCAGTCATGCAATCGTTAAGTAACTTAAAGATTTTTATAAGCAAAGCTGGATAATTACTTTAACTTCTCAATTATGTTTTTTCAACAATCGCCGAAAAACAAAATGTTACTCCTTGCGAACGGTGAGAGGAGGTTTTTCTGGAACTAACCCTCCGGGGCGCCACATCACAACGAGTATAAGCAACGTTCCGAAGATGATGTACGAGAAGTAGTTTACGTCGAACGGTAACAGTACCTGTTGCTTAGCGAAGGTTATCGCTCTGTCGAGCGCGATGTACACTCCTGCACCTACGAGTGGACCGAGTGGGTTTCCCCTGCCCCCAATTACGACCATGAGGATGACGATGAAAGTCTTCATTATTGTGAAGTCATCCGGGTTGACGGAGCCGACGTAGAATGCATAGAGCACACCTGCAATCGCGGCCAGCATGGACCCGAGCATTAATACTGTGGCTCGGATCTTAACTATGTTCCTGCCAAGGCTCTGGGCGGCGACTTCATTATCCCTTATCGCGCGCAGGACTCTCCCAAAGGGAGATGTCGTCAGTTTATAGTAAGACAGCCAAATTACAGCTAGGAACGTCACTGCTATTAAAAGCAGTGTAATGCTTCTAAGCTGAACGGGGAGAAATGCCAGAAAGTTCGGAATCCCAGCTCCAAATGTACCACCCACGAGCGGTTCATAGTTTCTCGCAAAGACTCTGACGAGCTCGCTGAACGCTATGAGAGTTATACCAAGGTAATCCTCGCGAAGGCGTAAGGCGGGGTATGATGCTAAGAGACCCAATAAGGCGGCTACAGGTATCGCTACAAGGAGAGGTACTACGAACACTATGATACCTAACATTGGATTCAAAGCTATCTTCTCAGACACCATGGTCGCGTAGATCCAGCTTGTGCTCTTGAAGTCTCCCTCCCACGTGGCCCCAATGAGCCATACACCAATGCGCGTGGCTAGCGCGCCGACGGAGAAAGCGCCAACGGCATACATAGCAGACTTGGCAAAGTTAGGTATTCCTAGTTCTCCGTACTCTATTTCGACGGAGATTGCGAGTATGGCATAGACGGAGTACAGGACACCGAGATCCATTAGGAACATGAGCAGGTCCACGGATGTCACCTCTTTCTACTCCACAACGAGGCAACCCCGCTAGGAGCAAGCAGTAAAGTCACTATTATGGCTATGAAGGAGACGGCAGGGCGGTAGGCTGTGCTCAACCCCAGGCTTGAGAGGGCATACGTGAACAAAGTCTCGGAAAAGCCTATAATATATGCGCCGACAACACTCCCAGTAAGGCTTGTCAAGCCACCCACTGTAGCAGATGCGAATATCGAGAGAAGTAGCGTAAAACCAGTGTCGGGGTTAACGGGTATTCGGAACGGTAAAAACACTCCTGCCACAGCTCCCAGTCCGCCTGAGAGCGCCCAACCCAGCGCGAACACCTTCCTAACATTTATTCCAAGGGTTTCTGCGAGCTGAGGGTTTTCGATCGCCGCTCTCATCGCTATCCCCACCCTTGTTTTAAAGAGAAGAGTATACAGGGTCAGCAAGAGGAGCATCGTGGTTAGAGTTGACAAGATCAGTACTCCGGCGAGAGAAAAGCCCGCAAAGTCAAGTGTTATGTCTTTGAATATAAACCCCCTAGAGTACACCCGCAACGTGAGCTGGAGGAAATCCGCGTAAAGCTGCATTGATGCTCTTAGAATCATGTCGATAGCCATCGAAACTATCATCAGAGTGACGAGAGTTGATCGAACCCTCAGCTTGTCGAACACGAGAAAGTAGATGGCGGCGGCCACAGAGGCGCCTGCTGTGAAGGCGAGTGGGATGTGAGCGTAGGGGGAGAGTTGGGTCAAAACGCTGGCGGTGTAAGCCGAGTAAATACCTATAACCGCAAAGTCCCCCTGAGCGAAGTTCGAGACCTTCGAGGTTAGAAGAGCTAGAGTGAGCCCGATGGAAAGGAGGGCAAGTAGGTTGCTGTATACCAACCCGTTAATAAAAACATCTAGGAGCACCTGCACATCAACCACCAGGAGACGCCTACAGCCCCAAGTAGAGTTTTCCCAACTCTCTGTTTTCCAACAACTCCGACGTTGCACCGTAGAACCTAGGCCTGCCTGAGACCAGAAGGAGAGCTCGGTCGCCGATCTCCAGCGCCTTCAAGGCATTCTGCTCTACAAGCACGATCGTGAGGCCGTGCTCGTTTTGAAGAGTTTGTATCTGATCGAAGACTTGAGCCGCCAGCTTTGGTGAGAGAGCGGCCGTTGGCTCGTCCATCATCAAGACGTGCGGATTTCTGAGGAGGTTCATAGCTAACGCCAGCATCTGGCGCTCACCCCCGCTGAGCGTTTTTGCTTTTCGTTTAAGGAGGTCTCGCAGAGCCGGAAGCATCTCTAGAACGTTCTCGAGGCGCTGCTCGAACTCCTCGCGAGGAAGGTTGTGAGCCGCCAGGACAAGGTTCTCGTAAACGGATAAGCTCTCGAACGTGTTTCCGAGCTGCGGAAGGTACGCGAGGCCCATGGTGGAGCGCTTGTGAGGTGGCAAACTGGTGATTTCAGCACCGCTCAACAACACTCGCCCTTTAAACACCCTCGCTAGGCCGAAAAGACCTTTGAGAAGCGTGCTTTTACCGCTCCCATTAGGACCCACAATGACGAAAATCTCCTTTTTGTGAACACTGAAGGAAACCTCGCTCACAATCTCCATTTTCCCATATCCAACCGCTAGATCCTCGACGTCCAGCAGGCCCAATCTCACCCACCTAGGTAGGCTTCGATAACCGCCGGGTTCTTGATGACTGTGTCGGGAGAGCCCTCGGCTATCACTTGGCCCTGGTGCATCGCATAGACATAGTCTACGAATTTAAGGGCTATGTCTAGCCTGTGCTCCACGACAAGGAATGTAACCCCGAGCTCGTCACGCAACGTTCTGAGGTAACTCATAATCTCGTTAGCCAACGAGGGGTTCACTCCCGCAAGGGGTTCGTCTAAGATTACGAGCTGGGGGTCGCTCATGAGCACCCGCGCGAGCTCAAGGAGCTTCATCTGACCACCGCTTAGGTCGGATGCGGGAGCATCCCACAGGTGATCCAGGTTTAGAAGCTTCAGCACCTGAAACGCTCTGTCCACGTATCTCTTCTCCCTAAGCCTCCAGCTGTCGCTTAACAGTATCTCCAGCACTCGCTCCTCGTAGTACTCTCTCATCGGTACGAGAACGTTTTCCAAGACGCTTAGGCTTGTGAATAACTGCGGTGTTTGGAATGTCCTCGCGAGGCCCAGACGGAACCTCTCGTGGGGTGACAGCCTCGTGATATCTTTCCCGTTGAAGTACACGCGGCCATCATCCGGCTGCAGCAATCCACCTATCACGTTTATCAGGGTGGACTTCCCGCTGCCATTCGGACCAATAATCAGGGACAGCGTTTTCGACCCGACACGAATGCTCACGTTGCTGAGAGCTGTAACACCGCCAAACCTCTTAGAGATATTACGCGTGAAAAGAATAGGAGAAATAAGCATCTTTAAAAGTCACCCGCCGCTCGCAATAGGGGTCCAGCTGTCTGTAGCACTGCTGTAAGTTGCTGCTAGCACCCACGTGTATCCGGTGTCCGTCTTAACGACCTTCCAGGCAGCGTAGTCTCCCGCTGACCTGTCCCCTGTTTGGTCTAGTGCTGTGTTTCCTGTTACTCCGTAGTAGTGCTGCGCCACGGTGGGGAGGGCTTTGGCGATGGCTTCCCCGCTGTACTGGCCTGCAGCCATCACCGAGAGGGCCACAAGCCAAGCAGCATCGTAAGCGTTCATGGAGTAAGCGTCTGGATCCTCCCCGAAGCGTGACCTGAACTTGGCTATGAAGCTGCTCTGAAGAGGGTTCACGCCGGGCTGGAAAACGGTGCTGGTCAATCCGCCGATGGAGGCCAGCTGGGCCCCTATCTGCTGCGCCATCTTCGAAGACCTCGCTGTGCCGTCTGCTCCGAACCACTTGAGCTTTGAGAGTGTGGGGTTTTGGGCGGCTGCCTGGATTACTCTTATGCCGTCGTCCTCGAAGCTGATGAGCACCACCGCGGTGGAGGGGCCGAGCTTGGAGGCGGCTTCGGCGAGCCTAGCGACCTCGCCCGAGACGTCCTGGGCGTTGGGGTCGAAGGCGACGGCCTCGACGCTGCCGCCGAGCTCCCGGAACCTGGCGGCGAAGGCCTCGAAGAGCCCCTTGCCCCACGCGTCGTTCTTGTAGATCACCGCAGCCCCCCGGAAGCCGCTGCTGAACACCAGCCTAGCCAGCGCCCGCCCCTGGTACACGTCGTTAGGCACAACCCTGAACACGTAGTCGCCAGCAACAGCAAGCGAGGGTGCTGTGGAAGACTGGCTTATCACGACTATCTTGTTTGCATCTGCGAACTGCTTGACTTGGCTTACTTCGCTGCTCGCCATGGGCCCTATGACGGCTTGTACTCCTTGGGCTGCGAGGGCCTGTATCTTGGCTCTAGCCTGCTCGGGGTTCGTGCCGGTGTCCTCGACGAGGAGCTTGAACCTGAAAGGCGACCCAACCTGCTCCGCGAAGGCATTAATATCCTCCACAGCAAGCTCGAGCGCGTGCTGGTTTCTTTTCCCGAAGGATGAGAGGTCACCGGTAAGCGGGAGGAGCGCGCCGATCGGGACGGTTATAGTCTGCTGCGCGGCTGGAGCGGTGGGTCTTGGGGCGATAAGGAAGCCTATGGCGGTTCCGATGATGAGCCCTATGATCAGCAGTGTTGCAAGTTTGATAGCTTCGCTCTTTTTTGAGGATTGCGGGGCCTGAGCCATTGAGCATGTCTGAAAACTATACTTTTTAAGTTTTTTGATACGTTTGCTGAAAAGATGTTTTCTTGCCTTTATTTCATTAAAAAACTTTTCGCGATTATTGATATTTATATGCCTTAAATTCCTTAAAAGGGTTTCACGGGAGACGCGATATTTTTGTCTGGACATAACGCATAAATCTCCGCCTAGCGTGGATCTAGTGCGGTGTTGTCTTGCTAGTTGATAGGTTTGGTCGCCCCCTGACGAACCTTCGAATATCGGTCACCGGCAGGTGCAACTACTCCTGCGTTTTTTGCCACAGGGAGGGGGAGGGGGAGGACCCCGATAAGCTCTCGGTTGAAGACATTGAACTCGTTTCACGGGCAGCGTACTCCTTAGGGGTGAAAACCTTCAAGCTAACAGGGGGAGAGCCCCTCGTTAGACCTGACATCGGCGAAATCGTCTCGAGAGTAAAGAGCTTAGGCAACGACGTCGAGGTTTCCGCCACAACAAACGGCTTCTTTCTCCTCGAGCGCGCTAGAAAACTCCAGGAAGCGGGTCTCGACAGGCTGAACGTCAGCCTACACGCTCTAAGCCCCCAAAGCTACAACCTGATGACCGGCGTAAACGGGAGCGAGAAGGTTTTCAAGGGGCTTAGCCTTGTGCACGACCTTGGACTGCCCGTGAAAATCAACTTCGTCGTAACAAAGTACAACTTCAGCGAGCTACCTGGTATTCTGGACTATGCCTCCAAGATGGGCTTCAACGTGAACGTCATAGAGCTTATCCCCGAGGGGAGAGGCAGGGAGAACTTCCAAGCGCTCTACTACCCCGTTGAGAAGCTATTACCCACGCTACGCGAGAAGGCCTCGAGGGTTGAGAGGAAGCAGCTCCATAACAGGCCGGTCTTCGTCCTCGAGAGCGGTATAAGAGTAGAGGTGATAGCGAACTACTGTAACCCCTACTTCTGCATGGGGTGCACGCGGGTAAGGCTCACCCACGACGCGAAGCTTAAGCCCTGCCTCAACAGGAGCGACAACCTCGTCGACCTCGATGGCATACTGCACCACGAGGGGCTGAGCCAGGAGGAGAAGCTGGACAGGCTGGTGGAGGCTCTAAAGGCTGTTAACATGCTCCGCGAGCCCTTCTTCAGGATTGAGAACGGAAACTGCGTTTCTTACGATGGCAGAGTATTGGGTAAACCTAGGGAAGTGTAGAATAGGTGTAGGTGTCGAGGAAAAACAGAAAAAATATCTATTCGAGGTTCTCCGATAGGAACTCTGAAAGCATTTTCAGCTTTACGTTCACGCCGTATGCCTGTGTGGTCATGCCTAACGTGTGCATGCACCCAACGCAGGACGTGACGACCACCGAGGCACCACTCTCCCTTATTTCGTCCACCTTGGCCTTGCCGGCCACAAGCATATCCTTGTAGAGCTTATCCAGGAAGGCTTTCTCGGTTCCGCTTATGGGGATGCTTGTTCCCATAACTTTCTCCATCATCTGCTGCGTGGGCGGAACGATGCAGGCTATCGAACTCCCACCTCCACAGCACTTGCTGAAAATTCCGTGGCTCTTCAGCTTCACAAAGTTGCTTGATGCCTCGCTCAGCACGCGCACAGGCTCTTCGAGCAGGCCTCCGAAGCGCCCCATCTTGCAGGGGCTATGCCAGGTGACTTTCTCCGCGGCCTTCTTGAACTTGAGCTTGCCCTGCTTAAGGGCCTCTTCGACCAGCTCCACTATGTGAACCACCTTGAAGGTAGGCTTCTCGCCGATGATTCTGGGTAAGTCGAACCTGAAGAAGGTGTAGGGGTAGCCGCCATCGCTGAGGACGACGTACTCGGGGTTAATCTCCCTGATGTACTCGTAGATCCTCCTGGCGACGATAGCTGTGGCTTCGTCATCGCCAGCTAGGGAGCCGATCGGAGCCCTCATGGAAAGGGGGTTGTCGGGCATCGTCCAGTCGAGGTTCAGCTTCTTGAAGAGCTTGACAGCTCCGAAGACGGAGCCCGGAGTCATCATGACTTCCGCTAGGGAGGTTATGTACAGGTACTTGGCGTTCTTCTTGTTGAACTCGACCCCCTCTTCCCTCAGCTTACTCACGGCGTCCTCCCATACCCTCCGGAGACCCGCGTTCTCGAGCAGGGTGTTTGAGGCCTCCGCGTCGACCATGAGCTTCAGTAGCGTCGGTATCCTGCCGGATTTCGCGAGGTACCCTCGCAGGACCTTTATCATCTCGCCGCTATGGATGCCGAAGGGGCACGTCGTGTAGCATAGGCCGCAGTTGGTGCACCTGTATGCTTTTTCAACCCACTTGTCGAGCTCCTCCTTGCTCTTGGGGACACCGGCGCCGAAGAGCCACGGGAACAGCTTCGGTATGATCTGCGCGTGCCGCCTGTAGATCTTCCTCAGGGGCTCCGCCTTCTCGACGGGGCCGTACTCTTCACCGGCGGCGGTGTAGGGGCAGTTGATCTCGCAGAGGCCGCAGTTAACGCAGTCCTCGAAGAAGTGGAACATCACGGAGTCCAGGTGCCTGAGCGCGTAGGTCTCGGCGCTTCTAACCTTCTCCGCGTTAAATTCCTCCCAGCTCATAACGTCCCCCTATTAAACTTCAGGTCGTACCACTCGTGGAGCTTGCCGTACCAGTAGCCGAAGACGAAGTGCCAGAACTTCGTGAATGGCAGAGTTGCTACCAGCAGTTCGGCTAGGGTGATGTGGACGCCGAGGACCGTCCTGTAGGTCCCTATCTCACCAGAGGGTAGGTGGTGCGTGGCCATGAACCCCGAAACTAGGATTGCGAGGAGGAGTAGGAGGGCGTACCAGTCGCCGATGCGGGCATTGCCAAGCCTGTGGACCAGTCGGACGATCTTGTCGCCTATCTTGTAGCTGACACCGAGTATGGCCAGTATCGCTAGCAGGTCCCCGTTCAGTATGACCACAAGCGGCCCCCAGAGCGTGTTAACGAACCCCCAAGACATGTCGGAGGCTGGTATCACGCCTGAGGCAACTGTCAGGCCGGAGGAGGTTATGGACGAGGGTATGGCCAGCGGGCGCAGGACCGAGTAGAAGGGTATCCAGTACGAGAACATTGCCACGTGCTGCCCAAGCAGGAAGATTAGCGGTATCACCCCGAGGATGTGGAGCGCGACGAGCCCGCCAACGAAGTCCCCCTTCCTGTGCTTAAGCCCCTGGATGAGCGGGTCGGCGAACGTCATTACTAGCCCTACAGCCAGCTTTGTCAGCGGGCGCTGCCTCCTTGGAGCTGAGGGTCTCCTCTTCCAGAAGAACAGGTACCTGCCGAGCCTGTAGCCGACACCGAGTAGGAAGACCGCTACCACGATCGGGGGCGCAACGTAGATCGCGAAGTCTAGAATATCCATTGGGGCCCTTCACCTCACGATCATTTTCTTGATCGACTTCACCTTGCCCACTTGGATGTGCACGGCGCACGCGAGGCAGGGGTCGAAGCTCCTGATGGCCCTGACGAAGTCCAGGCCCTCCCACTGGTCGGGTGGAACCTCCTCAGTTACAACGCTGTTGGCGACGCTCTGCTCGAAGGGCGACATACCCCACTGGTCATGCGGAGAGACGTTCCCCGTCGTCGGTGCGTGTATCTGGTAGTTGACTATCCTCCCACCCTCCTGGACGACCCAGTGCCTGACCGTGCCTCTCGGGGCCTCTGTGAACCCTACTCCGAATGTTCTGCGAGACGGCGCAGTCCACGGCCGGGACGTCTTGGTCCTCCCGCTTCTCACAAGCTCCACCGCCTTTAGCACGTTTTGCCACGCCACGGCTGCATCGATTACGACGTTGAACGCTCTGGCCAGGACTCTCTGGAGCGTGGTCGAGTAGGGCGGGGCTTTCCACTCGAGCGTCATCTCCTCAACAACGCTAGGTGGCAGGTCGTCTGCGCCACCGCTCCTCGGCAGCGTCACCCTGAGCGCCCCGTTTCCGCTGCCGAAGTCGCTGGGCTGGTAAGCCGTGGCCATGAGCCTCGCTATCGGGCCGACTTCAAAGGGTGTGACTGTGCCGTCCTTCCACACGAAGCGGACGGTGGCGGCCCAGTTGTACTTCCCATTCCAGTCCCTAGCCCCCGGCTTGGGTATCGTCACCTTGTTCCACGGGTGGTAAGCGGGATCCTGCTTGCCCCACAGCAGCTTATTGCCCTCGGGATCCGTCTCCGTGTAGAGCGGGAACTTTCCTTTCCAGTCATCGTAGAAGGAGGCGCCAACGTACTCCATTATGCTCAGGTTGATCTCCTTGTAGCTCTTTGTCACGAGCTCGCCGTTCACGAACGCCCCCGGCTTGACGCTGCGTTTCTGCGCGGCCTTGTCGATGTTCTTGTAAACGTCTTCGGGGGTTTCCCCTAGCGACGAGTACTCTTCGGGGTCATCGAAGAAACCGCTGCTGACCATGTTGTGCCTGCGGTAAGTGAGTCCCTGCTCCTTGTAGTTCTCCATTTCCTCGTAGAACCAAACTATGTCCTGCCACACTGTGTAAAGGAACTTCGCCCAAGCCGTTAGCTTTGTGAGCCTGTAGGTGTAGCCTACCAGCAGGTACTCCAGGTTGGAGAGATCCGTCGAGATGCCGCCGGGGATGATCGTGCTCGGGTGGCTGTGCCTGCCGTAGATCAGCACGCCGCCCTCGCGGGCTATCCTCTGGTACTTCACAGTCAGCTGCCAGATCTTGCCCTCGATCGGGTTCAGGGCGCGCATTATGTCCGATATCTTGGCGAAGCCGTGGATGTCCCTGTGGGGCGCGTCGGTCATCTGGGCGTCTGCCCAGACCTTCGGCGTTAGCTTCTTCACAACGAGCTCGCTGTAGTCCGGGCCTCCTAGCATGTTGAGGATGAGGGGGTGGTCGTAGAGGGGATCCGTCATCGCGAAAGCCATGTTTCGCAGGACCACTCCGAGCGGCTCTGGGACAACACCGTAGGCCATGTCCACCGCGTGCATCGAGGCGTTAGCGTGGCTCGCTCCGCATACACCGCATATCCTAGATGTTATGTGGATGGCGTCCTCCGGCGGCCTCCCCCTTAGGAACACCTCGAAGCCTCTGAACATCGTGGCATAGACCCACACGTTCTGTGGTTTCCTCGTCGTTGTGTCGACAAGCGCCCTGAGGGCGAGGTGCCCCTCAATCCGTGTGATTGGGTCTATAAATACCTCCTTAATGCTCATGGAATCTCACCCCTTCACCTCTTTACTAGCCTCCTCCTTCTTTTTCTCGATACTCTTAGAGACACCGTAAGCTAGGCCGACGCCCGCGAGCAAGGCCGCTACAGCTGCTGCACTCTCAAGTCCCGTGGGCACACGCGGCGCCTGGAGAGGCTTGTAGAAGGGCTCGTAGGCGTCGGTGAAGCCTGGCATCGTGCAGCCTATGCAGACGCCCCCAGTCCTCGTGGGCCCACCGATTCCATTGACCCAGCCCAGCTTGTTCCACGGGCAGTTCGAGATCGGACCCTTGCAGCCAACCGCGTATAGGCACCTGTAGCTGTTCTCTCCGGGGTACTGCCTGAAGTCACCAGCTGCGTAGGAGCCAGCCCTGGGGCACTGCTCGTGAACGGTCTGACCGTATATGAACTTCGGCCTCCAGTACCTGTCGAGCTCGGGTAAGGGTAGCAGGCCTTTAGCCCAAAGCACCAGACTCGCAAGGGCCCTCAGTTGCCCGTTCCCGTTTGCAGGGCACCCAGGCACCGCGACCGCTGGTCTGCAGTCCTGGCGTATCTCACCAGGCTTGAAAGTGCACTGGCCCGAGATGAACCTTCGGAACGGCTCAGCCTCAGGTAGGCGGTTTACGAGGCCCTTTATTCCCCTAATGGGGTCGTCGAAGAAGCCGACAGCGCCCGTCGGGCTATCGCTCCAGCTCGAAGAGGGCAAGCCTTGCACGCGATCAAGGACTTTGTTAGCTACCAGCCCCCCGTATGACGCGCAGTTACCGACAGCGACGACTGCAACCGCGCGGGGTAGCAGCCTTCTCATCCACTCAACACAAGATATAGGCTTCCCGTTTTCCTCGCCTATAAAGCAGTAGTAGTCGCTACCGGGCGGCCCTCCTGCCTTCTCATCCTGCGGGAAGCTCCCCTCGAGGACTAGGACAAAGGGGTTGAGCTTGCCCTCCGCTGCAGCACGTGCGATATCTAAGGCGCTCTCACCCCACTCTGGCATGACTGTTTCGTGAAAAGCGAGCTTCACGTTCCCCGGGCCTACGAGGTGGAAGGACCCTCCTAGGACGTCTACTAGGTCGGGCTCCGTCGCCTGTATTAAGGCTGTGGTGTTTCCGGCACAGTCCTGCGCTTCGAACCACACAATGTTTATCGCACCGCTCTGTGCTTGGGCTGCGGCGAGCTTCACCAGTTCGTTCCAGTTAAGGGAAGCTAGAAGCGCTGTTGCCCCAGTGACTTTTAGAAAGTCCCTACGGTTTAGGCTAAAACTGTTCAGCGGCATTTTACCGCCTTGCAAATTTGTGGCATTAAGATCAATTATAAATCTTTATACTCAGAAAAATTACAGTTATGATTCCTTTCATTCATAAACTTACGAATATAATTTTTTTAAAAATCGGGATTTAATCTAAATCTTGTTAAAAGAAGAATATAAAAAGATATGTTAATAATATTACATATTAGTTCAGTTACTTGAGAGGCTTTTATTGAGGGCTGCCGGGGTATCTATGGATGAAAAGAAGCAGCATCATTAACCTATTAGCCGAAACCATTAAAACTTTGAGGGCTCTAGACGACTCTATACGATCCGCGTTAGCACAACCGGTTCTCGGTACTGCGATCGAGCCGTTATACAGGCGGTTAACAACTTTCCCGGAGAAATCCCCGAACATTGAGGAGGAGAAAAAAGCTCTTGCCGAAAGTGGGTACGCCGAGCTTGTTCAGAAAATTTCGGAGTCGGGATTTAAGGTTCTTTTAGGGTTCCTGTTTTACTACGGTGAAGATGGGGAGTCCGTGTATAAGGCCTTTGAAGTTGCAACGAAGCTCCCAGAGTGCAGCCACGTCATCGTGGAGGATTTCTCAACAGATAGCCTTACGGTGTCTTTCATGCTTGAGAAGTACAGCCCAAACCTCGTAGAGATCTTAACCCTTAAGAGGAGGGGTAGAGCACCGGGTATTTACAGCTATACCGTAAGCTTGCAGAGGCCTAGTGCAGAGGAAGCGCCTGAAGCTATTAGAGCGTCGCTGGAGGGCTCGCTCGACGTTGACCACTTGTTAGAGGGCTTAAGAGCCTTCGCGCCTGTAAGGGAAGTGGTAGTCATCGAGTGCGACCCGGGGGAGCGGGAGGCATCGTTCTGCACAGAAAAACTCCTCGAGGTTGTCAAGGAAGAGCGCAGAAAACGGTGTGGCTCGCTTGACTAAACCTTATCTAGTGATAGGTATTGGAAATGAGATGTTCGGCGACGACGCGATAGGTCCTCTCCTGGCAGACGCGCTAGCGGAATGCGGCGTTAACGCTATAGCCGCTGGGCTCGACGCTTTCACCGCGGCTTCGTACCTTGAGGGGGTTCCTCTAGTGGTTTTCATAGATGTTCTAGATGAGAGCTTCGGCTCTAAGGGAGAGGTTGTAAAGATAAGGCTCGACCCTCGCAGGCTCTCAGCATACGATATCGTCGACGCTGTAAACTGGGAGATGAGCGCGCACGTGGTTTCCCCTGCCCATATCGTAGCTCTCGGGTATGCTTCGGGAAAATTCATAGGAGAAGCCTGGGTTATAGGCCCCGTTTCCGGAAACATTGATTTCGGGAGCCCTCCCTCCGAGGATGTGATCACAGCCGCAGAAAAAGTGGCCTCAGAGCTCGAGTCTTTGATCGGTGAAAGAATAGATAGGGAGTGCCTACGGGAGAAGCTCAAAAGAAAGCTTGCCGAGCTTAAATCTCGCTTATTCGACTTCGTCAACCCTACGCGCGAACTTCGGTAGGCCTCTTCTCTCGCGTCGCATCGGCCACCCTAGATCCTCCTCAACCCTCTCGATTTCGAGAGATTTTTCTAGGATTATCCTACGCTCGATGGAGGCTACGAGCTCCCTAGTGCGAACCACAACGTCGGGGTTCACGCTTATGCTGTCTATGCCGTGCCTCACAAGGAACTCTGAGAACTCAGGGTAAACGCTAGGAGCCTGTCCGCATATCGAGACTGTACGATAGCCGTAGGGCGAGTTGTGTGCCTTCTCGATGAGCATGGCTATGGCTGTGCGCACTGCTGGGTCTCTCTCGTCGAAGTACCTGGGATCTATCTTTGGAAGGATCGCAGAGTCCCTGTCCGTACCCAAGGTGAGTTGCGTTAGGTCGTTGCTTCCAATGGAGAAGCCGTCGAAGTACCTGGAGAACTCCTCCGCGAGGAAGATTATGCTCGGGACCTCCGCCATAGCCCATATCTTGAAGTCTTTGCTGCTCTCAAGCCCTTCCTCGGCAAGCAGCTTGATGAACTTCTCGGCTTCCCACAGTGTTCTGACGAAAGGCGCCATGACCCAGACGTTGCCGAGACCCATCTCGTCCCTGACCTTCTTGATCGCCTTAACCTCAAGCCTGAAGCCTTTCTCGTACTGAGGGCTGATGTACCTACTTACGCCGCGCCAGCCGAGCATCGGGTTGTCTTCCTGAGGTTCGTACTTCTCCCCGCCTTTCAGCTGCCGGTACTCGTTAGTCTTGAAGTCGCTGAAGCGCACGACGACAGGTCTCGGGTAGATTTCACGCGCAACGAGAGCTATGCCCTCTGCCATCTTGTTTACTAAGACGTCGCCTCTACCCGATTCGAGGAGGTACAGCGGGTGCTCTCCCACGTAGCTTGCCATGATGAACTCTACCCTCATTAGACCAATGCCGTCGAAGGGCAGGTCCTTGTACTCCTTGATCTTCTCGGGAACGCCCAGGTTCATGTATATCTTAGTGCCGGTAATCGGCTTCCATACTATCTCGATGGGCGCGGCCGCCGCAGCCACCTTCTCCTCCTTCTTCGCGCCCAGCAGTTCTTCTACTCTACCTTCGTAGACGACGCCGGTCCTTGCGTCTACGGTGTAATCCTTGCCGTCGACCATCAGCTTTGTAGCTTCCCTGGTCCCCACTATCGCGGGTATGCCCAGCTCCCTGCTCACTATCGCAGCGTGAGCGGTCATTCCGCCTTCATCCGTCACTATCGCGGCTGCGATTTTCATGTAAGGCACCCAGTCGGGGTCCGTCATTTTAGTGACCAGTATGTCTCCGGGCTGCATCTTGGCTTTAGCGTCCTCGAGAGTCAAGCAGATCTTAGCTCGCCCATACGCGACACCCGGGCTAGCGGCCAGCCCTTTAACCACGGGTTTAGCCTCGGCAACGCTCTTAACAGATACTGCGCCAGCGCCAGCGGCCTCCTTTACGCTCCAAACAGTCTCGGGCCTTGCCTGCACAATGAACACGTTGTCCGGGAACGGGAGATCCCTGTCAACCGCCCACTCAATGTCCATGGGCCTACCGTAGTGCTGCTCGATCTTCAGTGCGAGTTCCGCGAGCCTCAGGACCTCCTCGTCAGTTAGCGAGTGCGCATTCCTCCTTTCCGGCTCAACCTCGCGCTCCACAGTCTTGCCAGTCTGAGGGTCTCTAACTAGCTCAACCTTCTTCTCGACAATGTTGCGCTGAATAATCTGCATCGTCTTCTTGTCCACAACCCACTCGTCAGGCGTCACCTTCCCGCTGACCACGGCTTCTCCTAGCCCCCAGTGGCCCTCAATAACGATCTTGTCCCTGTCGCCGGTGACGGGATGCAGTGTGAACATCACGCCGGCAGACTTTGAGTTCACCATCTTCTGCACAGCCACGCTGATCAGGACTTTCTCGTGCTCGAACCCCTTAGACTCCCTGTAGAAAATAGCCCTTGGTGTGAAGAGGCTCGACCAGCACTTCCTGACCTTGTCGATGACGTCATCTTCGCCTCGTACGTTCAGGTACGTCTCCTGCTGGCCCGCAAAACTGGCGTCAGGTAAGTCCTCGGCCGTCGCGCTGCTCCTTACGGCTACGAACTCCACCTTCTTGCCGACACGCCGGCTGAGCTCGCGGTAAGCCCTCCTGATCTCCTCCTCAATGTCCTTAGGCATAGAAACACTTTCAATGAGCTTTCTTATCTCCTTGCTAGCCTCCATGTAGTCCTCTGGCTTAGCGGCACCTGCAGGAACGCGGCTGCGCAGTATCTCGTAGATCTTGTCGCGAATCCCGGTCTCTTCAATAAACCTCTTGTAAGCGTATGCCGTCACCGCGAAGCCTGGAGGCACGGGTATTCCAGCTTTTATCATCTCACCGAGGTTAGCGTTCTTGCCGCCTACAATTGGTACATCCTCTTTGGACAGCTCCTCAAACCACAAAATTATCTTCGTTTTCTTCTCGCTCATGTTCTCGTAAGTAGAAAGTTCATGACGATAAAAACCCAGCGTCATAAGTAGCAATACTATCCCTTTATCCTAACAAATAGTGCTTTTTAGATTTACAAGCATGGATGCCTTAAGGGATAGTGTGTGGTGCCTTTAAGGCTAGAAAATGCTAAAATAGTCGAGCAGAAAGGGTGTATATGCCCCCAATGACCGAAAGAGCCCCGAGAGGGGCAGGTGGGAGGGGGCATTTTTCAAGCGCTTGGCACCAGGCATTCGCAGAGCTTCTAACCATTAATTAGAGACAAGAGCCGGCACGCCCTTTTGAACCACCGACCTCGGGGTTATGAGCCCCGCGGGATACCTGGCTTCCCCACCCCGCTCCTGGTAGCGGGGGGTGGACTTTCAGGGCGTGCCGGCAGTATAGTTAATGCTAACTCCCAATTTAAATTTTTCAGTCGGGCTATCTCCGAGGAATAAAGCCGGTGACTGGCTCAAGGCAGATAAACAGTCGCTGTGAGGCGCCGGGGCCGGGATTTGAACCCGGGTTCCCTTTCGGGAAGCGGATTAGCAATCCGCCGCCTTGGGCCGCTCGGCCACCCCGGCTGATGATACGATATACTCAACGTTAATAAATTTTCTCTTGTCGTATCGGGATCTCTTGTTGCTTCAAATTCCTACTATAAGAGTGCAAAACGGAGATATGCCTAGTGTCTAGGTTCCCAAGTTAGGTTAAATCGGGTAGAATCTGCACGGCGCGGCACTAAAGGAGAGGCGAGATTACCGGTGTTTTTCCGAACATACCGAGGTCTATCTCCTCGCCCTCGTCGGCCGGTGCCAGGATTAATCGCAAACCGATAGACTTCCTTTTAAGCTGGTGTACGCTCCAGAGGTCTCTTAGCGTGCCTAGCAGGACTGCGTCCTCGGAGGTTTCGGGGATCACTACCATGTCTAGCCCAGCGACACAGTACGTGGTGTAATTCAGTAGGTGGCTGAATCTGAGCTGACTCGTTCTCGCGAGCTCCTTTAGGCGGTTGTCCTCCGCAAGCGGAAGCATAACCTCGTTGAATCCGGTAGTTCTGACGTGGGATGTTAAAGTTTCCAGCCTCGCGTTCAGCTCTCGTATTGCGGCAACTGTCCCCGGCAAAGTGAAAGTGACTCCGGATACCTCCTCGATGAGCGATGCCACGCTTCGATCCATCCAGGGTGAGAGCGAGAGATCTATGCCTGTAAAGTTATCGAAGCTTTCTTCTGCTTGTTTTTGCAACTCTAACAGCTTCGCTACTAGCTGGTCGCTCGGAACCTCCCTTCTGAACTCCTCCACATAGAGTAGACTCATGGTCACCCCTCTTTTCACGCTTTGAGTGGCAGGGAAGTAGGACGTTTGGAGCCGCGGTCCGAAGCTTACTGCAAAATGCGTTGCGAGGAGGTATGATTTCCCAGATATATGCCTTAAAACCCCCACTATCTTCTGATCTTGGCCTGGAGCGTACTCCACCGAGAGGAAAAGCTTCGGGTACTCTTGCAAGGCTTCGGCTACTGTTGCGGGGTCCCAGTCGGTTAAGGGTACTCCCACGTAGTTTATGCTGGCGTTTTCCGCGAGCTCTACGACGACGCGCAGGGAGCGCTCTAATTCCCGCGAGGATGCAGGAGGCAGGACGACCCTCCTGCTTAGAACCTTGTAGCTCTTTGTCTTGGTAAATGTATCGGTACTTTCGGCGAACCTGGTGATCGCTTGCTCGGCTTTGTCTCGGGAGGCGAGGTCTTCTTCTGTGAGGTGTAGCGCTACGGCGCGAATATCTATACTCGTCAAAGCGCCCCAACCTCGCGCAGGTGGTCTAGAAGAGCGTCCACGTCTTTAAATAGCCTGGTGGTGTAGTACTCGAAAAAGGGGCTGGATTCCTCGAAGGGGAATATCGCGTAGACATTCTTGTTGTGAGTATAACCGTACTTTATCTCGCTGAGAACCCCAGGTGACAGAACCTTCGTCGGGTAGAACACTATAATCATATCGCTCTGGTTTATCAGCTGGTAATCCCTCACTACAATTTGGTCTTTTATGTCGCCCACAGCGTCTAGTATCTCCTTAACCTTAATCTCCCCAACGCGCCCGTCAACTTCCACTTCAACTGTTTCTTTACCTTTAGCGACGGCTTCGTAAGCCCAATCGATCAGAACTGAGTCCTCGATCGATATAGGGTCGAATACCACCACGCCGCTGTCTTTCAGCTTCTGCTTGACTTCGTCCTTCTCTTTCCACACCTCCGGATTACCCTTTACGTGCGTGATCGGGTAGCTGAGATAGGCCTTCGGCAAGGGTTTACTCCCCGACTTACGAGCAGCCTCGACTTTGAATAGTATTCTTTCAAGCATGGATGGATCCTCACGGCGCGGAAACAGGTAGAAAGGCTTCCGCTGATATTCCGCAAGCATCCTAGTGATGAAAGCCTCCTCGTCCCTCCAGACAAGCACCTCCTTCAGCGTGAGCCTTCCGCTCCACGCGCTGTCGTGGAGAAGGTTTAGGTACACACTATGCGCGTTATCGATCACGTTTATGTACACATCTGGGTTCAGAGCGTTCACGTAATGGAAGTTGAACGCGTGCATTAGGTGCTTTTTCCACCGAAAGCAGACGTGGGTACTTATGCTCACAGCACTTCCCGCTGAGCGGAGACCTTCAACCTCTTTCAGGATGTCCTCGAACGTCGCGGCCCTTAGGTAGTCTAACGCGAGGGGATCCATGTCGAGAATCTTACCGTCTGGAATCTGAATTCCCAGATCGCTGGATTTTTTATACATCCTTGTCCCCACGTCTATTATCTTCAACGCGTCGTTTCTCGACTGAACTTCTTTGAGTAGACTGAGGCGGCCGCTACCGCTAATGCCCGTTACGAACGAAACTAAGGCTTCACCGCTCATTCCCCGGCACCCTCCCCTACTTGAGGTTCAGCCGTTTAACTAAGGCTTCTCCCTCATTAGACAACTTGTAGCCTATCGTGGGTCTCCCTTCCACGTAAATTAGAGTGGGTATAATGAGCCGCTTCCCGCTCAGTTCCCCTACAGCCTTCACGAACGCTTCCCTTGGGAGAGAAGTAAGCGAGAGAACCGAGGCGTGATCTCCCTCACCCCCGAGAATCGCGAGAGCCCTCAGCACGGCCATGCTCTCGTTGCTGATGTTTAAAGCTATATCGACGGCTGGCTTTTCGTTGCTTGCCTCTGAGGGGGGCCGCTGTATGGTAGAGGGCGGCTTCGCGATCACGGGTGTGGCGCTGACTGCCGTGGGTCTTGGGGTGACTTCGACCTCCACCTTGGGCGCGACTCTAATGGGCTGAGGCAGTGCGTTGATCTCTTTTAGTTCGGTGTAAGCTGTTGAGTAGACCTCTTCGGGGTAGGTGCAGTACTTATTAATGTACGTGAAAACCTCCTTCGTCTCCTTTATACCCTTAACCTGCATCCACCGTAGCACTACACGCCTACGCTCAATCTCCCTGTAGAGATCCTCTACTCTCTTGCCTGTCCTCTCCGCGATGAGGCGCAGATGGTAGCTCTCCGCGACAACCCTATGGACATCCTTAGCCGGATCCCACCTCACAACCTCCCTGTACTTCTCGTAGTCCTCCACCTCCCAAACATGCTTTACTCTCCTGGCAAACCCCCCGCTTGGGAGGATGGTCCTCTCGGTCATTATAGCGATGTTCAGGGAGGGGATGTACGCCGGGGACACGTCCATGGGCGGGCTAGTGAGCCGTTTAACGGCTCGGTCGAGCGAGTCCGCGTGCATCGTGGACATGCCGCCGTGCCCCGTGCTCATGGCCTGGAAGAGCACGAAGGCTTCGTCGCCTCTCACCTCCCCCACGATGATGTAGTCTGGTCTGTACCTCAGTGACACCTTCACGAGGTCATAGAGCGATATCTCCCCCACTTTGGACTCCCCAAGCCCGTAGCTCTCCCTGCTGACCAGCTGAACCCAGTTCTCGTGCGGTAGGTTGAGCTCGGGGGTCTCTTCAATGGTCACGATCTTGAAACCTGGCTTGAAGAAGTTTGCAATCGCGTTCAGCAAAGTCGTCTTGCCAGCGGCGGTGGCGCCTATAACCATTAGCGTCATTCTGTTCTCGAGCATAACCCAAAGGTAGGCCGCAGTCCAGTCGTCGAGGTTACCGCTCTCAATCATCTCTACGATGGAAAGCGGCTTCTCGCGGAACTTCCTTATTGTGAACGTGCTCCCCCTCGGCGAGACCTCCTCACCGTACGTCGCAGCCAGCCTGTGCCTACCGGGAAGCATGGCGTCAACTATGGGAAATGCCGCTGAAATGTGCTTCCCAGACATGTGTGCCAGTTTAACTATGAACTCACGGAGGTAGTCCCTGCTCCTGAAAACAATGTTGGTTGGTATGCTCTCGTAGTCCCTGTGCCATACGTGTATGGCCCTGTCGACGCCGTCGCAGCTAATGTCCTCGAGCTTGTAGTCCCTCATGAGGACCTCTATCGGACCGTAGCCTACCAGGTCTCGCTCTATGTAGTACAGAACCTTACCCCAGCTCTCCTCGCTGATGCCCCTGAGCGACCCCTTGTATTTCTCGGCGAGCCTCTTGGCCTCTTCCACAACGTGCTGCCTAAGGTCGACGTCGAACGATGCAGGTGGTTCCAGCTCGACGCTGAGGATATCTATCAGCTTTTCCACGGCCTTCCTCTCCTCCTCTGTCAGCTGAACCTCTTCTACGAAGTAGGCCCGCTGGTTGCCTGCCTCGGGTATCTCCACGATCTTAACTTTAGCGAAAGGCTCCACCACCCAGTACTCGTCGATGACTTTGTAATCCTCCCTTACGGGCAAGTAGATTACATTCTCCTCGATTTTTTCTTCGGCTGAGCCCCTGCTCTTAGCCTTCTTAGCTTTGCCTTTAGGCATTCTATGTCTTTTCCGCACGGAACAGTATTTATTACTAACCCTACCGGCTCCTCGCGAGCACTAAACATTAATTTCGAAGACTTACAGTATAATGATCACATGGTTTCGCTGGACGGCTTGGCGGCCGCGCCTGGCTCATCCACCCCTTCACTGATCCGGGGCCCCCTCTTCGGGGTACTCATGGGCTCCGCGCCTTCGGCCCGCCCCGCCACCTTGCTTGGGCTGTGCGGCGGGGCTCCGCCTCGGCGCCTCGAATCGCCTCTTCACACCGCGCGCGGCACCCGGCAAGCGGCTCATCGCTGTGTCGCCGTGCCGGGAACTGGGGCCGGGGCCCGCACGTCGCTGGGCTACCTCGCTATGCTTCGAGGGGCTCCGTGGACCAGCGCCCTGGAGGTGCGCAGCCAGCTTCTCAGCGCCTCCAGCTGCTTCTCCGCATCGCAGGCCTCTAGGAAGAGCTTGGCGGCGTTGGCGCAGGCTGCCCAGTCCCTGCCGTAGACTAGGCCGCACTTGGAGCATCGGTAGTAGCGCTTCCCCAGCTCTACGCCCCGAGCTCCGCAGACCGGGCACTGCCTCCCGCTGACGTTGTTGTCAGGCTCAAAGTACTTTGCTCCCTCGTAGAGCGCTAGGTTCTTCAGTCGTTCTGCAACTCTGAGGAGTGTTCGCTGTAGTTGTGAGCCTTTGAGGGACTCGGCACGGGGCACATCCGCAACGATGACGACGAGGTAGCCCCGGTCCCTCAGCCTCCTCACCAGGCTCCTCATTTCCCTGAGCACGCTCCTGATCCAGTCGTCGTTGACTTTCCTCACCTTCCTCGAAGCCTGCCTAGCTATGCGCTCAGCCTTCTCCGGAGTCAGGTTCATCTTCGCCCTCAGCCTCTCCGCCAGCCTCAGCGCCTCCTCCACCGCGTAGCCCCTCCCCATCCTCTGCAGCTTTTCGACGTCCCTCTGTTGCCTGAACCTCCTGACGGCGAGCTCCCAGCTACCCAGCTTGGAGTAGCTACGCATAATGGCCGCCAGCAGTCTCAACATTGTCATGTTGGGAGACCTGAGTACGCGTTGCGCCAACAACTTAGCGCCACCATCGAAGGCGAAGACCATCATGTATAGTCCGTGAGAGCTGTTCACATCTATAGCGATCACTGCGAGCTTGGAATTGCCGTCCCACCAGGCAGGCCTGACCGCGCGGTGAGCCACTAGCCTCAGCCTCCCTTTGCTCGTCAGCCATAGCGTCAGCTTCACGTCCTCGAAGCGCTGGGTGTCCTCCAGCACTGCCCTAATCAAGGAGGGTCTCAGCCTCACCGCGACGCCAACACTTGGAATGCGGAGCTCTCCCTTGGAGGCGTTGAGCGCCGCAGCGGCGTTATCGCCGCCGTGAAGCACTATGCCGCCACTGACTACCTTGACAAGTAACGGTATTGGCGGCGGGGTGAACCTGCTGCGCTTCTTGCTCTTCTCCCTAGCCTCCGCGAGCATCTTGCACCACTCCACAGCGTACCAGAGCAGCCCCTTCGGCAGCCCAGACGTCTTTGAGGCTTCCTCGATCAGCTCTCTGCCGAACCTCTCCGGCTCCCTCCTGAACGCGTCACCATACTTCCTTTCGAGGTCCTCGCAGGCCCGCTCAACCGCAGAGGCAACGCTGAAGTAGAGGCTCCGAAGCCGAAGCCTCACTGCTCTGTTCGCCTTGACCTCCCAGACCCTGAACGCCTCGACGCGCTTCTCGCCGTTTCTACTCCCCTTACCCTCCCCGCTCATAGTCTCACCTCCTTTCACCTGGGAGGCCGGGCCTCTCGCCGCGGCCCCCATCCGCCCCCACGCCCAGAGGCGTGAGGTGCGGGGGAGCCGCAGCACAGCCCAGCCCCCAGAGGTGTGCGCTGCTGCGTGGTTGCCGTAGCGTCTCACACCCTGTGAGCTAGCGGTGGCTGAGCCTAGTGTGAAGTAGTAGCGAGCCTCGAGGCAGCCTGTAGAGCTCCGGCATTGCTGTTAACACTACACGCAACGGCATCTCACAGCCTGTGAGCCCGGCCCCAGCCTGCCGCGCGCGGCCCCAGGCGCGGGGCTTCGATGCGGCCCTCCCGCCGAGCCCGCCCAAGCCCAGCGGCGCCAAAGCTGCAGTAGCGGCCCGTCCACCCCCGAGGGCAGGGGGCCGGCTGCCAGGGGGCGGGGAGCAGCCGAGGGCCGCCGAAGCAACCCCTCCCCGGGGAGCCTTATCCCCGGTCACGCGATCCGGGGCCTCGGCCCCCGGGCCAGCCGGCTTGCGGGCGGGCACTACCGGCCCAGAGCCGGGCCACGTGGGCGCGGCCCCGCATGCCGGCACCTTCACGCCTCCGCGCTGCGGCCGGTGGCTCGCGCGAGCCCCAAAAGCCGCGGCGCCTCACCGGCGTAGCCCGCCGCCCCCTTGCGGGGGTCCGGCCACCCACGCAACCCCGCTCCCACCACGTCCCGGAGGAGCGTGAATGGTGGGGTTGCGTGGGTAAAAAAGGGGTTGTTTTCGGCGGCCCCGGCCCAATGGCTCCGCCGCCTATCCCCCCTCAACGCTAGCGCGCTGGAGGCGGTGCAGCCTAGGTGCCCGGGGCCCGCTGGCCTGATTCGAGATGCTTTGCCCCCTCCCGCCCACTTTCTTTTCCCCGAGAGTGCAGGCGCCCCCTCTTCCCCCGCTACGGGCGCCAGTTTTCTCGGGGAAGCACCCTGGCCCGCCTCCTTGGCCGGCTCACCCCTTCACCGGCCGTTGCCTGCGGCAGCGGGCCTCCATACCCTCCTTGGACAAGGGGGGTAATATTTGCTACGATGATTACCCTGAAAGTATAACATCGTTGCGCTTTGCCGAAGGCTGGCTGCTTCTCCAGGGCCTACGGCTACGTGCGCAGGGCGAGGATATGCAGTCACATCGCCACCGTCATGCTCCTCAGGAGGCAGCTCCGGCTCCGCGCCGGATGAGCCACAAAGCGGCATCGCCGCAAACCAGCTCCTCGATGCTGTAGCCGAGCAGTCCGTAGGCCCTCTACGCCAGGTAGACGCAACGGGTGTCGCCGATCACCGCCTCCCTGACGAGGCCTGCTGAGCGGAGCCTCTCCTGCGCCGAGGCGATGTACCTTGTCTTCCTCGTGGCGAAGGCCCTGCTGAGCGGCTTCGGCTCGCGTAGGCGCCACAGGGTTTTTGCGAGGCCTGTCAGCTCCAACCACATGGCGACGCTCTCCCAGACCTCCCTTTCTACCTCGACCATCAAGGTTAAACGCAAAAGAGGGGGCTATATGTGTTCACATAAGCTGTGCTTACCTAGGCTATGTCAATGCGCCGTGCTCAAGCAGACGGAGCGAGCGCAGATAATCCGCGTCCGCGCCACGCTGGCCAAGAGGAAGAAGTTGAGCCGAGAGACCTCGGAGAGGGGCCTGAGCCTCCCGGAGTACCTCTGCCTCAAGCTCCTCGGCTGAAGACAGTAAAGCCTTTTTCCTCTATCCCCCACCTTACCTGACTACCACGCATGCTGTGATATTAGTAGCCCGGGCCGCGGAGATGCTGCTCGAACACCCTCCCGCAACCCCCCTCCAGCCCGATGGAAGCTGGGAAGACGCAGTTCGAATACGAGAAGAATCTAGGGAAAATCTAAAAATAGCATTGCTTAGGTATTAGATAACGGATGAACGCATGCTAGAGAGCTTGGCGTATGGTGTTTTCGGCTGGGCCGGAGAGGCGCTCCTTAAGATGATGCCGAGCTTGAAGAACGACATCGCATCAGCGGACATGAAAGTCTACCCTCCAGCCTATGCCGCTAGGTGTATCCTGATCTCGCTTATAGCTCTAGTATTAGGCTTCGCGTTTGATGCGCCGCTTGTCGTGATGATGAGCAGGTTAGGGGCGGGTGTGTTTCAGGTCGTCTCCCTCTCGATCATGGTCCCTCTACTCATCGCGTCCTTGACCTTCATTTTTCTCCTGTTCTATCCGAGGATTAAGGTCTCCTCCCGTCAGTCCAGGTTTGACCTTGAGATACCTTACCTCTCCGTGTACATCACGGTGATGGCTACTGGTGGGATCTCCCCGTACACTAGCTTCGAGAGGCTCGCGAAAGCGCCTAAGGTGCTTTTCCAGGAGATAAAAAAGGAGGCCACGCGCTTCTTCATAAGCGTGAAGGCGATGGGTATCGACCCTCTGACGGCTATAGAGGAGAGCGCTAAGAGGGTCCCCCACAACGGCTACAAGCAGCTCATGCTCGGCTACGCCGCAACACTTAGGGCAGGTGGGGATGTGATACACTATCTTCAGAGGCAGACTGAGGTCATGCTTCGAGAAAGGGTCGCCCAGGTCAAGACCGTTGGGGAGAGGATCGGGGCCCTTATGGAGTCCTACATGGCTGTCGTTCTCCTGAGCTCAATGACCCTGTACGTGCTCTATGTTGTGAACATGGCCCTGTCGCAGGCTGGGCTCGGGCTTCAGCAGGGAGCCTTCCAGTTCGTACTCGTCTCGTACATAGTGATGCCTATGCTCTCAGGGCTCTTCATCTACCTCGCTGACCTAATGCAACCTAAGTACCCTGTGTACGATAGCACCCCCTACTTGGTGTTCTTCGCAGCGGGTGTCCCGCTGACCACCTTCCTTTTTGTCGCCACGACACTCCCGTTCCTTGCTCCACCCCTGTCCACCGCCCTAAAAAGAGCCTTCGCGCCATTCACAGCGCTTGTGGAGGGGCTCACGAGGGCTCTGGGCATGGAAAAAGGGTATGAGGCCGGCGTGGGGATGGTGATCTCCCTCGGGATAGGTCTCCTCCCAGGCATGGTCGCCGACAACCTGTCGACGTTGAAGTTCGGTGGTATACAGTACGGCCTCACGAGATTCCTTCGGGACCTCGTGGAGGTGAGGAAGACCGGAATGGCCCCCGAGAGGTGCATCATAAACCTGAAAGACCGCGATTACGGGAGGTTCAGCCCGTACCTCAAAGAGATGGCTACACAGGTTGGCTGGGGGGTTTCCCTGAGCAAGATATTTCAAAGGTTCTCACGGGGGATGAAGAATTGGTTTGCGCTGATCTCAATGTTCCTGCTTGTTGAAAGCATCGAGGTTGGTGGCGGTACCCCGCAGACGCTCGAAGCACTGGCGAGCTACGCTGAGACGCTAGAGCAAGTGGAGAAGGAGAAACGGGCAGCTCTGAGGCCACTTATGCTAATGCCTTACGTTGGTGCTTTGATAATCACGGTAGTCGTGCTCATACTCATAAGCTTCATGGGATCGATGCTTAAGTTCGCCGGTCAGAGCATATCTACCGAGCAACTTATATCCATGTTCCTCCCGCCCGTGATCATCAACAGCTACATGATGGGCCTGGCAGCCGGCAAAATAGGCTCCGAGAGGGTCTCGGCAGGCTTCCTTCACGCGTTCCTGCTCCTCTTGGCGAACCTGGTGGCCATGATCATAGCACCGCAGATCACTGTGGGGTTGATGCCAAAAATTTAGCTGAGGGTTGTTGGGCCTTGGCAATAGTTATCGCGGGCACTCCCGGTGTTGGAAAGACTACCGTGGCTCGTCTCCTTGCCGAGCGCACCGGGAAGCCCTACGTTGATCTTGCAGAAGTTGTCAAGCGCGAGAAGTTCTACACCGCGTACGATGCCGTGCGGGAATCGTACATCGTGGATGTCGAAAGACTAAGAGGATACTTAGAGAAGACGCTAACTTGCAACGAGATCATCGACACGCATGTGGTCGAGGCGCTCCCACCGAGCAAGGTGTCGGTAGCCATAGTCCTTAGATTGGATCCCCTAGTTCTTCGCGGGCGCTTGATTAAAAGGGGGTATCCTGACCTGAAGGTCCGCGAGAATGTTGAAGCCGAAATCCTTGACGCCGTGTTGATCTCCGCGGTGCAGAGCATAGGTGAGGAGAGAGTCTACGAGGTGGATACTACGGGGAAGTCCATTGCAGAAGTTACTGAAATAATTACACAAATTTTAACTAAAAATGGTAATTTATACAGACCTGGAGGCGTTAATTGGCTAGAAAAGTACTATTTTCTCATCGGGAAAGAGGGGGGAATTATTTAAATTTTGAGAGTTGATGTGGATTTCGTAGGGAGATGACGGGGAGAAATCGCGGGGTGAGAGGAGGAGGCGTCGGCCGCCACCTGATAGTGGAGATGTTTGAATGCGACCCTGTGGCACTGGACAGTATCGATGTAATAAAGACGGCGCTACTCGACTCAGCAGTGGCTTCAAATAGTACAGTTGTGAGCTTTGACTTCTACAGGTTCAAGCCTCACGGTGTCAGCGGGTACGTTCTCATAGCCGAGTCGCACATCTCCATACACACATGGCCTGAGTACGGTTATGCGGCCATCGACGTTTTCACATGCGGTGAGCACACAGACCCGTGGAAAGGTTTAGACATGCTGAGGGACCGACTCAAGGCTAAAAAAATGACTGTACTAGAAATAGTTCGGGGTGTAGGCATCGAGAGCTACGAGGGATACTGGATACCACCCGAGAAGCGGAAGGAAGAGAAAGTAGTTGCCACAGCCCCTTAAAACGTCAAACACCATGTTTTCTTTCCCATATCTCCACGGTCCCTAGCCACTCCAGCACAGCAGGTTTCTTCACTTTCCGGTCCACGGCGAGGAGGAGATAACCCCCAGCGGGCAAAGCGTAGCAGGAACCCCCGTTTTTACCCTGCAATAGCAGATCGGCGAGTGACCTGTGCGGAGCAAGAAGAGAGTGCATTCGTGTCGCCGCTGACTAAAGACTCCTGAGGGAGGACTATGTTTATTCTGCAAGGAAACTCCGAACAGTGAAGGGAGCAGATGAACTGGGCACCACGTGGAGATAGCGAACGCATAACATTTTTATTGACCGTGAATTTTTCTTCAAGGAGAGAGTTATGAGAAAGTCTAAGGAGAAAGGCCGCTCAGGTTCGAAGAGGCCTCCAGAGTTGAAGAAGCCCGATTGGGTTGACGCAAGCCCGGAGCAGGTTGAGAACCTTGTCGTCTCGCTTTACAGGAAAGGTTATCCCCCATCGATGATCGGCCTGATTTTGCGCGATCAATATGATATCCCTCTCGTTAAAGCCGTGACGGGTAAGAGCATTCTTCAGATCCTGCGCGAGCGTGGACTTGCTCCGGAGGTGCCGGAGGATTTAATGAACCTTATTAGGAGGGCTATCAGGATCAGGAAGCACCTAGAGGAGCACCCGAAGGATTACCACTCGAAAAGAGGTCTACAGCTGGTAGAGAGTAAAATCCACAGGCTCGCTAAGTACTACAAGAGGGAGGGGGTACTCCCACCTGACTGGAAATACGAGCCAGAAAAGATCGCTCTCTACACCTAGGCGAGTGTAAAATCTCTGGTCATCCTTCATGCTCAGTCGTCTTGAGGCGTTCCTAAACCATTCTCGCGAGTTTTTAATGTACTTGAGAGAAGCTGGAGAGCCGACGCTAGTAGTTTCGCACTACGATGCTGATGGGCTCTCCTCAGCCTCCATCTTCGCCTGGGTGCTCCTGCAGCTGGACGTGCCTTTCCAGCTAGTATTTGTCGAGCAGACGTACCCGGAGACCCTCGAGCAACTTCCCATCAAGGATTATTTATCAATAATCTTTCTCGACCTGGGCAGCGGGTATAAGGGGCTGCTCAGAGAGCTTGCACCTAACAAGAGGATTATGATAGTCGACCACCATGTCCCCTCAACCCCAGACAGATGGGAGCAGCTCATAGAGGTAAACCCCTACCTGGTAGGTGTCGATGCCTCGACACAAACAAGCTCCTCAACGCTCTCCTATGTTATAGCCTCTCGCATCATCAACGCCGACGAGCACCTAATTCCCGTTGCCATCGCCGGCGCACTAGGCGATAGGCTGGATGTTGGGGAAAAATCGTCGCTGACTGGGCTCAACAGGGAGGTTTTAGAGGAAGGGAAGCGCAAGGGGGTTATCGGCGAAACAATATCCCTAAGACTTTTCGGGTCTAAGAGGAGGATACTCGTCGACGCGCTGGCCTCCACCCTCGACCCGTATATTCCTGGCTTATCGGGAAACCCTACAGCCTGCGTAAAGTTCCTTGAGAGCATAGGAATCAGCCCGCGGGATGGAGACACGGCGCGGCAGGTAGGTTCATTAAGTCATAGTGAAATCAAACACCTGGCTTCAGAGCTCGTAAAATACATGATAAGTCAGGGGGTTAACGTAAAGGAAGCCGAGAAAATTTTCGGGTATAACTACTATCTCCTCCGAGAGGCCGACTCAAGCCCCCTCAAGGATTTGAGGGAGTACGCGTACGTGCTCAATGCCTTAGGGAGGCTGGATCAATACGGCACTGCGTTATCGTTGAACTTCGGACACCGGGGGATCTTCATTGTGAGGGCAGAAGAAAGTATAAAAGAGTACAGGAGAATTCTTGCAAGGCAGCTGAGCAGAATTCTGGAACAGAAAGACTCCCAGTTCAGCTCCGGCCAAAATAGCGTGGTGTACCTGATAGATGAAGATCTGCCGAAAATCACAGGCCCCGTGAGTTCCATACTGGCCAGCGAGTTTGCTCATACGCTGCGCGCAGCAGGCAAGAAAATTGTGGGCGTAGCCTCCCCGCTGAAGAGCGGGAAAGTTAAGATCTCGTTGAGGCGACTCGACGACTCAATCGATCTGGGTTCTCTACTGCAGAAGCTCGCAAAGGAGATGAACTTTACGGGTGGAGGCCACCCGGCTGCTGGAGGAGCGCTTGTCGATGAAGAGCTATTCGAAGAGCTGATCAAAAGGCTGTAGCACAGATGATCAGGAGGATAAAGCTCAAACTGATGCTCCCCCTATCTCTTGAGGCTTTCAGAGCTCTACGACTAGACGATTTTAGTACCCCTCTAGTGCGGATAAACTCTAGGCACCACAATGGGAAAACCCTTTACACCATATACTCCCACCCGCGCAAGGTAGGCGAGGTTAAAGGGATAGTCAATGAAATCCTGCGCCTTTCCCGAATTTTCGAGACAATAGAGGCGGGCCCGCCGGGACTCGAACCCGGGACCTGCGGCTCCGGAGGCCGCCACGCTTCCTAGCTACGCCACGGGCCCTCATGTAAACCTTTGCCCGGAGTCTTAAGCTTTTCACCCATTTTTGACCGTCCCGACGCGAGCACGGAAGCGCACTCTGTCCAAAATGATTGATAGCTTATAGAGTATTCTTGCTATAGCCCTAAAATTTTTTAACCGGTGTTACAACACTACATTTGGCGAAAAGTTATGAGCGAGCAGGTTTCAGAGGTCAAGCTAGATCACATTGATAAAAAAATACTTGAAATGCTTCAAGACAACGCTAAGACGCCGTATTCGCAAATCGCGAGTCAGCTCGGAATATCTGAGGCGACCGTTCACCTCAGAATTAGGAAACTGGTCAACGCTGGTATAATAAAGAGGTTTCAAGCCGTCGTAGACCCTGAGAAAGTTGGGAAGAAAGTCACAGCCATTATAGCCGTGATAGCTATACCACAAAAGTACAACCAAGTTTTAAAGCAGCTCGAACGGATGCCTGAGGTCTACGAAATATACGATGTCACAGGAGAGTACTCGACGATACTGAAAGTAAGGGTGAGGAACAAGGAGGATCTGGCGAAGCTTATAGACGAGATAGGTGGCATCGACGGTGTCGAGAGCACGAAGACCATGTACGTGCTACGAGTGATTAAGGAGGATACTAGGATTAAGATAGACTGAGAGAGGCCGGAAAACTAAAAAGTACCATTCCTCTCCTCTTACCTGTGGCTGAAGACGTCAAAAAAGCGATGAGCAGTATAGCCGAGTACATAGCTAAGGCTGCGAGCGAGATAGATGGCGAAATGACCAATAGATTCCTCAAATTACTGACTTCAGCTCTAGCCAACAAAAACAAGATCTTGGTCGTGGGAGCGGGACGAAGCGGGCTTGTTGCACGAGCTTTCGCCATGAGGCTCATGCACCTAGGCTTCGATGTCTACGTTGTGGGAGAGACCATCACCCCATCCGTTCGTGAAGGCGATATCCTGATCGCTGTTTCGGGTTCAGGAAGCACGCAGATCGTGCTCTCCGTAGCGTCTGCCGCTAAGAAGGCTAAGGCCTTAGTCGTTGCCGTAACATCGTTTGAGGACTCTCCCCTTGGTAAGTTGAGCGACTTCATAGTCAAGGTACCTGGGAGAACTAAAGTGGCTACGGAGACAGACTATTTCGCTAGGCAAGTTATGGGGCTCTACGAGCCGCTGGCGCCACTGGGAACCTTATTCGAAGACACCGCAATGGTGTTTTTCGACGGCGTGATATACGCGTTGATGAACCTTCTAGGCATACGCGAGGAGGACTTGAAGAAAAGGCACGCAAACGTTGAAGGGCTATAATCCGCATAATCATCATCTGCGCCCGTGCCGAGTAAGAACTAGTGGGTTTATGCCGTAAAGCTCGAAGAAACTTCTCGCCTCCGGCTCTGCCGCTCTTTCGTCAAGGAGGAAAACTCTCACCCTGTCGTGCTCAGATCTCACGCCTCTACCAATTATCTGGATGACTTTCATCAAGCCCGGGTACAAGAACACCTGCTTCCAGGCCCACTCTCTGTTTCCAGTGGAGGCTTCGAGGACCCTGACCAGGCGCTGATTAACAGGGGAGGGTGTCGGAACCGGTAAGCCGGCAATGACTATCGTGTCTACTAAGCTCTGCTTCATCAACCTAAACTCCACCCCCTCCGAAAACTTCCCCCATGCAACAATCATCAGGAGGCACTTCTCGTTCTCGATCAGGAACTCCACCATTTCATCTAGGGTTGTATCGTGTCTCTCCATCAGTCTTGGCCTAGCCTTCAGGTACGGGAGCACCTCAATCATGAAAGAGTACGATGGAAAAACGACGAGCACATGTCTAGCATCGGGATCCTCGAAAACTGCTTCAATAGCCTGAGCATAGCGCCTGTAGAGCTCGGCAGTTCTGAGGACATACCTGGACGATAACCCTGGCACGATTACTAGTGTGACATTTTCCCCCCAAGTAAACGGGTATGTCGCTTCAACGACACGCTCCTTTTCGACACCAAGTAGTGCCGCGTAGTATTCCGCTGGAGGGAGCGTGGCAGACAGCAAAACGGAGGCCCTTACACTATGAAAAACCCTCCTAGCGATCCTCGGTACGTTGTAGAAATACACTTTGAAGGCTTTACCCTCGCTGTCGTTTAACGCTAAGAGCACAGAATCGCTTGGAAGGTTCTCGACACTTTTAATGAACTCCGCCACCTGCCACGTAGCGGACAACACTCCTATTCTTCTCTCAATGCTCAAGGCGAGCCTGCTTAGGCTTGCTGAAGCCGGAGCGATTTCCAGAAACTTCTCAGCAGGGATTTCTGCCCCCTCGTCTGTCGCTGTCCTATCAAGAAGCGCCATCAGGGATTTTAAAGCCTCCCTGGTTTCCGCAACCTCGTCCCCGCCAAACCTCTGAACCTCTCCTATCGCAGAAGCTAAAACAGAGCCATTAAGCCTGCTACTTAAGCTATCCGAGATAAACGTAGGTAAGTTGTGTGCCTCGTCAATGACCAAAAGAGTTTCCGAGAGATTTACACGGCCTCTTTCCACTATAAGATTAAAAAGTGCCGGGTTGAAAAAGTACGAGTAGGAGGCTACGATCAATCTGGCTTTCTCCAAAGCCCTCAAGGCTATCTCGTATGGGCAGATGCCGCTTTCGCGCCCCATCCTCCTCATGAGCGGCGGCGTAAGAACCTGCGGTAGCTCGAGATTAGACGCGCCTTCACCATACGGGCACTCACCACTTGCTCGCTTCAATGAGCAAAACTTCATGAAGCGATTGTAATCCATGTCCGCTACAAGCTTGCCGGGAAAAAGGCATAGATCCTTCCTGCTGACCAAAGTGACGGCAGTGATATCCACGCCTTTATCAGTAAGCCTTAGAGCCTCGCGGATGGGCGCTTGAAACTGACTCTTCGTGTGCGCCAAGTACGCTATGCGTGGGACGCCAGAGGCCAGAGCCCCAGCCAGTACTGCAGCGGTTTTCCCAAAGCCTACCGGGTAGCGGGCAATCAGCACTTTAGAAGCTGAGACGCTTTCATAAACTAGTCTCGCTAGCTCTAGCTGACCGCTACGCGGATGATCGTACGGAAAGACCTCCTTTATTCTCGCTACAACCTCTTCCATGAACTTGAATGAGAATAGCTAACCTATGCCTTAAAACTTCTGCTACCCCAATTATGACCCCGCAAATATTGTGCCTCGCGAATCATTAGGATATAACCCGAGGGGCAGGCTTGCTCCAGCCTCTTGTTTTTGCTTAGTTAAAGCCGTCTCGAAGCACACTGCGTCAGAGGGCTGTGAGCGGAGATTATATATTTGTGGCGCGCAATAGAGATTCTTCGATGAGTGTATGGATGAGAAGCTCCTCAGGTATTTCAGGGAAGTCTTGGGGGCTGTAACGTTAGCTGTACTTATAGCCAGCGCTTACTACTCCTACAAGGTCCTTGCGTATGTTCTGAACTGGGAGCCGGGCACCCAGCAGATGTACACCTCATACATGACCACGCTAATTTACCTTCTTTTCACGTTAACGTCGCTCTTCCTGTTCTACGAAACTCTCAAGCGAGCGGCTGAGCAGCGTGCTTAGAGAAGATGTTATCGTCGACTGGATAACGTCTGCTTTTAGAATTGAAAAAAGCGATGCTGTTGCAATAGAAACCTCGGGTGCCGGAAGCTTAGTCGTGAACGTCGACGCATTTGACTCAGAAATCCACTGGCCACCTTTTTTGAGCGCGTATATGGCTGGCCGCAGAGCCTACATAGCCTCAACGAGCGACGTGATCGTAAAGGGGGGTAAGCCTGTAGCCGTTCTCGTCTCCTTGAGAATACCCTCATCGTTCAGCATAAACACTGTGAAGAGTTTCGTTCTCGGCCTTGAGAGCGCCGCGTCCGAGCTTGGCGCGCGCTATCTAGGCGGAGATACCGACGTGGCTCGGGGTGGGTCATTCAGAGCTGAAGTGATCAGCATAGGGGTGCCTGCTGGCAAGATCCTTCACCGTAAAGGGGCTAAGCCCGGCGACCTCCTCGCGATCTCGGGCTGCGTGGGCACTTCGAGTGTAGTGTTCAAAGCGCTAGCCGGCGAGCTGGACAGCCAGCTCCTAGAGAGCGCTCTAAGTGACTGGATGAGTCCGCAGTGGCCTCGCCTAAAGGCATGGTTCGAGGTAACCCGCTTCTTAAGCGCTTCGATTGACAACAGCGATGGCCTAGCTCTCACCCTGCACTACCTCGCTGAGAGCTCCGGCGTGAGACTTGTACTTGACGAGATACCCATTTGTAGCAAGCCTCTCGAGGTTTTAGGCGAGAGTGGCGCCCTCGAAAGCTCCTTGTATCAAAGCGGAGAGGAGTACAACTTCGTCTTTGCCTTCCCTAAAGAGCACGAATGGGTGGCCGAAGCGCTTGGCGCTAGGATTGTAGGTAGGGTAGTGGAGGGGCGTGGAGTTTACTTGAACGGGTACGGTGAAGTTGCTAAATCAGGCTGGATCAGCGGAGAGGGGTATTATAGGAGAGCATGACGGTTGCGGTGCTTATAGACGGGTACACGGATGAGCCTGCGGGCCTCGGCGTCCCACCCTATATCGACGTATACCCTCGATACCTTGCGGGCGCGATCTGGCACGCCGATAAGACCGCGAAGCTCTACTACTTCACGATCGACGCATATCGCTCAAACGAGACGAGCATCTCCAGTATAATCGCCAAAGCAGACCTCCTCATAGTTATCGGCGGCGTTGTCGTCCCTGGGCGATACCTCGGCGGCAAACCCATAACTCCTCAAGAGATAATCTCAATACCAAAGAAATACGAAAAGCCCCTCAAGGTTCTCTGCGGCCCAGTAGCCCGCTTCGGGACCGCGCTGCGGGGTGGGGAAAGAGCAGTTCACCCGAAGGCTCTCGAGGAAGCATACGACCTCATCATCAGGGGCGATCCAGCGCATGTAATTTACGAACTACTCGTCGAGAAGAGCGTTGAAAAAGTGAACCCGTTCAAACTACCTTCCGACTACCGCCTAACGGACATATTCGCGGTGAAGGGGGCAAGAGTGGTGCTACAGCACCCCAACCTAGGGTTTAACTTGACAGCAGAGATAGAGACCTTCAGGGGCTGCCCTCGGTGGCTATCCGGCGGATGCTCTTTCTGCATCGAGCCACGCCTCGGTCGAGTAGTGTGGCGCGAGCAGGAAGCTATAGCCTCAGAAATCAGGGCTCTCTACGAGCTAGGTGTCCGAGCCTTTCGGCTCGGGAGGCAGAGCGACTTCCTGGCGTACAAGGCTAAAGGCGTGAATGAAGTGGAGTACCCTGAGCCGGCCCCTGAGGAGCTCGAGAAGCTCTTCCAGGCGGTGAGGAGGGCCGCACCAAGCCTGGAAACATTACACATTGACAACGTGAATCCGATGACGATAGCTCTCCACGAGGAGAAGGCTGAGAGAGCAATCAAGATCATCATTAAGTATCACACTCCCGGTGACGTCGCGGCTTTTGGACTAGAGAGCGCTGACCCGATAGTATCTAGGGAGAATAACCTCGGGAACAGCGCGGAGGATGTTCTGAAGGCCGTCGAGATCGTGAACCACCTAGGTAAACGGAGGGGTTGGAACGGGCTGCCGGAGCTCTTACCTGGGTTAAACTTCGTGTTAGGCTTGAAGGGAGAGACGAAGAAGACCTTCGAGTACAATAAGGAGTTTCTTGAAGAAATCCTCAGGAGGGGGCTACTGGTGAGAAGGGTCAACATAAGGGAGGTCCTTCCCCTACCGGGCACGCCGATGTGGAATATAGGGGACAAGATAGCTAAGAGGCACAAGAAGTTCATTCTAAGCTTCAAGAGATGGGTTCGCGAGTACTTCGATGTTGAAATGATGCGAAGGCTTTTTCCTAGGGGAACAGTGATCAGGAGGTGCTACATCGAGGCGATTGTTGATGGAAAATTCGTTGCGAGACCTACTGGGAGCTACCCGGTAACGGTATTTCTCGATGAAGGGAAAGTGGGCTCAAGAGTGGAGTGCGTCGTATACGACCATAAGGCTAGGAGCCTACTCGGCGCGAAAATGCCTCTCACTACGCGCAACAGGCGAGTGCGTCGCAATGCTACCTTTTAGGTTTTCCCTGTTTTCTTCCCGTGTTCGACCCGCGTCTTCCCTCGCTTCCAGCGGACTTGAGAAGGGGTTGCGGGAGGGTGTTCGAGCAACCCCTTGAGGCTCTCAGCTCACCGCGGTCACGGCACCTGTGAACGCCTATAAACTCCCTCATGCGCTTGGCTGTGATGGTCGAGGTAGACAGGGAGGTGTGGGAGAGCGTGGCTAGGTGGCTCGAGCTGACTGGATTGACGGCTATGCTCTGGAGGCTCAGGCAGCCCAAGCCGCTCAGCAGGGCCTTCGCCACGAGGAACACCAGGCACATCGCCTCGGCCTTGGAGAGGCTGCGCTCAGCCGGCTTCGTGAAAGAAGCGGTAGTCGGCAATGTGAGGTACATCTACCTCACCGAGCGGGCGTGCGGCCTCCTCTCGCTGCTCGGCTACAGCATCGAGGAAGTGGCCTGCGGCGATACTGCCCTGAGGCTCCTGAGGCACTGCGGGAGTGAGCCGGCGGCTACCCCGGGCTGAGCGTCTTCTGCTCCACTCCTAGGCCGACCGCAAGGTTCTTGAGCCTAGCCTTCATGCCGCTCCACGCGTCCTTGCTCGCCGCTCAGCCACCCACCCATACGCTCAGCCCAGCCCTAGAGCCCTAGCACAGCATACCAAAAGCATTCCAGCTCTATCAAGGCTCACCGCCTCTCGATCTCGCTCCATGCTATAAAGAACGTAATGTTTTCCCTACCAGAAGGATTACTAAGCCATGCAGTGAAAGAGTTTCAGCCCGATGACGGGGCTTTTTAGGTTTCTTTGTAAAGCCTCATAGTGTATATTGGATGAAGTGAGAACTCAACTTGTACTGATCTCATATAAAGTTTTGTAATTGCTTATGGCATGCCTTACCACGATTAAGGTCAAATGGTTTGCAGTATACAGATAAGACCTTATTATTTCACCGCAAAGAAAATAAAGTTAAAGTATGCAGTGTACTTGTGCCGAAGTTCTGGGTGCTCAGCGGGACGTTGGAGAACTGGGCTGTAGGACTCGAGCAGAGAACCTGGGGTGTCGGCGAGGCCGCGAGGAGATTTTGGGAAAGAGTTCAACCCGGTGACGTAGTGGTCTTCTACGCTGTGAAATCCGTGTGCTGGGCTACGGGATTGTAGAGGAGAAGTTCGTAAGCAACGAGCCCCTCTGGCCGAGGGAGAGGGATGAGGGCGAGGTGCTCTGGCCCTACCGGCTAAAGATAAAGATTGAGAAACTCTTCGAGAGACCAAAACCTAGGCCAAAGGGAATGCTGGTAGCCTTCGGCATTAACGTGTTGAGCGAGGACGTACTCGCCGAGGCTATAAGGGAGTAGGCGTGCCTGCGTCGCATGTTTACCAAAAGTAAGAATTAAGAGACGCCTTGATAGGGTATCTTTAGAGTAGCTATGGTTAGCGTAGGCTATGATGAGCGGTGGTTGCAAGGAAAGATTCTCATCTGGATGAACGAGATACTCAGGGAGTACGGTCTCCCCTTCGAGGCGGTTGAGCAGGAAGTCAAGATAAGTACCCCAAAGGGTCTTAGGAGATACCCAGACCTCATAGTGTGGTACAAGAAGCCCGATAAAATAGCTTGTCTAATAGAGCTTAAGGTGCCTACAATCGATGTATACAGCGACGACTTAGTTAATGATGCACTCCAGAAAGCGATGCTAGTCGGGATACCCTTCTTCGCCACCTGGAACCTGAACAAGCTAGTCCTATGGGAGACCTTCAAGCCCGGGACTAGCCTATTCGACAGGAGGCTTAAGCACTGGGATGTAGTCGACGTAAAACTGCCCTCTGACATTGAAAGACCTGAGATAGAGAAGGCCGTTAAGGCCTTCATATTAGAGTTCCTGACCGAGCTGACAAGGCTGTACGAGCGCAAGCTGCCAAGACCCGAGGCCTACGTGCTACCCAAGCTGTACCCCGACGACATAATGGTCCTGAGGCTGAGGAGCGCCGTGGACTCTCTCTACATCCCTATCTCGCTCTACATTCTAAAGAAAAAGGAGGAAGACTTGAACTTCCGCAGAAAAGTTGGAGAATGGTTCGTAAATCAAGGCTGGATCTTTAGCGGCTCGGAAGAGGACTATGACAGGTTAGCCCGTCAAACGGTTTATCTTCTAATTAACAAGCTACTGTTTTACAATGTCTTAAGGTCTAAGTTCAAGCTAGAGCCCATTGTTATTAGTGACGTTACCACTAGTGAAGGGTTGAAGGAGCGATTGCAGAGATATTTCAACACAGGAATAAGACTGGGCTATGGAATCATTTTTGCTGCAGATTTCCTAGAGACTATACCTATACCCGACGAAGCTGTAGATGAGCTCAAAAAGCTGATAGCGGAGCTCAACAAGTACGACTTCTCTGAAATAGGCTACGACATTATAGGCAAGGTCTTCGAGAAACTGATACCAAAGATCGAAAGGCACAAGCTAGGCCAGTACTTTACGAGGACTGATGTAGTAGACTTAATTCTAGGCTTCACAGTCAAGCATCCCAACGCCAGGGTGCTCGACCCGGCCTGCGGCTCAGGGACGTTCCTCGTAAGAGCCTATCAGAGGAAGAAGTACCTGGCGGAGAAGCTCTACAGAGAGGGCAGGTACGACAAGCCCCGCAAGCTCCATAATGAGGTGATAAACGAACTCTGGGGAGTGGACATAGCGAAGTTCCCGGCACATCTATCCGAGATAAACCTTGTGATAAGGGACCTTGAGGCCTTAGAGAACAGACCTAACATTGTGTGCAGGGACTTCTTTGAGATACAGCCGGGCACTAGGACCCTGCTGTATGAGCTTGCCTACAAGATCCCGGATATGCATGAGGAGGTAGAGGTAGAGTTCCCTGCGGAGTTTGATGCTGTCGTAACCAACCCGCCCTACACGAGGCAAGAGGAGATAGAAGACATGCTGATAGGGGGGTATAAAGAGAGGCTGAGAGCCCTCGTAAAGAAAATGCACAAAATAGATGTGGGCATGAGGTCCAGCATATACGTTTATTTCTTCATACATGGCGGCGCGTTCGTCAGAGACGGGGGGCGCCTAGGGCTCGTGACCTTCAACTCGTGGTTGGATGTGGATTTCGGGAAGTACCTTCAAGAGTATTTCCTCAGGAATTTCAAGATAATCGCTGTAATCGAGCCTAAGTATGAGAAGTGGTTTGAAGACGCAGATGTCACAGCGGCTATCACTATACTGGAGAGAACAGACGACCCGAAAGAACGAGATGAGAACCTAGTGAAGTTCGTGCAGATAAAAGTTCCCCTAAGAGAGCTTATACCAGAACCCGGCGATGTTGATCAAGATAGAATTAGATGGGAAGCCATAGATAAGCTTGTAGAATTCATCGAGAAGACCGACAAGTACTACGAGGATTCTAGGATAAGGATATTCCCTAAGAAGCAGAGAGAACTCTGGGACGAGGGGTACGATGACGAAAAGGAGAGGTACGTCGGCTCGAAGTGGGGCAAGTACATTAGAGCACCCGAGATATTCTTCAAGATACTACAACACGGTGCTGAAAGAGAGATACTAGTACCACTAAAGGAACTGGCCGCCGTAAGAAGGGGGTTTACAACGGGGAGCGACGAGTTCTTCTATCTCGATAATGATAGAGTTGCTCGCTGGGGTATAGAGAGACGCTATCTGCACCCCGTGATCATATCTCCACGTGAGTCAAAGGATATAGTCATAGATAAGTCAAAATTAAAGTATAAAGTTCTTCTTGTTAATGAGCCTAAGGAAGAACTGGCTGGGACAAATGTCTTAAAGTATATAGAGTGGGGCGAAACTCAAGGATTTCATCTCAGAGATACCTGTCGGTCGCGAATCCCTTGGTATGCTCTAGGTGCTAAAGAACCCGGTCCCATACTATGGCATAGGCGTCACTACTCAAGGCATATAGTATTTTTAAACATTAAGGATCGCGTATACGTCGATGATGGTTTATTCGAAATAATACCTCATAATGAGAAATACGTGCTACCTCTAGCGGCTTTGCTAAATTCAACGATGTATGCTTTTCTAAAATTCTTCTATGGTCGTGGTACGGCGGGTGGAAGAGCAATAGAAACAGGAGGCATAGATATCGCTAAAATGCCTATAATAGATCTCAGAAAGCTTGACAGATACGTAATAGATAAGCTGGCATCTATCTTTAGTAAGCTCTTAGAGAGACCGATAGAAAACATAGAAAGTGAGGTGAAGAAACCCGATAGGCGTGAGCTAGATCGCTTGATCCTAGTCGATATCCTAGGGCTAGAGGACAAGGACTTGGAAGATCTCTACAAGTCTGTAATGGACTTAGTAAAAGTGTTGATAATAAGAGATAATATGAAACCTAAGAAAACGCATAAAGGTCCGAACGTAAATGCCATCGCAACTAGCTTAAGCAGGAATTTCGCGCATTACCTCAAAGTCTTTCCTGATGAGTACGTTGGGAACTACCGGGGTGAGTGGGAAGAAATTAATGTTCCGACAGCTAAGAGGGTTGAGTTAGGCTCTGACATCGGAGGGGTTTACGTTAAGGTTAACGACACAGAGATTTACCGGGGATGGAATCGCTCGGCCGCTGAGTACATATACTACTCGATACTGTTTGGCAGTTTAAAGGTTAAAATTCCCAAAGACAAAGAATTTGTTGAAGAATGCGTGAGAAAATTCAAGGAAGACTTAGATAGGATGAAGGACGAACTGAACAAAATGATCGAAGCCAGTATACCTGACGCGAAGATTCGCGAGGAGGTTAAGAGTCTCGTTCTTAGGAAGGTGTTTGAGATATTAAAAAGCAGGCAGAGAACTACGGGAGCTCAATAATGTAATGTTTCTTCCCGCCAAAAACATTGCTAACTATTGCCTTGTATATTGAGCATATTAGTGCAATCACCAGTTTATCTAAAAAGTAGGTTGGCACGGAGCTGTGGATTACTGTTACACGAGTCCCCCTTAGGTGCACTTTTACGTTAATGCGGTCTCCTAAAGATCTTTTCAACTTCTTACTTAGTGCTGCAAGGACGATAGGTAGGGCCCCATCTATCCTGAGCGAGTACTTCTGTTCCGGTGCCGTGAATCTTCCGTACAATGTCACATCCACAATGTTTCCTCTTTTACCTAGCTTGGTCAGCAGCTTTGGGAAGTCTTTTAAAGCCTCCTTCTCAAAAAGCTCCAAGTCTTCTTCTCTACGTATAACGAAGTACTTTACAGCGACAGGCACTCTCGTAGCAACCCACTCTTCTGTAAGAGGTATCTTGGCTACCGTCCACCCACTAGTGTCTGGATCTAGAACGGCTAGGATAGGCTTCTCTACCATGATCTCTTGGAGTTCCTTTTTGATGTCGAGTGGGCTACCCCAGCTGTACTCGAGTAGCTGGTCGAAGGTTACGACCTTAGTTCTCGAGATAGCCTCCTCGATTACCGCTCTGAGAGTCTCTTGCCAGGGTCTCTCGAACGGGTATCTGACTATGCTTTCCGCAAGGCTACTAGGCTTATCGCACACCGCAACCACTACGCTTAACTCGCCCCTACTTAGCCTTCTTACAACATCGAGGGAGCTAGGCACATCGTAGTAAAGTAAGATGGCCTGCCTAGCCGCCTCCCTTCTAATTAATATCTCGTCGGATGGAAAGCCGAAGTGTTCCCTGATTTCATCAATGATTAACCTAGTGTACGGAGACCTCTTGTAGACATGTCTCTCAACTAGCATCTCTAGCTCTTCAGGACTAATGCTCTTGAATGCCTCAAGGGGGTCAAGTACCTCTGACTTTATGGCAAACCCGTGAGGCGCGATCACGTATTTTACGAGAAGGCTTTTCTCGGCTATCTTCTCGTAGACAGTTGCAGCGAGCGTCCTGTTCACTTGCTCGCCCATGAAAGTTATGAAGACTGTCATCTTTGCAGAGGGCACTTTCTCAACGACTATGTGGCCCTTAAGGAGCGGCTCTAAGTATTCATCCCCCAGCTTTGAAACATATTCTTCCACGAGTTTAGCTACTACCTCGTCGGCACCGAAGTTTCTTAAGATGTCTGAGCTTTCTCTAGTTTTCTTAAGTACTTCCAGCATTCTCCTCGCCACCAGCTTATGGCGTTGTGGCCCTTCGCCCTTCCACGTTGGAGCGATTCCTCGCTCGTCGGTTTTGATCACTATTACCTTGCGGTCTCTTTCGTCAATCTCCACCACCTTCCAGTTCTGCCCGGCGAGCCTGATGACCATGCCGCTGGACAGCGCTCTGTAGACATAGGAGGAGTCCAGCTCTCCGATCTTCCTATACTTCTTCAGCCCGTACTCCTCGATGACGCTGAAGGTCTCTCTCTTAGGTATCATGCTGAAGAACTCGCTGAAGCTCAGCGACTGACCATTACTCTCATCTTGGCTGAACCTCCACACCTTCCAGAACTTCGACCCAGGCAATAGTACGCGGCCTTCTATGCTGATTATCTCTTCGTTAGCAAGGAGTTGCAGAACATCGTTGAACTCTTTTACTGTAAGGTCCCTAAATATTGTTGACTTATTTATGACCCTATAGGCTTGGTCGATTGTCATGAGGATGAAGCCGTTACTGCGCTTTCTCTTCCAGAAACGTCTTAGCTTGTAGTTGTGCAACGCTATCCCTACAACCTCCTTGGTCAGCACGTCTAGGGGCTTGCTTATCACCGTTGGCTCTTCAATTCTCTCTTCCTTTGCTAAGCTTACAATGGCTATGCTCTCTAAGTAGTCCTCAATGTCTGTTGTGACTATCTTGCACTCGGACTCCTGACCCGGCCTGTGTTTGCTCCTGCCGGCTCTCTGTAGCAACGCAGAAACCTGACCGGGAGATCTATACTGGACTACTTGGTCTATGTCTCCTACGTCTATACCTAGCTCGAGGGTCTTGGTAGCTATTAGGCATCTAAGGAGCTCGGTTTTAAACGTGTCCTCAAAGATCTCTCTTTCCTCCCTCTCGATCGAGCCGTGGTGAACGTTGCAGCCCACACCCATATCGCTTAGCACAGATTGCAACCTCTCTGCAGAGTACCTCGAGTTAGTAAATACGAGGGTCTTCTTGCCTCCTCGGATGCACTCCGCTATCACTCTGGCCCCTGCGAGGAACGGGTCCTCATGCTCCTCATCGGTTTCGGGCACGCCGAGCCTTACCTCGAATTTATAGTGTCTCCTCTCGCTTGATTCTATAACTTTAACATCACCGTCGGATCCTCCTAGTAACTCTGCTACTTTTGAAGGATCGCCAGCGGTAGCCGAAAGACCTACCCTCTGAAGCCCTGTTTGCGTAAGCTCCTTAAGCCTCTCCAGTAGCACCAGAAGCTGGTAGCCTCTCTTCGTCATAAATAACTCATGTACCTCGTCGATAATGACCCACCTGACTGTTCTTAAGTGCAACCACCATTTGGGCGACCAGTCGAGGACTATCTCTAGGCTCTCCGGTGTGATTACTACTATGTCGGGGGTTGGCTTCCTGTAGGTCTTTACAACATCACCGTACAAGGGCCTAACCTTGAGACCTAGGGAAGTAGCGTAGTACTCTATCCTGTCCCTTAGGTCTCTGGTGAGCGCTTTTAGAGGGTTGATGTAGACGAGCTTTACTCCCTCTGCTTCGCGGCAGTTCCTGTAGATGAGGTCTAGTATGGGTAAGAGCGCGGCTTCGGTCTTCCCAGAGCCTGTCGGGGCTATTAACAGAGCGTTCTTGCCTCTTATGATCTCAGGTATCGCGAGCCTCTGTATCTCCGTCGGCTCGCGTAGCTTCCTTGCCACACATTCTTGCAACCTTTCGTTTAGTAGCGTGAAGGGGTACACGGGAGTTCCTTTTTCCATGTCTTCTATATTCTTCAGTTGCCGCCTTCATATAACATTAGCCATAAAACTTATTAGGAAATACGGGTACAATTACTTAATCCGGTATCTGGTGGTGAACATCCCGACTGAGGACGAGATTGTTGATGCATATCACGCGCTTATCGACCTCGAGTACAGGAAGTATGTTAATAGTAATGAGCGTTTTGAGGATTCTTGGCACAGTTACAATGAGGCTATAGGCATTATCTCATCGTGTCTCTCTAAACCCCCAACAGAGGCGGGGGAGATCTTCCGAGATCTTCTGGAGAGAGGATTCATAGTGAGAATAGGAGGAGATAAGTACAGGACGCTTCACTTCGACATAGCGTATAGGGCTTCCAACATCAGAATAGAGCACGGTAGCCTTAGGTACCCGCTCGAGGCTAAGGTATACGTTAGAGACGAGGAGATACCGCGTTTCGACGACCACCCCTTCGCGGCCTTGAGGGACGCAGTGGATCCAGAAGTGTATGAAGCGCTCGAGTACGCCATTTTTAAAGATGTCAATCCCAGGGAGCCGGGCAGGATAGCGGGCTTCTCCGACTTCCAGCTCAGAGCAATAAGGGCGCTCTTGAAGGGCGACAAGAGGGCCTACATACTAATCGCTCCCACATCTGGAGGTAAAACATACGCTTTCCTAATACCAATTTTAGCTAAAATCATAGAAGCAAAGCTACAGGGGGGAGAGGGAGAGAAGAGGGTAAAAGCTCTCATTATCTACCCAAGGAAAGCTCTGGAGAGAGATCAGCTCAACAAAATCATCGCCATACTCTACAGGATAAACTACTATTTTAAGCATGTAAAGGGCTTAAACACGGAGATAACGATAGGCATAGACGATGGCGAGACCCCCTGGGAGCGAGGTGTTAGGTCGAGAACATCTTACAGGGGCGCTATATGCCCCTACAGCGATGGGAGCCTTGAGTACTTCGTGGCTAGCGGGTTTAAGGGGATAAGGTGCAGGCACTGTGGGAGAAGGTTCGACTGGATATACGGCTACAGAGAGCAGATATGGAGTGAGAAGCCAGACATACTTATAACTAACGTCTGGACGCTAGATTTCAGGCTTCCTAGCAGGACAATAGAGCATGATTACGCCCTCTTCAAAGGCCTGTCAATAATAGTTCTCGACGAGGCACACGTGTATCAGTCGCTACTTGGAGGGAACGTTAGGTACCTGCTTAAGAGGCTCAAGCTGGCCTCGAGCGGCGAGCCTATGATCGTTCTCTCCTCGGCTACGATATCGAAGCCCGAGGAGTTCGGAAAGAACATACTAGACCTCGAGCCGAGTAAAGAGTTCGAGGTGGTGGAAGCTGGCAAGAAAAGAGCGAAAAAGAAGGTGGTCTATCTCATAATGGCGGTACACCCACAGCGCTCTTGGGAGACCGCCGTATATGAGCTAGCGCTACTCTTAGCCACGGTCTTCAAATACAGAGGGCTCCAGAGCGTTATCTTCATAGACAGCCTCAGAGAGCTCTACCGGGTACATAGCCAGATGCTCAGGGTAGCGGCACTCTATTACCAAGAACCTAAGGACCACTTCGACGCAAATATTGTCGCTGACCCAGATGATCCATACAATTACCAGGTATACATGAAAAGAGGGGACACGTTTGATCCATACAACACACCCATCGAGATTTACAACTATGTAAAGCTTCACCACGCCAACGTGAAAGACAGAGAGATTATAGAAAGGGAATTTGTGGATGGGAGATTAGGAGTGCTAATATCGACTTCGACACTAGAACTCGGCGTAGACTACCCTAACGTGAGCATAGTTGCAACAATAGGCATTCCCTTCATGTTAGAGAGTATACCCCAGAGGATCGGCAGGGCTGGTAGGGACCGCAAAAAGACCCTCAATACCACACTCGCAATCATTCTGCTGAGGAACACCCCTCTAGAACTCTACTATTTGTACAAGCCCGAGGATCTGATAGAGGGCTACAGGAAGAAGGACATACCAGTCGCCTGGAGGAACATCGCGGTCAAAAAGTATCACGCACTTTTCACGGTATTCGACGAGATGGCGCGTAACGGCATCGATACATGCATCCTACGAACCGACGGTAGGCTAAAAGATCTAGACGAGTTTGTCTACAAGATACTCGACTTTATCGATAAGACGAAGGAAAAGCTCGCCGTATTGGCTTCTCGAACTGAAAGGGATGAAGATCCACCCCAAGAGGTGGTAGAGGATATTAGGAGAGAGTTGAGAGCAATCCCGAAGAGAGTAGAGGAGTGGAGGAAGGCTCATGACACCATCTTAGATGCTTACGGGGTTCTAGCTAACGTAAGGAAATTGGCCAGACGACTAACCGTGCTCGCGTGGAAGATTGGTGACCGGGACTTAGAGAGAGAGTCGCGAGAGATGCTTGGCTTGATTTGGCGTGCCACATCGGGGTGATGCTATGAGCTTTGGGGAGCTTGAGAGAATCGCTGACAGGATTGAGGCATACCTCAGCAAGGCCCAAATGAAACTATACCAAGAGATAGGGAGACTCTCGACAACCGGAGAAGAGAAGCTCGTAGAAAGGCTTCACAGAATTTCAGCTGAAATATGGAGTTCCTTACGTGAGGTTAGAGAGAAGAAACCGGTCATAGAGAAGTTTGTAAACCTCGTTAAAAGGACTAGGAGCATGCCTGAGGACATCATCAACCTATTATCGCTTACCGAGCTACCAGTCACGCAGGGCGGGGGCAGAGTCGTAGTCGAGGGTATCGTGGGCTACAGGGGGTTAGGCATAGAGACTATAGACCACCACCTGAGCAAGGTTAGCTACGAAAACGTCGAAGAGCCTCGAGGAGAAGGCGCGCCGACGAACGTCTCAATAACGAGCCTGATGTATAGGGTTCCGCCCTTCGAGCTAAGTAAGTGTGAATATGAAAGAGAGAAGGACGAAGAAGTGACAAGGATTCTAGGCGCGAGACACGTATGGTTAGTAAAGCCTAAAGGAGTTACCGATAATTCATGGAGAAATGTTCTCACTAAGACTCTGGGCCGTGGGAATAAGGACGTAATCATAGGGAAGTACGACCCGATCGGTAGGATACTGCAGCTAAACACACTAAAACTTGTCGATGTAACGCGGAGGTCTCTGGAGCTAGAGATAGTGGACACCAGCGGAAGGGACAGGTACGTATTTTTCCTCAAGCTGGGCAGCTCTGGGCTGGAGGAGCAACTGAAAGGCGTGATGAGTAAGGAGAGAGTCTTAGAGGTCTTAAGGGAGAGGGAGAGGCAGGCGCCCGTGGAGCTTGGTCCCAGAGGATCCTGGCGTATAAGGCTCGACTACGTCTACTTCTGCTATAAAGGGCTGGCTATGTCAACCGATCCCTACGACCTCGAGTGTCCGTATAGAAACTGTCCTCTGAGAATAGGCAGTATGTGTGATGGAGAGAGGTTCTGGAGTGCGAAGTACTTTAGAAGGAAGCCCTATCCGAAGGTATACCCCCTAAGAAGCGTAGACCCGGGCCTCGGCGGCATACCTTCTTATAGAGAAGCGCTTCCAACCGGTCTAATAACCTTTAGCGCTTACGATAAGCGCAGGATAGAGTCCGTGTGGTACGGAGTAGAGATGGGAACTTGGTTCATTAGGGCTAGGCCTACCATCAGGATATACTTCGACGATAGCTCCAAGATAGGGTACTCGATACCGACGTCGCTACTGGAGTTCTCTTTCATAATGGAGTGGCTCGACAATGAAATAAAGACTATACTCCTTGAGAATGACGAGATAAGAAGGAGCATAGCTCTTAAATACGTCCTCTTAAAGAGCCTGGGGAGAAGGCTTGACTATGATAGACTCGCTAGAGCGTTAACCAACATAATGTCGGAGAGGGGTGAGGAGGCCGAGGAATTTGCCAAGTACTACAAGAGGAAGGAGATAGACGATGACATTCTTAGCTTCGCCCGGAGACTACTGTTACACTCGCTAACTCACATGCTGACGCAGTACATTCTCTATTGGCTGGTCGGAGTAGACTACAACTTTATACTCACAAGATATTACTACAAGAACAGTGCGAAGATCTTCTTGGTGGAGAACGCTAAGAACGGCCGGCTTGGGATAGTGGATACGGTTGTTAAACATGTTAAAAGAAAGGGTTTGCCTGCTTTCCTGTTAGAGTTCACTGGGTGGCTTGATGTCTTCTTAGACATGCACGACAAAGACTTCGACAAGATATCAGCTGAGCGTAAGAGCGAAGCTACTAGGCTGATAGCAACGACTATTAGAAGGCTCAAAGTTGAGGATCCGGGGAAAGCAGACAGGCTGATCAAGGTAGATGATATAGTTCGTAGCTTCAGAGACGAGCTGGAGAACGCAGGGTTAGAGCTTGACATAGCCCTGGCCAGAATCGTGTTATTGGCGAGCAATAAGGTTAGAGAAGACTTAATCCAAGATATTGAGGACTACTTCGACGACGTGCTTGAGAAGAACGGCTTCCGTCTCTGCTGGGACGGTTGCAATGCCTGCGTTAGACTCGAGAAACACTGCAACGAGGGAATATACCAGGTGCTTACAACTAGCAAAATGCTTCTCCAAGAGTTTACTAAGCACCTCCGAAGCATTCTATCTAAGGGAATTAACGATACCTCTAGGAGCGTTGGGAGAATCCTCGAGCCTCTCCTCATGGGGGCTAGGAGCTCTCTTGATATCTCGAGCCCCTTCATCTCTCCGAGATACGCTAGGATGCTCATAGAGAAGTCGAAAGAAGGGGTTAAGGTAAGAGTTTTGACGTCCGCGCCCCCCGAAGGCGAGCTAGAGCACCATCTTGAAGCGCTAGAGATTCTTAAGCTGAGCACTAGCGACTCTCTAGAGGTGAGGATCGTTGAGAGCCTACACGCTAAGATTTACATCATTGACAAGAAGATAGCGGTGACAGGTTCCGCAAACCTAACGGAGAGCGGACTCTTTAGGAACCTAGAGCATATCGAGGTTAAGATGGAGCCGAAGACGGTGGAGGAGAACGTGAAGATGTTCGAGAATCTATGGGCTAACGCTAACCCTATTTAAATTCTCTCTAGCCTTATCAGGTAGAGGAACTTATCCTTCCCGTGTACCCCCTGCGCCGACGACCTGAGCTTAGGGAAGTACTTCTCAATTTCTATCTTAAAGGATCCGTCAATCTCTTTCCGGAGTATGTCGACGGTCCTGCTAAACGTCCTAGAGCTTCTGTTGTGTAGGATCAGTACGATCCTACCCCCTTTTCTAACCAGCTTCTTTGACTTATTGACTAGTAGAACTATGCTGGACAGGTAGTCAGAGAGCTTCCTCCCGACAACTCTGTTGATGTCTATTTCATGGCGCCAAAAGGAGTAATCGCTGAACCTGGTATCTCTGTACCTGCCTTCCAGCCACTTCTGCCATAGGTAGAGTAGCTCGTAATAGTGGATTTCATCATAATGTGGCGGATCCATTACGATAACATCTGCCCTGGTTTTCGATTCCAGTAAGTCGCGTGCATCGCATCTGAGGATTAGGACTCTCCTCTTCATCTTAAGCGGAAGCTTCGGCAGGCTGTTGTAGTCAAAGTGGGCACTCACGTCGTAGTCCTCAGCGACCCTAGCCCAGTTATTCTTGAAGTTGCGGACCAGGATTAACCTGCGTAGGAAGCTCTTGCAGAAGTTCCTCTCCTCCCTTATATACGGAATCCAGTACCTCGGCAACTTCCACGAAGGACCGCTAGAATCTGTGTGTGGAATCATCTTTGTAGCTTGCGGAAGAGCCGCTATGAAGGCTAGTTTGAGAAGATCCCCTTGGTCTTCATCCTCCGCCCAGAAATCTTCTATTACCTCATACAGTTTTGAAGCAACGTATAGATTCCTCTTAGTGAAGAGGTCCTCAAGCTTAGGCGCCAGAATTCCGGGATGCTCTCTGAATTCCCTCCCGAGTTCATCGTACTTAAATTCTCCCTCCGGATGCCACGATGTTATAGTGAAGGTTTTTTCACTCTCCTGGTAGTCTTCAATCAGTCTCTGCTCCTCTATAAGCCCTTCCTCGAGGAAGAGCGATACCACCTTATCTCTCTTATCTGCAGATAAAGCGGGTTGAAATAATGCACCACAACTCTCACACTTCAGTTTTTTATTATATCTCGCTCGGCGGGGGTCAACCCAGCTACCGCATTGAGGACATTGAAACTCCGTTACCCACACTGCATACTTGAGAACCTTTCTTTGACCATTGGTCGATAGTGTATAAGCTTCCCTCTCTAGCTCTATGCAAAGCTCTTGGATCTCCCTTAGAGTTTTCTCTTTGAGTGTGTGTTTATTTAGAAGAGTCCAAGAGATGAAAACAGCGACCGGATTTATGTCGGCTAATACCGCGGAACTTCCTACTTTTACAGCCGCCTCTCCTACAGTGCCAGAACCCGCGAATGGGTCAAGGATAAGCTTAGCACCTTTTACTTCTCTTAGGTAAATCCCCACGGGTTTTCTAGCCCAGAACTTTATGACCTGATGGACGGATGGCATTGTCTGCATTCATTTCTTTGAGAGTCTACTGGGAACTTATACTTTACTTTATTGAGGTAGAATCTCAAGAGGTTATCGGTTATCCATTTTACAGCAGAAGGCTCAGAACATTGTTAAGGTTGTGGGCAACCTGTTATCTCGAAACGGAGGAAAGAAAAGCTCAGAGCCTAAGGTATGGCTCGGTATTCTAGAATTTTTCCAGGTGCATTAGCGGTGCATTTAGGCTCGCCTCGGAGCATACCGGCTGGAAGCCTACAACTGTCTCCTCTAAATCCTCGAGTTGAACCCTTGGGTAGAAAACGGGAGTTCAGCATACGCTATACTAATCGGGCCTGAAAGCACACCTATGGTTTTATTGCTTAAGCTATCTTTTATAAGTATATAAGAAGAGTACTAGACAACCTGAGAAGGCAGTGCTTGAGGGTGATTGAGAAGAGCAAGAGGTGGTCGAGGTAGGCACTTAAGGCTGAGGCCTCTGGCAACCTTATAAGTCTGCGGCTAGGTGTGTGTAGTGAGCCGGATATGCTGAGGGTGAGGTGGTTCCCCGATCCCGGCGTTAGGCTGGGCGGGGAGGTGAGGAGGGCTGTCGAGAGGCAGGTCCGGGGGCTCGACCCCGGGAGGCTGAGGGCACTGCAAGAGTACGAGGAGGCCGGAGACGCAATAGTGCTGCCGGAGCCGGACCCATACGAGGGCCTCGTGGTCAAGGTGGTGAGGCACCGGGGCAGGCTACTCGTAGCAGCGGCCCTCTGGGAGCACGGAGGCCTCGTCGAGGAGTGCTACGTCGCCGAGCTGGTCGAGGAGTAGGTCGGCTGCTAGAGCGGAGCAAAAGGCGCCCCGCTGGGGCCACCGCTTCGAGAGCTGGGCTATTGAGCCGCGGAGAGCCGGTAGCGTGGCCTACGCTGCTAGTCTACCTCGCGAGCCTGCCCTCCCTCTCGGCCCTGTAGTACTCCATCAGTGCCCGGCCAGGGTCTTCGGCGTGCACGACCTTCACGCTGCACTCCCCGCCACCGGCGAGCCCCACCAGGTACTCCACCACCGCCGTCATCGACGACGGGTCGAGGAAGGCGCCCAGCAGCCTCACGCCCCTCACCTCCCCGAGCTCCCTCTCCACATCACTTTTCACCAGCTCGAAGAGAGCCAGCCTGTCCCTTTCCCACGCTTCAAGCACCTCACCCAGGCTTAGCCTTAGCGGTTTGAAGACGTCGCCCACGTACAGGAAAGCGCGGCCAGGCACGGGAAAGTCACACGGAACTGGTACTTAAAACTGACCTAGCCGCGGAGCGCCTCGCCGCTAGGTTTATAAGTCTGCCTCCCCTAGGATCTGCTCGGAGCTGTCTCCATGGAGAGCGCGGGCAAGCCTCAGCGGGAGGCAGAGTTCCAGCCGCTCCCGGAGCCCCGCTTCCCGTGGGGGCGTGTGCTCCTCGTCGCCGCCTTATACTTCGCCTCTACGGCTGCATTCCCCCTCCTTTTCACACCGCAGGATCCTAGTGAAGCTACTTACTGGAAATTAATCGGTTGGGGGAGTCTAGCACTAAGCTTAGGCACACTCCACCTATACCCTATTTCACGGAGATTCCTCGAATACTCGTCGAGGTTTAAGGCGCACTCCAAGAGCCGAACTGACCTCGTCGGTAGTGTTATTATCGGTCTGTTTCTTACAGGTCTCGTCTTCTACATAAGAACTATACCCCCGGGGAGCCCACTCGCGTCTTATCTATATCTTCTTGCTTGTTTTCTAGTTCTTATTGGATTCGTGCAGCTCCCGTATTCCTTGATCGAGTCCCCGAGCACTCGCTGGGCTTCATTCGAGCTCTTGGAAAAGGAGTTGAACATGAGATTTTCCTTGACGGCCTCGGTTTGGGGCCTCGTCACAGCACTCATCCTCGTTCTCATCCCCCCACTACTCGCTCTGTTCGTAATTCTGCTTATGGTCTCCGTAACGATAGTACTATTTATTGTAACTCCGAGCTCTTCAATCGAGCTTAAGTACCTGCTCTTACTCGTAATCATACTAGCTGTACCTGTAGGATTGTATCTATTGTATCTGAAGTTTACTGTGAATATAAGCCCCCGCCCTCCCACGGAACTATACCTTATCGATTTCCTAAAAGGCATGGCATCACTCGCATCATTCGCGCTTAAATTCCCCCTTGACTGGTCTATTGACCTTCTTGCTTCACATGTACCTGCGCCCCTGCCTCCCAAGCCTTCTAAGGCACGCGTTTGCGAAGCGAGGCGGGGTGATTCCGGTGACCTGTTTCTAAGCTTCGTGCTGGAAAGAGAAGCCGAGGAGGGCGGCTGCGTTAAGGGTGAGTTCATCGCCCTCGCCGACGCGAATAGCCGGGGCGGCGGCTCCGGCGGGCTCCTGTGCGCTAGCGGGCGGGCGCGCCTGGTCAAGCGGCGCGACGACAGCCCCTCGGGGTTCGCGGTGTACATCCCGGGCGAGCGGAGCGCGCTCCTCGACGCCTACCTGAAGCTGGGCAGCGGCCTCGCCGGCGTGAGCAGGCTCATCGTACTCCTGACGCTCCGCTACACCTTCCCGCTCAAGGGCACCTTGACCGAGACCCACGTCCTGCTTGTCGAGCCCGGGGAGGAGAGGGTGGAGGAGCTCTTCAGGTTCGCGGGCGAGCCCTCCGGGCTAAAATTGGCTATTACCCGAGCCGAGCCACAGGCTACACACTGAGCCTCAGCTGCCTCCTGTGCAGCATCACCGTAGCTATGTGGCTGCATATTCTAGCCTTCCTGACGTAGCCGTACGCGCTGGAGAAGCAGTCGCACCTGTACTTTCCCCCGCTTATCCACACGTTGTACCAGGGGTAGGTGTCGCCCAGCTCAGCGAGCCCCTTGACGAGCCAGTGCTCATTGCCCACTCTCTCAACTTTCCCGGCGAAAGCCCTGCTATCGGAATAAAACCATTCATGCTGTAAATCCAAAAACAACAAGAGGCGCAAAGCTATTAAGCAGGCCCCTCGACAGTCACTGTGAGGCCGCGAGCCGCAGCAGCTGGCCGGTGAAGGGGTGAACCGGCCGAGGGCGCCGCGGCCAACACCGTGCTTCCCCGAGAAAACTGGCGCCCGTAGCGGGGGGAAGAGGGGCGCCTGCACTCTCGGGGAAAAGAGAGTGAGCGGGGGGTTAAGCGGCTAGCATGCAGACGCCGGCCCCGGGCACCTAGGCTACGCCGACCCCCAATGCACTAGCGCTCAGGGGGGAGAGGCGGCCGGGGCCTGGGAGCCCGAGAGCGAGCCCCTTTAAAAACAACCCTTTTTTACCCGCCCAGCCCACCATTCCACGCTCCTCCGGGACGTGGCGGGACTGGGCTGGGTGGGGGGCCGGGCCCCCCGCGAGGGGGGTGGCGGGCTACGTCAATGAAGCGCCGCGCCCCCAGGGATCCCCGCGAGGGCTCCCAGCGCGGCAGCGGAGGCGTGAAAGTGCCGGCACGCGGGGCCGCGCTCCGCTCGTAGGGGCCTGGGCGCGGGCTAGGGCGGGGGGCTCTTGCTCTCGGGCTGCCCTACCCCGCCGCCCCCTGGCAGCCGGCCCCCTGCCCCCTGGGGGTGGACGGGCCGCAACCGCAGCGGAGGCGGCGCCACGCCCTGGCTCCGCGTTGGGGGTGCGCGGGGCTGTGGGGTGTGGCGCGGGGGCCGCTTGCCGCATTGAGCCCCCCACCGCTGGCCCGCTGCTGGCCCCCCTGGTGCCTCGGGGTGTCTGGGGAGGGGTTGGGCCGATCACAGGCTCTGTGAGCGTTTGTGACTTGTACGTGCCTGCGCGGCTGAGGGCGCTTGGAGTGTGCGCGTCAACGCTACACGCTACGGCACTAAATACCGTTCACGAGCATTGCGGGGGTTGGCTGTGCTGCTCCTCCCCCGCACTCCGCCTCTCCGGGGGTGGGGGCGGATGGGGGGAGTGGCATGGCTGACCCCCGTAACGGCAAATTAGCGGTAGAAGGGTACAGGGTGCTGAAATTCGAGGCGGAGCTGCCGGAGGAGCTCAAAGACTTCATAGAGCGTGTGTACCAGCCGAGGGCCTCGATGCGCTACTGGCAGAGGCTGCTTGGCCTCGGCGACGCGAAGCTAGAAGTTGCGTGGAAAGAGGTGCCGTGGGCTTACAGGGTGACCTTCGACGACATGGTAGTGCCTAGCGCTACGCCGAAGAGGAAGAGCTACCTGCGGTTCCCGCTGCTCTCGTGGACGCTGAAGCATCATGGAGCAGACCTTCGGGGAAAAGAGCTGATTATAAGGCTCTACAGGAGGGTCTACAGCATTCCGTTGCCCGAGCGCGGTGTGGAGTGGTTGCAGAGGCAGGAGGAGGCTTGCAGGGAGTCTGGGGGGAGGCTGACGAGGTACGTTGCCGTGAAGAGCGATGGGCAGGTGAGCGTCGTGCTCCACTGCTCCCACAGCTTAGGCGTGGAGGAGCTGCTCGAGAGTCTCGACGCGATAGCGGTCGTGGACGTGAACAGTAGCCACGGATTCTACTTCCTCGCCTACGACCTCCGCAACGGCGGCTTCACCGTAAGGAGGTTCAAGGTGCCTGAGGTGAACTGGAGGAGGATTAAGCTGTTGCAACGAGCCGCGGCTGAGTCCAGGAGCCCTGGCGCGTGGGCCACTGCCCGTTGCGCGCTGAGGAAGGCGTACAGGCGCCGCAGGGCCGCATTGCTGAAAGCTGTCGCGGAGGTGGCCAAGGAGCTTAAGGGTAGAAGGGCGTTAGTCTTCGTGGACGTCCCCTTCGACGAGTCGCTCCGCAACAGCAGCCTTCAGAGGACTCTGCGTAGCTTCACGGGGAGGCTGGAGAACTCGCTGGGCTTCCACGGCATTCCCGTGATCGGGAGGACATTGCCCTCAAAGAGGTGCCCGCTCTGCGGGGCCAAGCTCGAGAAGGCAGAGAGGAGAGGTGAAACAAGGGTTATGAAGTGCACGGGCTGCGGCAGAGCCTTCGAGAGGGACAGCGTTCCAGTGTTGCACGCACTAAAGCTATTCATAGAGGAAAGCGAAGTCGAGGAGCTAGCCGAAAAGCTGGCGAGGCACTACCGCCTAAGCAGCCAGAAAAAGCAGAGCAACTAGAGGCTCTGGCCCGCGGTTGGCCGCCGCTGCCCGCAATGGGCGCCGCGGCCGCCGGACGCTCCTCCCCGGAAGCCCCGCTAGGGGCAGGCCCGAAGAGGGCGATGCGACGCCCCCGTGGGGCCACCCCGAGGCCGACCAAAGATGACGAAGAGTTAAGGGGGCCAGTGGGGGCAGAAAAGGAGGGGCAGGCGAGTGCTGGAGAAACTCTTCGGACGGGAGCTGGCTAAAGAATCATTTCAGAAGGACTGGAAAAAGCGAGCGATAACGTCAAATTCTACTTCATGAGGGCAGAAAAAGAGGGGAGGGAAAAAAGGCCTTAAGTCTTCAGCCTAGGAGCATGAGGTGGGAGTACTCCGAGAGGCTCAGCCCCTCTCCCAGGCCTCCTTATTCAGCCTCTCCTCCTCGGTCGGCATAGCGCGCACACGGACGATCTCCGAGTGCTAAGCCTTCCCGAGCGCGGCGCGAGGAGGGAATGCGCCCGCGGCGACGCGGGCTGAAGGCCGTTAGGGGGGCCGTTAGGGAACCCATGACCCCGCAAGGGGGCCCTCAGACCAGTGAAGGGAGCAGATGAGCCAGGTGCGGTCACGAAGGCGGGAAGAGCACCCTCTGGATCTGCATGAGCTCGTGACCAGTTGTCTCGTTTCCGACCAGCGCACCTTTCGTGTTGGCAATCATCCCCGATCTAAGAAACATCCTCCCCCTGTTAACCGTGAGCAATCCCGCCTGGACTTTCAGTATTGACTGAAGCTCGGACACCTCCTCGTCTGTCACGAACGGGGGTAGGGCTAGGGCCTTATTTGTCACGACTGCAAGGGAGCCCACGAAGGGGCTTTCTCCAAGATACCTCGCCTCGCACTCGACGCTCAGCGCTTCTTCCACGGATTTGACAGCTTTCTCGGGCAAGAGTGGACTTACGACGCAACCCTTGTCGTTGGCCAGGACGAGGTTCCCGATGCCCGTCTCTCTAACCTCTTCCAGGACGACTACGTTTAGCCCCATCTGCTTTATGGATCTGAGCTCCGACTCGAGGACTGTGCGCGGCAGCACGACGCCGTTATTGTTGCCGCAAAGCAACACGCCGAGCAACCGGGAGCCGGCAACGGTTGCTCTCAGAGCCTCGACTTTGAGCGTTTCGACGACTTTCTCCTCGAACTTGCTTGGCGCATCAAAAGGTATCAGTGCTAACTCATCGTTGATGAAGACGAAGACGCCGATCTGAGGCGTTCCAAAAATTTCAGCAAGATCAACCGACATATCAAACGCTACTCTTTACGCTCTTCTTTGGCTTGCGATGGCAGGTCGACTTCGGCCTCTACAACCTCCCCTTCCTCAACGCTGACTCTCACGTTTACCGTGACGCGTCTTGGAGGCTTCTCGATGCTCCTGCTCCAAATAAGCTCGTTCAGCCTGTTACCAACCTTCACATCACCCTTTATGTGGAAGTGCCTAGCAACCCACTCCCTAACAAGCCGCACCGCAACTTTGGCTCTCTTCTTCCTAGGCGCCCTATACGCGTCGCGCAAAGGAATGGTCGTCGTGAATACGTTCTCCCCTTCCGCTAACTTAGGCATACAGATACCACCTCGCTAATGCTGCATCCTGCTTCTACGCCAGTTACGACGAGGTTTCCTCCGCACTCTCCCCAGCGTCTTAGCAATAACCCATATTGGAACTTGCTGGTTCTCCCGTACAGCTGCCGCCAGCCGTATTTTCTTCCCGAGTGGTTTATTGTGAGCCATGAGCCGACGCCCGATTCATAGAGATCGTTGCTAATAAAAGCTTTATCCAAAACCGACTCGGAAGCGTATCTCCTGTCTTGTCTCAGAGAGCCTTGACAGAATCCGCTTTAACGTTTCATCGTCAATCGGTAATCTAACGGAGCCGCTCTGTGCAAGCTGGATGAGCTGTATCTCAAGGGCCTCTACGAGTTCAGGTTTTACGAGCTTCAAGTTAGAGAGCCTTGAGCGCGCCTCCGGGGTGAGAATCCTCCGAAGAATCTCTTGGCGCTTAGCCTCCTCCGCCGCGTGCTGAGCCTCCGCTCTCTGAGCTTCAGCGAGCTTTTTCTGGTACTCCAGCATCTTCCTCTTCTTGATCTCCTCCAGCTCCGTGGATTCCTCGAACTCGCTCATAGCCACCAACAGTAGATGACTACAACAAGCTAAAAATTATTCTGAAACTACTACTCGATGTACTTCTTAAGCTCGGGCCTTTGCTCAGCTAACTTCTTGAACAGCGAAATGGCGATTCGGTCCACGAGCGAGCGACCCTTGTCCGTTACAACTCTGCCCCTAGGTGTCTTCGCGACGAGCCCCGCCGCCTCTAGCTGTTGCAGAGCCTTCCTTATAGCAGAGCCTCCGCCCTTCCTGAAGTGTTTACGCTTAACCGTGTTCTTACTCCTACCGCCGTACGCCGTGCGTAGCCGCTCAATACCTACAGGACCGTATATGTAGACCTTTCTGAGGAGGGCGGCACACCTTTTATACCACCAGTCAGGGTCGCTAGGAACCCTTTCGCGGCTAGGACCTGTCTTAGCATAGAAAGCCCACTCCGGCGGCTGCACCTCTTTCACGTTTTCCTTGAGGTACTTCGCGAGCTCCTCCACCAGCATGTTGGGCGGCACGAACTTCGCGTTAACCAGTTAAACCACCTTCTGTGTTCTCCTGGTGCTAGTCTTATAAAGTTATCCCCGAGCTCCAGTCAAACCTTTTAAACAGCTATACAACGCTTGATCGCGGTGCGTGACTGTGGATACCATCAGGGAGGGCGAGTGGGTACTCCTTTACTACGACGAGAGGAAAAGCTACGTGGTCCGAGTCGAAAGAGGTAAAGTTTTCCATACGACGCACGGCTCCATCGACCTTTCTACGCTCATTGGGCTGCCTTACGGAGCTACCGTTGAAACTAACGTAGGCGAGAAGCTCGTAGTTAGCAGGACCAGGTTCGTCGATAGGCTTGATGGGTTGCAACGCGTAACGCAGGTGATATACCCCAAGGACCTCGGCTACATACTGCTCGAAGCTGGTGTGGGTCCCGGTAGCAGGGTGGTCGAGGCGGGCACCGGTACCGGCTTCCTAGCCGCAACGCTGGCGTGGTACGTGCGGCCCAGCGGGCGCGTGTACACATACGAGGTGCGAAAGGACTTCTACGAGGTTGCGCTTAAGAATTTCGAGGTCTTGGGGGTTCTCCCGTACATCACACCAAAAAACAAGGACATCAGAGACGGCATAGAGGAGGACGATCTGGACGCCGTTGTACTGGACATGCCGTCCCCCTGGGAAGTCGTAGAGGAGGCCGCATCAAAGCTACTCAATGGAGGAGCGCTCATCGCGTTTGTCCCGACAACTTCACAGGTTGAGAGAACGCTACACAGCCTCAAAAAAACCGGTTTAAGGATGTTGGAGGTGACTGAACTAATGATGAGAAAGTACCAGCCGAAACCCGGCGAACTCCGTCCGCAGAGTCTTGGCGTAACTCACACGGGTTACATTATAAGCTCCCGGAAGCTTTAAGCTGCAGCGCTCGACGCCACAAAACCCTTTGATCGCCTATTGTACCTAAGCTAGGTCAAAGAGAGGCGGGCTGAGGCTCCGCCGGGTTAGTTGCCCTTAGAGCCAAGACGATGACCTAGGAGAAAGCTACAAAGATATGCTGGAACTTCACGAAACGGCCTCTTTCCTGACGCTAAAGTCTAGGAAGAACTTGCTTTTCCACCCCGCTTTCTCCAGCTGACTACTCATGCGCAGAAGCACGCCTGGAGTAAAGGAGGCCAGAGCGGCATAGACCACGCGGCCTTTCTTCGTGAGCGTTACCAGTAGCACTGTTGATGTTCTTCCAGACCCTCCCGGCGGCTGCATGTGCACCACGTAGTTTGATGCAGCATACTCTTCGGGGGCTATACCGTATTCTCGAAGCCACCTGTAAACCTCATCAAAAAACGCTGCGTAGCGTTCACCGCTCCGCACCTTGCGGTAACCCGCAAGGGAGAGGTCGAGCCAGAATACCTCAGAGTCCTTGTTGACAGAGTACACCGCTAAGCTCTTGAGGCCTCGCACCCGCACAACAACACCTGCGCTCGAAAGCCCCCTGGACTAAATAAATCTATCCCGGTCCAACCTGGAAGAATAGCGATGGTAGCCCGGCGGGGATTCGAACCCCGGATCTGCGGGGCCAGAGCCCGCCATGCTTGACCGCTACACCACCGGGCTTTCGGGACTCAATAGCATAAACCTGGATTTAAACTTAGCTTTAGGAGCCGAGTGTTTCAGGGCACAACGTGATCTACCTTCCCCTATGTTTGCTGAGCAGTCAATGCTTCCTGCCGCGCTAACCTTGAAAAAGCGTGCCTCTAGCACTAGCTCATGCCAGTGGAAAACGTAGGGCGCCCACCACGCGGGTGTAAGTGAGGTGGAGTGGTTGGCTCAAAGTGCAGCAACTGAAAATGCGTTGCCGAAATTTCAAGCTAAAGCTTTTAAGTCCACCACGACTCATCACTAACGTCCAGGGCCCGTGGTCTAGCGGTTAGGATGTCGCCCTTACAAGGCGTCAAGCCTAGGAGCGGCGGAGGCCCCGGGTTCGAATCCCGGCGGGCCCACTTTTATAAGATTCAGTCCACGTTCTTACATCAGGCGATGACGAGCCTTTGCGAGGTCTGAGGAGTGACGAGTCGAGCCCCGCGGAGCCCGCTTATCAGGCGACGTGGGCTATTCCTTCACGGCCACAATTCCGTATCCTCTCTCGACGCGAACTACCATGAAGCCAGCTTCTCGAAGCCTCGCGATGACCCCTCGCTGCAAGTCTACTCCCCTATGCTTGCCGGGGGCTCCCGTGTAGTGAAAGAGGCGCCCACCTCTCTTCAGGACCCTGCTTAACTTCCTGTAGAAATCCCTGCTGTAGAGCTCGGGTGCAAAGGGAAAGACGGGCGGATCGTGTAGGACAAAGTCAAACTCCCCCTCTGGCATCTCATCCACGGCATCAAAAGCGTCGCCTAGTATCACCTCGATGTTTTCTAAATGCCTTGAGAAAGGGTTGTGCTCGGCGATGTAGAGCACGTTGACATCGACCTCCACAGTCTTTACCGAGGCACCGCGCCGCCAAGCCTCTATAGCGGTGTACCCTAGACCCGTGCATATGTCCAGACCCTTTTCACCCCGCTTAACTCTGAGCAAGCTGACCTTCCTTGCTGCATCCCTTGTTGGTGTAGTACCAACAATGTTGTGCATGTGCACTCCGTCGATCTCGAGCGTCGGAGCCACCCCCTCGCCCAGGTACCTCAGCTTGTAGTAGTGCGCGCCTCTAACCTCGACCACATAAGGCTTCCCCGACGCGGGTAGGAATAGCAAACGGTCGCTCTCAGCAAGGAACGAAAGCGCATCAACTTCCACGCGGAAAAGCCCGATCTCGGTCTCGAATACAGCCTCGCCTCCCTCAAACCGAACGAGGGCCTTTCGCAGGCCGAAGTCGACTCTGACTGTACTTTCCCCGCGCAACACATCTGCTGCGGTGGCTGGAGTAACCGTAATACCAACCCGGGGCCTGAATCTGTACGGAGCCATCTATTTTTCATAAAAGTGATGGAAAAGTTAATATTCCGTCTTTGGCAGAAAGAGTAGGAGCGGGGGTGCCCGAGCTAGGTCAAAGGGGGCGGACTGAGGCTCCGCTGGCGTCGGCCTGCCCGGGTTCGAATCCCGGCCCCCGCACTTTCTTCCGTAGCTAGTAACGAAGCTTTATATCCACTGTTAGCGTGATCTCGGAGAGGTGTCTGAGCGTGAGCGCATCGGGGCGGTTGCCCATACCGGTTGACCCTGAACGGCTGGGAATAGTGGTGGGGCGCGGCGGGTTTAACAAGAGGAAGGTAGAAGAGACGTTTAACGTAAAGCTGCATGTTGATAGCGAAAAGGGTTTGGTCTTCGTGGAGCCCGGCGAAGGGGCTTCGATGTACAATGTCTTTAGAGCCAGGAAGGCCGTGGAGGCTCTCGCTCTTGGTTTTCCTCTTGAAGATGTTCTGCTGTTGGCTGACGACCTTTACGACTTCGAAATTATAGACTTAAGCGAGGTCGCCAGGAACCAGTCGGATTTGAGTAGGATAAAGTCCCGCATTATAGGGGCTGAGGGTAAGTTCAAGAAAACCCTCGAGGAAGTTGTCGGCGTAAAAGTGGTTGTGGGCGACAAGGTCGTTGGACTTATAGGGGACTTCGAGCAGCTCAGGCTGGCTAAGGAGGCCATCTCGAGACTTGTCCGAGGCCAGTCGCACCAGACCGTGATTAAATTCCTCGAAAGAGAGAGGTACGGGTTGAAGAGGCGCCGTGTTGACCTGTGGGAAAAATGGAGCCAGGTTTGATTTATGAGCTACAAGAGGCCTGAGAAAGATTCAGAGCTCAGGGAAGTTCTCGAGGACGTCTTCGACTTCAGGACGCTCATGGCTGTGTACAGGTTGATGAACAAGGGGATTCTCTCTAAGCTCTACGGCACCGTGTCCACCGGGAAAGAAGCCCGCGTTTATTGGGGGAAGACTCCGAGGGGGGAGGACGTTGCCGTGAAGATATACATGGTGTGGACAGCAGAGTTTAGGAAAAGTCGGATGAAATACATTCTCAGCGACCCGCGCTTCGAGAACGCTCCCCGTGACCCCGTGAAGCTCATAAGTACTTGGTGCAGAAAGGAGTTTAGGAACCTTAAGCGTGCACGCGAGGCGGGGCTCCCAGTTCCGCGGCCGATAGCTTTTGAGGAGAACGTTCTCGTAATGGAATTCATTGGCGAGGAGGGTGTACCATACCCCTTGCTCAAAGACCGCCCACCGACCAATCCGGAGAAAGTGCTGAACTCCCTGAAAGAGTTTATAACTAGACTCTACTGGGATGCTGAGCTGGTTCACGCGGATCTCTCGGAATACAATGTGATGATCAGAGAAAATGATGAAATCGTCGTTATAGACTTCGGCTCCGCCGTTCTCAGGTCTCACCCGAACGCCCTGGACTTCCTGAGGAACGATATAAGAAATGTATACCGATATGTGAGTGAGCTGGGCGTGGACCCCGGAGACCCCGACGAGTTCTTCAAAAAGGTTGTCTCAGGCTCCTTCTCCTAGCAGAGACGTAGCGTCCTCTCATCCTTATATCCTGCATCCTCTCAAGGACGCGCATCGTGAACTCCTCGCCGGCCACTGATCGGTAACCCTGGAGGAAGTACTCTAGGAGCCGTGACGCCATCAGCGGGTGTGAGCTTTCGAAGACGCGTAAGAGAAGGTGGATATCAGTGCCGCGGTCCTCATCGCGCTGGGAGAAGTATCCTAGCCCGAAGTCTATGAGCCACACCTTGTCGCCTTGCACTATCAGGTTGCTTGTAGTGAGGTCTCCGTGAATTATTCCGTTAACGTGGAGTTTGGCAACCATTGAGCCAGCCTGCCTCATCAGCTCGCGCACTACCTCGTCATCGACACTCTCGTTGAGAATGTCCTTCAGCCTCCTCCCTTCCACGAAGCTGGTTACAAGGATTCCGTTAGAGGCATCCATGTAGACCACGTGCGGGACATTAACGCTCAGCAGTCCCGCTTTCGCGAGTAGTCGCGCCTCGAGACTAGTCCTAGCTACCCGTAACCTAGCATCCAGCTGGGGGTGCCGGTAAGGCTTCGCGACGCGATACTTCACCATTACCCTCTCGCCCGCGATTTCTCCTCTAACGAGAACCGCCTCAGCCCCCACAGCAACAACTGAGGTGTTCTCAAGCCCAAGCATCTCCTCTAACGTGCGGATCACTTCCTCCACGGTATTTCTACCTCGTCTAAACGCCAGAGAGGCCTAATCCTGCTCTCATCCACATCGATGGTTATCCCGCTAGCGTATGCCAGCGCGCCGGTGTAGGCTATCATGGCCCCGTTATCGCCAGCCAGCTCTCCGAGCACCCTGGCGAATCTAACGCCTCTCGACTCCGCCATGCTGCTCAGCTTTTTCGAAAGAAGCTCGCTTCTGGCAACACCACCTGTCAGAACGACCTCCTTTTTCCCCGTGTGAGCAAGGGCCCTCTCCGTCACCTCAACCAACATCGAGTAAGCAGTCTCTACAAGGCTGAAGCACACGTCCTCTAGCGGGTACCTCTTCTCCTTGTACAGCTTAATCGCGTAGGTTAAAAGCCCGCTGTACGAGAGATCCTGACCCTTAACCACGTAGGGCATCTCGATGTACTTAGAGCCGCGCTTCGCCAGCTCTTCTACTCTCGGCACACCCGGGAAACCTAGTCCGACTTCCCTCGCGAACGCGTCCAGGCAGTTCCCAAGAGGTATGTCCAATGTTTCCCCGAATACCCTGTATCTCCCCTCGTTGAAGGCGGTAATTATGGTGTTTCCCCCAGCCACGTACACTACTACCGGGTCCCTTGTGCCTGTAGACAGCAGAGCGATCTCCACGTGCGCGACGGCGTGGTTGACGGGGACTAGGGGCTTCGCGAACTTCAGAGCTAGGTACCTTGCAAGCGTTGCGCCAACCCTCAAGCAGGGACCCATGCCGGGACCTAGCGCCACGGCGACTGCGTCCAGGTCGCGGAAGCTCAGCCCGGCTTCTGCTAAAGCGCGGCGAAGTACGTCGACAGCGACCCTGCTGTGGTGCTCCGCCGCATCGCTGGGTTTTATACCCCCGCTGGGTGGTACGTAGGTGCTGTTGACGTTAGCCAGAATGTCCCCGTTCTCCGAGGCTATGCCGACACCAAACGTGTGAGCTGTCGATTCAATGCCTAGAACGAGAACCATCGAGAAACCACTAAACGAACTCCGTGTAGCCGCATTTCCCACATGCCCAGCGCTCAACGGGCTTGAGGTGGTGGGCCATTATCGAGCCACAACGTGGGCATTTTTTGTTCTTTAACCTTATCGTCCCGGTTTTGTAATCGTACTCGTAAAGCTTGTGCACGTTCGCCAAAGCCCTCACCCTTGCTTCGGCTGGGGTTGCTCTTCCTTTAGAAGGCCGTTCCTCTTGAGTATGTATCTCGGTTCGAAGGCTCGGGCTCTGTCCTCCGAGTTGTATATGTGCACGTAGGCTCGAGTTACGCAGGACCCGTAGCTTGTAACTATCTTACGCACCACAACAACGTTAGTGCTGGGTAGCCCCAGTGTGTTTCGAAGCAAGTCCGCAATGTACTGTCTCGTAGGGGTTCCCTGACCCCAGTGCTCGACTTCTACCACGAGCTCTCTCCTAGGTATGACCGCGTTCGTTTTGTCGCTAACCACCTTTAGGGTACCTTGAGACATACGAGCTCCTCCGCACATAACCACTCGATATTATAAAAGTTTTCCTGGGCCTGCCCAGTCAGCACCTTGGCCGAAATCTTTTAACCTTTGCTTTTAGAAATACACACGGTGGACCGTATGAGCGAGTTTGACGAGTGGTTTAGGCGCGTTCGGAAACTGATGGACGAGTTCGACAAGATGTTTGAGGAGATGATTCGGGAACCCTTCATCGAGGGGCGTGGCGGCAGCCGTGTAATAGGTCCCTACTACTACGGCTTCTCGGTGGAAATAGGTCCAGACGGTGTGCCGAAAGTCAGAGAGTGGGGGAACATTCGGCCGGGGCCGGTGAAGCCCGTAATCAGGGATGCGATTGAGCCGTTCACTGACGTGTTCGACGAGGGAGATTATTACCGCGTCATTGTTGACATTCCTGGTGTTGAGAAAGACCAAATAAACATTGAGGCAACGGAAAACTCGATGACAATCTCTACTAGCGGGGACCGGAAGTACTACAAGGAGATCACTTTCAAGGAGGCCATTAAGCCGGATACCGCTAAGGCACAGTACAAGAATGGCGTGCTGACGATCACCGTAGAAAAGAAAGTTAAAAAAGAGAAGGAGAGAGGCGTTAAGATCAAGGTTGAATAGCGGTTAAATCTCTATTTCTACTTCCTCGCCAAGCGCTGGCATTAAGGCCTCCCGACCCTGCTCTTCCACGTATTTTTTCATTGCCCTCTCTGCCTCAGCTTCCCCGTGCACTAGGAGAAATTTAGCGTTGCTCTTGGAAATCTTCACAGTTTCGATAAGCTCACTTTTTCCGCAATGGGCTGAGAAGTCGAACCACTCAACCCTAGCCTTCACCATGCCTTTCTTTGTGGGCGACGCGAAGACCCCCGTCTCCAGCACCTGTCTCGCCGGCGTCTCCGGTATTGCAAAGCTAACGAATACGACAGCGTTCTTCTCTTTCTCCATGATCTTCTCCATGTAGTACTCGCTGGGCCCGCCTTGTAGCATGCCCGCGGGGGACACTATGACCGAAGCTTCCTCAACAGCTTTTTTACGGTCGTTCCAGTCCCTAACCTTAGTCGCCATGCCCACAGCTTTCTCGAAGAGCCCCGGATCCCGTAAGAGGTGACTGTCCTCGAGAATGAGGTCGTTTGCGGCTTTCGCCATTCCATCAACGTAGACTTTGTACGGGAAGTTATACTTGGCTAGAACGCAGAGTATTTCCTGGGCTCTACCCACGGCAAAAGCCGGGATGAGAACAGTACCACCCCCCTCGATGACCTCTGTTACCGTGGCAATGAACTCCCGTTCCACCCAATCCCTAGGGGGGTGATCAAATTCCGCGTAGGTGGATTCCGTAACCACGAGGTCGGCTTTAGAGAGAGCGGACTTATCACCCATCCTAAGCAGGCACGTATCGTGCAACGCGTAGTCACCCGTGTAGACCACAGTGTAGCTACCCGTGTCGATGCTGATCATTGCGCTACCCGGGATGTGTCCAGCATCCACTAGGCTGACTGTAACGCCGCCAAACTCATATGTCTCGTTAAACCCCTTAAGCACGGCGTTCTCCATCATCCCCTTAACTTCCGAGTACTCGTACGGCACGTAGTACTTCGATAGCTTAAGGAAATCTCTTATCAGGAGGTCTGAAAGGCTTAGGGTCAATGGTGTCGTCACTAGCGGTGGGGAAGCCGAGACGTAGAGCAGGGGGAGCGCTCCGCTGTGATCTAAGTGCGCGTGGGAAAGGGACACGAAGCTAATCTCTTTCGGCTTCACTGGTAACGGGAACTGGGGCTCCTCTCCTTCAAGGCTTACGCCGTAATCCAGCAGTATCTTACTACCATCGTCGAGGGTGAGCAGGATCCCAGATCTACCCACCTCTTGCGCAGCTCCCAGTAGTTTTACTTTCAACAATCACCACCGTCCGTTCCTAAACTTCGAATAGTGAATTAAAACTTTAGGCTCTAAGTCGCATGAGGTACGTTAATAAGACAACGCTTCCAGCACAATAGTGCTCGTGAACCATGTCGTGTTTAGAAATATACTCTTCACTTGAACTGCTCACAGCAACGGTCTATGAGAGCAGAGACTTTTTCGGTCAGCCTGTCAGAGCCTTCGAGCTCGGTCTCAAGGAGTACCCTCCCATTGTCTTAATCGGGGACTCCTACGGTTGCACTCGGGCCTCAGAAGTAATCGCCGACACTCTTTTGAAGTATAGTGGAGACACACATGTCGTGGCTGTTCCATGCATTTTTCCATCAATTAGCCAGGGACTGCCGTTTTTCTCGAGACTCCTCCTAGGCAGGGAGGCTTCTTCGGTTGACGAACTCCTGAGTGATCTTGGGGAGTTTAAACCGGTCTCTGAGGGGCAGGGAGCCAGAGTACTTGAGCTCGGCAACCTCGTCTTAGTTGCGACCCACAGCGCCCAAGAGCTCGAGCGTATCAAGCGCATCCAGGTTGGCGAGGATCGGGTGATCGTGGCTTTATTCCACGATGGATCCACGATGCTCGTCGAAGCTCCAGAGGAAGCTCTCCTCCAGCCGCTGAGGTCGCTACTCATAGATCAAATGGCCTTAGACCCTCTACTCGTCGTACACCTGTCATGCTGGTCCGATGAGCTAATCTGCTTTGCCCTGAGCGAGAGGTGGTACGCTTCAGTAAGCGAGTTGCTCGAGATAGCTGTTAGTCAAGTAAACAGCGATGTGCTCTGTGGCCCCTCAGTACCTGGGTATTACTCGCCGCGTAGAGGCGTCATCCTAACATCAGCAGTCTTTTCTGAGCGGTTGTTTCCTGGAGCACCAATCATCGAGATCAGAGTTGGCATGAAAAATTACCTTGAGGCCTCGAAGTCGCTATCCGCTATACTGAGCTCAGTTTACCTTCTCAGGGGGTTTTAGAGTCTTGATCTTAAAATTTATTTAACTTTAAAGGAAATGGATAGACGGAAGCATCTTGATCCCGTACGAATTTGAGGTAAAGGAGTTGATCAGGAGAAGCGGGATACTCGTAGAGCCGCACTGCGTAGTTGATAAATCTAAACCCGAGAGCCTCAGTGATTGCTTGAGTTCAATAGATCCTCCCTATGTCGTTAAGGCACAGGTGAGGGGCTGGGGAAGAGCCAAGGCAGGCTTAGTGAAATTTGTAGACAGCAGGGAAGAGGCGGAGAGAGCGGTGCTAGAGCTAATGTCGAGGGCTTTTGGAGGGAGCTCGGTAAGGTATGTTATTGTGTCCGAGAGGATGAATGTTCAGAAGGAGTTATACCTGTCGATGATGGTGGACTATACCCCTCCATACCTGCTACTTTTAGCCTCTAGGAGTGGCGGCATCGATGTGGAGACTCAGGCTCTAGCAAGCGGCGTTTTGAAGGTGAGGATTAACCCGTTCGAAGGGGTAAGGGAGTACATGGCGCGCCGTGTCGCAAAGTTTCTTGAACTACCGGTCGATGAGACCCATAGAATCCTAGAGGGCATGTACTCCGCCGTGTGGGAATACAACCTGCACCTCCTAGAGCTTAACCCGCTCGCTCTCACCGATGACGGGATTGTGGCCCTGGATGCGAAAGCAATCGTGGATGACGATGCGCTTGACCTCAACCCTCGGCTCAGCGAAATCCGAGCTCGCTACGAGTCCGAGCTTTCTCTCGAAGAAAACACCGCTAGAAAAATGGGCTTTTCCCTAATCCTGCTGGACGGAGACATAGCGGTGATAGGGAACGGCGCGGGACTGACCATGGCCACTATGGATGCTGTTGCGGCTCTCGGTGGTCGCCCAGGCGTGTTTCTTGATCTCGGCGGCGGCGCTAGCGCCGAGAGAGTCAAAACTGCTTTGATGCTTGTTCTCAGCAGGGCGAACATTAAACGCGTGATCGTAAACATACTCGGCGGTATCACCCGCTGCGATGAAGTTGCGCGTGGAGCCGTGGATGCACTTAGAGAATCCGGCAGAGGGGATGTGAAGGTTGTTTTCAGGCTGTCGGGCTTCATGGAGGACGAAGGCAGAAAGATCCTCGAGGAGCAAGGTATTCGTGCTTTCAGGGACTTTGAAGAGGCTGTACGCCAGGTGGTCGAGTGATGGGCATCATCGTTGGCGAGAACACTAGGGTCCTTGTACAGGGTATAACTGGGCGACAAGGCGCGCTCCACACCGGCGAAATGCTGAAGTATGGAACACGAGTGGTTGCAGGGGTTACACCTGGGAGGGGTGGTAGCGAGGTCCATGGGGTCCCAGTATACGACAGCGTCCAAGAGGCAGTTGAGCATCACCCTGAGGTAGATGTGTCCATAATCTTCGTCCCGGCCCCTGCCGCGCCGGACGCCGTGTACGAGGCCGTGGATGCCGGTTTGAGGAAGATCGTTGTGATCACGGAGCACATACCGGTGCACGAGACCCTCCGCTTTGTGCTGTACGCACGCAGCCACGGCGCCCTGATCGTGGGGCCCAATACACCGGGTGTTATCACACCTCCTAAATGCAAGGTAGGCATAATGCCGGGCGAATACTTCAAGCCTGGCAACGTCGGTCTCGTCTCGAGAAGCGGAACTCTCACCTACGAAGTCTCGCTTCACCTGATCGAGAGGGGGCTAGGGGTCTCGACGGCGGTGGGGATAGGCGGAGACCCCGTGACCGGCATAACATTCGAGGATGCGTACAAGCTCTTTGCTGATGATCCTGCCACAAAGGCCATTGTTCTCGTCGGGGAGATAGGGGGCGACAAGGAGGAGCGATTCGCGGAGTTCTACTCAAAGCTACCCAGCAAAAAACCCGTCGTGGCTTTCATAGCCGGCAAGTACGCACCTCCAGGGAAGAAAATGGGGCACGCAGGTGCAATAGTCTACGGGGCTACGGGAAGCTACACGAGCAAGGTTGAGGCTCTTACACGCGCGGGTATAAAGGTCGCCTCTTCACTCGAAGATCTCGCCGACATCGTCAAGGAAATACTATAAGCGTGCCGACTCTCTGCCCCTCCAGCGCCCTTTTTATGTTTTCTGGCGGGTAGCCGTTAAGCACTATCGTTTCAATCCTGGATCGCTTTATTATTTGCAGTGTGAGGAGGTCGAAGAGCCTGTACTCGCCAGCCTTCTGGGGGTTAGCGAACATCTCGATCAGCCAGTCGACGTCCACTTCCTCGAGCAACTTCGCGCTAGGATCCTTCTTCGGGTCGGCTGTGAAGATGCCATCGACGTCTGTGGCGATGATAAGGCGCGAGCGTGTAGCCTCCGCTACCAACGCTGAGACAGTTGTGGTGGACTGACCGGGCTGCAATCCTCCCGTAAATATTACGGGTAGGTCCGAGTAGTAGAGTTTCATTAGCTCCTCCAGCGAGGATGGCACAAGAGGAGGCTTGCCATAGTACATCGTGAAGAGAAGCGAGGCGTTCAGACGGGAAGCAATTATTCCCAACTGGTCCAATGCCGACTCATTGCTGCACACTTCGCGGGCAACCGTAATGTACCTTCTAGCAGTCGCGCCTCCTCCCACAACCACTATCTTTTTTGAGTCCCCCGTGTCTACCTCACTGAGAACCCTCAGAAAGGCTTTCAGGTAATCTGCTTTAAGCCTGCCAGTCTCATCGAAGAGAAGGCTTCCTCCGAGTTTTATAACCGTTCCTGTCATCCTTCCCACAAAGTACATCCCACGCTAAGACAAATAAAAACTTATTAATTCTCAACACTCCTCCCTTGATACGCTGGAAATTGAGTGATATCGAATGCGCGAAGATGTGGAACGCTACAAGCTCGAAAAACTGGTCGAGGAACTGAAGAAGAAGGAGGGGCGCGGCACAGAACTCGTCTCGCTGTACATCCCAGCGGGCCGTCCGATAGCCGATGTAATTAATACACTGAACTACGAGTACGCCACGGCGTCCAACATCAAAGACCGCACAACAAGGCACCACGTTCTCGACGCTCTAGCCACAATAATAAACCGCCTGAAGCTATTCCGCGAGACACCTCCAAACGGCTTAGTCGTCTTTGCAGGCTACACTGCTAGCGACGTGCCTGGCCGTGAAAAGATGGAGGTCTACCTTCTTGAGCCTCCCCAAAAGTTGAAGGTCTGGCTTTACCGATGCGACTCGCGGTTTTACACAGAAATACTCGAGGACATGATAAAGGTAAAAGACGTATATGCTTTAATACTTATTGAGAGAGATGAAGCCGCCATTGCACTTCTAAGAGGCAAGAGCCTCGAGATAGTCGACGAGCTTACTGCGGGAGTTCCGGGGAAACACAGGGCAGGTGGCCAGTCCGCAAGGAGGTTCGAGAGGATAATAGAGCAGCTTGTACACGAGTTCTACAAACGGGTCGGTGAGCACGCGAATAAAATACTGCTACCTATAAAGGACGAGTTGAGGGGGATAATCATCGGGGGTCCAGGCCTCTCGAAGCAAGAGTTCGCCGAAGGCGATTACCTGCACTACGAGCTTAAGCAGAAGATAATAGGCATCTTCGACGTCGGCTATGGCGGCGCAGCTGGGGTGTACGAGCTCGTCGAGAGAGCTAAAGATCTACTCCGAGATGTTCAGTTCATGAAGGAGCGAGAGGCGGTGAACGAGTTTCTTTATCACTTATCGCGGGACACCGGCTTAGTCACATACGGTGAAGATGAGGTTCGTGAGGCACTGAAGGCCAACGCTGTGGAAAAGCTACTCATATCCGAGGGGCTTAACAAGATCCGGATCCATGCCGTATGCAAGGCCTGTAAGCACGAGTTCACAGTCACGGTTCAGAGAGACGCGCAGACGAGCATTAAGTGCCCCAAATGCGGTGGAGAAGTGGAAGTTATCGATGAAAAGGATCTCGTTGAGGAGCTCGCAGAGCTTGCGGAGCAAGGTGGGGCTGAGGTCGTCATTGTCTCGATGCAGTCGAGTGAAGGAAAGGAGTTCGTGAGAACATTTGGCGGGATAGGTGCGATTCTCCGCTACAGGTTACAGAAGTGAGAAAAGAGCTACCTGGTTTCTACGTGAGACGCAAGCGTGAGCTTGAATTAGCCTTGAACACGATACCGCCTCATCCTCGGCCACGGGTTGAGCTAGAGCAGTACGCAACTCCCTCCACTCTAGCTTCCACCCTCCTCTGGATCGCCGAGTTCCACTTCGGCGACATTTCGGGAAAAAAGGTGTTAGACCTTGGCTCGGGGACCGGTCGTCTCGGGATCGGGGCAGTCCTCCTAGGAGCTAGCGTCGCAACTCTACTCGATATCGACCCGGACTCCCTCGAGGTTGCTAAGAAGTGGTCTCAGGATGCTGGAGTGTACGCGTTCTTGGATCTCGTCGCAGCAGATGTTAACGAATTACCGTTTAGGGAAAACTTCTCGTTTGAAACGGTGATTCAAAACCCGCCTTTCGGAGTCCATAGAAAGGGTTCAGACGTGGCGTTTCTACGGTCTGCACTACGCTGTGCCCATGTCGTGTACTCTATCCACAAGGAGACGTCTCTCGAATACATTTTAAGTGTGGTGAGGCGTTGGGGGGCCCAAGCAACGGTCCTACACCGGGACCGAATTTGTCTCCCTCCGATGTTCGAGTGGCATCGGAAGCGTGTATACTGCTTTCGAGTTGCCGTCATAAGAGTAGAACGCTCTACGTGAGAAAGAAAACCAGCCTCGCCTTCGCATATGGAAGTCGAGGATAGAGCTTTTTCCAGTTTTAGTCCGCGAGGCCGGGCGCGGCCGGTGTAGCAACCTCCAGCTGGGCAACAAAAAACAACAACTTTAAGGGTGTGGGTGTGAGAGAAAGGGGGAAGATGTATGTCTTCAGGCGATGTTGTGGTTCCTGGCGACATCCTGGGAGTCGAGGAGGAGTACCTTGCTGGGAGCGGCGTGTATCTAGGCGAGGACGGATACTTAAAGTCGAAACTGCTTGGTCGCGTGCACATGGATCAGCTTCACCACTTAATCGAAGTTAAGCCAAGCAAGGAGAGCCCACTACCTCTAAGGACGGGAGATGTTGTCTACGCGACGGTGGACCTCATACGGGACCCGGTTGCTTACCTAAAGATTTTCTACGTCGAGAATAGAGGCTCCGAGATTTACCCCCCGGTTTCCGGTGTTTTAACCATCTCGAACGTATCCACTAGTAGGGTAAAAACTCTCTATGAGGTGATTGGGTACGGCGACGTGCTTCGAGCCAGAGTTGACGAGCCTGGGGGTCCCCCTTACCTTCTCTCGATTAAAGGAAGGGAGTTCGGCGTGATAATAGCGCGATGCCCTAAGTGCCTTACGCCTCTGCGCCTCCGGGGCCTGCACCTAGTGTGTCCTTCTTGCCGGAGCCGGGCTAAGAGGAAGGTGAGCTCCAAGTACGTACTAAGAGGTTAGATGGTGGTGAGGGGTCGCACTCTTACACTAGTCTTCTCGACTCCCGAGGAGGCGGTTCAGTTTCTCAAAACTCTTGAAAGACTCCTGCCGGGCAGGAGCTTTCTGGGTGAATTAAAGGTTAACAAGGTAAAGATATTTGTTCCTGAGTCCGATGAAGCTGAAAAAACTATACATAAAATTAAGCAGCTCTACAACCAGCAAAGACACACGTACTCCTACGGTGTTGTCAAAAGCTACGACCTGTCCTCCGTGCTCACCTTAGCTAGGCTTGAGGCACCTATCCCTGCAACCCTCATCGTTGAGGCTCTCAAGATCCAGGGCTTTAAGGCCGCTCTCTCCGGTGATATTCTCAAGACGGACGCCACGCTCGACGGGATCATAAAAACCGTCGAGAGGCTCTCCGCGATATACAAGGAGACGCTCACCCTCACTGCGACTGCACAGACTCGACGCCTGATCTCCCTTTACGCTTTCGCCAAAGGCTTGCGAGTTGAAGATGCGGTAGATGATCTCTACAAGCTAGGTCTGTTGACAGAGACCTCCGGGAAAGTCACACTTAAGGTAAACTACTCGTCGGCGCTAAGCGCGCTACTTGGCTCACTAAAGAATTCGGCTTAACCCTCTGTCAAACAGCCTGTAGCGGAGCCTATCGTTGAAGCTTCTACGGAATTCCCGGACTGTGATCAGCTTCAGCCTGCGTTTGGATGGTTTTACAACAACTGTGCTCGAGTACTCCAAGCTCGTCGCGGTCTGGCCGTCGACTACGAGCAGTGATGGCCACGTCACAACCTGAATTTCCACAGGAGATTTGTATACCACAAGAGGCCGGATTAGCGGCGAGAGCGCTCCTGCAAACACAACTTCCAAAAGAGGGACGTCTAGCGGAGTGACAGCAGGGGCCCCATAGGAGAGCGCGTGCCCGGTGCTACCTGCTGGGGTTGAAACGATCACCCCGTCTGCTCTTAGATGATACAGCCTTTCACCAGCTACGGATATTTCAAGCTCGACGAGTCTGCCGGTGTGAGCCCACACTGCGACCTCGTTGAGAAAGACCGAGTTGATCCCCTTGACCTCGTACTCGCCAAGCTGGACTTCCTCCACTTGATAGTTGTTCTCGAAGAGCTGGGTGAATACCTTCTCGTAGTCCGCTACGTCGTGAAGCAGAAGAAAACCGACACTATCCTTGGTGAAACCCACTATGGGGGGCAGGTTACCGCTACTCTTATGAACAGTTCTGAGAAGCGTTCCATCACCTCCAACAATGACGGCCAAATCGGCTTTGTATGCCTCGCTTTCAGGTAGACTTTCCAGGCGAACGACGTGGCCGAGCACGGGATCTACAAAGACTTCAACATTGTTTTCTGATAGATATGAGATTATCCTTCTAACCCATGTCAGAAGCTCGGAGTCTGTGCCCCGCGACTTCAACCAGATTTTCATATGTGATGTTTTGCATCCCGCCGGCAAAAATAATTGTTTAGGCGGTTTTTATCCTGAGGCTGTGCGGCTTATCCTCTTTATGTATTCGCTGAGAGGCTCCCGTATCACTATGCCTTTACCAGAGACTATGTCGAAAATGTACTTACTCGGCTTCACGGGTGCCCATCTCGCCTTTCTAATGTACATTACTCGTTCGACGTTCCCGTATATTTCCTCGATACCGAGTACTATGATTCCAGATGCGAGAAATTCCTCTACTCCGAACCTACTCAGCTTCGTGCTTCCAGTCGGTATTTCGCTTGTCATTATTGTCGTGAGCTCGCCAGTTTTCTCGATGGCGAAAACCATCTCTCTTAAAAACTCCCTGGCATACAAGACATCCTCCTCTCTGCCCCCGTAAACGAGAGGGGCTATGGGGTCGATAACGAGCCTTTTAGCCCCTATCTTCTTGGCGGCAGCCAGTATCTGCTCTATTATGTAGCGCGGCTCGATGTGCTTTCTTTCCTCCCTCATGTATATCTTGCTGAAGTGCGTCCTCATATCGAGGAACATGAGCTTCCTTGAAGATATCAGGTCGCCGAGGTCCCAACCAAACAGTTTTAACCCCCTGAGAAGCTGGTTCGTCGGCTCGTCGATCGCGATGTACAGGCCCGGCTCCCCCCTTAAAGCGCCGTGAATCAGGAACTGTATCGAAAGTATTGTCTTTCCGCAGCCTGCTTCGCCGGCCACCAGATAGGTTTTTCCCCTTAGAAAACCCCCCGCCAGTATTTCATCGAGACCTGGGACACCCGTGGGGGCAAAAAGGTCAAGCCTCTGGGCTACAAGTCCGGGTGACGACAACGCGACATCATCCGAGTAAGGTTCCGATTCATAGTATGGCATCTCCTGCGCGGGTTGCGGGAGAGCGGCCTGGGCGTACACGGGTTGCGCTACAGGGGTTTCAACCACGCTTTGCTGAGCAGCCTGAGTCGCAGGTGCCTCCGTTACGGGGGCTTTGTATACCTGGGGTTCACCGAACCTGCATGGAGGGTTGTACGGGTCCTGAACCTTGGTCTTCAGCTTTAAGCAGTACGACCGCGAAGCTATGTACAGCGGGCAGTTCAAACACGAACTTGGTTTACGTATACCGTTAGCCACGACAGATCCCACGTTCTAGAATTTAGAAAACCCATCATATATATGTGTGTTTTTTAAATTTACTGTTCAATAGCGAGAAGCATCGAAAGAATACGCAGGAAAGTGTTCATGGTGGCCCTGAAGGATGATATAGTGCGGCTTTTAATGCATATTTTCAAAATCCCGCCCTCCAGCTTGATCGCAACCCGAGACTTATACCTGGAACCCCCTTGTTTTTCTGGGTATAGCACCCTTAAAAGAATCCCAATTTCGTCAGCAGAGCCCTCAACCTCGATGCATCCTCTGTACAAGACCCGCTCCCCCCTTCTTAACGTGTTTTACCAAAAGCTTGGGTCCAAGCTCTTCTCCTCGGTCCAGGAACTTGACCACTGCAATGAAGTCTCTGCGTTTGACAGGTTCAAGCGCTACTACCCGTCTGTACGTGGAAAAACTCCTTATATCTTCGACTGTGTGGGCTCCTAGGTACACGGTGTTAAGGGCTAAGGCAAGTTCCTCTGCAAGCTCATCCTCAGCTCCCAGAGAAACCACAGGAGGCTTGACTTCAGGCAATGGAGGTCTGGCTTTAAGTCCTGCGAAAACAACTCCCCTGAGCACTAACGCCAACGCAGATATGGTCCCCTCCGCTGCGTCCACAATTAGTACTGCCCCAGGGTTCCCGTGTAAGCCACGCCACACTATAATCACCCGCTCCGCGTTCCTCGACCTCGCTAGCTCAACTACTTCCTCGAAGCTCATCCTCCCCCGATTGACCCTCACGGCTAAACCCAGACTCCAAGCTATCTCACGCGCCAGCCTGCGCACAGGAGGGGTTGCATGCCTGCTTGTCGTGACCAGATACACAGCTCCCTATTGCTCCTAGCAAGATCCTCTAGAAAAATTTATCAACTAAGAGGCCGGGTTGTAGCAGGGGCCCGTGGCGCAGTTAGGAAGCGCGGCGGCCACGCCGTAAGGCGCCGCAGTTCTAAGCGCTGGCGCGAAGCCAGCCGCAGGTCCCGGGTTCAAATCCCGGCGGGCCCGCTAGAATAATGATGTTGAACAAGCCATGGGCGATTGGTTCTATTTACACTAAGCAGGTTGATAATTGGGCGGAAGGTTCACTCTTGGTGCCCCACAACGGTGTGAAAGGTGTTCATCCTGCACGCCGGGCAGTAGATATACACTTTCTTGAACTCATAGAGATTGAAGCCAACGTCGATTACTTTTTCGGTCCCGCACACATCGCATCTTAAAGCCCACTTGGTCACACGCCTTCTCACACGTTTTCGTATTTTAAGGTTTCCCTCGATTTTTGACAGGAAAGTCAGTGGCTGCTCGCTATGCTCACCCTGTCGCCACGTTTCTATTTCATCATCCTTTTCCTCAACTCCTACCTGATGCTAATAAACTCTCCGCATGGTTTAGGCAGTGTGTCGCAACTCTTCGCCCCTGAATTGACACACGTAAGTTGTCGGCTCACGCTCTGAGTCTAAACACCTTAACCAATCCCGCTACATGCTATTTCCTCGGACCTATGAAATTTGCATGTCAGGAAGCTGAGGCATAAAGACTATGGGATCACCTCTACTTAAGGTAGTTTTACTACGTTAACACCTTCTAACTCCTTAACTGCCTCCTCAGCTTGAGTCGTGAGAATTACCTGGTCTATGCCTAGGGCCTTCGAGAGAGACTTCAGGAAAGTAACCTTTATCCTTTCGTCAACGTTCGGAAGAGGCTCATCAAGCATTATGAAATCCACATTCCTTCGTATTTGGGAGTACACAGCTAGCAGAAGAGAGAGCACGACTAAGGTCTTCTGCCCGTCGCTTAACAGGTCGTTAAACCTGTACTTGGTCCCGCCAACTTCTACGAAGAGCTCGTAGTAGCTGGTCGGCATTAAACCCTTCCTTCTGCTTCTCTCAACAACCTCCAGCCTTACGCTTTTAACGATCTCCGACGAATAAACTGCACTTATTATCGCGTTCATCCTCCTGTTCAGCTCCTCTATCCGCTCACGCCTCAGCGCAGTCAGCACCTCGCGTGTCGCAGACTTCACCTTCTCGAGACGCTGGTAAAGTGCTTCAAGCCGGGCTACGCGGGCCTCGAGGCCACTGAGCCTCTCTTGTAGCCACCTAACCTGGTCTCGGATGCTTGACTCATCTAAGGCCCTGAGCTGAGCCTCAAGCTCATTTTTTCGCGAGAGCATTTTGCTGATTTTGTCCCTGATATCCAGGTACTCTCTGTACTTTGGCTCGTACCTAGCGAGCTCCTCTTCGAGCTTCTTTATCCTATCTTCCACTTTCGCGATCTCTGCAACAGCCTCTAGCTCAACCAGCCTCCGCCTCAGGTCCCGTACTCTCTCGTCTATTTTCGTAAGAACGGCAGAGAGCTCCCTGTAACCCCTCTCCTCCTCCTTAAGCTTCACTTCATCCTCCCTTATCTCTTCGCTTAAAGACTCCTTACGCTCTAGGTACTCCCTATACTTCTCGTACTCCAACTCGCGACTGACTAGCAGGACCTTAAGCGAGCGTATGTCGTCAAGCGCCTCCCGAAGCTCCTTCAACCTTTTCTCGTTCTCTGAGAGCTTCTTCTCGAGTTCAATAATCGATTTTGCAAGCTGCTCCATATCTGCCTTAATGCCCTCAACACCCTTCAAGTCGACCTGATGACCACATACAGGGCACTGAGCACTTCCTTTCCTCCCCGCGTCCTCAATCAAAGATTTCTTCAGCTGAAGCACGCTACGGTATGTCTGAATTTTTCTCGATATTTCCTTGACATCCTGCTCCAGCGACTTAACCCTTTCCTCAATTTCGCTGAGCTCTCCGTACCTGCTCTCAAGCTCCTGGATCCTCTCTTCAGCCTCCTCGTACTCGGAAACACTTGGTTCGAGCTCTACGATAACTTTCTCAAGGGCTTCGAGCTCCGCTTTCTTCAGTTGCACTTCCCGAACAGACTCTTGGAAGTCCTCCCAAACCTTATCGTAATGATTCCACGCGGCGTCCACGATTTTCTCGAGGCTTAAGATCGCCTCTCCTACCTTCTCGCTGCTGACGGCGACAGACTCCAGCATGCTGAGGATGCTCTGCGGGGCTTTCAGTTTCTCCAGGACCTCTCCGAGCATCAACCTCAGATTCTCAGCCTCCTCAATGATTTTGTACAAGTCCACCTCTGAGGGCGGGTGCTTTACCCTCTCCTTGAGCTTGGAAAGGTACGACCTCTCGTTCTCGAGCTCCTTCGCAAGGCTCTCGTACCTTTCAGCCTCCGCCCGAAGGCTCTCCGCCTTAGCAGAGAGCTCTTCTATCTGCCTCTCGATCTCCCTCAGCTCCCCCGAAATACGAGCCCTCCTCTCATTGAACGCTGAAAGACTCTTGACTGCTTCCTCGTATTCAGCCTGAACTGCCGAAAGCTCAGCCTTAGCCTGCTCCAGCGAGCTTCTAACCGTCCTCAAGGGTATGGACTCGTGAAATCTCCTGACGGCGTTAACTCCTAGCAGAATGTCCAGGGCCCTGCTGCGGGTCAGCGGCCTACCATACGCTAGCATGTGCACAAGCACATAGCTCACAGAAACCGAGCGAACAAACTCGTTGAAGTCTAACCCGAGCACTTCCTCTATGACTCCTTCAACCTTGCTCGCCCCCTCGAAAACATCCCCGCCCGGCGTCTCTAGAGCAACGCTCTCGGAGAGCCTGCCGTCCGATACACTCAAATGCCTCCTCACGCTGTAAACCCCTTCTCCAGTGACCTCGAAGGACAACTGCACAGAGGCCTCAGCACACCCGAGGTTTACCAGGCTCTCTTTACGGCTAACCCCGAATCCGACGTAGAAGTCGGCGCCGAACAGTGCGAACTGAATGGCAGACAGGATACTCGTCTTTCCAGCACCCACAGGACCCACGATGAGCGTAACCCCATCTTGGAAGTCGAAGAACCTTCGGCCCGAAAAACCGCGGAAACACTCTACTTCAAGCCTCCTCAGCTTCACTCCCAACGCTATCCTCCTCCAAGAGTTCCTTTATGATTCTCCGAACGCCAGCGCGCCCTTCCTTGGCGTATGCGTCAAGCAACCTCAGGGCTAACCTCAAGGCCTCTTGATCGCCAGCTAGCACTTTCTTGTACTCGTCGCGCAAAGCGTCCTCAATCCCGCGCCCCAGGTACCTCACTGACATGCTTCACTCCTGCTTGGCGCGCGAGCCTCTCATCCCCAGAACGCTTAACCACGGGTTGTTTTTAACGAAGTCGGGTAAATCCTCGCTCTTCACCGTCGGCTGCTGATCCACGCCTGGCAACGGCTCTGCCCCCGCGGGCCCAGGAGTCCCTGCTCTCGACACGCTAACTTCGCCCATTGACCCAAGTGAGGTCTCTAGAGGCCTCCGAGCTTCCTGAGCGGCTCGGCGGGCGGAAAGAACTGGAAGACTGCCGCTGCCTTGCGGTCTCACGGGCTTCCGCAGCTTCGGGGTTCTCACCTCGATAACCTCACCTTGGTCCCTGACTCCGAGTACTCCCACGTTCATCTCCGAAACTATCTGCATGGTGCGCCTGTTGACATGCACCAGTCTTTTACCAGGTAGGGCTATGTACACGTAGCTTGCATCGATCGACTCGCTCTCGTGCACCTCGTGAGTAACCTCTGCATCTACCGCGCTTAGCGGGATCTTCGTCCCAATGTACTTTACCACGATCCTTTCGCCGCCCGGACCGGTGGCTGTGATCTCAGCTTTCCCGTCCGCGAATAGGATGTTATCCACACGTGCCCCCATATTCTTTTCAATGTAACTTTTAATGTAGTCAACATACATTATATCGTCTCGGCGCGCCATCACTCTACAGGTGAAAGACTCTTCGGGAACGTAAAAGGGTTTCGATCAGCTAGTAGTGAACCCCACGCTTGTACCAACCTTCCCTAGTTTTCCAGTCCCACTCAACCTCCTCCGGTAGAGCGATGCTGTAGACGATCGCGCCCTTCCATACCGAGTACAGAGGATCTGAAACAAGATGAACCCTGGAGCTGATGCCGACTTTGGCGAGCTCGAGCCTCAGCTTCTCCGCGCTGTCGACCGCTACGTCCTCGAGGCCCTTGGGGACCTTCCATGAGAAGTTGCCCCCGCTGAGTATGAAGTCGTTGTACAGGCTCGGCAGGAGCTCGACAGAAACCCTGCTGAGCGACACCTGGATCGCCTCTACGAGAGACGTATCCCCGTGAACAATAGTCTCACCCACTATGGTGTCCTTCGGCCTGGGCATTCCCCGCTTGTAGTAGCTCTCAAACACCTCATGGCCAGGGTTGAACACTATCTCCCCTATCAGGAACCTCATCCAGCCGCTTCTCTCCAAATCGATCTGAAGCGTCGTGCCTGGAACCCTGAAAACCGTTCTAAACCTCTCAGGACTCGACTTCGCGACCTTGATGGCCTCGTCAAGGTCCCTTGGGACCAAACCTACAGCCTCCTTAAACATGCGCACAAACTTCTCTTCCCGTGCTCGATCCCCGAACCCCAGGTCCTTGAGTATCTCTGCTGCCATAGCATCCGCCTCAGCCCCACCCCGGTTCAGGGCGACGATGGCGCTGCGGATCGGGTAAGCTGAGATCGGGGTTATCTGCGTGTTCCCGTGACCACTCTCAATGACCACACACGTCACAGTTTTCTCGGCGATAGCCACGGCTAGAGGCTGCGGGATTATTGTCACGGCCTTAACGAAGCGCCCCTCTTCGTCGAGCTTAGCGTGTATCTCAAAGAGCCTTTCATACATGTAGTCCGGGGCGATAGCCGATAGCGCCGCCGTGACGTAGAAGCCGTCGAAATCCCTGGCCTGAGGCCTCGAAACAATAAAGCCGTAGCGGGTAACCTCCTCGATTACCCTCCACGCCCGCTCGTCGCTCTTGTCCACAAGCCCGTCGCGCATCGGGTAGACGAGATACCGAGACACGTCCTCGAGGCTACCAAGATACTTAACCACGTCAGGTCCCACGACAACCTCCTTTTCAATCCCGTAGATGCGCAACAGGGTTTTCGACTCGCTGAGGAAAAGCCCCCTGTTGTCTATAACCTGCGGCCTCTCGGCTAGAGGTCCGAACTTGAACTGGCTGGTCCCGTAGTCCTCCCCGTACGCGAACCTCTGCTTGTACATGCTAGTGGCCACAGCAACCCCTCAAGCTACTCCGCGCAACCCTTAAATAAATTCGCACATCTCAAGCCCCCGTGAGCGAGGTACTGAAGGTAGAGTTCCGGAAGTTCGCCTCGCAGATAGCGGAGGGAGAGATTCGCCGGGACCTAGCACCGCTGAACTTCGAGAACTTGAAGAAAGTCGGGAAAGCTATAACCACCGCGATCAACAGAGGTGAATACATCATCTTAAACATCCCAGCAAAGCTAACTAACGAGGGGAGCCTTTACTCGGAGTTCAAGGAGGGCGACCTCCTCTTGGCCCCAGCCGCCTCCTCCCTTATCGTAGTCCTGAGGCCGTTCAGTGAGGCCAGGTTCAGAATGTACAAGGCAGGCGAGGTGAAGACCGGCATGAATGCGTTACGGCTTTTGAAGACTGGTGAAAGCGTCACAGTCGTAATAACCGAGGCGACGCAGCATGTCTGAAAACACCACCGAGCAGATGCTACCTGTCAGACTCACAGCTATATCAGATTTGGCCCGGCTAGCAAGCAGCACAAGCGCCTTAGGGCACGTGACGTACATAGTTCACTTCGAGCGCGGGGGCAAGCACTACTACGGGGTCTTCGTAGTCTTCCGGGATTACTACAAGCTCTACGGGCTTCCAATGTTCTACTACGTAGAGCTCGACAAAGAGCTACCTGGAAACTACCTGCTCTTCCGCTCTGACGAAGCCGGCGAAGTAGTTGAGATATCTAGAGGGACAAAACCCGGGTGGATAGCACTACCAATCGTAAACCTTGCACCTGAAAACCCCCAGATCTCCAAGCTCCTCCCAATGCTTTAAATCGCCACTATTTAAGCAAACCGAGATCTGTAAAACGGAATGAGAAGCCAGAGAACAAGGCAGACTGCCAGCAACGACGCCCTGCTCGCTACCTACAACTTATTCGACAAAACCTCGAGGGCGCTTATTGCAAGCCTTGAACTTCTGCAACGCGACCTGACAAACTACGCGGTTGCAGCGATCAGCCTTCTCCTGATAAGCGCTCTACGCCTCAGCATAAGAAATCTACGCCTCTCGCTTAGGAACGCGGACTGCGACAGGTCCCTAGCCGAGAGGGTTACTTACGGCTACATTGCACGCTACGTGGACCTCACATCGCATATCAAGGACGCGAGGTCGGATGCCCGAGCGAGAAGGCCTCAGATGGTCTTCGCACTCCTCGACGACGGGTTAAGGGACATCGAGAGAGAACTCGCAGACTTTAATGAAGAAATTGACTACATCATCGAGAAGAAAATCAAAGAAAACCAGCAGTGAATGATGCTTATTTCTTGCGGGCGAGGACTATCTCGATGGTGGAGATCGTCCTCTTCTTGTCGCCTTCGCCGACCTGCTCGCTGCCGATCTTGATGGTCTCAACGTCAACCTCGTCCTTAAGGAACCTGCTCTTCACTATCTCAGCGACGTCGACTGCGCGGCTTATCGCACGGCCCCTGGCCTTTATCGCAACCCTCTTGGCACCCTGGTTGAACTGTATCACGGCAGCAAGGACGTAGTTCATGACGTTCTTGTTCCCTATCAGCACGCTTCCTTCTTGGACACTCATTTGCTTCACCGTTTTGGCAAAGTCCCAATCAGCAGTGCATTAATAAACGTTACGCAGTCTAGAACGAAGGCTTGAGCTCGAGCTCGTATCCGTACCGCCTAGCTATCCTCTCCAGCTTCCGGCGCGGCTTCCCCGCAAGGTAGTTGTAGTACTCCGCAGAGACCTGTATGATAACGATGGATGAGCTCGGATCGACTGTGATCTGATACCCGTCATCACCGAGCATCTTGTAGAGAGCTCTCTCCATCGCCGATTTCATCTTATACTCCTCCATGCTGACCCTCGTAGCTGCCTTTTTGATCGGGACCACGAACGTCCTCTCGCCGAACACGTAAAGCTCGTACTCAGGGTCGCCTGTCATGAAGTCCCGGACGACGACGACCGGGCGCGCCAGATCCTCCTCCTTCAGGCCATGGGGAATCTTGACCGTCGTCTCGAGCGAGTACACCTTTTCCACCTGCCCGTTCTTAATGTAAATAACCGTGTCGACGATCGACGGGATCATCCCGAGCTCGACCCTACCTATGAACCTTTGAACCGCGTCGATCGGGCTCGTGGCATGCACGACGCCCACCATCCCCACTCCTGCGAGCCTTAGGTCAGCGTAGAGCTGGAAGTCCCGCGTGTCCCTCATCTCGTCGAAGAACGTGTAGTCCGGCCTAGATAGGAGCAGGACGTCGTGTATCTCCTCGGACGTGGCGTAGTTTTTAGAGTACTGCGTTATCTCCACGGGGAGGTGCATGTCCCTAGGAGACTCTATCGTCTTGACAACCTTACCCTTCCTGTAGTAGTACTCAGCCAGGGCCTGAGCGAAAGTCGTCTTGCCCATACCCGGCGCGCCAGCTATCAGGATCCCCTCGGCCTGCTTCTCAAGCCTCTCGACGAGCTTCCGCGGCAGGTTGTAGTCCTCCAGGCGGAGCCTCGCTACCGGCCTAACGGCCGTTATTTCAATCCCGTCGGAGAACGGCGGCTTAGTGATGACGATGCGGTAAGTGTCCAGCTGCACGATCACAACACCCGTGCCTTCGTACTCCACGAACGCGGACTGGCTCTCGTTGCGCACCCTCTCAAAGATCTGCCTGACGTAGTCCTCCAGCTCCTCCCTGCTCAGCGGCTCGTCGCGCAGCTCCACGAAGACCCACTTGCCGGGCAAACCCCTCTTCGCGTAAGGCTTAGCCCCCTCCTTCAGGTGGACGGACATCGTGTCATTGTCGAAGAGCACATCAAGGAAGAACTTCTCAGCGCGGCTAGAGGGCAGGTGCAGAACCTTGACGCCCATAGCTACGGCCGCCTTAGCCGAAACGTCGTCACACGTCACGAGCGTCCCGCCATTCTCGAACGCCAGGAGCCTCGCCGCAATATCCGGGTTCAGGTCCCTAGACGCTCGCAAGCCCTGCGGCAGGTCGTAGGAGTACTCAAGCTCGACAACCTCCTGAAGGCTGTCCACCGCCTCGCGCAGCAGGCCGAGTTCCTTCAGGCCAGAGAGGCCGCTGCTCGCGCCTTTCCTAGCGAGCTCCTCGAAGTAGTTCAGTAGGCTTACATGGATGATGATACGGCCAGCTAGCTTGCCCTCCGCGACGGCCTCGCGGAGAACCCCGCTAAGTATAGCTGACGTGTCCGGTATGTAGACCTCCTGCAGCGCCATTACTTATACTCGAAAACGTGACCAGCAGAGGGGTTTTAAAGATTTCGGTATGCGGGAATGACAGTACCCCTTGACTTCCACTGGAAAACACTCCATCAAATCGCGTAACTTCGAATAAACGAAGAAACCCTAACTCTTAATCCTTATACAAATACTCCACTGGAAATGAAGGGGTCTGAGAACATTATGCAGCATTCAAGCTAAATATACACTTATACACGTCCAATGCCAGGAGAATAAGGGGGTTTAAATAACCCCTCGATTTCCACTGGAGCCACTGGATCAAAAAGAATTAGGTCAATAAAGCAATCATAGCGTATAATGAATCTCTGTTCACAATTAAGCGTACAATTCATACTGTTAATTTTAAAAAGAGGATTATTCTTCGTTATACATCACAACCTCGAGGCGTATAATTTCAGGGTTTATGTTAAATAGACCCTTGAAGGCTGATTATACAGAGCATAATGGCGCCTAAGATCAAGATCGAAGACACCCTGAGCTCAGGCGAAAAGATCTCGCTCACAATCGAGGGTGGAGAGATCGACGAGCAGAAGCTCCTCCAGATACTATCAATGCTCAAGAGCCTTAAAGAGACGCAGGAAGGCGCCATCGAGCAACCCGAGGAGGGCTCACTCAAGCAGAGGCTCTGGCGCCTGATTGTCGAGAACTTCGGCGACGGGACCTGGTTCTCGCTACGGGACCTGTACAACCTCGCCGTCCGCGAAATCCCGGATCTGCGTATAACCTCAGTTTCAACGTATGTCACGAGGCTGGTCCACGAGGGCAAGCTTCTGAAGCGCGGGACCAAACCCAATACCCGCTATAGGATAAAGGCCTTGGTGGTCGAGAAGGCCTAAAGCCTCTTCAGGAGCAGCTTAGCGATATCACTCTTAGTTATGATCCCCACGACCTTCATGCCCTGCTCGACGAGCACCGCCGGCACACCCCGGCTGAGCATCCTCGCAACAACCCTCACCTTGGTCCCGCAGGGCACGAGCGGAAGAGGGTCAGACATCACGTCGCTCACCGTCAGGCGAGAAGCCCTCGCGTTCTCGCGTATGAACGCGCTCAGGACGTCGTCGTCGAAGAGCGTTCCCACGTTCTCGCGAGTCTCGGGTTTAATGACCGGGAGTTGGCTGAACCCCCGTTCCCACATGATCCTCGTCGCCTCAACGAGCTCCGTGTCGGGAGTCACGTAGACGACAGGGGACGACATTATGTCGCAAGCCGTGAGCTCATCCTCAAGGTAGCTCTCCAGAGCCCTGTAGATCCTCAGGAGCGTCGAGACGCGCGGGTTCACCTTGCCCGACTCAATCCTCGCGATCAGGCTCTGGCTCACGCCAGCGCGCTTCGCCACTTCGCTCTGAGTTAACCCGGCCTTCAGCCTCAGCGGCCGGAGCTCCTCGGGCGACGGGATGGGCATAGCAGAAACGAAATAATAGTCATAACTCATATGCATTTCGCCTCGCTCGCTCGCGGTTAGGTAGCTGAGTAAAGTTTATGAGCTTCGCAGAAAAAGTTGTGGGTGAAGGGCCGGTAGCTCAGCCAGGTAGAGCACCCGGCTCATAACCGGGGGGTCCCGGGTTCAAGTCCCGGCCGGCCCACGTGAGACTAGCTTTAAGCAACGCTTATTCGCCTCCTCTAACCGTTGTGCGCGTCCATAAGCTTTTTAGCGGAGCCCGGGCGATTAAATGGTATGCGGCCCCCCTTGGTCGTGCTTGTCGCCATCGCCGCTTTCCTGCTCGCCGCGCTTCTGCTCCTCATCGCGCACAGAGGCCAGGTCCCGCTTGAAGGGAACGCGACTAAGCCCTCAGGGCCCCCCACCGCGCAGCCGAGTCCGCGAGTCGCGACAGTGCGCATCGAGGCCGACGTCGCCAACGCGACCGCTAGCGTGAACTGGAGCCTCCGCTCTCTCCCAGCGGTGCTGGAGGTCCCCGCCGGCTCTCTACTGGTCGTCGAGCCGATGCCCGCCGGGCTCTACGAGCCCCTCAACTCCACCCTCCTCCTCAGGGTTACTGGGAACGTCACGGTCACCCTCAGGTACCGCAGATCCGCCCTCTTGGTGAGCGTGAAGGCGACCTACCCCCTGCTCGTTAACGGCGAGCCCGTGCGCGACGGCACGGTGCTTAGGGTGAGGCTGAACTCCTCTTTGAGCTTCGGAAGCGCTTGCGCGGACCTGGGGAACGAGACGGCTCTCTGCTCCGACAGTGTGAGGGTGGTGAGGGGTGGCGTGGTGGAGGAGTTCCCGCTGAACACGACGCTGACCTTCCCCGAGGATGCTGTGGTTGAGGCGGCTGGCTTCAGGGCCTACAGGGTGTCCTTCACCCTCCCCTACAACCTCACCTTCACGGTGAACGGCACAGCCTACGCGGGCAACACCTCCATCTGGGTCGGGGAGGGCTCCGTCATCGTGGTTGACGCCTCCCCGGTGAGCTTCAACGACACCCATGACCTGTGGGTCATAGGCTGAATAGGGACGGGTCTCAGCAACGAGACAGTCGGCTGGTCGAGCTTCGGCGCTAGGATAGTGAAGCCCTCAGCCTTCAAGGCTGTCACGGGCTTCGTCAGGAAGAAGTACCCCGTAGTCAAGGGGGTGGTGTACTACAACGGCAAGCCCGTCGAGACCAGGGTCGTCCCCGGCTACAGGGACCTCATCATCGCCTTCTCGGGCACCTACGGGTACGCGGGAGACGGCTGGTGGCACTTGCAGGGGGCCTGTGTTTCCGTCTACGTCCAGCCGCCCGGCAACTGGACTAGGGCGATAGTCTATGTAAGGGCGAAGAAGGGCTGGGCTGCGCATATGGTACTTCTTTTCCTACAGGTAGAGCATTTTGATGCTGTTGGCTGGGGAATTTACACGGATGGAGAATTTGCCTTCGAGTTCATCAACGGCGTGGGGAGGGGCAGTGTTCTGAAGGCTACGGGTGACTACGGCGAGTTCGCTGTAGGTGTTTCTGCTGGCAACATAGGTGCTACGCCCGTTAAGACTCCCGGCGTGGACAAGGGATGGCTTATTGTGGACGCTTTGGGTGGCGAGCTCTGGTTCAAGGTAGAGTTCTACGGGTGACCTGCTTGAGGGTACGGGTTCTTCTCTTGGCTCTGTTCGTCGTCTCTCTTCTGGTAATAGTTTCAGTCAGGGCAAATAATCTGGACGCGAGAGTATCTGGGACAGTGGCGGACATTTGGGGAAAAGGCAAAACGGGAACGGTTAGCGGCTCTAACAGTAATGGTCCAGTCAGCCTTTGCATAACCGGTAGCTGGGCTTTGAAGTATGGGTGGACGCTCGCGGTCACTCAGGGCGGTGGAAGCGCTTACAGCTATGGGACGACGTCTCACAGCGCGTCCCTCACAGGGCTGGGTTCCGGTAGCGACACTTTGGATGTGGATGGGTAGGATAATTTTAGTCATGCGGTTTTTCTAGATGTGGCTCTTCCAGCCCGCGAACATGCCATACGGGCTTCTGCGTAGTTACGAGTTCGACGGTGGGCGCTTCAGTTCGCGTGTCGAGAAAGAATGAAAGACTGCTTACCAGGAGAAATGTATGGGGGACCTGAGAGATCCTCAGCCAACTGCTCTCAGTGCTTTCTTGAGCGAGTCGCTGAGTATCTCCAGTCCGACGTCCATCTCTTCCTTGGTGATGATGAGCGGGGGTGCTATGCGGATGGTGCTGACTCCGGCGCCGATCACGAGTAGCCCCGACTTGAAGGCGTTCTCCAGCGTGGTTTTGAGGAGCTCGGGGTTCGGGGAGCCGTCGGGCTTGACGAGCTCGACCCCGATCATCAGCCCCTTGCCCCTGACGTCGCCGATGGCCGGGACCTCTTCTCTGAGCTCGTTTAGCCTCCTCATCGCGTACTCGCCGACGCGCGCCGCGTTCTCGAGGAGGCGTTCCTCCTCTATCACCTCTAGCGTCGCTATCGCGGCCGCGCAGCTGACGGGGTTCCCGCCGAACGTGCTGGCGTGGCTGCCCGGCGGCAGGTCCATGACGTCTTTCCTGCCCACGAGGACGCCCAGGGGGAGGCCTGAGGCGATCCCCTTCGCGATGGCCACCAGGTCGGGCTCGACTCCCCAGTGCTCGATGGCGAACCACCTGCCCGTGCGTCCTACGCCGGCCTGGACCTCGTCGTCGACGAGGAGTATGCCGTACTTGTCGGCGAGCTCCTTCAGCCGCTTGAAGAAGTCGGGCGGCGGGACTATGTAGCCGCCCTCGCCCGCGATGGGCTCGAAGACTATGGCCGCGACCTCCTCAGGTGGCACGTACTTCTTGAGGACCCACTCCTCGATGTAGTCCACGCACCAGAGGTTGCAGTCGGGGTACTTCTGCCTGAAGGGGCACCGGTAGCAGTACGGGTACGGCACGTGGACTACGCCCGGGACCAGCGGCGCGAACCCCCTCCTCTGGACGGGCTTGCTCGCCGTGAGCGAGAGGGCTCCCATGGTCCGCCCGTGGAAGGAGCCCGCGAACGCTATGATGTAGGGCCTGGTCCCCCTGAAGTGTCCGCGCGCGACCTTTATGGCGGCCTCGATCGCCTCAGCGCCGCTGTTCGCGTAGAACACCTTCTTCGGGAACGAGCCGGGGGTGATTTTCACGAGTTTTTCAGCTAGCTGGACCGGTGTCTCGTAAAGGAAGTCTGTGAGGGAGTAGTGTAGGAGGCGCTCGGCCTGCTCCTTTATGGCTTTCACGACCTTCGGGTGGGCGTGGCCCACGTTGGTGACGCCGATCCCAGAGTTGAAGTCCAGGTACCTGTTGCCGTCAACGTCCTCGAGCCAGACACCCTGGCCCCTCTTGGCGACGAAGGGGTACCAGCGTGCGAAGCTCTGCATTATCAGCTCGCTGTCCTTGGACGCCACCTCCCGGGCCTTGGGACCAGGAGGCGTGATTCTGATCTCCGGTCTGGACACGGATTTAAGCGTTGGTAGAAAAATATAAACTCTTCTGCAGCTTTATTGAATCGAATGTGAAATGAATGTATCATTTGACGTAATCTGGCTCGGGAGGGGCGGGCAGGGCGCTGTAACAGCTGCGATGCTGCTGGCGCAGGCCGCGGTCAACAGGGGGTTGTACGCGCTCGCAATACCCTTTTTCGGGGCGGAGAGGCGCGGAGCCCCGGTTTTCGCGTACAACAGGGTCTCCGATGGGACGATCCACGTTAGGTCCCGCGTGGAGCAGGGGGATGTTGTCGCGGTGCTGGACCCCTCGCTGGTCAAAATGTACAGTTTGGAGAGGTTAGCGAAGCCCGGGGGGAGCGTCGTGGTCAACGCCACCGGGTGTGAAGGCGTGAAGGGGGGCTTTAAAGGGTACTGGGTCGACTCTACGGGGATCGCGGAGGACCTAGGGCTCAGGGTCGCGGGGTGGGCTCTCGTCAACATGCCAATGCTCGGTGCCGTTGCCAGGGTCTCCAACCTTGTGGGGGAGGCTGAGCTCGAGGAAGCGGTCAAACAGCTCATTAAGGTCCACGTGGATAAGAACATTGAAGCCGTAAGGAGGGGGTGGAACGGTGTCGGGCAGTGCTGAGATCCTGCTAAGCAGGCCTACTGTGGGCGCTGTGCCCGCCGGGACGTGGCGCACCGAGAGACCTGTCGTCGACCAGTCCAAGTGCACGCGGTGCGGTATATGCTGGCTCTACTGCCCCGACGGCGTCATAGAGATCACGGAGCAGGGCGCTGTGATCGACTACGAGTACTGCAAGGGGTGCGGGATCTGCGCCGCCGAGTGCCCGGTTAAGGCGATCAGGATGGTGAGGGAGGTATGAGCAGGCTCCTGCTCACAGGTAACTACGCGGCGGCCTACGCCGTGCGGGACGCGGAGCCGGACGTGGTTTCAGCTTACCCGATAACGCCCCAGACACCGATCATCGAGAAGATCGCGGAGTTCATCGAGAGCGGTGAGCTCAGCGCGAAGTTCGTGCGCGTGGAGTCCGAGCACAGCGCGATGGCCGCGCTCATCGGAGCGGCCAGCGTGGGGGCGCGGACCTACACTGCGACGTCTTCGCAGGGCCTCTTTTACATGTACGAGGTCGTGTGGTGGGCGTCGGGCGCCCGCTTACCCATCGTGATGGGTGTGGTGACCCGGGCGCTCGGGCCGCCCTGGAGCATCTGGACCGAGCACTCCGACTTCTACGCCCTCAGGGACAGCGGGTGGAACATGCTTTTCGCGTCCTTCGCGCAGGAGGTCTACGATTTCACGCTCATCTCCTACCGTGTGGCCGAGGACAGCAGGGTTCTGCTGCCGACCCTGGTCGGCTGGGACGCGTTCGAGGTCTCGCACACCTACGAGCCCGTATCGCTCGCGGACAAGGACAAGCTCAGGTCGTTTCTGCCGCCGAAGGGCTCCTGGAAGCCCCCGCTGGAGGCCGGCGAGCCTGGGAGTCTCGGCAACTTGGCGTACCCGGACGAGTACATCAAGGTCAGGTTTGAGATGAGGAGGGCTAGCGAGAGGGCGAAAAGCGTGGTTGAGGAGGCCCTACGCCTGTACAGCTCCGTGACAGGGAGGAGCTACTGGTTCTTCGACTGCATCCTCTGCGAGGATGCCGACACGGTGTTTGTCGTTCAGGGCTCGGTGTTCGGTGAAGTTCTTCGAGCTGTGGAGGAGCTGCGCAGTCGAGGCGAGAAGGTGGGACTCGTGAAGCTTTGGGTCTACAGGCCCTTCCCGTTCGAGGAGCTCGGCAGGGCCCTTGAGGGTGCGAAGAGGGTCGTCGTCCTGGCCAGAGCGTCTGTCTTCGGTAGCCTCAGCCCGCTGGGCGCTGATGTCGCGTCGGCGCTGAAGTTGCGGGAAGCTTCAGCCAAACTTTTCGACGTGGTGTTAGGTGTGGGTGGTGTGGACGTGAAGGCTGAGGACATCTTGGGAGTGTACAGAAAAGTGCTCGAGGATGGAGAAAGGAGCTTCTGGTGGGTGAGGTAGGATGGCGCACAGGGTTTTCCCACGTGAGGAGTACTTGCTCAAGGGGCACGCAGCCTGCCCGGGTTGCGGGGCAACCCTGTTGCTACGCCACGTCTTGAAGGCGCTTGGCCCAGACACCTATCTCGTCATCCCGGCCTGTTGTACATCTGTTATAGCGGGTCCCCACCCGAGAAGCGCCTTTAAGGTTCCAGTCTTGCACATAGCCTTCGCCGCGAGCGCCGCCGCTGCCTCGGGGATGGTGGAGGCGCTGGACAGACTCGGGAAGCCCGGCAACGTGGTCGTGTGGGCTGGTGACGGCGGGACGGTTGACATCGGCCTACAGGCCCTGAGTGGCGCCGCGGAGAGGGGGCACAACATAATTTACATCTGCTACGATAACGAGGCTTACATGAACACAGGCATCCAGAAGTCAGGCTCGACGCCGTACAAGGCTTGGACGACAACGACGCCTCTCGGGAACCCCGGCCTCAAGAAGGATCTCCCCTCTATAATGACCGCGCACAGGATTCCCTATGTCGCGACTATAAACCCCGCGTACCCCAATGACATACTCTACAAACTGAGAAAGGCCAGCGGCATCAAGGGAGGCTTGAAGTACATACACGCTTTCTCGCCGTGCCCACCGGGCTGGCGCTACGACCCATCGCTCACCGTAAAGATAGCTAGGCTTGCTGTGGAGACGGGCATATGGGTTCTCTACGAGGTCGAAGACGGCCGGTTCTCCCTGACGGGACCAAGCAGGAGCCTGATAAAGAGGGAGAACAGGAAGCCCGTTTCGGAGTACCTGAGGCTACAGGGGAGGTTTTCCCACCTGACCCAGGAGGACGTGGACGAGATACAGAGGCTTGTGGACGAGCAGTGGGAGAGGATTGAGGAGCTGATAAGCGAAGAGAAAAAGTAAATAAGCATCTTTCTCCCTTTCAAGAACCATGTCTAGTGGCGAGAAGATATACAGGTGCGTGAGGTGTGGGAGAGAGTTCAGCAGGGAAGAGCTGTTGATCCTCCCGGGTTTACGTTGCCCTTACTGCGGCTTCAGGGTGATTGAAAAGACCAGGCCCCCGATCCCGAAGCGTGTACGGGCTGTTTAGGGCGTAAAGAATAAAAGGTGGACCTGCGCGTAAATCCCCGCTAAACGGGTTGAAATGAGCGCGGAAATACTTGATAACATATTGAAAGGCGTTTTCAAGGAGCAGCAGGTAATCAAGATCAGGGTCGAGAAGCGCAAGGGCCACCGCGAAGTGACCGTTATCACGGGCCTCGACACCAAGGATCCGGGTCTGCGTAAAATGGTTTCAGAGCTTAAGTCGTTGCTGGCCTGCGGGGGGACAATAAAAGACGACCACGTGGAGCTTCAGGGAGACCACAGGCACAGGGTCAAGGAGTTCTTGATCGCTAGGGGGTTCGCCGAGAGCAACATCATCGTCGAGTAACGCAACCTTAGTTTTTTATATTCGTTATTTTCACTTACACTCGTATGAGTGATGCCGGTAAAATAGCAGAGGAGCTGGCAGAGGCTGTTGCGCGCCTCCAGAAGGAGCTCAACGATGCTTTGCGTAGTGTGTGGGCGAAGTACTCCTCGCTCTACCCCGATAGGCTCAGAGTTTACGATCCACTCTACGACATTGAAGATAGAGGTGACAGCATAGCCGTCTACGTTGACGTGCCGGGCTTTAGGAAGAACGAGATTAAGATTCGCGTTACCGAAGACACGCTGGAGGTTATAGCCGATAAGTCGGAGGAGCGGGTTAAGGAAGAGAACGACAGGAAGTACATTCAGAGGGAGAGGCTCTATAAATCGGTTTATAAGAAAATTTCCCTGCCCGTTAAGGTTAGACCCGAACAGGCGCGGGCGAGGCTCGAGGACGGCGTTCTAGTCGTCTTGCTGCCAAAGAGCGGCGCTGAGCGGGAGGTCGAGGTAAAGCTCGAGTAGCAAAAACCTTTTAAATTTACATGGAAGAAAAGCTGGGAGCTAGTATGCCTAGAGTATTCGACGTTGGGAGGATCTGCGTCAAAACTGCTGGGAGAGAAGCAGGCAGGAAGTGCGTAGTTGTCGACATTGTTGACGAGAACTTCGTGGTCGTCACGGGGCCCAAGTCCCTAACGGGAGTTAAGAGAAGGAGGGTCAACGTGAAGCACCTGGAACCCTTGCAGCATAAAATCGTTATAAGTAAAGGAGCTACTGATGAGGAAGTGATAACCGCACTCGAGAAGGCGGGCTTAAAGGACTTCATGAGAGAGATGATCAAGCCTGAAGTCGCGCCGGGCATAGTTTGATGTTACGTGGTGTTGTGTGGAAAAGTATCTCGGCTCGCCTAAACCGCGCGGGCTTCTTGTGAGGGGCGAGTCCCGCACAGACCCCAGCTACGGGTTCCAGTACGACCAGAGGCCCGTTGACGTCCTTCTGAAGTACTCCGTGATTAACCTGGACAAGCCCGTGGGACCTAGCAGCCATGAGGTAGTAGCGTGGATTCGTAAGATCCTAGGCATTGAGCGTGTGGCGCACGCGGGGACGCTGGACCCAAAGGTCTCGGGGATTCTACCGATCACGTTGAACAACGCTATAAGGGTTCTACCGGTTCTCCTCCGAGAGGATAAGGAGTACGTGTGTGTTATGCGCCTTCACGGGGACGTTGACCGCGAGAAGCTGGAGAGGACTGTAAACATGTTCGTGGGGCCGATCTACCAGCGGCCCCCGCTCAGATCCGCTGTGAAAAGGTCGCTGCGCATAAGGAGGATCTACGGCATCCGTCTCCTAGAACTCGACGGCAGGAACGTCCTCCTTCAGGTCTGGTGCGAGGCGGGGACCTACATGCGGAAGCTCTGTCACGATATCGGTGAGGTTTTAGGCGTAGGGGCCCACATGCAGGAGCTCAGGCGCATAAGGTCCGGTAGCCTGACGGAGGAGAAGAACCTAGCCACGCTCCACGATGTTGTGGACTCATTTATACTGTGGAAGGAGCACGGCATCGAGGAATACCTGAGGAGGGTCTTCATACCTGTTGAGGAAGCGGTGCAGCATCTCCCAAAGGTCTGGGTGCGTGACACCGCGGTTGACGCGCTCTGTCACGGAGCTCCGCTAACGGTTCCCGGGATCGTCAAACTCGAGGACGGTATACGCGTTGGCGATCACGTTGGGATCTTCACGCTTAAAGGTGAGCTGGTGGCTATAGGAACAGCGAGTATGACCAGTAGCCAGATGATGTCCAGCAGGAGCGGCGTCGCGGTAGAGGTGGATCATGTAGTTATGGAGCCAGGAACATACCCGAAGGCCTGGAAAAGCTCGAAGGCCTCCTAGTAGACCTCATCGAGAAGGCCACTTTTGGCCTCTGCTTTTCAAGGTGTAGTTTGCAGAACCCGCTCGCAGAGTAGCGCCAGCGTCCCCCTGGGAAAAACGCGATGCTATTGGCCGCAAAGCCTGTCCAGTTTAATATTGAGGATCGCGATCGTTACGTCGACCGGCTTTGGCAAGGCTGTGATGGTTATACTCGGAGCACCCACGGTTAAGGCTAGCTTGTGCGGGATGAGCACCGTGAGAGTCTCCGGAAATCCGCGCAGCGCGGTTTCGAGCGGTGAGCCGTTACGCACCACGACATAGTCCACGCGTTCTTCAAAGGTCGAGGTGCGTTCTAGAAAAACTCCGTCGTGTAACCGGGATTTCTTCACCCCACGCTCCACGGCGACCTCAATTTTTTTGATTAATCCCAGCAGTGAGCGCTCATCTACGTGCACGTGCCTTAACTTTTCCCCTAAAAACGTTACCAGATAACCCCTATCGCCTAAGTGGATGGCGAGAGTGACGTTTCGACGTATACCGTGCGAAAGGTAGAATGCGGACGAGATTGTCCTGGCGAGTAGCGGCTTTTCATCGCGAAGGATCGAGCTGGGCGCCGAAACAATGATTCGTCTCTTCAGGCTGGGAACCCCGTTATGCGTCTTCGAGACCTGTAGAGTTGCTTCATCAGCTTCTTCATCTGATTATAGGACTCGAGGAGCCTTTTGACATCCCTGACCGTGGTTCCTGATCCGCGGGCGATCCTAAGCATGCGGGACCTGTCTATTATCTCGGGTTTGAGAAGCTCCTCCTCGGTCATTGAGTTCATGATGGCTATCCATTTACCCATCTCCTCCTCACCGCCCTCGAGTGAGCCCTTGACCGGTAAAGGCGATCCACCGAGCATCTCCAAGACCTTTGAAAGCGGCCCCAGTTTTCTGAGCTCGAGGAGCTGTTCGCGAAGGTCTAGTAGTGTGATCTTACCTGTTGCGATCAGTTTAGCTCTCTCCCTTTCCCGCTCTTCAGCTGCTTTGAACCTTCTGAGGATACCCTCTAGGTCGGGCATTCCTAGTAGCCTGGCTACGAACTTGTGGGGGTCGAACGCCTCGAAATCATCTAGCTTCTCGCCGGTGCCGATAAAGGCCACGCGAGTGCCCGTTTGCGCCACAGCCGAAAGCGCGCCGCCGCCCTTGGCCGAGCCATCTAGCTTTGTTACAATGACGTGCCCCAGAGGTACTACCTCCTTGAAAGCTCTGGCCTGCTTGGCCACGTCCTTTCCTTGAGTCGCGTCGACAACCAAAATTACGTCGTCAGGCCTGAGCTTACTGTATATTTCGGAGACCTCTTGCATAAGAGCTTCCTCGTCCTTGTGGCGCCCCGCCGTGTCTATTACGAAAACCTGGATATTCTTCTCCGCGAGCAGCTTCACCCCCTCTTCTACTACGCGGACGGGGTCCTTGGACTGCGGGTCACCGTATAATTCGACGCCTATCGCGTCAGCAAGCTGCCGGAGCTGATCGTAGGCACCGGGCCTGTACGTGTCAGCGGCAATTAAACCAACCTTATACCCACTTTCCTTCAGGTACTTGGCTAGCTTCGCTGCCGTCGTCGTCTTCCCGGAACCCTCGATACCGACCAGCATGATTCTGAACGGGACTCTCTCGACGGTGTAGGGGGTAGCGGCCTCGCCTCCCAGAAGCGACACGAGCTCGTCGTAGAGAATCTTTATTAGCACCTCGCGCTTGCTGAAGCCCGGAGGCACCTCCTGGGAGAAAAACTTCTTCTTGACCCGTTCAGATACTTCGAGCACGAGTTTAACATCCACGTCAGCCCTGAGGAGAACTCTCTGTAGCTCCCGGATTATAGCGTCGACCTCTTTAGTGTCCAGGAGAACAGAGTTCTTTATCTTCTCGAGCACGCCTAAAAGACCGCTACGCAACGACTCCATTACCTTTCTCCTCGAAAACAGCCAGATTAATTTTTAGGTATTACGCCCTTCGTTGTTTTTAGGTGAGTTTCGACAGCGAATCCCGGATTCTGCCCGCCACTTGGTCGGTGAACCTGCCCTCCCACTCTACAAACTCCACCGCCGTGAAGCCGTAGGATCGGAGACGCTCCGCAATCTTCTTACCGGCAACGCCTCCCCACCCGTATGGCGAGAGCACAAGGAAGGGGAGATTCTTCCGGTAGGACAGCTTTTCGCCGATCAGATCCACCAGGAACCTCATCAGCGGCTGTGCATCAGACTCGTAGGTGGCGGCCCCGAGAACCACTAGCCTCGACTGAGCCATGCTCGCTAAGGCCTCGGCAATACTGTCTCGGGTCTCGTCGGAGAACCGGTATACCGCGACCTCCACGCCTTTCTCCCTGAGCGCTTGCTTTACGGCCTCGACGGCCGGCTCAGTGCCGCCGTACATGGTCACATAGGTGATCGTTACTCTATTCCCCAGTTGATCACTACTGAGCCTAGCGTACAGGCTTAGTACCCAGTTGATGTTACGCCGCCAAATTGTCCCGTGGCCCGGAGCAATCACCCGAGGGCTAATCGATAGCTCCTCCATTTTTCTAAGCGCGCGGCCCACGAAGGGAGCATAGTGGCCAATCACTGTGACGAAGTACTTGGTTATCGCCTGCTCGAGTGCGGCGAGGTCAGCGTTGTCGTCGAAGAGGGGTGGTAGAGAGTAGCTCCCGAACGCATCGCACGTCAGGAGAACGCCCTCCTCCTCCAAGAATGTCGCAGATGTTTCGGGCCAGTGTAGCCAGGGGATGTGGATGAACCTGGCTTTTGCTCCTAGATCCAGAGGGGAGTTGTCAGGTATTGGCTTAAACCTGCTCACGCCGTAGAAGCTGGAGAGCATTTTGCCTGCTAGGGGGTGTCCCATGAAGACCGCCTTCTCGTTAACTCTAAGTAGCGCTGGGATGCTTCCCGAGTGATCAGGCTCGAGGTGGTGCACCACCACCTCCGTTATGTCGCGTGGGCTCACGATTTTTTCGATGCTTTCAAGAAGCAGGGTGGAGTAGCTGGACTTCCACCCGTCGAAAAGAACGACGTGATCGCCCTTAAGGAGAAGGTAAGCGTTGTAGGATATACGCTCCGGGATCTCCCATAGGGCTTCGAAGTACCGGATCTTCTCATCATCCACGCGGAGAACGTAGAGATCGCGCGTGACCTCAGCAACGTGGGTTTTTACGCTCATTGTGAGTATTTAGCAAGACACCCGTAATATTTGTTGCCGGGGGGTGAAGGCTGGAGTCTATGGACCGTAAGGCGCTGGTAGCTCGAGCGGTCTAGCAGACCGCGAGGACACAAGCTCTTCGCGGGGTTCAAGGGCGCAAAGGCGTAGAGTGAGCTACCCTAACTCGTGTAGCGACAATAAGGTTATAACCTCAAGCGGACTATGGGGGGTTGGGTGGGGGTATGGCTCAGGAGATGCCTCCTCAGATAAGGAACGCCATCGAGATTCTCAAGCAGATCGCTGATGACAGAGGGGTTCCGAGAAACATCAGGAGAGTGGCCACAGAGTCTATAGAGATCCTCATGGATCCGAAAATGTCCACTGGGCTCCGAGCAGCAACGGTTATCTCGAAGCTGGATGAGATATCAACCGATCCTAACATGCCGCTGTTTGCGCGCACTAAAATCTGGCAGGTAACATCCTTGCTCGAGCAGGTTAAGGATTAATGCCGCGCCGGTTGCGCAGCGGAAGCGTCGTATACGGGGAGCTGCCGGCGGGTTGCAGGCTCTGCCAAGAGGGCTTAAAAACCGTTGTTTTTTTAACAGGCATGTGCCCGCTCCGTTGCTTTTATTGTCCCCTCAGCACCGAGCGGAAAAACAGGGACGTTGTGTTCGTTAACGAGGTTCAAACAGGGGAGGACATGCTTGAGAAAACCCTGAGGGCCGAGGTTCTCAGATCAGCCTCGAGAGGAGCAAGCCTCACGGGCGGGGAGCCGCTGTCGCGCCTCAAGAGAGCTGTGAGTGTGATAAAGTACTTAAAGAGCGTTTTCGGTGCGGGCTTCCACGTGCACCTGTACACAAGCGGGGTCCTGCTCACGCGGGAGAACTTAAGGAGCCTTGTCGAGGCGGGCCTCGACGAGCTGAGGATCCACGCCCCCCTTGAAGTGTTAGAGGAGAAGATCAAGCTGGCGAAGGAGTACGCCGATCAGCTTGATCTCGGGCTCGAATACCCCGCTCTCCCGGGTGACGATGAAAGCCTCTTAAAGATAGTGGATCTGGCAGAGAAGCATGAGCTACAGTTTGTGAACTTGAACGAGCTTGAATTCACCGAAACCAACTACTCTTCTCTCTTGCTAAGAGGCTTCAGGATGTCGAAGGACTACAGGAGCGCCGAGGGCAGCAGGGCCACCGCTTTGAGAGTAATAGCCGCTGTGGAGGAGAAAGGCTACAGCGTAACGGTCCACTTCTGCCCCGTGGCGGTAAAGGACTACCAGCAGACGGGCCTCAGGTACTACCGAGCAGCCACCGTGATCGCGAGACCCCATCAACTCGTGACCGATGAGGGAACCACGCTTGAGGTCGAGTACCACGAGCTTAAACCCGGGTTTGGTGAGATTGCGAGCCTGTACCCGAGGGGTGTTCTGCACTTCTTCCTAGGCGACCTCATAAACAGGGGGAAGGTGATCGAGAGAAGCCCCCTTCTCAACGGCATGATTATAGAGGAAACGCCCCTCGGGAAATAGTAGCAGTCAATAGCAGTGGTGCCGGGGCCGGGATTTGAACCCGGGACCTCTCGGTTTCTGCAGGCGGGAGACTTCAGCCGAGCGCTCTCCCAGCTGAGCTACCCCGGCTTGTCTACAGAGTTGTCGCAACCGGGAAATAAATGGGTTTCGCCAACGGTGTTCCGCCTCTCCCTAAGTTCTTTACTTGAGACCAAACGCTCGCAAACTTTTAAGTTACTGTAAGGATTCGGTGAGCTCGATGGCTATTATCTCACCGTTCGACTACCTCAAGGAGAAAGTCAGGGGGTACGTCGCAAGGTTGGGTGATGCGGCGGAAATACCGGTAAGTCTAAGCGCCGTGGAGGTTACCAGGCCGCTTAAGCGTTACGGCGACCTATCTGTCCCGCTTTTCAGGCTGTACAAGGAGGTTGGCCTGCCAGCAGACCTTGTGCGCAGTAAGCTCGGAGAGGCCTTGAATAGAGTGGAGCACCCCTTGCTTGCCCCCAGGGGGATCGTCGGAGACTTCCTAAATCTGAACGTTAACGTCAAGGAGTACGCCCCAGTGGTTCTGGACTCCATCTTAGAGCTCGGTCCCCGGTACGGGGAGCTTCTGAGCGAGAAAACTGAGAGGATAATTGTCGAGTTTGTGAGCGCTAACCCGATTCATCCGCTTCACATTGGCCACCTGAGGAACGCTGTTCTGGGGGACTCATTGGTTAGGTTGCTGAGATCCCGCGGCCACGAGGTTCGGGCGCACTTCTACGTTGATGACGTGGGGCTTCAAGTGGCGTACGCCGTTTACGGCTTCCGGTATGTGAAGGATCTTAGGTACACGGAGAAACCGGACTACTTCGTTGGCGCGGTATACACGATGGTGAACCTGATGATCGAGGTGCGGAAACTTAGGGAAGAGGTTTCGCGGGAGGAAGAGCCCGAGCGCGTGGCAGAGCTTAACAGCAAGATAGACGAGTACGTGGCAAGGCTCCGGGAATACAGCGAAAAGTACCCTGATGCTTTCAATAGACTCGCAGAAGCCATCAAATCGAGCGCAGAGCCTGAAGGAGAGATAAGGGCTATTAACAGGGGCTACGAGGAAGGAGAGCCTTGGGCTGTAAAGCTTACGCGAGAGACGATCAACACCTGCTTGGAGGGCATCAAGCAGACGCTCAATAGGCTTGGCGTGGGGTTCGACAGCTGGGACTGGGAGAGCGAAATAACCGTATGGAGCGGCGCCACGGAGGAGGTCATCAGAAAACTAAGTGAGACGGGGCTCGTTGAGAGGAAGGAGGGAGCCTTAGTGTTCCGGGCAGACAAGCTGGCCGAGTCCGCAGAGGTCCGCGATGCCGCCGCGATACCCCAGGGATTTGCTGTCACGCCTCTAACTCTTAAAAGGTCGGACGGGACAACCCTCTACACGACAAGAGATATCGCCTACTCCATCTGGAAGCTATCGAGGGCCGACAGGGTCATAAACGTTATAGCGACCCAGCAGAGCCTAGCGCAGGCCCAGCTGAGGCTTGCACTCTACGCGCTGGGATACAGGGATATCGGGAGGAGGCTGATACACTACGCCTACGAGATGGTTGTACTGCCGGGGGTGAGGATGACCAGCAGAAGAGGTGTCTACGTGACCGCAGACGAGATCATAGCAGAAGCCGTTAACAGAGCACGCGATGAGATACGTAAGAGAGGGCTAGGTAGCGAGAGAGACGCTGAGAAGATAGGTATAGGGGCTTTGAAGTTCTTCTTCCTCAGCCAAACGCCCAACCGCACGATCACCTTCAATTGGGAGCGTGTCCTGGACTTTGAACAGAACAGCGGGCCCTTTGTGCAGTACTCGTATGTGCGGGCATTAAGCATACTCAGGAAGGCAGAGGAGCAGGGGTTGCCCAGCCCGAGGGGCGACCCAGGGCTTCTCGGAGAGGAGGAGAAAAGCGTCGTGCTGGCGCTTGGAGAGTTTCCATCTGTGGTGAGAGAGGCCGCCGACAGCCTGAGGCCTGATCTGGTAACACTTTACCTCAACAACCTCGCTGCCGAGTTCAACAAGTACTACGATACAACTCCCGTGCTCAAGGCTCCGGAGGGGATGCGCGAGGCAAGGCTGGTGCTTGTGAAAGCGGTCGCCCAGGTTCTCTACAATGGAATGAGCCTCCTCGGCATCGAACCACCAGAGAGAATGTAATATAAACTCGCGACGACTGAAAGCACTGGGTGTTGTCATGGATAAGGAGTTCGAGGAGGCTATTAAGAGGCAACCTCTCGTGAACATAGGCACCGCCGGTCACGTAGACCACGGTAAGACAACGCTCATCCAGGCCCTCACCGGCATCTGGGCGTCGCAGCACTCAGAGGAGCTGAAGAGGGGCATTACTTTGAAAATAGGGTACGCCGACACCGCAATATACCAGTGCCCTAAGTGTCCACCACCCCAGAAGTATTACACTTCGGCAAATCTACCTGAGGACATGAAGTGTAAATACTGTGGGACGCCACTGGAGTACGTCAGAAAGGTTTCATTCGTAGACGTTCCAGGGCACGAGATGCTCATGTCTATAATGCTCGCAGGCTCCGCGATGATGGACGCGGCTCTTCTGGTAATAGACGCGACCAAGGAGTGTCCTCAGCCACAAACCAGGGAGCACTTCACCGCACTTGACATTATAGGAGTACGGAGGCTAATCGTCGTCCAGAACAAGATAGACGTCGTCAGCAAGGAGAGAGCCCGGGAGAGTTACCAGGAGATAAAAAGATTCCTAGAGGGTACATGGGCTGAAGATGCCCCGATTATCCCGATCTCAGCGCTGCACAAAGTTAACATAGACGCGCTGGTGTGGGCTCTCGAAAAGTACGTACCGATCCCTAAGCGCGATCCCACACTCCCGCCGAGGATGCTCGTGGCTAGGTCGTTCGATGTGAATAAACCGGGTACGCCTGTGAAAAATCTTGTAGGCGGGGTCCTAGGCGGAACAATAGTCCAGGGAAAATTCAGGGTCGGAGATGAGGTTGAGATACAGCCAGGCCTGAAGGTGAAGAAGGGGAACCAGGAGATCTACCAGCCCCTCTACACGACCATAACCTCGCTGAAGTCCGGAAACGAGCCGCTAGAAGTCGCATACCCAGGCGGGCTCATAGCCATAGGGACCGAGCTTGACCCAAGCATAACAAAGGCGGACAACCTCATCGGGAACGTTGTGGGCAAACCCGGAACGCTTCCAGAGCCCCTTTACGACGTGGAGGTAGAGGTCCACCTGCTCGAGAGAGTCGTGGGCGCGGACCAGCCCCTCAAAGTCGAGCCTCTGAAAACAAACGAGGCTGTTATGCTGAATGTGGGGACTTCCCTATCGGTCGGCCTAGTGACCTCGGCGCGGTCCGACAGCGCTCACATAAAACTCAAAATCCCCATCGTAGCTGACAGGGGTGCACGCGTAGCGATATCAAGGCAGATAGCTGGGAGGTGGAGGCTCATAGGCTACGGTTTCATTCACTAGCACAACTATCTGCGCCGGCGAACACGTCGCGGAACTTAACTAGCCTCTGGTAAGTGTCGTTGAGCGCCTCCGGTATCACCTTCGTATCGGCTATTATTGGCATGAAGTTTGTATCTCCGTTCCACCGCGGGACTATGTGGATGTGCACGTGTGTCTCAAGGCCAGCTCCAGCAGTCCTGCCTAGGTTCACACCTATGTTAAACCCGTCAGGCGCCAGCGCCTTTTTGAGCATCTCTACAGACAGCTTCACCGCCTTCATTAAAACGCACAGCTCGCGGTCGTTGAGAAGGCTGAAGTCCGGTATGTGCTTCGTCGGGGCTACGAGTAGGTGCCCAGTGTTGTAGGGAAAGCTGTTCATCAGAACGATTACATCCTTGTTCTTGTAAACCACTAGGCTCCCGCCATCCTCGCGGGAAGCCTTGCAGATGAAGCACTCCCTATCGCGCTCAAGCTTCGCGTACTCAATGTACTTCATCCGCCACGGTGCCCACAGTACGTCCACCACCAGACACCTCTCTTAGCTTATCAAGCACCAGCCCAGCATATTTTTCTGTAACGCCTCCCCAGATCTCCCTCTGAACATCGAGGAGGAGAGCTGGAGACGAAAGAAGCCTTTCAGACCCCTCACTCAGAATCCTCGCTAGCCTTTCAGCGGCAACGCGGTACATTTCGAGACGCGCGTTTGGGAACCTGTCTAAGCGCCTCAGCTCCTCAAACACCTCCAGGTCTACGACCCCCCTGGCCCCACTCTCAGGCGTCCAGACAACGTCCACGTGTACGTCAAGGTACCAAAGAGAAGGGGGTGACAGCGTGGCGTCAAGAGGTGTATTCAGGTTCACGTAGATTCCTTTGAGCTTTTCCGACGCACTGAAGTACTTGTGCACAAGGAACCTCGAAAACGGGAACGTGAGTGTCACCACGAGATCTCCCGGTTCCTTCTTCACACCCAGCCCGTCGTAGAAACCTTCAGACTGTATCCTCCTCTCGAGCTGTAAGAAGCCGTCGCCACGCACCCGAACCGCCGCGTACCACGTGAAGCCCCGACTTGCGGGTTTCTCGTGGACGACCTTAACCTGCCCGCGAGAGATCAAGCTTAACAGACTCTCAAGGTACAGCACAAACGCGTCTTCCGATGATCCGCGAGCCTCCACCTCATCGATCGCTCTGCTCAGCGCCTCGTCCCCTAGGGACTTCACTATGTGGTGCCCCCTGGCTGTCCGAAGCACAGCGTTACGCAGGCTATCCGCCGCAAACGTGTCCTCAGGCTCGAAGTACACGAAAGCTATGGCCTCACCCTCCCTGACGAGCCTCGGCTCCTGAATCTCCTCGACGGCGGCCTTCAGCCTCCTCGCTTCCTCTACAAGCCTCTCCAGCTCCTCCGCAACAGCAAGCACGCCCGCGTCCTTAGCAGCGCTCCTGAACCTAACACCCCAGCCCTCAGGTGCCGTCCGGGAGGCGAGAGACAGTAGTTCCAGTGCGAGCTCAGGATCCCTTATGTGCTCGCTCAGCGAGTGGTGAGACCCTTCAATCACACGCACGTACCGACCTGAAACGGCGACCCCCTCCTCGAGGAGCGGGCTAGAGGGGCTCGGCTTAACGACGTGAGCTGTAACAAGGTCACCTGTCCTGTGGCCGCGCCTGCTCCTAAGGAACCCCCTCACCCCATAGGGGAGCTCGACCAAGTATCCGCCGCCTGCTTGCTCAATCACTCTCACCCGGTAGAGTGTGAAGGGGCCGTGCTCAATGACAACAGCGAGTGCACCTCGAAAGTACGCCTTGATAAGCGAGTAAACCTGCATCGCTAGACCATGCTCGCCGACAACAATGAGCCCCTTGTGGTGCTCCATATCCTTCACCGTGACCAATGTGCCGTTTCTCGAGAACCTGAGCCAAGGTATCCTGCTCTTTATCTGCTCTGTGACGTCGCTGAACGTATAGCCGGCGTTGTCCAGCAAGCCAGCGAGAGCGGTCGAGTAGATACCCCTCAGCCTTATCATTCCTCTAGAGTGAAGGCGCGACTGGGATAAATGTTATGTTTTACTTCCGGTATCGTATAAAATGCGCCAAGGCTTGTGAAGGCGCGGGTTTCTGCCGAGCGGGTACCTGCGAGTGTAGCCGCACTTAAGGCACGTGACAGCTATGTATTTCATCTTCCCCTTGTGCTTCACCCTAACGCGCATCGTGGTTCCCGGGACTAGGAAGGCGCCGCATTTCCTGCAGACTCTCGCCTTCAAAAACTCTGGGTACCTCAGCCTTGCCTTACGGGCAATAGCGAGCGCCAGCTCGCCGTATCTGTCTGCGAGCTCCGGCTCCACAGCATAGACCTTGCCCGCAAACTCAAGTAGCCGCGAGATGCGCTGGAGTGCCAAATCTTTTAACTCGCCACGCCTCTTCATCGCGGTTTTTAGAATGAAGAGGATAAGTCTTATACTTGGCGACGCGGCGCTGGAGCTCGTGCCTCCTGAGATCAGAAATCACCCAGCAGTGCTCAACAACGCGAGGAGGAGGGGGAAGAGTCCTGCGGAGATCCTGCTCGACAAGTCAATCCACTACCACGCCATGAAGAAGCTTAAGAACCACGAGAAGCGGGGGCGTCCCGACATCGTGCACATGTGCCTCCTCAACGCGCACAGTAGCCGCCTGAACGAGGTGGGGTTGCTTGAAGTGCTGATACACACGGTGAATGGAGAGGTTATAGAGATTAACCCCGCGACGAGGATCCCGCGCAACTACCTCCGCTTCACGGGCGTTATGGAACAGCTGCTTGTGTATGGGAGGGTCCCGCCTAAAGGGGATGTTGTACTTATGCGTAAGCTGGACACGGGCCTCAGCGATGCGCTTAGGGAGAGAGGTGTTATGTACGTCGCGCTCTTGAACGAGAAAGGGTCCCCCACCACTCCAAGGAAGCTATCCGAGCTGCTGATGCAGTTCGAGAGGCATGCCCTCATAGTAGGTGCTTTCCCGCACGGCGACTTCTCCGAGGATCTATACCGGGTAGCAAACGTGTCGTTCTCGTTGGGCAGTAAGGCTTACGACGCATGGTACATTGTAGCCCGCATGATCGCAAGCCTTGAAGATGCGCTGGGGCTGTGGGAATGAGGGTTATCGAGATAGATGAGAAGCGTAACAGGCTTCGGCTCGTCGTAGAGACCCCTGAGGACCTCTACTACCTGCTTCTTCTGATTAGGAGGGGTGACGTCGTGTACGCGTGGACTACACGCCAGCTTCGCATAGAGCGTGAAACAGGAGTCGAGAAGGGGGAACGCGTAAAGGTATACGTGGGGATCGAGGCTGAGAAGGTGAGCTACAGCAAGTTCACGAAGTCTATGAGGTTGACAGGAAGAGTCACGGATGCTCCTGAGGACGTCCACATGAAGGGTAGCTACCACACCCTGAGTTTAAGCGTCGGGGACGAGGTCCTCGTAGTTAAAAAGAACGGAATAGGGGCTTTCGACAGAGACGTTCTAAGAAGGGCGTCATCACTCATAAAAAAAGTCCTAGTAATATCGATAGGAGACGACGAGATAACCGTGGGCATCTTGTCCCCGGTAGGCGTCGAGGTACGAAGCAACATACCTTACTACTCCAGGCGCGGCGACAGAGAAACGAGCATTAGGGAATCCGTGCTCCCCGCGCTGACAAGGCAGATGGAGCTTTTGAAGAGCCACTATCGAGTAGAGGAGTACGACGAGGTAGTGGTTCTAACCACCGAGAGGTTGCTGAGCTCCGTAGAAGAGGCTCTTGAGGAGGCAGGCATCAAGGCTAGAGTGATCAAAGTGAGCGAGGGGGGTGAGGCTGGCGTGTACGAGCTACTGAGAAGGCAGGACTTGAGGCCGTTGTTCGCCGAGATCCGTTCCGTCGTAGAGGCCGAGGAGGCGGAAAAGCTGATAGATGAATTATTCAAGGGCTCCGGAAGGGTCATCGTGGGGCTGGAGGCGGTGGAAAAGGTGAGCGAGTGGGGTGTCGTCGAAGAAGTGGTAATCGTGGATGAGCTCTTCTTCGACGAAGCCTCAAGGGAAAGGGTTTTCGGGCTTCTAGACAAGCTATCATCGGCCAGGTTCATCCTAGTGGACTCCGAGAGCGAGGTGGGCAGGATGCTGAAAAAGCTAGGGGGAGTGATAGCTAGGCTGTATTATGCTTTATCCTGCGAGACGGGGATGTCGTCCTGACCCACTGCAGCAGCTAGGTCGCGGTCTCCGTGGGGGGTAGCAATGCTACTTTTTGAGTTTTCCCTTGTTTCCTCCCGTGTTCGACTCTCCTCTTCCCTTGCTTCCAGCGGGTTAGAGAGGTGGTTGCGGGAGGGTGTTCGGGCGCGGGCTCGTGACCGCTCACTCCGGGAAACTATGTAGCACAGCCTGTGTGAAAGTTTAAACCCCCACTCTATACTCAGCCGTGAGGGTCGAGGTAGACAGGGAGGTCTGGGAGAGCGTGGCAAGGTGGCTCGAGCTGACCGGCCTCGTCAAGGTGCTTTGGAGGCTCGGGCAGCCCAAGCCGCTCAGCAGGGCCTTCGGCACGCGCAACACCAAATACATAGCCAGCGCCCTCGAGAGGCTCTGCCCAGCTGGCTTAGTGAAGGAGGCTGTCGTCGGCGACGTGCGCTACGTCTACCTGATGGGGAGGGCCTGCGGCCTGCTCGCTCTGCTCGGCTACAGCGTCGAGGAGGTGGCGTGCGGCGAGCAGGCGCTCAGGACACTTAGGCATGGGGCCTCAGTAGCTTCCGGTGCAGCATCACTATAGCGATGTGCGTGCAGATCTCGCCCTTCTCACGTAGCTATAAGCCCTGAAGAAGCAGTCGCGACTACCCGCTGAAAAACCCCTAAAGCCACGGTGGCTAGTGTAACAATGTTATACTTTCGGCGTAATCATCGGAATGAATATTAACCCCCTTGTCCAAGGTGGGTATGGAGGCCCGTTGCCGCAGGCATTGGCCGGTGAAGGGGTGAGCCGGCTTCAGCGGCGCGGGCCAGGGTGCTTCCCCGAGAAAACTGGCGCCCGTCAAGAGGGGAGAGGGGGCGCCTGCACTCTCGGGGAAAAGACAGTGGGCGGGAGGGGGCAGAGCGGCTCGCCTGCATGCGAGGGCCCCGGGCACCTAGGCTACGCCGACCCCCAGTGCACTAGCGCTTAGGGGGGAGAGGCGGCCGGGGCCTGCGGTGGCCCGAGAGAAAGCCCCTTAAAAACACCCCTTTTTTACCCGCCCAGCCCACCATTCCACGCTCCTCTGGGACGTGGTGGGACTGGGCTGGGTGGGGGCCGGGCCCCCCGCGAGGGGGGTGGCGGGCTACGTCAATGAAGCGCCGCGCCCCCAGGGATCCCCACGCGGGCTCCCAGCGCGGCCGCTGAGGCGTGAAGGTGCCGGTCTGCGGGGCCACGCCCACGCAGCCTGGCCCTGGGCCGGTAGTGCCCGCCCGCAAGCCGGCTGCCCGAAGCCCGCTTCCACGCCCACGCGGCCTGGGGCGGGCTAGGGCGAGGGGCTGTTTTCGGCGGCTTTTCGGCTGCTCCCCGCCCCCTGGCAGCCGGCCCCCTGCCCTCGGGGGTGGACGGGCCGCTAGCGAGGCGTTGGCGCCGCCGGGCCTGGGCTGGCTCGGCGGGAGGGCCGCGAAGCAGCCCACGCGCCTGGGGCCGCGCGCGGCATGTGGGCCGGGCTTCACAGCATGTGAGATTGCGCTGCAGGTGTGTGGTGTTAACAGCGATGCCTGGAGCTCTGCAGGCTGCTAGCTTGCCTCTACTCGCAGCTCAGCCACCGCTAGCTCACAGGGTGTGAGACACTGCGGCAACCACGCGGTAGCGCCCCTAAGGGGGCTGGGCTGTGCTGCGGCTCCCCCGCACCCCGCTCCTCTGGGGGTGGGGGCGGATGGGGGCCGCGGCTCACGCCCGGCTCCCCGGTAAAAGGGGGTGAAACCTTGAGCGGGGAAGGTAAGGGGGGTAAGAACGGCGAGAAGCGCGTCGACGCGTTCAGGGTGTGGGAGGTAAAGGCGAGCAGGGAGGTGAGGCTTCGGCTCCGGAGCCTCTACTTCAGCGTTGCCTCAGCGGTTGAGCGCGCCGGCGAGGAGCTCGAGAGGAGGCACGGCGAGGCATTCACGCAAGAGCCTGAGAAGTTCAGGGAGGAGTTAATCGACGAGGCTTCGAGGCTGGCCGAGCTGCCGAAGGGCCTGCTCCACTACGGTATAGAGTGGTACAAAATGCTGACAGAGGCAAGGAGGAAGAGCAAGAGGCGTAGCAGGTTCACGCCACCACCGATGCTCCTGTCAGTCAAAATAATTGAAGGTAGCAGGAGGCTCCACGGCAACACCGCTGCCGTTGCGGTACTCAACACCTTCAGGGGCGAGCTCCGCATTCCGAGCGCTAACATCGCGGTGAGGCTGAAGCCGTCCTTGATTAGAGCGGTGCTCGAGGACGTCGGGCGCTTCCCCGATCTGAAGCTGACCTTGCAACTTACTGCGAGGGGCAGGCTAAGGCTGGCTGCGCACCGCGAGATCAAGCCGGCGTGGTGGAACGGCAACGACAGGCTCGCGGTAATAGCGGTGGACGTGAACAGCTCTCACGGGCTGTACTTGATGGCCTTCGCGTTCGACAGCGAAGCAAGGCTCCTGACGCAGAGAGTCTTTAAGCCGCCGAATACCACGTTGCTGAGACTGCTTGCAGCGCTGATGCGCAGCTACTCCGAGGTTAAGAGCTGGAGTGAGACCGTAGAGAGGTTCAGGGAGAGGAGGTACGCCGAGAAGCTGCGAAGAGCGGGGAAGGGTTACACGGTGGAGGAAGCGCTGAGGCTCGCGGAGCGCCTGAGGGCGAAGATAAACACCACGCCCGAGAGAGCTGAGCGCATAGCTAGACAGGCTTCGAGGAAGGTGAAGAAAGTCAACAACGACTGGGTCAGAGGCGTGCTCAGAGAGGTGAGGAGCCTGGTCAGAAAGCTCAGGGATCAGGGCTACCTCATCGTCATTGTAGCGGACGTGCCCCAGGCCGAGTCCCTCAAAGGCTCAGGGCTTCAGAGGACGCTGCTGAGGGTCGCGGAGCGCGTCAAGAACCTAGCGCTCTACGAGGGAGCCAGGTGGTTCCAGCCAGAGAACAACGTATCGGGCAAGCGGTGCCCTCTCTGCGGAGCCTGGGGCGTAGAGCTGGGGAAGCGCTACTACCGCTGCCCCAAGTGCGGCCTAGTTTACGGCAGGGACTGGGCAGCCTGCGCCAACGCGGCGAAGCTCTTCCTAAAGGCCTGCGATGCGGAGAAGCACCTCGGAGCTCTGGACAAGTGGCTCAGCCAGCACCCGAGAGCGCTGGTCCACGGAGCGCCTCGTAGCATAGCGAGGTAGCCCAGCGACGTGCAGGCCCCGGCCCCAGTTCCCGGCACGGCCTACGAGCCGCTTGCCGGATGCCGCGCGCGGTGTGAAGAGGCAAAGAGGCGCCGAGGCAAGCCCCGCCGCACAGCCCTTAGCGGGCGTGAATCGGCAGGGCGGGCCGAAGGCGCTGAGCCCATGAAAACCCTTAAAGGGGGCTCCGGATCAGTGAAGGGGTGGATGAGCCAGGCGCGGCCGAAAAAACGTAGATCCACGAGGTCAGACCACCCTCGTTTATTTCAATGCACTTCTCAGCATTCAACCTGCTAAATCTTTGAATAAGTTCTCTGTGAGGTGTGAGAACCACCAACCGACCCCCCTCCGCGAGCACCTTCTCGGCTAAGCTGAAGAGAGCCGCGTATACTCTCTCTAGCCCGCCTACAGGCCTCTCTCGGAGCCCGAACGGCGGATTTGTGACTATTGCATCCACTGCCACGTTTTCCCGTAGAGCGGGGTTCGCTACGTCTTGGGCGTAGAGGTGAGGGGTAAGTCCTACGGCCCACGCGTTCTCCCGGGCACCGAGAAGCGACGCAACGCTGATGTCGGCACAGAGGGCCTCCCTGTGGGTGTTAAGGCTGAGGCACTCCAGCACTATGGTTCCGCTCCCGCAGAACGGGTCAACCAGCATACCTGTAGACCCGGCTAGGCGGCACATGGCGTAGGCTATTATCGGGTTCAAAGCAGACCTATGGATCCACCTGCGGTAAGGCCGATCCCTCAAGCTCGAGAAGGGCGTTAGGTCTACACCGACCCTGTAGGTCCCCCTCTCGTACTCGGCGTAGAAAACGATGTCTGGTACGTCGAGCTGAACTTGCAGTCCCAGCTTTTCCGAGAGCAACGTGCCCAAATCGCGCGCAAGGTCTAGCGAGGTAAAAGGTGCTTCCTTCGTCACGCGCTCGGCACGAACAGCGAAGGTCTTCAGACCCTTTGATAGCTCCTTCATTGCGTCCAAAGAAGCCTCGGTCGTTGCCCTAAGGGTGTCGCCCTCCCCGAGAATGAGTCTCACATTCTCGATCGAGCGCATCGACAGTATCCTGGCGAGAGGCTCCTCAATTTCCGCGAAGACTCTACCCGACAGAGGGGTATAAGCCGTCTCAACCTGTCCGAGTAGTTCTGCTAGCTCCTCCCGCACTATGAACTCGAGACCGGGCACCGTGGTGAGGAGTAATTTCATGACGAACCCTTACTCAACGCGACGAGTGCTTTAAAGAAGTGCTTCCTGGCGAGCTCCTTTGCACGGGTGGAATCGCTGACGCCGAATGTGTTCCAGTACGAGAGGTAGAACACGCCCGCGAGGATCCTGTAGACCATGTTGTCGAGCGTGGATTTCTCAACGATTAGCGTGTTCGAGGCTGGATCCACATCGAGACCCTCCATAAAGCCCAGTTTCGGCTTGTAAAGGCGGTCTACGACAACTACCAGAGTGTTGGGTGGGGACAGACCCTCCTGCGATGCTATAGACTCCGCCAACTCTACGATCCGCGAAGCGAGTGATTTCTGCTCGCGGGGCATCGTTTCTTCAACGATAGTAGGGGAGGGCGGCCATAATAGCGTTATGCGAGCGCCCTCGGCGCTAGCTTTTCAACGACCTCGTCTAGATCTTCGAGACCTTTGATGGTCACTTTCTCGTAGTTCTTTGCGAGGATCCAAAGCGGGCTCTCACGGGTAACGGAGAATTTCACACCGTGTTTAGTTCGCCCAACCTCCTGTATGTAGCCTCTCTCTTTCAGCCTCTCGAGAACGTCCTTTATCAAAGTGAGCACTACCGGGTGCGACTCTATTCCGGCTAGTACCGCTATCTTCTTCGAGTTAAAGGTGATCATACCTCCTTTTGTGCGCCTGATCATGTCGATGACTGTTAGAATCACTCTTCGACTGAATTCCTCATAGTCTCGGTAAATAGTTGATGCGACCACGCTGAAAAGGAGGCATGATCCTATTTTTTCACCGTACATTTAAAAAAGGGACTAATTCGAAAGTATTCCTTTTAGAGTACGGTATCCTTACTTGGGAAAAGCGAAAAGGCTGAGTTCCTGTTTTTGCTCCAATCAGGGTAAAGTGAGTTCACGAAACTCTGGGGCAATGTAATTTAGCAGGTTTAACTGGTTAACGGTTAGGTATGGGTAGACGAGGGAGAAAATCCGAGGATGTTAGCAGGATCTTAGACGCGCTCGCGAGCCCAGTGAGGGTGGAGATTTTAAAGCTGCTGGAAAGGTCTCCCATGCGGTACAACGACATAGCTAGGAGTGTGGGGGCGACGCCTGCCGGGCTAGCTTACCATATGAAGAAGCTTGAGCTGGGAAAGCTTATCGAGCACAATGGTGATGTCTACGAGATTACTCCACTGGGGAAAAGCGCGCTTTCGATTATCGGGAGCATCGAGATAGCAGCTGCTAGTGATTTGAGTGTTTTAGTGAGGCAAGGGTACGCTCTCCCCCTTCGGCACTACGTTGAGTCTTTCTTGAGCTCGCGAGGCGTGGTGGCGTCAGGTAGCTGTAGCCAACAGAGGATTCTAAGGACGTTGATCGAGGAGCTGGAGGCCGCTGGCTACACCTCGGGATTTATACCTCAGTCAGTGGTGGACGCCTCACTCTACTGGATACTTGCCAGGAACCGGTGCATGGGTGAAGCAGCGCGCCCCTTGAGCCCCACCGGGAGGGAGGGCGGCGTATATTCCCAGAGCTTAGACGTTCTGACGGAGTCAGGCCTCCTAGAAATCGTCGCGTCGAACCTTCTCCTTCTGAACGTGAATTGGGCCAGTGGGGTTGCGTCGCTTTACCTACCTTCTCCGAGCCTGTCCATGCTGAAGCTCGTGCTTAAAAGAAGGGAGCTTTTCCCGGAGGTTGTCGTGGACTTCGCGTCGAGCGTAAGCAGCGATGCGGAGAAGGTCATAGACATCTTGCTGGTGTCCGATGCCGTGTTGCCGGTAACTTACCTTGTGGATGCATCGGGTGACGAGAAGCTTCTGCACATATTGCTTGAGAGAATAGCAGGTGACCTCCCGTTTGCGAACTCTCTTCTTGTCGTCTACAATTGGGAGAGAATCGGCGACGACGCGCTCCAGATGATAGCGAAGCTTGTGAACAACGGGGTTCCAGTTGTCTTTACCAGTGGTAGCGTCTTCCCGTCTCAGCTTCTGTATGCATTAATGCGTAGCGAGAGTCCGATCCTTCACTTGGGAACGGCAACCTTCCCTATGCCCTTCGTGCTAAGTAAGGCCTACAAGAGCACGGACTTCCTCATGGAAACCGAGCGGCAGCTAGAGAAGACTGTCCAGCACTTGAGGAGGCAGAGCGCCGGCGCTGCAAGGGTGCTAGAGTCAGGAGGTTATCAGCATGTGGAGCACTTGTTTCACGTATCGCTTGCGGGGGTTGAAGGAGGGCTTCTTCGGCAAGTGCCGGTACCGAGGGAGTTGCTCTCAGAGCCTGAGAGGTACAAACGGATCATAACGGAGCGGATAATGAGAGAGTACTACTCGGTCTCAGAGCACAAGATGTTAGCTGATACGAGCGTGGTAAGCACGCTCTACACTCCCAGTAGCTTTTTAACGATGCTGGTAGCACTCTACCTAAACCCCTTGCACCTCCACGTAAACCCTCTTGGTCCACTATCCTTGAACAGAAACTTACGCACAAAGCAAGAGCTCCTGGAGCTTGAAGCCGGCATACAGGGCCTTCTGGGAAGCAAGGCCAGCATCCTGGAGATCCGCGTCAGCAAGATTGCAACGATGCAACTTAAGGAGCTTTTAACAGCTCTACATAGTAAAGGCATACGTCAGTTTACAATCACAATTTTAGGGCTGCACATCTGCAACGTCTGCGGTAACGTGCTGCAGGTGAAAGTCTCGAGATGCCCGAAGTGTTACTCACCAAACATCTCAGGGCTTGCGAGACCAGGATTAAGGTACCTGCGTAGAGACGAGTTAGATGCCTGGACGCTGGAAGAGTCGGATCAGCGCCTGATTTTCTCATCTTAACCGCGCTTGTGGGCTTCGGGGGAATATAGAAATCAGCGTTTTTAATCAGGGATTCGAGGATTTAGTGCAACCGTCAAGAACGTCGTTCACGTAGGCAATGCAGTGGCTTGCAAGGTAGGGTGTTTTTCCCAGACTTATCTTAACGTCAACCAACTTCTCAGAAGATCGGAGGAAGTGGTCAGGAAAGCCTAAATGATCGCCGACAACAAAAGCTGTTTTCCTTCCACAAAGGTCAGGAATGCGTGAGATGTCTTCACCGTTTTCGATGAGAAGAGCCAGCTTGAAGCCCATCTCCTTAACTTTCACCAGGAGTTTCGCCGCATCGAGGCGGTATGTCTGAGCGATACTCGAAAAGCCTTTTAGAGCGCTGAGTATCTCGGATCCCAGCGCTTTCTCGCTAAGCTCCACGTTAGCCGGGCGGAGGAAGAGTGTCGCAGGAGGGTCGGGTGGGCCGTTTAAGACCGCTATGAAGGCGGCGTCTCTTCGAGGTACCCCGAGGTCCCAGAGTGCATATATGGCGCTCCTCGCAACGACGTCCATTCTGCCGCCCTCCGTTGTTAATGTTTCCTCGGTAAAAGTAGGCGCAGTTGCAGCTGTGTTTGAGTAGAGAATAAATACGCGGTTGTATTCGCTTAGAAGAAGTTCCATTTGATGTTTTCCTTCTTACGCTCCTCCTCTGGTCTGATCTTGATTATTCCCCGGTGTATGGCGCACCGAAGGCAAAGGTACTTCGTCACTGTGTACTGCGGGATTACAGCACCTTTGTCCCTCAGTTCCTTCAGTAATTGCGGGTCAACGGCCACGACGGGCTTCGTGATCTTAACGGCCTTCGACCTGGGTATCAGCGCACCGCACTCGTCGCACTGCACGAGATCCTCTTTACCTTTACCGCCTTTATGGCGTCCGCGAGACTTCCTCTTCTTAGGCATACATCCAGCCCTTCCAGCTAAAATACTGGACTAATATAAATCATTCTCTTCTCCAGGCGCAGCCGGAATTTGATTATCGAGACGCCGATTGCAAGATTTTCTAATCGCTGAGGCTTAGCGCGGAGTTTACCTTGTGCTCAGGTATCCTTAAAGCCTCAACGGCGATTTCCCTTATGAACCGGTCGGGCGGAGCTGCTCTCTCAGCATTTAGGCGAACACACATAGCGTGCTTGAGGGTTTCTTTCTCGATCCGGTTTCTCACCTTGCCAGCAGCTATCTCCTCGGCCAGCCTGTATGCTATGTAAAATCGCTTAAACCCCTGTATGTTCTTATCCAGCTCGGGGAACTCCTTCTCGAAGCTTGTGAGAACGGCTATGAACTTCTCTTCGGGCATGAAGCCTAGAATCACCGCGGTCATTGCAAGGCGGAGCACGCGGAAGACCATGTTCTCGTCAAGCGTTCCGAACACTTCGAGCATGCTCTTCCTCGGGCTGTCACCCTGTAAAACTCTCTCAATGACTTTGTCGCTTTTAAGCTCGATGCTGAAAAGGTGCGAGTATCTCTCAGGCTCTTCATCGAGGCCTAGACCGTACTTGCCGACAAGGTATATCGTCGCCAGCTCCTTGTCGTATATGTCGATCTTCGTCTTTCCACGGATCGGCTCGAGCCTGTTCTCCTCGTATACTTCGCGAACGAAACTGACGAGCTCGCTCCTGCTTGAGAAAGAGCCCTCGAGAATTTCGCCCCAGATGTTAATGGCTACTTCAATTCGCTTTTTGTGGAGCTCTTGCAACCCTATTCACCGACGATCCCCACTAGCCAGCCGTTTCAACCACGATACGTGTTGGGAGAGGTATCTTTGAGGCAGCTCTCCTCAGAGCTTCCTTGGCGTGCTCGAGGTTCTTGGAGTCCACCTTGACTATTATTATGGGCTGATTGGTTTCAACCCTAGCAGCCCTACCCACAGGTGTGCCGAAGGACAGCCTCATGCCGTCCTGAAGCCTGTCAGCGCCTGCCATTGCCATCATCTTGTTCTCACGCAGGATGTGGTGCGGATAAACGGCTATCCTCATGAAGTAGTTCGTGTCTCCGACTTTCGATGAGAGGTACTTGTTGGCGTGTTGCCTAGCGGCCTCGAGCGCGTTGGCCCTGATCTGGCCGGGCTTGAGGACTACAAGTTTGAGGGTGGTGTTAAATTTCCCCTGAGCGTTGCCTAGGTCAAACTTCGGTATAAGTACTGGGGGATTGCTCTTAATGTACTCGAGCCTTGTGTAAGGTGGCGTGCCAAAGTGCCTGTAACACCTGCCAGGTCTGAGCGGCATGCTATATCACCTAACGCCCGTAAACGCATTTGGAAAGTGGTGATATAAGCTTTCCTATGCTTCCCATGCGTGCGCCCGTTCTCCGCAACTTTTAACTTTCCTTAAGCTATCACCGAAGAAGCCGAGCAACACCCTCAGCTCGAGGGCAGAGAACATGGTTTCGGCGACGAGGCGCCTTACTATGAGCTTCGCTTTTTCGCGTCTGGCGTCGTCGTAGCCCAGCTCTAGCCCTAAGAGGTCGATGTACTCGAGAAGCTTCTCGACCTCCTCTCTCCTTGGGCGCTCGACCCTCGGCTTGGGGATTCGCACCAGAGCATTGAATATCTCGTAGAAGACGATCACCGCCGCGTGAGAAGCGTTCAAGGAGGGGTAGTCCGGGTTAGCCTCTATGGTGACCACCAGGTCGCAGAGTGAAAGTTCCTCGTTCGTCAACCCCCAGTCTTCGCGGCCGATAACAATGGCGCGGCGACCAGTACTCCCAGCGATTATCTCGGCGGCCTCACGGGGCGATAAGTATCTCCTGAGGACGCCGCTTCCCTTCACACCTGTGGTGCATGCCACGAGGTCAAACTCCTTAATGGCTTCCTCGAAGCTGTCGACGACCCTAGCTTTCTCAATAACGTCTGCTCCGTGCATCGCGTACCTTATGCTCTCAACCCCCAATGAGCACCTTGGCTTCACGAGAAGGAGCTCCGAGAGGCAGAAGTTCTTCATACAGCGGGCTATATAGCCGATATTCTGCTCATAAAGCGGCTGCACGAATATGACGCCTATGTCCTTTAACCTCTCACAAGGACTGTTAGCTGAGTACACACGTGCTATTCTCGTAACAGTAGTGCTTTAAAGGTTTTCCAGGCCACCGGCCGCGCCTGGCTCATCTACCCCTTCACTGATCCAGGGCCCTAGCGGAATATTCATGGGCTCCGCGCCTTCGGCCTGCCCTGCCAGGTAGAGGTAGCGCATGTCGCTGACATCAGCCTCCCTGACGAGACCGGCTGAGCGAAGCCTCTTCAGCGCCGAGGCGAGGCTCAACGTCAGGGATGGTTTAGTCTTAGCGGTGATCGCGCTCGCGCTGTACCCCTTGCTCCTTTTTCTGACTTGGGAGCCGAGCCGGTGGTTAAACTTTTTTAATCGAGAAGAAGTGAGCTCTAGGCTTTTGAATGACGGACTCGAAGTTTGAGGGGTTCAGGAAGGGTTACAAGTGGCTCTTTAGGCTACCGGGAACCAGTTTGGTGCTCTCCGCAACTGCCGGCATCTTTATGCTTGAGCTCCTCCTTGCCCCAGCGGTCGGCTATGATGTGCGGCTTTTTCTCACAAGCGCTTTTACTACAGGCTTGCCTTACTTGGTATCGGTACTCGCTGACCGGAGTGTGTTAACCCCGAGAAGGGCTCTAGGCTTTTTCCTAGTGTATCTCCTTTTACTGTTGCCACTCATTCTTCTTAAAAAGCCGCCTGTTGCCGCGTCGACGGTCACGGTTCTCTTGTCTTTCCTCGTGTTCATCGCCGTGGCCAGGAGGCGCGCACTCATCCTGTATCTGTCTGTCTACCTAGCGCTCACGTATCTCTTCGCTCCGACTTACGCATACGCCTCCCTAACGGTACTCGTTCTCTATGCTCTGCTGGCGCTCCCGGTTCTTCTCACCATCGATAAAAGGGTGAGGCAGGTTGCCGGTGTTGGGGGGCTTAAATACCTCAGAGGCTTCCTCAGGTACACGCTCTCGGGGGAGAAGGACGAGGTGGAGGAGTGCATTAAAGCCTCCTCTACTAGAAAGACCGTTCCTATTCACGTCTTCATTTTCAGGAGTGGAAGCGAGGTGATAGGCAGGCTCGTTGTATCCGGGGTTCACCCGGGACCTTTGAGAACCCTAGGAAGTAGCACGCTTCCAGAAAAAGTCGTCACGAAGTGCCCTCCGACCCTCTTTCTCAAGGCACCGGCGGGTCACGGGGAGAATTTAGCTGTGAGCAGTGAAGTTGACAGAGTAGCGGAAGAAGTCTGCGGTGCCCTGTCCCTCAAGGAGCTTCCGTCCACTGTCCGTCTCGGCCTGGCTCAAGGGAAGCTTGTTAGTAGCCTAGCAATAAGACTCCCAGGGGTCTCTCTGTGCCTCTTAGACCCGCAGGTCCCCATGGAAGACTTGCCGCCATCTCTCAGAGAAGAGTTCGAGCGAAAGGGGGTAGTTCTCGCGGATCTGCACAACATGATCAGTGAAGACTACCTGCAGTTGCCGGAGTCCCCGGACAGTGCACCCGAGCTCTACTTGGAGGTGCTGCGAACTATACAAGAATCGCTGGAGGCAAGCGTGGCCGAAGGGCAACTTAAAGCGGGCTTCGCGTGGATCGGCTTCAGTGACGGCGTCAGTATTGGGAAAGCTGGCATCGCGTGCTTGGCTGTAGAGGTGGGGGGTAAGATTGTCGGAGTTATTAGCTTTGATGGAAATAACATGACGCCCAAACTCAAGGCTAGGCTCCTCCAAGAGGTTGGCAAGCGCGTCGACTACCTTCTCGTGGGGACCACGGATACGCACGTACTAACAGGCGTGTTCCAGGGGGTCGACTACTACCCTGTCGGGACCTTTAACGAGGAGGCCCTCTTGGAGAAAAGCGTGAAGTGCTTGGAGGAGGCTAAGAACAACATGAGGGAATGCAGCGTACTCTACGGAGTCTACCCGGTGAGTTCTTTCTTCATGGATAACACCAAGCTGAAGGGGTTATCGGCGGCTACAAGGCTCAACGTCAGGGATGGTTTAGTCTTAGCGGTGATCGCGCTCGCGCTGTACCCCTTGCTCCTTTTTCTGACTTGAGAATCGGAGAAATTATCCGCGGATAAGTTATCCCTTTAGGAGAAATTTACCCGCGCCTGCCTTGCTCCGCACTTTTCGTACCTGTAGCACGCGAAGAGGAATTCCATCACCAGCTTAGCGGCTAAAAGAGAAGTTATCTCATTGCAGTCAACTAGAGGGTTTACTTCGACTACGTCGAAGCCCGCGACCTCTTGGGCGTGGCTCACGGCAACCCGCAGAGCGGAAGCGACCTCCTGAGGGGCGAGCCCCATGGGTTCAGGTGTGCCTGTTCCTGGTGCGTAAGCTGGGTCCACTGCGTCAATGTCGAGGGAAATGTACACTTTCTCCGAGCTCTCCACCAGCTCCCGTAGCTCTCTGGCGTTCCTGACGATTTTAACTCTGCTGCTAGATCTTGCGTACTCGTACTCCTCTCTCGAGAAAGCGCGTGGAGAGTAGTAGGCAACGGAGACACTGCCCGACGACTCAAGCAACCTCCTCATAACCGTCGCGTGGGATAACCGCACACCCCAAGGCCACTCGTCCCTGAGATCCATGTGCGCGTCGAAGACCAAAACGAGCAGCTCCTCGGATCTCGCAGCGAGCGTCGATACCACGGGAAAGGTTACAGAGTGGTCTCCCCCGATGACGATAGGCAACTTCCCGCTATCACGTAGCTCCTCTACAACTTTTGTTGTAAAGTTCTGCATCACAGCGTAGTCCGTCACCACTGGCAGGTCTCCCGCGTCGCGATAGCCGATTTCCTCCACGTTGACCCCCAGCTCGGGTGAGAAGGTCTCGAGTTCCACGGACACCTCACGCACCTTCCTTGGGGCAAACCTCTGACCTGGGATACGCGAGGCTGCGCCGTCGAAGGGTATTCCTAGCACGACGATGTCGTCCTCAGGTTTACCCTCGCGGCCGAAGAGAGGCGGTGTTACCGGAGTGAGGTAAAATCCGAGGTTCACAGTCGAATCACTTCTCAGCTACAACGTAGTCTATGCTTCTGATCACTGTGGCATGCTTCTCAAGGGTCCTTTCAATCTCCTTGATATCTATGCCTGTACCGCTAATGCTGATTTTCAGGGTTTCTGTCTTGACGTCGACCTCTGCCACATTGATTTCAACCCTGCTTACCTTCTCGAGGCTGATCAGGGATCGCGCGATATCCACTACTGTGACGTCACGGGGCTTGAGGGCATCGATCAGCATGCGCGTTATCGACGGCTCTTTGCTCACACCCTTGTTAGAGCAAGGACAGTTTAAAAAACTAGTGACGGCCCAGGATTATGTCCAGTAGCAGTATCGCAAGCCCTGAGGCTAGCACGGTTAGCGTATACCTCAGCCTCCCCCCGCCGGCGATCTTGGCTAGCCAGACTCCGAGGAAGACCAGCGACGTGAAGGTCATAGCTAGGGCTGCTACGAGTGCCAGCGGAGGTGCGATGACTCCGATGTGTGCGAGTAGGTAGGGCATGAGGGATAAGAGCACTGGCGCCGGGGTGCTCAAAGCGTTCACTGCGCTTACGATGAGCCCAGCTACGTAGACCTGCCGCCTACCGAGGGTTATGAAGAGGTGCTTTTCAAGCTCCCTCAGCTCCATTCTGAGCTCAGCGCTCTCCACGAGGAACGCTCCCATGAAGCCCGAAATAGCGGACGACGTCCCTATCACCAGTCCGCTCAGCACGGTTTCCCAGGGTGGTAGCCCGAGAAGAGTGGAAGTCGTGAGGACGCCCAAGGCCAGGAGAGCGCCATCGTACAGGTTTATCGCAACGTAACGTCTCAGAACCCTTGGCAACAGGCCGGCGGTTACAGGCGTGTGCACTTTAGAGTATACAAGCTCGTGAAGCCGCCTCAGCAGTTCCACATGGAAAAAGCGGTGAGATAACTTAATAACCATAGCGCACTACGCTGTACCGTGAGTAAAAAGCCGTATCCTCACAACACGGACATTAGGGAGAGCATACTCGAGGTTCTCTCCAAGCACCCACTCGTAAAGCCGGAGGAGTTCGTGGATCGCGTTAAGGAGGCGCTGGAGGAGAAGGGCTTCTTCGTAGGGCTCGTGACGGCTAAGCGCGTTTGGAAGGTTTATGAGGACATGGTCAAGGAGGGAGACATTTACGACTATCTGGGCGTCGTTCAAAAGGGCGGGTCAGGCGATAGGGGCGAAAACGTTTTTTAGTTTTAAACCTTTGAGTGGGGTGGTGGCTCTCCATTGCTAGCAGGCTTAAATTCCCAGGCGTCGACGAGAAGAAGAGGGACTTTCTGAAAAGCGTTGAAGCGAAGTGGCAGAGGCGCTGGGCCGAGCTTAGGGTTTTCGAGGCGGATCCCGAACCCGGGAAGCCCAAGTTCTTCGTGACGTTTCCGTACCCCTACATTAACTCGTACCCCCACCTGGGGACAGCGTACACAGTACTCAGGGTTGACATCGCAGCCCGCTTCAAGAGGATGAGGGGGTACAACGTCCTCTTCGCTCAAGGCTGGCACGCGACGGGTGGGCCTATAGTTGCCGCGGCGCTGAGAGTTAGGGAGGGTGATCCGAAGCAGATAAGCATACTCAAGTCCATGGGCATCAGCGAGGAGGATATTCCAAAGTTTAAAGACCCGGAATACTGGGTGCGCTTCTTCTCTAGGGGCTTCAGAGAAGATTTTAGCAGGTACGGTTTGTCGATCGACTGGAGGCGTGAGTTCTTCACAACTTACCTTAACCCCCCTTACAACAAGTTCATACAGTGGCAGTACACGGTTCTCAGGGAGAAGGGGCTCATAACAAAGGGCAGTCACCCCGTTGTCTGGTGCCCCAAGGAGAAGAAGGTAGTGGGGGACCACGACAGGCCCGATGAGTACGCGGGCATAGGGCCAGAAGAGGTTGTCATAATCAAGTTCAGGGGCGAGGACGGCCTCGTGTACCCCTGTATGACGTATAGGCCCGAGACCGTGTGGGGTGCTGTGAACATCTGGGTAAATCCAGATGCCGAGTATATCGTAGCCGATGTAGACGGGGAAAAGTGGGTTCTGGGACAGTACGGTGCTGAAGAGCTTCAAGACCAGGGTCACACCGTCCGCGTCGTAGGGCGCGTCAAAGGGGCAGAGCTCGTCGGGCGCTACGCGCTGAATCCTGTCACGGGCTGGAGGGTCCCGGTTTTGCCGGCCGTGTTTGTCGCGCACAACATCGGGACAGGCGTCGTGATGTCCGTACCTGCGCACGCTCCATTCGACTGGGTAGCCCTTGAGGACTTGAAGAGAGACCCGCACCTTCTCGACAAATACGGTTTGGACCCCGCTGTACTGGAGGCGGTGCACCCCGTGAGCCTGATCGAGCTGGAGGGATACGGACCGTATCCTGCGGAAACAGCGGTCAGGAAGCACGGGGCTAGGTATCAAGGTGAGACAGAGAAGCTGGAGGAGGCAACACGGGAGGTGTACTCGAAGGAGTTCTACAACGGGGTTCTGAAGGCTGAAGTCTACGGCCAGAAGTGGGGCGGCAGGAGGGTGTTTGAGGTCAAGGAGGAGGTCATAGACCACTTGGTTGGCTTGGGAGTTGCTGTGAGGCACTTCACCCTCCCAAGGCCTGTTTTCTGCAGGTGCGGATCTCGCACGCACGTGAAGATCGTCGAGGATCAGTGGTTCCTCAGGTACAGCGACAGGGAGTGGAAGATGAAGGCCCACGAATGCATCGACAGGATGGTATTCCTGCCGCCAGAGATAAGGCAGGAGTTTCATAGACTCGTAGACTGGTACGAGGACTGGGCTTGCACGCATGAACGCGAGCTCGGCACACCACTACCGTGGGATGACAGGTGGGTTCTCGAGTCGCTAAGCGACTCGACGATCTACATGGCGTACTACACTATCGCGAAGTACCTTCAGCACCCCGAAGACCACGGCTTGAGATGGGAAAAGCTCGACAACGCGTTTTTCGACTACATCTTCCTGGGGAAGGGGAGCGCCGAAGAAGTCGCGAGCAAGCTCGGGGTCAGCGCCGACCTCGTCAAGAGGATGCGGGAAGAGTTTCTATACTGGTACCCGGTGGACCTCAGGGTTTCGGGCAAGGACCTGGTACCGAACCACCTCGTGTTCTTCATCATGCACCACGTGGCCATCTTCCCTCCGGAGCACTGGCCGAGGGGCATCGCCGTGAACGGGTGGATCAACGTTGCGGGAGAGAAGATGTCCAAGTCGAAGGGGAACTTCATCCTGCTCAGGGAGGCTCTGGAGTACTGGGGTGCGGACGCCACGCGCCTCACCAACGCCTACGCTGGCAACACAGGCCTCGATGACGGGAACTTCGAGCCGGAGTTCGCCTCCAGGGCGGTTGATCTTCTCTACGAGTGGTACGCTTTCGCCATTGAGAACTACGGCAGGGGCGACGACGAGAGGAAGTTCATAGACGAGTGGTTCGAGAGCGTTCTCAACCGCACGTTGAAGTACGTTGGAGAGGAGTACGAGAAGCTCAACACGAAGAATGTGGTGACGGAGGGCTTCTTCAACCTCCAGAACTCCTTCAAGTGGTACTTGAGGCGCAGGGGGGCTCCAAACAGGGAGCTTCTCAAGCGCTTCATCGAGGTTCAAACCCTTATACTCGCTCCCATAACTCCTCACGTCGCTGAAGAGATATGGGAGAAGATCGGGAAGAGCACGCTCATAGTGAAGGAGCGCTGGCCGGAACCGGATCTCGACAAGATAAACGAAGAGGTCGAGAAGGCGGAGAAGATAGTTCAGAGAGTGCTTGAGGACATACAGGAGCTCCTCAGAGTGGTGAAAAGCGAGAACGTGCGCGAAGTGGCACTGGTCCTCCCAGCGCGGTGGAAGTACGACTTTCTCACTCAGGTAAAGCAGGGTGTCGGTGTCTACGGAAAAGTTCAGCTCGCGATACGCGAGGCCCTGAAGAACCTTCCTCAGGATACCAGGAGAGAGGCGTCTAAGCTTGTGGAGGTTATCGCCAAGAACGCCGAGGTCCTGGACCTCCTGGTTAGTCCGGCGATTGAGGAGAGGGCCTTAAGAGACGCGGTGACTTTCTTCGAGCAGATGACGGGCCTTAAAGTAAGGGTCTTGAGCGAGGAGGAGGCTGAAGGCATGGCTAAGGCGCACCTCGCCCTTCCAGCCAGGCCAGCGATCATCCTCCTTTAAGTCCATTAGATTTTTATCGACATTGAAGGTAGTATTAGGAGGGCGAATGACTTAAGCGTTGACAACCGATGAGTGATGACAAGGAGGTGACACGACGCCCCCGAAAATGGGCCCGTGGCGCAGTTAGGAAGCGCGGCGGCCTTCGGAGCCGTAGGTCCCGGGTTCGAGTCCCGGCGGGCCCGCCAGTCGAGGCGAATGAGGTCGTGACTTTCAAGTGAATGTTAGGGCCGGTTAGCTACTACGGTTATGCGTATATGCATAAAATTTGTGAGTCACGAGAGTATGATTGTTAGCGCCCCTCAAATGTATGTGGAGTGGGGCCGCCGGGATTTGAACCCGGGACCACCTGGGTTCCCGCCTAGAGATCCCGAATCCTGCGGCACGCGTGCCGTGCCAGGCATCCTACCAGGCTGGACTACGGCCCCTGATGGGAGTAGTACAAGTGCCTGGTTTTAAAGCGTTTCTATGAGCAGCTTGCTTGCCTGTGGGCTTGAAAAAACGTTTATATTGTGTCGAGTAGTCGGAGATGAAGTTGGGGTATGCCTACGTGGCGATATAGTGTCGAGTTGGACCCTTCAAGGACGGCGAAAGCCTCGCTCAGGGATGTAAGCATGTCTTACAAGGCCACCGTCGAGACTCTGAGGCTGATCAGGGGCAAGAAGCTCAGTGAGGCTAAGAAGATACTGGAAGAGATAGCTTCAATGAAAAGGCCTGTGCCCTTCAGAAAGTTCAACGGGAAGGTTGGGCACAAGAGGGGGATTGGTGGCCCCGGAAGGTACCCGGTGAAAGTTGCTAAGAAGCTTTTGGCCCTGCTGGATAACCTGGAGAACAACGCGGAGTTTAAGGGTCTAGACGTGGAGAATCTATGGATAGTTCATGCAGCCGCGCATCAAAGCTTCAAGATCAGGAATTATCTTCCAAGGGCCCCTGGAAGGGCGACGCCATACTACGACCAGCTAGTTCACGTTGAAGTGATTGGCGAGGAGCGGACTTAAAGGTGGTCAAATGTCGTCCACAGCGCATAAGGCTGTGAAGCAAGGCCTCCAGTACATGATGCTTCACGAGTACATCCAGAGGCAGTTCGCGAAGGCAAACTACGTGCACACTCAGTTCTTCAAGACGCCGATAGGCACGAAAGTTATCATCTACGCGGGAGTACCCGGGATGGTCATAGGTAGGCGAGGTGCCAACATTAAGGCTTTGGCTGAGGTGTTGGAGAAGGAGTTTGGTCTCGAAAACCCTCAGATCGACGTCGTGGAGGTGCCTAACCAGGACCTCAACGCCAAGATAATGGCCTACAGGATTGCTAGAGCCCTGGTTAGGGGTGTGAAGTTCCGGAGGGCTGCGATGGTCGCCCTCAACAGGATTATGGCTGCGGGCGCGCGGGGCGCTGAAGTCGTTATAAGCGGTAAGCTGACAAGCCAGAGGCACAGAACGGAGCGCTTCACGAGAGGGTATCTACCTAAGTCAGGTGAACCAGGGGAGGAGCTGGTCGATGAAGCCTGCGTGCACGTGCTCCTGAAGCTCGGGATGTATGGTGTGAAGGTACGCATCATGAAGCCTGAAAGAATGCCCGACAGCATCGAGCTAAAAGCTCCTCAGGCAGCGGTGGAAGAGGTCCGTAAAAGTTAAAATGGTGATACGTGAGGGTGGTTTTATGCCTAAGGGGCTAATGAGCATTGACGAAATAAGGAGCATTAGCCCGGAAGACCGGAGAAAAAAGCTCGCTGAGCTGAGGGCGGAGCTCGCACGGCTGAAGGCTCAAGCGATGAGAGGGTCTCTGGAGAAACCAGCTCTTATAAGGAAGACGAAGAGAACCATCGCGATGATCCTCACCGTTGAGAGGGAAGAGGCTCGAAAGAAGCAGTAGGTAGCACCTTCTGTTCAGCAGCTTATAGGAGCTCTTTCAGCGATGGAAAATTCTCGGAGTGGTTGCGTGTCCGGTCACGGATGGGGTGGATGAGGCAGGCTAGCGTCGATAACTTTAAAGATGAATTATTGGAAGCATGGAAGAAAACATGAGGATAACCCCGAGGAATATTTTGCGTCATGAATTGATAGGACTGCAAGCAGAGGTTGTAGAGGCTAGTAATCCAAGCCTTATTGGGATAAAGGGGTTGGTGCTCGACGAAACTAGAAATACGCTGGTTATAGGTGAGCCTGGGGGTGAGAAGAGAACTGTCCTGAAGTTTCAGGCGGTTTTCCGCTTCACACTGCCCGATGGTACTAAGGTTCTGGTGGACGGTAGGTTTCTTGTGGGAAGACCTGAAGAGAGGATGAAGAAGGTTTACCGCGCGTGGTAGGGTCTCGCACCGCAAAAATTTAAAAACCAGTTGCATAGAGTGAGAGAGGTGTGTGTTGGGCATGGCTAAGAGGCATGTAGGTATTCCGGGGCTAAACCCTCCCGAGAAGAAGTGCGATGATCCCCTGTGCCCTTGGCATGGCACTCTTTCGGTCAGAGGACAACTGCTTAGGGTCAGAGTTGAGGACGTGAAAATGAACAGGGCAGCTGTCGTTGTACACGAGTACCTCCACTACAACCCGAAGTACAAAAGGTACGAGCGCCGCAGGACGAAAAAACACGTCCGAGTGCCCCCCTGCATAGACGTTAAACCTGGAGATGAAGTGATAATAGGTGAAACGCGGCCGCTTGCGAAGTCTATATCATTTGTGGTGCTCGGTAAGGCCTAGGTGATTTGAATGGCGAAGAGAGGTCCTAAGACGGTTGGAGTGTCCTACAGACTCGGCCTCACCCCAGGCGTTTTCATGGAGAGCCTCGTAAAGGTTGCGGATAACTCCGGCGCAACGCTTGCGAAGGTCATAGGTGTTCCTCACTATAAGGCTGTGTGGAGGAGGATTCCGGGGGCGGCCGTAGGCGATGTCGTTGTGGTTTCAATTCGTGCCGGTAAGCCTGAGCTCAGAAAGCAGGTCATGAGAGCCATAGTTATCAGGCAGAGGAGGCCCTACAGAAGAGCAGACGGAACGTGGATAGCATTCGAGGATAACGCTGTCGTGATCATAACGCCTGAGGGGGAGCCGAAAGGGACTGAGATAAGGGGGCCTCTGGCTAAGGAGGCAGCTGAGAGGTGGCCTAAGCTACCTCCAATGGCTTCAATAATAATTTAGGCGTGAAACACTCTTGGGCGCTCGCCTGAGGGCGGAAGTTGTTCTCGCTTTTCTTGCACGTTACCTTTCACAGCATGGTTTGGTGAAAATCTCGGATATCTCTGAGGGGGTTGGAGTCGATCGCGAGTTCGTCGAAGAGATTCTCAGGAATCTGCGCGTGAACGTTGAGGACGGGGTTATCAGGGAGCCGCTTGAAGCCTTTCTGATTAAAGCCTGGCGGGCAGGCTACGACGTGGTTTCGCTGGCCCTGAACTCGGGTTGGAGTGATTTAGAAGCGCTCGTATCTTACGCGCTTCGCGAAGCGGGCTACAGTACGTACAGGACAGTCAGGTTTAAGTTCAGGGGTCGGAGGTTCGAAGTCGACGTGCTTGCATTTAAAAAGGGACTGTCGCTCTGCGTCGACTGCAAGCGGTGGAAGCGCCTGCGTGAAGGCATGCTACGGAGAGCCGCGGACGCCCAGCACGAGAGGTGCAGCGTTTTGTCCAAAGCGCTGGAAGCAGGCATCTTAGCCTACGACATACAACCGGGAGAGTACAGAATGATACCGGTGGTGGTTTCGCTCTACGAGCCTGAAGTGCCCGTTTACTCGAACTCGGTAATAACAAGTCTGAGAGGGTTAGCCGACCTCGCCTCAGAAGATACTATATATGCGCTTATGACAGCTGGGGTTCAGCCAATAAGCTTCACGGTGCAAAGGCGAATCCGGCTCCTCTAAAGGCAAGAGAAAAAAATTAATACCCTAAGGGCTCTTAAGGCACGGCGGGGGCCGGTAGCTCAGCTAGGTAGAGCGGCGGTCGGACTTAAACGCCGGGTCGAAGCTCTTAACCCGTAGGTCCCGGGTTCGAATCCCGGCCGGCCCGCTTTATAAAACTCTTCACATTATATCCCTTGGGTCAGCCCTGGATCGCAAAAATCCCTGCTCTGCGTTGCTTGCCGTGCCCCCTATGGGACCCGCCGGGGCGCGGCTACTCGAAGATCCTGGCGGTGCGCTGCCCACGTAGAGCAACCCCAAGGCCGGTAAAGGATGACGGCGACTTTAAGGGAGGCCGGTGGGGCAGAAAAGAGGTGCTCTCGCTGGAAGCCTACTAGGTATGAACGACTGGAGTCGATGAAGATAAATATCCAGCATACCATTTGCGTGAAGATGTCATACGGGGACTACAGCGTTACCCCATGGGAGGCTAAAGGTAAGATAGATTACGATAAGCTTGTGGAGGATTTCGGTGTTGAGAAGATAAGCGAGCCTCTCCTAGAGCAGATAAGAAAGATCACCGGGGAACTTCACCCTCTGCTTCGCAGAAGGTTCTTCTTCGCGCACCGCGACCTCGGACTAGTGCTCGAGGATTACTTGAGCGGGAGGGGGTTCTTCCTCTACACTGGCCGAGCTCCGAGTAAGGCACCTATGCACATAGCGCACATCGTCCCCTTTATCATGACGAGATGGCTTCAGGAGAAGTTCAACGTGAACGTATATATCGAGATACCCGACGAGGAGAAGTTCCTCGCCAAGAAAGTGGAATCGCTAGAGGAAGTGGAGCCTTACGTGAAGCAGGACATCCTGAACATCGCAGCTCTAGGCTTCGACGAGAACAAGACCTTCATATTCAGAGAATCCGAGTACATAGGCAGAATGTATAAGCCTGCAGTCCTAGTGGCACGCCACATAAACTTTTCAACGGCTCGAGCAGTCTTCGGCTTCGACGGAGAGACAAGCATAGGGCTGATTTTCTACCCAGCTCTTCAAATAGTACCAACGCTCTTTGAGAAGAAGCGCCCCCTGATACCCTGTGGCATCGACCAGGACCCCTACTTCAGGCTCCAGCGCGACATCGCGCCGCGGTTAAATAGGTTTAAAACCTCCGAGATCCTGGCTAAGCTCGCGTGGGGGCTCACGGGACCCGAGAGCAAGATGTCCGCGTCTGAACCGGAAACCGCTATAATGCTGAATGACTCTCCAGAAGCTGTAAAGAGGAAGATCATGAATGCTTTCACCGGCGGTCGCGCCACCGTAGAGGAGCAACGGAAGCTCGGTGGCGCGCCCGAGGTCTGCACGGTTTTTCACTGGTACACTCTACTCTTTGAAGAGGATGATAAGAAGCTAGAAGAAAGGTACTGGGCGTGCAAAACCGGCAAGCTTCTGTGCGGTGAGTGTAAGGCCGAGCTGGTAAAGAGGATAAACAACTTTCTTTCACTGCACAGCAAACGGGTGGCTGACGCTGAGAGGAAGGTATCTAAATTCATGTATGATGGCAAACTCGCCAGCGAGATGTGGAACTGGGAATTCAAGCCTTAGCTTTCCCCAAAGGCGCATCTCCCTTACCTTGCAACAGGGAGTTTCCGCGAATTACCTATTGTGTCCATCGCCAGTTTAATTGTGAGAAAGTGCCCCGGCCGGGATTTGAACCCGGGATCCTCGGCTTTCTCCGGGGTATTGTGCCTCGAAAGGCCGATATCCTTTCGGCCCTCGCGCAGGTTGACCGGGCTAGACGACCGGGGCTTCGCTTTTCTTGAAATGCCGAGAGTTGATAAATCTTCCGTCGGTCTTCGGCAGGTGAGAAAGCGTAAGTTTAAGCTAGGCTAACTAGGAGTTTTTTCAAAGTGGCGCCGGGGCCGGGATTCGAACCCGGGCACCCCAGAGGGGTAATGGCTTTCTGAGGACTCCAGGCCATCGCCTTGGTCCGCTCGGCCACCCCGGCTTCTGGTTTGAAAAAGCGGTGACAAGATATAAAGACATCGCCGAGAGAGTGCGCTTAACTTCTGACAAGATTTTAGCGGTTAGCCATTACTTCCGCGGAGTGCAAGATGGTCGGTAACCCCAAGCATTTTTTTATCTGAAGAGGCTCTGTGGTGAAGGGGGAGGCTATGAAAAACATTGTTCTTTTCATAGGTCCGGCGGGTAGCGGAAAGACGACACTGACGGCCTCGCTTGGACGTTGGCTCTGGAGCAAGATGCTCACGCCTACAGCGTACATCAACCTGGATCCAGGAGCAGAGTTCCTTCCCTATGAGCCTGACATAGACATACGACAGTACGTGACCACGGAGAAGGTAATGAGGGAGTATGGTCTCGGACCTAACGGTGCACTGATAAAGAGCATTGAGATAGCCTGTAGCTATCTCCGCGAAATTGCTGAAAGAACCTCAAAGCTCCCAGCTCCGTACATACTTGTCGACACGCCAGGGCAAATGGAGCTCTTCCTTTTCAGGGAGTTTGGACCGAGGTTTATCAGAGAATTCAAGCAGTTGGGTTACATCATAGGAGTCGTCATACTGGACCCCACACTCACGAGAAAAGCTCAAGACGTCACCTCTCTCAAGCTTCTCTCACTAATCGCGAGCCTGAGGTTGGGCGTGGACGTTATCCCGGTTATCAACAAGGCTGACCTCGTTGAAGGGGACCTAAGGTTATTTAAGGACAACGAGTACCTACGATTGAAGGTCAAAGAAACGGGTGAAGGAATAATCGGCGAAATATCCGAGAGAATACTGGAACTGCTTGATGACTACAAGCTCGCCACGAGAATACCTCTCCTCTCAGCAACCACTGGCGTTGGACTGGAAGAGCTTTACGACATGCTTCACGAAATCTTCTGCGCGTGCGGTGACCTGACCTAGATCGACAGGAGGGTTTTCAGTATGGGATCCGACGCCAGCCCCTCCTCCACGTTCTTCATCGGGACGCCGATTGATACTACCTTTGTCCTGCCGTAGCGACCCAGACTGATTACCCTGGCGTTGATGATTCCCACGACATCGAGCTCGTTGATGACGTCGCTTATCCTTCGCGAGGTAACAGGTTCCATGCCGATTTTTGATACAAGCTCCTTGTACTTATCATACACGAGACCAGTCGTTATGAGCTTTGTCCCGCCGTCCCTTGAGAGGAGGTAAATCGCTGCAAGCACGAGCTTTACGTGAAGAGGCATCGTTTTTATGATGTCTACTGCTAGGTTCTTCTCAATCTCGTTTCTCGCCTTGTCCACATGAACCTCCGTGATCTTGTCCGCGCCCTCTCTCTCAGCTATATCGGCGGCTTTCAAGAGGATGTCCAAAGCCAACCTACAGTCCCCATTCTGTCTTGCTGCTATAGCAGCTACCTTCTTTAGTATTTCATCGTCAACAACACCGTCCCCCAGAGCCTCTCGAGCTCTGCGCCGCAAGATGTCCTCGAGCTGCACTGCGTTGTAGGGTGGAAATACAAGCTCTTCCTCGCCGAGGCTACTTTTGACGCGCGCATCGAGAAACTCGGTGAACTTTAAGTCGTTCGTTATGCCTATGACGCTTACCTTAGAGTTTACGAGCTCCTCGTTTATACGGGTCAAGAAGTAGAGTACATCATCGCCGTTCCTTTTCACAAGGTTATCAACCTCGTCCAGGACAACCACGTATATGCCACGGCGGCGTTCGAGCCCCTGCACCAGTCTCTTCATGACTTCTCCGAGTGCAAGACCCGTAAAGGGAACTTTTACTCCCAGATGCTTCGCTAGCTCAGCTAAGACACGGTAGCTCGTGTTATTCTGGCGACAGTTTATGTAGACGAAGTCTACCTTGTTTTGGGCTTTTTCCTTTATCTTCCTGAGAACATACTTAGTAACTGCGGTCTTTCCCGTACCTGTAAGCCCGTAGATAAAGATGTTTGAGGGACGCGAGCCGGTGAGTGCCGGAGCCAGAATTTTGGCTAAAGTTACTATCTGATCATCCCTGTGCGGCAGCTCTTCGGGAACGTAGTCCGGGAGCAGCTTCTCTCTATCTTTGAATATCCTCGACTCCAGGTACTGATGGAAGATCTCCTCGATAGACATAATCCACCCAACTTTGCTCTATCCACTACTAATTTGCAAAATGCACATTTTCCGCCCAACGTTTAAAATCGATACAGTTGGAATACGATGGTAATAGAAAACCATCCACCGGAACCTCTGGTTGAGAGTCAGGCGATGTCTTTATATCTTGTCACCGCTTTTTTCAAACCAGAAGCCGGGGTGGCCGAGCGGCCCAAGGCGGTGGACTCGAGATCTCGGCGTGAAATCCACTGCCCCTCTGGGGTGCCCGGGTTCGAATCCCGGCCCCGGCGCTCCACGTAACATCCTTATGTAGCTCCGAAGACCCTGAGTTTATCCGCTCTAGGAAAGTGGGGTAAGGTGAACGCAAAAAGGTTTTAAAGCCTGGTGAGCAGAGAAATGCAGGCATGGAGTATGGAGGGAGCGGTTGATCTGCTAGCAGAGAGCGTTGGAAAAAGCGTACTCGTGAAGCTTAAAGGCGGACGCGAGATAAGGGGTATTCTCAAGGGCTACGACCATCACCTCAACCTAGTTTTGGAAAACGCTGAAGAGATTAGAAGCAACAGGACGAGGCAGTACGGCATAATCGTTGTAAGAGGCGATAATGTAGTTCTCATTAGCCCTGCGCCTGCGTAGAGGTGAGCTCTAGTGGTCAAAGGAACTACGTCGTTTGGTAAGAAGGGGCGCGGAAAGACACACATCAGGTGTCGGAGGTGTGGACACCACAGCTTTAACGTAGCTAAGGGTTACTGTGCACACTGTGGGTTCGGCCGATCGAAGAGAATCCGAAACTACAGCTGGAAGAACAAAAAACCGATTACGAGGCTACGCTTGCCCGCGAAGTAGCAGTTTCACCTTGTAGAGTGTTATAGCGACGAGCGCTGTCGTCCCGACGTCCTCCTCTACATCCTTAGGGCTCACGTTCTCGCCCATCTTTAGCTCGCGGAGAGAGAGTCCCGGTTCACTGCCCCCGAAGACTAGCAGCACTTTATCGCTCTCCCCAGTCTCTTTTAAGACCTGAGCAAGAACGTCTTCTAAGTTACTGCCCCCGTACTTAGACGGCATCACGAGGAGCACTTTTCTGGGTTCTAAGAGTTCAATGGCTTCAGCCAGATCCGCTAAAACCATGAAGCTTCGTCCGAGTTTGTACGCTACTTTTTGGGCCTCCGGAACCCCCGCTTGGGCTGCTGCACCCACGGCCTTCGTCACGACGAAGTAGTTGAAACCTAGCCCGTAGACTGTCCGCGCAACCTCAGCGAGGCGCTGAGAGCTCGAGGTGTTATGGAGCACGGGTATTATAATAGGCGTTCGCGATCACCGAGTCTGTGTACTCCATCCTAAATTTAAGGCTCTTGTTGCTCTGCACGCAAGTACTAGCCAGAGCGCGCTCCTACACTGTGAAAGGCGCAGGAGTGAAGAGGGTTGAGCAAACTCTTAATAGTCCCCTTCTCTACTGTATAACTGGCCCGGCGGGAGCCCCGGGGGGCTAGCCCTCCCCTGTGACCGCAAACGGGCTCATGGCGGGGGGCGTTAACCTCCGAGGGCGCCTGAAAGCCCCTCGCGCCCGGACCGCGCACCTACGGGTGCGCTCCGGGTCCGCGGGACACCCCGCTCCGTGCTAATCCCCTCGTAGGAGGGGTGAAGCACGGGAAGGCCGAAGCGGGTTAGGCCCGGGAGGGAGCGGCCCTAAGGCCGGCGGGGTGTGTTCGCGGGTGCTCGGGGTGAGAGGTAGGTGCGGAGGACCGGCGCAGGGGGCGCAGGCCACCTCGGGGGATGCCGCCGGGCCCCTCGCGGCATCCCCTATCATTTTCAATCGAAAAGCCGTTTTAGGCAGGTGTTTGAGATGTAAAGTTTAAGCCGGTGTTTATACAGTTATTAATCGGCGCGGTGGCCTACCGGGCGGGCGCCGGCCGGCCTCGGCGACGGGCCGGCTGTGGAACCCCCTCCCCTCCGTGGCTCGCGGCCGCGCAAGCGGCACGGCGAAACGCCGTGGGAGGGCGAAGGCACCTAGGTCGTATGGAAATGAACTCCTCGCCGGGAGGGATGACGGCCTAGGCAGGCGTGGGATGCCCTCCCCGCGGGGCAGGGTCAAACAGGCCCCATGAAAGGCCACGGTGAGGGCCGGGTGGACCCCTAGACAGATCCCGCCTAAACAGAAGAGGGGGTACGAGTAGGCCACCGCGCCGCATTTAAAACTTACTCGTGCTCTGAAACCATGGGTATGTTCAGGCTGCTGGACCTCTTCGCGGGTGCTGGGGGCTTCTCGAGGGGGTTCAAGGAAGAGGGCTTCAGGATAGAGTTGGGAGTGGAGAACATGCCGGTTATAGCCGAGACATACGCGGCTAACTTCCCAGAAGCCAAAGTTTTGGCCTCGGATATCCGCGAAGTCCACTCCTCCGAGATTTTGAAGCTCCTGGGAGGCAGACCTGACGTCGTGATAGGTGGTCCGCCATGCGAGGGCTTCACACGCGCTAATCCACGGCGGAGAGAGGATCCTTACGAGAGGCTCTACGATGACCCGCTCGGCTCCCTCGTTCTGCATTTCATAAGAATAGTCGGTGACCTCGAGCCGAAGGTTTTCGTTATGGAGAATGTCCCAGGGATCGTGGACGACGGTTTAGACGTACTCCTTAGGAGGGAGTTCGCCGCTGTGGGCTTCAGCAAAATCTACTTCAACATTCTGAGGGCTGAGGACTACGGCACGCCCTCCCACCGAACTCGCATTTTCATCTCCAACATACCGATCAACCCCCCTAAGGGGAGAAAGGTCGTCGTCTTAGAGGCGATTAAAGACTTACCACCGCCCGACGCCTACCACGGGATACCGAACCACGAGCCGGTACCACTGGGCCCGCGTAGGTTTAAGCGAATCTCAAAGCTTAAATGGGGTGAACCCCTCGTGAGGTACAGGGGCTACAAGGGGAGAGTGCTCCATAACATAATTAGGCTTCACCCGTACCGCGTCGCCCCGACCGTCATGGGGTCTTCGCGCTTTGTACACCCGTTCGAGGACAGGCTTCTCACGGTCAGAGAGCAAGCGCGCCTGATGGGTTTCCCGGACCACCATGTTTTTCTCGGTGGAAGAGACCTCCAGTTCAACCAGGTCGGGGAAGCTGTGCCCGTCCCGCTGGCGAGAGCTATAGCGCGGGAGGTCAAAAAATACCTTGTGAGCGAGGTGTAGCCATTTTTCAATGAAAAATGATATAAATTGTACCGCATGACGGGGATTTGGTGTTTTATGTACAAGCTGATAGTGTTTGAGGACATGATAAGAATACCTCCGCGGCTCTTCGGTAAACCGCTGAGAGAAGCAGCCCTGGAAATACTTAGGGAGAGCTTTGAGGGCAGGGTGCTTGAAGGCATCGGGCTCGTAGTCTCCGTGCTCGATGCTGAGGCATCCGAGGAGGGATACCTGACCTTCGGCGACGGGAGCTCTTACCACCAGGCCCGCTTCACGGCATTAGTGTTTAGCGCTGTAAACCAGGAGGTCGTCGAAGGGGAGGTCGTATTAGTAGAGAACATAGGGATCACCGTTAGGCTCGGGGCTGTTGATGGTTTTGTTCACAAATCTCAGGTTTTTCCGACAAGAGACGTTATGTACGATAGGGATCAAGGCATCGTCATAGCCGAGAGCGGTAAGAGGATAATCAGAAGAGGGGACATCGTTCGGGCGCGCGTCATAGGCGTCGGCTACGACGAGCAGAGAGGGGTCATGCGCGTGCGCCTGACGATGCGTCAGCCTTACCTCGGGAAACTCGAGTACGTCAAAGAGCTAATAGAGAGGGCTCGGGGTGAGAAGCAAGGTGCCTAAGAGAAAGCTACCTCTAAAAGCCTGCACAAACTGCAAGGCGCTTCTGAACGACGACGTGGAAGTATGCCCGGTGTGCGGGGGACGCGAGTTTTCCGATGACTGGGACGGCTTCGTGGCTGTCGTGGATGTCGAGAACTCGCAGGTGGCCAAACTGCTAGGCATCCGGAAGCCCGGAATCTACGCCTTGAAGGTGCGCTAGGAATGGCGGTCGACAGGTCCATGCTTCTCTCACGCCCGGTGGAAGACCTAACCCTGCTCGACGCAGTCGAGGATGCCGCCAGGCTGGTCAAACTGCTCGAGAAGGTGGGCGGCTTCTCCACTAGGTACGTCGTGAAGAGCGTGGAGACCCTGCTCGAGATGTACAGAAGCGGGGCTACAGTTTTTCTAAGCTTTCCAGCAAACTTGGTAGCAACCGGGCTCAGAGGTCTCTTAGCGGACTTCATCGAGCACGGGTTGGCGCAAGCGGTGATCACCACCGGTGGCACATACGACCACGATATAGCGAGGGGGCAGGGCTACAAGTACTACGTCGGCGAGTTTGAGTACGATGACGCTTTCCTGCTAGAGCTGGAAATCCACAGGCTGGGGAACATCCTCATACCTTTCGAGAACTACGGTCCTCCTATCGAGGGCTTCACCCACATGATGCTTGAGGAGCTAGTGAGGATTAAGCAGGAGTGGTCCCCCAGCGAGCTCGCGCTCGAGGCGGGAAGGAGGCTCACCGATGAAAACTCCATTTTAAGGCAGGCCTTCCGGAAAAGTGTCCCCGTGTTTGCGCCGGGCTTGGTCGATTCCGCCTTCGGGACTGCTATATACACCTTCAACGAGAAGAGCAGGTCGAGCTCCGAGGTGAAGCCGGTACAGCTCAACGTCGTAGCAGATATGGGGAAAATAGCTGAGATGGTCTTCGCGGCCGAGAAGCTGGGCGGGATAATGCTCGGCGGGGGCATCTCGAAGCATCACCTCATCTGGTGGGCGCAGTTCCGGGAGGGCCTTGACTACGCCGTCGCGATAACCTCGGCGCCCGAGTGGGACGGTAGCTTGAGCGGGGCTAGAACGCGCGAGGCTATAAGCTGGGGTAAGGTGAAGCCAAAGGCCGCCCACGTTACCGTCCCCGGAGACGCGACGCTGATCTTCCCGGTGATCGCAGGCTACGTGGCGAAGGAAATGGGTGTGGTTTAATGAACATCCTGGTTCCCGTAGTGGGACTTTTCATCTCCTTCCTTTTAGTCAGGCTGACAGCGGAGCCACTGATCAGCTACCTTAGAGCCCGCGGCCTCGTGCGGCCGGACGCCCACAAGCCCGGGAGCCCAGAGGTTGCTCACAGTGGCGGTGTGATCCTCTTCCTCGGCGTCTCCGCGGCTGTTGCCCTAACAGCACTGGCCGCCGAGCCCACGGCTTCCGCTAGGGTGCTGGTGGCCTTCGCGAGCGCGGCCATATGCTTCGCCGTGGGGCTCGTCGACGACATTAAGATACTGAGAGGCCCCGTGAAGACGCTCCTAAGCATCCTCGGGATACTACCAATACTCGTGGTCGGCGTCACTAGCCCGGGTCTGATAGAGTGGGGTAGGCCCGAGCTACCCCTGATCGGGAGGTTGAGGCTCACCATAATATACTGGGCCCTCATGCCTATCTCAGTCGCGGGCGCTGCGAACGTCGTGAACATGCTGGACGTGATGAACGGTGTGGTCCCGGGAACCTCCATCGTCATCTTTTCAGCGCTCGCCCTCATAGGCGCTATCTTGAACAGAGAGGCGACCCTTACCCTCTCGCTCATCACGCTGGGAGCTCTACTCGCCTACTACAGGTACAACGCCTACCCCGCGAGAGTTTTCAACGGGGACAGCGGGAGCCTTTTTCTCGGAGCTCTCATCGGAGCACTAGCGGTCGTCGACCACCTCGAGTTCGTAGCCTTGACGCTCCTACTTCCGCACATTCTCAACGGCTTCTTCATCCTGGTGAGTTTCAGGGGGTTCAGGGAGCACCGCGAGGTGAGGAAGAGACCTATCTTAGTCGATAGCGACGGGACCCTGCGCGCGAACAGCGACCCAGAGGCCCCCCTATCCCTGACGCGCCTCATACTAGCCGTGGGGGGCCCCTCGAGCGAGCAGGAGGTGGCTAAAGCCTATGTCGCGATCGAGCTCGTCGCAGCGGCCCTAGCTGTTCTCTCGGCCCTTCTTACACCGACGCGGTGATACGTGTGAGGCTAGGGAGAGTCCTCGGCGTCGTGGGCTCCATTATCCTCGCAACCTGGCTGATACTCTTAGCGATAGTCGTGGCGGCTGAGTCGGTGGCAAGGCTCTTCACCGGAGTGGACAGGAGCGTCGTGGGCCTGGGCGTTTTTCTGGCATTCTTGGCGTTGGCGGTGGCGTTAGCGGAGGCTTTAAGAGTAAAGGTTCTACCGAAGCTCATCTCCGCCCGAGCTTAGTCCGCCAGAGGAGAGTGCTGGAGAGCCTCACCCCTCCAACCGTCAATATCTCAACGGCGTATATCCGTAAGGGCGGTAGGCCTTTAATCCGCCTCAAGATATTGATCAGAAAAGCACCGTGGAGCGTTTCCTCCGACACGAAAATGCAGTCAGCCTCCCCGTCGTCCACCGCCGGCCCGTACGCATCGTGGATCTCGACGACTTCCACGCCTAAGCCGGGGCTCACCTCGCTGAGGTACCTCAGGACAGCGTCGGCGCGCTCCCGGAAGGGCTCAACAGGGTGGCCCTTACTCCTAGCCAGCTCGTCCGCAGTCACACCCACAAGCAGGCTCTCGGAGCGCTCAGCCGCGAAACCGAGGAGAAGCTTGTGACCTTCGTGGAGCAGGGAGAAGGTCCCGCCGACAACACCCTTCCTGCAGGGCTTCCCAGAAGCTTTCGCCACATGTGCTAAAGCGTAGCGTAGCTTTTGACCTTTGCCTTACCAGCATCTTCGAAGGAAGCGGATGCCTATAGTGTCTGAGACGATTCAAGGGTGAAAAGTGGAGTATAGATCAGGCGTCTAGGGGTCAGCTTGGCTCCACAGCCGTAAACTTCCACGGCACGTATGATTGTTGATTAGGAGAACTATGGTGAGAATCAAAAGTCAAAAATGGGGGTGGACTCATTAAGGAGTGAGATTGCGGTAAACCCCCGGTGGGTCCTGTGAGCGGTGAGGTCATACGCACGGAGGGGCTAACGAGGGTTTACAAGGTACTAAGCCGGGGGTTCTACGACCCAGGTGTTTACTACGAGACACTTGGAGGGAGGTTCCCGTACGAGGTGCTCATGCGCGCCATCGTGGGGGAGGTTGAGGTCCGCGCGCTGGACGGGGTCTCGATAAGGGTTAGGAAGGGCGAGTTTGTCTGCCTTCTGGGCCCGAACGGCTCTGGGAAGACCACGCTGATCAAGATCCTTGCGACCTTAATCCCTCCGACCAGTGGAAGAGCGGAGGTCATGGGCTACGACGTCGAGAAGGATAGAGACGAGGTCGTTAAGCACGTCACCTACATACCCTCTGTTGTGGGGGCGACCGCGTGGGCCCAGCTCAGGCTCACTGTGAGGCAGAACCTGAGGATAATGTCGCGGCTCTTCGGCATAGACCTCGAGGAGGTCCTGGAGGCGGCCAGGAGGCTAGGGCTCTCAGAGGTGATGGACAGGCCTCTGGGGTCCCTGTCAACTGGACAGCAAGCCAGGGTCGGCATGCTCATCGGGATCCTCAGGAGGACCCCCGTTTACCTGCTCGACGAGCCGATGATGGGCTTGAGCCCTGAGGCCGTGAGGACGGTCAAGGACTACCTAGGCAAGCTGAACAGGGAGTTCGGCGTCACGGTACTCTACGCTACCCACCACCCCCTGGAGATCCAGGAGGAGGCCAGCAGGGTCATCATTCTTAGGAACGGCAGGGTCGTAGCGGACGGGGGAGTTGAGGAGCTGATAAAGCGGGCGAAGGTTGAGGAGTCCGTGCAGATGGAGGTCTACAACGCGTTCTTCGACCTGAGGTCCGCGCTGGAGGGGTTGAGGGAGCTCGGAGTGAGGTATGTAAGCCTCAGGGATCTGAGTCCCGAGGAGGGCAGGTACGAGGTAGCGCTGGGGGTTGAAAACACGGACGAGGTGTTGCCCAGGTTGCTGGAGAGGCTTGTATCCGAGGGGGCTAAGATCATCAGACTGAAGGTGAGGAGAGCGAACCTCGAGGACGCGTACCTTTACTACGTGGGTGGGACAGGTGGCTAGGACGACGCTCCTGCTGGAGGCTGTCAAGGTTAACCTGAGGCACTTGGCCACCTTCTACTACGAGGAGATATCTAACATTGCGGTCTGGTGGGTTTGGAACATCCCATTCCAGCTCCTTCAGGTGGTCTTCACGTTGCTCCTCTTCAAGTACTACGCCCTGGCCTTCGGGGGGTCGAGCGCTCTCTATGGAGGCAACTTCATGGCGTTCATAATCTCAGGGCTTATGGTTAACACGTTCCTGGACAGCGCCCTCACAGTCTACTACGAGGCTATAGGGGCCCTCTACCTAGGCAGGGTGGGGCTGGGAGGGGTTCACCTCTCGAGGAGGGATTACCTACAGCTGGCTGGAGTATCGCCGCTCACCTTCGTATTCGCCAGGGTCAGCTGGAGGTTCCTTATGGAGGCAGTGATGTTCGCCCTGTACCTGGTTATCGGGGTAGCGTTTTTCAACTTCCCGGTCTCTACGTGGGGGGACCCTGCTCTCGCTGTGGGAATAATCCTGCTCGGCGTGATCGCCTGCAGTGGCCTCGGCTTAATCTCCGCCTCAATGTACTGGATCGCCGGCTCCTACAGGGGGGTCGAGCCCATCTCCTGGTTTGTGAGGCTGGCGGTCCCTCTGGTGGCGGGGGTCTACGTACCTATCGTGGTCCTGCCCCGCGAGCTAAGGCTGCTAGGGAGCATGCTACCTCAGACCTACGTGATCGGCGCAGTCAGGGAGGTGATGCTTAGGGGGGCGAGGCTACCTGAGGTTGCACCCAGCCTAGCAGTGCTGGCTCTTCAGGCAGCGGTACTGGTCCCCCTCGGCCTCCTGCTCCTTAGGTTCTCCCTCACGCTCGCCAGGAAAAGGGCCACAATGTACTGACCGCCTACGCGCGTTTCACTCCTACAAACTACGTGTGCCCTCGCGGTGCAGTCCACCCACTGTGCTGAAAGAGCGCTCGGATCGCGTCAGTGACGCGCACTAGTCAAGCACTTCGGGGTCCTTAGACTCCTCGTCGCATGATTGAGGCAGATCTATTTCGGCCTCAATCTGTAGCCGCACAAGTCCCTGACTCGTGGCATTACGTCTAGGGCTCTAGATGCATGATTAAAGTACCTAGCGAGGGATCCTCCGCCGGGAAACTTGCGGTAGTAGTTAAAAAATGTCTTGAACCAGAAACCACGGACACTAATCCTCATGTAATACTAGTTCGTTCTTTCTCGTTTTTGATGTCTTTTTTTAATAAGACTGGTTACCTGTAATCTGCCGGGAGACCTGTCTTTACTTCATGGAGTCTGTGGAGAAGTAACTCAGCACTCAAGATCTCTTTCATTCTCCCTCCTCATGTAGATTCGAAGGGAGTCGCGGCCTGCCTGGGTCATCACCGTTCATTGCAGTGGCAAGGGTTTTATTTAAAACTCGCCTGTACCCGCGTCATCCTCCAAACGAAGTGCTTGCTTTCGCAGCAAATACAAGGTGAAGACCAGAGTTTTCAAGAGAGCAGCGGGTAGTTGCAGGTGTGCTGTAAGGTTGCTCCTTTAGCTTCTTACGCGCATTATCTTATAGCGGCCCATAACCTCCCATACTTCCACTTCTGCTCCTTCCGACAGCTTGCTCTTTATTTCCTCCTCTGCGGGCATGGGGACCTCGAATGTGCTGTAGTCATCCAGGCTCATCAGCTGTAGGTAGTCTCCGGTGATCGAAACGACCTGCGCGTTGAATTTCCTGATCATCGGCACGTCGACCTTAGCGTCTGTCGGGACCACGATGCTCCTCTTGGCCCCGTCGAAGAAGCCTATGCCGACTATCCTCGCTTTAGCCGAGCCGTGCTTCCCGGTCTTGCTCTTCTCAACCTCCACGACCTTGCAGGGCTCCCCGTCGATGACTATGAAAGACCCAACCTTAATGTTTCCAGCCTCCTCTGGGCGCGTGCTCATAGTTCCACAGACGTGAACTATGGCTTTAAGCTTAAAAACTTATGCTACTGCACCAGCTGTTAGCGTTTAGAAAACGAAGACTTTTAGCCTGGGCTCGACGGGCTCCAGGTACTTTCTCAGCACGCTCGGCACCTTCACGTAACCGTCGGGTGTCTGGTAGTTCTCAACTATCGCCGTTATCGTGCGCTGGATAGCTAGCGCGGTGCTGTTCAGCGTGTGGACGTACCCCTTGCTCGGCGCGCCTTTCACCTCCGCGTACCTAATGTTGAGCCTGTAGCTCTGCCAATCAGTGCAGTTGCTACAGGAGACCATCTCCCTGTACTTCCCCTGAGCCGGCATCCAGGCCTCGAGGTCGTACTTCTTCGCGGCCACCACGCCTAGGTCGCCCGAAGCGATGTTGACCACCCTGTAGGGGATGCCCAGGCCCTGCCACAGCTCCTCGGCGTTTTTGATCAGTTTCTCGTGCCACTCCCAGGACTCATCGGGGTGCGAGAAAACGAACTGCTCCACCTTGTTGAAATGGTGTACGCGGAATATGCCTTTCATGTCTTTCCCGTGAGCCCCGGCTTCCTTGCGGAAAGAGGGGCTAACGCCAGCGTAGAGGAGGGGGAGGTCTTTCTCGGTTATGACGTCGTTCGCGTGTAAAGCGGCTATGGGGTGCTCGGCTGTGCCTATCAGGTAGAGATCCTCGTTTTCTATCTTGTACACCATGTCCCTGAAGTCGTCGAAGCTGATCACGCCCTCAAGCACTCCCTGCTTAAGCATTAGGGGCGGCTGGAGTATGGTGAAGCCTTTCTTGGCCAGGCTCTCGAGAGCGTACATCGTAAGGGCTATATCCAGCCAAACAAGGTCATCGAACGCGTAGTAAAACCGGGAGCCGGCAACCTCGGACGCTTTCTCCGTGCTGGTCAGCCCTTTACCCTCTAGGAAGTCCGCGTGCCCGACGGGTTTCCAGTCGGCGACCTCGTACTCTACGTTGAATCCCTTCTCCCTAGTCTCCCGGAGGAACGCCTCGAGGAACTCTCGGGGCACGCGCGGCTTGCCCCAGTAGCGCACCGGAACGTTGTACGTCTCGTCAGGGCCTATAGGCACGCTCTCATGTATGATATTAGGGATCCTCCTGAGGATGTTCTCCCTCTCCCCCTCCAGGGACGACAGCTCCCTCTCGATAGCCTGCAGCTTTTCGCGGAGCCTCCGGGCCTCGTTTACAGCCCTCTCCCTCTCTTGGGCAGGTAGCTTACCTATCTGCTCGGACACCTTGTTCAGCTCGTGCCGCGCTTCATCGTACTCTCGCTTCTTTGCGCGCCACATCTCGTCGAGCTTCAGCGCCTCATCTACAAGAGAAGGATCCATGAACCGCGCCTTTAAGTTCCACCTGAGCTTTTCAGGATCGTTTCTCAAGTAGTAGAGTATTGACCACATCCCGCTCAACAACTCTTGGCGGGGGTGTTTTTAAGTAGTTAACGCCGGGGCGCTACTCAGCCCTGTCAGGGTTTTCTGCCGCAAAAGAGAAAAATCTTTTAGAGAGTGCTAGGTGGAATGGACGTGAAAAATATAAGACGTTTTTACAATACACACTATTGTGGGAGTGGTTATGGCGGAAAGGCGTCGTGGAGTAAAAGGGCTTGGGATAGAGTCTTTGCCGTATAGGATAAAGATGTACTCCAATAATCAGGTCCTCGTGCCGGCCAGCCTCGTGAGAAAGCTCGGGTTGCGGGACGTCGTTGAGGCTCAGGTGACGATAAGGTATGCCGGCTCGGAGCACACGTTTACGGCGAGGCTTCTTAAGACGAAGTACACGGATTCCAGGCAGTTCACCTTGCCTAAGGAGTTGCGCGAAAAACTCTCCATACCGCCGGGCGCTGAGGTAGAAGTCGTGAGTATAAAGCCGCTCAAGGTGCATGAGTGAGGATCATACGACGCCAAAGGGCTCCTCTGCCTGCTGGCGACCCTGGAGAGATGCTACGATGAGTAGTGCGCCCATAACGAAGTTGAAAATCTCTGATACAGAGCTAGCAATGAGCCCCACTAGTTGTTCCTTTTCACCAGCAGCGTAAATGGGTGAAACATACTTCAGCGTGCTCAGAGACCCCTTAACGTAGGAGATTATGTTTTCATAGTTCTTGAGTATGCTCTCGCCAACTTTAACCAGCTCTGGGTCGTTTAGCATGCCGACTATTTCCTCTCTCGCTATCTTTAAGAGGTTCTCAAGAGTTTGTAAACCCAGAGGTATCGCTGAGTCGTAATCTTTCCTTGCAAGGTACTCACTGAATTTCTGCGTGTACTCTTTCATCATCTCACTAAGCGCGACAACCGATGTCATCTTTATTTTCACCAGAAAGGCAATAAATTGCAAGATAGATTTTTCGTTGTTATTTAGCTCTAGGAGTACCAGGGCGAACCGGGTCGCGTGCCATGAACGGAGGGCTCGTCGATAATGCTGAGCCCATGAAAAACCGGGAGAGGGATCTCGGGTCAGCGAAAGGGGCCAGTGGGGGCAGAAAAGGAGGAGCCGTGTAAATTGGGCCAATATGTTTTTAAACGCAGGAGTCTTCCTTTTTTCCTAGTGGTGGCTTTGATAACTAAGAGTGACGTGGAGAAGAAGCTCAAGAGCATGTTCAAGGACGCTCAATTCGAGGTTCAGGTTAACGGTAAGAGCGTGAAGGTCGCCGTTGACGGGGTAGGGGAGACGCCGGGCGAGCTTTTTACAAAAATCGGAGAATTTGTAGAGTCGCTCACGCGGTTGACGGGCAACAGGGACGTGGACGTCATAGTCAGCATGCAGGGATCAGCTTTCGGAGTTGAAATTGAGGTATATTAGAACTTACACTCCCTGATTTTTTCCTTAAGCCACGCTACTCTGTCTTCAACAAGGCTCATAATGTCTCCACTGCTGGCGGTGCGTTCATCGCCGACAAGGAATGGGCTGGCGTCGCCACCGGCTATTCTAGAAAGCACTAGCGCCCAGACCCTGGACACGGTAGATGGAACGTACCCCCCTCCGCCCGTTACGAGCACTGGAGTACCGCCAGCCGCGTACCTTGACACAAATGATGCAAAGTGCATGTAAGAGTGCTCAGTGTAGTTTAGGTCCGTTAAAGGGTCACCCCTGTGGCCGTCGACGCCAGCTTGAATGATGAGGAAACCCGGTCTATACGCGTCGATGAGAGGGGTTATCACCTCTTCGAGAACCTTGATGAAGATGTCGTCGCCCGAGCCGAGGGGTACAGGTATGTTAAAGTTCCTGCAATAACCTGCCCCCTCGCCCAGCTCGTCGATCCAGCCGGTTCCGGGGTAAAAGCCGTACCCGTAGCCGTGAACGCTGATCTTGAGTACGTCGGTGGAGTAGAGTATCTGCTGAGTGCCATCACCGTGGTGGGCATCTATGTCGATTATGGCTACCCGCTCAACGCCGTGCCCGCGAAGCCACAGCGCAGTCACTGCTAAGTCATTGAAAACGCAGAAGCCTCCCGCGCTTCGCCTTCGCGCGTGGTGGAAGCCACCGTTAGGGTTAAACCCAACTCCCCCCTCCAGGAGAAGCCTACGGGCCAGCGTGAGCGTTGCGGCCGTTGTCGTTAAAGCGTCCTCAAACACACCTGGATAAGCAGGCGTGTCACCGTAATCGAGAAGACCCTTACCTTCGGTGGATTTACGCTTCACGAACTCGATGTAATCTCTATCATGCGCCCTCAGCAGCTCTTCCTCGCCTATAGGTGAGGGCTCCACGCGCTGAACAACCAGACTTTCTTCGAGTTGCGGCAACCTCTCGCTGTAAAAGAGCTTTATCCTGGTGATCCACGGGTCCCGCAGTGAGGGTGGAGTAAAAGCGATTCGTTTGAGCTCCTCCGCGTAAGCCACGAAGACCCGCATCAAGTGTCTAGGCATGCTCTATGGCTAATTAACTTTAACTCGGTTGGGCGAGGAAGCGGATACCACTGGTCCCAAGTCCTAAAGGCTCCTATTGCTTAAGGTTTATTATTCTTGGGCCATGTTTTAGTGCTTGAACGTCGATGAGCGATAGCATCTACGAAGTGCGTTGGCACGGCCGAGGAGGGCAGGGTGTTGTGACTTCCAGCGAGCTACTCGCGTTGTCGGCGCTAAAGGAGGGTAAGTATGTGTACCACGCGCCGGAGTTCGGCCCTGAGAGGCGGGGGGCGCCCGTCAGGGCATACACGAGGATCAGCGATCAACCCATAGAGCTGCACTCAAGCATATACAACCCCGACGCTGTGGTAGTGATCGACCCTTCTCTCCAGAACGAGGTGCAGTATATAACGCAGGGGCTTAAAAGCGGCGGGCTCATAGTCCTAAACTCGCAGAAGCCTCCTGAAGGCTTACTGAAAATTGCCAGGGAGCTCGGGGCAAAAGTGTGGCTTGTCGATGCCTACAGCATTGCGATGGAGATATTTGGCAGGCCGTTCTACAACACCCCGATGCTTGGTGCATTCGCCCGGGCGAGCGGTGTTGTGAAGCTCGAGACTGTGCTCGGTGTTATCGCGGAGAGGTTCGGCAGGGACCCGAAGCTCGCTGAAAGCAATGCTGTTGCTGTGAAGAAAGCGTACGAGATGGTGAGGGAGTATGAGTGGTGAGAGCTTGGTCTTGAAGATCAAATCGTGGAAGGATCTCCCCCTAGGGGGGATAATACCCGAACCGAAAACGAGCCTCTACAACAAGACCGGGAATTGGCGGGCGATGAAGCCGGTCCTGGACAACGGCAAGTGCATAAGGTGCTTGCTGTGCTGGATTCACTGCCCCGAGCCGGCCATACTGAGGGGGGACGACGACTCCGTTCAGATAGATTACGATTACTGCAAGGGGTGCGGGATATGCGCGAACATTTGCCCGGTTCACGCGATAGAGATGAGGCTTGAGGTGTAAAGCATGAGGGGTAAGCTTGTCGGGATGAACGGCGATAGAGCGGTAGCCTACGCCGTGAAGCAGGCAGAGGTAGACGTCATATCAGCCTATCCGATTACGCCACAGACGATCATCGTTGAAACTCTTGCGGAGTACGTGAACAACGGCGAGTTAGACGCGGCTTTTATTCCCGTGGAGAGCGAACACACAGCTTTATCTGCAGCTGTGGGGGCGTCGCTAACGGGTGCAAGGGTCTTCACCGCAACATCCAGTCAGGGGCTAGCGCTAATGTACGAGATCCTATGGATAGCAGCGGGTCTCAGAACGACGATTGTGATGGCGATGGGCAACCGCGCCCTATCACCCAATATAAACATTCACTGCTCCCACGATGACGCTTACGCGGCGCGCGACACCGGCTGGTTGCAGTTCTTCGCGGAAAACGTTCAGGAAGCCTACGATCTGACGCTGATGTCGTTCAGAATCTCTGAGGATCGGAGGGTTCTCTTCCCCAGCATTGTGAACCTTGATGGCTTCATTTTGACTCATGCTCTTGAGGGGCTATACGTGCTTGAAGACTCTGACGTGAAGGCGTTCCTGCCACAGAAAGAGCCTGTGAACCCCATTGACCCGGATAAACCTGCTACCTATGGGCCTCTGGACCTCTTCGACTGGTACATGGAGCACAAGCGTAATCAGTTTGAGTCTCTAGAGTCGGTGAGGCCAGTTATAAGGGAGGTCTTTGAGGAGTACGGTGAACTAACCGGTAGGAGGTATGCGCCGGTCAAAGCATTCAACGTCGAAGGGTCAGACGTGGTTCTCATGGTCCTGGGTAGCTCTGCTGGCACTGTGAGGTACGCGGCCAGGAGGCTCGCCGAGAGGGGAAAGAAGGTGGGGGTAGTGAGCCTGACACAGTACAGACCGTTCCCAGCCAGGGAGCTCCGTGAAGCTCTGAGAGGGGCCTCGGTGGTCGCGGTTATGGATCGTAGTGTCAGCTTCGGTAGCCCTGGGGCACAGCTGTTCATGGACGTGTCTGCGTCGCTTGTTAACTCTAAAGCGAAGCCGCTATTGTACAACGTTATATACGGTTTAGGCGGTAGGGACCTCACGCCGGCACACGTTGAGAGAATCGTCGAGATATCGGAGGCTGTTTTAAAGAAGGGTGAAGCTCCGGAAAGCCCTATATGGGTGGGGTTGAGAGGTGAGGAGTAGTGAGTGAGGCGAAGTTCATTAGGACTTTAAAGGAAATCCCGAGAGCAGAGTACTTTGCTCCAGGTCATAGGCTGTGCGCTGGATGCGGCATACCTCAGATAGTCAGGATGGCTTTAAAAGCCGTGCCGGATCCCAAGGTGGTTGTTAACGCCACGGGATGCCTGGAGGTCGCTACCACCATATTCCCCTATACAAGCTGGGGGGTTCCATGGGTCCACGTAGCCTTTGAGAACTCAGCGGCAGTAGCCAGTGGCATTGAATCCGCGTTTAAGATTCTAAGTAAGAAATACGGCAACAAGAAGCCTAAAGTCATCGTCTTCGCCGGCGACGGCGGTACGTTCGATATAGGATTCCAGGCATTGAGCGGTGCACTCGAGAGGGGGCATGACCTCATATACATATGCTACGACAACGAGGCCTACATGAACACCGGGATCCAGAGAAGCGGGGCAACGCCCAAAGGAGCCCACACCACAACCAGCCCCGCTGGGAAAGTGATACCCGGGAAGCTTGAGAGGAAGAAGAACCTCATAGACATAGCGATCGCACACGGGGTCCCGTATGCCGCCACGATGAACCCCGCCTTCCCGGTCGACATGTACAACAAGCTCGTTAAAGCCGCTTCCTTCAGCGGTCCCGTAGTGCTCCACTACTTCACCCCGTGTCCCACCGGCTGGTACTTTGACCCCTCGAGGAGCATCGAGGTCGCAAGGCTGGCCGTCCAGACGCGAATATGGCCGCTCTACGAGTACGAGAATGGCAAAATAAGGATCACAGTTCCCGTGAAGGAACCGAAACCCATAGAGGACTACTTCAAGCTTCAGGGTAGGTTCCGGCATCTGCTGGAGCCACAGAACAGGTGGCTCCTCGAGGAAATCAAGAGAGACATCGAGGAGAACTGGAACCGCCTGGTTAAGCTCGCCTCCCAATCCTAAAACACTACTTTTTTAAAGCTTTCTCTGAAACTACTCCTCACGAGGAAAGTGGAGGAGAACATACACGCGATCTTCCGTGAGGCGTGCCCCAACTGCGGTGGTCCTATAACCGACACCAGGTTGAACCAGAGGCTACCCTGCTACGTTTGTCTCCCCTCTTCAAAGAGCCCCCGTGGACTCGAGGAGCCAGTAGACCTAGAAAGCTACAGGAGCTTTCTGGCCTCAGTTGTAAGGCTCTTGAAGGAAACGGGAAAAACCGAAAGGCTGGGTTATGTGCTCAAAATCGAGGAGGAGCTCTCAGAGTTCACCTCGTTCTTCGAAAAGGCCTTAGCCAGCAAACCTTGGTCTGCGCAGGTGACCTGGGCTAGGAGAGTGATTAAAGGGTCAAGCTTCGCGGTCCTTGCCCCAACAGGTGTCGGTAAAACTGTTTTCGGCATAATCATGGCCCTTTATATGGTCTCCAAAGGCCGACGCGCTTACCTTATCCTCCCCACAACAACCCTGCTGAACCAGGTCTACAAGAAGACCCTCCTATTCTCGGATCGCGTTGGAGTGAACAAGGACTCTATAGTCACCTACCACTCGGGGCTCTCCCAAAAGGAGCGCGAAGAGGCACTTGAGAGGATAGCCAGGGGGGAGTTCTCACTCCTCTTATCAACCTCGCACTTCCTATCGCACCACTTTGACAAGCTCTCCTCTATGAGCTTCGACTTCATATTCGTAGACGACGTCGACTCGGTTCTAAAGTCATCTAAAAACATAGAGAGAATACTGACCCTACTCGGCTTTTCCCAGGAAGAGATCTCAACGGCGTTCGAGATCGTGATGCTTAAGGGAAAGCTCGCATACTCTCAGCGCAACAGGAAACAGAGTGAAGAAGCGACAAAAGAGCTGGAAGAGTTGCAGAGGAAGCTAAGCACGATGCTGGCGAGTAAGGGGAGAAGGGGCGTTTTGGTGGTATCTACGGCTACGGGTAGGGCGCGGGGAGTTAGGGTGAAACTGTTCCGTGAGCTTCTAGGATTTGAGGTGGGTACGAGGAGCGAGCAGCTGAGGAATGTACTAGATGTTTACGCACTAGTTACAGATGGAAAACCAACCGAGAGCGCTATAGAAATAATCACGAAGTTGGGCTCAGGCGGCTTAGTGTTTTTCCCGATGGGAACACCGGAGGAGGAGCTCGCGAGCGTCGCGTCGGAGCTCCGGTCGCGCGGGATAAGAGCGGAGTACGTTTACCGCAGAGTGAAAAAAGGTGTATTGGAGCAGTTCAGCGAAGGGGGGTTAGACGTCATCATAGGGATAGCGAGCTACTACGGTTTGCTAGTCAGGGGTCTCGATCTTCCCCAAGTTGTAAAGTATGCGGTGTTCGTCGGTGTTCCCAGGTTCAAGTTCAGATTAAAGCCAGAAGAGCTAACACCATCTAGGCTTCTCCAGCTGGCTTCAAACATATCGCAGATCTCAGAGAAGGGCGACAGAGCCGAAATAGACAGGCTCATAGCCAGCGTGAGGAACAGGTTGCTTCAGCTGGACGCTAACCAGTATAGGCAGGTGCAGGAGCTCTACGCCCGCGGCGATGCGAGCGGTAGGTTCTCGACCCTCATTCGGAACCTCCTTAGGTTGAGATCTATCGTGGAGAAGTATCTTTCGGATAGAAAGGTTCTGGAGAGGCTGTCTGCCGAAACGGCGGTGAAGCTTGTAGAGGAGAACGGAGAGCTATACATGCTCATACCTGACGTCTTCACGTATGTGCAGGCTTCAGGTAGAACGTCGAGACTATACGCCGGCGGGATCTCGAAGGGGTTATCGATAGTTGTCGAACAAGACCAGGTTCTCCTGGAGAAATTCATGAGATCTATGAGGTTTTACTCGGGGGATTCTCAATGGAGAAGGATCGACGAGATTAATCTCAAGGAGGTTATCCAAGAGATTTCAAAGGAAAGAGATTTCATCCGCAGGGTCCTTGCAGGGGATGTTTCCGGGGCTGTGACCAAAGACCTCGTGAAGTCTACCCTCGTCGTCGTCGAGTCTCCCACCAAGGCGAGAACCATCGCATCGTTCTTTGGCAAGCCTACTAAGCGCAAGTTTAACGGCATAATATCTTACGAAACGTCAACCGGAGACAGGATTCTGCAGATCGTGGCGTCCCAGGGTCACGTATTTGACCTTATAACTTCGGCGGAGTTCTTTTTCAGAGGCTTCAGCGACAATAAGTACGGAGTTCTGGTTAATGCGGAGAGGAAAGCGTTCGTCCCGGTGTTCACCTCCATTAAGCGGTGCCTGGACTGCGGGCGTCAGTTCACAGACTTCAAAGCCGACGGTAACACGTTCAACTTTAAGGGCAAGGGGTCCAGCACCAGGGTGTGCCCTTACTGCGGCAGCCAGCGGGTTTTGGACAAGCTAGACATTGTGAGAAGCTTGCAAGAGCTAGCGTCGGAAGTGGACGAAGTGCTCTTGGCCACGGACCCGGATACCGAGGGTGAGAAGATAGCGTGGGACGTGTACCTAGTGCTGAAACCGTTTACACGCGTTTTAAAACGCATAGAGTTCCACGAGGTTACTCGTAGGGCCTTCGAGGAAGCGCTGAGAAGCCCCCGGGAAATAAACATGAACCTTGTAGAGTCCCAGCTTGTTCGCCGCATCGAGGACAGGTGGCTTGGCTTTGCTTTAAGCAAGAAGCTTCACGAGAAGTATGGGTCGCGCTGGCTATCGGCCGGTAGAGTGCAGACGCCGGTCTTAGGGTGGATAATCCAGAGGTACCGTGATTCGTTAAGAAGCGTAAAGCCCGTCTTCCGGGTCACGCTCGAGAACGACGTCTACCTAATAGTCGAGGACGTCCAGCTAAACGGTAAGCGCCCGAGCGTTGTTGCGGAGGAGCTTCAAGGGAGCGAAGTTACGGTGGAGAAGAAGGCGGCTGTAGAGAAGCTACTGAACCCGCCGCCCCCCTACACCACGGACGCCATGCTTAGAGACGCCAATGAAGTTCTCGGAATGAATGCTGACGTGGCGATGAGGATCGCGCAGCAGCTCTTCGAGAGCGGTCTGATAACCTACCATAGAACGGATAGCACTAGGGTTTCGGATGCAGGTTTGCAGGTAGCGAGAACCTACCTATCGGAGAAGTTTGGGGCGGAGTTCTTTGTTCCACGCCGATGGGGGACTGAGGGGGCGCACGAGTGTATTCGACCGACAAGACCCTTAGACGCGGAGACGCTTTCGACCATGATACAGCAGGGTATACTGCAGCTACCCATCCCTCTGACAAGGCAGCACTTTGCGCTCTACCGACTAATATTTGCCAGGTTTATGGCGAGCCAGATGCCTCCTGCTAGGGTGATAGAAGAAACCGTAGAGGTCTCGTCGGCGTACTTCGTGAAGACGTACGGTTTTGTGTCAGAGGTCTTGGAGGAAGGCTTCCTGAAGATGCTTCCCTTACGGCAGAACTTCAGGCTAAGCCCTGGAAAATACAGGATTGTCAGCGTAGACTACAGGAGAAGACCCACTGTGCCACTTTACTCTCAGGCCGACGTAATCGCGTTGATGAAGGAGAGGAACATCGGGAGGCCTTCAACCTACGCGGAGATCATCAAGAAGCTTTTCATCAGAAACTACGTCATCGAAGTTAAGGGAGGAAAGCTCGTGCCGACTAAACTTGGAGTAAGCGTTTACACGAGTTTGAATGAAAGCTTTGGGGACCTGGTGTCCGAGGAGACCACCAAGAAGGTTTTGGAGAAAATGGACGAGGTGGAAAACGGCTTAAGAGATTATAGAGAGATTCTCTACGAGTTCTACAACGATCTTATGCGTATCGAGAGCACGCCCCTGAAGGTTTGAGAAAAGGGGGTCTGCTTGAGGAGAGCTCTTTACATCGGGCGTTTTCAGCCATTTCATCTGGGCCACTATAAAGCGATAGAGTGGATACTCTCCCGCGAGGATGAAGTGATAGTCGGGATAGGTAGCGCTCAGGTAAGCTTCGAGCCAAGGAACCCCTTCACCGCCGGGGAAAGGGCGCTCATGATCTGGAGCACCCTCAGGGGCTCAGGCATGATCGAAAAAGTTATAGTCATCATGATTCCAGACACGATTTCGGAGCACTCCAAGTGGGTGTGCAACGTAAGGACGTTTTCCCCTAGCTTTCAAGTAGCTTACACAAACGACGAGCTCTCACGGATGTTACTGGAGGCGTCGGGGATTCCTGTGGAAGAAATACCCTTTTTCGATAGGGAGAAGTACTCAGGGACGAGAATAAGACAGCTTATGGCTCAGCGGAACCCAGCATGGCGCGCCCTCGTTCCGGTGCAGACAGCTGAGGTCATCGACGCAATAAACGGAGAAGAAAGAGTTCATAGGCTTTACAAGCTGGCTGGCCTAGTATAGCTCGAAAGCAGTTGAATGCGGGAAAGGAGTCAACCTGAAAGTGCGGCCGCCGGGATTTGAACCCGGGATCTGCGGCGTGGAAGGCCGCCATCCTTCCAGACTAGACCACGGCCGCTACCATGATCCCCTACTTTGTCTCAATATTTATTCTTTCTCCTCCCTAGATTTGCTCGGTAAAGAGTTAAACTATGCATTCTCGGCGCACCCCCCGAACTCTCTTTGAGGTTTTCTGGGGCTCCGGCTCCCTGCGGTTTGGAGTGAGTTGAGCAGGAGATAAGGTAATGGGACGATACATGTGGGTGTAACAGACTGACATGGCTCGTGTAGCTCCTCTGCGCAAGCAGAGGCAGACTGTCTCTGTACCTTCTCAGGCTCAGGAGCAGACACAAGCACTTACTTCTTTATGCGAAAATTCTTAAATAGCACCTTGCAGAATGATTTAATCAATGCCTACAGCTTATGTTCTGATAAACTGTGATATTGGTAAAGAGCGCGCGGTGATAGAGGAGCTGAAGAAGGTGCCAGGTGTAGTTGAGGCAAACCTCCTCTACGGTGTCTACGATATAATCGTGAAGATTGCAGGTAGCGATGAAAAGGAGATACGGGAGGTTATCCTCACCAGAATACGCATGCTGCCGGGGGTCAAGAGAACCTTAACAATGCCTGTTGTTGAAGTATAGCTATCGCAAATCTACTCTTCAGAGCTCACTGTCACTACATGGTTTGCGATAACTTGCGAATACTGGGCTCCATCTTTGAGCCTGTACGGAAATTTTTTATAATAGTTTAACACCCCCTCCTCGAATCAGCCCCCATTATATTTCAATCCATGAACAGCTGTTATTCGCGTGAGGTGCGAGGTCTGCGGCGGAGAGGTTGTCTTAGACCCGAGGGGCTACTACGTTTGCTCTCAGTGCGGCCTTGTAGTCGAGATAAGCCTGGACTCCACGCTTGCTGGGCGCGAAGTAGTTTCACGTAGGAGATCCCACAGCGAGGATTTTCACTTGGAAAGGCTGAACCTCATCATTACAGGCCAACTCGAGGACTACAGGCTCTGGAGAATCCTCAGCAAGGTCTCGAGCGCTTTCAACCTCAGTCCCGATGCGAGAAAAAGGATCCTGGAGGATTATAAGCGCTTCACCATCTTCCTTAGTAAACAGGAAGATGCGGGATTTAGAAAGACTGCTATCTTGGCGCTTTTGCTCTACCTGGAGTCAAAGAGGCGTAACCCCTTGGTGAACCTGCGAGACTTCGTTAAGACGCTTCGCGCACACGGTTTAAAGCTGAGGGTTCGAGACGTGCTTCACCTCTTACCTTTCGCCCGACAGTTTGGGCTAATTGCCAGCGAGTGGGATGCCGACCTTGAGGGCTTGATGGTAAACATCGCTGACCCAGGCCTACGGGAAGTCGCCAAAAGGCATGCAAAACTAATACTTTCCCGCATCAGGAGGTACGCTGTGGGGAGGAGTAGGAGGAACGTTGCCGCCGCAGTAGCCGTTATAGTGCTACGAAAGCTTGGCGTGGAAAGAGACTTATACTACTTCGCGAAGGCGCTCCGCGTGCCCTATTCGTCGCTGCGCAGCAATATTGATTTCGTCACATCACTGCTTCTCGAAACAGGTTTGGAGAAGTACCTCGGCTAATCTCTTGAAAAACGGTGTGCACGGGATAGCGCAGACGAATCCTTTCCAGTGCCCGTAGACAACCCAGCCCGTGTTAAGTCTGCACTCTCTTATGGCCACAAGCGACAGGAGATCCTCCTCTCCCTCCACGGCAACTCTCGCTCTGCCTTCAGCGGGTGTTAACCCAACAGCCTGACTCACCGCACTGTAGCACTCAGGGGTTATCGTTCCAGGGCTGTTCCTGCACTTGTACTCAGCCTCGATCCCCGATCCCCCCAGTTCCACTCTACGGCGAGTCTTTCCGTCAACTATCGCCACATTAGTGTACGCGTAGGTCTCGAAGGTGCTGGAAACAACGTCGCCGACTGTGATTATAAAGGGCTTACCGCCCATCCCCACCATCCTGCTCAGATTAAACAGCGTTCTCACGGAATCAGGAGGGTCTTCGAATATCATGAACCCCCAACCGTACGCGAGCATCGCTCGCCCCTCTTCACGAAGCACGAGCACGCGCTGAGGCTGCACACCCACCTCGTAGCAATGGTGCTTTTTAGCTTTTCCCGAAACTCAGGTACACGTTGCCGCACCAAGCGCAATACCTGGTAAGCGGTCCGCGGGCCGAGAAAGGATGATGAGGAGTTAAGAGGGCAGTGTGAGCAGAAAAGGAGAAGTTCGCATGTACTGCTCGACCACTAGCTTACACTCCCCCGGTCCAGTTTGCAGCAAGATTAGCTGTGAGTTGAGCACGAGAATAAACGAGGGAAAACTTAAAAAGAGCCGTCGCCAAGTACAAATCTGAGTAGCTGAGGCCCGGGTGGTGTAGCCTGGTTAACACGCCGGCCTGTGGAGCCGGTGAACCCGAGTTCAAATCTCGGCCCGGGCCCCTCCAGTCGAAAGCTTGATATTGCCTCGAATAATGAGCGGGAGGAAGGCATGCTGTGTCCGAGTGTTGGAGGAACTTAAAGCAACTCCACCTGCGTAAGCGTCTAGGGCAGCATATATTGGTGGATGAGCGGTACATAGAGCTGTTTACCGACGCGGTGGGCGAAGCGCGAGTAGTGTATGAGATAGGTTGCGGGCTAGGTAGCTTGACCTTGAAGCTAGCAAAACGAGTGGAGTACGTTTTTTGCAGCGAAATAGACCCTAACATGGTGTTTCTCCTAAAAGAGTGTGTAAAAGAGGTAGGTAACGCCGACATAGTTTTATCAGACGCCACCAAACTCGCGCTAAGTAGGAGCAGGCACGTTGTGGCGTCCAACACTCCATTTAACTTATCGTCAGAGATAGTGCTCTTACTGTGCAGGGATGAGGCCCTGGAGTACGCTGTTCTCGGTGTGCAGCGGGAAGTCGGGGAGAGGTTGCTGGCTCAGCCAACGTCGAGGAATTACGGCAGGCTCTCGGTTGTGGCACAGCTGTGCTTCAGCATCGATGAGCTGTTTATAATCCCAAGCCGAGCCTACGTCCCAAGGCCCAAGGTGGAAACAATGGTGGTTAGGATGGTTCCAACCAGGATGTTTCCCTCAAGCTTCCTAGAGCACCTTGAAGCATTTACTCGAAAAGTATTTCCTTATAGGAGGAAAAAGCTTCAAACAGGGCTGTCGATAGGTTTGGGCATCAGCAAGGAGCAGGCGCGGGAGATACTCTCACAGGCGGGAATAGACCCTGATAAAAGGGTTTATGAGGTCTCTCCCTGGGATTTTGTCAAAATCGTTAAGCACCTATCCTTTCAATCCTAGCGCCTTCAGCTCCTCAGGCGCGAAAGTGCGGCCAGCCTCTGTCCTAGGCAGGTAGGCGCCACCCGCGAATGTGTAACCGCACTTTTTGCACGACCATATGCCGACGCTAACTCTTTTGAGCGTGCCAACGCTCTGGCAACGTGGGCACCTGTGCTTGGCCTTCATCTTATGCTCGATGGCTGCGACTTTCTTCCTAAGCGTGGATCCATAGCGGGCTCCGAACCTGCCAGCCCTTCCGACTACTTTCGTGTGCTTACCCATAGCTTAAACACCACACGCCGAATTCCATCTCTCAATAAATTCTTTATGCTCTTCCTTTTCTTTCTTCGCGAGTTCCGTGACTTTTCCCATGATCCCTACATTGGCTTTAGGATGCCATGGGGCTCGCGCCTGGCTCATCCACCCCTTCACTGATCAGGGGCCCCCTCTTCGGGGTACTCATGGGCTCTGCGCCTTCGGCCAGTCCCGCCAAATTGCGCCCGCTCGGGGCTGTACGGCGGGGCTTTGCCTCGGCGCCTCGACAGCCGCCTCGCCACGCAATCCCAGACCTCGGCGCATATCTCGACTATCGCCGCTAAGCGCGAGAAGGGGTTATAAGCATTCACACAGGCTGTGCTCGACTAGGCCATGCCCACGCGTCGCGCTCGGAGATAATCTGTGCCAGCGCTGGACAAGAAGGAAAGATCGAGGTAAGCATGAGTGGGGACCGGAAAAAGAGGTGCTACTTATGCAGACTGTTGAACCGGTAAAGGCGGAAGCAATGGAAACAGGTTCTTTGCTGCCTCCAGAGCTAGGTCTCTGGCTTTGAGCAGTTCGCTCGGCTTCAAGGAACCTTCGCCGCTCTTTTGAATAGCGCATATTCTCCCGTCCTCTGTTATGCTGAATGTAATTTTCGTGTCACTGGCTATTTCCTCCTCCAGCGACGGGTCGACGACAAGGTACTCTCCTATCTTAGCAACCGTTACGAACACGACTCTGCTTTTTACAGGTAACGGGATCTTTTCGTCGAGAATGGATATTCTTCCGTTCTCGACATTGGTCTTTGGGATCTTTGCATTGAGAAGAGCACTCATCGCGGCTAAACCTGCAGCGTCGAGTATGTTCCCAGCGTGGTCCAAGGGGTAAATATCTATGAATACGGACCAAACCTTAGAGCCCGGTATTATCGCCAGCTTTGAAAGCTCTATCACTCCTGCGCTTCTAAGCCCTCTGTCAATAACCCTTGCCAGCTCGATGTCTTCTTCTCCCGGGGGTCCAGGCTCGAAGAGGGGTGAAGCGAGTGGTGAAAGTTCAGCGTTGACTATCAACACTCCCTCATCAGGAGTATCGCTAAAGGGATTCCCTATGCTCAGCTTCACTCCGGCTATGACTTTCGTGTCGCCAAGCCTGGCTATAGAGGAACCTTCAGCCTTGGTGATCACGCCGTTTTCCAGGCTCAGTTGTCTAATCTCCTCGGGTTTTCGGCCGTCGAGCCGCACCCCTTTCCTAAGCGAAGCTACCAGCAGCTCTTTTTTAACAACCGGTAGAATCCTTAGTCTTGAAACTGCATCACTCATCTTTCCCCACCTCTAATCTTACGGCTTCATATTTGCTTTTAAGCGCCTTAACCTGCTCTTCGTAGATTCTCTTGATCGCTCTCGAGGCCATGGCCACAGCCTGCTCCACCTCCTGCGGGGTATATACGCCATCGGCCTGTATGAGGGTGATTTCTCCCAATTTCGGCATCATAGCGATAGGCATATCGCCGTCACCGTACTGATCCTCGAGGCCGTTGATGTCGAGCACGAGGATGTCGCCGATTTTTCCAACAGCAATAGCCGCGACAAGATCTCTCATAGCTATCCCGGCGTCAGCCAGCGCCACTGAAGCGGCAATAATGCTGGCCGTCCTGGTGCCGCCGTCAGCCTCCAATACGTTGATGAAAACATCAATAGCGGTCCTTGGATACTCATTGAGGAAAATTGCCGGTGCAAGAGCCTCGCGGATGACCTTTGAGAGCTCTATCTCGCGGCGCGTAGGCTGAGGGCTCTTCCTATCCGCGACGCTGAAGGGTAACATCGCGTACCTGCACCTCAGAAGAGCCCTATCGCTCAGCGCCTCATGTCTAGGTGTGACCTCTCGAGGGCCGTAGACGGCAGCAACAACCTTGTTGTTTCCTAGTTCCACGTACGCGGAGCCGTCTGCGTTTTTTAAAATACCGGATTCAACCCTCAGCGGCCGCATCTCATCTGGTAAGCGACCGTCCGTCCTCCTGCCGTTCTCGTCGATCAGTTTCACATTTTTCGCCTTTGTCATTCTCTCAGCCTCGACTCTATAAACTCCCTGATTCTATCTGTGAGACCGGTTATATGGGCTTCTGCCTCGATCTTCTTTATTGCAAGCACAGCTATCTCCTCTTTTAAGGGATCATCGCCGACGACTACTATTCTGCCATTCTGGCCGACGATGAGCTTTACTCCTAGCATTTCCTCGATTAGCGACACCATGGATCCCTTCCTTCCGATTATCCTGGCAACCTTCTGAGGGCTTATCTCCACGAGGGAGCCCTTGGGTATCTTTCCAAGCTTGGATTCCTTGATGCTGATGACAGGGTCCTTTGTGTAATCGAAAGATATCACCTTTGCAAGGATAAGATCACCCTCGTCAAGTATCTTGGCCAACTCGTTTCTAGATATGTTAACTGGTTTTGACGTCACCTCGCTGACGGGGAGGATGGCTTCATAGGGAGAGTTTATGTCGACGATCCAGTTAGTGAGTCCCACCTCGACGACCTTCCCGATGACTCTGTGCCCTTCAACTGGAATATATTTGCCCTTGAGTGGAATGACTCTCACGATTTTGCGGTCTGGATCGATGTAAACAACGCCGAGGACCTTGGAGAAAAACTTCTTGTTGACGCGGTACACGTGGCCTTCTATGCTGAATTTACCCTGCTCGCCGATGGGGTCCCCCGGGATGACGATCTGCCTGTCTTTCACGTACAAGGTCATCTGCTCACACCTGCTCTGTTCGTAGCAACCTAACCTCTCCCTGGCCTCTCGTGAGGCTCGCGACTAGCTCCATGAGAGATGATTGCATCCCGGCAGGTATCTCGAGCTCAGCATTCAGCGAGCCGTCGGAGGAGTAGCTTTCCCGCAGGATTTTGCCGAATTTGGAAAGCGCGCTGTGGGCCTTCCCAACGTAGGGTGCCGGGATGTTAACAGCCATTATTGCTCTTGCCACCTTTAGCGGCAGGATCATTCGCAGGGCTTTTATTACGTCATTCACCTGCACTTCGACTGGTTTAAAGGGGTCGATGCTCACCTTTGCTTCCTCGAGCGCGAGTTCGATTCTCTTGGGGGGAATAGGGGTGTTCGTCCTGGGGTCAATCGTGTTACGCGACAGGAACTCAATTATCTGGCGCCTCTTCGACTCGATGAGCTCGCGGCGCTGTTCGGCTGTCAGCAGGAGCTCTCCTTTCTTTATAATAGTTTCAGCTATCGCGTAGGGATCCGAAGTACCGAAAACCCTCTTGAGGTCAACTTCTGAAGCCTTTAGCCCCTGTTTCGCGTCGGAGTAAATGAATTCTCCCTCTACAACCTCCCTAACGTTGATTTTTTCGCCGTTTTTCAGCGCCCAGGCCTTCTCGGCGTCGACGAATATTTCAAACCTCTTTCCACCTTTCTCGAGCCTCGCAATGCTTAGCTTCTTCTTCGACATAACGGCCTCAAAAAAGCAGAAGCAGGGTTTGTAAATAAATACTTGTGTGCCTAAAGCTTTGAGATGAGGGCGCTTACCTCGCTTGGGCTGAATATCTTGAAGCTTTTCTCGTATATGTCTATTTTGGCTAGCTCTATGTTCTCGGCCGCGAAGCCCTCCTCCATGGCCTCCCTCAGACCCCGCAGTGCAAGTAGCACTGCCTCGTCTATCTTTATATCTTCGTGGTACTCCTTTGTGAAGAGATCCAGCGCCTTCTGGGCACCTGCTCCTATAGCCCTAGCTTTACATCTCAAGTAGGTTCCACCGGGATCTGTTTGGATGAGATGCGGCCCCTTCCTATCGATGCCTGCAAAGAGAAAAGCTACGCCAAAAGGTCTAACGCCGCCGTGCTGGGTGTACACCTGCTTGATGTCGCAGATGCGTTTTACAAGAAGCTCTATGGGTATGGGTTCTCCGTAAACCAAGCGGTGGGTTTGAGCATAGACGCGGGCCTGGTCAATTAGGACGCGAGCATCCCCGAAGAGCCCAGCGAAAGCCACGCCGACGTGATCGTCTATTTTCTTTATCTTCTCAGTGCCCTCTACAAGGGGGGATGCGCTACGCTTCTCGACCGCCAGCACGACACCGTCGGAGGCCTTGACCCCGAGAGCTGTCATCCCCCTCTTCACAGCTTCGTAGGCGTACTCGACCTGGTAGAGCCTGCCCTCGGGGCTGAATATCGTTATAGCTCTGTCATACCCAGCCATGGGTGCTGCTGGGAACATACAATCACCCACCTTTTAACGAAGAGGCCCTTAATAATATTGTTGCCTCTCCTCGAGCCTCATCAGCGAGATGAAAAAGCCAGGGGTGTCGTTGTACACAGGGTCGAACACGGTCCCCTCTATTCCCAGTAAAGGTTTACGCAGAAGAAGAGGAGGGTTAATCCTGAGCGGCCTGAAACCTAATTTCATCGAGAAAAGCACATTCATCTCGTTCTCGTGCGGTGTAAGAGTACAAGTGGTGAAGAGTAATAGCCCCCCTTTCCTTAGAACCTTAGCAGCCTCAGTAATGAACTGACGCTGGTACTCTGCAAGCCTGTGAACATCAGTACTGTCCCTCGTGTAGCGCAGCTTCGGCCTCACACCTAGAGTGGTACAAGGGGGGTCAAGTATAACGGCATCAACACTACCTGTGTCTAGGACGTCCGTGATGTACCGGGAGTCGTATTGAATTGTTTTAACGGATTTTAGCCCCATTCGGGCCGCGTTCTCATCGATAACCCTAACCTTACTAGCCGACCTATCCACAGCGATAACCTCTCCCTTATCCTCCATGAGTATAGCTGCGTGGGTCGCTTTCCCGCCTGGAGAAGCGCACATATCCAATACTCTCCAACCAGGCTCGGGGTTCAGAAGCTTAACTGCAACCATGCTTGGCAGGCTCTGGTGGTACACTAAGCCCTCCTTATGCAGTGGATGTTCCCGTAGCGAAGGAGCTTTAAACACGGAATTCAACACCCTCACCGCGATCCCCCGTCTTTCCCTGAATATTTCATCCGGGCTCATCTCCAGGACCCCAGACGCAACTGGTTGCCCGCTTGGGGTCACCACCGTGACGAAATCCCCCTTTTCAGCTCCTATAACCCTCTGGACTCCCGGCGCGTAGACGTTTGCCCCGACGTAAACGCTCTCGGCAGTGTTCCAATCTACCACCACTCTCCCCCTGTGTAAGTGGACACTGTGGGGTCCTGTGACTCGCGCGTAGATAGCTTCTCTAACAGCTGGATGCATGTGGACTTCGTAGCCCTCCTCTCTCAGCCTTGACACAACCTCCACTGGGTCCGCTTTCAGGAGGTTCACGCGGAAAAAGTACCGAGAACTTGGACGACGAAGAGCCTCCTCTAACGCATCGATGTAAGTAGGGTCATAAAACCTCGAAAGATACCTTCTCATCCCCTCGCGTATCAATCTTTCCTGCGCAGACACGAAGCCCAACAGAGAGCGTCCTTAAAAACCGCTACGACGGCCTGTTCTACAGGATTGTTCGTAAGTACTCTGAGGTGCTAAGGAAGAAGGGGGATCGACGTGTTTATAGTAACCGAGGATCTCGCAGTTGTAACGCCCGAAACGAAGCTACCCTACAAGCTCCCAACCGTAGATAGGTGGAGGAGCCTGCCCCATGGGCAACCCCGAGGCTGACCAGGAATGACGAGGAGTTAAGGGGGCCAGCAGGGGGCAGAAAAGGGGGAGCGACGTCAGAGGTACTCCTGATCGTCATCTCTCTGTCGGCGTTTTTTCATCATCAATCATAGGCGGTAGCAGATGCACTTATGCTTTTACACCATGCATGTTTTGAAATGGGTCGAGTGACAAGGAGCGTTGACTAGTCTAGGTATAGGTCGAGACCGCTCAGGGTGCGCTCGTTTGGAACCTCGACTTCTTCCTCGGCGGAAAGTTGCTTTTTTATTGCTTTTGCGAGTGCTTTTCCGATTCCAGGGACTCTGGCCAGTTGCTCCTCGGAAGCTACGACCAGGTCTATTAGAGATCTGTAGCCGTGGCTGTAGAGGCTTCGAGCCCTCACGCGCCCGATACCTTTCAGGGATACGAGCTCTAGGAGCTCTTCCTTGACTCCGTGCTCGATTCGCTTGCTGAGCACACCGAGGTTGACGGAGTGGGTGTTGTATCCCGAAAGCCTAGCTATTTCTGCGAGAGCAAAAGCGATCCACTGAGCTGTGAGCGTGATGGAGTATATGTCGCCCGGCCCCACATCGTACCTGTCCACAATCACATCTTCTGGAACCTCGTTTATCCAGTCCTCGAGGAGCAGGGCGGTCTTAAACTGTTGGAGGAAAAACTCGTACTCAACCTCGTCGTCCGGGACCTCGAAGCCCAGCTCCCCGGCCTTCGCCTTTAACTTTTCCTCCAACCACTCCTCGTCTCCACGCCTTACGTGGACGGTCTGGGCGTCGGGGGTCCTCGAAATAAGGAACAGATACGCTATAGCGCTAGCGCTTTCTCGTGCCTTGAAGAACTCGAGACCCTGAACTGCTGTCAACGGGTCGATGTAGAGCTCAGCTACCCTTATACCGAGCTGAGTGGGAACGATGTTCTCTCCGTTTATCTCCAAAAAGCCGGCGCCGGCGAGCCTCTTGAGGATGAGCTTAGCCCGCTCGACTATGTAAAAGTAGTCCTTGTTCTGATGCGAATAAAAGGAACTAGTGAGGAACCTCTCAAGCTGGGAGATGTTCCTGACCTGATCTGAGGTAGCTATAATTGACAGAATGTGAGAACGAAGAATCGGCTCCGAGGAAAGCTGCGACTGCAACCTCTCAGGCTTCGCGTTTATGTACTTATTGAACAGGAACTCCAGCTCCTGCAGGGAACGTGCAATGAGAATTGCCTCGCCCTCCTCGTCATAGCGGGGCCTCCCCGCGCGACCTGCCATCTGCTTGTACTCCATGACCGGTATTTTCTCGTAGTAGCCCATCTCCACGTTAAACCTTCTATAGTCGGTTATCACCACTCGTCTCGCAGGGAGATTTACACCTGCGGCAAGGGTGGGGGTCGCTACTACAACCTTGATTAAGCGATCCCTAAAGAGTTTCTCAACAACGCTTCTAGCCTCCGATCCAAGCCCGGCGTGGTGAAATGCGACGCCCCTCGGCAGCAAGGCTAGAAGTTCGAGAGTCACCTTATCGGCGTAAATCGATTTAAGTTTAGCTACAACATCCCGAACAGCGCGGGACTCTTGGGGCTTCATGAACTTGAGGGTTACAGCGGCCAGCTTCTTCGCGTCGCTAACTGCCGATCGGCGGGTAGGGCTAAACACGAGCATCTGACCTTCGTCTCTAAGGGTGTCGTGCGCCAAGTCGTACAACGGGCTTCCGTGATCTTCAAGGGATACGGAAGAACTATCACTGTAGAACACTTCACCGTTGTAGTACACACCTTCCTTGAGTGGTACAGGCCTCCAATCCACCCTCACAGGCTTAGCCTGCAACCACTCCGCGAGCTCCTCGAGGTTTCCGATCGTCGCGCTGAGGCCGAGTAACTGCGGCTTCCTAGGCATGAGCTTCACTCTCGTAAGAAAAACCTCGAGCGTCGCTCCACGTCTGTCAGAACCGAGAAGGTGTATTTCATCCGCCACTATTAGGGTGAGTCTGTCGAACCACTTGGCCTTGTGGCGTAGGAGGCTGTCGGCCTTCTCGTTTGTAGTCACTATAACGTCGTACTTCTCGAGCCACGGGTCGTCGCTGTCGAAGTCTCCTGTGCTTATCGCCGTCTTGTAACCAAATGCGCCGAAAAACGTGCTGAACTCGTCGTATTTCTCAGAAGCTAAAGCCCGCAAAGGAGCCATATAGAGCGCTTTCCCACCTTTCGTTAGTGCCTTCAACATGGCTAGCTCGGCCACGAGTGTTTTACCGGAAGCTGTCGGTGCAGATAGGACAATGTCCTGGCCGTCCAGGACCCCGCTTTTTAAAGCCTCTACCTGCGTGGGGTAGAGCTGGGTTAAGCCCAGCCTCTTAACTAAGGTTTCTACGATGCTCTGTGGGAAGTACTCCAGGAGTAGGTCTAGTTGAGCGCTCATTTCCTAGCTTCCCATCAAAGGTTAACGGGCTTAATACATCCTTTTCTAGGCTCCATCAACTCTCCACTTTCAGTGAATTTCTCGATGACCTCTTTGGCAAAGCGCTCATCGATCCCCTTCGCCGCCACCTCTTTCATCACGTCTTCGATGCTTACGCATTCACCGTTGTTCTCCCTAACAAGGAACTTTATCGTGTCTAGGACAGCTATGAGCTTCTCCCTTTGAGACTTAGGTTGACCGGTCATGATCGTGTCGATGTCTATCGTGCGCGTCGTTGTGTCGATGCCAACGTTTCTCAGGAAGTATTCCATCAGTTCTATTGCTACGTCCGCGTCTTCGCTGGTGACGATAGTCCTGAGATGAAGCCTAGCCCTCGCCTCAGCCAGCCGTATTAGGGCCTCCAGTTGCCTCGGAGTTATGGCGATTGGGGAGTTCGGGTCCTCGCTCCTCGCTCTCATCGCAACATAGTAGTCTATAATCTTCTGCTTGGCTTCCGGCGATAGCTTCGGCCTGACGTTTTTCCGGGCATAGGCTATGTACTTCTTCAGCAGATCCGCTGGGATCGTCTTGCTGAGTAAATCAGGGTAAGTTTCACCGTGGAAGTCCACGACGTACTGGGCGAGCTCCTTGTCTCTCTCTCTGTCGGGGACGTCCTTTATAACGAATATCAGATCGAATCTCGAGAGGATGGTTACTGGCAGGTCTATGTTCTCGGATATGTTCCTTCCAGGCAGGTACCTCCCAAACACGGGGTTTGCGGCTGCTAAGATGGAGGCGCGGGCATTGAGGGTCGCGACAATACCTGCTTTTGCAATGCTCACGGTTTGCTGCTCCATTGCTTCGTGAATGCTAACCCGGTCCCTAGCTTCCATCTTGTCGAACTCATCTATACAAGCTACGCCGCCGTCCGCTAGGACCAGGGCACCAGCTTCGAGGTAGAATTCCCCAGAGTTCTTCTCGCGGACAACCGCAGCGGTAAGACCGGCTGCCGAAGCCCCCTTACCGGACGTGTATATTCCTCTGGGAGCTAGGCCGGCAACATACCTGAGGAGCTGGCTCTTAGCGGTTCCAGGGTCGCCTATCAAGAGAACGTGTATGTCGCCCCTGACCCTTACGCCGTCGGGGTAGATTTTGGGCACGCCGCCAAACAGCAGTAGCGCAATTGCTCTTTTGATCTCTTTATAGCCGTATATCGATGGGGCTATGGAGTTGAGCACGAGCTCCTCTATATCGCTCCTCCTGGACAGCTCGAGGATTTTCTTCTCGTCCTCGGGCGTAATTTCGACGTCTAAACTTTCCTTAGTTGCAACCTCAATGTAGTTTGCCTCGATGTATGAGTGGAAGATTGGAGGAGTATTTTTTAGAAGCTTTTTGTCCTCCTCTACTCTCACGAATCCGATGACCTTGGCTCTGTCGCCTGGACGCACGATATCGGCAAGGTCTTCACGAACTACTACCTCGATGGATCTGGGTAGCTGACCCGGAGGAAGCTCCTCGGGCTTCTCCTGTAGCACAAACTTCTGGATATCTGCAAAAGTACTCTTCTCCACCTCTAGGACAAACCCCTGGGATTTTCTTCCCTCCTCCTCGCACCTCGGGCAAACAGATGGTTTCGTGAACCCCTCTGGCTCCTGCTTAACAGAGACTTCGAAGCCGCATGTCTTGCACTTAAAAACACCCTCTATCAACTCCTGCTTAACTGGAGAGATTTTCGTGACGATTCCCTCTACGGCTAGGAACTTCCCCAGGTGTTTAGCCCGAATATCCCTTATCTTGACGTGAAGGTTCTCAGGCAGACCTCTTACTCTAACATGGAAGTTTTTCACCCGCTGTGCATACTCTGCGTTTTCGATGGCCATGACCTCGTACACGGCCTTCGAAGCCGCCTCGAGAAAAGTTGCGGGCGTTTCTATCAATGCGTCAGCGAGGGTTTTATCGTAACTCAGGATATCCTCGAAGTCCACGACGAGCGAGATGCTGTTCTCGGCGCTCATCCGCCTGATGAGCTCTCGATACTTCTCACGGCCATCTGCGCTCCTGAAGTCCTTGAAAAACTCTATTATCTGCTCAACGAGGGGGATGCTTTGAACTACAATCTGCGCTCCCATGTCTAAGCAACCCCTACGAGCTTTCTCATCGATTCAACCCAGGAGTTTATCGCGTTGCAAAGCTGCGCGTAGAGGACTTGTTCCTCGAGCGTCATGTTTTTCATCTTCTCTCTTTCGGGATGCTGGCTCGCCAGCGCCAGCCTCACAATCTTCTTCAGCCTGAGACTCAGGAGATCCGAGAACAGGATCCTCACGGACTTCAATTCCGCCTCTTTAGCCCGGTTCCCCCTTTCGACCTCGCTTTTAAGGTAAGAAACGTATAGCCTCAGCTTTAGGTAGAAGCCTTCCTCCAATGGCAGTAAACCCTCGGATTTCTCCTCGTTCCAGCACACCTTCTTCATGTTCTGGACCTCTGACATGGATTCGAAATCTATCTGGGCTACGCCCTTGGAGATCAGCTCCATCGCGTAGACGTAGGGTAACCTCGTTTTTGCACCTTGCTTAAGCTTAAGCTCTAACCCGGCTATGTTCTCCGTGCTATCCTTGATCACCACCAACGGCACTTCTACATTTGAATAGAAGAGGGTCTCAGCTAACTCCGCAACAATCACGGTATATGCTTCAGCAACCACTCCTATCTATTTTTCACTCTGAAAACACCGAAAGTAAAATGTAGTTATACTGTAGTAAAATTGTATTACCGAGTGGCAAGCTTCCTTGCCTCACGCTCTGTTTCCCGCAGGAGAACTATGTCCCCAACTCTCACAGGTCCTCGAACGTTTCTGGTGAGAATCCTGCCCTTGTCTCTACCTTCGAGCACGCGCACTCTGACCTGTGTCACTTCTCCGGTCACGCCGGTCCTTCCAATGATTTGCACAACCTCTGCAGGAGTAGCGTCGCTCCACTTATCAGCCATGTTTTTCCCAGAACCCCACTTGTAGCACGCCGCTTTTAAAATTTACTCATAGAGAGCAGGTAGAAAAACCTTAGGCTGATACCTTCAGCTTGTTAACCTCCTGTGCTATCTCGTCCACCAGCCCTTTAGCCTCTCCGGGTTCTATTATTGCCGCTGCGGAAGCAGCCACGTTGATGCCAGCAGCCTTGCCAAGCCTTTCCTTCGACGGTACGTAGACATAAGGTATCTTCTTTTCCTCACACAGTAGCGGCAGGTGCGCAACAATTTCCGGTGGATCCACATCCTCTGCAATCAGGACGAGCACCGCTTGCCCGCGTTCGACGGCTTTCGTTGTTTCATTAACACCTTTCCTTATCTTCCCTCCCTTCTCTCTTGCAGTTGAAAGAGCCTGGTATGCTTTCTCGGCTAATTCGGGCGGTACTTCAAACTTCACGTAAAACGGCTTTTTCGACATATCGCTCACCGATCGCTCATCTTTTCGCCACCACTAGCTCTCCCCCAGCTTATAAGTTTTTTCATTTTTCTAGGTGGCAGAAACCGCCCTCGCAGAACCCTCGATTCAAGCAACTCCCTGCATCAGGTCAACCCGGATGCGGCAAAACTATATAAAGCCGCGGAGGAAACCCATCCTAGATGATGAGTTTGCCGAGTGCCTAGCGGTGACGAGCCATTCATGAACTGAATTTTTAAATTTTTAAGTGATTCTTGAGCGATTCTAAGGGAATTCTATCTCGCCGGCCAGCTTCAGCTTGAACTTGAGGAGTTTTCTAAGGTACTCCTTCTCATTTTCTGTTAGATCGCTGGAGTACTTCTCCAGCAGAAGGTTAATCTCGTCTACGGGTACATCGGTATAGAGGTAGTCTCCCTCATCTACCTGCCTGCCCACCATGGCCTTGCTCCTAATTGATATGGCAACCTCGGCGCCCTCCTCAGCCGATTCCAACACCCGGTCATGCTCTCTTATCTGCATCACGTCGCCTATTTCTCTACCATCCCTTGTGATCAGCCTAACGCCGGGTCTTAGCCTGCCGGCAACGACGCGAACGCCTACTATTATGGGGTCCCTTCGCCTGAAGACGTATCCCGGAAGTATTTGGACGACCGCGGGTGGGGTAATTTTTTCGAAGAGCTTTTTCTTTTCAAGCTGTCTCTGCTCAAGGTGCCATTTCATGTAGTCCTCCACCAGCCTGTAAATTATGCGCTCTGTGAAGATCGGAACACCTTTCTGCGCCGCCTCCTCGCGGGCCTCCGGGGAAACCTTGACATTGAAAGCGAGTATCGCAGCTAAGGCCGGGTCAAGGCTTTTAACGAAGCTAGCCTCAACAACATCTCTCTTGGCGACAGGGCCGACATCGGCAAGCCTGACCGGTACGTTGTTCTTCTTCAAGTACCCAACGAGAGCCTCGAGCGTCCCCAGGGTGTCTGCCTTCACGACAACCCCTGCGATGTCTCTCTGAAACCTCGTGGCCTGAACCTCCTCCTGAACCTCTTTGACAGCCTGGCTCACGCTCTCCTCGTTTGGAACAACTATCAAGGGAGCGCCCGGAACACTGGCGTCGAGCCCCTCCGCTACGACCTTGACTCCCGCCGCGGCGAATACTTTGTCGACCTCAAGGAAGCGATCCTCGGGTGAGCGCATCTCGTCGAGGGGCTTTGGCATCAGAAGGAGCCTCACGCGGGTAATTATGGGTTTCTCGAGACCTCCAACGACCACAAGGTCTCCCTTTTTCAGCACTCCATCGTAGACTATAACTGTGGCAGTTGTTCCCAAACCAACCTCCTCTTTGAGCTCCAGGACGACGCCACGGGCGGGAGCCACCTTTGCGATTAGCCTCTTTATGAGGAAGCGCTGCGACAATCCTGCCAAAACCAGCAGGAGGTCGGGAAGCCCTTCACCGGTCAAGGCACTTACGGGAACGAGCGCCAGCACTTTGGTGAAATCCTTTATCCTGTCGTACCTGTCTGCGCGGAACCCTATAGACCTAAACTGTTCAATGATGTACGAGAGGTTCTCCTCGAGCCTCAAAACCGCGTTTTCATCCTGCGACTTCACGGACTCTATGAAAGGCCTATTCGGGTTGCTCTTCCAGCCGGGTATCCTATCGATCTTGTTCACGGCAACGACGAAGGGAACGCGCTTGCTTCTGAGAATCTCGATAGACTCGAACGTTTGCGGCTCTAAACCCCTCTGAACGTCCACTACCAGGATAGCTATGTCCGCGATGCTTCCCCCCCGTGACCGCAGGTTGGAGAAGGCTTCGTGACCTGGTGTATCGATGACGAGGAAGCCGGGTATCTTTATCTCCACCCGTAGCTCGCTGAGGAGGGGGCCCGAGATCTCCTCGAGAGCTTTCCACGGAAGGAATGAAGCCCCTATGTGCTGTGTTATCGTTCCCGGTTCTCGCCTCGCGACAGCTGTGCCCCTGATCTTATCCAGGAGAGTGGTTTTTCCCGCATCTACATGTCCGAGTACGACAACAATAGGAGCCCTAATATAGCTGTCATGAGAAGCCTCCATTGCGAACCACGTTATATCCCGCGTAAGTTACAGCATCTTGTCAGATAATCCCTACTGCGCGCTCTTTATAACCCACTTTGTCCTCCTCGGGTTCCTGTGTAGCTTCACAGCGCTTTTGAAGCACTTAGAAGAGCAGTACCTTTCCACAGTGCCGTCTAGTCGTACGTACATTAACCCCTCTCCAGGCTTGATAGGCCTCTTGCAGAAGTTGCAATACAACATCTTTGGCATAGCCAAGCACCTGACGCTCACACGCAGCCATCAATATATTGTTTACGCGGTCATCAGGCGTGTCCGCGGTGAAGAACAAGCAAGGTTTTAAGCCTTAAGACGTAGTAGTATACCCGGCGATGATTGGACTGACCTGAGCGGAAAGGTGAAGAAATGCACCTATTATGAGCTACTCTGTTGCTGTTCTGGGCTCTCGGTCTGCAGAGGCCTAACGAGCTGGAAGGTTGCTATCGTAAGGTCTTCAGGCTTCCTGATAATCTCGCCCACTCTAACTCCAATTAGCGTTTTAACGCCCTTTGAAAAGGCCGTGTCTACGAGCCTTTGAGTTATTATCCCGTCCAGTACAATATGCGCGACCCCGTCGAGGTCCTTTAACTTGTCCACGACCTCTTTCACAGGCACGCGCGCCACTTCCCTCCACTCGCTGTCGTACATCACAGCCTCAAGCGTGCCCTTCAGTTGCTCGATCGTATCCACGACCCCCTGAGGGACGAAGACCTCTTTTGCTACCGGAGGGTTGTTCTTCGCGGCTTTGATCAGTTTTGACGGAGGTATTACAACTTCCGCTTTAACCTCCTTTGCCTGCCTCCTCTCCCTCTCTAAGCTCTCCAAGAACTCCCTCGCGGGCACCTTGTTTTGGAGGGCTCGTGCGATCTCCTTACCTGTTAGCTCTTCAACCTCGCGGCCGCTCGGCGCTCTGGCGACGAAATCGATGTCTAAGACGTTGAGCGCGTTTCTGGCTATGAGCTCGCCGCCTCTGTCGCCGTCCACGAAAAGGATGACCTCCTTCTTCTTTTTGCAGAGCTCCTTTAGACTGGCGGGCACCGTCGCTCCGCCTATCGCTATCACGTTCCTGTACCCATGCTTAAGCAGGTTGAGGACGTCAGCCCTACCCTCGACGATAATGAGTGTATCAGAGGTATCAACCTCTGGGCCCGCGGGGAGCCTCTCCTCTCCCCACTCTATAACCTCGGCTGTCCTCACCCTTTTGAGAAGCTCCTCTACGAGCTCCTTAGACTCGGGAACTGTGCTGGCCAGCTTCTTGTATAGCTCTACCGCGCGCTCAATGATTTTGCGCCTTTTCTCGGCCCTTACATCTTCTATGTCGACGATCTCCGTAACCGCGTTGTAGGGTCCAACCTTGTCTATGCTCTCGATCGTGGCGGCGATTATGGCTGTCTCGGCCATGTCTAAGTTTGAGGGGATCTCGATCTCCGCGATCAGCTTGCCGTCCTGCTCCCGCGTGCTTACCTCTATCCTTCCAATCCTACCAACTTTTTGCAACTCTCTAAGGTCGAGCTCCCGCCCTAGTAGCCCCTCGCTGTGTCCAAATATAGCGCCGATTATGTCGTGCTTCTCTACGACCCCTGATACCGTCATTCGGGCTTTGATCACGTACTTAGCAGTTACAGGTAACCCACCCATTTTCACTTCACCCAGTGTTTGATGAGCGTGAAAACTGCACGCTGTACCCGCCAGTTAACACACCTTTTCATAGCTTCAGACGGTACACCGTCTTACGCTCGAGGTGCTCTCTGCTGGCGGAATACGCGTGCAGTCTCACTCCGGTAATGCAGGACGAGACTATAAAGTTTTTCGTTATACTTGAACGTAACGATGTTATATACAATAGCAACAAGATTATTCTTCATTGCACCCTTGTTTTACATGCGGTTCTCCATGACTCCGAGAAATCACGGTAGAGCCGGGGCCGGGATTCGAACCCGGGGTAAAATCGGGTTTCACCGGCTAGGTACCACTGCAGCCCGACGCGTGCCAGGCCTCATAGGCCTCTTGACCACTCGGCCACCCCGGCCCTCACGCCTAAATGAGGGCTTCATGGCTAATAAACTTTCCCTTAGGCGACCGCGCCTGGCCTCATCTGCCCCCTTCACCTTTCTGAGGGCCCCCTTGCGGGGTGTCATGGGTCCCCATTGGGGGGCCGCCCCGGCTGGGCGGCCTTCTGCCCGCGTCGCCGCGGGCACATCCCCTCCTCGCGCCGCGCGCGGCGCCCGGCGTGCGGCCGTGTGGCCGTGCCGGGAACTGGGGCCGGGGGCCCGCTGGCCTGCCTTTAGTGCCCTGGCCTGTCTCTCAGGCCGTGGGTTGGGGCTCTGGGGTGCTGGCTGAGCCACTTGTCCAGAGCCTCTAGGTGCTTCTCTGCTCTGCAGGCCTTTAGAAAGAGCTTTGCGGCGTTGAACGCTGCAGCCCAGTCCCTGCCCCAGGTGAGGCCGCACTTGGGGCAGCGGTAGCATCTCCTCATCACCTCTACCCCCCACGAGCCGCAGAGAGGGCACCGCTTGCCCGAGACATTGTTCTCCGGCTGGAACCACCTCGCCCCTTCGTAGAGCGCTAGGTTCTCCAGCCTCTCCGCCGCTCTGAGCAGTGTTCGCTGTAGCTTCGTTCCCCTTAGGGACTCGGCCCTTGGCACGTCCGCTACAATGACGACCGTGTAGCCCTGGTCCCTAAGCTTTCTCACCAGCGCTCTCAGCTCCTTTAGGGTTGCCCTGACCCAGTCGTCGTTCACCTTCTTCACCTTCCTCGATGCCTGCCTAGCTATTCTCTCAGCTCTCTCAGGGGTCAGTTTTAGCTTCGCCCTGAGCCTCTCAGCGAGCCTCACCGCCTCCTCTACCGCGGAGCCCCTCCCCTCTCTCCGTAGCTTTTCGACGTCCCTCCTCTCCATGAACCTCTCGACGGCTTCACTCCAGCACTTAACCTTGGAGTAGCTGGTCATGATTGCTGCCAGTAGCCTCAGCATGGTGGTGTTCGGTGGCTTGAAGACTCTCTGCGTCAGGAGCCTGACTTCGCCGTCGAATGCGAAGGCCATCAGGTAGAGCCCGTGGCCACTGTTCACGTCCAACGCTACCACCGCGAGCTTGGAATTGCCGTCCCACCACACCCGCCTAACCGTGCGGTGCGCAATGAGGCGAAGCCTACCCCTCGCCGTTAGCTGTAGCATGAGCTTCGTGTCGCCGAACCGTTGTATGTCCTCGAGCACAGCTCTAATTAAGGACGGCCTCAGTCTCGCTGTGATGCCAGCGCTGGGCACGCGTAGCTCGCCCCTAGAGGCGTCAAGCACTGCAAGAGCATTTGTTGCGCCGTGAAGCCTACCGCCGTTGCCGACCACCTTGACCAGCAGCGGTACTGGTGGCGGAGTGAACCTGCTCCGCCTCTTCGACTTCCCCCTAGCCTCGGCAACCATGCCCCGCCACTCCACGGCGTACCAGAAGAGGTTCTTCGGCAGCCCAGCTAGCTTCGAGGCTTCTTCGACCAGCTCTCTGCTGAACCTCTCCGGGTCTTCTCTGAACGCGTCGCCGTATCTCTTCGTAAGGACCCTGCACGCCTCCTTGACTGCACTCGACACCCTGAGGTAGAGCCGCTGTAGCCTCTGTCTCTCTTCATTGTTGGTCTTGACCTCCCACACCCTGAACGCATCGACGCGCTTCTCGCCGTTTCTACTCCCCTTACCCTCCCCGCTCATAGTCTCACCCCTTTCACCTGGGAGGCCGGGCGTGAGCCGCGGCCCCCATCCGCCTCCACGCCCAGAGGCGTGAGGTGCGGGGGAGCCGCAGCCAAAGCCCAGCCCCCACAGGGGCGTTGTTGCGTGGAATCACACCTTGTGAGCTAGCGGTCGTTACAGTAGCTGAGCTCAGCGCGGATTAGCGTCCACAGGGCTGGGCGCGTCGATCGGCATCAGCGGTCGCGAGCGCAGTCTCACGGTCTTTGACTCGGCCACCCCGGCCCACGTGCCGCGCGCGGCCCCAGGCGCGGGGCGTCAACGCGGCCCTCCCGCCGAGGCCAGCCCAGGCCCGGCGGCGCCAATGCTGCGGTAGCGGCCCGTCCACCCCCGAGGGCAGGGGGCCGGCTGCCAGGGGGCGGCGGGGTAGGGCAGCCCGAGAGCAAGAGCCCCCCGCCCTAGCCCGCGCCCAGGCCCCTACGAGCGGAGCGGGGCGCGGGCCTCGGGCAGCCGGCTTGCGGGCGGGCACTACCGGCCCAGAGCCGGGCCCCTACGATCGGAGCGCGGCCCCGCGTGCCGGCACCTTCACGCCTCCGCTGCCACGCCGGGAGGCCCCTACGAGCGGAGCGTCCACAAGCGCGGAGCCTCACCGACGTAGCCCGCCACCCCCCTCGCGGGGGCCCAGCCCCCCACGTAACCCCGCTCCCACCACGTCCCGGAGGAGCGCGAGAGGGTGGGGTTACGTGGGGTAAAAAAGGGGTGTTTTTAAGGGGCTTTCTCTCGGGCTCCCAGGCCCCGGCCGCCACTCCCCCCTAAGCGCTAGTGCATTGGGGATCGGCGTAGCCTAGGTGCCCGGGGCCTCTGGCCTGCCTGATTCGAGCCGCTTTCCTCTCCCGCCCACTCTCTTTTCCCCGAGAGTGCAGGCGCCGCGCTGGGGCGCCAGTCTTCTCGGGGAAGCACCCTGGCCCGCGCCGCTGAAGCCGGCTCACCCCTTCACCGGCCAATTCTTACGGCTACGGGCCTCAGTTGCATTCTAGCAGAGGGGGTTAATATTTGCTCCGATGTTAACGCTGAAAGTATAACATCGTTACACTAGTTATTGTTACTACAGGGATTTTCAGCAGGTCCTCTGCAATTACTTCTTCCGCGCCTACGGTTACATGAGAAAGGCGAGGATATGCGGCCATGTCGCCGCGTTCATATTCCACAGGAGGTAGTACAGCCCTGTAAAGTATGGGAGCCGTGGTTTAAATGGCTTTCAAAACGATATAGATGTCTCGCGAGCTATAGCATCCTACCTAGTACATTTTATAGGGGTCGTACTCCTCTCCACGCCTAGCCTCCTCCTTGACCGTCTCAAGGTGTTTCCTCCAGGCGTCCACAGCATTGATGTCGCTGCCCGCTGTCTTGTTTTCCGCTTTATCGATCTTCACTAGTGCCGGTATCAGCGTCATCAAGCCTAGTACTACTGCCTCACCGACATCTAGGCTGGCCAGCATCCCAAGCATTTCCTCGCTCAGGGTTTCACTAGCCTGCTGAACATACTTTTGATCACTCGGTTCAACAAGCCTTAGTATTATTTTGTTATTCGTCTGGCTCAAGGCATCCTCATCAACGTTCCTAGGCCTCTGGCTAACCAGGCACAAGCCTACACCGAACTTCCTGCCCTCGCGGGCGATCCTTGCCACAATACTCTTGGTTAGCGTGCTCCTTCCACGGGGTATAAGTACATGGGCCTCCTCAATTGCAACTAGAACCGGTACCGGGTAGCCCTCCTTCCCCGTGGAGGACCTCTTCCTCTCCCTTAGCAGCCTCTCGAGGTAGTGTGAGACAACCACATCGGCGACTTCCTCGTCAACACTACCCAGCTTCAATACGTTGGCTTTACCGGGTTCTACTACCTCCCTAATATCCATTGGTGCATCAACAGCTAGCACAGTGCCCTCATACCTCTCTCTGAGCTCCTGGAGCTTGTTGAGGAGGTCGGCTATACTGGCTCGATCCCTTTTGAATTGATCAGATTCCAGTAGGGCTTCAAGCTCTGACTCCAGGTTATCTAGGAACCCATCCGGCTCCCTAGCTATCTTCCCTTCCTTCTCTAGTTCACTGTAGATTTTACGCAGGTACATCCTCTGCTTGCTGGCTTTCTCATCTAGGCTCAAGAGCCGGTAGAGCTCGTACAGCGTTAGCTTGGCTGGGTGTATCTTGGGCGTTACATCACGGGTTTTCCCGCCTGCTATCCCCCCGTACTCGTTGTGCATATCGATGAGTAGTACTGTGCCGTTGAGCTCGTTGACGATCCTATCTACGAGGACGCCCACGGTATTAGACTTACCGGCACCAGTTACTGCCAGTATTGCGAGATGCCTCGAGATAATAGCGTTAGCATTAACATAGACAGGTACGTCAGGGTGGTTCGCTAAACATCCAATCCTAATCCAGCCGTCCTCCTTCTTATTGAAGACCTTGCTGAGGGCATCAGCTGTAGCTTCATATACTACTGCACTCGGCTTAGGCGGGTACTTAGGCGTGTAGAGCCTGCCTTTCTCGAGGGGCTCAACCCAGCCGATTAGCCTAGCGTATCCAATAGAGTACTCTGTCTTCTCTACTCCTAGATCCACTGCTTTCTCCACGTATTCCGGGGTAATAATCCTGAATTGCAGTGCTGGGTTGCCTATGATGGAGCGTTCAACCATGCCCAGCACGTATCTTGAAGCAATGCCGTCAATTATTGTCTCCGGGTACTCTACTAGAACATACTCGCCGACACGTGGAGGTCTTTTAGCTGTAAATACCACGTTGCTGTGGCTGGTCTCCCCTATGATTCTGCCTAACTGATCCATTCAAGCAGCACCTCCCTACCGGTTGACCCGGGCAGGAGCCCGAGAATCATAGCCATGTTTTCTATGTCATCTCTAGTTATTAACGAGCCTCTATGGGCCTCTATTAATGGGTACGGGTAGCCATTATAGGCTAGGCTGTTCAAGTACCTTAATACGTGTTCAACTACATCACCATAGCGGTCCTCACCCACTACATCTCTATCCACCGGGATCTCGAGCATTAGGACGGGGCCGTTCTCCACGAGCCTCACATAGCTCAGTATGAAGTCTAGGCGTTCATAGAACTCAGCTATTAAACCTGCTAAGTCGCCATGACTGGGCATGGCCCCCTTAACCTCCTCGATTGTTGCTTTCATGGGCCTACTGAACCCGGGCTTCGTTGATGCGTAACTAAAGATTACTATGTCTGGCGGTAGCATACGGTTCAGCTTGTTCTCGAACTCGGTGAAGTGATCCCTGCTCCTACTAGTCTTAGATACGAATACAAGGCCCGGAGTACCGCGTCCAATAACACGTTGCTCGAGCAGGATCCTTGTAGCAAGTAGCTTCTCCAAGTATTCGAGTAGCACGATGAGCTCTACCTGATCGCTGAGCAGTAGGCTGTGATCCCTAGCCACCTGGTGTGACACGAGGTGATCGTAGAGGAAGTAGCTGGTAGCTCTAAGCTGGGTTCTCAGCCCGCTCCAGAGCACGTGTGCAACGTCTCGCCCAGCTTTCTCCCATAGCTTCTCCACAGCATACTTCAACCGGGGTTCAGCCGCTAGGGGCCTCGGCCTGAGCAGTAGTGAGATAATGCTCCCGTCTACCATGAGGAGCTCGGTTTCAGGGAGTAGCGCGGCTACCTTGACCTCTGATATCTCGCGTAACAGCCTGACATGTTCGCCTGCATCGCTGTGTAGTAGTATATCCATATCGCCGACACTGCGTTCCACAACGCTACCGCCTACCTTGCCTATTGCGTAGCCCAGTACAGCGTAGAACGTTAAGCCCTTGAACTCGATGCTGTTATTACTACCGTCGACAGCACCATACCTAGTAGGCTTCGACACTGCTGGAGCATGCTCGACCCAGAGCTCTCTAGCTCTAGCTAAAACCTCTTCAAGACCGGTTTTCTCAATCCGGCTTCTCAGCAACTCCCTCTTCTTCGCGAGGATCTCTAGCAGGAACTCGTTCACCCGGATCCACCCATTGATGCCTCCTCTACCCTGGAGTAGCCATCAATCTTCCTGACTACGAAAACCCTGTCAGCAGCCTCTCTAACTTCCTCGTCATGGGTTATCACGATGAGCTGAGGTATGATAGAGCCTCCCTGGAACTCCTTGAGTAGCTCGACTAGCTCTCTCCTCCGGTCGTCATCTAGGTGGACTGTCGGCTCATCTAGAGCTATGAACCCGATCCTCCCGCCGGCAACTATCTTGAATAGCGATAGTAGTGCCGCTAGGCATACAGCTATCTGCTCGCCGCCGCTAATGCTGCTTAGGCTGACCTCGGCATCGTAGTTGACGCTTTTCAAGATAATGTTGTAGTCCTCGTCAACGCTCGCCTCCCTATACTCTATGTTAAACCTGCCTAGAAGCTCCTCCATGAACATGCTTAATAGCCTTGTGTAACGGGTTCTAAGCATCCTGGGGACAGCGTTATCGCTGAATATGTTTTCCCTAATCCACTTAATCATGTGGACCTTGTAGATGGCCTTATTTATCTCCTCAACCTCCATCTTTAACTTGTTAAGCTCCTCATTCTTTTTATTTAGATCTTCTCTTCTGTTACTTAATTCATTTTCAAGCTCATTGACTCTATTTTGCACTTCTTCCAGGTTTTTGATCTTTTCCTTAAGCTCTTTCTTCTTTCTTTCTACCTTTTCCTTCTCATCTTCTAACTCCTTGATTTGCCCTAGTAGTTCCTTAAGCTCTTCTTTCCTCTTTTCAAGTAGCTTACTCTGCTCCTCCAGCTCCTTCATAAGATACTTTATTTCATTCTCCACTATGGAGCCCTTATGCTTTTTTTCTTCTGCTTCATTCAGCATATTCTTCAGCTTTCCAATGTCTATCTCAGCTAGGTTGAGCTTCTCCCTAATAGTATTATTGAGCTCGCCTATCCTCTTCTCAAGTAGGCTTTTCTCCTTCCTAAGCTTTTCGAGTTCGTCTAGTAGTTTTGAATACTTTTCTTCATCGTATTGTTCCTTAAGGATTTTGAGCTGCCCAACGACCTGCTTCAACTCGTTGACTACGCTTGTAGTCCTTTCAAGATTACTCTTGATTCCTCTGAGCTCTACCTCTAACTTGGCTTTGTCGCTAAGTATCTTCTTCTCTTGCTCTTCTAGTTGGGCTTTGAGCTCCCTTTTCCTGTTTTCAAACTTCTGTAGTACGTGCTCTCTCTGCTCACTTGTGAGTTGTTGACCACATAGTGGGCACGAGGGCTCACTAGTACTGTTTAGCATCTTGATCTTCTCATCGATATCGCTGATCTCGCTCTCAATACGTTGTCTCATCTCATCAAGCCTAGTCTCTATCCCGGTTAATTTACTCATAAGCTCCTTTTCCCTATCCTCTAGCTCCTTCAGTTCCCCTTCCTTCTTGTTAAGCAATTTAACCGGGTCTTCACCATACTGTTGCATGATATCGCTGATCTCACGACGGGTTTTCTCGAGGAGTTCTACAGGGTCTTGAATGCTGGAGAGAGATTTCTCCAAGGTATCGAGTCTATTTCTCTTTTCTTCGAGCTCTTCGATGAGGCCCTTTGCTTCAAGTACCCTAGTAGCTTCAGCTAGCTCCTTTAATTCTTTTTCCTTTCCCTCAAGCTTATTGCTTAAATTGCTTTTTTCCTTCTCCAGCTTATTAATCTCATCCTCTACTTTCCTAAGTCTTTCTCTGTGATAATTTATATTTCCAGAAATCTCTCCTAGCTTCCTTTCTAATTGAAGAAGTTCATCCTTGAGCTTCTCGAGGTTTTCTTCTTGGAGGATCCTCTGCTTCTCCTGGAGTTCTTTCTTTAGTTTAATGATCTCTTGTTCCAGTCTCTGCATCTCACTTACTAGATTATTGTACCTGTCAGTAATCTTCTCCCTAGTGCTTTCTAGTATTGCCTGGAGGCTTCCACGCCCCTCTACATGCGGGTATAAGGATAGTGTGAAGTGTTCTGTATTAACGGATACTGGTGTATCCTTAAGCTTATTGAAGACTTCCCGGTAGTCGCTAATGCCGAGTATAGTGTCTATAGCCTCTCTCCTCTTGCTAGGCTCGAGGTCCCTGAATAACTCTGTAACCCCACCCTGCATCACTAGTACGATGTTCTCGATCTGCTTCGGGTTTAGATGTAGCAGGTCTCTTAGCGCCCTGTCGACGCCCTCTTTATCCCTAGCTACAGGCTTACCGTTCTTTAGGAGGACTGTGCCGGGCCCACTGATCGATCTCCTTAAAACATATACGTCGCCACCAATGCTGAACTCCAGCTCTACCTCACCACTACTAGCCCTCCAGTTCACTAGATCCCCCGTTCTCCGGGTGCGCCAAGCTTCACCGGTTAGGGCGAAGTATATTGCTTCGAGTATGCTTGATTTACCGGCTCCATTGGGGCCTACAAACACGTTGACTCCATGCATGGGCTGGATCTCTGTTTCGCGATGGCTGAGGAAGTTTCTCAGCTTAATCTTTCTGAGGATGAGCTGGTCTACCATAGCTATCCTGCCTCTCGGATGTTTGAGGATGCCTTCCTACCTGAGTCACTGGAGCTTGGTGTCCGACTGGTTGGCGATTCCCGGGTTTCCGGCAACATGATCACTGGTGGCTTTAATACCTTGCTCCAGTAACTATGGCCCGCGATCTCCTCGATGAGCCTATCGATGTTGTCTCTATCATCCTCGAGGACTGCCTGCTTGAGCAAGTATATTTTCTCAGCTAATTCACGGTACTGGCTACCTCCAAGTCTACTGGCTATGGCTTCAACCTCTTCTACCGGCCCGGATGCGTGTGCTCTACCTACATCCTTCTCCTCTATGTACTTCTTCTCGATTCTAACACTGATGTTCTGCGAGAACATTGATATAATGCTCCTTACCCGGCTGGATACATCTGTTTTCTCACTGGGCTTCAGCCATATGATTGCGTGGAGTATGGATCTCTTGCCCCTCGGGAGCCTTGCTACGGCTTCCTTGACGTCTTTCTCGAGTCTCTGGAGGTTTGTCTCAACGACTTCCTGTGGTATAACCTCCACGTTGACCTCGTGGACTACTGCCTCATCACCGCTGAGGTCTACGAGATAGAATCCCTTGCCTCTCTGCTTCCACTCCTCGATCTCGTCCCTCTTAATGATGTCGAGGCTACCTGGATACGCTACTATCTGCCCATTACTCTGCCTATGCTTGACCCTGCGGTGCAAGTGGCCCATAGCTATGTACATCGGCTTATCCGGGAGCTCGCTTATTTCGAGGCCTGGCTCGAACTCCATGAAGTTGGCTATGCTCTGGTGTAACATGAGTACTCCGCGCCAGCCGGTCCTCGATGTTGCGTTTTTCACGTTGTCGAGTAGCCTCTGCTTCAAGCTACTACTGTACTTTATGGGCACGTGGTTGACCCCGCTAATACAGTATTCAACTCCGCTGACCGTGAGGCAGTCCGTGAGAACCTCATCCCTGAACGGCACCCGTAGGCCCGGTATAAGGTGCTGTGGAGGGATATCGGATACTTTAGGGAGGTCGTGCTCCCCTAGAATACTGTAGACTCTAACACCCTTATCCACAGCGCGGTGAACAGCCTCAATCACTGTTTTCAAAGCCTTGTTAGGCGGATGCGGCTTGTCGAAGAGATCTCCGGAGAAGACTATTGCATCAACACCCTCCTTTAGAGCCTCCTCAACAGAGCTCTTGAAGTGCTCGAGGATCTCCTCGAGACACCATTCAAGCCCGTAAGGCCTAACACCCACATGAGTATCAGCAAAGTGGGCTATTAGCGTAGAGTACACCTCTACTTAGAGATCCTATGCATTGAAACATAATAAGTCTTTAGCTCGCTATAATAGCTTACGGTTCCTTCAGCTCCTATCCCTTAAACCTTGGCAGGATGTTGACCCCCCTACAGCCACTACTCAGGCATCTCCATCATTCAGTCAGACAAAGCAAAGTACGCGGTCAAACACACTCCATGTAGTGTAGGAGCTATAGTTGTGGTATTCTCGCTTAGGAAGCGAAAACACCCCACCCCTGAAACCAGTTTTTACAGAACATAATCTCCTGCGAATCCGCTGTAACTCGGCTTTATGCCGCTCTTACTAACCTAAGCCTCTTGTCGGAAGCAGGTATGGGTTCCTAGGTTGAAAACAGTAAAACCTCTTTCGCCCCAGCTCCACACTGGAGTCCTTCACAGCCGCCGTGACCGCACAGCACCGAGCCCGCGCCCGAACACACACCAGCAACCCCTCACCAAGCCACCCAAGAGGCGGGGGAAAGCGCAGTCGAACACGGGAAGAATCGAGGGAGAAGCTAAAAAGCGCCATTGCTACGTCTCACCGCCCTGGGTTGCAGCCTGATGAAGTCCCACGGGTGAGGGGGTTGTTGCTCTCCTAGGTACTTCCTCAGATCGAGACCGGCACCGGCTACAGCCTTGCGCCATGATCCAAGCCCCCCACCTATCTTAGCCCACTCGGCTAGCGCCTTCCCGACGTGCGCATCGCCACGCGAGATGACCGTTTGAATCAGGGCAAGCCTCGGGTCGTAGGCTCTCACGTCTGCGAGCCCGGCAAGCCTCCTCCTGAGGTACTGTATCCGCCTCCTAGCTTCCTCCAGGCCCACGAATGCCTGGTCTTGTAGGGGTGTGTGGGGTTTAGGCACGAATGGGCTAACCGTGATCTTGAGCTCTCTCTCACCCTTAAAGCCGCTGGCGCCGGAAAGCCTGAGTATGTAGGAGACAGTCTCGTCGAGGCTGCCCTCGTCCTCCCCCGGCAGGCCCACCATTAGGTAGACCTTGAGCCCTGTGAAGCCCAACTTTCTAGCCGTTTGCGCAACCTCGGTGACCCTTTCTAGGCTAAGGTACTTGCCTATCCGCATGGCGAGCTCCTTAGACCCTGTCTCCGGAGCTACCGTCAAGGTCTTCTGGCCCCCAAGCCTTATCATCTCCAGCCGCTTCTCGTTAAGCGTCTCCGCCCGCAGGCTCGGCACTGAGAATTCGAAGCCCTCTTCGACGAGAGCCTCGAGTATATCGTCTGCCCTGCTGTGGTCGAAGAAGGAGAGGCTCACAAGCTTCACAAAGGACGACCCGTTAGCCTCGCGGCCCTCGAGCGCTATGCCGATAACATCTCCCATACCTCTCTCCCTCACCACGTTGAATATCCTACCCTCGAGGCAGAACCTGCAGCCTCTGAAGCAGCCCCGGCTTGCCTCGATCGCCGTGCGCCTCCTCCAGTTACGGTCCTGAGCGGGCTGGAATTGAGCGGCTGGGTGGAACTGCCGTGGGAGGCTTCGAGCGAAGGTAAACGAGACCTCCTCACCTTCGTGGAGCTCGGGGACGTAGAAACCCCTATCAGGAGCAAGGCTCTCTAGAAGTGCCCTCTTCTCGTCTCGCGCGCTCCTGAGAGCGTCTAGGAAGGAAGGCAGAATCTCCTCTATCTCCCCGACTGCGAGGACGTCGATGTATTCGGACAGGGGTGTGGGGTTCGCGATAACGGGAGGACCTCCAGCCATGAAGAGCGGCTTATCTCTTTCGCGGGATCTTAGAGGTAGCGCTGAGGCTAACATGAAGCGTAAGATGTTGACAAAGTCTAGCTCGTAGTGCACGGAGATGAGCACCACGTCGAATGACCTCAGGGGGGATTGGCTCTCGAGGCTAACCACCCGGGGTGATCCGTCGTCGTTAAGCACGAATCGCTCGGCGATGACGTCCTCCTGCGAGTTGAGGTAGTAGTACAGCATCTGGAAAGCCAGCGAGTCGGCTGCTACGCGGTAGAAAGAAGGGTAAATCAACCCCACTTTAAGCATCCCTCTCCGGTACCGCTTGCGCACGGCGTTGATCTCTGCTACGTCCAAGCCCGATTCACTTATTAACGTGTAAGGACGCAGAAGAATTAATGCTTAACCGTAAGAAGCAAGTTCAACCACCCGTAGAGGAGGAGCAGGTTGAGCCTGTTCCGGTCCAGGAGGAGATAGTGCAGGAGCAACATGTAGGCCTTGCGCGAGGCAGGGCGGGTTACGAGCTCGTGAAAACAGGGATTGAGGGCCTCGACGAGAGGGTTGGCGGGCTCCTGCGGGGGAGGTCTTACCTTGTCACGGGCGAGACGGGCACGGGCAAGACGCTCTTCTCGATGACTTTCTTGGTAAAAGGCGCTATGATGGGTGAGCCGGGAATCTACGTTCTGGTCGACGAGGACTACGAGGATTTCGCAAAAGGAGCCCACGATTTCGGCTGGGACATCGAGTCGCTCATAAGCCAGGGGCTCCTCAGCGTCCTCACCCTCATGCCCGATTTCGTCGAGAGGCTAAGGAACAAGCCTGCAAGCGTCGTAGTGGATTCCATAGTGAGCGGCATCCTAAGCGAGGCCGCGAGAATAAAGGCTAGGAGGCTCGTCATCGATCCGATAGCTCCGCTTATGGTGAATGAGGGAGACGTCGCGTGGGCGCGCGAGTATATCAAGAGCCTTATCATAAACCTCGAAAAGAGGATCGGAACAACCAACATCATAGTCTCAGAGATACCCACTGGAAGCACAGCCCTAAGCCGCTTCGGCGTGGAGGAGTTTCTGGCCGCAGGCGTCTTCGTGCTGGGGCTCGAGAGAGTCAAGAACACTTTCTACCGCACCCTCTTCATAAGGAAGATGAGATGGCGCCCAGTACCCCCCGATATCTTCGTTTTCGATATAGTGCAGGGTAAAGGAATTGTCGTGAGGGACAAGCTATCCAAAATAGCAGCGAGTCAGCCCTGATGTCACAACTCACCAGTCGTAAATACCAACCCTCATCATCCGCGAACGATAGGCTGCTCGGTTTTTAAACATTTACTGGTCAACCCCTTTCTAGCCTCCGCCCCCGTCGCTCTCTGGCTGGTCAAGGGGTAGAGGTACGAGGAGGAAATGTTAAGGTTTTTATCATTACTACTCGAAACTCCTCACGAGGCTCCTCCTTTACTGCCCCCTGCTGGCCCCCTTAAAGTTGTCGTCATCCTTTGGTCGGCCTCGGGGTGGCCCCACGGGGGTGTCGCATCGCCCTCCCCGGGCCTGCCCCTCGAGGGGGCCTCCGGGGAGGAGCGCCCGGCGGCCGCCGCGATGCGCGGCGGCCAACCGCGGGCCGGGGCCTCTAGCCGCTCTGCAGTCGCTGGACGCCTTGGAGGCCGTAGCGCTTCGCCAGCCTTTCGGCGAGCTCCTCGACCTCGGCTTCCTCTATGAACAGCTTTAATGCATGAAGCGCTGGCACGCTGTCGCGCTCGAACTCCACGCCGCAACCCGTGCAGTGCATCACCCTCGTCCTCCCTCTCTTTCTGACCTCCTCAAGCTTACCTCCGCAGAGCGGGCAGCGCCTCGAAGGTAGTGTTCTCTCGATTACTGGAATGCCGTGGAAGCCGAGCACGTTTTCCAGCCTCTTTGCGAAGCTCCTCAGCGTCCTCTGCAGGCCGCTGTTGCGGAGTGACTCGTCGAATGGGACGTCTATGAACACTATCGCATTTCTACCCTTAAGCCTCTTAACCACCTCCGCGACTGCCCTGAGCAATGCAGCCCTGCGGCGCCTGTAAGCCTTCCTCAGCGCGCACCTCGCAGCGGCCCACGCGCCCGGCTTCCTGGACTTCGCGGCCTTCTGCTGGAGCTCCTTGATTCTCCCCCAGTTAACCTCCGGCACCTTGAAGCGCCGGATTGTGAAGCTCCCGTTTCTGAGGTCGTAGGCGAGGAAGTAGAAGCCGTGGCTGCTGTTTATATCTACGACCGCGATCGCTTCTAGGTTCTCGAGCAGCTCCTCCGCGCTCAGGCTGTGGGAGCAGTGGAGCACGACGCTCACCTGCCCATCGCTCTTCACGGCGACGTACCTCGTCAGCTTCCCTCCAGACTCCCTGCACGCATCCTCCTGCATGCGAAGCCACCCCAAGCCGCGCTCGGGCAACGGAATACTGTAGGCCCTCCTGAAGAGCCTTATAATCAGCTCTTTTCCCTGAAGGCCTGCTCCATGATGCTTCAGCGTATACGACATCAACGGGAACCGCAGGTAGGATTTCCTCTTCGGCATAGTGCTAGGCACTATCATGTCGTTAAAGGCCTTCCTGTAAGCCCACGGCACAGCCTTCCATGCAACTTCGAGCTCCTCGCCGACGAGGCCGAGCAGCCTCTGCCAGAACCTCAGCGAGGCCCTCGGCTGGTACACTTCTTTGATGAACTCCCTCAGCTCCTCCGGCAGCTCCGCCTCGAATTTCAGCACCCTGAACCCTTCGACCGCTAATTTGCCGTTACCACGGGGGCTGGCCATGCCACTCCCCCCATCCGCCCCCACCCCCGGAGGAGCAGGGTGCGGGGGAGGAGCAGCACAGCCAACCCCGCCGTTGCTTGAGCGCAGCGCGGAGAGCGCCGAGCAGGCCTATGGGCCACGCCACGTATCACGCGCAAGCCGTAGCACAGAGCCTGTGACCGGCCCAACCCCTCCCCGGACACCCCCGAGGCGCCAGGGGGCCAGCAGCGGGCCAGCGGTGGGGGGCTCGGCGCTGAGAGCGGCCCCCGCGCCACACCCCACAGCCCCGCGCACCCCCAACGCGAGGCCAGGGGAGGGCGCCGCCAACGCCTCGCTTGCGGCCCGTCCACCCCCAGGGGGCAGGGGGCCGGCTGCCAGGGGGCGGCGGGGTAGGGCAGCCCGAGAGCCAAGCCCCTTGCCCTAGCCCGCGCCCAGGCCCCTGCGAGCGGAGCGGGGCGCAGGCCTCGGGCAGCCGGCTTGCGGGCGGGCACTACCGGCCCAGAGCCGGGCCCCTACGAGCGGAGCGCGGCCCCGCGTGCCGGCACTTTCACGCCTCAGCGGCCGCGCTGGGAGCCCGCGTGGGGATCCCTGGGGGCGCGGCGCCTCACCGGCGTAGCCCGCCACCCCCCTCACGGGGGGCCCGGCCCCCCACCCAGCCCAGTCCCACCACGTCCCAGAGGAGCGTGGAATGGTGGGCTGGGCGGGTAAAAAAGGGTGTTTTAAAGGGGCTTGCTCTCGGGCTCCCAGGCCCCGGCCGCCACTCCCCCCTAAACACTAGTACATAGGGGGTCGGCGTAGCCTAGGTGCCCGGGGCCCGCTGGCCTGCCTTACGCTACCCCCTCCCGCTCACTATCTTTTCCCCGAGAGTGCAGGCGCCCCCTCTTCCCCCGCTACGGGCGCCAGTTTTCTCGGGGAAGCACCCTGGCCCGCGCCTCCCTGGCCGGGTCACAGCTCACCGGCCAATGCCTGCGGCAGCGGGCCTCCATACCCTCCTTGGACAAGGGGGGTAATATTTGTTCCGATGATTACCCTGAAAGTATAACATCGTTACACTAATTATTGCTACTTCAGGGTTTTTCAGCAGGCAGCCGTTGCTTCTCCCGAGCATACTGCGACGTAAGGAAGGCCAGGATCTGCAACCACATCGCTACAGTGATGCTCCGCAGGAGGTAGCTCCGGTTGCGCGCCGAATGAGCCTCAAGGCCGACTCGCCGCACCCCACCTCCTCGATGCTGTAGCCGAGCAGTAAGAGGAGGCCGCAGGCACGCTCCGTCAGGTAGACGTAGCGCGTGTTGCCCACTACTGCCTCCCCTGACGAAGCCCGCTGATCGGAGCCTCTCCAGTGCCGAGGCGATGTACCTCGAGTTTCTCGTGGCAAAAGGCCTTGCTGAGCGGCTTCAGCTCCCTAGGCGCCACAGCGTCCTTGCAAGGCCGGTCACCTCAAGCCACCCCGCGGCGTTCTCCCACACCTCGGCGCCAACCTCGACTATCACAGCTAAGTATAAAAATGAAAATGATGATTGTAAGCTTACACACACGCTGTGGCTGATAAGAACCGAGGGGGCGTATAGGTGTTGCTCGAACACCCACCAGCAACCCCCTCTCCAAGCTCACGGGGGCAGGGGAATCAATGGGTCGAACACGGGGGGAAACCAGTGAAGCGGATATCGGTCAAGGTTCACAGTAGCGGTGGCTACACCGTCGTAGCGATGTGCGACGAGGATCTGCTGGGTAGCGAGGTTAACCACGGTAGAGTGAAGATCAGGTTTACGGAGGAGTTCTTCGGGGGGATTCTAGTCGACTCGAACTCTCCTGAGCTTGAAAGTTTGCTTGCGCGTGCGGACAGCATCACGGCCTTCGGTAAGACCTGCATCGAGTACCTTGCCAAGATTTTTCCAACAGTGCCCGAAGCCGTGCTCGAGGTGGGCGGCATCCCTTACATACAGATTTTCAGAATGCCGTTCGAATAGTCCGGCGAAGACCGGCGAGCTAGAGCCGCTCTCCTGCGACGCTCTCTCATGCTCACTTAGACCATCTCTACACTGCCAGGGGCGGATGTAGATATTCACATAAGTTGTGACTGATAAGCGCTGAAGCTGGGTAGGCATTCACCTGAAAATATCTGCTTCACATCTTCGATCTACGGGAAATAGAGCAAGGCTTGGTTGAATGCATGGAGGAGGTGAGGGCAAAGCTAAAAAGCACTAACCCGGAAAGTATCACTGCTACAATCATGCAAAGAATGCTGATTTGCCCTGTCTGCGGCAGGCGTGTCGACAAGCTGGTAGAAGGTGTTTGCGAAGAGTGCTACCGTAGAGAGCACCCGCTCGCCGAGCCTAAAGTAAAGCGCTTGGAGGTGGAGGTCTGCAGGAGCTGTGGGGCGCTGAGATTCAGGAAAGGTAAGTGGCACTCCAACGTCGGGGATCTGGAGGCCGAAATAGCTCGGGAGGCTTCGAGGCTTCTGAGGTTTAGAGGCTATGTCAGCGGGGTCGAGGCCGAGCTGTCTAAAGACCTCTCGCTACTGACGCTCAAGGTTAGGGGTAAAGCTCTTCCGGAGCTCGCCGGCGAGTACGTAGAGGAGTACGTAGTCGGCGTCTCGGTTGTGAGAACGATCTGCGAGGCTTGTCTAGGTCAGGTCTCCAAGAAGAAGGCCGCTCTTGTTCAGGTGAGGGCTAAGGGCAGGAAATTTTCCCAGTCAGAGCTCTGGGAGCTGGCTAAGCAGGTTGAAGAGGGAATCTCGGAGCTCGCCTTAAGGGACTCTAGCGTTATTCCAGTGGAGGTTGAAGAGAAGCCGGAGGGGCTTGACATCTACTTCTCAAGTTACAGTGCAGCCAGGCGGGTTGCTGAACTGCTGTCGCGCAAGATGTACGTCGAGGTCCTAGAGACAGCTAAGCTCATAGGTATCGATGATAGCGGGCGAGAGAAGTACAAGAGAACAATAAGGCTCCTGCTCCCGAGCTTCAAGGCAGGTGATGTGGTGAGGTTCAACGGTGGCGTCTTCTACGTGCTTGGTGTGACTGCTAGGCACGTAGAGTTGCTGAACCTTGATAGCTACGCGGTCACGCGCCTCTACCTGAGTCACGAGTTCACCTCAAGAGTGGAGGTTCTAGCGCACGTTGACGAGCTACCGGAAGCTATCGCCGTATCTACCCACGGCGACTTCATTCAGATTATGGAGCTGGAGTCCTACAGAACATTGGAAGTGCGCTTAATCTCGCCAGACGCCGCCGAGCTATTGACCAGCCAAGAAAGGCTAAAGATATACTGGGAGGGAGAGAAGGCTTACATTATACCGATCCAAGGTACTCATCGAGAAGCAGCTCGATCGCGTGCCTAACAAGCTCAGAGATCGAGGAGTACAGTCCTTGTTCAACAAGCCGCCGCATCTCTTTGTACTCCTTCTCAGTGATCCGGAAGTTTACCTTTACTAGATCTCTCGAGTGAGGTGATCTGCTCACGAGATAGCCTGCACAACCGTAGTAATAAAGCCTTCACACTCTGCAAAAAACTTTTTAAGTTCACCTCAACGCGATAACGAGGTTTAGGTATGCCTGAGTTCAAGCTGGTAATCTCTGACCCTGCAAGCGGTAAGGCTGAGCAAGTGGAAGTGAAAGGGGACCAGGCCGCCAGACTCATAGGGCTTAAAATCGGAGATATAATAGATGGAGCTCTCATCGGCAGGCCGGGCGTTAAGTTGCAGATAAGGGGTGGCTCTGGAAGGGCGGGCGAGCCCATGAGGCCGGATATCCCGGGAGCGAGGAAGGGATACTTTCTTCTCTCAGGGCCTCCGGGCTACCGGCCGAGGGAGAAGGGTGAGCGCAGGCGCAAATACGTTAGGGGTAATACCATAACAGACGACATAGTTCAGATAAACCTCGTTGTCTTGCAAGGTGAAGAGGCCACTCAAAAGAACTAAATATTTATAAGCTTGGGAAACGTCAGCACCTTATATGAGTAAAGAAAAAGACGCCGATGCCCGCGGCGAAGAAGAAGCAGAAATCCCGCTACCCGACGGGCAGACAACGCTTTTATGTGTTATCCAGCAGCTGCTAGGCTTCGACAGGGCTAGGGTCTTCTGCAGCGACGGCAAGGTTAGGCTCTGCAGAATTCCCGGTAAGTTTAAAAAGAGGATGTGGATGAGGGTTGGGGATGTTGTTCTCGTGGCGCCGTGGGATTTTCAGCCTGATAGAGGAGACATACTCTACCGATACACATCCACGGAGCTTCAAAGGCTTGAGAGAAGGGGCCTGCTCAAAGAACTCCACGAACTGCTAGGATAAGCTTTTGATGAGCCTGGCTAACTCGATGGCAAAGTTCCTAGGTACGCCTGTGAACCGCCTCACCTCTAACCCTTTTTGGAAAACTATCACCGTTGGTAGACCGTAGACCTCAAACCTCTCCACCGCCCTCTTATCCCTGTCGACATCTATCCTCAGGAACGCGACATCTGTACTTGACCGGAACGCTTTAGAGACCTGGTCGAGCACCTCCTCGACGGCTTTGCAGGGGATACACCACTCCGCATAGAAGTCTAAAACCACCACCCTCATGCTTCTGAGGTAATTCTCGGCCTGCTCCACGCTCACATCCAGCAGCCCCACCTCCAAGCACCAGAATATATAACGATGAGCCGCCTTGAAAAGAATAACTGTGGGTACGCACCTTACACCCATAATCCCCCGCCTGAGAATAGGCCTAAGCGGGATTAGGGGTAAGACTCTGGTCGTGGACGCTCTAAACGCTATTTACCAGTTTCTCGCGTTGATCCGCCGACCCGACGGCGAGCCTCTCGAGAACAAGGAAAGAAAGGTCACTTCGCACCTTGTAGGCCTCGCCTCCCGTTTCTCAAAGCTCGCTGTCGATTACCACTGTGACTTCATCTTCGTCTTTGACGGTCCACCGCTACCTCTAAAGCAGCGTGAGCTTGCAAAGAGAAGACTCCTCCGGGAAAAAGCCGAGAAGGAGATGCGGGAATTGCTGGCCAGAGGCGAGTACGAGAAAGCGTTCTCGAAGGCCGTCGTCGCCGTGAAGGTTGATGAGTGGGTGATAGAGAGCTCTAAGAAACTCGTCAAGCTTATGGGGTGGCCTGTAGTGGACGCTCCGGCCGACGCAGAGGCTCAGGCCGCTTACATGGTATCTAAGGGCGACGCGTGGGCTGTAGCCACTCTCGACTGGGACGCTCTGCTTTACGGCTCCCCACGCCTACTCCGCTACCTAACCCTTACGGGTACAGAGTGGTTGCCGAGCAAGGGGGTGGCGAGGAGGCTCGAACCCGAGCTCGTGGAGCTTGAGGGCGTGCTCCAGAGGTTAGGTATATCAAGGCGCCAGCTCGTCGAAATAGCGATCCTGGTGGGCACTGACTACAACGAAGGGGTGAAGGGGGTTGGCCCTAAAAAGGCCCTCCAATTGATAAAGAGGTACGGGAGCATTGACCAGCTACCTAGAAGCATCAGGGAGAAGCTAGCGGGCTACGAGGAGGTTCTCGAGATATTCCTCAACCCGCCCGTCAAGGAGAGCTACAGTCTAGAGTTTCAGGAGCCGGCTTACGACGAACTTGAGCGTTTCCTAGTGGACGAGAACTCGTTCTCCGAGAGTAGAGTGAGAACCTTAATCGAGCGGCTTAGGATGGTTTGGGGTAGGAGGAGCCAGCTGACGCTCGACGGTTTCGCGTAGAACGCGAAAAGATAAGCTTGCCCGCTGCTCCTGTAAAATGGAGGAAGCAGGGTTTTAGTGACCCCCCTACGTGTGTAGCTCCCACTTTACTTTCGAGAAGCAGCTTCTGACCCCCAACGTGGCGGATCATTGGAATTAGCTTGGAAAAGCCCTAGGATGACAAAAAGAGCTATGAGAGCGGCGTTGAGAAAATATAGTGGAGCAGGTTTAGAAAAGCGGGTTAGTGCGCAGTGGCTTTGACGTTCAGCGACCTCGTGAAGGTGGCTAAGCAGGTCGAGGATAAGAGAAGCAGGCTTGAGAAGGTTAGGGTGCTGGCCAGCTTCTTTCAAGGGCTGACCCCGGAAGAGGCCGCTCTCGCAGCGAGGTTTCTTACGGGGTTTGTTTTCCCCGAAGGGGATGAGCGTGAGTTAGGTGTGGGTTATGCTACCGTAATCAATGCTATTCGGCAATTGAGGAACAGCAGGATCGCGCCGCTCATGGGAGAGCCTCCGACCCTTCAGGAAGTGTACTCTACCTTGGACAGGATCTCAAAGGCGAGCGGCGAGGGGGCCAGAGAGAGGAAGCTTATGCTTCTCCGCGGCCTCTTCTCGAGGATGAGTGAGGAGGAGGTGGAATACCTCCTAAGGATGCTCTTTGGCGAGGTTAGAATAGGCGCTAACGTCGGGGTTATTCTGGAGTCTTTGGCCAAGATGGGAGGCTACACAGGGGAGGAGATCAGAAGAGGGTACATGTTACTAGGGGATTTGGGTGAGCTAGCTAGGAGGGTCGTCGCCCGTGAAGACATCAGGAGTGTGAGTTTAGAGATTTTCAGGCCCGTTAAGCCCATGCTCGCGGATATGGCGTACAGTCCGCTAGAGGTTTTACGAGAGCACTCGGGCTACACTTCAGCAGAGTTCAAGTACGATGGTGTTCGGGTGCAGGTGCACGTCAAGAACGGTAGGGTTGAGATCTTCTCGAGGCGAATGCACAGGATAACGGAGTTTCTTCCAGACGTTGTTGACAAGGTGCGTGAGCACGTGAAAGCGGAGTCGGCGGTGGTGGACGGCGAAGCCGTGGGGGTGGTTGCGGGCAGGCCTGTAGCCTTCCAGGAGCTGGCCCGCAGGTTTCGAAGGAAAAACGAGCTGAGAAGCTTCCTCAGGAGCGTCCCGTTTCAGGTCTACTTCTTTGACATACTTTACCTGAACGGCAGAATGCTGATCGACGAGCCTTATGCTACTCGTAGAAAACTTCTGGAGGACGCGCTGGGACGAGAGCTTCTCGCAAGGCAGAGGTTCGTCTCGAGTGTGGAGGAGCTGGAAACCTTCTACGAGGAGGCGCTTAGAGAGGGCCACGAGGGCGTTGTGTGCAAGCAGCCGGGGTCGAACTACGAGCCGGGCGTGCGTGGAAAGAAGTGGTTGAAGCTGAAAAAAGCCGACACGGTTGACTGCGTGATAGTTGCCGCTGAGTGGGGGCACGGGAGGCGTGCCGGGTGGCTCAGCGACTACTACTTGGCAGTTAGAGATGAGAACGCAGGAGGCTTCGTCGTCGTCGGGAAGACCTTCAAAGGATTAACTGACGCTGAGTTTGAGGAAATAACTAGGAAGCTGTTGGAGCTGAAGACGCGTGAAGAGGGGTGGGTTGTCCACGTGAAGCCGCAGATCGTGGTCGAAGTGGACTATTCGGAGATACAGAGAAGTCCGAGGTATAGCTCGGGGCTTGCCTTGAGGTTCGCGAGGATCAGGAGAATAAGGCCGGACAAGAGCCCCGAAGAGGTCACGACACTGCAGGAGCTCTGGCGCAGGTACCACGAGCAGAGGAGAGCGAGGGTTATCGGCGATGCTTAAAGTGGGTAGAGTGACTATAACTCCGATCGCGGACGAAAGCCTAGGAGTGCGCTCGATGAGTCTATACGTTGAAACTCCAGACGCGAGGATTCTCTTCGACGCTGGGATAAGCCTCGGACCGCTTCGTTACGGTCTGCCGCCGCACCCAGAGGAGTTCAGGTCTCTGAGAAGGCTCAGAGAGAAGATCGTGGAGTACGCGGGTAAGGCTGATGTTGTTACGGTGTCGCACTACCACCGGGACCACTACACACCACCCTATAAGTCGCTTTACGAGTGCACCGATGAGGAGACATTCCTAGAGGTCTACTCCGGTAAAACGCTGCTTGCGAAGTCGCCAACCTCTAGCATAAACTTCAACCAGAAGCGTCGAGCCCAGCAGTTTTTCAAAGCGCTCGAAGAATCGAAGAGCGGTGCTAGGGTGATCTTCGCGGACACGGGGAGACTGCAGGTAGGCGACACGCTTCTCGAAAGCTTTCTCGCAGTTCACGGGGATGAGAAACTGGGTTGGGTTGCCTGCTTCAAGTTGTACGTCGGGGGTGAGGCGATACTGGCTTACATGCCTGACGTCCAAGGACCCGTCTCCGATGCAGCGCTGATGGTTTTGCTAAATGAGGGCTTCAAAGTGGCCGTAATCGGTGGTCCCCCAACCTACCTAGGAGACAGGGGCAAGGACAAGTTAAGCAAGGGGTTAGAGAACCTAGCAAAGGCTTTAAGGGTGAAGAGAATCAACATCGTGTCGCATCACATACTTCGCGACCCGAACTGGCGAACTGTTATTGACGAGATCTCACCGGCAGTGGATATCCATCTCTACAGTGAGATAGCCGGGCTGAGCTTCACGCCTCTCGAGGCCTACAGAAAGCTACTCTACGAGACGGATCCACCCCCGCAGTCGTACCTAGAGGCATTAAGGAAAAAGCGGATCCGTTGCGAAGACGTTGGCGTTTGAGGGGCCGGAACGGGAGCCTGTAACTTCTTCAGCAATGCCGCGCTGATCTACCCCCGCGGATTCGATGCTTACGATGTGCCTCCCACGCGCTTTTAGGCTACCATGGCCTGTCTTTTATCCCCAGAACGTACGCCACTGCATTGGTGACTAGATGAATAAGAGGCGTTAGAACAACAACCACCACAACGTATTCCAGCGGTGGTGGCTTGTAAAGCCAGTAGGCGAGCACCGATCCCGCCACAAAGTCCAGTTGGTCTAAAAGTGGAGCGGGATCTCCGGGTCTTAGACCCAGCCTCCTTTTGATGAACGCGCCTACCAGGTCGCCTGTTAGTGCCCCGATGGACATCACGAAGGCGGACAAGAGGTCATGCAGCCCGAAAAGCTGCAACAGGGCTCCACCGGCAGTCCCCGCGGCAACCCCGCCTAGGAAACCCTCAATAGATTTGTTGTCTCCTAAAACCCTCCTTCCGTCTGTGAATGTGGCCCCAAAGTCAAGGGGGTGCGGACGGTAACCAGCCCGCCGGATAACATGAACGGTTAGAACTGGGGCCCCGTTGGCAAAGTAGGCTGGGAGAATCCACACGATAGCATCCACTATTACGTGCACGACACAAAAATTACGAGATGATTAAAAAATTTCAGCTTTTAAGGAGCTTATTGATATACTCCTCGATGCTCTTCGAACCCGAGAGCACCCCTTTTTCCGTGACTAATAGTGGAACCTCTGAGGTCCCGTACTCAAGAAGTAACCAACCCCTAAGGCTGTTTTTCGAAACGTCAACCACCTCGATCAAGCCGGAAAGACCGTTTTCAGCCAGCTTTGCTAGCAGGCGCTTCGACTCTTCACTCCCATCAACGAAGAGAACACCTATGTTACCATTCTCCCTAACCATCACCACCTCACACCCCGCAGTCGAGTCTTTACGTTAACCATTCGAAATCCGCACACTACAGTTGAAATATAACCGTAGAGCAACAAAAACCCTTGCCGAATAAGCTGAAAGTGAAAACCTCCGAAAAGTGGACCGGCCGGGATTCGAACCCGGGACCACCGCCGCTCCCGGAGCCCCTCGAATCCGCGCCCTTGCGAAGGCGGCATCCTCCCACTAGACGACCGGCCCCCAACGGGAGCTTGCAATGCTATCTTAAAAAGTTTGCCACAAAACACCCGAGCTGTCCAGTTACTCCTGCTGCTCCTCGCTCCTCTTTCCCCGCTCTCACCTGCCCCTTAAACTGGTTGTTACACTTCTCAAGCCAAGTCGTGCTCGAATGCACCCTCCATGGCCTCAATAAACCCTTGTTGAATGGGAGAAAGTGGTGTTGAACACGAAAGAAGTATACTATAACGTGTTCCTCCTACAGCGCCGTTGTGGACAAAAAGTTTTTGAGGAAGTTGGAGGTGAAGAACGAGAGACCTATGATTGCTAGGACATTCGAAATCCGTGGCGAGATGAAACTCCGGCTCGGAGCGCGGCAGGGTTTCAGAATCTACGTCCGTGCAGTTAAGGAGAGTGAGGCCATGGAAAAGGTTTACAGTGTTTTAGGCAGCAGGCACAAGGTTACACGAAACCACATTAAAATACACAGCGTGAAGGAGGTTAGTGTAGACGAGATCGAGGACAACTACATTAAGAGCTTGGCTTCCTCAGACAAAGTCGTGGTTTACACGCGCTAGGCTTTTTGGCAGCGATCGCGTTTCTGGGCGCTTTGCCACGTTTCTGCCTCGGCTTCTCGTAGGGTTTGCTTGAGTTGACAGGCCCCGCGTGGGCGCTATGAGCCTTGGTAATCACCTGAGAGCGCTAGCACGTAGAGCGGAGAAGCGGGGATTTTTGCCCAGTTCCTCCCACGCTCACTAAGCTACTTGCTGGGCGCCACAGAAAGTCTCGATGGGGTCTGGAACACGTGAAGGGGGTTTCCACGCATGGGCTATATTAACGAAAAGCCTTATTAGTGCTCTGCCGTCACAAGCGACGAGAGGGTTCATATATGAGCTCTAAGCAGGAAAGAGCAAGTCTAGCTGAGGAGTATGGTTTGCTTACTCAGCTAGCGGAGGAGCTTCAAAAGGAGATATCGCTTGCCCAGAATCTTCTCGTGGAGGTTGACGCAACAGTTGCGACTCTGAAGAACATAAGCTCGCTTGGCGACTCGCGTGAGATCCTCATACCTATATCGACGGGCGTCTATGCCAGGGCTATTATAAACAGGCAGGACAAGTTCCTCGTATCCATCGGGTCCAACATCCTCGTTGAGAAAGACCTTAACGACACGCTGGAGTTTCTGAAGCAAAGAAGGGATGAGCTGCAGCAGCTCATCGAGAGAAGAGTTGATGAGCTCAACAAGATTCTCCAGAGACTGCAACAGTTGCAGGCCGCGTTAAGGTAGCCCGCAATGCAGCAAGGGCTTTCACGGGTTTTCAGGGAGTTTGTCAGATCCTTGGCGTACAAGGAAATAACTCCTGAAAGCTTCGACGAGGCTTCATCTAAGCTTCTGCTAGAGCTCGTGGAGAACAACGTAGCCCTTGAGGTCGCGGAGGGCCTTATTGCTCAGCTTCGGGAAAGGGTGGTGGGGCGAAGTGTTAAACGTGGGAGTAGCGTTGCGGAGTTCATCCGGGAAGAGCTTAAAGCCGTTTTGCTGGATGTTTTTGAAAGAGCTGGGGTTTTCAACCTCGAGCGTGAGGTTTCGGTCAGGAAAGGCGGAGCTGAGCCGTACAAGGTTGTTTTCCTGGGACCGAACGGCCACGGAAAAACCACCACAATCGGAAAACTTGCTTACCGTCTGAGGTTAAGGGGTTACAGGGTAGTGATCGCAGCCGCCGATACATTCAGAGCTGGGGCTATTGAGCAGGTGTCCCAGATCGCGAGTATGTCCGGGGCGTTCCTTGTAAGCCTAGGTTACGGCGCCGATCCGGCTGCGGTTGCCTATGAGGCTGTCGAGAGGGCCAGGAAGCAAGGGTTCGACGTTGTGCTCGTGGACACAGCTGGGCGGATGCACACCAGGAGAAATCTGATGGATGAGATGAGGAAGATAATCAGGGTGGTTGAGCCGGACTTTAGGGTTTTCGTTGGAGACGCGCTCACCGGGAACGATGCGGTGGAGATGGCTAGGACGTTTTTTGAAGAAGTGGGTTTTGATGGCAGTATAGTTACAAAGTTCGATGCTGACACCAAGGGGGGAGTGGTGTTATCAATCGTGTATACTACGGGTAGGCCTATCCTGTACGTCGGGGCCGGTCAGAAGCTCGAAGACCTGCATCCATTTGACTTCAGGAACTTCGTTGACTCCCTGCTCGACTAGGTTTTTATACTCCTGCCGAGGAGAGAGTTTGTGTCTAAAAGAGACTTTCTGACCCTAAAGGATTACACTGCCGAAGAAATTAGGCTCCTGATCGATGACGCCATCCTGTTAAAGAGGCTGAGGCAGAAAGGTAGGGCGGTGCTTCCGTTTCTCTCAGGGTTCAACGTCGCTCTGATATTTGAGAAGCCCTCAACGAGAACAAGGGCCTCCTTCTCGGTAGCTGTGTATGAGCTTGGGGGGCTACCTATAACCTACTCTGCACAGGAGCTTCAGCTTTCTCGCGGGGAGCCTGTAAGGGATGTTGCGAGGGTTTTATCGAGGTATCACCACGCCATTGCCGCTAGGGTTTTCAGGCACTCCGACCTCGAAGAGCTGGCCAGGTTCTCTCGTGTTCCTGTGATAAATATGCTCAGCGACCTCTACCACCCCTTGCAAGCCCTGGCTGACTACATGACTATTAAGGAAAAGAAAGGGCGAGTAGACGGGGTAAAGGTAGCTTTCATCGGTGATGGAAGGGATAACGTCTTCAACTCGCTTGCAATAGCGGGGGTGAAGCTCGGCGCGAGGATCCGAGTCGCCTCACCGAAGGCCTACGAGCCAGATCCCGAGATACTCGGGGACGACGTTTACTCAAAGATAGAGATCTACGAGGATCCCGCTGAGGCTGTGAGGGACGCGGACGTCGTTTACACAGACGTCTTCGTGAGCATGGGTCAGGAGAAGGAGCGAGAGGAGAGGCTCAAGGCCTTCTTGCAACGGTATCAGGTGAACTCAGACCTTTTGAAAAAAGTGGGCAGGGATGATTACATCGTGATGCACTGCCTGCCTGCGCACCGCGGTGAAGAAATAACCGACGATGTCATCGAGGGCGGCAACAGCGTGGTTTTTGACCAGGCAGAGAACAGGCTGCATACCTCGAAGGCCGTGCTCTTGCACCTGCTCAACCCGCACTGGTCTAGAAGCCTCTAGCCTTAACGAAAGTGTCCACGTAGAATCTTCCGAAAGCGTGAGCGGATACTCTGCCTTGAAGCTCCCTCAGGAGTTTGCACTCAGTCATGAGAGTTGCCTTTAAATGGCTACTGCTGTAGACCTCCTCTATTTCCTGAAGCGACGTAGAGTAGAGGGGGTAGGCAACGCGGGCTGACGCCTCGAGGGTGAGTCCAGCTAGGTTGCCTCTGAGTACTTCCCTGAGAAAATAGCAAGCGAGGTCGTCAGCGGTGAATGGTAGCAGGAAAAGGGCTTGAGGGTAATCCTCACTAAGAGAAGCCACGGTGAGCTTCACATCCGTGTATGTGGTGAAGCCCCCATTGATGCTTCTGCTAGAAGCTACCTGATTTGAGCGGAGCGCCAACTCACGGAATGCGCCCGGGCTTCCACCTAGGTGGAGGTGATGCATCACAACGCTGTACTCTTGCTCCACGCTTATGGCTAACTCCAAAAGGAGAAGCGACTGGAGGTTCTCGAGCGTCACGAGAACCAGGGTATCATCTGGCCTGGGGTTGAAAGCCCGGAGGGATCGCGTAAACCTTTTCTTCAGGGTGGTGTAAGAGCCCACGATCATAGGGCGAGCTCGTTGGTTAAAAAAGCAGTCTTCAGCGTCACAGGGTGCACTAAGGCAGAGCTGGAAGCCGCGCTAAAGCGAGCATTAGGCTTTAGCAACGTAGTGCCCATAGAGACTGTGAACGGTGTAGTAAGCGTGCAACTTAAGGTAAGAAGCGTCGTGAAGAGCTCGAACTGCTGGGAACTTAAGCTATCTCTCACCCACCAGGGCGGTTGGCTGTGGGGGGAGACGTTCGAGGTTTGTGCCGAAGAAGACGGCTCCGCACTTCAAGTCGCGTTTTCCAGGAAGAAAGGCGTTGGGCGGATAAGCGCGGACGTCTTTGGGTTCTGGATACTGGAGATCATTAAAAGTGAAAATCCTAACGTCGAGGCAAGCATCACTCACAGGTTCTGAAGTTGCCTTCGACTGAGCATCTCTTTCGAGCTCTCACAGGGTTCCGAACGGCTCAGGGTATTCTTGCTTTTTCAAACATCCAACCCGGCTTGCTTAGCGGCCTTGTGGCGTCTATGCCGAGCTTAGAGGTTATGAGGGATTTTTGGTCAGCCGACGGGTCGAGGCTGCTGCCCCGGGCCCCTCTAATGACTACTAAATCCTCGTCTGGCTGCATCCTGGTCGCAATAGCCCACTCGACGTCTTCCGGGTTGTCTGGATCGACGTCGCCATCAACGACGATGGCTATCTTTAGGGAGGGGTGCGCCGCAAATGCGGCCAGTATAGCGTTTTTTGCGTCACCTTCGGTGCTCTTGTCTATGCTGACTACAGCGTAGAGCCATCCGCCGCCGGAAGGAGGTAGCCTAACTTTGTGAACCTTGGGGACAACCTTGCTCACGCTGTCCCATATCGCGACTTCCCTCGGGAAACCCATGAGGAGGGTGTGCTCGTAACCCGAGGAGAGTATGGAGTAAAAGTATGGAGTTTGCCTCGTGAGAATCTCGTGAACCAGGAAAACAGGCTCCTCGCGCACCTCATCGTAGGTGCCGAGAATGTCCACGAAAGGACCCTCCTTCGAGCGCTTACCGGGCAAGAACTCGCCGAGTATAACTACTTCAGACGGGACCGGCAGCACTACACCCTCGAGGAGGTCTAAGGTGCCAGCTAGACCTCCACCGGCTAAGGTGTTGGCGACCTCTACCTCGTAAATTCCGTAGGGTGGACTGCACGCAGCAGCCACGTAAACTGCAGGTGGTGCTCCAACCAGGATCGCTGCAGGAAGCGCGATGCCCCTCTTCTCGGCCTGGGTGAACATGTAATAGAGGTGGCGTGGAACGAGCCTTACCGCTAGGTGGTTCTCGTCTAGGATCATAGCCCTGTGTATGCTCGCGTTGACGGCCCTGCCGCCAACCTCCTTGGCGATGAATACCCCTGCCGTTATGTAGTAACCCCCATCTTTCTCGAAGAACTTGGGTACCGGTAGCCTGAGGAGGTCGTCGCCGAGCGACACTAACGAGGGGGTCGTTAGGTTGCTTATCTGAAGCGGGGAGGACATGGCTCTGGCCATCTTCGAGTAAGCCTCGGCGTCATCGCGGACTCCGAGGACCTCGAACAAGGCTTTACGGCCGGCGAAGAGGTTAGACACAACAGGTCCACGCTCGGTGTCGGCCACTATCGGGGTTGGCTGGCTGTCTCTTATGAATCTAGCAACCTCGAACTCTAGCTTGAGCTTACGCTGAGACTCTATTATCTCGCTCTGAGAGCGGTAGAACTGTAACAAGGCGCGCAGGTCTAGCGCGGCGTTCTGTGCAGGAGGCGATGCTTCCCGCATTATCCTTCCGCTCGCTTCACCACCTTAATGTCATCCGCGCTGATCGTTACGGGTAACACGTACACGGCCTCTGCGAGCTCCACTTTAACTTCGTTTCTTGCCGGGTCCACGCTGATGATTTTTCCCCTCATTCCGGCGAAGGGGCCTCTAATTATCTCGACAAGGTCACCCACTCTGACGGCCTCGACCACGGGTTTGGGCTTTATGAACGACTCCATTTCGCTGAAGCTAATGGCTCCCCTTACAGCCCCCCTTACGTGCTTCATCCCGGCCACGAGCCGCTGGGCCTCGTAGAGGGCTCTGCACTCTATGAAGAGAAGCCCCTTCACGCCCGGCACAACAACTATGGAGTCTACGTTGTATTGTCCCTTGCTAGCTCTGTTGTACAGGAGGTGCGCAACGTTGTACTCCTGCCCTGCCGTGACGCGGAACGCGTAGAAGCGCGTCGCTTTCGTGGCGGAAGCTTGCTCCACGTAGCTCACCTATAGCTCGCTTCGAGATCTCAGGTAGAGCGCGATGAAGAAGATAACAGCTCCGACGACTAGACCCCCCAAAAGCGCGTACTCGCGCGGTATAGCCTGTATACTGGCGAACTCGAGCATGGATCCTGCCAGCTGGAAGAAGAAGCCCATCGTGCCCAGTATCCCGAGACCGAGGAGGACTACTCTTAAGGTCAGCTTGTACTCCTCTCTCGATGGCTTAGTGGCGAGCTTTAGGACCCTCACCCAGTCGCCTAAAACGTCGAGCACTTTCACGTAGAGCCACCCTCTCCTCCCATACGCGCGCATGCCATAAAAACCTTTTTGGCCGCGCCTGGCCTCATCTGCCCCCTTCACTGCTCCGAGGGCCCCCTAGCGGGGCCATGGGTCGCCCCTTTTCGCGGCGGGCCGCGTCCTAGCGGCCTTCAGCCCGCGTCGCCGCGGGCACATACCCTCCTCGCGCCGCGCGCGGCACCCGCCAGACGGCTATTCGCCGGGGCGGGAACTGGACTTGCCACTACTACACCTGGTTTTGGTCTTATCTCTTTTTCGCTGTGAAAGGTGAAAGTGAAAACGAAGCTGGGGGAGCTAACTGAGGCTGATCGACCACGGCTACCTGAGGAGGGCCCGCACCTCGCCGGAGTAACCGTTTCCGTTACAGAGAAGGCTCCGTGAGTGCTCTCGCTTGAGGGCTAGGAGCAGTGAGAGCAAAGTGGCCTGGGCGCTAGTGATGTGCGCCGTATTCGGCTACTGCCGCGATAAGATAGTCGAGGAGCGCGGGGACCTGCTCGACGCCTTAGGTGAGCCGTAATCGTCTTTTCCCGATAAGCCCGCGGAGTGGTTCTACCGTGCTGTGTACAGGCTTCTAGCGGGCAAAGTGTAGAGGGTTGGCGGGGAGAACAGGCTCGTCAGGGGGCTACCCGAGTTGGGCGACACGTACCCCTGGTGCAATGTCCGGGTGAGCGAGGGGGGTACAGGTGCGGCTGCCTCTCCGGCATGCGGCTACGTGCGCAAGGCCAGGATATGCTCGCACATCGCCACCGTCATGCTCCACAGGAGGCAGCTGAGGCTCTGCGCCGAATAAACCTCAAGGTAGCCTTGCCGCACATTAGCTCCTCGCTACTGTAGCCGAGCAGCACAAGCAGTCCGCAGGCCCCTCGGTGAGGTAGACGTAGCGGGCGTTTGCCAACGACGGCTTCTTTTATGAGGCCGGCTGAGCGGAGCCTCTCCAGCGCAACGGCGATGTACCTCGAGTTCCTTGTGCTGAACGAGTTGCTGAGAGGCCTGGGCTGCCTCAGGCGCCACAGCGTTCTTGTGAGACCCGTCAGCTCGAGCCACCTCGCAACGCAGTTCCAGACCTCCCTGTCTACCTCGACCATCAAGGCTAAATGCAAGAGGAGAGTTATAAGCGCTCACGCAAGTTGTGCTCGTCGGAGCCACGGACTACCACGCCGCGCCGGCTGAGAAAGAGAGGCTGAGGAGGGAGGCAGGGGAGAGGGGCTGGGCCTCTCGGAGTACCTGCGCTCAGGCTCCTAGGCTGAAAGCAACAAAGCCTTTTTCTCTCCCCCTCTTTCTTTTTTGGCTTCTACTCTATGAGTGCCCCCGCTCCGCGGTAAGGCCACTGGAGTTCTTCACAGCCACCGTGGCTGCAAGCCCGAGCCCGCGCTCGAACACCAACCAGCAACCCCTCACCATACCCTCGGGAGGCGGGGGAAGCGCGGGTCGAACACGGGAAGAATCCAGGGAAGAGCTAAAAATACCATTGTTTCGGATGATGGGATGCAGAGGAAGCTTCCCGCGAGTAATGTTTAAATAGACCCCCATTAACCACTAAAACTGCGGCCGTGGACACCGGCGGCTCGCCTGGATTAGCGGGAGAGGATCCCTCTCCCAATGAAAAGGCGGCCTCCGTCCACGGCTACACAGTGCTTCCCCGAGAAAACTGGCGCCGGCCGCTGAGGGGGCGCCTGCACTCTCGGGGAAAAGAAAGTGAGGCGCGGTGCGCAGGCTAATCTAGGTGCTCCACCCGCCCGCGGCCAGACTCCGGTTGATCCTGCCGGACCCGACTGCTATCGGGGTGGGGCTAACCCATGGAAGTCTAGGAGCCGGGGCTACGGCCGGCTCCGGCGGACGGCTCAGTAGCACGTGGCTAACCTACCCTCGGGAGGGGGATAACCCCGGGAAACTGGGGATAATCCCCCATAGGTGCAGACTCCTGGAATGGGTCTGCGCCGAAAGGGCTGCAGCGCCATGCCCGCTGCAGCCGCCCGAGGATGGGGCTGCGGCCCATCAGGTAGTTGGCGGGGTAACGGCCCGCCAAGCCGATAACGGGTGGGGGCCGTGAGAGCGGGAGCCCCGAGATGGGCACTGAGACAAGGGCCCAGGCCCTACGGGGCGCACCAGGGGCGAAACTTCCGCAATGCGGGAAACCGTGACGGAGTCACCCCGAGTGCCACCCGATGAGGGTGGCTTTTGCCCGGTCTAAAAAGCCGGGCGAATAAGCGGGGGGCAAGCCTGGTGTCAGCCGCCGCGGTAATACCAGCCCCGCGAGTGGTCGGGACGATTATTGGGCCTAAAGCGTCCGTAGCCGGCCCGGTAAGTCCCCCTTTAAAGCCCACGGCTCAACCGTGGGAGCGGGGGGATACTGCCGGGCTAGGGGGCGGGAGAGGCCGGGGGTACTCCTGGGGTAGGGGCGAAATCCTATAATCCCAGGAGGACCACCAGTGGCGAAGGCGCCCGGCTGGAACGCGCCCGACGGTGAGGGACGAAAGCTGGGGGAGCAAAGGGGATTAGATACCCCCGTAGTCCCAGCTGTAAACGATGCGGGCTAGGTGTTGGGCGGGCCTCGAGCTCGCCCAGTGTCGTAGGGAAGCCGTTAAGCCCGCCGCCTGGGGAGTACGGCCGCAAGGCTGAAACTTAAAGGAATTGGCGGGGGAGCACCACAAGGGGTGAAGCTTGCGGTTTAATTGGAGTCAACGCCGGAAACCTTACCGGGGGCGACAGCAGGATGAAGGCCAGGCTGACGACCTTGCCAGACGAGCTGAGAGGAGGTGCATGGCCGTCGCCGGCTCGTGCCGTGAGGTGTCCTGTTAAGTCAGGGAACGAGCGAGACCCCCACCCCTAGTTGCTACCCGGCCTTTCGGGGCCGGGGCACTCTAGGGGGACTGCCGGCGATAAGCCGGAGGAAGGTGGGGGCTACGGCAGGTCAGTATGCCCCGAAACCCCCGGGCTACACGCGAGCTGCAATGGCGGGGACAGCGGGTTCCGACCCCGAAAGGGGGAGGTAATCCCGTAAACCCCGCCTCAGTAGGAATCGAGGGCTGCAACTCGCCCTCGTGAACGTGGAATCCCTAGTAACCGCGTGTCACCAACGCGCGGTGAATACGTCCCTGCTCCTTGCACACACCGCCCGTCGCTCCACCCGAGGGAGGCCCAGGTGAGGCCTCTCGCCGAAGAGGTGGGAGGTCGAACCTGGGCCTCCCAAGGGGGGAGAAGTCGTAACAAGGTGGCCGTAGGGGAACCTGCGGCCGGATCACCTCCTTATTGATCCGGTCGAAAAGCCTGCGCACCGCGCCTCACGCTAATCTGGGATGCAACCCAGGAGGCTCAGCCTCCTGGGTGAAGGGCGTGAGCCCCATGCGAGCGCATGGGGATAATGAGCGCCGCGTAGGAGTGTGCAGATCAGGCTCACACCAGTAGACGGCTCGAAGCCGCTCGGTGGATGGCTCGGCTCGGGCGCCGAGGAAGGCCGTGGCAAGCGGCGATACGCCCCGGGTAGCCGCAGGCAGGCTTTGATCCGGGGATCGCCGAATGGGACCTCCTGCTACGGGCGAAGAGCCCGTAGCGCTCGGGAAACCCTCTTGGGGAGTACCGAGCGGGAACCCCCCCAACGGAAACATCTTAGTAGGGGGAGGAGAAGAAACCAACTGGGATCCCCTGAGTAGGGGCGACCGAAAGGGGGAGAGCCCAAACCGAACTCCCAGGCGAGGAGCCTGGGCGGATGTGGTGTTGCAGGGCCCCGCGCCCTCCCGACCTCGGGTAGCCGAAGTGGGCTGGAAAGCCCCGCCGCAGAGGGTGACAGCCCCGTAGGCGAAACCCGAGGGGGAGATGGCGGGTGTCCCTGAGTACCACGGCTTGGTTTTGCCGTGGGAAGCTGGGGGGCACCGACCTCCAAGGCTAAATACGTCCCGAGACCGATAGCGAACTAAGTACCGTGAGGGAAAGCTGAAAAGTACCCCGGAAGGGGGGTGAAAAGAGCCTGAAACCGAGCGGCTACAGGTGGCGTGGCCCGAAAGGGTCGATCCTCCCCGAAGGAAACCCGGGCGACCGGGGAGTACGAGGGGAGGGGACCGGGGTCACGCCTTACGTCTAGAAACACGGGCCGGGGAGTTCACGGCTGTGGCGAGCCTAAGGGGCTCTAACCCCGAAGGCGTAGGGAAACCGACATGCCCGTAGCCGGTCGCAAGACCGGTGTGGGGCGGGGTCTGAAAGGGCCCGGAGTCACAGCCGTGAGACCAGAAACCGAGCGATCTAGGCCGGGGCAGGGTGAAGCCCGGCGAAAGCCGGGTGGAGGCCCGCAGGGGTTCTGACGTGCAATTCGTTCCTCTGACCTCGGCCTAGGGGCAAAAGACCAATCAAGCTCGGTGATAGCTGGTTCCCCCCAAAGCGGGTCCCAGCCCGGCCCGCCCGGAGGTGGCCGATCGGGTAGGGCACCGATTGGGGGTTTAGGGGCCGAAAGGCCCCGGCTCCCTTTCGAACCCCGAACCGGTCGGCACCGTAGAAGGGCGGAGACGGGTTCTGGCGGATAAGCCGCCAGGCCGAGAGGGGAACAACCCAGACCGGGGTTAAGGCCCCCAAGTGCCGGCTAAAGTGTCAAGCCAGAAGGGTGTCCCCCGCCTTAGACAGCGGGGCCGTAGGCTTAGAAGCAGCCATCGGCTAAGAAGTGCGTAACAGCTTACCCGCCGAGGCGGGGGGCCCCGAAGATTAGCGGGACTAAGCCGGCCGCCGAGACCCCGGGGCACCCCGCATTGCGGGGTGATCCGGTAGGGGGGCGTCCGGGTGGACTAGAAGCCGGGCCGTGAGGTCCGGTGGATCCGCTCGGAATGAAAATCCCGGCGGTAGTAAGAGCGCAAGAGGGGTGAGAATCCCCTCCGCCGAAAGGGCAAGGGTTCCTCAGCAACGGTCGTCGGCTGAGGGTTAGCCGGTCCTAAGGTGGCCCTTAACCTGGTGCCACCGAAAGGGAAAGGGGTTAATATTCCCCTGCCGTGGGGGTACGCTTCGCGGCAACGCAAGGCCCCGCTCCTGACGCCTCGGGATAGGGGGAGTAGGGCCGCCGCCCTATCCAAGCGCTGAAGCCCGCGGAGTGCCGTCATGGCGAGAAGCGGGTGAAGGCGCGATGGGCCTGCCGTTAGGCAGGTTCCCCCGACTCCTGGGGCCCGTGAAAAGGGAGCGGGGAAGGACCCCCCACGACCGTACCGAGAACCGACACAGGTGCCCCTGGGTGAGAAGCCCAAGGCGTGGCGGGGTAACCCGGGCTAGGGAACTCGGCAAATTGGCCCCGTAACTTCGGGAGAAGGGGTGCCTGCGGTCTTGGGGCACACCCCTGGGACCGCAGGTCGCAGTGACAAGGGGGACCCGACTGTTTAATAAAAACATAGGTCCCCGCGAGCCCGAAAGGGTGAGTACGGGGGCTGAATCCTGGCCACTGGCGGTACGTGAAACCCGGGTACAACCGGGCGAAGCGCCGCTGAAGGCCGGGAGTAACTCTGACTCTCTTAAGGTAGCCAAATGCCTTGCCGGGTAAGTTCCGGCGCGCATGAATGGATCAACGAGGTCCCCACTGTCCCAGCCCGGGACCCGCTGAACCCGCAACCAGGTGCAGAGTCCTGGGAGTCCCGGTGGGGCGAGAAGACCCCGTGGAGCTTCACAGCAGCCTGGCGTTGGGATACGGCTGCGGGTGCGTAGCGTAGGCGGGAGCGATGAAACCAGTCCTCCGGGGCTGGTGGATGCGACCATGAAACACCGCTCACCCGTGGCTGTATCCCTAACCCTGGGGCAATCCTGGGGGACAGCGCCAGGTGGGCTGTTCGGCTGGGGCGGCACACCCCTGAAAAGGTATCAGGGGTGCCCAAAGCTCGGCTCAGGCGGGTCAGAACTCCGCCGTAGAGGGCAAGGCCAAAAGCCGGGCTGACTGCGCCCTTAAACGCATGGGGCGCAGGCGGGAAACCGGGGCCTAGCGAACGCTCGTGCCCCCTTCGGTGGGGGCCGGGCATGACAGAAAAGTTACCCCGGGAATAACCGGCTCGTCGCGGGCGAGAGTTCACATCGACCCCGCGGTTTGGTACCCAGACGTCGTCTCTTCCTAGCTTGGCCCTGCAGCAGGGGCCAAGAGTGGGGCTGCTCGCCCATTAAAAGGGAACGTGAGATGGGTTTAGACCGTCGCGAGACAGGTCGGACTCTACCTGCCGGGACCGTTGGCCGCCTGAGGGGATGGTCCGCTCAGTACGAGAGGAACGGCGGGCCGCGGCCTCTAGTCTACCGGTTGTCCGGCAGGGCACTGCCGGGCAGCCACGCCGCAAGGGGTAACCGCTGAAGGCATCTAAGCGGGAAACCCACCCCGAGACGAGGCGGCCGCTCTCGGCCACATGGAGCCTCGGCGACGAGGCTCCTGGCCGAGACGAGGGCACCCGTAGAAGACGGGGTTGATGGGGTGGCGGTGTATGCACCGAGGGCTCTGCCCGAGGTGCGAGCCGGCCACTCCCAATAGCCCGAGGCTGTCTACTGGTGTGAGCCTGAGCATAAAACTCCTACGCGGCGCGATATTCTTCCGATATTTTTATTTTCATTTGTCTTCTTCGAGCTTGTCATCTCACTTGCATTGATGTCTTCGTTTATTGTTGAACATCTCTTATGCAGATAACAGATTTTAACCCCAGGGGTTAGGTAATGTTTGATGAAGCTGTTTGAAATCGGTGTGGGTCGCTACCCCCCCGCCCTTTTCCTGAAGCCTGATTCAAAGCTTCTCGAGGTACTTATTGGAATGGCATCGAAGCGTGTCAGGCACTGCCCGCTGGTGGACAATGATGGTAAGCTTGTTGGTATGGTATCTGTCCGCGATCTTGTGGACTTCTTGGGAGGTAGGAGGTTTAAAGACATTGTTGTCGGGACTTACAGCGGCGACATGTACAAAGCCTTAGAAGAGACTGATGCCTTATCGCTAAGCTACAAGCCTCCATTCGTCTACATGGACGCTGACCTCAAGGATATTGTTGAAACTATGCTTTACCGCGGCGTCGGCGCTTTGGCCGTGGTGAACAGGGACGGCGTGTTGGTGGGCATCATCTCGGAGCGGCACATAATTTCTCTTTTCGCCGACGTGGAGTCCCATGTTAAGGTGAAGGAGATAATGACTAAGCCTTTCGCCAGCCTTACGCCCAGCGATAACATCAGGACGGGTCTTCAGCTTATGAGCGAGAGGAGAGTCAGGCGCATACCGCTTATAGCCGGAAGCGAGCTACAGGGTATAGTCACGGTCAAAGATATTCTAGGCTTCCTCGCCTCGGATGATGTGCTAAAAGCCCTTCGGGCCGGTGATGCCCAGAGGGTCTATGAAACACCTTTAGCCTACATCGCCAGTAGGCTTGTGGTAACGGTGAGCCCTGAGGACGATGTGGGTGTGGCGGTGAAGAGGATGAAGGAGCGCGGGATCGGAGCGGTTGTTGTTGTCTCCGCTGAGAAGAAACCGGTTGGGATATTGACTGAGCGAGACATCATGACGCGATTACCGCAGGTGAAAGGTGTTGAAACGTTTGTCGATGAGCTACAGCAGAAGATCTACGCCTCCAGGGTAACCTTCTAGCGCAAGAATTATATTTTCCCCAGAGTTGTCTTGAAACACAGAGCCGGGGTCGCCTAGCCTGGTCTAGGGCGCCGGACTCATAATCCGGTACATACCCCTGCCTAGGGGTATGCGGGAGTTTCCCGGGTTCGAATCCCGGCCCCGGCACTATCTGTACTGTTTTTTCTTCAACAGCTTGGCATGCGAGAATGACATTAGCGTAAACTCCATGGTCCCCCGTTCTCCGCGAAACTACCTGGCGCGAGTCTTCGCGGTGCACATAAAAAGCATTCACCTTACTGCTCCTCCTTTTCTGCCCCCACTGGTCCCCTTAGGCTCTTCGTCATCCTTGCTCGGCTTCAGTGTTGCGTTGCCGACGACAGCCTCCTTCACGAAGCCCGCTGAGCGGAGCCTCTCCAGCTCAACGGTGATGTACCCCGGTTGCGGGTGCCGAAGGCTCTGGTGATGGGCCTGGGGTTGCCTCAGGTGCTAAAGCATCCCCCGTCAGCTCGGTTAGCTCGAGCAACCTGGCCACGATTTGTTGTGGACTACACGGAGGTGCTCATAGATCCGGTAGCTCAAGGGTCGGAAAACGAGGAGAAGATGGGAGCCAGGTGCGGCCGCCGGGATTTGAACCCGGGTTCTGCGGCTTGGGAGGCCGCCATCCTACCAGACTAGACTACGGCCGCTACCTCTCTCACTCCCTCTATATTTACGGAACCTCTATTTATTTTTGTTCTTTAGTTTCCTGTATTGAGGCAATCCGAGAGCCTCTCGTTGAGGGCTATCTTCCTTTTTTGAAGAGGAATAGATGCAAAAGTAAATATAGGAGGCTTCGGAAAAAACGTCGGGTGGGGGAGTTGAGTCTAACCGGCGTTGAAAGGTTCTTGCTAGCGTACATCTATTATGAGTACGGCGGCAAGATATATTATCAATCTGGGAGCAGCGCACCTGAGGAATACCTAGCTGAGTTCATTACGGAGGAGTTTTTGCCTAGGAAGAACCCGAACTTTGCGCGCGTTGTGGGGGGCTTCGCGGAAGCCATACGTGGTTTGAGGGATAAGGGCTACATCACGATGACCGGTTACGAGGTCAATTTAACTGAAGACGGTAAGAGGGAGGCGTCGAAGGTACCGCAGGAGGAGTACAAGGAGCTGAAGAAGCGCTTCACAAAAGTCTAGGGTTCGTGTGGGGATAGGCCTGAGTTGGCCGCGCCTGGCTCATCTGCCCCTTCACTGATCCGGGCTCCCTTTAAGGGTTTTCATGGGCTCCGCGCCTTCGGCCCGCCCCGCCAATCCGCTTGGGGCTGTGCGGCGGGGTCTCGCCTCGGCGCCTCTTCGCCTCATCGAGCCGCGCACGGCGCCCGGCAAGCGGCCCATTGCTGTGTCGCCGTGCCGGGAACTGGTGACTTTCCGCTACTTCAGATGGTTAAAGTGCTCATCTCCTTTTCGCTTTGAAGACTGAAAGTGAAAATGAAGCTGGAGAGCTAGCAGAGGCTGATCGAATAATGCTCCCTGAGGAGTGCTCCGCTCCGCACCCGGTAGGCTTCACCATCCCGCTCAAGGAGAAGGCTCTCTGGGTGCTGGGGCTTGGCGAGGGCTAGGAGGGGGAGAGCAGGCTAGCATGGGCTTTGGTAAGGCACGACCTCTACGGCTACTGTGACGGTAAGCTGACCGGGGAGCATGGGGTCTGCTCGACGCCTCGGGGGAGTTGCCCTCCTCATTCCCCGACAAGCCCGCTGAGTGGTTTTACAGGGTTGCGTACAGGCTCCTCGCCAGGAAAGTGGAGAGAGTTGGCGCAGAGCACTGGCTGGTGAAGGGGCTAGCGGAGCTCGGCGACACCTACCCCTGGTACAACGTCTGGATAAGCGGGGGAAAGTACCGCTGCGACTGCTTCTTCAGGGCTTACGGCTACGTGAGGAAGGCAAAAATATGCAGCCATATCGCCACGGTCATGCTGCACCGGAGGCAGCTCCGGCTACGCGTCGAATAAGCCTCAATCGGCTACCGGGATCATTTCATTAATGTACGGCTATAAACACGTATTCTTCACGGGTTGTGTCGAATTTGCGTTGAACTAGCCCCTTCTCTATTAGGGATGTTAACGCTCTGTAAAATGAGGCGGGGTTGACTCCCCTTTTCTTGCTCCACTCATAGAGCTGGCTTCTTGTCAGACCAGAGGGTTCTTGCTTAATGCGTTGAAGCAGGAGTTTTTCCACTTCTTCTGTAAGGAGAGCTTCTTCTCGAGATGCAGGGCGAGAACCCGCGGCAGCTTGGGGTTGTTCCTCCTGGCTCGAGAAAAACTTCATCAAATCGACTCCTTGAGGCTGTTTTTCCTCTTTTTTCCTCTTCTCCGGCATGGAGATACACCCTGAATCTCTTCACGAGAACTTGCTATTATTGTTTTTTGGCTATGTTCAGTAGGATTTTCCTGTCCGCGAGTAGCTTCCTCTTAAACTTCGAGATTTCCTCCTCTGTTACAGCTCTTAGCAGGACAGCCGAGATGTATATCTGCTCCCTGTACTCCCTGAGAACTCCGAAAACGAGAACCTTGGAGTCCTTCTTAAGGCCCTCGAGGAGGTCTCCCACCCCCTGAGTGTCCCAAACCCTTACGGTTACCTGGCCGCTCTCCAGTGCGAGGGTAATGTCCGTGTAGGTGCTACCACGCTGTATACTGGTCACAAAACCTATTGTGCAGAGCTTCCTCGTCTTAACCTCCACCTCTCCGAGAGACAGCTTTAAAAAAGCTACAGGACCTTCCCGAACGACGTTCTCAGGGCTAACTTCCTTAGGAAGCACCCTGACGTACCCGTTTAGCAACACATCGATATGCACTCTTTTCGGCTTTTATTTTTCACAGCTTTAATTCAACGTGAAATCCCTCAAAGTGAACCTGTCAAAGTATTTGCCCTCTGTGCTCAGGATACCCGAGAGCCACATTCTTATCGTGGGGCCTACGGGCAGCGGCAAGACAAACACCGCGAAAGTTCTGGTTGAGGAGTACTTTAAAAAAGGTGTAAAAGTGCTGATACTGGATTGGCACGGAGAGTACAAAGGGCTTAAACGCTATGTTCCGGGCGAGAACTTCTCGATGAATATCCTGGAAAGAGGTGAGACTCTTAAGCATGATCCTGAGTTCGTTGTGGATCTATTCTCGCAGGTATTTCAGCTCTCAGAGCAGCAATGCTACTTTTTAGCTTTTCCCTGTTTCTTCCGTGTTCGACCCGCGTCTTCCCTCGCTTCCATCGGGCTGGAGGGAGGGTGTGGGAGGGTGTTCGAGCAACCCCTTGAGGCTCTTAGCTCACTGCGGTCACAGCACCTGCGAACGCTTATAAACTCCCACACGCGCTTGGCTGTGACGGTCGAGGTTAGCGCCGAGGTGTGGGCGAGCGTAGCCAGGTGGCTCGAGCTGACCGGCCTCACTAAAACGCTCTGGAGGCTCAGGCAGACGAGGCCGCTCAGCAGGGCCTTCGGCACAAGGAACACGAGGTATATAGCCAGCGCCCTGGAGAAGCTCCGCTCAGCTGGCTTCGTGAAGGAGGCAGTGGTAGGCAACGTGAGGTACATCTACCTGACGGAGCGGGCCTGCGGACTGCTTGTGCTGCTCGGCTACAGCGTCGAGGAAGCGGCGTGCGGCGAGTCGGCCTCGGGGCTCCTGAGGCGTGGTGGCGTGTCGGCTTAGCCCCCCTCTACCGTAGCAGAGCCCCTGAGCGGGCTGGGCGGCGTAAGGCTTAAAGCACTTCTTGCCGCTGGCTTAACCGGGTTCCTGGTTGCGCCGCGCAGCCCTCATACCCGCCCTAGCCCTACTCCTCGCCGCCCTAGCGCTTCTCGCGCTCCGCCTCACCCAACCACGCCTCCCGGGGCCAAGAAGGGGGCTCGAGGTTCTCGGCGTCGACGCCGAGCTGGGGAGCGGTGTCGTCGTCTTCAGGGTGTACGCTCGTAACGCAACCCCGACACCCTGCATCCCCCTCGTCGTCGAGGCGCCTGCGGGCGGCGCCCAGGCTCTGAGGGCTGTGTACGCCGGCGGATGCTGGGCTGCGAGGCTTGGGCTTAGGGGGGAGGGGGCTTACAGGGTGAGCGTCCTAGACCCCGAGACTGGCAGCACGTTGCTGGCAAAAATCCTCGAGCTCCGCGACAGGCCCGTGATATACTCGGTGAGCGTCGAGGAGAGGGCTGAGCTGGGCCTGGCAACCGTCACTGTGAACGCGAGCGACTCCTCGGGAATTGCTATAGCCCTGATCGAGCTTCACGCCAACAACCACTCCATGGCCAGGCTGCCGAGCGGCTTCCTCGCCTACAACCTGAGCCTGGGGGACAGCCCGGAGACCCTGCAGGCAAGGGTCTACGTCACAGACCCCTTCGGGAACACGGCCTCGGCAAGCATCGCCGTAAACTGGTCTTTAGAGGATGCTTTTACCTTCTATGGTTTAGAAAACGGTTTTTCTTCCTCCCAAACGAGGCAGTTTTTCAACCAGTATAAGGATCTGATAGAGAAATCCTATCCTGTTAACAAGCTCGGCGTACTGGCGATGCTTCACTTATACGTCGGAAATGCTACCTTGCTAGATGCAGCAAAGCAGAAAGTTTACAGCGATCCTAGTGTAGCGGATAAAGTTATAACTTTACTGCAGCTTTCTAAAGTTTTGTATGATTTGAATGAAAAAAGCTTAACTGACACAAGCTTAAACTATTTAAAAGACTTAACAGTCGTTGAAGGAAACCCTGTATAAGCTTTTGGCCGTCCGGCTCTTTGGAACGTGTTAAACCTTACAGAGGGCAATCCAATAGTAGTTACCGGCTTGAGCAAACAACAGCCTATAGTTTACGGGGAAACACCAATCCTCGTCTACGTTGTTAATGATAACTTGAATGATTCAAAAGAGTTTCCTTATGCTGCTTGGGCTTTAACTAAGCAGGCTTCAGCAATAGCAAAATGGTTAGGAATAGATTATAGTCAATACCTAACTGTTAACGGGACAAAATATAGGTTGAGGGAGATAGTAAATAAAGATTTTTCAACTTTGGCAAACTACACAAGAAGTGGAAAAATGGTTTTAGGATTAAAGCCAGAAGAATTATTAGCTTTAATACCAAGCGACCATCCAAATAAATATGTGATAGCTGACAATTGGATGAGGCAAAAAGTTTTACCTCAAAGCCTATTTTACAATGTTTGGCAAGAGTCTGTGCTTGGATGGGAGAAATATCCAGATTTTATGCCTCATACCAACGGGCCCTCCTCCCCAACTTTTAAAGTCTATAGACCAGAAATAGCTTTGAAAATTGCAACGGATAACCTAGACTATTTTGACCAAGGACATAATAGTGTTGTAGATGTAATAAAAAATCCTGATAAGCCCTTAGCTTACGGGTGGTCTGCTAAAGAGTGGATAAGAAATTATGTTCATATACTTCTATGGGACTATTTTCCCAATACTCAAGCAGAAGCGGAGGAAGATATAAATCTTTTGCTTGATAAGGGAAGCAATATAGCGAAGATAAATCTTTACATATATGGAAAATCTTTGTCAGATCGTGTACTTGGTCCAGTTTATGAAAGGCCAAAGCCAGACGAGCAGAGAAACGATCAATCAATTTTAAATGCCTATTCCGTAGGTTTACCCCAATTTATTTCAGATACAGCCTATCCTTTAAATACAGATAGAGCATATTGGGTTCATGGCGAGCCTTCTTTTATCATTCTACCTTCAGATATTTCCCTCCTTTACCAAAGGTCTCCAGACGAGCTTCTGCTAAACGATAAAACATACACGTTAAACTTCCTTTCAACTAGAAAACCAGCAGTGATTAAAGATAAAGTCCCTTCCTGTGATATATATTTACCAGATTTAACCGTATATGTATACTACAAAAGTTAACCCACGCAAAGATAGATAGGCGCAGCAGAAGAATATACAGTGCCAGCGGAAACACATCTCCTATTCCACTACCTCCATAGTCTCTATTGCAGCATTGATAGCTCGCATGACCTTATGCCGCGAGATGTAATAGATAGATTGCTGTATCAATAAGAGCTGGGGAGAATAGCGATAGGACACGGCAATGGAGTAGGGGTTGATGTCCTGCATAGGTGGAGTTGAAAAAGATGCTGACTATGAAATATCCCAATGGAGCCCCAGATGGAGTGAAATCTACCCCTGGAGGAAGTGAGAGGGGTAACTGGACCACCTGCTCCCGTTAGGAGGCTCACCCGGCCTGCACCCCAGCCCGGCGCCTAGGCCCCCCGGCGCCTCTCGTAGCCGGCTCAGCGCGCGTGGATGCATGCCTCCAGTGCTCCTACAGCCACACCTCTTCTCTGCGGGCCTTTCGGGCCGCCCGTGGCCGGCATGGAGGCTCCCGGGCAGCCTCGCGCTACCCCCGGGCTGACCCTTTCCCGCTTCAGCCCAAGCTCGCCTGCAGGGGTCTTGAGCCTAGCCTCCACGCTGCCCCACACCTCCGTAGCCACCCGCTTCCCCGAGCCGATGGTGAGCGAGACGGTGCCCGGCACTTCGAGGAACTGCTCCCACTTAAAGTCGGAGTCTGGGTTATGCAGGTAGCTCCAGAGGAGGAGCAGCATAGCCTGCGCGATCTTCGGGTTAGACACGTTGGCGAAGGCCTGTAGGGTTGCGACGAGCACGTCCAGCGCCTCGGGTGACCCCTTGAGCTCCGCCGCGTGCCTAGCTACGAAAGAATATTGTAGGAAGATTTATAAAGTGAAGGTTGGAACACAAGATTATGGTAATTTGGCTTTTACCAGCACTGTTACTTGGAGTAGCGACTGGCGAGAGAATTGTACCGTTGCAGTTTAACATCGGGCCCACCGAGCTTTTACTCCTCATTCCTTATTTTCTCATTGTTCTTATATTAATTCTCGTTGTATTCTTGTTGATAAAGAAGTTACTGGCAAAGGAGGAGCGCCACTGAGCAAACTTATAGCCTAAAATTTTAATATTATTCAGGAAGTTAAATCTAGGTACAGAGATGGCGAAGTTGAGCGTTATAGGTCTTGTACTCCTTGTTTTAGGTATAGGTGTATTTACAGCATCGTTTGTACCCGTACCCGTTGTTAGCTATAATCCTAAGACGAAAACCGTTTATGAACCTAAATATACAATTGTTAGCAAGGTTTGGCTTGAGGAGACTTTCACAGTGTCTCCCGGTCGCGCTGCAGCTTATTGCGGGAGCTTTCCCAGTGGAACAACGTTGACGATAACAATAAAGGTCGTTTCAGGTGGTAATAGAGATATAAATTTCTGGGCTATGGATGAAGATGAGTGGGACCACTTTAAGCTGGGTGAGTCGTACCACTACTACACGGTTCCTTCGAGAAACAGAGTTGTCGATACTTCAATTGCATGGACACCGCCGGCTAATCAAAGGATCTGCTTTGTCTATGATAACACATTCTCCACGATCACATCCAAAACAGTCTATACGAAGATTACGGCAGAATATCCAACATACACGCTTGTCCCAACTAATACAACTACATACGAACCTGAAATGACGCCACGCTCATTGGGATTCCTAGCGATTCCTGGGATACTATTGATTATAGTAGGTGTAAGTTTAATCATAGGAAGTAGACTCGGCAAGCTTTGGGAAAACACATAGCACAATACTTCCTCTATGCATCAGCGCCCGCGGGGTGTTAGCGGAAGGCACGGGGCGGGTACGGGAAGAAACTAGGGAAAAGCTAAAAAGTAGCATTGCTACATACGGAATTTTTTATAGAGTTTAACACCCCCTCCTTGAATCAGCCGCAAAAGAGGAGGAGGAGAAGGAAGGAGGGTTACTTGATACTCTGTAGCGCTTGTAACGCGAGTACAGCCTGTGTGAACGCTTATAGCCCCCCTCTCGCGTTTAGCTGTGATTGTCAAGGTTGGCGCCGAGGTCTGGGGTTGCGTCGCCAGGTGGCTCGAGCTGACCGGCTTGACGGCGACGCTTTGGAGACTCTCGGGCAGCCTCGCGCTACCCTGGGCTGAGCTTCTCCCGCTTCAGCCCAAGCTCGCCTGCAGGGGGTCTTGAGCCTAGCCTCCACGCCGCTCCATGTGTCACCGCGCGAGCTCCCTGAACACCCCCTCGCTCAGCTTGTTTATGGGGAAGGCTACTAGCATGCCCTTTGGCCTAGGCTTGGGCGGCTGGAAGGTCTCCGCGACCTGGATCCTGAGCCTCAGCGGCCAAATGACGGCACCGGCCTTGAGCTCCTCGGGCCAGAGGGGCTCGGCGCTCTCGAACTTCTCCCTGACCGTGCCGTAGCCCAGCACGCCCCTCCCCACCGCGTAGAACACTGCAGTGTCGCCGGGCTGGACCTTCTCCCAGAGGGGCCTCGCCCTTTCCCTGACGCCCCACACCCCCAGCCTCAAGCCCAGCTGCCAGTTCTCATAGCTACCCGAAAGAACCCAGTAAGCCACACTCAATATCCCTAATCTCCAAAGTATATGTCCTTTACGTGGTTTAAATGGAGGACATTACGGGGAAACTACTCGTGGTGCTTCCCGCACCCCGTCGCCGAGCGGCGTGGGGGCTCCCAATCCCCCTTAGCTCCGAGCCTCGGTGCCTGCAGGGTTATGGAATTTGGAAACAAGGGGGGTAAATATCAGTTAGGTTAAAATAACTCCTCCTCGGTAGAGGTGTGAGGTCGTGCTCGTATGCCGAAGGAGGCGGAGGTAGAATTTACGTTCGAGCTCCTTGAGAAGCTGAGGGGCTACTTCGAGAAGTACACGCTCGCTGGGCGCAGGCTACAGGCGAGGCCAGACGGCAGGCTGCAGGGCAAAGTACCCGACATCGTCGTTGAGGAGCGAGGCGTCCCGGTCCTCATCATAGAGACGAAGAGGAAGGCCGAGGAGCCGCTCGGCGAAAGCCTCAACCCCCTCGGCCCCGCGCCCATAGCTCAGGCCGCGTGCTACGCCGCCTTGGCGATGCTCGAGTACAAACTGGAGAGGACCCCGCTCTTCGCAACGGCGAACAGGGACTTCCTAGTCCTCTTCAAGGGCATTGAGCGCTCCGACCTCGAGAAGGTGCTGGACGTGGACGCCTGCCTGGAGACCAAGAGGACGCCCGACGACTGGGCCAAGGCCCTCAGACCCGGTGCCCTCAGCACACTCCTGAACGGGCACATAATCGCGCACGTTGAGGACCCCCTCAGCGACGCGGGCATAAAGAAGCTGTGCGACGCCCTCGAAAGCCAGCTAGTGGGGCGCGTGCTCCCAGCTGAGGCCTTTTACGAGGTCTTCGTCTCGGCTATGAGAAAGTACGTGGAGGACTTGAGCAGGTCCATCAGCGGGGCTCTGAAGGCCAGGTTGCTCGACGACGCGGAGTTCTTCAAGCGCCTGCACGCCGGGCTCCAGGAGATGGGGTACGCGCAGGGCCTGCTCAGCCGGGGCATCCTGTCGCTGGTGCTCCCGCCCTCCCTAAGAGAGAGGCAGCGCGAAGCCATAAGGGAGATTCTCGAGGGCGCTTTGAGGAGGCGCCTAGCGGAGGACGGGGACGCCTTCAGGGCCCTCCGCGCCGTCTCGGGGATGACCCTGCTCGAGCTGTACGAGGAAGCTGGTAGGGTCGAGCAAGCCAGAAGGCTGGGCATGCAGACCGTCGAGTTGCTGAAGGCGACGCGTGTGAGGGGTATCCTCTCCTTCGAGAACCTCGCCAGGATGATGGCCTACGCCCTGGCGAACAAGGTGCTCGCCTACAAGGTTCTCGAGCTCCACTACGGCGACGTCATCCCCCCGTTAAGGCCTGTGGGCATCGGAGCGAGCGTCACGATTGGGGGCAAGGAGCACACCGTGGAAAAGCCGGACGACCTCGTAGAGCTTCTGAACTCCACATTCAAGCAGGCTTCATCAGAGCTCGAGGAGAAGCTCGGCATGAAGGACTTCTCACCCCTGTTCAACGCCGGACCCTTCGACGAGGTTGTCCTAGGGGGTCTGGAAGCCGTCGAGAAAGTAAACAAGATTATTGAGCTGGTCGATGGCCTCAAACCGGAGCTGAGGCACCTCCCGGGCGTGATAGGCTACGTCTTCGAGGGGCTCTTGCCCCCCGGGGAGAGGCACCAGCTGGGCGAGTTCTACACCCCGCCGGCCGTCGCGAGGCTCATCGCGCGGTGGGCCATCCGGTCTGGGGAGGACAAGGTTCTGGACGCCGGCTGCGGCTCAGGCACTTTCCTCATCGAGGCCTACAAGAGGCTCCTGCTCCTGAAGTACGGCAAGGACTACTCCGCTGGCCAGTACCCCTCCTGCACGGAGCGTTTCAACGAGCACCAGGGCGTGCTGGATCAGCTCTACGGCGTCGACGTTAACGCATTCGCAACCCAGCTGACCGGCGTGCACCTGATGCTCATGGAGCCCCGCTGCCCCATATCTAGGCTGAACCTGGAGACGAGGGACTTCTTCTCACTGAAGCGTAGCTCCCTCGGCGAGCTCAGGCTTCCAGACCACTTCGAAGCCGTCGTGGGCAACCCCCCCTACACGCGGTGGGTGGAGATACCCGGCACGACGCAGGACTTGATACTCAGGGAGCTAGGGGACGAGCTCGACGCGTACGACCTGAGGGCCGACACCGCACGGGGAAGAGAGCCAGGGATATACGTATACTGGGTGATGCACGCCTGCAAGAACCTCCTAACGAGGGGCGGGCGACTGGGCTTGATAATATCCAACGCGTGGCTACAGACAGACTACGGCGTGGGCTTCGGCAGATTCCTCCTGGACAACTTCAGGGTGAGGGCGCTGATCGACCTGTCCTTCAGGCTCTTCGAGGCGACGATCTCGACGGTCATACTGCTCGCCGAGAAGGAGCCCGACGGCGAGGCGCGTGACAACAACGTTATCACCTTTGTGAGGATACCGCCCAGACTGAAGGGCGGCGAGGAGCTGGACCCCCTCAAGGCCGGGAAGCTCCTAGACGAGGTGTTGCGGTGTGTCGAGGACGCCATCGGGAGCGACGGCTCTCTCGATGCGCGCGCCCTGACTCGTTGCGCAGAAGAGTACGGCGTGCAGTTCACCCAGATCAGGCAGGGCGATGTGCCAAAGGATAAGAAGTGGATAAGCCTCTTCTTCACAGGCGTGGAAGAGTTACTCAGCAAGCTCGAGAAGCACCAGCTCGTGACTGCTCTCGGAGAGTGGTTTGAGCCAAGTTACGGAAATGCGCTCTACTTGTGTTTGGCAAGCTGGGGTATAGTAAGGGGTGTCAGGAACCTCGGCGCTAAGGAGTTCTTCTACTTTAGCACTGAGAAGATAGATGAGTGGGAAAGCAGGGCTCCTGGCTTCAACGCAGCTGCAGAGCCCTATCTTGCGCCTGCGATCACCAGGTCTCAGAACGTTCCCACGTTCACGTTCACAAGGGCGGACTGGGAGTCGCTGAGGGACTGCGGATCGGACGCGTACATCTTCGTCTGCCACGAGGCCGTGGGCAAACTGCCGCCACAAGTTCGGGAGTACATCAGGTGGGGCGAGACAGAGTGCAGGACGAAGATCAGAGGCACGCGGGGCGGCGGCGAGGTCTGCAGCGAGGCCGAGGCGTGCAGGGCTAGGGCGGGAAACCCGAAGGTCTTCAAGGGCTGGTACGACCTGGGAGGCTACCTGCCCACGCCTCTGATGGCAGTGCGCCAGCCTAGGTACCACCCGCGCTTCTTCTACGTCGACTTCCCCGTGGTGACTTATGATGCCATCATCGCGCTCATCCCGAAGGTCAAGGTTAAGGCGGGCTACCTAACTGTCGACCCCAGCGACTTCATCAAGGAGAGGCCTTACCTGTCCAGTGCTATCGCGCCCAGAGACGTCGAGCTCGGCGAGACGGAGCTGAAGGCTCTCCTCGCTTACCTCAACTCGACGTTCGTGTGGCTCTGGCTCGAGCAGAATGCCAGGTACGTGCCGAAGGGGCCGCTGGGCCTCGAGGTGAACGTCTTGAGGCGCATGCCCGTGCTCAACGTCAAGGGCCTCGACCGCGCGGATGTCGAGGCCTTGGCCAAAGCGTTCGACTCTCTCGAAGAGGCCGCCAGGACAGCCCTCGTCGGCGCCCAAGCCGAGGAGGAAGAGGAGGGAGATCCGTGCCGGAGTAAGGGGAAGAGGAAAAGCGCGCTCGAGGCCGTCGCAATGCTCAAGCCCCACTTCCAGGAGATCGACAGGCTGGTAGCTGGCATTCTGGGCCTCGGCGTCGACGCCGAACAGCTCTGGGACTACGCCTGGGAGATGATGGAGAGGAGGGTCAAGGGCGCTAGGGGGCCTGCGAGGCCGGGCGCTGAGGTCTCGCTCGACATCGGGAGGCAACGGGGAGACAGGCGGAGGTCACCCTCAGGTGGCTCTGCAGACATGCCATTAGACAAGTGGCTCTAGAGCGCGGGGCTTCCAAATCGAGCAGTAACGGAAAAGGGTAGCCGCGGTGCTCGGGCACAATACCCCCACTATACTCCTTCGTGCTGTGCGGAGCAAAGTGCATCGCTAAAGCCGTTTTTCCGCGGAGGAGTCCACGGCATACGCGTGGCCCCCTGCGGAAGCTGTGACCCCCTGAGCCCCTGTAGCAACCTTATAAGGCTGCGGCTGGATGTGTGTGGTGGGCTTGAGATGCTGAGGGTGAGGTGGTTCCCCGACCCCGGCGTGAGGCTGGGCGGGGAGGTGAGGAGGGCTGTTGAGAGGCAGGTCCGCGTGCTCGACCCCGGGAGGCTGAGTGGGCTGGGCGAGTACGAGGAGACCGGAGACGCAATAGTGCTACCGGAGCCAGACCCCTACGAGGGCCTCGTGGTGAAGGTGGTGAGGCACCGTGGCAGGCTGCTCCTAGCCGCTGCCATCTGGGAGCACGGAGGCCTCATCGAGGAGTACTACGTCGCCGAGCTAATCGAGGAAGGTGCCGGCCGCTAGCGCAGAGTGATACGCGTTCATTTTTAAGTAGTCTAACGATCCACTTGGCGGTGGCGACGACCGAAGTGGTAGGGTACAGGCTGATAAGGCGCGTAACCGTGGCGCGACCTCCTAGGATCCCAGCGGCTCCCAAGACAAGCCTTATGAGGGTCATCTACGATGCGTTCGAGGGGCATGCGTCTGCTCGGTTGCTGTGCAACTGACGGGAGGTCAAGATAATAAGGCTAGAATCTGGCAAGTCCGCGTCCTTGAGCCGGCCTGTTGCTCGGTCACCAGTCTTAGGAGGTTCTCTGAGGTGCCGTCTTAGAGCTCGGCATGGCATCGGGCCTGTTGAGGTATAAGAACGCGGCTTGAGCTACGTCGGGCAGGCTACCAGGAGGCTCACCGATCTTGTCGCGCTGATGGAGACCGGGTTATGCCGGTGAAGGTGTACGTGGTGTGGAGGGAGTAGATGAGAACGTCCCGTCCCGTACGAGGTCAAGGTAGCTCTACAATGGGCAATAGAGCCCACTGTGCCCGGCTTGCGCATTTTCTGCATGCAATCGCGCGCATTTGACAGCGGAGATACATATTAATACTGTAGTGGAATGTATATTTCGTGTTTCAAGTAGTGAAGCTCAACGCGAACCTGTTTGCGATATTAGCGGATAAACCCGGCTTGCATATTTTCTACATGCAACCAGGCACGTTCGATATCTTCCGCGACGCGCTCGCGTACCTAAAGGAGTTGCTGTCCGATGAGATAAATATGCGATGGGTTGAGAGTTACGACTTCCATGTCGAACTAGGGCGGAGAGCGGTCATGCTCACATCTGCTGGACTCAACCCCACACCCCCTCAGCTGATCTACAACCCGGATCTCCGCTTCCTAGCGAGCCTCGCCCATACGCACGATCTTGGCGACTTCGTCAAGGTAGTGAGATCCGCCGAGGTTACGTTTCACGCTGATCTGATCCAGGTTTTCTTCAACTCGCAGACAAGCGTCGGGCTGAACGTCGGGACCCCCAGCGGCCTCAGCGTCGGGGTCGGGGGCTCTCGAAGGAAGGAGGCAGTGGGCCCTGACGAGTCACGCTTAGAGGTGCTGATCCAAGAAAAGCTCTCCAGTAAGTTCGGAAAGAGCGCGAAGAAGCCCATCGTGATCTTCGTTACAACGGCTGGCGCCGGCGACGAGAGCGTGGTCGTGCGCAGCCTGCTGCGCGCCCTCGACGCCTTCGCGAGCAGCAAGCACGTCCCGGTACTGGTGTTCATAAACGACCGTAGCATGATCCCGCGGAACTTCGCCGAAAAAACGCTGGAGGTCGTCGAGTTTGACGAGGTCTTCAAGGAGGCAGCGGTGAGGGCGGCCTTCAGCAGCCATAAGCCGGACTTCAAGAGGGTAGAGTCCGATGTAGAGACTCTGGCAACACACATGCCCGGCCACGTGGCCTTCATGAGCACTCGTGTGTTCGCCGTTCTGTTGCAGATAGAGGCCGACGTGCGGGACGGTGCCTTGTCGCTGAACGGGAAAAATTTGTCAGAGATTGTATTTAAGGTCATCTCGGACGCCGGACAGTCCCTGAAGCATAGCGTTATGGAGGCCCTAGCCAAAGAGTTTGAGCACGTAGAGGAGCACCCCGAGCTGGCGGCGCTGGCCGGTCTCCTTTATGGGTGCTTCATGGTCTTCAAGGAAGTGATCGGCATGACAGACGAGTATGTTTTGCCGAGTGTCATCTCAGTTAAAGCGACGATACCGTTGCCCGACGAGCACCGTGAGATCCGCGCCGGTCTGGAAGCTGTCCTCAGACGGCTCGACTCGCATCATGCCACAGCGTCCGAGATCTCGATGAAGGACGACGAGCTAAGTGTATCCAACGTCCTGATGGCCGGGGCACTAGGGTATGCTTTACGTGACCTGCTGACAGAAAGGCACGCCCTAGACGAGGGTGGGATGCTCCGGGATGTTTACGATAAGTGCTTCTGGTCCGCGTCACAAAACTGCATCAGAGCAGTTACCGAGCGCCTCGAGGAGATCCGTAGCCTCTTTGGGGGCAAGGAGGCCCCATCGAGGAGTACTATGTCGCCGAGCTAGCCAAGGATAAGGGGGGTCAGCCAGTAGCGCGTAGCAGAAGGCACCTCGCTGGCGGCTCTGCTCCGAAAGCTGGGCCGTTGAGCCGCGGAGAGCCGGTAGCGTGAACCGCTGCTCGTTTACCTTGCGAGCCTGCCCTCCCTCTCGGCCCTGTAGTACTCCATCAGCGCTCTCCCCGGGTCTTCGGCGTGCACGAGCTTCACGCTGGCCTCCCCGCCCCGGGCGAGCTCCACCAGGTACTCCACCACCGCCGTCATCGACGAGGGCTCGAGGAACGCGCCCAGCAGCCTCACACCCCTCACCTCCCCGAGCTCCCTTTCAACCTCACCCCTCACCAGCTCGAAGAGAGCCATCTTGTCCCCCTCCCAGGCCTCCAGGAACTCATCAAGGCTGAGCTGTAGCGGCTTGAACACGTCGCCCACGTAGAGGAAAGCGCGGCCAGGCACAAGGGGAATAGCGCGACTCCACCAATTAAACCTGACCGTCGCACCCCACCCATGGGCTCGAGCTATGCTTCCGGATTCGAGTAATACAACCTAAGCAGTCCGGCCCGCGTGGTCAGTCGACTTCCATGAACTCCTGTAGAGCGCAGGTATTAATGAGCCGCTACACGTAGAGGTAGAACAGCCTGACCAGCGCTTCCCTGAACTCCTCGCCGCAGCCGCCTTCCAGCGACTCAGCGAGCTCGCCCCAAAGCCTCGCAGCAAGGGTGAGGCCCCTCCCTTCCAACTCCTCCTGCCAGAGCTTGGCGAGCACCTTAGCTAGGCCAGCTCTCCCCTCCACGCACGCCTGGTGCACCACCTCGACGAAGGTTACTCTGCTACTTACCAGAGCGGATACCACCTCGAGGACGTCTAGCGCCGAAAGCCCCTCTAGGTGGGGCTCAAGCTTGCGAACCAGCTCGCCAAGTCCAAGTGGCTCCTCGAGCAGCCATAGCAACTGACCCACGTTGCCTTCCCTAGCTATCCCCAAGATGTCCGCGAAGGGTACCCACTCTAAAGGCCCTAGACTGTCCCAAGCCTCTTCCTCCTCAATTTCTTCGTAGAGAACAGCCAGGGGTTTGGCTAGGTAGGCAACAGCCAGGGGTCTGAGGGCGCTATACGCTAGGGCTCTGCTCCTGTACTCCTCGAACCTCCTCCTCACTTTTCCCATGTCTTCTCTCATCTCCTCGGCGCCGCAGGCCAGCATGAGGGCTAAAAGCGCGGCGCGGACCCTAGGATTCCGGATGAGGAAGCCGTACTCCCGGTACTGTTCGAGCGCCTCCCGGGGCTTGCCCTCCAGGAGGAAAGACGCCACGTACTCCGCTGTGATCGCTTCAACAATATCCTCGGAGAGGCCGATGAAGCCCCAACTGTGCGCGAGCTCCCAGCTCTCCCTGATCTCCCCAATGACGTCCTCCCTCTTTCGGCCGGCAAGTAGCATCGCCCTGGCGCGGAACGAGTGCGACTCCACAAGCCTTAGAAGCCCTAGCTTCTCGGCGATTACGTGAAGCTCATCCGCGAGCCTCAGCGCCTCCTCAGCGTCGACCAACAGCTCGATGAGAGCCCCCTCGCTAAGCACAGCAAGCTTCAAATTCTCCAGCAACCTCTCGGCGGCCTCCCCCGGCTCTATGAGGGGATACCAAACCCTCAGGAGCCGCTCCAAACCCTTTGCAAGCTCGCTCCTGTCGAGCCGCTCCAGCTGCTCGAGGGCTCTGCGTGCTTCCCCAGCCCACTCGCGGGCCTTCCCGGCGGAGCTTATCCTAGTGAAGGCACTCGCCAGCCTTGCTCCCAGAAGGGCCCTCGCGTAAAGGCCCACCACGTCCTCCTCCAGCCCCTTCAGGAAGGCTTCAACCCTCCTAGCCCACTCCACGAGCCACTCACCTCGTGTCTTTCGAGCGAGGTAGTCTGTGTTCTCGTAGAGCGTGCGCGCGAGCGGGTTGAGCCTGTCCAAGCCCCCAGCCCTCTGCTCCACGGTCTGCAGGAGATCGGAGGCCAGCCTAGGCTCACGCTTCGACGCTTTGTACGCTATGTCTACTGCCTCGAGCAAACGACCCTCCTCCATAAGCTTCCCCACAAGCTTCTTGAGGGCTTCCGACAGGCGAGTCAAGACAGGTCTCTCCAACCACAGCGATATCTTGTCGAGTACAAGCCTCGCCACGGTGGCCGCCTCGTCCAAGCACCCCTCAAGCTCCCCTCCCGAGGCTGCCAGCGCGCCGAGAGCCGCCAACAGTGAGATGAAATTGTCCCCCTTTTCCTCCTCGGCTCGCTGGTGAACGCTCTTCAAGACTTGGCAGGGGTTAACGGCGAGCCTGAAAGCGGGGGCGGTCTCGACCAGGAACCACCTGGCCGATCGTGGCATCTCGTCCCCGACGGTGAGCCACCCCTTTAGACCCTCAGGGAAGCCGGCCTCACCTAGGAGGGACTCCGCCGAGTATACTGTGTGAGCTAGGCCCACTAGGGCTGCGAAGTGGTAGCTGTTTTCCTCCGCGAGCTCTCTGAGCTCCGGATCGCTAGCCAGTGCCTTGAAGAACACTTCGACGGGTTGTTCCCCTCTGCACTCGCCGTCGAATCTCGCGCTCCTCAGCCTCTCCAAAACCAGCCTCACTCTCTCCTCCATCCCCCTCGCAACCTCTACGGCGCTTGGGCTAACCAGCCCCTTCTCCGCCAGCCTCTGGAGCCTCCTGGATAGCGTGCCCTTGGCTATGCCCCTGATCACGCCCTCGACGACGTCCTCCTTCGGCTGGGAGAGCCACTCCTTGATGAACTCCTTCTTCCCGTCCGTCAAGTGCTCGAGCGGGTCTAATAGGCACTTGACCACGTAGCCCCCGTAAGCCCCTCTTTTCAGAACGGGAAAGCGCTCCAGCCACTTCAGCGGCAACGGGCCCAGCTTCGCGCGGGCTATGAAGGGCACAGCCATCTTCTGGAAGATGGCGAGTTTGCCCCTGAACACGGCCTTGTAGATGAAGAGGGCTATGAAGGCTTCAGCGCTCCAAACCCCTGCCTCGAGCGCTTCCCGCACAGCTTTCTCGTTGCACTCCCCTGCCTCGGATAGCCACTCGCCGGCGTACCTAGCCACGAGCGTGTAGTCGCCCTCATACCTCGTGACCTCCCTGGCGATTCTCTCGTACACCTCCTCGCTACAAACCTCCCCGCTGTAGGCGCGTACTATGTCGGTTAGGAAGTCCTCCTGCCTGAGGTCGACCCTGAGCACGTAGGCCCCCTTGAGCCTATCCTTCACCTGCTCGTAGAGGTCGTCGGGTAGCACGACCACCACGGGCACCCTGCCACCCTGTACTCTGTGGAGCCTCGCCAGCGCCCAGACCGTGGGGCCCACACCGGGCGGCGGCGGGAGCTCGTAGCCCGGCTCGTAGAAGAGCGGCGCCGAGGGGTCGTAGAGCACGGCCAGCCTCCAGGGCGAGTTGTCCGCGACTCTGGCCAGGCTATCGGCCATCTCAGCCGCACTCTCCTCGTCGAGCGTCTTCGCCCTGTATACTCTCCAGTGGCCGCTCTGGAGGAGCCTCGCGAGCGCGTACCTGGTCAGCACCGACTTGCCCACGCCCCTAGGCCCCGTGACCACCACGAGCTCCCCGCGCTCAAGGGCTTCGAGCAGCTTGCCTGCGTGCTCCATGAACCGGCCGGAGGTGACGAGGTCGTACTCTTTCCCGACCCAGAATTTCCCCCGCTCGAGGTCGAAGCCCAAGTCCCCGGGCTCCTGATACACCCCCGTTAGGGCTCGGAGAGGCCTGAGCTGATCCTCGATCCTGCCGACCCTCTTCTCGAGCTCCTCGACCCTCTCTTCGAGCTGTCCCAGCCTGTCCTCGAGCCCCTTCTCGAGCTGGTCGATCCTTTGCTCGAAGAGCTCTTTGAGCCTCTGCTCGAGTGCCTTGAGGTCTCCTCCAACCTCCTCCCTGAGCTTTCTGAGCTCGTCCTCCGTTGCTACCTCCTGCGTGGCCAGCTTGCGGAGGTTCTCGACGAGCTTGCGGAACTCCCGGAGGCTTAGGCCCCACTGGCTGGCAACCTCGTCCGCCACCCCCTCGAGCCTCTCGTCGCTCACGAACTCCGCCGCGATGATGGCTGCCTGGACGAGCTCCGCCAACTGCTTGACGTGCTCCTTCTCGGGCTCACCCCTGACTACACCGATCAGCCCCCTAGCGATCTCGAGGAGGAGCCCCGGGGGGAAGCTGTAACCAATCACTTTGGCCACGACCGCGAGCGAGCTCTGCGGCGAAGCTAGCGCTTCGAGCGCGGAAGCGACCACAGCACCGCCCACCGCGGCGTACAGCTCCTCGGCCAGCCTCTCGCCCAGCGAGGAAAGCGCCCTCCTGCCCGCATTTACCAGCGCGCCACGCAGGCCTAGGCTGCCGGGGCTCAGCCTTCTCAGGGCCTCGGCGCCCCTCCTCAGCTCCTCCCACTCCCCTGTCCCGTGGTGCTGGAGGAGCTTGAGCGAGACCCCGCTTTTTCCGCCCTCGGGCATCACTTTGAAGGCATTGAACGCTGGGGTGTAGTTTACCTCCGCCTCCCCGGGCTGCTCGGCGCCCCTCCTCTCAAACTCCTCCTTGTGGACCCCGGGCGTGAAGACTAAGGCGACGCTACCCTTTCCGAGCCTCTCGCTTAGCGAGCGGTAAACCCTGATCGCCTCGATGGTGCTCTCCGGGACCACGATCACCCTCGCGGGGCTTTTCTTCCTCACATACCCGGCCAGGGTCATGCCGTCCGCGAAAGGCTCCGCGCCCTCAAACCTCAAAAGCTCGGCGCGATCCTCCTCCTGTAGCTCCTTCAGGGGCTCTGAGAGCTTGTAGCTCACGACTACCGACCCCGGAATCCTTCTCGCTACTTCTAGTCGGGAGGAGCCGGGACCAGCGAGAACCGCGACGCTTACACCTTTCTCCTTGAATAGCTCTCCAACCCGGTTGGCAGCGCGCCCCACCAGCTCCTCATAGCTGGGCTCGCTGCTCAAGAGCGCTCCAATGAATAGTGCCTCAAATGCTATATGAATTTGTCTTTGTAAGCTAGGCCCCGAGCCTCATCTGCCTCCTGTAGAGCATGACCGTCGCTATGTGGCTGCATATTTTCGCCTTCCTCACGTAGCCGTAGGCCCTGAAGAAGCAGTCGCAGCGGTACTTCCCCTCGCTTATCCACACGTTGTACCAGGGGTAGGTGTCCCCCAGCTCCGCCAGCCCCTTCACGAGCCAGTGCTCGTTTCCCACTCTTTCGACCTTCCCCGCCAGGAGGCGGTACGTGGCCCTGTAGAACCACTCAGCTGGCTTGTCGGGGAAAGACGCCTGTAGCTCGCCTAGGGCGTCGAGGAGGTCCCCGTGCTCCTCGGTCAGCTTTTCGTCACAGTAGCCGAAGACAGCACACCTCACTAAAGCCCAGGCGAGCCTGCTCTCCTCCCTCCTAGCCCTCAAGCGAGAGCACCCACAGCGCCTTCTCCGTGAGGGAGACCGTCACACCGGCGGGGTGCGGGCTCCTCCTCAGGAAGCCGTAGTCCACCAGCCTCAGGTAGTCTGAGACGCTGAGCTCCGCCGCCCTAAGCCACTCCAGCACGGAGCGCTCCTCAGCCGCACCGGTCTGAAACTCCCTCAGGAAGCCCTTCACAAGGGCGTGCTTCGTGGGGAACGCGAGCCTCAGCAGTTCCTCGCGCCTAGCCCTCCACACCACCAGCCCAGGCCTCCCGCTGGGCGCGAATGGGGCCTCCACCTCCACCACGGCCTGGTCGTAGTCGAAGTAGCGCTGCATCGCCGGCACCCCATCCCACCCCCTCGGCAGCGATATGAGGGCCCTCCGCCTGTCGAGCCGGTAGGAGTCGAAAGAGAAGGGAGGCGGGCTCCTATACGCGAGCGTCAAGTCGTAGAGTTGCGCCAGGGGGTGGAAAAGCGAGGGCTCAGCTCCCTCGGCCTCCACCAATACTTTCCTCCCGGGCTCAAGCGAGGCAACCGCCGCCAGCGCCAAGGCTGGGTGCGGCAGGAACATCACCCTCCCCGGCCCAGCCTCCTGGCAGTAGCCCGCTATGTAGAGGAGCTCCCTCCACGACCTCGGCGCCAGCGCAGCGGCCAAAGGCATCGTCGCCTCCCCCCTCTCCACTAAAAAGCCCTCGAGTAGCCAGGCCTCCTCCGCCCCTACTACTCCAGTAGCCCTCAGAGCCCTAGCCAGTTGCGCCGCGCCCACACCCTTAAGCCTCACGTATAGGGGGTCGAGGTTTGCAATGGGAGACTGCAACAGAGCATGGTCGAACTCCTCGGAGCTGGGTAAAGTGTTGGTCACTCTAAGCATAATAACTGTTTTCAAAACAGTAGTTATAACTTTTTCTTAAGCGTTAGCGCCGTAAAGCACCGCGCCCGCCCTGCTTGAGCGCGTCTAGCCCTGCTCCTCCTCAGGTTTCCCGGTGGGTGTCTCTTGAGGGGGCTTGCTCTCCTCCTAGGCCTTGGCCTCGCTGGGTTGCCTCGCTAGGTATGTTGCTAGGTACTTGGAGGCGGCGAGGGCTATGTTCCTGCTGAGCTCGGCCTCCGGGAGGTTGCCGGAGGTGCCGCTGTGCTCCCCGAAGTTGCTGATCAGCTGGAACGCCTTTGATAGGAAGTCGCGGAGGAGCTTCTGCCTGCTCTCCCCCATCCCCTCAACCCTGCTCGACTCCACGTACCCCCTGAGCCCCTCCACAGCCTTCCTGAAGAACTTGACCGCCCCCTCGTAGTCCTCGGCGTGAAAGCGACGTAGCCCCTCCGCGAGGTCTGACGCCACGGCGCCGAGCCCCGCCCCCTCCAGAGCATCCATGACCTCCAAGTTCCTGCTGAGCTGAGCCAACGCCTCCAGCCTGGCGCTAATGAGACTCTTCACGGCGTCAGGCACATCGTCTGTCGCGAATGCAAGCTCGTTGGGGTAGACGGTAATCCTCTGAACTTTCTCTTTGATCTGAGGGCCCGGAGGGGAGGGCGAAAGCTCGCGGCACTCGATGTGCGTGAGGATGAGCTGGGCGAAGTAGCCTATAGGTATCCCGTCCTTCACGTTGAAATCCGTGAGGTCTATGTACCCGTAGTACTCCTCATCCTTGTCAGCGGCTACCACAACCTCGGGCGTGCATCGCCGCCTGTACTCTCTTACGAGTTTACCGCTCTCGTTATAGAACCCGTCGACGTACACCCTGGCCATGAGCTTGGGGCACCCGTACAGCCACTCGTCCAGCAACGGGTACCTCGAGTAGAGTTCCTTAGGTAGCTCAACTACAGCGAAGAGTCCGTCTGAAGTCAAGAGATCCACAAGCTTTCCGACAATCAACATAGGCATAGCACCGCACCACCACGCTCCAATTTTCTACCTTCGCGCCGCGCAGCCATGATGTGTTTCCGAGCCGTCGCGAGGGGCCCCATGTGCATCGCCTGCATCTATACATGGGGTGGTGGCATACCTTTATAGGCGTTTCCTATGTCGAGAGTGTGGCTTCACCCCGCGCCTGTAGCAAGCGCCCCCATAGCTGGAACCTCAGCCCCTTCGACTTCGCTTCAAGCACCCACACCCTGCCCCTCTCATCGACGACCGCGTAGCCCGGCGGCAGGAGCATCGAGAAGTGGCCGATTGTCTGGCCCTTCAGGCCCAGCCTCCTCGCCAAGCTCCGAGCCCTCAGCGTCGCCACGCCGCCCCTATGCCCCGACAGCACCTCTGGCAAAGCGTCCAGGAATTCGGCGAGGCGTAGCCTGCGCTCAGGCCTCAACTCTGCTCGCCTCCAGCCTCGCCCAGAGGGTCCTGCCATTCCGTCTTCCCAGGTAGACCCACCTCCTTCCGAGCGCGTCCCTGACCACCGTTCTCTCGGGCAGCTGGGCCAGCAGGAGGCCCACGAGCAGCGTCCTCGCGCCCAGGCGCCTCGCGATCACCCTCAGGCTCAGCGAGGCCCTCTGGGAAACGAAGCCCGACAGGAGGGAGCCGCAGACCGCCAGGATCTCCCCCGCCGCCAGGCCGCCGCGCCTCTCAGCCCTCCTGCGGGGCGCTAGCCTGCTGACGCACCTCTCCACGCACCAAGCCCTGCCGCCGCAGCGCTCCCAGCACTCCAGGCAGGTGCTGTAGCAGCCCCAGCAGTCCACCCTCCCCACGCACACATCCCTGCACAGCCTCCCCATCTCCTCGAGCATGCACTCTCGTAGTAATTATTTGAGTGATTTAAAAGGCGGCAAGGCTCGAGGGCTCTAAGCATGCGCCTCGGCGAAGACGGGGCCCGAGGAGAGGCCGATCGAGGAATCCCCCGCGAGCACGGGTAGCCCAGGAGGGGGCCGGTGAAAACCCCCTGAAGTCCCCGAGGCGCGCCCCGCGGCCTTCAATCGCCCTTACAGCACACCTTACAACTACAACTTAGCTTCTTCACCGCTCCTCACCTCGGCCATGGACGCGCGGAAAGGCAAGCCCTTTCAATAGTCTCCCGCCTTATTCATGGGCCGGGGGTCACTCTGAAGCACATATAACTACCTATATACCATGTTAACCCCAGTACTATTAGAAACAATATCATCAGAATATCTATAATTGTGCGCTTCGTGCTCGCTGATAGCTTTATAAAATCCTCGTTAAGCACATACATAATGAAGAGCATAACGCTAGGCAGGGGCGCGTAATGCGCCATGCAAAGCACATACTTCAAGACAATCCCAAGTGCAGCACCAATATTCCCAGCGAGAAATCCTAAAGTTAATTCTATCACTCCCAAGATGGAGGTTAGAAGAAACAACGCCAAAGCATAGGCCTGAACCGCATCTACCAGCAAACGTACCAGCAAATGCGTCAGCTTTCCCATACTCGCGCAACCACCCCACTATCTCCGCTTTTCGTCTTTCAATTGCCTCTTGACTCCCCCACGCGTATGGTTAACCGCATGCAGGGTTAATATTGCCATCACTATCTCAATTGTTTCTCGTCTTCCTCGGGAACCTGGGGCAACCGTCGATGGGCTTGGCGTAGGGCGATACGAGAGCCGCCACGGCCTGCGCGCCGCTGGGCGCCGCCCTGAGGACGCCCGCCGCGGAGAGGATGCCGAGGACGAGCGAGACGACCTCCAGTATCGCTAACAGCGTTGCCGTTGCGCCTTTTACGCTTTTGCCTCTCATCGACCGGGTCTGCGGGCAACGGGGGGTATAAATATGACCCCGGTTTTGAACGGGAAAAAGTGCACACTTTTCGCCGGATTTACCGGGAGAAAAGGGGAAAAAGCTACTTGCCCCTCAGCCTCCCGTAGAGCCAGGAGGCCAGCTTGATGAAGGCCACCACGCTGGCCGCGAGCGCCGCGAGCACCCCGAGCATTATCCCCAGCATCATGTGGGCGTGGGTGGGCTCGGGCTCGCTCGGGGGTGGTGGGGGCTTGACCACCTCGTAGGACAGGTCTCCCAGGCTGACGACCTCCACGCCGCCCTCCGGCCTAGTCGCGTCCACCTCGCCCGCCACCACCGGGGCCGTTGAGTAGACCTCCACCGCTACGCGCTCCGGGTAGAAGGCGACCACAGCGCCGTCCACGTACAGGCCGGATGGGTCTCTCTCGCGCACCCAGCCCACGAGCGCCAGGCCGGAGGCGTTCAGCACCTTGCCGACGACCACCTTGCCGCCCGCGAACCCCCCGGTCCAGAGCGCGACCCTGAGCGTCACGGTCTCGTTGTCCTCCGACACCACCTCGGTCGGTGAGTGTAGAGGCACGACCACCCCGCCCCAGCTCGTCGCCAGCGCCTCGATCGCGGACAGCGCGGCCACGCTGTTGTTCGCCGGGCCGGCCAGGGGCGTAAGCGAGTAGCCCGCGGCGCGGCTCCAGCTGAACGCGAGTAGCGAGAACCCCTCCGGGTGCCCGGCGGTGAGGTTCGCCGCCCCGGCCAGGCGCTCGGGCTTCAGCCCCAGCGGGTCTAGGAAGGAGTCCCAGTACCAGATCAGCGCGCCGTACCTCGGATCCGGCCCCGTGCCGTGCAAGACGATGAACTGGCTCGGGTTCGCGGAGTAGTACACGGTCACGTGCGGGTTGTCCGGGCCCGCGAGGAATATCGTCCCGTTCACGGTCGGCGCCTCGGCCCTCAGCTGGGTTGCGCTCCCGGGCACGTATATCACGGCCACGTCCCTCAGATCGCGCTTCGGCACCCTGACGAGGAGCGTCGCCACCGGGGCGGCGACCGTCTTCATCCAGTCGCCACGCGTGACGTTCACGCTGACCATCTTGGCGCCCAGCGACCTGAGGACGGACAGGATCCTGCCCCCGGCCCCGCGGGCCAGCAGGGGGGCGTTGAAGACCGCCGCGACCTCGTACGACGGGGTGGACTCGCTCAGCCCGTACACCTGCAAGTACGCCCCGGCGGTCGTGTTGATGAACTGCCTGGGCACGTCATCCTCCAGCGGGCCGTAGCCCAGCGACCCCAGGAACTCCGGTATCGGCGCCGATTCCCCCGGCCAGGCCGGCGGGTACCTGGCCCAGGCGAGCGAGCCGCAGACCCTGTCGCCCGGCAGGCCGATCCACGTCTCCGGCTTCTGGACGTCCACCAGGCTGATCGCTGGCGAGGGCGCCACAACCCACCACCACCCGAGCGGGGGAACCCTCGAGCCGTCGGTGGACGTGACCTCGACCTCGGCCCTCCAGCTCCTGAAGACGCGCTCGTAGCGCCTCACGCGTCCGAAGACGTCTGTGGTCGTGGTGTTCTCCCACTCCGGAACCGGCTCGGCGAACGCCACCGTGACGAAGGTGCCGTTGCAAGCCCCGGAAGCGGTCTCCCTCCCGACGTTCGCGGCCCGCAGGTAGCGGGCGGTCTCCTCGCCCCCTCCCAGCGCCAGGGCGGTCGCCAGCTCGACCGGGCAGACCTTCACCGCCGAGTACCTGGCCTTGGATATCACCGTAGAGTTGAGCTTCGACTCCAGGGCCACCATTAGTGTGAGGCCGCTGGGGACGCGGTACAGGTAGACGTTGCCGACGCGCCCGATGGGCGCCATGATGTAGTAGTCGAAGCTGGAGTAGTTCACGGCGTGTAGCACGGGCTCCCAGCCGTCTGGGGCCACCACGGCGATGTTCGCCTCCCTGACGTAGCAGGGCGCCGAGCCGAGGGTGGCGTTACGGCTGAGCCTGACCCGGTACCCCCCGTCGGGGTCGGCCCCGAGGACTGTGGCCCTCCACGGCATCTTCGCGATGTGGATGAAGTCGCCGCCGTCCATATCGCTGGTCAGAACGACCCCGGCGAACCTCCCACGGCTGAAGACGACGGTTCCCGTGAAGCCGAAGACCGCTGGCCTGGCCACGGGGTCGTGCTCCGGGGCGCGGAGCTCCAGCCACGCAACGTCTATCCACTCGTCGCCCTCAAGATCCTCGGAGAACGGCGTCGGCAACTGGTTCGGACCTATCCTCCCGCGCCTGAAGTACACGAGGATCATCGTCGCGTTGGGGTGCCCGTTGGGGTACATCTTCAGCTCCGCGTAGACCTCCGTGCCGTTGGCGAGCTTCATCCTCTTCCACCCCAGGCTGTCGAAGTCCACCACGGTGACGCCCGGGTCGCGGCCCAGCGCGGCGCGCAGGGCGGCCTGCTCCAGCAGGGTGAGCCTGGCCGGAGCGCCGCGAGCGAACGTGCCGTAGGTGAACGAGAACTTGGCGTAGTGGCGGATCGGCCCGTACACCTTGGAGCCGTTCACCCACCAAACCTCGGCCACCAGGAACTCGCGGTAGTCGAAGCCGTCCCAGAGCGTGTTCCTGAGGCGCCCGTTCGACACCAGCCTGGGGTTGAGCCTGACCACGAAGTACGACCTGTTGTCCGGGTCGGACGGCACCACGAACGTGCAGTTTGAGACCGGGAGGGCCCTGCCCGCTTGGAGGAAGTCGTTGCGCTGGGCGCCGTAGTAGCTGTAGCCCTGCTCGAGAACCGAGTAGTTCACCACGGGGCTGAACCCGGAGACCGTCACGTTCGCGACGGCCAGCCCGTCTGGCCCGACGGCGTAGTCGATCGTGAAGTTGGCGGTGACGCGGACGATCGTCGTCGAGCCGACGTACGACTCCGGTTGCGACCCCCAGGGATCCGTCTTGTTCAGGTGGTGGTAGACCGAGAGCGCCATGCCCAGGTACTCCCACGCGAAGCTCCTGGAGCCGACCGGCTCCCTGGCGGGGATGACCCTCCACCCCTGCATCGGGGTCTCGAACATCGCCTCGATCACGGTCACCTCGCTGTGCCGCGCGTCGGAGTCCCGCTCCACCGGCACGGTCGCCGTGCTGTTCTCCGCGTTCCACGTGGCGTAGAACGTCAGCGTGCCGGGCATCGCGAAGGGGAGCGCTGGCACCACCTGCTCGTAGAACTTGACTATGCCTATCGGGTCGAGGATGTAGTCGCCGACGGCGCCGTCGGGGGACGTCGGCGTGAAGGCGGGGCCCCACTCTGGGCCGTAGCCGCGCGACGTGGAGAAGCCGAGCAGGTGGCTGGTCTCGTGGACGTAGAGCCCCCAGGGATCGGCTACGCCCTGGAGGACGGCGAAGGGCCCGTCGCCGTATATCACGGTGAACGGGCTGAACTGGACGAGGATCCCTGAGACGTTGACCACCGTCCCGCCGAGGATGGTGGCGAACGGCGCGGCGAACATCACCGCGGTGTAGCCCTCCGAGGCGGCGCGCCGGTACTCGGGCCAGCCCGGCGCCTCGCGCCGGAGCCAGGCCTCCATGCTCTTCTGCGTAACCCAGCCCCCGCTGGCCAGCGAGGCGATGGAGTAGGGCAGGCGCTTCACCCCGAGGATCCTGTACTCGAGGAGGTCTACGCCGCCGGATGCGTCGCGCCAGAACGCGACCGTCCTGTTCATCCTCTCGGAGACCATCCGCTCCCACCCCGGAGGGAGGCGCAAGTCCTCCCACTCGAGGCCGAAGACGGCCACCCTCTGCTTCCCCACCCTGCCCCCGTAGGGGTAGGTTGAGTAGTGCGGCAGGTAGGTCGAGATCAATCCATACATGTCGGTGACGCCTGGGCTCGGCGCGGGCAGGGCTGGTTGCAACTGGGCAACGATCATTAATACAAAGATTATGATGGATAAGTGCCGCCTGTCCAGTCCGGTCATCGTTTGCAATACGGTAAAACAGTCAAATAAAGCCTCCTCAGCGCCTCCTTCCCGCCCTGAGGCGCCACGTTGCCAGAACACCTACAGGACGCCCCCGGTTGACGGGAGCTCTCTGGGTTGTACGCTCGGCCTGGGCCCCGATCTCATATAATGTGATGCTCCCCGAGGTTTAAGATCCCTCTGCGCGGCCGTTGCCGCGGGGCGCGATCCCCGCTGCTCTCACAGAGTGTGAACATACACGGGACTCTGGAGGGTAGACCCAGGGGCCCGTGGGGGTTGCGCATCCGGGTTGCTGGATCGCATGGGTCCCGGAATCTCATAAAGTGTGACGGCTCTCCCCGGTGCTGCGTGGGGGAGTGTATAATGCGTGACAGGGTTACTTGAACCGCTCGTTTTCTCAGACGTTGTGACGGCACACCCAGTGAGGCTGAGGCTCAGGCTCGGCTAGAGGGGAGAACTCCTTTCTCATCTCACACTCTGTGAGGCTCGTGAAACGAGCCTCCGCTCAAACCGCCGTAGCGCTTCGCATGCTATGAGCTCCCAGCTCGGCACCGATACGAGGCTCTCCGAGTCAGCGATGTAGACCCTGGGTCTCGTCGCTAGGTTGAGCATGGTCAGGAGGCCGTAGAGAGATGCCTGGGCCCTCTCCCTCGCCTTGGCCTCGTAGCTCTTATACTCCACCACCGAGACCATGTAGCCGCTGCCGTCGCGCTCGAAGACCACCTCGTCAGGTACCCCGTACACCCAGCCGAAGCGGAACCTCCAAGCCAGCGGCAGCGGGCTTGCCCAGCTCTCCTGCTCGAAGAGGCCGTAGGGATCCAGGTTCAACAGCCTCGCGTGCAAATCCCTGCCGGCCTGAACGCCGCGCCCCTTGCCCGCGCGCATGCCGCTGACGACCTGCGTCACGCTGAACCTCGGCTCCTTGCTGCTTACTGCGCGGAGGTAGCGCTCAACCGCCGCGGTTATCAGGCTAGGCTTCAGGGCACTCACTGCCGTCCACCACGCCCACGGAGGTGATGCAGAACTCCGCCTCAGCGCTCTTCGGCAGGTAGGGCGAGTCGAGCACCTGCAGGACGTGCTTGCCCTGCCCGGCCTTCCTTAAGATAAACCTGTGGGTGGAGGCGTGCGCCACTATATTCCCGCCTGCGGGTATCTTGATGGCCATCAAACCAGGCATCGGGCTACTCATCACCTGGTTGGTTATCACCGTGAAGAGGGGCTGGTAGATGCGGCCCAGCCTCTTCAGCCAGTCCAGCACGTAGTTGAGGCGCTGCTGCCTCTCCGCCAGCCACTCCCGGCCCCGGAACTGCGCCCTGTACAAGGCTATGACCGAGTCGACGATGATCAGCCTCACCCCCTTCTCCTCTATAAACATCGGCGCCTTGGACCTAACGGCGTGCTCCATAGCCACCACCGATTCAACCCTCTCCACGTACACGCTCCTCAAGGCCTCCCCCGCGTCGAGACCGAAGCGCTGCGCAACCTCCCTGATCCTTTGCGGGCTGAAGGTCCCCTCGGTGTCGATGTACAAGGCTTTGCCGGAGAAGCCCCCCTTCTCTGGGGGTAGCTGCACAGTCACCGCCAGCTGGTGGCAGAGCTGCGTCTTCCCCGTCCCGAACTCGCCCGCGAACTCGTAAATAGCACCCGACTCCAGCCCACCGCCCAGCAGCTCGTCGATCGAAGCCACGTGCGTCTTGAGCCGCGGGACCTGCATCAGCGCGCGCTCGTAGTCCTCCGCAGTAACCTCAGACTGGCTCATCAAACCGAGGATCCTGCGGGCCTCGACGATCAATTCGTAGGCGCGCGAGGGCTCAATGCCAGCCATCTCCTCCAATTCTTCGGGGTTCATGACCGCGATCTGGTGCAGCGTCCTTATCCCCGCCTCCTCAAGCTTCTTCAAAGTAACCCTCCCCACACCCTTCAAATCCTCGAGGCTCATCAACAACAGTTTCGGTAAACTATAATAAATAGTTTAGCGCCACCTCTAGTAGGATGAGCGAGTCGAAGCCAAGGTGCCCCATGTGCGGCGGGGAGCTTAGCCTGGTCTCCGAGAGGGAGCACTACGCCGCCTACAAGTGCGCGGAGCACGGCATCCTCTACGTGTGCAGGCACTGCGGCTACACCACCCGCACCCCCAAGGGGATCGCAGGCCACGTCAAGCTACACCTCAGGCGCCCCGAGAGACAGGCAGCATCGCCTGATATCAGGCAAAATCAAGAGGTATCACAGGCTGATATCAGGCGGGATCAGCCGATATCAGGCGATACCGGCAGATATCAAGTGATATCACGTGGTGATATCACGCGAAATCAGCTGATATCATCTGATATCAGGAGAAATCAAGAGGTGTCGCCTGATTCTGCGCGGCGTCAAGGGGGGCTCGGCGCGGGCAAGACCTCCCAGGAGGAGGCGAGGAGGGTCGCGGAGCTCGCCGAGAGAGCGGCCCGGGGGGAGGATGTGGGCTTGGAGGAGCTCGCCTCCCTCGACCCCGCGCAGCTGAACCTGCTTAACTCGCTCCTGCTCTCCAGGCTCCTCGCCCTCATGCGCCGCGCCAGCCCGGCGGCCGAGCAGCCGAAGCCCGGCGGAGCCGCCGAGCAGCCCAGCGCCCCCGCGGAGCTACCGAGCTTCGCCAGAGACAACCCCTGGCTCAGGGTGCTCGCCGAGAGGGGGAGGGGCCAGTGAGGCTTGATGTCCTGAGCGAGGCCTACCTGCCTCCCAGGCTCGCCGCGCGGGAGGACAGGCTCCGCGCCCTCAGGGCGGCTGAGGGCCTAGTTGCGATCGTCGGGCCAGCGGGCGCCGGGAAGACGACGCTGGCGAGGCTCGCCTTCCCAAACGCTCTCTGGGTGGACTGCGGCTCCACGCCCAGCTACGCCTCGATCAGGGCCTCGCTACGCGGCTTCACGGGGGGCCGGGCGGTCGTGCTGGACGACTTCACCCTCGCGCAACGCACGCCCCAGCTATGGGAGCATGTGCTGAGGCTCTCCCGAAGCGGCAGGGTCGTGCTCGTAGCCCACCCCAGCATAAGGGGCGAGCTGAGAGGCGCGCAGCTCGTCGAGATGCCACCCTACAGCGCAGAGGAGCTCTACCAGATACTCGAGGACAGGGCGCTGCAGGGCAACCTGCCCGTAACGGATAAAGTGCTGAGATTCATCGCGGAGAAAGTGGGCTACCCCAAGGGCAGCGGCAGCGCTAGGCTTGCTCTGCGTGCCCTGCGCTACGCCCTGCAGACCGCCCAGGGCCCCGTCTCCCTGAGGCACGCCGAGCTCGCCTTCTCGCTGCTCGAGCTCTAGCCCTGGCCCTCTCCACAGCCCTCCAGAAGCCCTCGCTGTACACGCCCTCGAGGTCCCGGAGCCTCACGAGGAAGCCCCTGATTGCTAGCACCCCCTCAGCCATCGCCAACGTAAAGCGCACCGCTTAAAAGGCCGCTAAAGCGGGGTATAAAGGGTTCCGCGATAAAACCCCGAAAGTGAAACGATGTTACTGATGGATGCAACGGCGCTACGGTTGCTGGGCGCCCTTCTCCCTTGAGAGCTCGCGGGCCAGCCTGTCCAGGACCTCGGCCACCTCCCTCCCCTTCTCGGTCAGCCGGAAGACCCTCACCCTCCTGCCCACGCGCTCCTCCTCGATCAGCCCCCTCTCCTCCAGGTCCATGATCACCCTCTCGACGTACGCCGCCTGCTTGGAGCCGAGCACCCTCCCGATGTCGCTCTTGATCGCCTTGCCGGCGTGGTAGAGGAGCAGGAGGGTGAGGATGTGCCTCCTCTCAAGCCAGACCTCCGGCCTCTCCTCACCCAACCAGCCCCACCCTGAGCTTGATTATCCAGAATCACATATAGGGCTTGCGAAACGCTGATAAGGCGTTCCCCCCACCAACAGTAGAGCAGCGGCACCGTTTTATAGCAGCCTAGCCGTTACCTAAAGCGTGAGCTTCGAGGTCACCTTCGTGCCGCTCGAGCGGCTGGAGTTCAGCGAGGAGTACAACGCGAGGCGCATATTGCCGGAGGAGGAGGTCAAGAAGCTTAAGGAGAACATCAGGCTCAACGGCCTCCTGCAACCGCTAGTGGTGACTCCGCCCGAGGAGGGCGGGGAGAAGCTCTACGTGGTGTGCGGCCGCCTGCGCCTCGAGGCCCTCAAGCGCCTCAGCCAGGAGGACCCCGAGGCATTCAAAAAGCTCTTCCCCAACGGCGTCCCCGTCGTTGTGAGGAAGATGTCGAGGCGCGAGGCCTTGCTGCTCTCGCTGAGCGAGAACATCAGGAGGGGCAGCATGGGGAGGGACGAGATAGGGGAGGTCGTCACGGTTCTGCAGGAGCGGTTCGGGCTCACGAGGGAGGAGGTGGAGCGCCGCCTCCAGTTAGCCGCCATGGAGCTAGACCACATCCTCCAGGTCTACAGGGCCCTGAGGCAGCCCATGCCCACGAGCGTGAAGCCCGGCAGGCCGCCTAGGGAGGGGAGGCCCGAGTCCTCCAAAACCGCTAAGGCCGTTCTGCGGCTGGCGGTGAAGAGGCTCGCCTCGAGGGGCTACGTTAAGGACGAGAACACGGCCATCAAGAAGCTGGACGAGCTGGCCAAGGGGCTGAGCATCGCGGAGTCTAGGATCCTTGCCCAGAGGATCAGGCAGGAGCCCCAAATCCTCACCAACGAGAACAAGCTGAAGAGGGTCGTCGAGGAGATCAGGGCGCAGAACTTCATGGACCGCGTCGTCTCTCTGCGTGCCGACATCATCGAGCGCATAGAGAGGCTCGCGAGGAGGCAGGGGAAGCGCTTCGACGAAGTGGTGAACGAGCTCCTGGAGAGGGCGCTGAGCCAGATGGGCGAGTGATGGAGCATAAATGATACTTCTGAAGCCCCAATACCTCATCTGAAGCAGAAATGCCTCTGGTAAAGCCCCAATAACTCTTGCGGATCACAGAGGATGCTAACCCCCAGATAAGATCACGCGCATCCCGTTGCTCCACAGCTTCACCCTGACGACGCCCCCGAGCACGGCGTTGCCCGTCAGGTTGCCTACGAGCAACGTCGAGTTGACCTGCCTCAGGTAGGGGCACCTGAAGGCCTCCGCCACCCAAACCGGCTCCCCGAGCAGGATGTAGCCCTCCCCCACGACAACCGGCTTCTCGAAGCTGTAGGCCCGCGTTATGGTCTGCCCCGGCCTCAGCGCGCAGATGTCCCTGACCAGCGTTGACGCCTGCTCCGCGTAGACCCTCGCTTTAAGCGCGCTCGCGGCGTAGCCAAGCGCCACGGTGAGCGCTATCAGTATGGCCAGCGCGGCCACCGCGTCGTCAACCACCCGCCACCACCCTAACTCCGTACTCGTCCTCCAATATGCAACTGGAGTTCAGGGGCACGCCCAGCACCCACAGCCCCTCACCCGCCCGACGTAGGTCGCACTCCCCGCTGACGCTGATCGAGGGGCGTAGCGTCATGTTCGCCAGCGTCGAGAAGAGGTAGCGGTGCTCGTAGAGCATTGTGTAGTTGGCGTAGGTGAGGTCGCCCGCCGCGGTGCGCTTCACGTACCGGTTCCTGAAGGTGGCAACCCACTCCACCGCGAAGCGGCCTCTAACCGAGCCGTCCCTCGAGTAGAACGTCACGTTGTAGAAGCCAATGGGCCAAGTGGGGCTTGAGTAGTCTGCCCAGCCCCCGTGCGGCACGAACCTGCTCACGTTCACCAGGTAGGGATAGCGGTAGAGCCTCCCCACCGTGCTCTCGAGCGTCACAGAGGCATTGGGGTGCAGCGGGTCTGCGTAGCGCAGCGTGACGTAGTAGCGAGCCCAGACGGCGAGGTGGGCGTCCTCGTTCGGCCCGGCGATCTCCGTCAAAATGGGCCCCGGTATCCGCACGCGCAGCGCCGCCAGAAGGAACTGCAGGAAGATGACATACGCTAGGAGCGCTATCTGTCCTTTCCTCTTCCTGAGCCTAGAGCTAGGGCTTGAACCCCACGTATAGCACCACCTCTCCCCCGCCCGAGGGGATAACCGCAACGTAGGCGTGCGTCGCCGATACGTTAGCCGGCAGCCTGTCCACGCAGTAAGCCGCGTCGGGCAGGCGCGTGACGAGCACCCTGAACTCGCTGGAGTTGTGGCTCACAACCAAAGCCCACGCTACGGCCCTGCCGCCGGTCGCGCTCCACGCAGGCCTGTCGCTCGGCGCGTAGGTGGCCACCGCCGCGAGGAAGAGCACGAATGCTACGGCGATAAACACTCCCTCAAGAGCCCTCGCAGGCTGTGACACGCACACCACCCCTCCTGTACAGCCTCAGGCACGTCACACCCGTGATGACGCCACTTGAGGTGGCGTTGATTGGCTTGCAGCTCAGCGCGTGGCACACCACGCCGCCCTTGACCACCACCGGCATCGGCAGCTCGATCACGGCCTCCTCGCCAGGCCTGAGGCTCAGGGCCGTCGCGTTCACCAGGGCTGCAACCCTCCAAACGTACTCGTCAGCGGCCGAGGCGATGGAGCCCCTGTAGAGGCTGTAGCCGTAGCCCGCGAGCATCGCCAGCACGACGAAGCTCGACAGGACGAGCAGGCTGTCCCCCAAGTCCACGAGCAGAACAGCGTGAGAGAAATAATTAAGCTTTACGGGACGGGCCTCGCGAGCACGCTGACCTCCCTCACGCCGCCCAGGAAGTACGTGTAGGTCCCCCAGGGCGCTGTGACGACGACGGTGTCCGCGGTGGCCACGAGCTGGCTCTGAGCGTAGCCTATCGTCACCTTGCTCACTCTCCCCGTCCTGCTGCAGTTCGCGTACTCCACAACGTAGCCGCTACCGCTGGGCCTGACGAGGACGTTGCTCACAAGCCCTCCAGCCCTGCCGTTACCCCACACGACGAGTAGCCTTGAGGCGTTCTCGAAGAACGGGGGCAGTGGCTGGTAGACAGTGAGGTTGAGCACCTGGATGGCGTAGCGCACCCCCCTAGCGCCGGTGCGCAGCTCCACGACGACGGGCGTGCACGTGGCGTAGAGCTCGACGTTGCTGAGGTAGGCTCCCCCCTCAAGCTGGTCCCTCAGGTTGAGCAGTGTCTCAAGGCTCACCGCCGGCCGCCGAGGGGGCCAGAACACTCCCATGGCGAATCCCAGCGCTATCGCCGCAACGGCGAAGCCCACCAGCACAGCCAAGGCTAGCTGGAGCGAGTCCACGTAGAAGAGAGGGGAGAAAGAGGGTAAAAAATTTACTGTTTTTAGAGCCGGTTGAGGTAGAATACCACTACCGCGTCCGGGAGCGGGGGCGGGAAGTAGTAGAACTCCACCGCGCCGTAGCCGGGAGCCCTGCTCGGGCTCAGGGCGCTGCCGAGCGTCCACTCGAAGGCCTGGAGCGCGGGGTTCCACGTACCGCGAACCAGAGTGCCGTCTGGGAGCTTCGCGTACGCCAGGCCTGCGGAGGCGCCGGGGAGGGGCGGCGGGTCGGGCTTGCCGAGGTCGCCCGCGTAGACTGGGCGCAACGCAATGTAGCCCCTTGCCTGGTCGACGTCGACCCAGTACCAGGTCGCCTGCACCAGTGTGACGTTCCTCCAGGCCACCACTGTGCCGAACCACTTCCAGCGCAGGCTAACCCTGCACGAGGTGCGGTTCCAGCTCCAGCCGTATTTGTCGGTGAAGGCCTTTAGCGGCAGCGAGAGCAAGGCGGAGCCGTTGCGCTGGTCTGCCTTGGCGTCGAGGCACTCCAGCTGGAAGTAGGCGTCCTGGATGTAGCTGGGCGTGGCGTTCTGGGGCTTGAACGCGTAGTCCCAGCGCAGCGAGACGTAGACGGGGTACTGGTAGTAGCTCGTCAGCGAGCGGAGCGCCCGCTCCGCCTCCGAGGGGCTGGGCAGGGCGTTGGAGGCGTTGAAGACGGGCGGGCTTACGTATACCGTCAGCGCGAGCCTGGTCCCGTTCGCGAGGAGGTACGTCACGTTGTAGGCCAGCAGGTTGCCGTGGCTCGCGCACACGCCGCCCAGCCTCGCCGCGCATCCTCCAGCCTCCCTGGCCACGCTCCTCGGGTCTGAGAGGCTGAAGCCCGCGAGTGTCCAGTTCGCGTAGCTCCCGTTGACGACGAGCGGGTCTCCCAGCGTCAGCTCCACCCACTCCGCGCTGGGCACGACTTCCTTGCGGCTGAGCGCGCACAGCACGTCGCTCTGCCAGTACGCCAGGTCGATGCCGCTGGGCCTGCTCGCGTTCCCGCGAACCACCATGAAGCTCAGCGCCGGGCTCTGCTGCGGGCGGCTCACCGCAATGCAGTTCACGCCAGGCGCCAGCCAGAACGGCAGAGACTCGCCCGGCCACGCAACCCAGCAGCCCAGGCTCCTGGGCTGCTGCTGGGGAGGCGCCGCGGAGTAGACGGCGGTGAGGGTGAGGGGCCACGCGGGCATGGTGCCCGTTACGTTGGCGCTGTAGACGGGGCCGCTGGGCGTGTCCCAGTAGGAGAAGTGGAGCTCCAAGGGCGTGGCGTTCCACAGGGTGACGGAGAGACTACCGCCCAGCGGTTCGTTGTAGTACCATCCAACCACAACGGCGCGCAGATACTCGTCGTCTAACACTGCAGCTAGCTGAGCGCTCCCGAACATCGGTATGTAGTAGTCTGGCCCTCTACCCTCCCTGTACAGGTGGTAGAGAATCCTGCACGAGCTACCCTTGCAGGCGTACAGCCAAACCTCGTACCTGCAGGCGGAACACCAGTAGTCTCCGAAGCTCCACCTGAACCTTACGGCGTAGGCGCCCGCGTAGCTCTTCCGGCTCGTGAAGTTGCCTATAGTGCAGACATATTGCGCTATATCAAAATCCCAGTAACACCCCCATTTACCACTCACCGCCGTCACACCCGGAGACGTGAGGTTGGAGACGTAGAGCGTCGCGCTGGTAGGAGCGGACTCCGCGTACCGCGAGCCGGCGTCCACGACCCGCGAGAGCTGGGAGCTGGAAAATGATCCTGTGAACGTGGCGTTCCCGCTCACAGTCCCCGAGATGGAGACGTTGCCGAAGACGCTCAAGCCGCTCGGCACACCAGTCACGTTCGCCTTCACGGTCAGAGGGTAGGCCGGTTGCGGCGTCACCACCTGCACCCTGGATATGGGCAGGTTTCCGTACGTGTCTGAGCCCGTCTTCCAGCTAACCGTCTTGGTTCCGTTCGTGAAGGTGAAGGTCGTGTAAGCGTAAGTAGTGTGCCAGATGTCTGCCGACCTGTACTTGCACAGACCAACCTTCGCGTATATCCACGGGCCCGTCAGGTTGCCCGCCAGGTTCTCGTACACATCCCTGCCGATGTAGCGCCCGTACCAGCTCGAGTACTTGTAGACGTAGAAGGTTGAGCTGGCGTACGTCGTGAGGTTCACACTCCAGTACTTGCAGGTCTCTTGCCAAGGACCGCCCGGGGGCGGAAAGTCCCTCGTGTAGCTCACAACCCACCCCTTCGGATCCAAAGGAACCAACGACCTAGTGACGCGACCCTCGGGATCAGTCACGACGGCATATGCGATCTGGAAGGAGGGGGCCGTGTAGTTTAGCGTGCCGCTCACACTGGTGGGGATCGTGGATGCGCGGGCCAACACCTCGTAGCTCTTGTCCATCGTGAGGCTAGCCACGCACCAGCCGTCCTGCCACGTGCATCTCAGCACATCCCAATAGTTGGTGCTGAGGTCCCGGTAGATCATATCGCCCCACGTCGCGCCGCTCTTAGGCCTCCCCTTCACCGTGACTGTAGAGCCCTTGGAGTACGTGTAGGTGCCGGGAGATGGGTCTATCTCGGCGTCACCCTCAACACCCGTCTTCAAGATGACGGTGCCCCCGCCACCGCCCCCACCAGGACTCCCGCCTCCGCCCGTCTCGTTGAAGCAAACGACATTGAAATAGTAGGTTGCATCACCCATGACCGTCGCACCGCTCTGCCCGCCGTAGAGGGTGATGCTGATCATGGCGCTCCCGGGAAAGTCCTTAGCCTTGCGGGCAAAGGAGATGTAAGCCCAGCTAGCCTTGACAAGGTAATTGGGTTCGATCGACCAGCTTTCTCCATACATGGACGTGCCCCCCCAGTTCCAGTAGACGGTGTAGTTGGCGCGGGTGCGGTTCACGTACCAGGGCGCCGGGGTGAAGCTGGGGCTCGGGTTCCCCAGGGAGAGGTTGTAGGAGAACTCCATCCTCATCTCGTAAACCCTGAACCAGGAGTCCTGCGAGGAGCCCAGCTCGTAGTTCGCGCCGAAGCTGTAGACACGCGCGAACGCGTGCCAGAGGTTCGGGTTCCACGTCTGGTTGAACGTAGCGACACCGAAGGGCTCAACGTAAGAGCAATCCGCAAATTCCCCTCTATCTGCGTGGCAGTTAAGTATAGGACCGGTCGGGTTGAGTATGAAGCCACCGTAGGTTGAGCCGTCCTGCCTCTTGCACTGCAATAGGACGTAGTCAGGATTCGCCGAAACAATTGCAGAGAGAAGGAGCGCGGCGAAGACCGCTAAAACGAGAAACGGGAGAAGCCTCATCTCAGGGAGTCACCTCCACCCTAACCCTGACCCTGACTCCAATCAGCCAGAAGTTCAGCCTGCCGGGAACGTCGAAAGCAGGATCTGGAGATTCCCTTCGCACGGTAACGATACTCCACCCATAGGGCATTTCCAAGATTTTTCCCTCCCTAGAGAGAACTACGCGGTGGTAAGAGCCGACTGGTATAGAGCTAGGCATGGACCACGCACACCCAGAGAAGTGTTGCGGTGAAGTAACGACAGTCACTCTCGCAAAAGCCTCGCCAGGGTAGTTAGCCTCGACCCACATCTCGACCACAGCCTTCGACCAGCTGGCGCCGATGTCGAGGACTACCTGATTGCTACCCGTGCTGTCGATGAGCCACGTCCCGTTGCCAAGGTACTCGTACCTCGCCGTCCAGGGTCTGATGTCCATCGCGAAGGAGGTGGGCATCATCGTGGCGGGAACCTCCGAGCCGTTCATCAGCACTCCGCCCGTGACGGGACTCGGCAGGCCGCTCTTCACCTTGGACACAACCGCCCTCAGCTCGACGTCGTTGAAGCTCCGCAGGGTGAAGTTCGGAGGCGCCGTGCTGTTCAGCAAACCCCTAGGCGTGTGCTCGCTTACAGCCCAGGCGACAACACACTTCATCGCATCACCGAAGGGCACGCAGAACGTCGTCACGTTCACGGGCTCACCGGCGAAGAGCCCTATAATCGCAGTACCGTTCACCCACCGCTCCCAATCCCTCGCCTTGAGGAGAACTGACATGTTGCCCGTGTCTACGTGCAGGACGATGCGCTTCGAGCCGAAAACAGCCACAAGCTCGGTGTCACCCCTGACCTCAATCGGAACGAGAGGGTTGGGGGAGCACGTCGCGCAGAGGCTCAGCTTGGAGCCGTTCACGTAGACCTCCGCTTCCTTCCCCAAATCCGGGACTGCCCGCACCAGCAACAACGCGCCCGGCCTCACCCTCAGCGTCCCGTTGCCAGCAAGGGTGCCGTTGACTAGTAGCTGACCCGCTCCGAAGATAGAGACCCTGACAAGCGTGTAGACCCTCCTGTACCTCAAAGCCACCGTTGCGTTGCCGGTAACCCTTACCGTCACGGTGGTGTTCAGGGGCTCGTGGAGCTCGGTCGGCTGGGGCTCGATGACGAGCAGAGAGCCCTCCATCGCCCTCACCGTGGCGGGCAGCGCGCGCAGCGAGCCGTTCACCAGCGCGGTTGCGTTCGAGGCGTCGGCCTCGATCCTGACGGTGAATAGCCTGGGCTGAGCCTGCTGCTGCTGGAGCTGCTGCTGGACTGGCTGCTGCGTCTGCTGCGGCTGGGCGCCCCAGAGGCTGTGGAGCCAGGACTGGAATGTCGGCGAGGTGACCACGAGCGTGAAGAAGACGGCGAGCACCGCTATGGTCAGCCAGTTGACGGGGTCTTTGTACCACCTCCGCTCCTCGGGCATTGGTACCTCTACTAAGCCCATGCTTCCACCAACATAAAGCATATTAGCATGGTTAAATTATTTACTGCGATGATAAGCCTGGGCTTTTACTCGTTTGGCAGAGGTGGGACAGGCAAGACCACACTGGCCGTGGCCTCGACCGTGCTCGCCTCCCTGGCGGGCTGGCGCACCCTCCTAATCGACATAGGGGACGCCAACAACAGCTCGGCGACGAGGCTGCTCAGCTCGCTCGAGCCGCCCTTCACCGGCGACGTGCTCAGCGGCGCAGCCAGCTGGCAGGACGCGGTGGCGGAGGCCAAGCTGCGGGTAGGCAACCTCGACGCAAGCTTCTATATAATCCCCTCTAACGGCAAGCTCCCAGCGCAGCCTGGCTTTGAGCCGCTCTTCGAGATGCTCTCCGAGCTCCGCAGCATGGGCGCCGTGGACCTGGTGGTGTTCGACCTGCCGTCAGACCCGCTGGGTGTCTTCATGCCCCTCGTCTCACGCCTGGACTTCGCGGCAGTCGTTGCCACCCCGGAGTACAGCAGCGTGAAGGTGGTCACCTCTAACCGGCTCCCAGCCTTCACAGTACCCGTGCTGAACAAGTACCGCCCAGAATTGCGGCACTACCTCTCGTCACTCAGGCAGTTCTTCGGCGCCTGCTTCCCCGTCCAGTACGACAGGGGCTTAGAGGACCTCGCGCCCAGCAACGTCGGCAAGAAGCTAGCGTCCCTCCACAGGGAGACCCACTCGCAGCTAGTCTCGATGCTCAACGCCGTTCTGAGCAGGGCTGAGGTGGCTACGGCATGAGCATCACGGGGAGGCCGTTCAAGGATAGGCGCCTGGACCAGCCCGCAGCCCAGCCTCAGGCCCCAGCGGCGCAGCCCCAGGGCACCACCGTGCTCCAGCCAACCGTGGTGCTGCCCCAGCCGCAACCCCAGCCCTCGCCTCAGGTCCCGGAGGGCTACGTGAGCAGGGAGGCCGTCGAGAAGTTCATACAGGAGCTCAAGTCTCTGGGGCTTGACACCACGTGGATACAGTCCTACCTCAACGAGCTCGATAAAGTCAACGAGGAGATCGAGCGCATCATGCAGGAGGAGCAGAGGCTGCGCGAGGAAAGGAGGAAGCTCGAAGCCCGCCGCGACCGAATACTCTCGATACTCAAGAAGGTGTCCGTTTAGGATGATCAGGAGAAATGGTCTAGAGGAGGCCGTGAAGGCGCTGAGGAAGCCCCCGCGGAGGGACGGCAACGGCGCATCGCTTTCAGAGCTAGTCAGGTCCCGCGGCGAGAAGACCTTGCCTCCAACCACCGACTGCAGCGAGTACGGCTGCCTGCAGGTTCAAAACTCGAAGCTCTACGTCCTGACGCAGAGGCAGCACGAGGCCTTCGGCCCCCTCGCACCCCTGTTCTATTCCTCAAAGATCAAGGAGGTCTTCGCCTCGCCCTCGGAGGTCGTGGCCACGCACGTGGACTACGGCCGGCTGCCCGTGGTGGTCGGCGTGAACTTCCTCGACTGGTTCGACAACCTCCGGATCCACAGCCGCGTGTACGTCTCGAGGAAGAGGCCAATCGGGACCGGGTGGGTCGGTGAGTGGAGGATAGCGTTCAAAATCCCGCCCGCAGTGCGGGAGCCGCAGGTCACGGCAGTGCACCTGAGCGTCATACCCCCCGCCGAGAGCTACGACCCCCTCCTCGTAGCCAGGCTGGCCACCCTCCTGCTCTCGGGGAAGACAACCGTCATATACGGCCCTCCCGGCTCGGGGAAGACAACTTTCCTCTCCTCGCTCCTCCAGCTCATCAGGGACACGTTCCCCACCCTGCACCTGGTGATAGTGGAGAGGGAGCCGGAGACCGTGGTGAGGGGCGGGATGGTGACGCACGCCGCCTCGGGCAACACCGTGCCCATCTCCGAGCTGCTCACCGAGGCGTTCACGAAGTGGCGCCCCGACCTCTTGGCGCTCGGCGAGCTGTGGAGCGAGGACATATCTGTGTGGATCAACGTCTCGCGCACCCGCTCTATCACGACGACGCACGCCGGCAGTATAGAGGAGTTACTGGTGGCCCTCGACGAGAGGATAAGGCACGCTGTGCCTGGCAGCGCTGAGGGCGTTACGCTACAGCATTTCAGAGTATACGTGGAGGTTCTCGCCTACAGGCCCCAGGCCGCCTACGTCAGCGACGGCCAGTTCCTATACCCCCTGTACTCGGAGGGCAGGCACGCCCCAGAGGCTGCCTTCAGGCTCTACCTGCCGCGCAAGGTCCAGCTCGGCCAGAGGGAGTGGGAGACTGCTAAGATCTACGAGCTCCTGCTGCAGAGGCTCGGCGCAGACCCCTCGAAGCTGGACGGCTGGCTCGAGCCCGTGAAGCTCGCTTTGCGCAGCGGGAGGCTGAAGCCCGTCGAGGAGTAGCGCAACGTTTTTATTATTCTGGACTATACATTTCATTGGTATGCAGAAATTATTACAGATTAAGCTGAGGAGGCGCAGAGCGCAAACCGAGTTGGCGACAGCCATCGTCATCATAGTAGTGTTAGCCGTCGCGGCTCTCGTGGCCTACTGGTACATCGGCACGGCCCGCTCGCTTACGGGCAGGCCGAACATCAGGGCGGGCACCACCAACACCATCACCGCCGGCGGCGTGGTCTACATCTGCCTCTACAACGACGGCCCCGTGAACGCCACGATCACAAAGGCCGTGGTGGACGTGTACAGCGGCGGCAACAAGATAGCGAGCGCCACCTTCACTCCAGGCACTGTTCCGGCCGGCGGCAGCTGGTGCGACAGCGCAACGACGACTGTCAGCGGCTCGCTGAGCGGCGTTGCGCAGGTCGACGCGGTCATAACGGTCACCACGACCACCGGCTCGACGCAGATACCCACCAAGCTCATAGTTATAGGCGGCTGAGCCTCCCGGCGAGCGAAAATGAAAGCCTTTCTCTCCCCCCTTAACAAGCTAGCCGGGCGCCTCAAGCTACCCCTGCCGAGGCTAAGGCGTGCAACGAGGAGCGACCCCTACGCTTTGCCCGCTGCCGTAGTGGCTTTAGCGGGCTTCGAGGTCTACCTGCCAGACCAGACCTTGACTGAGCTCGCGCGCATGGGCGTCAGGGTGCGCGACGCGGAGCTCCTGGCAGTGGTAAGGGAGTCGTCTCGAAGCGGGGGCGCTGAGCCCCTGCAGGGCTGGGTGGAGAGGCGGATAGCTGCACTTCAGATGGCCCTGGAGCGCGGGAAGCTGCACGTGGAGAACGTGATGAACGCGATGCTTACGTTCTCCACCACCTTAACGCTGATGATAGCGGGAGTCTCTCTGATAGCGAGGGGTGGGGCCGAGGGGGCCCTGCTCCCGCCCCTGGTGGGCCTAGCCTTCACTCCCATAATCCTCGCCATCTACCCTCCCGAGCTACGGGTCCCGGCTTCGCGCAGGCTGCTATACCTCGCCGCCTTGCCGGCCCTCGCCTTCCTAGGGCTGGCCTTGAGCCTGCCGCTCCTCCCGCTGCTCGCTGCCCTCTCAATACCTGGCGCGGTGATAGCTTTCCTCGAGGACAGAGTATATACTCGTGACCTGGAGTTCTCCGTCAAGGCGATAGAGAGGGCCGCGGCCACCCCGTTCGCCGTGTGGGAGGCCATCGGGAGGAAGCCGGGGGAGATGCCTCAGGAGGGGTTGCCAGGTGTGTTTTCGAAAGGGCTTCATTTAATCGAGCGGTTCGGAGGCGATGCAGAGGAGTTCTCGAAGCTGTGGCAGCTCGCCAGCACGCTTCACAAGGCGTTCACCTCGCTGAGAGGCAAGGCGTGGGCGTACGCCGCGCTGGCCCTTGTCAACGCCTTGATCTGCGGCGTGAGCTACGCGATACTGGCCTACGTGGCCCAGTTCCTCGCTGGCGCGGTTGGCCCCGGCGTGGCTGTGCCGGGCGCCGGGGTGCTCGTGGGCTTCGTGGCCCAAAACATCGACAGTGTGCTAACGCTGGCGATGGCCGTGAACAGCCTAGCCCTTTCTTTAGTTGTGGCGGAGGTGAGGCACGGCAACCCCCTCTACTTCACCCTATACCTGCCGCTCTACGCCATCGCGCACTACGCCTCGTGGCTGCTCGGCTTGCAGCTGGCGCCCTCGCTCGTCGGTGGTTGAGGTGATGGACAAGGCGAGCGTGGCTCTAGCCCTGATCGCTGGCCTGGTGGCGGCGCTCTACGTCTATTACCTGGCCTCAGCCGCTACCGTGAACCCGCTGGACTCGTGGAGGAGGGCCGAGGCGAAAGGCGAGTGCCTGCTCTAAGTGTACCCCAACGGGACCAGCCTGTGGAGGGGGACCTGCAGCACGGCTAGGCTCTGCGCCTACACCTACCGCATCTACCCTAACGGCACCCTCCTGCGCTCTGCGAGTTGCGGCCCCTGAAGCGAAAGCTTTTTCTCTTTCTATGTAATTGTTTTTCTCGATGTCGTGGAGGGAGCTAGGAGTGTCGAGGTGGCGGTGGTACTACTGGCGCCTGCTCGGCTACGCCGAGCGGCTCCTCCAGCCCCTCAGGGGCGTTTTACCCAGGCCCCCCCGGCTGGTCAGGCCTAGTCAAGCACAGGTCAGAGTGGAGCAGCCTAAGAGCGAGGCGGGTAGAGCGGCGAAGGTTGCCAGCGTGGCCGCTAAGGGCAGGGAGGCTGGGGCTACGGCTTTTAGGCTTGGGCTCGAGGGGCTGGAGGAGGCCGACCTAGAGTAAAATTATTATTTCGGTTTTTCGCCTTCTATCACATGCATCGGAAAAACACTATACTGATGCTGCTGGGCGCGGTGCCTCTGCCTCCGCCTATTCCACTGCTGGCATTCGAGGACATCCGCGACGCGGTTATCCGGGTGCTGGGCCTCATCCTGCTGCTGGTGCTCAGCGGCATCGTGGGCTACCTCGTGTACGCGATCGTGGAGTTCCTCGTCGGCCCTAAGAGGGGTATAGCCGCGTTAATAGGCCTCGTGGGCGTGCTGCTCTTCTGGCTGGCCATGTACTTTCTCGTGAGCTGGATCGACGCAAACGTCCCAGCCCTCAAGATCGTCACCTGGGCCATTAAGGAGGCCCTCAACAGCGCAGCCGACTTAATCGGAGCACCGCACCCCTTCTAGCCTCCAGGTGCACACTTAATGCAACCCGCTTTTTCTCCCTCCCCTCCGTTAGCGGTCAACCAGGACTACAAGTGGGCTGGCGCGGCCGCAGCGCTCTACCTAGCGCTCGCGGCCCTGTGGTTCCTGCTGCGGGACCGGGCCAGGACGAACGCGGCCTTGGAGGGCTTCGTCAACGTCCTCGCCCTCGTTCTCGTGGTCGAGGCGCTGCCGGCGCTCGTGATGGAGGTGGCGAAGCAGCTGGGCGCCGCCGGCGAGCTCGCGGGCTTCAGCTACAACGGCGTCGAGAACTTGTACTCCCGCGCCGCGAACACAACTGCGCTCGCAGCCGACCGGGGCCGGGGCTGGATGAGCTGCTACAGCGCGTGGTACGCGGTTGCAAGCCTGAACCCGTTGGGCTGGGGCTTCGCGAAGGCCCGCGAGGTAGAGTGGGCGGTGAACGAGGTCATGTGGTCTATTGTGGTTTTGGACTACACGTCGTTCCTCTACCGGCTTCTGGCCAGCATCGCGACCGCTGCCCTGACCACAGCCTTGGTGTTCACCCCGGTGCCTAAAGCCCGCTACATCGCCGCCGGGGTTTTGGGCGCCCTGGTGGGCATGGCGTGCGCCGCCCCCTTCGTCTCGCTCTACGCCCAGAAGGCTCCGCAGCCCCCTGACTGGCAGTGGTGCGCAACCGGTGGGGCCGTCTCAGGGACCGTGGAGAAAATCAAGGAGGCGGCCCCCGCCTTCAGGGAGGCCACCGTAGCCGTTACGCTGGCCACGCTTCTGGGGGCCGCGCTGGGAGCAGGCTTAGGGGTGGCCCTAGGAGGCGTGTACATCCACCTCAAGGTGTAGCCTGAGAGGGGTGGTGTTATGGATCTGATAGACTACGCGGCCGCCATCTCCATAACAGCCGTTGTTGCCGTTGCCATCTCAGACTTTGTGAGGGGGCTCGGCGTCAGGAGGGCACTTGTCGAGGCGGTGGGGGTGGCGCTTGGCTACATGCTGGGCAAGGCCGTTGCGTCACCCGGGGCTGTTGCCGCGTTCGCTGGGGTGAGCGCGGGGCTGTTCTCGCTGCCCCAGGCCATCGCTCGGTTGCAGTGGCTCAGGGGCCAGGCCGAGGCGATGCTTTCTAACTTGGCCGCTAGGGCGGTTGTTGTTTCAACGCTCGACACGGCGTTCGCGGTCTTCGCGGCTCTGGGTACGGGCGGGCCGCTGGCCGCGCTGGCTGTGTTCTTCTTGCCGGTGCTGCGCAGGGTCTTCCAGCCTCTCTTAATTGCGGAGAACATGGTGTACTCGGCAATGGACCTCGTGACGCAGATGCTCGTGCTCACCGACTACCTCTTAGCGCTGGCTCAGCTCGCCGCTGTCTTGGCGCCGCTTTTGTTGCTGGGCGCGGGGGCGTGCTTGGCGACGCCCAGGCTGAGGGGGCTGGGAGTAACTCTACTCATCTTCGGGGTGGCCTTAGGGTACGCTCTGCCCTTCGCCGTCAACACCGCCCAGCTGCCCCAGGCCCCGATCGCGGAGGCGATTAACGCGACGTTCGTCCAGGTTAACGTCACGGCCTACGACTACCACTCTCAGCAATTGAGGGGCGTGCTCACGCTCTGCGGGCCCTCTGGCGCGTGGACGCTCCCCACACCTGTTGTGAACGCCACCCTCCTGCCCGGGACCTACACGCTGTACCCTGACAACCGGACGGGCTGCAGGCCCGGCCTAGTGGTGTGGTGGGTTCGCTTGACGTACGCCGACGTGCCGCCGGCTGGCTGGGAGGCTAACAGGTCCCTGCTTGCGTGGAGCGTGGGTAACCGCACCGCTGTGGAGCTGCACTTTCTCTGGGACTCTGGCAACAGCGGCATATACAGGGCGCTGTGGTACGCGGAGGGCCAGCCGGGCTACTCGCAGCTAGCCCCCTCACCCCTGCCGGATGCGCTGGGAGACGGCTTCGAGCTCGACATACCGCCCTACAACGCCACGAAGAGGGTGTTCGAGATACGCGGCTGCACCGTAGCGCAGCCTGCGTGGCAGGCTAACGGCACGCTGGACGTCACACAGGTTGAGAACGCTAAGCAGAGCGACGTAGTCAGCTCGGGGGAGTGGAACAGGACTTTCGACGCGGCTCGGAGGTGGATAACGCGGAACCCCTGGGTTTACCAGGTGGCCCAGGAGGGGGTAACCCTGGTCCTGGAGAACCGCACAGTGACTGTGAGGTTCCCCCAGTTGCCGCCGCAGAACGCCACCGCGCCCCCCGTTAAGTGCTGGGGCTACCGCTTCACCAACCCCGGAAACCACACCGTGCACCTTCGGTTTGTTGTCGTGAACAGCGCAGGCATCACGTGGCCGCCCGAGTACTACCGCTACGCGATGAGCAACCCCCTGTGGGCCGCTTACGACCGCGCGCTGGAGCCCCTCGCGAGGGCTGTCAGCGAGCTCGTGCTGAAGAAGGGGCCGCTGCTGCTCCTGTACGTCCAGGCTGGTCCCAGTGCATTAGTGACTCCCGAGGGCTTCAAGCTGGCCTTCTACGCCGTGACGGGCATGGACCTCGATGCAATCATGTCGTTCTGGAGCGTGGCAACGAAGGTCAGGGACATCATTGTACCAGCTCTTCTGCTTGCGGGCGTAAGCGTGGTCGGCGTGATGTGGGGGTGGCAGATCGGCCTCAACCTAGGGATATGGAGCGTGGTGTGGGGGCAGATTTCAAGGATCATAGGCTACAACCCCCGCTGGAACCCCTCGTGGGTTGAGGGGTGGCGTGAGAGGCTGCGGGCGGCTTACCTGCGCGGCGGCTTGCTCTACGCGGGGCTGGAGGGCCTCAGGCTGGCGATAAACGCGTTTCTGGGCCACTACTCCCGGTGGAAGGCCAACCCGCTAGCCGGCATAGCCTACACGCTACGAACCTCCCTAGAAACCACCAGGGGTTTGAGGGCGAGCATGGGGCCCGTGAGGTCCGACGCTGGCGGGGCTACGACTCAGAGGCTCAGGGAGATGCAGGGCGCGAGGCAGCTGTACTCGCTGGAGCGCTACCTCTACAGGCTGGAGCGCATAGCCTACCTCCTCGACAGCCCGCACCGCGCGTTAGTGTACTACGGTGTGCAGAAGGCTAGGGAGCTGGAGCGCCTCATCGGGGCATCGAGGGAGGCCCAGGCGATCCTCTCTCAGCTGCCGGGCAGCGCCACGGTGGACAAGCTGCTCTACTACCTAAAGACGCTGCACCTGCGCCCGGAGAGGGTGCCCACTCACGGGGCTGCGGGGGTGGCGTACGCGCGCCTGGTGCTCGAGAAGGGGCAGGCGGCCGAGGCGGCCGTGGAGGCCAGGAGGTACGGCCACCCCGACGCGGCGACGGCGAGGAGGATGTTCGAGCTCCTGCTCAGGGACAGGCTGGAGGAGCTCGGCGCGCCGCAGTGGCTGAAGGACCTCGCCGGCAGGGAGCCCGACACGGTGCTCAAGGTGCTCGTGGCGGACAGGCTGAGTGCGATCCTTGGCGGGGAGTTCAGGCTCAGCAGCCTGAGGAGCGAGGAGGAGGCGAGGAGCGTGGCCGCGAAGGTGTGGCCACTCCTGTGGGCGGAGGTGGACAGGGACAAGTTCAAGCTGTCTAGGCTCGCGGAGGCGGTCGAGGCCAGCGAGAGGGTGCGCGAGCGGAGGGGCGAGCCCACGCTGAGCCAGGTCCTCGGCGCGCAGCCTGGGGGCGAGCGGCTGGAGAAGCCCGCGGTGGAGGAGAAGAGGGCTGAGCTGGTGGCGGAGGTGGTGAAGTGGGCCGCGATCGCGGAGGCTCTCGGGGCTGGCTTCAACACGATCCTGCCCGTCGAGGCCGGGTGGGAGTACGTGTTCGTGCCCGCGCCCGTGAACCCCAGGGAGCTGAGGGGGCTGGTGGAGAGGATAGAGAGCGTGCTGGACGCCGCGGCCGCGAAGCTGGGGGACGTGCTGCGCGAGACAGAGGGGCTTAGCTTCGGCAAGACGAGCGAGGAGCACGTGAAGCAGGTCGTCGCGATAGCTAAGACGGGCATCGAGCAGCTCGTGGACCTGAGGGAGTGGGCCGCCAAGGCCGGGCTGCCCGAGGACGTGATCGACGAGTGGATAGCCGCGCTGAGGGCGATACAGAGGGCCGCCAAGGGGGTCAAGCTGGACAAGGACATACTGAGGGAGATTGAGAGGAGGCAGGGTGGGGGCGGGTGAGGCTCGCCGCGGAGGAGGGCTACGCATCGCTCAGGCTGGCCGCGGGGGAGGAGGGGGCCCTGGGGGCGTTGCTGGCCGCCCTGGAGTTGCTCTCGCTGTTCGCATCGGTGGAGGACAGGGAGCTCGAGGCCATCCGGCTGATAGTGCCCAGGGAGGCGGCCGAGCTGCTGAGGCGGAGGAGGCTGCTGAAGGCCGCCAGGAGGCGCGAGGCCGCGGCCGAGCTCCTGAAGCGGGCGAGAGGCTCCGGCCGCGCGCTCCAGCTGGAGTTGAAGCTGCGGGGGCCGGTGGAGCTGCCCAGGGGGCTGGCCAGGGCGCTGGAGCCGGCTGTGCGGGGGGCCTTGAAGCTGGGCAGCTGGAGCCGCATCCACGAGGCGGGCGGCCACGGAGAAGAGCTGTACGCCTACACCAGGGAGTGGGCTGGGGTGGAGGGGGGCAGGGTGGCCTACAGGCTCCTCTTCGAGTACAGGGGGCCGAGTGGCGGGCTCGAAGAGGCGCTGCGGGGCCTCCGAGTTATCGACGTTGACGGCGGCTGGCTCGTGGAGGCTAAGCTGGAGGTGGAGCTCAGGCTGGTGATCCGGTAATGATGCTGGAGTTGCTCATGCTCTTCGGAGGAGCTGTGTTAGAGGCTGTGGGACTTGGGCCGCTGGCGACGCCGCTCGTGGCTTACGGCGCGTGGAAGCTGGCTGTGCAGTTGGTGGTTCCGGAGCTGGAGCGCGTAACAGGCTTCGGGGTGCCGGAGGTCGTGGAGGAGGCTAAGTGGCGGGCGCTTGACGTGAAGGAGAGGAAGAACAAGAAGACGGGCAGGCTTGCCGGCTACGTGCGCGTCTTCGGCCCCTTGGCCTCGCCGGCCGAGCTGGACGTTCTCACCGGGTGGGCTAGGCAGAAGGGGTTGCTCGAGCACCTGCGCCCCGACGTCTTATGGACGTTTCTGATCCTACGCGAGAACGGGGAGACGAGGTACTACGTGGGGGCGAGCTGCGAGGGGGAGCTACAGACCTGCGCGCAGGCCATCAAGCTCGCGCTGAGCGGCTTCAAGAGGGCCGCTGAGAGCATGGGTATGCGCGTGGAGGTGAGCGACCCACCCAAGCTCCCGTTACGAGAGGCGCCTAAAGGGTGGAAAAGCTGGCTGCCCAGCCTGAGTGTCGTTACTGCCCTGCTGCTCGTGACCAGGAGGCTTACGCTGGGATGGAGCTGGAGCGGCCTTGGCCTGGCTCTGGCTCTTGTAGGGCTACTGCCTCTCATATTGCCCCTCGGGAGGAGAGTGTTGGGGGACGTTGGCGTGGCTAGGCCCAAGCCGTACAGCGACATGTCAAGGGTGACGGCCACGAGCACCCTGTCGTACAGCTTCGAGGCACTAAACTGGTCCCCTTACGACTTCTTCGTCAAGGTTGTCTTCAGGCGCGCAGATGCGGACATCGCCAAGCTTAGAGAGCTGTACTCCAGAAGAGAGGCGACATCGCAAGCGCTCTTCCTGCCCGGCATGGCCCTTGAAGCCCAGCACTTATGGCGTTTACTGCAGCGAATAGACCAGGACCAGGAGAGGCTTTTCGAGGCTGTGGTAGTTTACAGCAAGAGCGTCGAGCCCGTGTTGCGGAGTCTGGGCTGGGAGCCCCTCAGGGCACCGTTAGCTGGCGTTGCGACTCTGATTTTACTTTAGGTTAACGTAAACGATAATAGTCTCTTATGGATTAACCCTCAAAGAGTTGCGTGTTCGCTCTCTCTCCAAGAAAGAGCGATTATGAAGAGCCGGAGGAGCTAGAGGAGCTTAGTATAGAGGAGCTAAAGGAACTTACTGTAGGTTTCTTTTCGCTTCTGCTCATCCTGCTGAGCGTGTTCCTTGCACCCGCGCTTATCAATTACGCCTCAGAGCAGGTACATGAAATGATCGAGCGCGCCACTGCCCAGTGCCCCGTCGCTAACAGCTCCACATCATTCTGCGTGATGAGGGACGGAAAGCCCTACTACTTTGCCGTCATCGGGTGGGAGCTACCCTCAGTGGAGGATTTAAGGAAGTCCATCCCGAGAGACTACCCCTTTTTTGCGGGAGATATAAGAGTTGAACCCCCCTACGTGTGGCTTAGGGTGAAGACAAACCTCGAGTTGGAGATCGGTGCGAGTGAAAAGGGCTACGCGGGGTTTGGCGAGCTGTTTAGGGAAGTGTTGTCGCTGGGCATGCTGGAACCTATAAAAAGCGGAGATGAGCTACTCCTACCATACACCCTACCCGAGAGCTACGAGACGATGGGACTCCTCAAGAGCGCTAGGGTTCTGAGGCTACACTTCGCTACAGAAACGCACCTGTTGCCCAGCGAGGGCTGCATCGGGGGCGTGTGCTTCGCGGGGGAAGGCTTCTACGTGAACGTGTCCCCTCCGCCGGTTGAGCTCAAAGTGCTGGATCTTCAGGGCGGCTACTGCCGCTTCGAAGACCGGTGGCACGTTCTGTGCCTATACAACGTCACTCTCCAGCTTGAAGGCGGGTATCTCCTCCTGTACTTCTTTTACGACGAGCACACAGGCGCGAAAAGCGAGGCTCACTTCCCCGTGGAGATAAGCTCCTACTCGGAGAGGGGTGGGAAGACTGTCTTCCTCGGCGCACCCCTAAGTACCGTTATACCACCTCTGCCATCCTCGGCCACAGATGTCTGGGAAGAGCCGGAGCACAACTACCTAGCGGCGATTCTGCCTCCGGGTCGCTTCACGCTTGTGTTTAGGACGTGGGACGCCTTTTACCCGGAGACGCTTCTCAGTTGCAGGTCTGCGACTGTGGGGACTCCCTGGGGTGGCGTGGATCTGCCTCCGCAACCGCTGGAGGTTCTGGGGGTTACGGGTGTGGGGGTGAGGGAGAGCGACGGCGGCATAGCTGTGGAGGGCGTAAACGTTACTCTGAGAAACAGCGGAACCATACCTGTGCCTATACCAGAAGCAATGGAATTCTACGAGATACCGCCTAACTACACTCTGCTAAGAGGTTTCTTCGACTCCACCCCTCTCGTGCTAACCGCCCTCAGTGGGAGGGGGGAGTACCACGGCGGTCTAGCCTTTGTGATTAATCCCGGTGAGGTCGCTGTGGTTCCCATGGAGCTGTGGAGGCTACCCGACCGCTCGCTTGGAGTCGAGCTCCCCATCACCGCGCTAGGCTCCGAGCATACATTGCTTATCGGTACCTGCTCCGGCAACTTCACGGTGGAGATCCCGCCGCTCAAGCCAAAGATAACCCTGGTGAACGCAACGCTGCACAGAGATGCAACGCGAGACTGGGAAGTCGACCTCGACGTCGTGGTCAATGTGACGAACACTTGGCTGTGGCGCGTGAGGACTGAGTGGCTTCGAGCGTACATCGGCGGGAGGCCCCTGGAAAGCCTCTTCTACGAGCGCCCCTATGAGGAAATCGAGCCGAACGCGTCGAAAGTCCTCAGATTGTCCTTCACTCTCACAAGGGACAGGCTGCAAGAGTATCTTCTCAACTCAGAGAGCCTAAGCCTATGCATGGGGGCTACTTGCGTAAGCATTCCTCTTTGCGAGCTCACTCAGGCTTCACAGCGTGCATAGATGCTGCAAGGTTATTCGCAAAGCAAATAATAATGCGCTAGCGCTCTGATAACATGTGGAGCGAGCACTACAAAGGATTTTCGGAATTTTCGGCTACCAGCTCTCGACGGAATTGTCCTGGCTCAGCCCCTTAATAGCCCTCCCTGGCGAGGAGGAGGGCGGGGTTCTGCTTGGGGAGGACAGGTTCGGCAGGCAAGTATATCTCAATTTCGCGACGCTCAAGAACGCGCACGGCTTGGTTGCGGGGCCGAGCGGCTCTGGCAAGAGCACCCTCCTGCGCGACATCGGCTTGAAGTGGCTCCAGCTGGGTGGCCGGGCCGTGTACGTTGACCCCTCGGGGGAGCACGCGGAGTGGTGGGGCAGGAGGGGAGGCCACGTGATCGACCTGCGCCGGGGTATAGACGCGCTCGCGCCTCTCTCAAGCCTTGGGGAGGAGTGGATGCACCGCCTGGCGCGGATTGTTGGCACATGCTTGAACTGGTCCCCCCATACAACCACTCTCTTCGAGTACCTACTAAACAAATACGACAGCATCTCAGGTGCTGTGAAGGAGGCCGCAGAGCTCACGGCCAGCGGGGACCTGGTTGCCAGGCCCATCGCGATAGCCTCTAGCGCGCTGCAACTGCTGGAGGGAGGGAGCAACCCGCTCGACGCCTGGAGGGCTACTGTCACTGTCCTGAGCATGGGGGAGATGAGCGAGGACTTGGCGAGGCTGCTGGCTTCTGTAGCTATAGACGCGGTGTGGAGGGAGGGGATAAGGAGGGGGATGCGCCACGCCCCCGAGCTCCTGATCATGCTCGACGAGGCTCATAGGTTTGTGGATTTGCGCCCGTTCACCGAGCAGAGCTACGTGGAGGGGATAGCGAGGGTGGTGCGCAAGTACGCGGTCGGCGTCGTATTCGCCTCTCAGCGCTTCTACGACATCCCGCCCGCTGTCCGCGAGCAGGTGGCGTTCAAGCTGGCTCTGCCGGGCTCCAGCTCCAGCTACCTGCAGTCGGTCAGGGATGTTTTGGGTGCATCTGACGACCAGATAGGCTGGCTGGCCTCAGCGCAGCGCGGCAGGGCCCTCGTCTACAAGGAGGGTGCGCCTAGGCCCAGCGCCGTCAACCTTAGGCTCGCCGACGGGGTGCTGGGGTAGCGAAATAATAATAAGGGGGTTTCCCGGCTCCGAGCGTATGGACCGCGAGGCCTTGAGCTTCGCCTTGAAGGTGGCGCTGGGGGACCTCGCGCTCGTGCTGGCGATGCTGGGGGGCCTCTCGCTCCCGCAAGGCGACCCGCTCTCGCCTGTGGAGCTCGCGAGGGCGCTCCCGCTCGCGGCGGCGTACTTCCTCACGCGGTGGCAGCTGGCCGAGAGCAGGGCCTTCGCGCGGGTGGAGCGCGCCGAGGGCTCGGTGCTCGTGGGGAGCGCGGGGCCTTACGCCCTGGCCGCGGCCGCCGGCTTCTCCCCTAAGCCCCTCCCCGTGAGCCTGCCGGCCGCCGACAAGCTGGCCGTCAGCGCGACGGGGAGGGGGGTGCTGGTGGTGTGCGCGTACTACTCGCTGCTCAAGCCCCCAGTCGAGAAAGCGGCTGCGGCCAGCAGGGAGCTGGAGGCTCAGGGCTACCTGCCCGTGCTCGTGGAGCCGCGCGTCCCCGCCGGCAGGCCTCTGCCCCCAGAGCTGGGCAGGGGCTACGGGACGCTCGTGGCCGAGACGGACTGGCTGGGCAGGCCCAGGGCGAGCTTCTACCCGGCTGAGGGCGCTGAGGTAAACCCCCTGAGCCTCAGGGCGAGGCACAGGGCCAAGACCACGCTCCTGGAGGTGACGGTCAGCCCGTAGCAGGCAAGGCGGCGAAAACAATAATTATTTCTGTTTCCACCTTCAAGTTATGCGGAGGCCAGTTAGAGTTCTGCTGCTGGTGCTGCCTCCCACCATAGCCTGGCTCTACGTCACTAACCTGCTATCGACCGCGGCTAACCCGCTGATGTGGGCTTTAAGGGCCGTCTGGGGCGCCCTCGTAATGGCCGGCGCGACCGCGCTGAGCGTTGCCCTGGCGCTCTGGAGCAGGAACTTCGTCACACCCGTGAAAGCTGAGGACGGCGTCATCACCGGCAACGCAGGCGTCTACGCGTTCGCGATGGCTGTTGGCTACGCGGCCTCGCCAATCCCCTTAGCGTCGCTCCCCGTTGCCGACAGGCTCGCCGTATCGGTTGCGCACAAGGGAGCGTTTGTCAGCTGCGTGTACTTCTCACTGCTCAAGCCGCCTGTTGAGAGGGCTAGGGCCGCTGCGAGGGCTCTGGAGGCCCTGGGCTTCAAGGTTATCGACACGAATGTGCCGACCATCACCGCTGGCCGGGCAATGCCCGTGGAGTATGCTGACGGCTACGGGACAATCGTCGTCGAGCGGGACTGGCGCGGGAGGGAGAAGGCAAGCTTCTACCCCGTAACGGGTAAGGGGAAGAGGGTGTATAACGTGTCCCTCTCAGCGAGGCACTTCGCCGACCCGAGAACGGTGAGGGAGGCGGTGAACAGGCTCCTCTCGCTCACCAGGCCGCCGGCACCGAAGGAGGGCATAGAGATAGGTGAGTACGAGGGCGGCGGCGCCCTATTCCTGCCCTTCAACACGCACGTCGGCGTGTTCGGGATTACTGGCGCAGGCAAGTCCTCTTTGCTGGCGCTCATAGCGAGGGACCTGCCCGAGGACGTCCTAGTGATAGACTTCTGGGGCGAGTACACCGGCTTGTACGGCTTCGAGGTGGTGAAGCCCATAGACCCGGTTGCCGAGCTGAGCCCCGAGGAGGCGGCGGAAATCCTCGACAACTCAGCGGAGCTGGTCTGGGGGGAGGACGGGAAGTTCACCCCGATTGTCTACAACGTCGTTGTTACGGCGCTCGGGAGGCTCTGGGAGAGGTCTGGGATGGCGAGCGTGGCGATGCTGGCCTCGGAGCTTGAGGAGTGGAGGCGCCGGGAGCAGCGCCTCGACGTGCAGTCAGCAATCGACGCCGCGCTGCGCCGCATATCGCTGCTGAGGAGGCCGGACTACGCCTACAGGATACCCGGGGGCCGCGCCGTCCTCGACTTATCGGGGCTGAGCGACTACTCCAAGGTGGCTGCTGCAAACGCGGTCATCTACAGGCTGCTGAAGGAAAGGAGGCCGAGGAGGCTCACCATCATAATCGACGAGGTACATAGGCTCGCGCCCCTCAAGGGCTACTCGAGGCCCCTCGAGAACCTGCTGAGGGAGGGGAGGGCCCTGAACATACGAGTAGTCATGGCCGACCAGACCCTCACCGCCGTCAACTCCGCCGCCGTAAGCCAGTGCGGAATGTTAGTGCTGTTCCAGCACAACCCCGCAGACCTGCCCATCTTGCAGAGGATGCTCGGAAACCTGGCCAGCGTCGTGACCTCGCTCCAGCCACGGGAGGTATTGGTGTGGCACGCCGGGGGCTGGAGGCGCGGCACAATACACGAGGCGCCCCGCCTGGCGCCCAAGGGAGTGGCTACAATGCAGGCCAGGATCGAGGAGGCCGCGAGGGCTGTGGCTCAGAGGTACAGGGTGAGGGCCGAGGACGTCCTCGCGCTCTACGACCTCAAGGTGAGGCCCGAGGCACTGGAGGAGCCCCTCAGGAGCGCCTACAGGGAGTTCCTAGCCAGGATAGGCGAGCTCGGTGAGCAGGGCGAAGCCTAGCACACACTTTGTGCTCGTCCTAGTGGCGGGGAGGGATGGCGTGCTCCAGCTGGCGGAGCCGCCCAACGGGGAGGCCGAGAGGCTGTCCGCAACGGCGAGCATGGCGCTACAGACGCTGGAGGCGCTCGCGGACCTCTATCTGACGAGGGTCAGGCTGGTGGACGTCGAGCTCGAAAACGGCCTCAGGGTGCTGGCTTCACCCTTGAACGGCCACATCCTCGTAGCAGTGACAGAGGCACCGCCAGGAGAGGCCCACGTGGAGTTCAAGCTGCTCGAGGAAAGAGTCTCAAGGATTGTGAGGCTCGAGCAGAAAAGTGGTAAAAAACTATAAATACAACTTTTTTCAGAATTATTGTTAAGACCGCGTAGAGCCCAAACTAGGCCGGTGAGGGGTGAGCCGGCTCGGGGGCTCCGCGGCCTACACGGTGCTTCCCCGAGAAAACTGGCGCCGGCCGCTGAGGGGGCGCCTGCACTCTCGGGGAAAAGAGAGTGGGAGGGGGAGGCAGGCTCAAGCCTGTGCTGCAGGCTAAGCCGCGCCCAAGCCACCCGCGGCCCTGCCTTAGCCGGGCAGAGGGGACCGCAGCGGCGGTGGGTTGTGGGGGTAAAAAGGGGTTGCCCAGGCTCCGGCCGCGCAGCTACCACCCCTTTCCTCCTGGGGACCGGGCCTCGCGCCGCGAGCCGCTGCGGGGCCCGCCCAGAGGCCGGGTATGGGGGCTACGGGGCATTCAAGGGGGGGGGTGGGGAGGCGCCTTAGCGCCTTCTAGCCCCGCGGCCCCGCCCATAGGCTGGGGTGGGGGCGCCTGGGGGCTGGGGCGCCGTGCCCGGCCCCTGCACGGGTGGGCTCAGGCTCATCTGGCGGATGGGGCCGGGTATGGTGTCCCGGTTCCCAGGTGCCTCTCCACCCCCCGGGGAGGCTTATAGGGTAGCGAGGGGGGCGCCGCGCGCGCTAGCCGGGGGGCGCGCCGGCGTAGACATCCCCGGGCCCGCGTCCCCGAATGGGGAGCGGGTCAAGGCCTTGAGCAGCAACGACGGCACCGTTACGTTGCTTCTCCGGGGCATAGCTCCCAGCGAGCTCTACCACTGCATGGACCCGAGGGAGTTTGAGCTGCTCAGCGCCGTGAAGAGGGCTTTCGTTCTGGCCAAGGCGCGTGGCAGGGTGGTGCTGATCTCCGAGGACGTCGACGGCTCGCCGACTCTAGCCCAGTTCTTCCTCAGATACGGCCTGATGAACAGCCGCGTTACCGGCTACATCGTCTACCGCTCTCTGAGGGGGTGAGCGGGCATGGAGGCCTACTTGAGGGTTGTTGACGCGGTCGAGCGGCTCTCCAAGCGCGGCGCCGTGAGCGTAGCGGAGGTTGCCAGGGCTGCAAAGGTGCCGCCCAGAACAGCCCTCGCCGTCTTAGAGTATCTGGAGAGCACGGGAAGCGTGGCGAGGCTGACGAGGAGCACCTTCGCCGCCACCGGCCCGCTCCGCTACCGTGTGCAGCTCTTCGTCCTGACGCCCGACATCGGGCTGAGCGACATCATAGCTCTGCTTTGAGGTGGTGAGGGTGGAGGCGTACAAGCTGGCAGGTATGGTTAAGCTGCTGGACCTAATCGAGGACCGAATCTACGAGTGGGAGGCGCCGGTGAGGCCCTCCAAGATCTTCCTCGACCTCGGCAAGGCTGGGTGGACGGTCGTGGTAATCTGGGAGAACGGCGTGGAGGTCTACGGCTCAGAGGGCGACTGCGTGGGCAAGCTGATACTGGAGAACAGGGACCGGCTCTACGGCTTCTCGGCGCCGGACTGGGGCGAGATAGTGCTATTGATTCCGCCGAAGGCGAGGTGAGGAGCCTTGTTCAAGTCTCTCTTGCAGAAAGTGGCTGAGAGCCGGCAGCACACCATCGTTTTAGGGCAGTCAGGGTGCGGCAAGACTTCATTGGTGAAAGCCCTCCTCTACTACATCGCGCGGAGCTCGCAGAAGCAAGGTGCGCGCGAAAGGGTGCTCATCATAGACTTCGACGGCGAGTACGGTCAAAGCGCTGATGAGCTGCCTCTGCTGCTGCCGCGGGAAGTCCTCCCGCAGGCGGTGGCGGAGGTGGTGAAGCGCGAGTCGCAGACCAGCGGGAGCAGCACGTACGCTGTGCTGAAGCGCGCGGTGAGGGAGGCCTCCGAGGACGGGGGCCTCGAGGGGCTGCTCAGAGCGGTCGAGAAGCTGGTGGTGCTTGACCGCCTAGGCGCGACTGCGGCCTGGTCGCGGCTTCAGCCGCTCGCTGAGGCGGGCGCTGAGCTGACGACGCTGGAGCGCTTCAAGGACATAATCGCGGAGGGGGGCAGGTTCAACCTGGCCCCCTTGAGGTCGGCGTGGAACAAGGCCACTGCGGCATCAGTGCTGGCCGCGGCGATCAGCGACGTGCTCCTCTCCTCGAACAGCGTGCCGACGACATTGGTGGCCGAGGAGGCGAGCTTCTACGCACCAACATTGACGGACCTCGTGCGGGTGGGGCGCAGGCGGGGCGTAAAGGTGGTGCGGGTCCAGCAGTTCCCGGACGGCAGCGAGGCAGACTACCCCACGATGTTCATCGGCCCGCTCGGCCCCTACGACGTCCTCTACATCCAAAAGTTCAGCCTGCCGGCGTACATCGTGAAGCTGAAGCCGGGACAGTTCATCGCCTTCCACAACGGCAGGTGGCACCTCTACCGCCTGTTCTGAGGTGACGGCGTTGAGCGTCCAGGAGCTCTTCGAGAAAGCGGGCCTTAAGCCGAGGCCTGGGCAGGCCGAGGTTGCTAGGCTCATCGCCTCGGCGCTGAGCGAGGGCGACGTGCTGCTGGTGGCTCCGACGGGCTGGGGCAAGACGCTGGCCGTGCTGGCGGCATTGAAGGCCTCGCGGCGGCTGCCGGCGCTGTGGCTCACCAGAGCGCTGGAGGTTGGCAGGCGCGTTGTCGCCGACGCTTCGAGGCTGGGCTTGAGGGCCTTTGTGGCGGCTGGCAGGGAGAGGCTGTGCCCCTACGCGAGGAGCGTCGAGGACGCCTCGGAGTTCTGCAGGGCTTTCAGGGCGCAGTGCCCCCACTTCCTCTCCCTTGTCAGGGAGGGGGTGGGCGACATATGGGCGGAGAGCTGGGAGGAGCTACCTAAACTGCTACCGGGAGTGTGCCACTACTACGCCCAGGACGCAATCATTAGCAGAGCCGACGTGGTGGTCCAGAACTACCACCGCAGGGTGAGCGGCTACTACAGCGCCGCGGTGGTGGACGAGGTGCACAACCTCCTCGCGCCAAGAGTCAGAAAGCTCAGCGCCGCGAGGCTGGAGCTGGCGCTCGACGAGCTGAGAACAAGCGAGCCGGAGCTGGCCGGTGAGGCCGAGGAGGTGCTGGAGAAGCCCTCGGCCGAGGCTGCGCTACAGTTGCTCGACAGCGTCCTGCCGCTCTACCGCGAGAAGCTCAAGGCCAGCAGGTCGCACCTGGCGCCGCTGGTACAGTACCTCAGGGCTGTGGCGGACGGCGGCGTGCCCTACAGGGAGGCTGGGACCGTGGAGGTCTACATGCCCCCCTGGAGGCCCCGCGTCGAGCCGCGCGTCTACGTTTCAGCGACGATCCCCGAGGGGCTGGAGAGGCTCTTCGGGGCTCAGGTCGTCAGGGTGCCTCAGCAGCCGAGGAAGGCACTCGTGGTGACGGACCTGACGAGCAAGTACGGCTCGGAGACGATTTGGGGCTACGTCAAGCTGCTGGCCACGCTGAGGCGTAGATTCGCCAGGGTGCTGGCTTTCGCCACAGAGAGGGTTGCGAGGCAAATCATCGCCGGGGTGGACTTCTACGAGGAGCGCCTCCCAGCGGAGTGGAGGGGGGTGGCGCTCTACACCGTCTACGGCAGGTTCAGCGAGGGAGTCGACCTCTCCGCGGACGCTGTAGTCCTCCTGGGGGCGCCCTTCCTGCCGCCTGAGGTGGAGGCGAGGTACGAGCGCTACTACAACCGCTTAGGCATCAGCGGTGAGGCTGCGAGGTGGGTGCCGATGGTGACCACAACCCTGCAGTGCGTCGGGAGGGCCACCCGGAAGCCCGAGGACAGCCCGCTCATAGTCCTGGCGGACTACCGCTTCAGGCGCTTCGACTTCAGCCCGACGCTGGTGCTCGAGGAGGTTGACCTGAGGAACCTGGAGAAAATAGAGGGCGGTGGTACTAATGCGAAGCCTTGAGGAGTACCTCAGGGAGCATCAGAGCGCGTCGAGGACTCTGCCCCACGACGTCCTCAGGGGGCTCTTCGACTCGCTGATGGGCATCGTAGAGAGGCACTGCGAGCTTCGGAGGAGCTCCGAGGTGCAGCGCGGCCAAGAGGTGCTGAGGGCCCTCGGGGTCATGTCCCTGCTCGAGATCCAGGAGTGGACGTGGCTGATGCAGGTAGCTGAGGGGGAGCGGGCGGAGGCCGTCCTCGTCTACGGCGCCAGGGAGTACGCCCACCTGCAGTACAGCGCGCGGGGTGGCACAGTGAAGGTCGACGTCTACGCCAGCTACGGCAAGAGCCTCTCCGACACGAGCGCGGAGATGCGCGAGTGGTACAGCTGGCTGAGCAGGTTCAGGGACGAGATGCAGCGCCACGCGCCGGCCGGGGCCTTCGCGAGGGCCTCCAGGGCCCCCGGGGGCCTCGGCGTGCCCATCGTAACGATACTGCTCGGCAGCAGGGCGAGCGAGGAGCGGTGGAGGGGGGTCGAAACCCTGACCTCCTGGACATTGAGCGAGGCTTGGCTGTTCAGGATGATTTCGAGCCCCGACGTGGCGTACCTCGAGGAGAGGGTGACAGAGTACCCCCAGGACAGAGTGATCCAGAAGAGGTACTGGAGAGTGGACCTGCGAGCACTGCGGGAGGAACCAGCCACCTAGAGCACACCCCCCAGAGCAAGCGAGACCTGAAAACAACCCTATTTTTTCTCTACCCCCCTGTTCCCCTCCAGACCCCACCATTCGCGCTCCTCAGGGAGGTGATGGGACTGGGGCTGGAGGGGGTGGGGCCAGGGCCGGCGACGGCTCTGGTGGCCCCCGGGGCGCCCGTGAAAGCCGCGCCGAGCGGATCCCCACGTGGGCTCCACGGCCCGGCGGAGGCGCAGGGGGCCCGCAAGCCCAGGCCCAATCCTCGAGGCCCGCGCCCACGAGGCCCGGGATAAGGGGAGGGCCGGGGGAGGCCGCGGGTGGGGGCACAGCGGCTCGCCTGCAGGAGGCGAGGCCCCAGGCACCTAGGCTGCACCGCCTCCAGCGCACTAGTGTTTAGGGGGGAAAGGCGGTGGAGCCAGAGGGCCGGGGCCGCCGAAAACAACCCCTTTTTCTCCCTCTAACCCACCATTCACGCTCCTCAGGGACGTGGTGGGAGTGGGTTAGAGGGGGAGGCCGGGCCCCCCGCGAGGGGGGTGGCGGGCTACGCCGGTGAGGCGCCGCGCCCCCAGGGATCCCCACGCGGGCTCCCGGCGCGGCTGCGGAGGCGTGAAGGTGCCGGCTAGCGGGGCCGCGCCCACGCGGCCTGGCCCTGGGCCAGTAGTGCCCGCCCGCAAGCCGGCTGCCCGAGGCCCGCCTCCACGCCCACGCGGCCTGGGGCGGGCTAGGGCGAGGGGTTGGGTTTCGGCGGCCCTCGGCTGCTCCCCGCCCCCTGGCAGCCGGCCCCCCGCCCTCGGGGGTGGACGGGCCGCTAGCGCAGCTTTGGCGCCGCCGGGCCTGGGCTGGCCTCGGCGGGAGGGCCGCGTCGACGCCCCCGCGCCTGGGGCCGCGCGCGGCAGGCCGGGGCTTCACAGCAAGTGAGACTGCGCTTATAGCCGCTAATGCTGACCGACGCGCCCAGCGCTCTGCAGGCTACTACACGCTGAGTTGCGAGCCGACTTGACTGCGTCAGTTACCAGCAGGGCTCACACAGCGTGAGACACTACGCAGCGCCCCTGAGGGGGGCTGGGCTGTGCTGCGGCTCCCCCGCACCCCGCTCCTCCGGGGGTGGGGGCGGACGGGGGCCGCGGCGCAAGGCCCGGCCTCCCGAGAGAAAGAGGTGATGGGGTATGAGTGAGAGAAACGGGAGCAAGGGGAGTAAAAACGGCGAGAGGCTCGTCGATGCGTTCAGGGTCTGGGAGATTAAAGCTAACAGGAAGCTGAGGCTTCGGCTCCGAAAGCTCTACTCCGACATCACCCTTGCCGTTGAGCACGCCAGCGAGGATCTCGAGGGGAAGTACGGCGAGGAATTCACGCAAGAGCCGGAGAGGTTCGGAGAGGAGTTAATCGAGGAGGCTTCGAGGCTGGCTGGGCTGCCGAAGGGCCTGCTCTACTACGCTGTGGAGTGGTGCAGGATGGATGCGGAGGCCAGGAGGAAAAGCAACAAGCGCACAAGGTTCACGCCCCCGCCGTTGCCACTACTGGTCAAGGTGGTCGGCAACAGTGAGAGGTTCCACGGTAACACTAACGCCGCTGCAGTCCTTGACACATACAGGGGTGAGCTACGCATTAGTAGCGCTGGTGTCGTGGTGAGGCTGAAGCCATCCTTGATTAGAGCAGTACTCGAGGACGTCGAGAGGTTCGGCGACGTGAAGCTGACGCTGCAGCTAACGGCTAGGGGCAGGCTTCGCCTCATTGCGCACCGCAAAGTGAGGCCTGCCCGGTGGGACGGCAATTCCAAGCTAGCAACAATCGCCGTTGACGTGAACAGCAGCCACGGCCTCTACCTCGCTACCTTCACCTTCGACGACGAGGTGAGGCTGGTGGCTCAATGCGTGTTCAAGCCGCCCAACACGACTCTGCTGAGGCTCCTCGCGGCTGTTATGCGCAGCTACTCCGAGGTTAAGAGCTGGGGCGAAGCTGTCGAGAGGTTCAAGCAAAGGAGAGACATCAGGAGGCTACAGAGGGAAGGATGGGGCTCCGCGGTGGAAGGGGCCTTGAGGCTGGCGGAGAGGCTGAGGGCGAAGGTGAACCTCACGCCGGAGAGGGCTGAGCGCATAGCTAGGCAGGCATCGAGGAAAGTGAAGAAGATTAACAACGACTGGATCAGAGGCGCGCTCAAGGAGCTAAGGGCCTTGGTCAGAAAGTTCAGGGACCAAGGCTACTTTGTTGTACTCGTAGCAGACGTGCCAAGGGCCGAGAGCCTGAGGGGAACAAAGCTACAGAGAACACTGCTGAGGGTCGCGGAGCGCGTCAAGAACCTAGCGCTCTACGAGGGGGCTAAGTGGTTCCAGCCTGAGAATAACGTGTCTGGGAAGCGTTGCCCCCTCTGCGGGAAAGAGGGGGTGGAGGTTCAGAGAAGATACTACCGTTGCGCGGGCTGCGGCCTGGTCTACGGCAGGGACTGGGCCGCAGCATTCAACGCTGCAAAGCTCTTTTTGAAGGCCTGCAATGCGAAGAAGCAGCTAGAAGCGCTGAGCCAGTGGCTCCAGAGCCACCCGAGAGCACTGATACACGGCTCGCTCAGCTTCCCAAAGCGGTGAAGCAGAGGGAGAGGCCCCGGCCCCAGTTCCCGCCACGGCGTGTAGCCGTCTGGCGGGTGCCGCGCGCGGTGTGATGAGGCAAGGAGGCGCCGAGGCGGAGCCCCCGCCGCACAGCCCCAAGCCGGCGGGGCGGGCCGAAGGCGCGGAGCCCATGAAAACCCTTAACGGGGCCCCGGATCAGTGAAGGGGTAGATGAGCCAGGCGCGGCCCGAAAAGGCGTTGTCTATGCGATTTCTCCCGGTCGCGTTAGAAAGATTAGGGTAAGGCGGTCGGAGTGGCTTTAAGAGCGTGAAAAGTAAAAATATATTACAAGCCATCGTTTTTCCCAGGGTGTCTTGATGCAAAGGAAGGAGCGCAGGCTGAGGCTTAGAAGGCGTGACGAGGTACCTGAAGGTAAGGCTTACATGAATCCGTCAATGATGGCGGAGCTGGGGATATCATCAGCCATCGAGGTTGTGATAGCGGGTAAGAAGAAGCTGTATTTCCAGGCTCAACCCAACGATAAAGTGCCGCCGAACGAGGTGTGGTGCAACACCGACGAGCTTAAAATGCAGGGCGTCGCAGATTACACGATAGCCACGGTCAGGGCTAGAGCGGGTGGTTAGCAGTGTCCAATGTGTCTATAGCGGACGCAAGGCTGATCTCTATACTTCGCCGGGAGCTCACTATCGCTCAGGAAATCCTCGGCGACATTCGCAGAGTGCTTAAAAGTCTGAGCGACCCCGCGCAACGGGAGGGGCAGAAGAGGCTCCTAGAACACGCTCAGACAGCTAAAAACCAGACAAAGGATCTTCAGACAGAGTACCTAACCTACCTCTCCAAGATCTCGCGCGTGCTTGAACATAAGGAGGAGTGGGTCAGAATAGGCTCACGCATAATGGAGGTTATAGACAAGCTGAGCGGCATAACTTACAGGCTGAGCTTCCTCATTGAGCGAAACTGGGTTGTGCCTGCACACATTCAGGCAGGCCTTCTGGACATGTGTCAGGAACTCGAGCAGATGCTCAGCGCAATGGATGATCTTCTCAACAGGCTTCAGTCCAGCCCCCCTCAAGCACTGGAGGATATAAGAAGGATCTCAGACTATGAGAATAAAATTGACGGCATTTATCGTAATACGATCTTCAGCATCCTTGATTCAAACGTGTCAAGCAGCACGTCGCTTCTTTTGTTGAGCATCGCAGAGATGCTTGAAGACAGCTCCGACACGATTTATGAGCTAACGAGCAACGCTCACATACTTCTAATAGACTTCCTTTAAGCCCCCCTCACATATCTTTGTAGCCTTGCCTAGCCCATGAAATCGAACAAAGTCTGCTGCCTTTTACCTGTGTAGAAGTGCTCTTCTTTTATCCCGAAGTACTCTAGGATTCGTAGCGCGGCTGGCACGATCTGCCTTTTAACGTAGTACTCTACATCCACCTCCGAGTTGCTTTTAACGAGGAAAAACGGTAGGGCTTTCTCCGAGACCCGTTCCCCTCCCTTTACTATGACATAGCCGATCTTCGATCCCTTACCGACTTTCCAACCGGCGCTCACCATCACTTTAGCCGCTCTAACGTGCGGGGCGTCCACCTCGTACTCGTCGAGACTTTTTGAAAGTGTCTTCCATATGATTAGCTTCGAGATAGGTATCTTGCCCAACTCGAGATCCCTTATGATCGCTCGCACGTACTCAACGGCCTTCCACGGATCCCCTCCGCGTAACACGATCTCAATGACTTTTTCCTGTATTTCCTTAGATATTTCCGCCCAGTCACCGCGCACCGCCTCCAACCCGACCACGTCTATTCTTCCGTCTTCTAGTAGACCGCAGTACCGCTTTTTCGCCTCCGTGAAGAAAACTTTCGAGTAAACTTTGTCGATCTTTATTTCGAACCCTAGCTCCTTTTCAACAAACCTTATGAGCTCTTCTACTTTACCCCGGTCGTATTTGACGAACAGGCTGTCGGTATCTCCGTAAAGCACGTAAAGGCCTATCTTCTGAGCGTAGGCGAGTGCGCTCTTAATTAGCTCGCGGCCCCAGGCCGTTGTTGCCTCTGCGACCTCGCGCATATACCACCTAGCTAGGCTCCAACCGCTATACCCATATGTAGCGTTGGTCACTACCTTTATCGCCTTTTGCCTTTCGTCCAAAATCCTGTACATGTCGCTTTTTGGGTCCAAGTGCTTCATCTGATCCCTTATTTGACGCCTTGCTTCAAGTAGGCTTGATAGAACTTTTGCGTAGAAGCCTGGTGGGTTTTTCCTGAACCTGTGGCCAACCTCGGGGGCTGTGTAAACCTCGTCGGGGTGAACATCAACTCCCGGAGGCACGAACGTGTCAGGGGACACATTGTACTTTATCATTATGTTCGGGTACATTGAAGAGAAGTCGAGCACCGCTATATTCTCGTGTACGCCCGGCTTCGGCTTCAAGACTATGGCTCCCCGGTACGTTTCCTCGGGGCGCTCCTTAACATTGGGAACAAGCTCTCCGTAAAGGAAGGCCTGACGGATTAGGTGCCACTCTACCCGATTACCAACAGATGCGGCGAACACTTGGTCGAGAGGAAGTCCGACCAAGCTCGATAACTGCACCGCGAAGGGTAGAACAACCTCAGCGAGCTTAAACGTGCTAACAGCGTCGTCGCGGTTGTAACGCCTCAGCAAGTCTCTCTTTGATGGATCATCCCAGTACTCGTAAATCGATAGTGGATCTATTAGAATGCGCTCACTCTTCTTAACGACTCCAAGGTAGTCGGCCACGTTTTCTAAGGTCTTGACCTTTACCTCGGGGATCTCGCTTGCGTAGTCGTACAGATCTATGTTTGCCCTTCCAACAATGCTGTAGTGACCGTATACACTCTGGGCGGGCTCTCCAGCGCCTCGAGACACATCGAGCCTCATTCTCGACCTGTGCGCGCGTGCAAGCAAGTATGGCCAGTCGAAGCGATTGCTGTTATAGCCAACAATAACATCGGGGTCTTGAGAGAGGAGGTCGTTCGCAAACTCGCGGATAAGCCTCTCGTCATCATTTTCATCAGCCTCAAAGGTTTCGACTCCCTCGCGGGTAGCTCTACTGATTAAAATCACGGGGTCACGGTCTGGGTTCGGCTCTCCAAACTTATTGTAGCACTCAATGTCGAAGGCGTATATCTTAAGATTCGGGAGCCTCTGTTCATCAATGGGTTTCGGAGGTTCGACTGCGAGATACGCCCTGTCGACTCTCCACTCGCGGCTCCTCTCTAACTCTTTAACCTTAACGATATGCCACGAGCTAGGCTTAACGCCGGTGTCGATCATGTAACGCATATAGAACCTGATATCGGCCTCGAGGACTTCTTCAACGCCTATTGCCTTGGGTACGAGCTCTCTTGCTCTAGGCACGTCTCGAGGATCCGCCAGCACAACTTTGACAGCCTCGACAGGTGTTCCGTAGTATTTCCTCTCGACCTTCTCAACCGAAAGGGTCTTAACCCCACTTAGGCTCGAAAGCACTCTTCTCAAAAAATCGTCTGTCGCTTTTCTCTGGGAAGGGAGAACGTAGAAATAAGGTCTGAAGCTGCGATCTATTACGACTATCCGCTCACCGCTCTCGGAAACCCCCCAAAGGCGAACCTCTGGAATACCTCCTACAACCTCGTAGTTCACATCGAGTATCCAGAAAACCTCTTCACTAGCCATTAATACTCAGGGAATTATAAGGATGAGTGAGCCTAAAAACCTAGTGCAAAGGCCACGCTAGGGATTTCTCTGATGTCCCCTTACTCGATATCGTCAAGACGTCAATCCCATCCCCGCTTGCAGCATCACGCTTCATCGCGGCCTCAACTGCCCTTATGGCTAACTTCTCTGCGTCTTCCACCGACATGGAACTGGAGTAGTTACTCTCAATGATGCTGATAGCCAACTGTGTTCCAGATCCGAGAGCCACATAATCATCCTCAATGATCGCTCCGATTGGGTCTAGGGAGTACAGGTGTGATCCTGTCTCGTCTATTCCTCCAACGATCAGTTCTGCGTAGTAAGGGAAGAGTCTCCTTTCGTAGAGGACGTAGGAGAGCAGTTTGGCGGCTGTCCACACGCTAGGGGCTATACCCGCGTCTAGCTCGTAGATCCTCATCTCGGCTTCAACGATCCTTGCAAGAGTCTGCATGTCGGCCATTAAACCTGCGCTTGCAAGTCCCATTCTGTCAAGTATTCTGTACACCTTTTTCCCAGACTTGCTCATCAAGTACAATCCATAGGAGACTCTCTTTTCTGCCGCTAACACAACTCCATCAGCTACTCTAACACCCACCGTCGTTCCAGGTAAGACTTCAACAGCAGACGTTTGAACCACCTTGTTCACAAGCAAAAAGTAAGCTATAAGCGTGTCGAAAGTCTCAGGCACTGGGTCCGCAACATTTTGAAGGTGCAAGGAAAAAGGAACTTGAAAGCCCCGTTTCGGGCTTCTCTGAGCCCCTAAAGCCCTCTTGGCTGCAACCGGCACATGCGCCCCCCCCCTCAACGGCCAGCCCCTCTCTTCGAGGCGATCATGAGTCGCCCGTGACGTGTGCTTGCACTGCGAGTTTGAGGCCGTGGTAGAAACTTTTTAAAGGGAGCTTCCCTTAAGTAAAACAGGATTCATGGAGGAACGGAGCGTCCACCTCAAATTGCCAAAACGGGAATACTGCTTAGATAGTATAGTGATTCTGGGAAACGAGAGGGTGATTATAACCAAGGAGGTCAACGACGCCTCGACGATCTCACCGAGCACTGCAGGTGTTCTGAAAAGCATGGCAAACTTTTTAGACGCTCTTCCGATCGTGTTGGCAGAAAGAATCGATAACGAAAAGCTTGAGGAAAATATGGTTTATTCACGCCACAACCTTCCCGTTTTGAGTCAAGAGACGTTTAAATCGATGGTTTCTGGAGCTGAAATCCCATTGATCTACCTTTCTCACGGAGGCATCTATGTGAAGATTAAAGGATCAATACTTAGGGAGATGCGCGAGAAAAGGGGGATTAGTCGTGGTGAGCTGGCGAGAATGGTCGGAGTTACAAGCAGGACCATAATTAACTACGAGGAAGGCCGAAGCGACGTTAGCCTAGATGTGGCGCTGAAACTCGAGGAGATGTTCGGCGACGAGATCTTTGAGAAAGCCTCTGCGGACTCCTTGAAGGAAGTCTTCAGCGACAAGATTAAGGCACCTAGGATGGAGCCGAGAGATGCCCTATTGCGCTCTCTCTTCAGGGAGCTCAGAGAGCACGGTTTTATCGATTTCCTATTCAATAAGGCTCCATTCGACGCTGGGGTTAAGTACGTTAGAGAAAGTACGCAGGTTAAGGTTGCGATAAAGAAGGATCCAACATCAGAAGAAGTGGATATTGCTCGCATGGTGTCGGAGAGCACGAAAACTAAGCTCATTGTGGTGTCAGCTGGCGAACGGGACGACACCCCTAGTGAGAGCCTAATGTTCGTGTATTCGAAGAGTCCGGATAAGATAAGGGATGTTATCCTGGGTTTTCTGAGAAAAACAACGTTTGGCGCACCTGCCCCTCGTAGTTCAGCGTGACAAGAAATGAAGACTTTCATCCATCCATAAAAGTTAACGGCGACTTGCCTCATGAGCGAGCCTTGCCCGCTAACCGAAAGCAGAGAGGGAAAGGCCGTTATACGCCACTGCGATCTAAAATCGTATACAAATAGCAGGGGCTTCGTGGATCCAGCATGGGCTCCAGTCTTCTATAACCCTCGTATGAAGTGCTCCAGGGATCTTTCAACGGTAATTCTCTCGGCGTATGTTAAACTATCAGCGAGAAAGGAGGTTTCTGTAATCGATGTTATGTCGGGCACAGGTGTTCGCGGAATACGCTATGCTCTCGAGGTTCCAGGTGTATCACAGGTTATACTTAATGACGTTGACCCGAAGGCCGCCCTCCTAGCTCGGGAAAATGTGGCTTTGAACGGTGTCACGGATGTTGTAAAGGTTTTTAGTAAAGAGGCTCACGAAATTTTAGCCTCTACGAAAGCCGAAGTGGTAGACCTTGATCCATTTGGTACGCCTGCACCCTTCATACACCCCGCTTTAAGAGCGGTCAGGCACGGAGGACTCCTGTGCGCTACTGCCACGGATTTGCCCCCGCTTTTAGGGATTTATCCCTCGGCCTGTATAAGAAAGTACTTTTCGAAAGCACTAGAGGCTGAGTTCTCTCGAGAGCAGGCCGTGAGAGTGCTGCTCTACTTTATTGCCCGCGAAGCGGCAAAGCTTGGGCGGGTTATAAGGCCTTTTTACTCATATTATCTCGACCACCACATTAGAGTCTGCGTGATCGTTGAGAAGAAGGAGAGAAGCGGTTTCCTGGAGGAAAACTTGGGCATTATCCTCTATAACCCTAAGACCCTCGAGCGTCAGCTCGTGGTTCTATCACAAGCCTCCGAAATATGCGGTGGACGTCTGGCAGGCGGTGGGTGGGTAGTTGGAGGCCCCGTGTGGATCGGAGAGCTATGGGCTTCGGAAGCCTCCCAGGAGATCTCCCGGGAATACATGGCTCGTCAAGCTGAGCTGAACCTTTGCAGGAAGGGGTTGTCCGTAGCTACAAAAATAGACCAGGAGCGGGATAAGCCTCCACTGTACTACACCACCGAGAAGGTCGCCTCGACTTATAAGCTGGCTGAGGAGCGCTCAGCTCGACAACTGGTCGATCAACTAGCACTGAAAGGGTACCCCTCCTCTCTAACTCACTTCGACGAAAAGGGCTTTAGAACCACAGCGAATGTAGCTGACATACTCGAGGCATGGCAAGCTCGATAGAGCAACAATTTCTGCAGATCGAGGGTAAGTGGTCGCATCACCACGGTCATGTCCCACAGAAGGCATCTAAGGCTCCGCGTCGATCAGGCCTAAGCATCCTTGAAGTGTCCCTGCCGCACAGCATTTCCTCGACGCTGTAGCCGAGCCAGCACGCCTTGAGCCACCTGGTCATGCAATCCCAGATCCCGCCGCTTACCTCCGCCATTATGCTGGAGTGCGTGCTGAAGGTTAATCTTCACACTCAGTGTGACAACTGCGAGCCTGGCTTACGAGTGCTGCTCGTGCACCTGCCTTTACCCCTTTCTAACCCTCGGGATAAGAGAAAGCTTGGGTTAAACATGGGAAGAGACAATAGAAAAGCTAAAAAGCACCGTTGATACACGTCTCCAGGGTGTTCATGGGCTACCAGAAGTATCTAGCTGAAATCTGGAAAAGGCCGATGAGCGGTGAGCACGGTAAGCTGATGAAGGAAAGGCTGATTCTCTGGAGAAAAGAGCCGAGCGTGGTAAGGGTAGAGAAGCCGACTCGAATAAACAGAGCCAGGGCCCTTGGGTATAAGGCTAAGCAGGGTTATGTCATCGTCAGGGTTCGTGTCAGAAAGGGCGGCCTTAACAGGCCCCGGCCAGATAGCGGTAGAAGGCCTAAAAGAATGGGCGTCTACGGGTACAGTCCTCACAAAAGTGCGCAGTGGATAGCTGAGGAGAGGGCAGCTAGAAAATTCCCCAACCTTGTCGTGCTAGGCTCTTACTGGGTAGGCGAGGACGGAATGTACAAGTGGTACGAGGTCGTTATGGCGGACCCCAACCACCCTGTGGTGAAGTCGGACCTCGAGAGAAGGTGGATCTCCGGCTTTAAAACGCGGAAGGATTACAGAGTTACCCGTGAGAAGCTCCTCAGGATTCTGGAGAAGGCTAAGCTAGAAGAGCAGGCTGGCGAGGAGACCAATAGCCAATGAGTAGATCGCGACTCGCAGTCTCCATTGAGTTTTCGTGTTCTGTTCACGCGACTGAAGAAGAAGAACGCGTTCTTCGGGCTTTAATTAATTTGCTACCGGAAGAGCTAAGGAGTGTCAGCGACCTTCCCATGACGAAGCATGTGACGCATGGCTTCTACGGTAACCCTATTCTGCTCATCAGAGTGATTTACGGTGAGCAGGAGGCTGATAAAATCGCTCTACACATTTTTTCGTCAATGCCGAGTAAGGACACGCAGAGTGTTCTTCAGGACTTTCAATCGCGCTTCGCTAAGGGTAGGCTTTACCTGCGCTTCGACAAGCAGGAAGCCTACCGTGGTTCCATTAAACTCAGTAGCGGGGATGAAGTCATAAAATGTGTGATAAAGTTAAAGCCGAACATTCGGAGAAGCGAAGACTTGGAGAGGGTTCTGAAGGAGCAGGGAGTACGGTTATGAGCTCGCGTAAGAGGAGATACCACGATGTATTTTGTGGCAGGATCGAAACCCCCTCCAGAGAAGTTCTTGAAAACCTTTACATGCATGCGAAAGAGGTTGGTTACTACGCCTGTATTCCCAGCTTTTGCATCACACCAAAATTGGATACAAAAACCCTCCAGGATGCCGTGGTAAAGTTACGCTCCATGATAGATGACCTGCAAAGCGTGGGGTACCAAGTATACCTCCGTTGCCACTTCACCGGTTTAGGGCAGGTAGAGATGAAGAAAGCGCTTCCTCGTATCAGAGGTTACTGCGACCTAGTATCGGTTGAAGCTATATCGAGAGAGATTGCTGCATTTTCCAGTAGGGATCGTAGGGTAGATATCGTCACAATGCAACCCCTAATATCACCGAAGCTGTATAAAGGAGACATCGAGTACATCCTGAGATACGGAAAATTCGTAGAAGTGATAGCATCATCTCTCTTAGCGGAGGACGCCCAAGTTCTCGCCAAAAACATCTCGTCAATTAGAAGTCTACTGAGCAATTTCTCTCGAAAAAAAGTCCCAGTGCTTATTTCGAGCGGCGATAAGGGGTTAAAGGATCCGCGCTCCCTCATAGCCTTCGCCGAGCTCGTCCTGAACTTGGACGGCATGTTCGTGGCTACCTCTATTTCAAAGATGATTGAGCAGCGTTTAAACGAGAACGTTGAGAAAAGACTGGGGATTCGACCGGTGGAAGGTTTGAGGGTAGAGGGTAAAGCAGGGTGAGGGAAAACAAGTACAGGTACCTTGTTGTAAGAAGCAGAAACGTTAGAGCCTCGACCAGGGAGGTGGAAGAACGCGTGAAAAATTACGTTCTTCTCCTATTTGGGGTTAGCGGTCTCTCACGGACGCTTCCAAAAGTCGTGTACGCGACAGGCAATGGTGTTTTCGTTCTACGGGTCAAGCGTGAGGGCGTAAAGCTTCTCCGAGCAACGCTCTTGCTTGACGCTGAGTGTTCGTTTATCGTCGTTAAGACAACCGGTACATCTAGGAAAGCTATGAGGATAGCCGTGAGCATCCCGCCGGTAAAACAATAATAGTTAAGCTGGGATTTTTGAGGCGTGAAGCCTCGAACAGACCTGGTGGTGGTCTCCGGAAGCGGTTGTACCAGGCTTGCAATGGAGCTCTCTAGACACCTTGCGGCTACGTTTAAGCCTCTGGTCACGAGAGAGTTTCCGGACGGAGAGCTCTACGTGCGCGTGCCGCAGGAAGTCCGCGGAAAGAGGGTAGCACTAGCCATATGCTCGGGCCGAAGGCCCAACGATGCACTCATTGAGGCGGTACTCGCCGTGAAAACCCTTACGAGGGTCGGTGCCCGCGAGGTGATTCTGATAATGCCGTACTTCCCGTACGCTAGACAGGATCAGGAGTTCAGTCCTGGGGAAGCTGTGAGCCTGAGCATTGTCGCAGAGCTCTTGGAGGTGCTGGGCATCTCCGCGTTGGTAACTGTCGACATGCACCTGCACAGGGTTAAGAGCATTGGAGAGGTATTCAGGATTAAAGCCATTAACGTGTCAGGCATGGGGGAGCTAGCACGCTATGTGAGCAAAAACTACGGTGAAGGGTTTACTGTTGTAGCTCCTGATGAGGAAGCGCGTCAGTGGGCCGAGATTTTCTCGAAGGAGATCGGTGCCGATTACCTTGTGTTGGAGAAGGAAAGAAAAGGGGATGAGGATGTAAGAATAAGGGGCGAGGTAAGCAACGTAAAGAAGGCAGTGATAGTGGATGATATCATTAGTACCGGCACTACTGTAGCGGCCGCAGCCCTAACTTTAAGGGAATACGGCGTTGAAGAAATAATCGCCGCATGCACCCATGGGCTCTTCGTTGCGGGAGCCGAGGCTAAGATCGTGTCGGCTGGAGTTAAAGACATAGTAGCAACAGATAGCGTGGTAAATCAGTTCGCCAGGGTAAGTGTCGCGGTGCCGATTGCCAATGCATTGGTTGATATAACTGCGTAACAAGTGGCCAATACCGGAAGGTTTTATTCGCGGCATGCGACATTCTTTACTAGAGAGGGCTCACATGCTGGAGTGGGAGAGAGTTGTTGAGGACATAAGAACGGGGAGAATACACAGCTCGACGGAGGTAGTTTTTTACGCGATGGACAAAATGCTGGAGGCTCTCACACTCGAGAAGAGACTCGATAGATTCGCTGAGCTGGCGCTGCGCATTGTGAGAGCACGACCAACTTCTGCCCTTCTCGCTAACAGCATACGTGAGCTCGCTAAAACTGTACTCGAGTACAGTGGTGAGTCTCCGGAATCCGTTCACGAAAAAGCGTCGTCGAAGGTTGCGGAAATCAAGGAGAGGATCAAGGCAACCGTCGAGGAGGCCTCCTCCATAGCTGAGAAACGTCTAGAGGATGGCGACACCGTTCTGACCGCCTCGTACAGCGTGTTCGTGAAAAAAACTATCGAGAAAGCGATCAAAGGCGGGAAGGAGATCAGGGTGATTGTGACCGAGTCGAGGCCTGGTAGCGAGGGAGTTAGGCTCGCGGCAGAGCTTGCTGATATTGGCTGCGACGTGACACTCATTGTCGACTCCGCAGTGCGCTATGTTATGAAGAACGTGGATAAGGTTCTGCTGAGCTCTGAGAGCGTGACGGCCAACGGTGCTAATGTCAACAAGGTCGGCTCCAGCCAGATAGCACTGGCTGCCCACGAGGCGCGCGTCAGGGTCTTCGTCGTCACATCAACTTTAAAATTCAGCCCAGAGACCCTCGTTGGAGGGCTCGTCGAGATCCCTGAGGCAGACACCACCGAGATCAAAAACTACTTGGCACAGAGAGGGATCGAGGGCGTAAAGGTAAGGGCTCCGCTATTCGACGTAACACCGCCGGAATACATTGACGCGATAATAACGGAGAAGGGCCTCGTAGCCCCGTCGTTCGTGATAATGACTGTCCGTGACCTATACGGATGGCCGCCCAAACCGACCCCTCTGGAAAACCTTCTCACCGCGCTGTCCAAGGTAGGGACCTATGGCGGTTGATGGGATACCCGAAGAAGTTGAGCACATAGCCAGCGACATCAGGGACATGAGGGTGAGGGGCGCTGGCAGAATCGCTAGAGCTGGTGCGCTAGCCCTGCGGATATCGGCTGAGAAGTACTCCGGGGACTCTCTGGAAGACTTCAAGAGGTACATGAAGTCCGTAGCCGACTATATCGTTAGAACGAGGCCTACAGCCGTCTCGCTCCCCAACGCTGTCAGCTACGTTATTTCACCGTTATTTAGATTAAACGTCGCGCAAAGCGTTGAAGAGGCCAAAAAAGTAGTAGTAGAGCGGGCTAATAGCTTCATTGCTTACTCCGAAAGAGCTGTAGAGGCGATAGCGGAAATAGGAAGTAGGCTGTTGCACGACGGCGAGGTTGTGTTGACTCACTGCAATAGCCAGGCAGTTGTGTCGATAATAAGCGAGGCCTTTAGGCAGGGTAAGAGGGTTAAAGTTATAGCAACGGAAACTCGGCCGCTTTTCCAAGGCTACATAACAGCTAAGATGCTAGCAGATAAAGGCGTGGAGGTTACAATTATCCCCGACTCGGCTGTTAGGAGTATCATAAAGGATGTGGACAAAGTGATTGTTGGCGCTGATACGGTGACCGCTAACGGCGCGGTTGTAAACAAAATAGGAACGAGCCTGATAGCTCTTATAGCGCGCGAAAGAGGAGCAGACTTCTACGTGGCAACAGAGACTTACAAGTTTAGTCCTTACACTGTGTGGGGTGAGCCCGTAGTCATAGAGGAGAGATCGCCCGCTGAGGTGCTACCTGGAACCCTCCTGGCCGAAAACCCGAGGCTCAAGGTGCTCAACCCCTCGTTCGACGTAACTCCCTCCTCGCTGGTGACCGCGATAATCACCGAAATAGGTGTAATACCTCCACAGGCCTCGTTCCTCGTTTTAGAGGAGATGTATAGCAGGGAGGCTGTTCACGATACCGTTCGTGGCATCGAGGAGGATGTATGATTGACTTTTGTTGTGTTGGCGTGAGTTATCAGCTAAATCCTGGAATACAACATGTTGAGCAAAACGATATTTCGTATTACGCGCCGTGAAGCTCTGTATTCTTAGAGATCTAATAGAGTCGAGAGGTAGCTTTTTCGAGCAATCTTATGGGCAAAAAACTTTTTTACCCTATGAGATTACGTTTTATGACTAGTTTCGGAACCTTAAAATTACGCAAAATCACCTGGAGCGAGCTCTTCTACGATACCTTAGAGTTGGCTAAGAAAATAGCTTTCGCCGGCTTTTATCCAGAGCTCCTAGTACTCGTTGCCAGAGGAGGTTTAGTCGTAGGCAGATTACTGTCCGACTTCCTGTCGATACGCAGGATCGCCAACGTTTCTGTACGGCTCTACGAAGGCATTGGAACTGCAGCGAAAGAGCCAATCTTGGAAGGCTCCATAAATAGTGATGAGGTACGAGGCAAACCGGTCCTCGTGGTTGACGATATTGTTGACAGCGGGACTACCCTAAGTTTCGTTTTAAAATACATCTCTGCACATAATCCAGGAGAGGTTAGAAGCGCCGCTCTCTACGTAAAGCCTTGGGCGAAAACACGGCCTGACTTTTTCGTGCGCGTGATAGAAGAGTGGGCGGTATTCCCCTACGAAATCCGAGAAACACTTGAAAGCATACCCAACGAGTACCAGTCGCTCTTAGGCCTTGATTCAAAGGTGATAGAGGACATTAAAAACATCGTCGAGAACTCGAAGCGATAAACAGCACACCTATTGGGAGCGCGCCTCAAATGACCGCTTTCCCAAGCTCGAACCTTGCTACACAACGCGTGGCAAGAACGCTTTCCTCCAGTGCTGACCCCAAAAGCTCCGCCCCTTAACCAGGCTGGGATTATACGTGATGGATTAAGCATGCGAGGAACCTCTGGACGTGGAACGGCGCAACGTTTTAAAGGGCCGCAGCGGGATCTAGACTGGGAAAGAGCGCATATTAAGCAGAACGGTGGCTGAAGTGGACTTTGCAACGATCTTCACAAAACTCATCAATGAGATGTTAAACGCCGACCTAGAAATTTTGGAACAGGACTTCTACGAGAAAGTTGTAGAGTACTTACGCAGAGAGAGTGCTGTCGAGCATACGGTTAAAATCGCTCTTTCAACCTTAAGGGCTCTTTTCCTCATCAGACTAATTAAGGAGATCAGCCTCATCTATCGAGGGAGTTTCCAGCAGAATGTTAATTCACTTCCGCGTCTTGAGAGAGAGGTGCTTGAGAAAGTTATCTCGGCTTTAGAGACCTTCAACGCTAATCCTCAGGTGTATCAAAGAACAGAGGAGAAGGAGAGGGTCTCGGTCGCTGGCAGAAGTGCAGGGAGCACCCAAGCGAGAAAGAGGGAAGAAAAGACTCTAGTGTTCTTCCTACAACCTTATCCTAAGATTGTCGACCACGACTTAAGCCTAGGGCCATTCGGCAAAGGGGACGTCGCTTACCTGCCTAAAAGGCTAGCTAAGGAGCTGGTAGCCTCAGGATACGCGGAGGAGATCCCCGGCGAGTTGAAAGGGTAATATTTATCAGGATATACTTGGTACCAGTACCGTGGCCTCAGAAGATAGCTTTCCAGCATATGAAGAGCTACTTGAACGGGCATACAAGCTGTTACCAAGGCGGAGACCGAAGAGTTCTGGCGAAAGGTTCACTTTACCGAGGTTTGAGGTAACCATCTCCGGCAAGAGGGTCTACATAACGAATTTTAAGAACGTTGCAGAGCTTCTGAACAGAGAACCTCAGGTTCTATTACGCTATATCCTTAAGGAAACGGCCCTCCCAGGGTACTACGAGGAGGGTGTTGCCGTTATTCAAGGCGAAACATCGCCACAGCTCCTAAATAAGCTCCTTGAAAGGTTCTTTAATGACTATGTGAAGTGCCCGGTCTGTGGGAGCCCGGATACTCTGCTCGTCAAGGAAAAGAAACTTATGTCGATCAAATGCATGGCTTGTGGAGCCATTTCGCCTGTAAAACCATTCTAGCAGCCTATACCTCCTTTTGTTCCCCACAGTCCTCCTTAATCTTACTCTCCCTCCCCTGTCTTTGGGTATCTCGAGGTTGGTATCGCCTAGCAAGCCTCACGTCCGCGGTTATCGGGGTTGCTGGAGAGCGCCGCTAAACACGGAGGCAAACCGCGAGCTGGGGTTTCTCTCTAGCCAGCTACTCTGCCCACGGCGTGCCTCTTGGAGGCTGCACCGACTTGCCGTTTTCTCAAACGGCTCCCGGATCCCTTTCTCTTCGAGAATAGTCTTAACACGGGGGAGTGCTGGAACCAAGTTGTGCTCGAAATTTTCCGCCTCAACCTTGATCGGGCAAGGAGAAGTGCGAGTCAAGGGTTTCGAATATCTTTTCGATGTTCTGCTTATTCTCAGCCGATACGTGTATGAAATCAGCGGAAGCGAAGACTCTCTCAAGTTTCTCGATGTGCTCTTTGGTAGCGATGTCTATCTTGTTGGCAATTTTAACAATCTTTATACCAGGAAAGTTGAGGGATAGCTGGTCGTAAACTGTTTTTTGAAACTCAAGTGGAAAACCACAGGACTCGGTCGGGTCGACCACGAAGAATATTAAGGATGCGATATGCCTAATAGCAAGTACCGCCTGCCTCTCGACTTTATTCTTCTCTTCGAGTGGTGTATCCAAAAGCCCGGGAGTATCCACTAGCTGTATCTTTAAGCCTTTGCGTTCGAGGACACCTACTATAAGCTCTCTGGTCGTAAAAGGGTAGGGACTCACCTTGGGCTTGGCTCTCGTTAGCGCCCGTAGCAGGGTGGATTTGCCGACGTTCGGGGCTCCGGCGATCACTACGGTAGGAAGCTTAACGTCGAGCTCTGGCAGCGTCAGAAAAGCTTGCTGTGCTAGCTTAATTTCTTTTAAGCACTTATCGAGTGTCTCCAGAACCGAGAGTGTTCTTCCGAAAAAACTTCTGCGCGCCAGTAATACCTCCTTTGAGCTCTCCGACGATTTAACTCTTCTTGCCTCCTCTCGAAAAATTTTAAGCAGAATTTTCCGCGAGGAGTTTAACCTGGAGAGGCATACTTTATAGTCATTTACATTAACGCTAAGGAGTAATAATTCGCGAAAAAGAGGATGAAGGTCTTCGATAAAGGGGCACGTCTCGACGACTCTTCCGAGATACGCATCCAGGAACCTGTGAGCTCTCTCAATGCACCTCAGGCTGTCTTTTTTTATCTCCTCTAGTTTTTTCCTAGTCCGAGCAGGTGGAGGGCGTCGTTTACACTCTTTAACCGCTCTATCGAAGAGGAAATGAGGATCTGGGTTGACTAGTACCATCCTTTTCTTTAAATGTTCTATATCCACTGTTGTCACAGCGTGCTTATAGCTTCTGGGCAACGACGAAGGCATGCGCCTCGTCGTATGGTTCGAGGTGTAAAGATTCCTTAACTTTGTAGCCGCGGCGTTCTAGCTCATCCATTTCCCTTTTGTAGGTCTCAGACGGTGCTTTTGTTACGTCGATGCTCATCGCTTTTATTGCCATCATGATCCACCCACCCTTTTTTAGAAACATGTCAGCGTTGTCTGCAACGTACTTGCTTTGGAAGGGTTGAGCTATGTCGGCGTAAATAACGTCTACTGCCTCAACGAAGTGTGCATACTTCGATGGGAACCTGGCGTCTGCTAGGAGTGGTATCACGTTGCTCCTGTGGGCGGCGACTTTCTCGACGAACTCTCTCATCACTCTAGGAGCAAACTCTACTCCGTATAGAACACCTGATGGCCCAATAATGTCCGAAACGTGGCTTGGAGTGGTGCCTGATGCCACCCCTAAGTATAGCACCTTGGTACCTGGTTTAATGGGGTTCGTCTTTAGACCTTTGTATATTGCTCCAGCAAGCTTGCTTCTATAGGGGTTCCAGATCCTGTACTCCTTACCTCCAATGTTAACAAGTTGCTCCCCGTAGACCTTGATTCCAGGCGCTAGGTTAATCGTAGCAAGCTTGCTGCTCCCGTCCTCAAAGTCTACCACGTAGACTCCGGGAAACTCCTCATGCTCTCTAACTTTCAGCGCTCTGATCATCTTCTACCACCCTTATGGTGTTTACCACCCTTTCTAGCTTTAGTGGTTTTTTCAGGTTTAGCTGGGGGTTTGGCGTATAGCGTTTTTATCTCTTCAACCCTTTTCTCAAGATCTTCCCTGAGCTCGTCAGCGCGGTACTCGCCGGAAAATGCATCTATGCGTGCTGCTATAGCTAGTTTGGCGGCTAAGGCTCGAGCGATTTTCCCCCTTTGCCACTTCGGGGATTTATGGATCAAGGGGTGCTGGAAAATTACGCCGTGCTTAGGCGGCTTTGCACCGTACCTTAGTGCCCTGAAAAGCGCCTTTTCAGCCCCAAGAACCTGGATTGTGCTGGCAGGCAGCTTGGCAAGCTTATCCAAGCCACCAGCTAGTGAAATGAGCCTCGCTCCCAGCAACGAGCCTACAAGTCCCCTGATGTTCGGTGCGACTTCATACATTGCCTCGTCGATGTACCTCTCAAGGCTACGTCTAACCGCATAGAGTCTGAGACCTGTGTCCGATATAAGGCGGATCGCCTCGAGGTCAAACTCCGTGAGGTCTGCTCCCATGCTGGACTTAGCTGCGCTCGCTATCTTCTCAGCTAGGTCCTCCTTCAATCCAATTTCGAGTAGCTTCTCCTTAGTTATCTTGTCTCTGAATCCTATGTTGCTGACGATTCTGAAATAGTCTTCATGCTCATCTACAAGCTCATCTAGCTCTGGGAAGTGCAGGCTGTACCACTCTCGAACCCTAGAGGCGAACAGATTGATTGTCTTGTTTACATCATCCAGCGCGTTGATCGCTTGGGCGACGAACAGGTCCCGCTTTTCGGCAACTTCCTTAACCTTTAACCGAGTTAGCTGAAGCGTCAACTCGTGGAGCAAACCGTAATATTTTTGTGCACTCACTCCGAGAGACGTCTCGATGAGGTTTGCTATGTTTTCCCTAGCTTTTAGCATTACCTCGTTTCCAGCTGCAGGTACTATCTTAACATCTTTTAGCTTAGATGAGATGAACCTCCCCAGATCGCTGTCCTCAACGACCAGCTCGTCTCCGGGTTCAACGCTTCTTGCAATAGACTCCAGGATCTCTTCTGGTAATTTTCCCTGTTCCATGTCGTAGAGGAGCTCAAGATATCTTTCTCGGGAGATATCATCTCTGTACAGCTTGTAGAACGTTTTAGCCCCTCCCTCCTCATCGAGCAAATATACAGCAAAGGGGTTTAGCAACAAGTATGCTTTAGCCATGGTGCCACTCTGGAGATTAACGATGGCATAATATAAATAATTCTCCCCACTTTGAGGCGAAATCGATTTAGGTGCGTAACTCCCTGTCTTCTGAGAGTTTCTATGAGGCCTATAGGCAAGGTGAGGCTGTTTACGCGGAACAAAAACCTCTTGGTAGAGGCCAAAGAAGTTCCGGCACCTGGGGAAAAGGTTTACGATGAGAAAATGGCGGTAGTAGGCTATGTCTATGATGTAATAGGGCCTGTTAACTCGCCGTTTGTTCTGGTCAAAGTAGATGAGAGCCGATGGAAGCCGGAAGCCTTTATTGGGAAGGTTCTCTACTGGAAGGGAAATCCAAGACACGCGGGCAAGAAGAGAGCCGGGGAGGGCCGTGGCAGGAAATAGATGCCCGAACTGCGGTACAACAACTCCTCCCATGTTTAACCCGGAAACTGGTGAGTACGTTTGCCCTGTTTGTGGCTATATTTACGGTCCTGTCGCGGAGCCGCTAAAGCCTCGGTCCCAGGAAGAGTACTTGAGGAAGGTTCACAGTGAAAGGATGCCCAAGAACCCGGACACAACTCCAAGGGCTATAAGCATCAAACACTTATTAGGGAGCCGAGAACTATCCCGTGAATCCAGCAAGAACAGAGAGTACTCTTCTTACCTTTCACAAGTCCAAAGAGAGTTCAACATCCCAGGTTACGTCACGACAGAAGTTGAGCGACTGTTCGAAGAAATAAGGAAAGCTGGTGGTCTGAAAGGCAGAAGCCACAAGCTCATCATCGCAACTCTACTTTTTTATGTCCTGAAGAGATACCCAAACGTCGCCTTGACGCAGGATCAGCTAGAGAGAATAGCTGGTGCAGATGTCAGAAAGGTTTACCGAACATACCGTGTACTCGTTAAAGAAGGCTACATTCAACCCGCCAAGACCAGGGCCGTGCGCAAACCAAGCGAGCACCTGCCATCCATCTTAAGCCGGTTGAGAATTGAAAGTCAACGTAGTGGTAAAAGAGAGAATCTTCTCAGCGATATACCGATGCATGTTTTGGCGAAAACGGCTGATAGCCTAGCAGAGATACTTCAAGGGGTTAAGCCATCAGGGGTTGCCGGTGCAACGGTTTATCTTTTTATTAAAATGCTGGGATTCAAGCTTAGCCAAGATATCGTCGCAAAATCGGCCAATGTTTCTACACTCACTATCAGGAGGGTCTTGAAACAGATTACTGAAGAGACCGAGTTAACTGTAGGTATATGAGGTCCAGATAACTAAGTAAACATTTTTAAGGACATAACTTTAAATAAGTAGTGGCATAAGGCTTCATGCACGCGCAACGAAACCCGCTTGGACATACGGTGACTATATGACAATAGTCGACGAGGACATTCAGACATTGCGGCAGCAATTCCATGAGCTCAGAAGAAAGCTTCAAGAGCTGGATGCGAAAATCTCAGAGACACGCTCAAATAGAGATATTGCCAACAGCGAGGTGAAAAAACTCTCGGCCGAGATTAAAAGCCTCCGTGAACAATTCTTACAGCTCCGTCAGCAGCTCTCCCAGCTTATAGAGAAGAAGAAGGAACTCTACGATAGGCTTGTCTCTACCCGCGAGGAACGAAAGAAACTCATCGAAGAGTTGAACAAAGCCCGTGAAGAGTTAAAGAAACTCAACGGCGAGTATAAGGCACTGAGAAGCTTCCTAGGATCTAAGAACTACGATGAAGACGAGCTTAGAAGCAGAATAGAGCAGCTAGAGTGGCAGTACCAAACAATGACTCTGCCTCCCGAGGTTGAAAAGGTCATAATAAACAAGATCAGAAGCTTGGAATCCATTTACGTTAATGTAAAACACCTCAATGAACTTAGGGCGAAGATTGAGGAAACTAGGCAACGCATCCCTCAACTGAAAGAGCAGATAGCGCAGGTTAGCGAGCAGCTTAAACAGATCGTGTCGGAGTATCTGAAGGTGAAGGAAGAAGTGCAGAAGCTGAAAGCTCAGCGCGATGAGCTGTTCCAGAAGATACAAAACCTTCGCCAGGAGAGAGACAGCATTAGGGAGAAAGCAAACGCTTACCACCAGGAGCTTCTAACGCTCCTCCAAGAAGAGAGAGCGGTACGTGAGGAGCTGGAGAGAGTCTCAGTGCTGCTGAAAGCTAAGGAGCTTTCACAGCATCTGGAGGAGCGTAAGAAACTGCTCTATGGAAAGGCCTTAGAGGCCTACGAAAAGTACAAGAGAGGAGAAGCGCTATCCTTGGACGAGTTTAAACTCCTCTTCGAGTTTAATATGCTGAACCGCAACTTGCAGGAGCAGTGATGCCTTCAAATTCTTACTAGTTTTCCTGTCTCCACTCAAGCTCTCTGGACCTAACTCTGAATTGTGGGCCCAAAGCTGTGAGAGTGCCGGAGCGGTGCTTGTCTGATTCAATCATATCATAATTGCTTATCTGACTTCTAGTCAGCACTCAAAAAAGCCGCAACGTTAATTTTCAGCGTAGGGGCAACTCCTTTTGTATGGCAAAACCATACTCCTTGCAAATCGCTATCGACGTTACAGACGAAGCTCAGGCTCTAAAAATTGCAAGCACCGTGAACAGTGCTTGCCGTAGTGGAGCTCTCAGCTGTGAGAGGCTAATAGTCGAGGCAGGAACCCCTCTTGTTAAGCTTTTCGGGCTGTCCATACTCCCGAAGCTGAAGCTCTCATCTCCAGGCACCCATTTGATGGCTGACTTGAAAATAGCTGACGTGGGAAGGCTAGAGGCCTCTTTGGCCTTCGACTTCTTTGCCGACAGCGTGTCGGTTCTCGCTATGGCTCCAAGATCCACCATTAGGTCCGTTTTAGAAGTCGCTATGGAGCGTAGCAAGAGCGTCGTCGTCGATTTTATAGGTGTCGCAGACCTAAAAGCGCGTGCCGATGTGGTTACGTCGCTTGTGCGTAACTTATCTTTCCCGGAGGATAAGCTTGTGTTCGAGTTCCACCGGGGCATTGACGAAGAAAGAGGGAGGTCGGCTGAGGAGTTCTTCAAGGATATAGTGGGTGTGGTGGAGTACATTAGAGGGATTCTACCCGCTTCTAAGGTGGCAGTTGCAGGAGGCTTAACCCCGCAACTCGCGCGAGAAGTCAGAGCATTAATCGACGCTGATATCTACGTTGTAGGTAGATACATTACGTCGAACCCCTCACTAGAGCGCATCATTGAATTTTTTGACTAATCCCTGACGGTTAACTCGAAGTCTTCACCACCCATGTATATCTGCTGTAGGTGGAAGTAAACTTCTTCGAAGTTTTGGCTTTTCTTCGCGGAAACAATCACTACGGGAATAATGTCGAGGAAGTCTAGGAGCAGGCGAGTAACGCTCCTTGAGAAGTGTGCGTCGTAATCCCTGGGCATCCTGGAAATTTCCTCCTCAAGCATTTCCGGATTCGAGAGCCACTCGGAGACTCTCTGTCTATCGGCATCGCTAAGCACGTCCATCTTGTTTAGCAGAACTACTAGTGGTAGTCTTAAGCGGTAGAATGCAGAAGCGGCGAGAAATATCTGAGATACTAGGTTGTAGGGATCCGAAGAAAGGGAGGCGTCTAAAAGGAATACCGAGGCGCACCTCCGGCTAGGCTTACAAAGGGAGTTAACGATTATACCACCGCTTTGCCGGAACGTGAAGAGCTCCATTTGACCTGGCGTGTCTATGAGAACGTAGCCCTCCGGAGCATCGTCTATGCTCCTGTCCAGTGAAGGAAGATGCTCTATAGACATATCGACCGCGGCGACAATAGCTCCGTTGGGACCAAGTCCATACTCCTCTAAAACTTCCCGCACGAAAACATGTTCCCTTATGTCCACGTCCGGAACGTACTCCAGATTTTCGACCGCTGGGTCTAAATTGACAGTTGTGACTGACGCTCCTTGGCTTTGTAGCCAGTCTCGAAAACTGGCTGTGAACGTGGATTTACCGGATCCTGCAGGTCCAATTATAAAGACTAGCATCTGCATGCTTTTTCAAGCTTTAAAAACGGGCAAGTAATAAATTCAGGTTTTTCGCCCTATGTGATTAGGGCGAGTTGATTAATGCCATCGAGGTCAAAGGTTTCACTGAGCGAGGAGAACATCGAAAAAATGGAAGAGTCGTCGGTGCAGTTTGAAGTACTGGAGAGAAAAACTCTGGAGATCGTGAGAGAGGCCGGAGAGAAGGGCGTGCTTCAAAAAGACCTTTGGAAGAAGCTGGGTTTGGACAGTAGGAAGGGTCTCAAGATTGTTCGAAAACTCGAAGAGCAGGGCTTAATCCTGAGAGAGCAGGTCGTTCTACGTGGGAGGAAAACGTATGTCATCAGGCCTGCTACCCTGCTTCAAAAGGAGACTACAATACCGGACTTTCTCGACGAAATTCCCTGCTTCTTCTGCCCGAACCTGGCAAAGTGTGCGAGCGGTGAAGTAGATTTCCTCGAGTGTCCAATCCTCAGGAGGTGGCTGACTAATGGCTGAACGGTTTTTAAGGGTATTCGTCGCCGTGAAGATCACTAGACCCGAGCTAGTCTCGCGTGTAAAGAGCTTTCAAGAGGAGCTGGAGAGAGCTGGGCTGAAAGCCAAGTTTGTGGAAACGGAAAACCTGCACATAACTCTACAATTTATCGGAGAGATTCCTCGCGAAAAGGTTCAGGGCGTCGCGAGCAAACTTATGGAGGTTAAAGCAAGCTCTTTCTCGATGGAGCTCCAAGGCATAGGGGCTTTCCCAAACCCTAAGAATCCGAGGGTCATCTGGATAGGAGTAAGGAGAGGGTCAGAAGAGCTCTCAAGGCTTGCTCAAGAAGTTTATAAAGCTGTTACCGCTGCCGGCGTTAAGCTGGAGAGGGAGGACTTCCAGCCACATCTTACAATAGCGAGAGTTAAGGCACCACTAGGCGGTGAGGTTCGAAAAATAATCGAAAAGAACTCATCCACGTTTTTCGGCGAGCAGGATGTGACAAAGTTCTACCTTATCAAAAGCGTCCTCACCCCGAGAGGTCCCGTATACACTGATTTGGCCGAATTCCAGCTTCTCCCGGTGCATTAACCGAATGGGCCACGAGTTGTGTATCGACAGCAGCGAAGTGGCTTGCCTGTCAAAACACTTATCGAGCCTCGAGCCATCAGAGGAGCAGAAAGAAAGAATCTCGAGGCTAGTAGAGCGCGCTGTGAGAGAATTACATCTTGTAGTTGAAGAATCTGGTCTTAGACCGCTCGTGCGCGAGATTTCAATACACGGGTCTTTTGCCAGGGACACGTGGCTACCCGAGGACACCGACGTCGACGTATTTGTTCTTTTCGATGAAAGCCTGAGTCTTGAAGAGCTGCATAAATCCGTTGAGACCCTGAGCACTGAGCTTGCCCAGAGACTAGGAGCTGAGCTAGAAGTCCGTTTCGCCTCACACCCGTACTTCATCATCAAATACCAGGGGGTAGAGCTGGAGCTTGTACCAGCCTATAAGGTAGAAAGCCCTCAGAGGATCAAATCAGCGGTAGACAGGACGCCCTTCCATACCGAGTACATCATCTCACAGATATCAAGAAATCCTGCCCTTAAAAGGGATATCCGCTTGTTTAAAGCTTTACTGCGGCGCTTGAACATCTACGGCGCGGAAATCGAAGTTAAGGGATTTTCCGGATACCTCGCAGAAGTTCTTATAGTGCACTACGGGGGACTTATTCCTCTCTTGTGCGCGGTCTCTAAGTGGATCCCTTGGAGGGTCGTGATCCCAGAGACGGCTTACAGACTGCGCGGCACCGCACCGTTAGTCGTACTAGATCCAGTAGATCCCCGTCGTAACGCAGCTGCCGCAGTCGGAGTAGATCAGCTCTCAAAGCTTATTTTGTTCGCAAACGTCTTCAAGCACTGCCCTGCCATCTTGTGTTGTGTACTGGAGGGCGTCGAGGAAGAAGCAGAGTATGCTCCCGACGAAAACAGCATAGTGTTGCAGCTAGTCAAGCACCCGACTCTCGCGCCTGACGCCCTGGCCGGGAAATTAAACAGAGTGCTCGATGCTGTCACCAACACACTGACAAGGAACGGGTTCAGCGTTCTGAGAAAGCTTCACCTGAAGCTGAATGAAAAGCATCTGCTAGTTTTGCAGCTTGAATCCCTGGAGCTACCCCTATGGGAGAAGAAGCTCGGGCCGCCGGTATGGCATGAGAACGTGTTAAGATTCCTGGAAAAGTGGGCGTCCAATAAGCCAGCGCCCTTCATAGAGGGCGATAGAGTCGTTGCAGTAGCGCCTAGGAAGAACCGTAATGCTATCGAGATTGTAAAGGAGGTGTTGAAGGTATATAAGGGGTTCGAGTGGGAGATTGGTAAAGCATGCGACTACATACAGAAGCTTCCGATGCCAGAAAAGCGTGAACTACTAAAGCGTCTGGCGGGGTATGAGCCTTGGACTCTGTGCTTAAAGAGGTGCATGGGTGGAGCCGAGTTCTAGTATACCCCTCCCTTGATGCAGGTGCCGTGGTGCGAAGAGTTGTAGAGATGAAACTTTTGGGTGTGCGGCGCCTCATAGAGGAGGGCCGTGTGGACATTTTCGGTAAAAAAGTGCTGGGAAAGGGAACAGTAGGCATCGTAGTGAAAGCGGTTTTTTCAGGAGGCCTTTATGTCGCCGTAAAGATAAGGAGAACCGATGCTTCGCGTGAAACTTTACTGAAGGAGGCACGGATACTTCGATTGGTGAACAGCGTTAAAGTCGGTCCACCACTCAGAGCGTTCTCCAGGAATTTTCTCGTCTGGGACTGCGTGGACGGTATACCTCTTGACGAGTGGGTGGTTACCGCGTCCGCTTCTGAACTCAGGAGAGTTATAAGGCTCGTTCTAGAGCAGTTATGGAGGCTCGACACAATAGGAGTGTCTCACAATGAGCTTTCGAGGTTCAAAGACCACATACTTGTTGGGAAAAACGGGACTCCCGTCATAGTGGATTTCGAGTCGGCGACTACGGGTAAGTATCACTCAAATCTACCTCAATTTCTCAGCTTCCTTTTGAATGAAAAGTCAAAGATAGCTGAGATCGTTTTATCTAAGTTATCCTTCAGTACAAAGCAGGATGAACTCATCGAGGCCCTAAGATGCTACAAAAAGGGAACTGCGGGGGTTGAAGATATTCTCAGCCTGCTCAGGCTCTAGCCACCGGCCTACCCACCTCTTTCCAACTCCAGCTCAAGAGAAGGGTGCCTCTGAACCGCTCTGCGACCCAGGTTAAGCGAGAGGTCTAAATTGCCCCTACCGCTTTTATCCCTTGAAACACACTTGAGGGGGAGTTGCCGGGGCGCGGTTCCCGGTTGTGTAACCTCTACTTGATTGTCTCTATAACGACGTAGGTTCGCGTCTCGCGCACCCCCTCAAGTGTGTTTATCCTGTTGAGAACCTCTTCGAGGAGTGGTTGTGATACATGAATGATTACGTCAACGTCGCCTGTAACTCTGTAGACTTTTTCAACGGGAAGGTTGCTGAGAGAAGAGTAGATGTTTAGTCTCTTCGACGGCTCTATCCTTAGTACAATAATAGCCTCGCCGCTTTGCCTCCCCAGCAGTTGCACCGCTCTGTCTGTTAGGTCTATAAAGCCCCGCCCTGTTCGCAGAAACCCCAGTTCTCGGAGCTTTTTAAGGTGCATGTTCAAAGCCTGCCTAGAGATACCGAGCTCCTTTGCAATGCTGCTCTGGGTATCTGTGACTGTGAAAACCCTAAGAGGTTTACTTTTTTTAAACAAGTACCTCAATAGTTCAATTTGCTTCTCGCTCAGTGTTTTTGAACTCACATCTAATCTTGTGTGGATGTAAAATATATTCTTTACATCATTTTTACAAACGTCTCATATGGTAATCTAAATCACTCGCATGTGAGGTAAGCGTGGGTATTTCTATTTTTAAATATTTGGAACTCTTGAACTGCAATGTAGCTAATCGATAATACCCGGGCCTGTTCCTGAATGAATAATTTTTTATCCATGATGATCCTCCTTAAGACCGTGAGCGTTACAGTACCGTTTGTTCCAAGCCCGGTAGAAGTTATAAAAAAGGCTTTTGAGATAGCAGAACTGAAGCCTGGGGAGCTCGTATTAGACCCGGGGTGCGGAGACGGGCGCTCGCTGGTTATCGCTACAAAAGAGTTTGGAGCGAGAGGCGTGGGCATCGAGATCAGGAAAGATCTGCTTGAGACTGCTATGAGGAATATTATCGCGGCTGGAGTGCAGGACAGAGTACTCCTCATCCACGGGAGCTTTTACGACGTTAAATTTCCCCAGGCAGACGTCGTTTTTCTCTACCTTTTAACATCCGTTAACGAGCGCCTACGTCCAAAGCTCGAGCGCGAGCTGAAGCCAAACACGCGCATAGTCTCGCATGACTTTGAAGTAACCGGATGGAAGCCTGTAGAGAGCACCACCGTCGAGGAAGGTGGCAGAACGCATAAAATCTACTACTACATTGTCGGTGAAAGTAGGCGGTAACCTCATGCCCGAGGAGCTCTCGATCTCGATTGAAAACATGTCTCAGACTACGCTAGAAGTCAGGGTTTCGGGCGAGGGGCATACTTTGCTTAACATGCTAGTGGATGAGCTAAACAGAAACCCTCATGTTACTGCATCATACAGAGTGGACCACCCACTACTCGGGGTGGCGTATCTCCTTATAAGAACCGACGGAACCCTCACCCCTTTAGACGCCCTCCGAGTGGCTGTGGATTCATTGAGAAAAAAGCTCGAAGCGATGCGTGAGCAGATACGGGCTCAGACAAGCTGAGAAGGGTCCTAACAGACAAGGATCTGGCTAAACTTGGCGATGCGTTTATAAACTTCGTAACATCTGCGGCTCTATCCCTAGCATCTGGGAAAGCCCAGGGAATCAAGACCCCAAGAAAAACGCTTAGAGAGGCTTATAAGCTCTCGGCACTGACCAACATCAAGTTACCACACGACTGGGACCCCGCAGAGAGCGTGGAAGCACTGCTGAGCTATGCATGGTTAAACAACTGCTTGTCAAGTGAACAGGCTGTGGAGTTCCTGTATAAAGCTTTAACTTCAGGTAAAGCCCTAGAGGTAGCTATAGCTCTGCTGATCGATCGAACCCTAAGCGCTTGCCTGAGTAGAGGCTGAGTAAAGCACCCTCCTTTTATAGTTCCTGAAGTTCCTCCTCCTCGGTATGAGGTTCTTCTTTGGTTTTGGAGGTATCTTCGGAGTAGCGTTTCTGACTTTTCCAGCCTTAGTGAGGCTACCGTGAGACGGCATAACCTTACCCAGCTCAGTCAAAGCTATCGGCAAATATAAGCGTTTCCACTAGGCAGGTGCTGGTTCAAGCGACGGCATTTGAAGAGCTGCATATGAGACGCCATCGAGTGAAACCTTTTAACCGGGAAGCGGTCTTGGTTGATGCGGAGTCCTCATGGCAGTAGCTGGCTACGGTCGGAGGGTCAGTGAGCTCCTCGCCAGCGCGGGAGCAGGTATCTTCGACGTAGTTCTCGTTAGGCTAAAAGACGGCGTCACGTTTAGAGGCATCGTCCTTCCCCGTCCTCAAGTGGGAGAACAAGATTTTCTCGTTTTAAAGCTTGACAATGGGTATAATATCGGAATTGCCGCAGATCGTATAACTGAGGTGAAGTTGATTGAGACGAGCGGTAGAGTAGGGCTCACAGCGGAAAAGGTTACACGGGAGACTAAAGCTGAGGGAACGGTACACTTCATTGGCACCGGCGGCACCATAGCGTCGAGGGTCGACTATGCCACCGGTGCTGTTTACCCGTATTTTTCTGCCGAGGATCTGTACGCGATGATACCGGAGCTCGCGGACTTAGCTGTGGTGACGAGCGAAACGATTTTCAGCATTTTCAGCGAGGATATGACCCCTCATCACTGGTCGGAGCTAGCTAAGAAGATAGGCGAAGCCTTCGCCTCGAAATCACCCTCGGGTGTAGTTGTTGCTCACGGAACAGACACCATGCACTATTCCTCATCGGCTATGGCATTCGCCGTTCAGAAGGCACCGGGACCGATAGTGTTTACAGGCGCTCAAAGGTCTTCGGACAGGCCATCAAGCGACTCCGCGCTCAACGTGATAGGAGCGGCGATTACCGCTGTTAAAGCCCCCTTCGCGGAGTCAGTGCTGGTGATGCATGGGTCCGTGAGCGACGATGTGCTTCTTGTTCATAGAGGCGTGAGGGCTAGGAAAATGCACACGAGTAGAAGAGACGCCTTCATAAGCGTGAACAGCCTACCTTTGGCCAAAGTTAACCCGTTCACAAGGGAGATCGATGCTTTTCAACCCGGGTACAAAAAGCGGGCAGAGGAGGTCGAAGTCTACCCCGAGTTCAGCGAGAAGGTAGCGTTGGTGAAGTTCTACCCTGGAATGCCGTCCTCTCTGCTCGAGTTCTACAGAGAAGAAGGCTACGTAGGTCTGGTAATCGAAGGCACGGGATTGGGCCATGTAAACAGCAAACTCATCGACACCATACGCTCTCTCGTGAAGGACGGGGTGATGGTGGTAATGGCGTCTCAGTGCCTCTGGGGATCAGTGAACCTTAACGTCTACAGGACTGGTGTAGAGCTTCTGAAAGCGGGAGTGGTACCGGCTGGGAACATGCTATCTGAAACGGCCTACGTTAAGCTTAGCTGGATTTTCGGCCAAACAAGCGACCTTGAAGAAGCCCAAAGACTCTTCAAAACGAGGATAGCATACGAGTTCTCCGAGAGGAACGAGTACAGGCACTACCCAGGGGCGATGGGGTGGTGGTAAGTATGTCAAGCCTTCCTCGCATCAAGTGCGGCATAGAAATACACCAAATGCTCGATACGGAAAGAAAACTCTTCTGCGCGTGCCCCACAGTGGTCAAGAAAGAGAAAGCAGACTATAGTTTTGTCCGCAGACTGCGGCTCGCGCGAAGCGAGATAGGTGAAGTAGACCCCGCAGCGCTATTCGAATTCGAAAAGGGTCTAAGCTTTGTTTATGAAGGGTATCACGAGAACACGTGCCTCGTTGAGATGGACGAAGAGCCGCCCCATCAGCCTAACTGGGAAGCTCTAGAGCTAGCCCTCAAGTTCGCCCTGCTCGTGAGAGCCCATGTAGTGGATGAGATTCACGTTATGAGGAAGATTGTGATCGACGGCTCTAACACGACGGGCTTCCAGCGGACAATGCTCGTAGCGGTCGACGGACACATAAGCGTTAACGGTAAAGAGGTGCCGATAGAGACCATATGCCTCGAAGAGGATGCCGCGAGGAAAATGGAGGAGGATCCCGCCCGCAGGACAGTGACCTATAGGTTAGATCGGCTTGGAATACCACTAATAGAAGTAGCAACAGGACCAGTTATTGAGACGCCGGAGGAGGCTAGGGAAGTGGCGCACTACATAGGGCTTCTGCTTAGGTCGCTGGGCCGCGTAAAGAGGGGGCTGGGAACAATAAGGCAGGACCTTAACATCTCCATCGAAGGAGGAGCCAGGGTTGAGATTAAAGGTGTTCAGTATCTCGACCTGATTCCAATAGTTGTCGCGAACGAGGCGCAGCGGCAGAAAAAGCTCCTGGAGATCAGGGACGAATTAAAGAGAAGAGGTTTGTCAGGGGATGATATACTTTTCTCCCCAGTAGACGTTACAGGAGTTTTCAAAAACACTAAGTCGCAGGTTGCTAGGAGCGCGCTTGAGAAAGGTGGTGTCGCTCTCGCATTAAAGCTGAAAGGCTTTAAAGGCATACTGGGGACGGAGATCCAGCCCGGTAGGCGCTTCGGCACGGAGCTAGCAGACAGGGCGCGCTACTGGGGTAAAGTCGGGGGTATATTCCACAGCGACGAGCTTCCAGCGTACGGTATAACGAAGGAGGAAGTGGAGGAGGTAAAGAGAGCTCTGGGAGCCGGTGATGAGGACGCATTTGTGCTCATTTTCGACGAGAAAGAGAAGGCATACAAAGCGTTAGAGGCGGTTCACGCTAGAATACTTGAGGCGTTTCAAGGAGTTCCCGAGGAGACTCGGGCTGCGAATCCAGATGGCACGACAAGGTTCATGAGGCCTAGGCCCGGGAAAGCCCGGATGTATCCAGAAACCGATGTGAGGCCGATCAGGATTCCAAGAGAGCTACTTTCGCAGTTGGCAGAAGAGCTACCCGAGCCTCCGGAGAAGACACTTGAGAGATTGAAAAGAGAGTATCGTCTCTCAGAGGATCTCGCGCAGCAATTATTTGACTCGGAACACCTATTCCTCTTCGAGGAGCTTGTAAAGAAGACGGGAGCCCCCCCAGTTCTGGTTGCAACAGTTCTGACAAACACGCTACGAAGCCTTAGGAGGGAGGGAGTTCAGGTGGAAAACATCGACGAGGATCATATTCTGCAATTGATGAAGGCTGTTGCGGAGGGCAAGGTTGCTAAAGAGGCGATACCAGATATCTTGAGAGCTATTGCCGAGAACCCTGAGCTCAGCTTCGATGCGGTTGTTGAAAAGCTTTCACTACACTCGTTAACGGTAAAGGAACTCGAGAAGCTCGTTGATCAGGTGATCTCTGAGAAGATGCCATTAATCCGAGAGAAAGGCGAAAGGGCTTTCAGCCCGATAATGGGCGAGGTTATGGGGAAGGTCAGGGGCAGAATAGATGGTAAGCTGGTAGCCGAGGTCGTTAGGAAGAAATTGCAGGATGTTATCTCTTCTTAATCTCTCCCCTAAGTTCCTTTAGTTTTTCAGCGATTCTCCTAATGACGACACTCTTTCTTTCGGATGTTTTTACGATCACCCTACCTCCGCTCTCAAACCAAAAAGCTGGGAATTTCGCGTCTTGGTCGATCGAGACTACGCTGAAGCCAGCTCTTTCAGCAGCCCGAGCGATCTCCTCCAAACGGGGCTTCTCCACGGAAAGGCTCTTGGGTACGCGCCGACCCTTGTCACGGGGCAACGCTGAGTCGAAGTAGGCCGCCCAGATGATTTTTCCCTCTTTTTTCCTCATGAGCCTTCAACGAGAACGGCGTTTACTACACCGTCCTGGCCCGGGCGTGACGTGACTATAGCTTTACCCAACTCTGTCTGAATGATTGCTCCCCGCGTTATTACACCTCTCCTGGCGAGGTTCCTGTTGGACGGGTTGTCTATTACTTTAAGGACTTTAACTCTAGCAGTCTTCTTTTGGCTAGGGATGTAAACGTTGGCGACACTCACCGTTTTAACCTTTAATTTGCAGTTACCGCCCCTCGCGCGCAAAATCTTGACTTCCGTTACTTCACCGACGGTTGGATTTAGGGGATAGCGGCCGCTCAGGTATTTTCTTTTTACCTTCACGTGCTTACCCTTAAGTCCTCCACTTATCTTTCTGAGATCGTTGCCGTGGTATACCCCCATGCCTTTCCCCTCTACACTACTCTGAGCACTTTTTAAGCCTTTCTAGCTCATTGACACACTCTTCATGATATATCGAAAAAGTCCCTGTGAAGCTGGTCGCATCGGTCAACTTTATGCTACGACGTTGATGACCGCTGACAACCAGGTCAACTTTTTAAGGTGGCGGCGCTACATACCCCGGGTGGCTAGTGCTTTATGAGAATAACTACTCGCGGAAGAGTCCAGATAGTCCTCAACAGAGAGTTCAAAGCGTCTAGGCTCATAACGGGCTTCCATGGCATAGGGCATGTTGGCTGGATAGCGGTAAAGCACCTTGTGGAGAAAGCTGGAACCGTAAGAGTAGGGCACGTTATCTCGCCTTACATGCAGCCGTTCGTCTCAGTGAAAAACGGCATAAGAACCCCGTACGAGCTCTACGTCGCTGGGGAAACCCTGTACTTTCTCCCGAACGTACCACTAAGTGACAAGGACGTTAGTTTGGTTACGCGAACACTGGCTGAGGAGGTCATCGAGAACGGCGTCACTGAAGCTGTACTTTTCGGAGGCCTCGATAACAGGTTCAAGCAAGACGACAGCATAAGGCTCGCACCCACCACAGCGTTCTACGAGGCTCGAAAGGAACTGTTCCTCGGGCAGAAGTACAGGTTGATGGAAGAGGGCCTAGGCGTAGTAGGTCCACTCGCGGTAATTCTATCTATATTTGAGTCCCGCGAGCTACCTGCTGTAGCCATTCTCCCCTATGCCGCCCCGGATAGACCTGACCCAAGGGCTGCGGCTGAGGCGTTAAGAGCCTACAGCGAGCTCTTCAACAGCGCAGTGAGCGTCGAGGAACTTATAAGGGAGGGTGAGCTCGTGGAGCGAGAGCTAGAAGAGCTGGAGAATAAGATTAAGCAGATGGCTAAAGAGAGGGAGCCTCCACACTATTACGTATAAGTGCCTTCACGGTTCTCACCGTCTTCTCCACATTTTCAGAGGTTCTCACATGGTCTCTAAGCGCGGAATAGTAGTCCTTCAACTTGACAGGCATCGTTATCACATTCTCACCAGATAGCCTCGCAGTGAGCTTCGACACGAAGCTGTGCGGCAGGGAGTGGTAGACTAGGACGAGCCCCCGATACTCGTTGATCAGAATGAACCAAACCACATCCTCTCTAATCTCCTCCTCAGCTTCCTCGAACACCATGCTGCTGGCTTCGTACTGAGACAACGGGTAAAAACCATCAAGTTCGATCGGGATTATCGAGAACGCGCCGGAGAGCACGGCAATGTCGCATTGTGCGAACAGCTCCGGCTTGTCGTTTAGAATCTCCTTTACGAGCCCGAACCTCGTGAAGGGTTTGTGGGGTGTTTCCTCGAACAGAAGAAGTACATCGCTTCTACCTCTAAATCTGTACTTTAACCTGTTGATGTGGCGCACTACCTCAGGTCTGTACCTGCTGGTTCTGTCGTAGAAGAATATGCCCTGCACACGGGAGCGTGTAACGGGGTGAACTTTTGTTACAAACTCGCTATACTTGATGTACGTCTTGAAGGCATCAGCAAGAGCCGGGTGGCTCCGAGACTTCTCTTCGACGAGCTCCCAGAGCCTGCCCTCATGGATAGCTTGCCTTATTCTCTTCAGTTCAAGCTGGATGACGTAGAGGTTATGCTCTGCAATCAACCTTACACGTTCCTGTTTCGGCATCTCTCTTAGCTCCTCTGCGTTGTATTTGGAGCACACAGGGCACGTGCAGGGGAGCTCGTCGACTTCCTCTAGCCTGAGCGTGCCTCTTGGAGTGAGGAGCCTATCGTTTCGCGCGTACAGCGCGTAGGACGCTGAGTCAAAGATGTCAACACCCATGGCCACGGCAAGCGGCATAATGATAGGGTGTCCTGCCCCGAATAAGTGAAGCGGGGCGCTCCAAGGCAGATTGAGCCTAGCAGTCATGACAAGCTTAGCAACCTCTGAGTACTCGTATTGCTCCATGAACTGCGTGGGGCCTCCAACGGCAAAAATGTCCGCGTCTTCTCGTGAAGCCTGAGACGCCGAGTACGCGACGAGGCTGGCGTGAACACCGCCCTGTATCGGGGCAACGAGAAGCATACCCTTTCGGTCGATCTTTGAGGCCTCTCGGAGCCTTCTAAGAGTCTCCTCGACTTCCTCGCGGGCCTGAGTGTAGGGCGTGTCGCGCCTAGTAGGTATGTCGAGAATGACCCCGATGTCGGAGCCTATCTCAACTTGGTATGTGAAGATCTCTAAGGGATCTACGTCCACTCTTCCGTACACAAGTAGCTGGTAGGCTCCCGAGTCAGTGTACACCGGGCCGTCCACCCCGAGTATGCCGTGGACCGTAAGCTCCTTGGCTAGCTCACCATAGTTTCTCTTGACTATGTAGGCATTTGTTATCAGCAGTGGGAACCCCATCTCCACGATATCCTTAGGCGGTATGAGCTGCTTCCCAGGGTTAATCACGGGTGCCAGGGTCGGCGTCTCCACTACACCTTTCCTCGTGTGAAGCTTACCCTTACGCCCCATCAGGTCTATCTCTTCTATCTCAAAGACCTCAGACCAGACCACGGCCGCGCCCGGCTCATCTGCCCCCTTCACTCTTCTGAGGGCCCCTTTTAAGGGTTTTCATGGGCTCCGCGCCTTCGGCCCGCCCCGCCAATATACGCCAGCTAGGGGCTGTGCGGCGGGGCTTTAGCCTCGGCGCCTCTTCGCCTCATCGCGCCGCGCGCGGCACCCGCCAGACGGCTACACGCCGTAGCGGGAACTGGGGGCCGGGGCCTCCTCCTCTCCTTCACCGCTTGGGGAAGCTGAGCGAGCCGTGAATCAGAGCTCGTGGGTGGCTCTGCAGCCAGCTCTGTAGCGCCTCGAGCTGCTTCTTCGTATCGCAGGCCTTTAAAAAGAGCTTGGCGGCGTTGAACGTTGTGGCCCAGTCCCTGCCGTAGACCAGGCCGCAGCCCGTGCAGCGGTAGTAGCGCTTCTGAACCTCCACCCCCTCTTTCCCGCACAGTGGGCACCACTTGCCCGAGACGTTGTTGTCAGGCTCGAACCACTTCGCTCCCTCGTAGAGAGCGAGGTTCTCCAGCCTCCTCGCCACTCTGAGCAGCGTCCTCTGCAGCTGCGAGCCCCTGAGGGACTCGGCCCGGGGCACGTCGACGACGATGACGACGAGGTAGCCCTGGTCCCGTAGCTTTCTCACCAGCACCCTCATCTCCCTGAGCACGCTGCGAATCCAGTCGTCGTTGAGTTTTCGAACCTTCCTCGACGCCTGCCCCGCTACTTTCTCGGCGCGCTCCGGCGTCATGTTTATCTTCGCCCTGAGCCTCTCAGCGAGCCTCAAGGCCTCATCCACCGCGTGGCTCCTTCCCGTTCTCTGCAGCCCCCTGACGTCCCTCCTCTCCCTGAACCTCTCGACGGCTTCACTCCAGCACTTAACCTTGGAGTAGCTACGCAGTAGCGCCGCCAGCAGCCTCAGCAACGTGGTGTTGGGCGGCTTGAAGACGCGCTGAGCAATGAGCCTGACTTCGCCGTCGAATGCGAAGGCCATCAGGTAGAGCCCGTGGCTCGAGTTCACGTCCACCGCTACGATGGCCAATTTGCCGTCGCCGTCCCACCATGGTGGCCTCACCTTGCGCTGAGCCACCAGCCTCAGCCTCCCCTTTGCTGTGAGCTGTAAAGTCAGCTTCACGTCACTGAACCTCTGGATATCCTCGAGCACTGCTTTGATAAGGGAGGGCCTCAGCCTCACAGTGAGGCTGGCACTGGGGACGCGTAGCATGCCACTGGAGGCATCAAGCACCGCAACAGCGTTACCGCCGCCGTGAAGCCTCTCGTTGCCGTTGACCACCTTCACGAGTAGCGGCACCGCTGGCGGTGTGAACCTGCTCCGCCTCTTAGACTTCCCCCTGGCCTCCGCGACCATCCTGCGCCACTCCGCGGCGTACCAGAAGAGACCCTTCGGCAGCCCCGCAATCCTTGAGGCCCCCTCGATCAACTCCTCTCTGAACCTCCCCGGCTCCCTCCTGAACGCGTCGCCGTGCTTCCTCTCGAGCTCCTCGCTGGCCCGCTCAACCGCAGAGGCGATGTCGTAGTAGAGCTTTCGGAGCCTCAACCTCAGCTCCCTGTTCGCCTTGACTTCCCAGACCCTGTACGCGTCGAAGAGCTTCTCGCCGTTTTTACTCCCCTTACCTTCCCCGCTCATAGTCTCACCCCTTTTACCGGGGAGCCGGGCCTCGCGCCGCGGCCCCCATCCGCCCTCACGCCCAGAGGCGTGAGGTGCGGGGGAGTCGCAGCCAAAGCCCAGCCCCCAGAGGTGTACGCTGCTATGCGGCGGCGTAGCGTCTCACACCATGTGAGCTAGCGGTCGTTACAGTAGCAGAGCTCAGCGCGAGCTAGCGTCCACAGGCGCGTCGCTCAGCATCAGCGGTCACGAGCACAATCTCACACACTGTGACTCGGCCACCCCGGCCCCAGCCTGCCGCGCGCGGCCCCAGGCGCGTGGGCTGTTGATGCGGCCCTCCCGCCGAGCCAGCCCAGGCCCGGCGGCGCCAACGCTGCGCTAGCGGCCCGTCCACCCCCGAGGGCAGGGGGCCGGCTGCCAGGGGGCGGCGGGGTAGGGTAGCCCGAGAGCAGAGCCCCCCGCCCTAGCCCGCGCCCAGGCCCCTGCGAGCGGAGCGGGGCGCAGGCCTCGGGCAGCCGGCTTGCGGGCGGGCACTACCGGCCCAGGGCCGGGCCCCTACGATCGGGGCGCGGCCCCGCGTGCCGGCACCTTCACGCCTCCGCTGCCACGCCGGGAGGCCCCTACGAGCGGAGCGTCCACAAGCGCGGAGCCTCACCGACGTAGCCCGCCACCCCCCTCACGGGGGGCCCAGCCCCCCACGTAACCCCGCTCCCACCACGTCCCTGAGGAGCGTGAATGGTGGGGTTACGTGGGGTAAAAAAGGGTGTTTTTAAAGGGGCTTTCTCTCGGGCTCCCAGGCCCCGGCCGCCACTCCCCCCTAAACACTAGCACGAAGGGGTCGGCGTAGCCTAGGTGCCCGGGGCCTCTGGTCTGCCTTACGCTACCCCCTCTCGCCCCACTCTCTTTTCCCCGAGAGTGCAGGCACCCCCTCCTCCCCCTGCTACGGGCGCCAGTTTTCTCGGGGAAGCACTGTGTCGCCTGCAGGGCTCCTCCCGCCGCTTCACCGCTCGGCGGCGCTCCAGGACCCTCTGCAGGCTTAAAATAATATTGTAAATAGTTTTATTTATTCTTTTCTACTCCTCCGGGCTTCCCGGGTCAGCGGGCTCGCCTATCCTGGCGAGGAACTCCCTGTAGGCGCTCCTCAGTGGCTCCTCCAGGCCCTCGGGCCTAGCCTTGAGGTCGTAGAGCGCGAGGATGTCATCGGCTTTAACCCTGTACCTCTGAGCCACTATCCTCGCGACCTCCTCGATCCTAGCCTGCATTGTAGCAACTCCCTTGGGTGCTAGGCGGGGCGCCTCGTGTATGACGCCGCGCCTCCAGCCCCCACCGTGCCACACCAAGACCTCCCTAGGCTGGAGCGAGGTCACGACGCTGGCCATGCTGCCGAGCATCCTCTGCAGCACTGGCAGGTCTGCGGGGTTGTGCTGGAAGATTATGAGCATCCCGCACTGGCTGACGGCCGCGCTGTTCACGGCCGTGAGGGTCTGGTCCGCCATGACTACTCGTATGTTCAGCGCCCTGCCCTCGCGGAGCAGGTTCTCGAGGGGCCTCGAGTAGCCCCTCGTCGGCGCCAGGCGGTGGACCTCGTCGATTATGACGGTGAGCCTGCGGTGGGCGCGGGTCTTGAGGAGGCGGTAGATGACCGCGTTAGCCACAGCCACCTTGGCGTAGTCGCTCAAGCCCGATAAGTCGAGGACTGTGCGGCCGAGCCTCAGCTTCGTGCTGAAGCCTCCACCGCCCAGTAGCGCTACCCGCCTGAGGGCCGCGTCGATCGCCGCCGCCACGTCCGGCCTAGACTCCCTCGCCCTCCAGGCCCTCAGCTCGGCCACCAGCGCCTCGGCCGTGGGCTCCACGCCCCTCTCAGCCACCCGTTGCACGGCCTGCACCACCACGTTGTACACGATGGGCGTGAACCTCCCGTCCTCGCCCCACACCAGCTCAGCGCTGTTGTCCAGTATCTCGGCGGCCTCCTCCGCCGAAAGCTCCACGACAGGGTCGACGGGCTTAGCCACGTGGAACCCGTAGAGGCCAGCGTACTCTCCCCAGAAGTCGATGATCAAGACGTCCTCCGGCAGGTCCCTCGCTATGAGCGCCAGCAGCGAGCTCTTCCCGGCACCCGTGATGCCGAACACGCCGACGTGCGTGTTGAACGGCAGGAGCAAAGCCCCACCCCCCTCGTACTCCCCTATCTCGATGCCCTCCCCGGGCGCCGGGGGCCTAGCGAGCATTAAAAGCCTGTTCACCGCCTCCCTGACGGCTCTGGGCTCAGCCTGGTGCCTCGCCGGCAGGGATATGATGTACACCCTCTTTCCCCGGCCGGTGACGGGGTAGAACGAGGCCCTCTCCCTGCCCCTCCAGTCCCTCTCCACCACGATTGTTCCGAAGCCGTCGGCGTACTCCACGGGCATCGCCCGGCCAGCAGTGATTGTCGGCACATTCGTGTCGATCACCTTGAACCCCAGGGCCTCCAGAGCCCTCGCAGCAACTTTAGCCCTCTCCACTGGAGGCCTGAGTAGTGAGAAGTAGACGCAGGCAACGAAGGCTCCCCTCTGGGCAACCGATACAGCGAGCCTGTCGGCAACGGGCAGCGACGCCAGGGGGATTGGCGAGGCCGCATAGCCAACAGCCATCGCGAACGCGTAGACGCCAGCGGTGCCCACGATGACGCCATCCTCGCTCCTCAATAGTGTCACATCGTTCTTGCTCCACACTGCCAAGGCAACGCTCAAAGCCAGGGCACCTGTCATCACCACAGCACCCCACACCGCCCTTAAAGCCCACATGAGCGGGTTAGTGGCCGTTGAAAGGAGGTTGCTGGCGTAGAGCCAGGCTACAGTGGGAGGTAGCACTAAGAGAATAACCCAGACTGGCCTCCGCACGATTATAGCAGTGCAGCAGATATTATTATTGTTTTCGATACAGCACACCCGCGGCGAGGCGAGGGCTCACGGCCGAGGGGCTGGGTGCACACTCCTCGCAAGATCAAAGCCCCCTCCGCGCTGCGCGGGGTTACGAGGAGCAGGTGGGCTTGCCTGTGAGGATCTGTGTGGCCTGAAGCCAGGGCACTCCGACACGCTAGTGTAAAGCTTCGAGAAGCCCGTCTACATCGAAGACAGCCGCATCCCGCTCGAGGAGCACGCCTCGTTGCCAGAGGCCTTCAGGCGCCTGTAAGTGAGGCAGGTCAGCTCACCGGCAGCGGCTAGAGGAACGGTGTGCTGGCGGGCGCCGCTGAGGCGATGCTTGCGGCGGTAGGGACACTCTTTGTGGTTAACAGAGTGCAGGTTTAGGTCAATTTATTGCTCCAGTAAGCCCTGTAATCCACTGAGGGTCAATTTACTGCCCGTGAGCGGCTACTTGTACCCAAGCTTCGCGAAGGCGGCGTCGAGGAGCTCGTTGAGGACCTGGTCGAAGGTCTTGCCCTCCCTCTCGGCTATCGCGGTTATCCTGGCGACGTGGTCCGCCCGTATGGAGACGAGGCGGTCGACGTAGTTGGTGGCCTTGATCTCCTCGACGACCCTGCGCAGCCTGTCCTCGTCGCGGAGCAGGTAGGGGTCTGAGCGGATCCTGTGGGCCAGCTGCTTCGCCTCCCCCACGCTCATCCCCCTGGCCACCTCCTCCAGCCTCCTGATCGCCTCGCCCTCATCCCTCACCAGACCCCTCTCAGCCAGCTTCTTCACAGCCATGTGCAGCACCACCCTGCCGGTCTTCGAGACGGGCCTCTCTTTCTCCTCGCTCCTCGGCCTGCCAGGCTTCACGGGGCTCGCCACGGGCCTCCGCAGAGCCCTGTAGACGCGCATGATCACCTCGAGCTCGTGGCCAGCCATCTGGAGGCGCCTCTGAACCTCCTCCCTGCTCAGCCCGAACCGCTCCTCCAGCTCCGCCACCGCAGCGCCGACCTCGTCCTTCCCCATACTACCCCTCCGGATGTTCTCGCTCAGAGAGAGGATCAGCGCCTCCCTCCTAGTCATCCTCCTGACTATAACGGGCACGCCGCTGGGGAAGAGCCTCTGGAACGCTTGGGGGTCCTCCCTGCTGAGCCTCCTTAAGGCCTCGAGCCTCAGCCTCCCGCAGACCACGTAGAGCTTGTCCCCGCCCTCCTCGGGCGGCGTCACGACGAGGGGCTGGAGGAGGCCGTTGAGCCTGATGTTCTCCTTGAGCTTCTGCACCTCCTCCTCCGGCACTATTCGGCGGGCGTTGTACTCCTCGCTCACGTCCAGCCTCTCAAGGGGGACGTAGGCGACCTCGACGCTCACACAGTCTAGGGGGTCTCGAGGTCTTAAATTCTTGGGGCTTTAACAACAATTAATACAGCACTATTTCACCGGAAACGAATAATAATGTTTCCCCCGTTTCAGGGAGCGTGGGCGAGTACAGCTTCGTCTGGGAGCTGAACAGGAGGCACATCATCGTCCTCCTTTTCCTCCTCCACGTTGGCGGGGAGGCGATCAAGAAGGACATCATGAGGGCTCTGGGCGTGGAGAACTCCCAGTACGCTGAGAAGATCCTCCTCGACCTGAAGGAGCTCGAGCTGGTCTCGGAGAGGAGGCTCGGGAAGAGGGTCAGGGTCTTCTCGCTCACAGAGAAGGGCCGCAGGGCGGCGGAGGTGCTGGACAAGCTGGCGAGGGAGCTGTGGGGGGAGCCGAAGGCTTAGTGCGTTTCCACTTTCACCGATACCCCCGTCTCATTTTTAAGCGGCTAGCCGCCTTATAAGCCCCGGGGCCAACAATAGTGATGAAGCCCAGGAGGCTGGTCGTGGTCGGCGGCTACGCGGTGAGCCTGGGGGAGCTGAGGGCAGCGTACCTCCACGAGCCCCTCTGGAGCGCGGTGAAGGAGCTCAAGCGCTCCACGCTCGCGGGGTAGAGTCAGAGGCGCAGGAGGGCGAGCCCAGCGTGCCTCAGGGAAACGGGCCCGGGCTGCGCGGCCTGAAAAGCGAGGCGCAGGGCCCCTGTAGCCAGCCTAGCGCTACCGCTGCCCTTGGGTTATCCCAGCTTCTCCGCTATGTAGTGTAGAACCTTGTCCATGACCGGTAGGCTATGTTGAACCGCGTGGTTCTCCAGGATGAGGTAGAGCTCCGCCCCGGGTAGGGCGGCATCTTTACTGTAAGTGGTGAGCCTCTCGGCGAGCTCCGCGACCCTCCTCACCTCCCCCTGGGAGGCCTTGCCCGCGCCAAGCCCCCTGGCGCCGCGCGGCATCACCCGGTATCTCTTGATTTCGCCTGATATCACATGATATCAGGTGATTTCGCGTGATATCAGGTGATATCATTTGATATCTGCCGGTATCGCCTGATACCTGCTGATATCAAATGATATCAGCCTGTGATACCTCTTGATTTCTCCTGATATCAGGCGATACCGCCTGCTCTCGCGCGGAGCCAGGCGGCGCCGCCCGCCTCCCCGGCGCGCCTTAGGTGCAGCTTGACGTGGCCTAAGGACTCAAGCGTCGGTCTGTGTATCCAAGCGCGCCGGGTCTCGTAGCGGTAGTTGGCCCAGCCGGTAGCCCCTCGCCCACAGAACGCTCGGCTCCCGAGAGGAGCCCTCACAGGAATTGAGGCTCTGAGCGGGCACGCCACGCTAAGCTCCGGGCTCCCTGAAAGGCTCACACCGCGCGCTCGGAAACAATGCACTCACCCCCCGCGGGGCACGGGAGCCTCACACAACGTGAGACCCCGAGCCCCCATCCGCAGCGGCTACCGCGATCAGTAGCTCACACACCGTGAGGCCCAGCGGAGCAAGCCGCTTCAGGTGCCTCTCAGGCGGAGGCGTCACACACTGTGAGAGCCACGGAAACCTACCAGCCACTCAGCCCCCGCGTGCCGGCGGAGAACGGCGGAGAATTCACAAGCTGTGAGACGCCGGGAACCTCACGGCCAGCGCGCTCGCAGCCGAGCAGGGCGTAGCGGGCGAAAAACTTTTTAGGAGGGGGAGAATGTGAAATAATTGAAAGGTGACTTAGCCTTTCCCCTCTGGCGCGGATGATGAGGTCAACAGGAATCTCCAAGGTTTCTCGAAGCCTCAGGGGAGAAGAGGCGCGGGGCTGGTGCAGTTAGAAACGGTTATGTACTGTTTTAGAAATAGTTCAAATCAGAGCAAGGGCTCATCGCCGGGCACAGAGGAGTTCGACCACGTCCTCCTGCAATCCCCCGCGTCGAGCCTAGACCCGCTGTTCATCAGGCTCAGGGTGCGGGCGCGGCGCTCCTAGCTAGGTCCCTGAGGGCTGCTGGAGTACTAGGAGCGGAGGAGGCCTGGCTACTCGAGTCTTTTCTGGTGGAAAGGGGGGAGGGCACGGTGCCGCTGGCGGCGGCGCTGGCGCCGCGGACTTGGAAGGGAGTTGCTATACATTGCTGGCTTCTGCCAGGAGGCCGGGCTGGGGAGGGTTATGTTCCTGCCGCACCCCGCTTTGGCGCTACCTGCGATAGCCTCGCTGGAGCCCGGGAAGAAAGTATTAGTGGAGGCTGAGGGGGGCTGAGCCGCAGCTGTTCCACCCCCTGGCGCAGCTTTACGACTTGACGCTGGCCTACCACTCGCCACCACCTTTCTCCTTCGACTCCTTTTGGCTCAATAGGCGCCGCGCCCTCGCTTGGTTGCCGAGGGGGTGGGACGGCGTGCTGGTGATGTAGCGCTACTTCGACTACGACCAGGCCGTGGTGGAGGCCCCATTCGCGCCCAGCAGGAAGCCTGGGCTTGTTGTGTGGCGGCAGAGGTGCGAGGATTTATTGAAGCTGGCCTTCCCGACCAAGCACGCACTCGTTAGGGGTTTCTTAAAGGAGTTCCAGACCGGGGCAGCGAAGGAGAGGGTTGTTCTGGAGTGGCTCCGGGCGGCGGAGCTGGAGCTGGGCGACTACCTGAGGCTGCTGGACTACGGATTCCTGAGGAGGAGCCCGCACCCGCCGGCATCACTGTCTCCCTCACGGAGAAAGCGCTGTGGGTGCTCTCGCTTGAGGGTGAAAGGGAGGAGAGCAGGCTGGCCTGGGCGCTGATGAGGTGTGCCCTCTATGGCCGCTGCAGCGATAGAATGATTGAGGAGCATGGTGATCTGCTCGACGCGCTGGGCGAGCTGCAAACCTCATTCCCCGATAAGCCGGCTGAGTGGTTCTACCGCGCCGTGTACAGGCTCCTCGCTGGGAGGGTGGAGAGGGTTGGCGCGGAGCACTGGCTCGTCAAGGGTCTGCCCGAGCTGGGGGACACCTACCCCTAGTACAACGTGTGGGTCCACGAGGGGAGGTACCGTTGCGACTGCTTCTTCAGGGCTTACGGCTACGTGAGGAAGGCGAGGATATGCAGCCACATCGCCACCGTCATGCTTTATCGGAGGCAGCTCCGGCTCCGCGCCTGACCAGCCCACGCGGCTCTCAATTCCATGATGCCGAGCGGGAGTGGGGTGCAAGCCTGACGCTCGCTATGCGATGACACGCACAGCCTAGGCATCGTTGCCCGAGCCCCCCGCGCATCTGACAGAGCAAGGGGATGCTGGGGAGTTGAGGGGGTGGCGCTACGGTTACCGGCGCTTCCTCTAATCCGGGCCGCCTGACCCGGTGGCCCGGCGCTTCACCGAAGATTTATAGCCCTCCTTTCAGCCGTATACGTGATGAGGGTTCGCGCTCTACCCCTAGCTCTTCTGACGACCCTACTACTCGCGGCCGGGGCTGTAGCACAGCCCTACAACCTTGCATCCGTCAACTGGGTGAAGTACGTAAAGCTCTCCGGAGGCAGGGACTTTGTCTCAGGCACATGCATCTTCGGCGACTATCTTGCTGTAGTTGGAGCAGCGGATATTTATCCAGCCTTAGTGCTACTCGACAGGAGCACTGGTGAGGTTGTAAGGAAGTGGGTGGGCAATTACTATGGCTTTTTCACTAGCTGCGTTTCGGTAGGAGATGCCCTTTATGTAGTAGGAGATGTTCTTTATCCAATAGATGGCTGGGAAAGGGGTGGTGTTATTTTAAAGTTCGACAAAAGCCTTAATCTTCTGAACAGAACCGGAATCCCCCCTGCTTTACGCCATTCTATCACCTACGATGGTGAGTACTTGTATTCCGGCGGTTATGCTTATGAAGACATCAACGGAGACGGTAATAACGAGGAGATATGGTACATTGAGAAGAGAACTAAGAGCCTGGAGCTCGTCAAATCTAAGGAGCTCTACGCTGGAGGCTGGAGAAAGGGAGAGATATGGGATGTGGGCGTTAACCCAGTGACCGACGAGCTGTGGGCAGTGGGATTCTACAATGACACCAGTAATAAATTTCACTCTTTAATCATCATCCTTGACAGAGAACTAAGGGAACTGAGGAGGATAGACTACCCCGAGGACCACGAGTACTACCTTGAGTTACTCCTTGGCGTATGCTTCGACAACGCCGGAAATGCGTATGTAGAGGGATGGCGGGGAATTGCAAAGTTCGATAAGAGTGGCAACGCTCTTAGAGTAAATAAAGAGTGGGGTATTAGCGGAATTAAAATTATTTATGCCAATGGATTTATATATACATTTGACTTAAAATCTTTAAATAACTATGAAAGGCATGCTTTCCATGTTTTAGACAGTCAACTGAACGCAGTAGGAGAGTACGTTCTAGGCAGATCTGCTAATGCATCTGCAGGTATTGCGCTTAGTAGTGGAAAGCCATGCTTCGACGGCAGAAACATCTACTTCGCTGGAGATGATTATTTTGTGCTTAATAAAGAGAATTGGTGGGTGGTTTACTCTATTGCGGTTAAGCCCTTACCTCCCGTGACGGTTGCAGTAGAGGGCTTGCCGCCGTCCTGCAGCGTCCCTGTTTACGTGAACGGGGTCCTCTACGGCTACCTTCAGGGGGGAGGGAGCATGGTGCTCAACGTCAGCGATATGAGGGTGACTGTTAGGGTTGGGCAGCCGGATGTGGGAGTGAACGACACGGTCTACGAGGCCGTGAACGACACATTAACTGTGAGCCCGGGCGGAAAAGCCGTCTTCCGCTACACCGCAGCGAAGTTCTACGTGGCGGTTTTGAGCAGCCTAGCCCCGGCACTCGGCTCGGGCTGGTATAGGAGGGGTGATGAGGCGAGGGTGGGATTGGAGGGCCTCAAGGACGGCTACTACTACGCCTCCGATGGGAGTGTCAGGTGCAGGTTTGAGGGCTGGGAGGTCAGGAAGGGAAATTTCAGCGTGCCCGCGGCTCCGAGCTTCTCGTTCAGCGTCTCTGGACCCCTGGTCCTTGAGGCGAGGTTCGGGCCCCCAGAGTACAGGGTCTGCATCGACAGCGCCTGCGGCTACTATGAGCCGGGCCACGTGGTCCCGCCGAGGCAAGATATACCTGAGCTGGGAGGCCTGCTCGTTAGGAGGTTTGAGGGCTACATCGACCCCAGCGGCAACAGCCTCGGCAGGAGCTTCACCGTAGACGGGCCAGTGCAGGCCATCTCAACATATAGGGTGGAGGTGAACCTGCTGCTCCTAGCCGCTATACTTGTAGTGCTTGCGCTCCTTGTGATAGCGGTCGTGCTTAAATCGATGAGGAAAGCCGAGAGGGAGGTGGGAGCGGGCGGAGGAGAGGCAAAAGCAGGCGGGGCAGGTCGGGTTGCCGCTGGGGAGCTTGCACGGGTGGAGGGCTACCTAGCTAGGCTCGAGGAGCTACGCCGCGAGGGGAGGGTGAGCGAGGAGGCATACAGGAGGCTCAGGGAGGAGTACGAGCGTGAGAGGGAGAGGCTCAGAGAGCTAAAGCCAGCGCAACAGGCAGAGCACCCAACACTCCGCACATGCCCGAAGTGCGGGGCACCCGTGGAGCCGGAGGCAAAGTACTGCTGGAAGTGCGGGGCGAGGCTATAGCGACACGGCGTAGCGGTGGAGCCAGAGGGGCGAGCCGCTCCCCGCTTCCAAGGGAGCACGCGGAGTTGCACTGCAGCGGCTGAGGCTCGGGTTTAGCTTACAAAGACAAATTTATATAGCATTCGAGGCGCCACTTCTTAGAGCGTTCTTGAGCCTCGAGCACAGCTACGAGGATCTGGTGGAGCAGGCCGCCAAGAGAGTTGAAGAGATATTCAAGAAAGGCAGGGGTGTGGTTGTCCTCGCGGGGCCCGGCTCCTCCCGCCTAGAGGTAGCCAGGAGGGTTCCGGAGTCGAGGGTCGTGAGCTACAAGCTCCCGGGCCTTGAGGAGCTACAGGGGGAGGGCCGCGCCGAGCTCCTGAGGTTTGAGGGCGCAGAGCCGCTCGTAGGCGGCAAGACTCTCGCCGAGTACATCGAAAAGTTAAGCCCCGCGAGGGTGATCGTGGTCCCGGAGAGCACCATAGAGGCGATCAGAGCTTATCGCTCGCTAAGCGAGAGGCTCGAGGAGGATAAGGTCGCCTTAGTCTTCACGCCCGGGGTCCACGAAGAGGAGTTGAAGAGGAGTGGCTTTAAGCCGCCCGGGGAGGCGGAGGTAGACTGCAGCGCGGCGTTCAAGGCCTTCAACGCTAAGCCTGAGGGCGGCGGCAAGGGCGTCTCGCTCAAGCTACTCCAGTACCACAGGACAGGGGAGTGGGAGAGGCTGAGGAGGGGCGCCGAGGCATTGAGGGCGCTGAGCCCCGGCCGCCTAGGCCTGAGGGGCGCGCTGGTAAATGCGGGCAGGAGGGCGCTTTCCTCGCTGGGGGAGAGGCTGGCCGAGGAGCTCTACGCCGTTGCTGGCGGCGCGGCGGTAGCCTCCGCGCTTGTAGCGCTGGCATCGCCGCTGGGATTGCCCGCGGTCGTGGCCCAGGCAGTTGGCTACAGCTTCCCCCCGAAGCTCCTCCTCGAGATCGCTAGGGAGCTGATCGGCGCAGGCGGCGGCAGGCCGGAGAGGGAGCACGTCAAGCGCTTGGCGGAGCTCATCCAGGCAGCCATCATCGCCAGCGAGTTCGTGGGCGACGAGAGGCTCGAGGGGGTGGCGGACGAGGTTGCCAGCCGGTGGGGCCTGAGCCTCGAAGAGTTCCACAAGCTCGTCGAGAACCTCCGCAAGCTGGCCACGCAGGAGGTAGCCACCGAGGACGATCTCAAGAAGCTCAGGGAGGAGGTCAAAGACGACCTCGAGGCACTCGAGCAGAGGCTCAGAGAGCTCTTCGAGCAGAGGATAGAAATCCTTGAAGAGAAGCTCGAGGACAGGCTGGGACAGCTCGAAGGGAGGATCAAGAAGCTCGAGAAAAGGGTCGGCAGGATCGAGGATCAGCTCAGGCCTCTCCGAGCCCTAACTAGGGTGTATCAGGAGCCGGGGGATCTGGGCTTCGACCTCGAGCGGGGGAAATTCTGGGTTGGGAAAGAGTACACCCTCGTCACCTCCGGTCGGTTCGTGGAGCACGCAGGCAAGCTGCTCGAGGCGCTGGAGCTCGGGGAGCTCGTGGTGGTCACGGGGCCTAGGGGCGTTGGCAAGTCGGTGCTGGCCAGGTACGCGCTCGCAAAGCTCCTCCAGAGCGGCCACTGGAGAGTGTACAGGGCGAAGACGCTCGACGAGGAGAGTGCGGCTGAGGTGGCCGATAGCCTGGCCAGAGTTGCGGACAACTCGCCCTGGAGGCTGGCGGTGCTCTACGACCCCTCGGCGCCGCTCTTCTACGAGCCGAAGCGCAAGGCCTCGCCGCGCCCAGACGTGGGCCCCACCGTGGGCGAGCTGGCGGGACTCCACAGGGCGCAGGGTGGTAGGGTGCCCGTGGTGGTCGTGCTACCCGAAGACCTCTACGAGCATGTGAAGGACGAGCTCGAGGGGGCCTACGTGCTCAGGGTCGATCTCAGGCAGGAGGATTTCCTAGCCGACATAGTCCGCGCCTACAGCAGGGGGGCTTGCGGCGAAAACGTGTACGAGAGCATCGCTGGGGAGATTACTGTAAAATATGAGGGCGGCTACACGCTCGTGGCTAGGTACGCTGGCGAGTGGCTTCGCGAGGCAGGGGGGTGCGACTGGGAGGCTGTTCGGGAGGCGCTCGGGACGGGGGCCGGGAGCGCCATGGCGTTCATAGCCCTCTTCATCTACAAGGCCGTGTTCAGGGGCAACCTCGACCTCTTCCAGAAGATGGCTGTGCCCTTCATAGCCCGCGCAGAGCTGGACCCGCTACCGCCGAAGTGGCTGGAGCGCTTCCCAGTCCTGGAAGAAAGAGGAGACGGGGGCTACGTGGTCAACTGCCTCGAGAACCCGCTCGAGCATTTAACAGAAAAGGAGAAGGAGTTCATCAGGGAGTGGCTCTCCCAGCCTAAGGAGGACATCGTCGAGGACGTGATCTGGCGTATAGCCCGTGGCAAGCTCTCCGGGAGGCTCCAAGAGCTCGCGGAGAAGGGACTGGTCGGCAAAGGGGTCTTAGAGACAGCGAGAGGGATGGAGGGGGGAGTGAAGCTGGTTAGGGAGGCGCTAGGGAGTGCGAGCTTCGACGGCGAGTGCAGAGAGAAAGACCCCATCGGGGTGCTCTTCAAGGCACTGGCTAGCGATCCGAAGCTCAGAAAGCTTGCGGAGGAAAACAGCTACCACTTCGTAGCCCTAGTGGGTCTAGCCCACACACTTCTCCCGGTGAAACCCCTCTTAGAGGAGGCTGGCTTCCCCGAGGGTCTTAAAGGATGGTTCACCGTCAGGGGCGAGATGCCACCATCAGCCAGGCGGTTCCTGGTTGAGGCTGCCCCCGCCTTCAGGCTCGCCGTAGACCCCTGCGAGGTCCTGAAGAGCGTTCACCAGCAAGCCGAGGAGGAAAAGGGGTACAGACTCACCTCGTTGTTAGCGGCTCTCGGCGCACTGGCGATCTCAGAGGGGGAGCCTGAGGGGTGCTTAGACGAGGCAGTTCTCGCTACAGGATTTGCGCTCAGAATAATACCGCTGTCGTTGTTGGTGATCCCTTACTTGGCTCGCATTCCGAAAGCCCCCCAGGGGCTTGTGGGGAAGCTTATGAGGGAGGGTTTGTGGCTCGAGGCAGTAAGCGTAGCGTACAGCGCGTCGAGGTGGGAAGCTTGGCTGGCCTCCGACCTCCTGCAGACCGTGGAGCGGGGGGCTGGTAGCTTGGAGAGGCTCGACCCGCTCACGCGCACGCTTTACGAGGAAGCAGACTACCTTGCACGAAGTGCACAAGATGAGTGGCTCGGGAAGTGGGCTGGGAGGGTTGAAGCCTTCCTGAACGGGCTGAAGGAGGACGTAGTGGGCCTCCACGCGAGGGCCCTGCTGGGAGCGAGGCTGGCGAATGCTCTCAGGACAATAGACCCCGGGATGGCGCTAAAGTGGGCTGAGGAGGCGCGCAGAGCCCTCGAGCAACTGGAGCGGCTCGACGGGAAAGAGCTCGCGGATAGCTTGGAGCCGTTATTGAAGGTCAGGGCCCCCTTCGTGGAGCGGGAGGAGGCCGCCAAGTTGTGGCTGGCGGATTTGAAGCTTACTGTGCTTTACGTGAGGGCTCTCATCGAGCTGATGGTCGACGCTGAGGAGGCGCTGAGGCTCGCGGAGGAGCTTCACGTAATCACTGAGAAGCTAGGGCCCTCAGAGCTTGCGCTTTCGCGCTCGCTCCGCGCCAGGGCGATGCTGCTGGCCGGCCTAAAGAGGGAGGACGTCATCGGGGAGATCAGGGAGAGCTGGGAGCTCGCGCAGGGTGAGGGATTCATCAACATCTCCGAAGATATTGTTGAAGGGACCACCGCGGAGTACGCGGCGTCTTTCCTCCTGGAGGGCATGACCCGGGAGGCGCTCGAACAGTACCGGGAATACGGCTTCCGCATCCGAGATCCAGAGTTCCGTGCCGCGCTTTTAGCCCTCTTGCTGGCCTTCGGCGCTGAGGAGGTGAGAGAAGACGTGAAGGAAGTGAGAGAGGAGTTCGAGGAGTACAGGCGCAGAGCCCTCGCGTACAGCGCCCCAGACCCCCTGGCAGCCGCGCTCTTCGTCCTATACGAAGAAATTTGGGAGGAAGAGGCTTGGTACAGCTTAGAGCCTCAGGAACACGAGGTCTTCGCGGACATCTTGGAGGTAGCTTGGAAAGGCGACGTGAACCTGCTGCTACAGCGGCTCAAGAAGCTACCCAGACTTGGCGAGCAGGTTCGCGAGCTTGAGCCCCACCTAGAGGGGCTTTCGGCGCTAGACGTTCTCGAAGCGATAGCCGCTCTGACAAATAGTAGAGCAACCTTCGTCGAGGTAGTGCGCCATGCCTGCCTGGAGGGGAGAGCTGGTCTAGCTAAGGCGCTCGCCGAGTACTGGCAGGAGGAGATGAGGGTGAGGGGCTTCGCTCTTACTGCGAGGCTGTGGGCTGATCTAGCGAAATCACTGGAGGGCGGTTGCGGTGAGGGGTTCAGGGAGGCGCTGGTCAGGCTGTTCTACTTACTGGTGTAGCGGCTCAGCGGCGTAGCCCACTCCTCGTGGTGGTGCTCGCGGGCTGGCAGAGCGTGCGCCGTTTGAAGCGCTCCCCGGCACTGAGGGGCTGTAGGCTTGACTGTGTTCAACCTCGGACTCAGGCGGGAGTGCGGGTCCCGGTCGCGGGTCAGGTTTAAGTGCCTGAATCACGCTATTCCCTCATGCCCGGTCGCGCTTTTCTGTACGTGGGCGACGTGTTCAGGCCCCTCCATCTGAGCCTAGGTGAGGTGCTTGAAGCGTGGGAAAGGGACAGGCTCGGGCTCTTCGAGCTTGTGAGGGGTGAGGTTGAGAGGGAGCTCGGGGAGGTGAGGGGCAGCGTGGAGGCCAGGCTCAAGACCCCTGCAGGCGAGCTGGGGCTGAAGCGGGAGAAGCTCAGCCCAGGGTAGCGCGAGGCCGCCCGGGAGCCTCCGCGCCGGCCGCAGGCGGCTCGAGGCGCCGCGAGAAAGGGGTAAGGCTGGGGGAGCGCCTGGAGGCATGTGTCCACGCGCGCTGAGCCAGCTACTCGAGACGCTAAAGGGTCAAGGCGCCCGGCTGGGGCGCAGGCTGGGTGAGCCTCCTAGCGGGAGCAGGTGATTTAGTTACCCTCTCTCACTTCCTCCAGAGGTAGATTTCACTCCATCTGGGGCTCCGTTGGGATACCTCATAGTCGGCATCTTTTTCAGCTCCACCTATGCAGGACATCAACCCCTACTCCATTACCGTGTCCTATCGCTATTCTCCCCAGCCTTTTTTATTTAGCAATTTATCTATCACATCTCGCGGTATAAGGTCATGCGAGCTATCAATGCTGCAATAGAGACTATGGAGGTAGTGGAATAGGAGAGTGTGTCCCTGCTGACACTAGGTACTCTTCTGCTGTGCCTATCTATCTTTGCGTGGGTTAACTTTTATAGTATACATATTCGCTTAAGTCTGGCAAAAATATGTCACAGTAAGGAACTTTATCTTTAATCACTGCTGGTTTTCTAGTTGAAAGGAAGTTTAACGTGTATGTTTTATCGTTTAGCAGAAGCTCGTCTGGAGACCTTTGGTAGAGGAGAGAAATGTCTGAAGGTAGAATGATGAAAGAAGGTTCTCCATGAACCCAATATGCTCTATCTGTACTTAAAGGATAGGCTGTATCTGAAATAAATTGAGGTAGACCTATAGAATAGGCGTTTAAAATTGATTGGTCGTTTCTCTGCTCCTCTGGCTTTGGTCTTTCATAAACTGGGCCAAGTACACGATCTGATAAAGATTTTCCATATATGTAAAGATTTATTTTCGCTATATTGCTTCCCTTATCGAGCAAAAGAGTTATATCTTTCTCCCCTTCTGGAGAAGTATTAGGAAAATAATTAAATTTAGGATCCTCAGAAACTAAAAGCCTATGTCTATAATTTCTTATCCACTCCTTAGCAGACCATCCGTAAGCCAAAGGTTTATCAGGATTTTTTATTACATCTACAACACTATTGTGTCCTTGGTCAAAATAGTTTAAGTTATCCGTTGCGATTTTCAAAGCTATTTCTGGTCTATATACTTTAAAAGTTGGGGTGTAGGGTCCGTTGGTGTGAGGCATAAAATCTGGATATTTCTCCCATCCTAGCACAGACTCTTGCCAAACATTGTAAAACAGGCTTTGAGGTAAAACTTTTTGCCTCATCCAATAGTCAGCTATAACGTATCTGCTTGGATGATCGCTTGGTATTAAAGCCAATAACTCTTCCGGCTTCAGCCCTAAAACCATCTTCCCCTTTCTCGTGTAGTTCGCCAAAGTTGAAAAATCCTTGTTTACTATCTCCCTCAAGCTATATTTTGTTCCGTTAACGGTTAGATATTGATTATAATCTACCTTCAACCACTTTGCTATTGCTGAAGCCTGCTTGGTTAAAGCCCAAGCAGCATAAGGGAACTCCTTTGAGTCGTTCAAGTTGTCATTAACAATGTAAACGAGAATCGGTGTTTCTTCGTAAACTATAGGCTGTTGTTTGCTCAAGCCGGTAACTATTATCGGATTGCCTTCAGTGAGGTTTAACACGTTCCAGAGAGCCGGGCGGCCGAAAGCTGATACAGGGTTTCCTTCAACAGCTGTTAAGTTTCCCAGAAAGTTTAAGCTTGTATCGCTTAAGCTTCTTTCATTTAGATCGTACAAAGCTTTAGAAAGCTGTAGCAGAGTTACAGCTTTATCCGCCACGTTGGGATCGCTGTAAACTTTCTGCTTTGCTGCATCTAGCAAGGCAGAATTTCCGACGTATAAGTGAAGCATCGCCAGTATGCCGAGCTTGTTAACAGGATAGGATTTCTCTATCAGATCCTTATACTGGTTGAAAAACTGCCTCGTTTGAGAGAAAGAAAAACCGTTTTCTAAACCATAGAAGGTAAAAGCGTCTTCTAAAGACCAGTTTACGGCGATGCTTGCCGAGGCCGTGTTCCCGAAGGGGTCTGTGACGTATATCTTCGCTTGCAGGGTCTCCGGGCTGTCCCCCAGGCTCAAGTTGTAGGCATAGAGGCCGTTTTGGATCTTTACCATGGAGTGGTTGCTCGCTTTGTACTCGATCAGGGCTATAGCAATTCCCGAGGAGTCGCTCGCGTTCACAGTGACGGTTGCCAGGCCCAGCTCAGCCCTCTCCTCGACGCTCACCGAGTGTATCGCGGGCCTGTCGGAGAGCTCGAGGACCCTCGTGAGCAGCGCGCTGCCAGTCTCGGGGTCTAGGACGCTCACCCTGTAAGCACCCTCTCCCCTAAGCTCGAGCCTCGCAACCCAATAGCTACAGGCGTAGGCGGCGCTCAGCCTCTGGGCGTTGCCCGCGGGGGTCTCGACGACTAGGGGGATGTAGGGTGTGGGGGTTGCGTTACGCGCGTACACCCTGAAGACGACGACACCGCTCCCCAGCTCGGCATCGACACCGATAACATCGAGCCCCCTTCTTGGCTCCGGGAGGCTGTGTTGGGTGAGGCGGAGCGCGAGCAACACCAGGGCGGCGAGGAGTAGCGCTAGGGCGGGTATGAGGGCTGTGCGGCGCAACCAGGAACCCGGTTAAGCCAGCGGAGGCGTGGGCTTTAAGCCTTACGCCGCCCAGCCCAGCCCACTCAGGGGCTCTGCTACGGTAGAGGGAGCTAAGCCGACACGCCACCGCGCCTCAGGAGCCTCAGGGCCGACTCGCCGAACGCCACTTCCTCGACGCTGTAGCCGAGCAACAAAAGGAGGCCGCAGGCACGCTCGGCGAGGTAGACGTACCTCACGTCGCCGACCGCCACCTCTTTCACGAAGCCAGCCGCGCGTAGCCTCTCGAGTGCGCCGGCTATGTACCTCGTGTTCCTCGTGCCGAAGGCCCTGCTGAGGGGCTTCGGCTGCCTGAGCCGCCAGAGCGTCTTCGCGAGGCCGGTGAGCTCGAGCCACCTCGCCACGCTCTCCCACACCTCCCTGTCTACCTCGACCATCACAGCCAAGCGCGTGTAGGAGTTTATAAGCGTTCACAGGTGCCGTGACCGCGATGAGCTGAGAGTCTTAAGGGGTTGCTCGAACACCCTCCCGCAACCCCTTCTCAAGTCTGCTGGAAGCGAGGGAAGACGCGGGTCGAACACGGAAGAAACAGGGAAAAGCTAAAAAGTAGCACTGCTACGTTGATGGTTGTGCTCGGCACAATTGCGGGCATCGAATCGCTCAAGTATGCGGACGTTGTTCGCATAAAAATCGAGGCGGCAGAGGGCTTAGCCGTAGTAGAGTTGCCTGTGAAAATTTTGAGGGAAGCCGGTGTTGAACCGGCCCAGGGTATGCGGGTTGAATTGAGAGTCGACGCTACGCCCTCTGACATCGAGAGCTGGGACATAGTGCTAGGTGCAGAAGTGTATTCTAGGCAAGAGTCGCAAAATGCTCTTCTCGCCTCCGCCGGCGGCTTACAAGTCGTTTTCCCAGAGAGTATCGCCAAAGATACAGCTGGCGTGGGTAGCAAAGTCTACATCAAGCTAAGGTTTCCAAAGGGATAAAGGCAGCAGCTCTCTTTTTTTAAGTCTGAGCACAAGCTCATACAGGCTTCGTGCCTAGACAAGGCTTACCTGTAAACTCTCAGCTCGATTGTTAACCGAGGAACAATAAATATAAGGTGGTGAAGCGGGAGCATATGGTGACGCGCTGCTCTATGGTTGACGTAAAGGTGCTTGAGGCACTATTAGAGTGGACCCGCTCGAATAACGCCGTGATAGATGTCTACTTTCAGGAAACCGGTTACAGGCTGAGGATAGACAGAATGTTTAGAGCCGTTGATCCCGGTGGAAACATAGTACCTTGGGCTAGAGCTTTCGGGACGAAAAAGCTCTCAGACCTCTTTGACACGTTCAAGGTTAAGCAAGTGAGCCTTAGACGCGCGGATACCCAGCAGACCTTCCGAAGTTTAGAGGAGTTACTGAAAAACGTTCACGTCTAGCTCGGACACCTGAGGGTAGTATGCACTTAAGGTACGCTCTGCTAGTAACACTGGTAGGGGCTCTGGCATCTTCCCAGCCTATTCTGAGTGTAAAGTACTTGCTCGTGACGAGCCTGTACGTTGAAGGGCAAGGTGTTGTGGATCGAGAAGTGTTCTCACGCGTCTTCCTTATTGCCCCGTCCATACCTGGATGGCAGAACCTATCGTCAGCTACGCTCTACGTCGACTCAAGGAAAACCAGCTTCGCCCTCGAGCGGGACCCTCAGGGAAACATCTACGCGTACCCTGGCGACATCGAGTACTCAGGAAGCATAAACATAACACTCGTTCAAGAGGTAGAAGTCGCAAGCCCCCCTTTCCGCCGTATAGCAGATCTGCCAGAAGTTGTGGATGTTGCAGCTCCATCACTAAGCGAGATGGCTAAGTCGCAATTCTGGGGTTGCAACTCCTCATTGAAGAAATTCGCCGATGTAGTAAGCCTCGCCAAGAGCCTGGGCTCCTCTTCTGCTTCTGGCAGAGACTTCATCTTAAACGCGGCGGACTGGGTTCGCAGGAACGTAAAATATACTCGAGATACACGGGGAGGGGTTAAATGCCCAGCAGAAACTCTGTCGACCTTAGAGGGAGCGTGCGGCGACGTACACGCTCTTTTCACGGCTTTACTCAGGATTAAAGGGATAAACTCTTACCTCGCTTACGCGCTTGTATACTCCCCACAAGCTAACTTAACAATAAGAGAAGGTAAGTGGTTTTATCAATTGAGAGGAGCCGAGCCGCACATTTTCAGCATGGTAGAATCTCGCGGAGAAAGCTTCCCGGTCGACTTAACTGCCAATACAGAGAACGACCCCCGGAGGCTCGTGAGAGGCTCCGCGGTAAATCAGCTCGACTCGCTGATAGTTCTAGCTTGGATTAAGCGGGGAGATCCCAACGACTTCCTCGCGATACCGGCGCCGACGGGAGCAAGCAAGATAAGCTTAGCGTTCAGAGTAACACGCGAGAGCCTAAGCCTCGGAGATAACGTCTTGCTGCTCCTGGCAGTTTTGTTGGCGGTGGCACTGGCGCTGAGAAAAGAGAGGTCTACTTGAGTGGGGTGCCGCAGAACGGACATATTATGTGCAGGTCGCCATAAGGTAGCTCACGGCCGCACTTGGGGCATCTTTTCACATCAGCCTGAGCGACGGGTGGCGTAGCTTGAAGCTCTACTGCTCGCGGCTGCGCGGCAGCGATCGGGACTGAAGCGGGTACCACTGCTCTAGGTTGCCGGGTCACAGGAGGAGCCTGGGCTCTCACAACCTGAGGTGGACGAAGGATTGGGGATGAGAGTTGAGCCTCCTGTACCTGGACGGGGCGGGTAGCTTTAGGCTGATACGCCTGTGCAACAGGGGCTTGGGGCTGAACGGCTCCAACCTGGGGAGTGGGTGGGCTCTGCCGTACCAAACCACTAAGTCTCATGTAGAGCTTAAACGCGTAAGCCTCCTCGAGAAAGCTGATAGCGAGGAACAGTCCTGCAGCTGAAGCAGAAGTAGAGAGCAAGATAAAAACAGCCTGAACGTTATCCCCTCCTATTTTTAAGAACACCAAGGCTGCTGCGAGGAGTGGTGTCATTACTGCGAATACGCCCGCTATAAGAGCCAGCATCTTTTTCTTGCTGAACTCCGCGTCGACAGGGTCGACTGTTTTCTGTTTTACCTGCTTGCTCTGTTTCGGCAAGCTTGCTCACTGTGGAAGGGGTATTACGGCTATTAATGTTGTGCGGCTAAAAGTCTCTTTACGACTGCTTGCTCACCCTCGATCTCTATTTCAGCCATTGTGCTTTCGGCTATGGTTTTCAAGATGTCCTCATCGTCTAATACTAACCTGGGGGAGGAGAGCTTCACCTCCAGCCCAAGTGCATCGGCAAGTTCTTGAAGCGTGTAGGCTATGTCCCGCACTTTGCTTTTAACATCGACCACCGAGTCTAAGGCGTCCAGCAGGTGTTTCTGAACCTGCAAGAGTGCTTTCTTCTGCCCATCGCTCAACTCGCTACTGCTGAGTAGGTCCTCCACAATCTCAAGGGCTTTTATGACGTGAGACCTCATACAGTATTATTCTCTCCAGCAGTGCTACAAAACGTGAAACCTAGCTCGGGAGATGAGCTTCGACTCTCATACGGAAATCACACCAGTGTATTACTTCCCCTAAGGAACCTAAGCGCTCCGAGGCGTTTACCGCAAACATGTAACTAACGCCTCAGCTTGAGAAGATTGGTTATCCTATAGATGGCTGGGGGGTGTCTAGACGGCACTATCCTTAACGTCCTGTATTTGCCCGAGCTGGCCAGCTCGGGATATTCGAGTTTTACAAGTGCACTAATAACATCGTGAGCTGATGTGCAGTGCGCGGCCTCTACGTCTGCCGATAACTCGGCGTTTTGTGAAAGCTTTAAGAAAACAGCCGTAAAGAACGCGAGGTAGGCTAGCAGTACTCCAATTGGAAGTTGCACTACGGACAGCAAGTACGATCTGAAGATGTACTCTAAACTCGCTACCGTAAATAGCTTGAGAGAGTCTTTATGCTTTAGGTGAGCCAGCTCGTGGGCGAGCACCGCTTCAAGCTCGCGCTCGTTCAAGTCCAAAAGCAGTCCTGCGGTGACGTAGACTTTCGAGAAGGAGGGGAAGAAGCCTAGAGTGTAAGCGTTTCTGCTACCCGACGGGGTGATGCAGAGTTTAACCTTAAAGCCGTACTTTTTATGAAGGCGAGAGAGGATTGACCCCAGGTTGAGCTCCTTTAAGCTTATCCTCTTGAAATCTACGCCAACGTCGTGGAGGACGCGTTCAGCGGTGTCAACGGATAAGTCAGCGCTCTTCGTGAGAATATGCTTGGCTACCGCTATTGCCAGAAGATCTTCTTCTCTGATCTCTTCGACCACCACGCGTAGAAGCGTAACTCGCCGGCAACACTTGGGGATTTCAAGGCGTCTAACCCGGAGGCTCAAAAGAGGAGCAAAAAGCAGCATCGTGAATGTAACCAGGGTGGTGATGAGGCTGACCTCAAAGAGGCTTTTAATTCCTAGAAGCATGAGGAAGAGAGGCGTGAGTGTAGTTATGAGTAGGTAAACTGCCAGAGCCCAGCCTCTCAGCCTTTGAAGTAATCCCTTGCCCAACGCATCCGGGCTAGTGGGGAGCTGCTCCCCGTCTGTGAGCAAAAGCACGATCTCTGGAACTGGATTACACTTCGAGGCGAAGTACCCGAGCATTCTGTTCTTAAATTCCATTACGGCGTCAAGGCTCTCCGAGCAGGCCTTAACGGTGCCGCCATTGTACTCGATGAAAACCTCTATGGCAGCTTTCTCGGCGCGAAATCCATTTTCCCCTTCTCTTTCAACGCTGTAGCCTACCTGCTTGACAGCTGTTACAAAGTCAGCGACAGAAAAATCCTCATCAAGACAGATGAGAGGGATAAAGAATAGTATGCATTTATTCCCGTGCCGGCTCATTATCTTCTCCGGGAAAGTCTTAGCCTATTTCTATTTCTGCCGTGTCTTTCTCCTTTCTAGGTCGGAAGAAGAGCGCGGCCGTCACTGCAGTTGCGGCAGACACTGCTGCTACCTCTGTTGCGGTCACAGGTCCGACGAATGGGAGGTCAAGCAGTATGCCAGTGTTGAGGTCCACTGCCTGGTCTCCGTCAAGGGTGACCTTTACTGTGCTGGTGATTCTCTTGTACTGTGCCGTTACCGTGTATGTGCCTCTTGGGAGCTGTGTGAATACCGCGCTTCCCGAAGCGTCACTCTCGAGGCTTTGCGAGTAGTTCCCGTTGCTCACCGTGACTACAGCTCCCGCGAGGGGACCTCCCAGGGCATTCTTAACGTTCACGGTCATTGTGTAGACTTTGCACTCGATGTTGAACTCTGTGTCCATTAGAGTTCCCAGAGTGAAGGTCGTAAGCGTCGCGCCCTTGAATGTAGCGGATACCGAGTACACTCCTGGGGCGTAGACGTTAAGCTGGGCTGAGCCGTCAGCCCCGCTCACAGCGTTGATGCTCAAGGGACCAGACATGGAGACCTGAACGCCTGGCACAGGGTTGCCCTTGGGATCCTTGAAGACCATCTTTATGGGCTTCCAAGCTATGGAGATGAAGTATTCACCCTCCTCAACGCTATCTCCGTTCTTCACCTGGACGGCAGCCTCGTTCTTCTCAAGCACGATGGTCCTCCATGTGCCGAGCCAGTCTGCTGTGTAGTTCTCGATATCCTCGAACTTCTGACCGCTGGGGACCGTGACCGAGGTAATCGTGGTCATTGGGGGCACCTGGACCACCAGGTAAGCTGCGTAGGCATCTGCGATATCCTTCTTATTGATGGTAGCAGTGAGACCTCTAGGTGTCCACGTCCCTACTTCCCGGTAGTAGACAGGAATTATCATAGCCTGGATGTCATGACCCTCGTTGTTGACTATCTTGGCGGTAGTTCCGTAGACGATGAAGGCTTTTATCCAGTAGTGCATCAGGAACGGCGGGATCAGCAGTGAGGCGCCTCGAACCTCGAACTCCTCGCTTCTCTCGAAAGCGAGGTCGACAAGATTTCCCTCAACGGTAGCGCTATTCGTGAGAGGACCAGGGGCAACGGAGTACAGCACAACTATGAAGCCGAGCGGATTCCACCCGGCCTTGCCCCTTATAGAGTAGCTCTTGAAGGTCTTTGCCGGGATAGTGGTCTCCGTGAAGCGGTCCTCTATGACTAGGAAGGCGTTGGGAAGCTTGTACTCCTCACCCTGCGAAAACTCGATCGTGTATTTGCCATACCCAATCGAAGAGACATCTATCTCAACATGCTTCGGGTCGACCTTGAAAGCCCCAGCGGGGACGGCTGCCTGAACGTCCATTCTGATCAAATCGTTCCCGAAGGGGTCGATCACGGTCTTAACTGCATACGGTGCGTAGTTGTCTATAGTTACCCTAACCGAAACGCTGAGCCCGGTGTCCTTGAACTCGCTCGTATCCACGGTGACGTTGTCCTGTAAGGGCACCCACGTTGTTTTCCTAAAGACTGTGACGAGCCGAGCCTTCACCGTACCGTTAAAGCCGTTGGAGCCGAGGACTACTTCTCCGGAGTAGGAAGTCACGGACGTCAGTCTGCCCATGCTCTCGCTGACCTTATCGTACTTTACGGGAACTATCTGTGGGGGCGCCTTCCCCTCGAAAATCACGCTGAAGGACTCGAGGACGTAGCCTGGAGGAGTGGCGGTGCTTGAGAGCGTTATAACGCTTTTGCTCCCGAAATCCAGCTCGGCGCTTTCTTCCGTCCTGAGTATGTAATCGAGCTTGACGTAGAAGACCTGACTACCTTTGTCTGCGAGTGCTACAAGTGCGACGTTAAGGGCCAGCAGTAGCAGTAACATGACCCCGACTATTCTCATGCTGTCTCGAACAAACATCCTACCATATCCTTCAAATTTAAGGTTCAGACAATCTTTAGCAGTAGAATTCCACAAAGACTTTTTTCTTACGTTTGTATTATCCACAGTGATCTTCACCTCTCTGGGCGGTGGCACGGTGCGAAGCAACAACTAGCGAGCTGAAACCAGCCCTTTATTTTAAATTGTCTCACAAATGTGGCCTAGGAGCGAAGCGCCGGGGCCGGGATTTGAACCCGGGACCGCCCGGTTAACAGCCGGGCGCTCCACCTGGCTGAGCTACCCCGGCTCAGACTATAGCTTCAACGACCTTCTATTTAAATAAATTTTCTCCGGGGAAGTCAGATTCTCGAGAAACGCCTACCTGCGCAGGAGAATAGTCGCTCGTCTAACAGGTTATCGCAGATCATTCGTTCTGGAGGTTTGCGTTGCTGTTGCCTTCGGCTTTTCTTCAAGTTAGGGCTAACTGGGAAAGAGCCGCGGCTTAGACGCTGTTGATTGTAGGGCTCAGCGGGAATAGGGATTTCAAGCTGTTAAGATATAATGAAGGCTTAGAACCCGAGATCGTATTGCTATTGAATTCTTGTGGGGGTGCGGAAGAGATATTAGTTAGTTTTTAAAAGAGGAAACAGGGGTGAAGGCTTCAGTGCCGAGAGTGCTCTCTGAGAAGAACTTGACGCTCGCTGAGCTGCGGGAGCTGCTTGAGAAGGTTGAGCAGACGAGGGAGCTCACGGGCCTTGAGCGATACACGGTGGAGTACGCTAGGAAATTCGCCAAAATCGAGGATCCTGCTAAATCGCGCCGGGTAGTGGAGGAGCTGATGAAGACCTTTGACTTTCCGGAGGACATTGCAGTGCAGCTAGTGAATATCAAGCCCAGGGATCCGGGTGAGGTTCGTCTAGTGCTTTCCCCGCTTAATAAACTGTTCTCGGAGGAAGACTACAGGCGGATCATCGAGATGGTCAATGAGTAGTTTAAGGCGTTTTTAAAGCGGTGTGAAGAACGTGTCTGGACGTGATTTTCGAAAACCCCTCAAACCACCGGAGAATCAGGTCTACATACTGGATGTCTTACCCTATGGGGATCCCGTACGGGGGATCTCCCACCCCCTGGTTCAGAGCATAGGGGATGAAAAGTTCCTGCTCATTGAACTGAGACCGGAAATCGGCGTGCTTTCAAGTTTACGACCCGGTGAGAAGCTGGACCTGGCTACGGGTGTTGAGGCCAAGGTCGTTCACTTCCTTCGAGTAATAAGGTACGAGGACCTCACTGGTAATGCTAAGGCCATACTGAAGGACGTTGTCACAAGTATAGTGCTTAGCAAAGAAAAAGTCTTCGTAGAATTCTTTAACAGAGCTCAGCCGCTCTCGAAGAAAGCCCACGAGTTGGAGCTCTTGAAGGGTATCGGGAAGAAAACTCTCTGGAAGATACTCGAGGAGCGCAGCAGAAAGCCTTTCGACTCCTTTGCGGAAATCGAAAAGAGGGTTGGGATAAAACCCGTTGAACTGATCGTTAACAGGATCCTAGAGGAAATCAGCGAGCCCCAAACACACTATCTCTTTGTGAATCCGCCATATGGTCCCACCCGTGTCGGTGATGCGTTGCAAAGGCGGGAGCGTTACAAGCCTTTTTAACTAACGTAGCAGGTAACGAAGAGTTATGGTAATCGATAAAGCCCGCCAGATACTGGAGAATGGCTACGTCCTTTGCGACTGGTGCCTAGGGCGGCTTTTCGGGCTCAGGGGCTCCGGCATAAGCAATGCAGAGAGAGGCCGCGCAATAAAGACGCTACTATTCATGGAGGCTTACAAAAGCTCACCCCGTGAAGTAGACGTGAATCTTCTGAGGACACTTGCTGAAAGCGGGTACGAGCCGGCCCGCAACGCTCTCGTTAGCCTAGGGCTGGAGGCTCCTTCTCATTCGCGGTGTTATTTATGTGGAGGGATCTCGTCCAGGTACGAAGAACTAGCGGAGCGCGCTTATAACGTAGCCAGCGAATACGAGTTCTCAACGTTTCTTGTGGGCGTCCGCCTGCCCTACCGGCTGATCAAAAAGGAAGAGGAACTGTGGCGGCGCTTCGAGCTAAGAGACGCCGAGTCCCTGAAAAACGAAATCAGTAGGGAAGTCGGAAAGATTTTTTCCAAAAAAACGGGGAAGCAATACGATCCGGAGAGACCCGACATCCTTCTAATCATAGACCTCGAGGGCGACGGAGTTGAAGTGCACCCCAGGCCGGTCTTTATATGCGGAAAATACCGGAAGCTGGTGCGAGGGCTCCCTCAGAACCCCTGGCCATTCTCCGACGAAAGGATAAAATTCAACACATCGATAGAGGAGCTGATCGCGAAGCCCACGCTATCGCTATTTGAGGCTCATGACGCTAAGTTTCACGCAGCCGGTCGTGAGGACATCGATGTGAGGACGCTTGGCAAGGGTCGGCCCTTCGTTTTAGAGGTCCGCAAACCTAAAAAACGCTTCGTGGACCTCAGGAAGCTCGAGGAAATCATAAACTCCTCGGCACAATCCCTCATAGAAGTGCATGCCCTGAGCTACTGCGATAAGGACAGTGTCAAGAAGCTAAAAGGCCTCGCGGAGGTTGCCAGAAAAGTCTACAGGGCTATCGTCACCTTCATGGAACCCGTTACGGATGAGGACATTGAGAGAATAAATGTAGCTTTCAAAGAAACAGTGGTTGAGCAGCGTACACCTCTCAGGGTGCTTCATAGGAGAGCGGATAGGCTGAGGAGGAAGGTAGTTTACAAGGTAGTAGCAAGAAAGCTTTCCGAACACGACGTGGAGATAATAATCGAGGCCCAAGGTGGCTTTTACATAAAAGAGTTTATTCATGGTGATCAAGGGAGGACAAACCCGAGCATTGCGGGACTTATAGGCAAAAACGTTGAAAGGATCGAGCTTGACGTAATAGATATTGATTAATATTGATTAATGGTGAATTATTCCCTTTAAGCGCTCCCGGTTTTTGCCTCCTCGGCTCTCCCTAAGAACGGCACAATGTGCTCTGGAGTCGTAATGATTTTCTTAGTCTTCCCGCCAACCTGCACTTCGATGACGTACGCTCTTCCCCTCTGCTCCACGACCTTACCAACTTTTCCCTGGTACCTACGGTGGGGCGCCGTCTCGATAAAGGTGGGATTAACGTCTATGACGACTAGTTCTCCTTGACTGTATTCGCGCATTAGCCGGCTCAGGCCCCTACAGCCCCTGGTTCTTGGCGTGTACCTGAACACTTTCCTACTGCGTGTCCTATACCCGTGAGAGTGCCTCATACATCAACCCCTTCTCACCAGCCACACTTCAATTTATAACGTTTTCTATAGGCAACCCTTAAGATAGTGAGAAGGTGCGGGGGCCGGGATTCGAACCCGGGCAGGCCGACGCCAGCGGAGGTCTTATCCTTTACGGGATCCTAAGTCCGCCCCCTTTGTCCTAGCTCGGGCACCCCCGCACATCAAGCAACGATTCTTCAGAGGAAGTAAAATACTTTTCCACGCACCGGTCCTTAGGTCACATGCCCTCTATTTGCCTGATGTACTCCTCCTCGTCAGTCGTTGTTATCTCCTGCCTCAGACTGAGCTGGGCCTCAATCATCTTCTTGCGCTTTATCTGTCTCGTAACATAGCCTGCGATCTGGTTCCGTAGCTTCTTTGAAGGTACGTGAAGTAGTTCGGCCACTTTAGCCTTGTTGTACTCGAAGTCCGTTGTAAAGCTGTCACCGAATTTTTCCACAAGCATTCGAGCTGTCCTCTTCACCAGTTTTATCCTGACGTTTCCCATCCAGCACCCTTTTTCGGATACCTTGAGGCGCGTTTAAATACATTTCCTTGCTAAGCATCCGCCCGGTAACAGCCTAAGAGGAACACTTTTGGTAAAATCTCTTTATGCTCTAAAAGTGAATAAATTTTTAAATTACGTGCCAATGTAATTTATCAAAAGTGTTTCAGTATGTCGGCAAAGAAGAAAGAGCATGAAATACCGCTAGCACCTATAGATAGGATTCTCCACCAGGAAGGAGCTGAGCGGGTAAGCGAAGAGGCTACCGTACTTCTGAGAGACTTCATCGAGAAACTGGCACGGGAGATCGCCCGTGAAGCTATAGATGCCTCAAAACACGCGGAGCGAAAAACGGTAAATGAAGAAGACGTGAAGTTTGCTATAAGCAGGCTTCAAAGAATCCTCTGCTCCCACATTGTTGTTTAAAAACCTCAGCCATCCACTCGAAAACTTCTCGCATCTAGAATACGCGGAATGGTAAAACATTAATGCAACATATTTACAAAACTTCACCGGTTGACAGAAAGCTATGTCTGGTGACCGGAAAGGCTACATCGCGAAGATCTCGGGACCCGTTGTAATAGGAAAGGGTATCAGCGACATCAAGCTCGGCGAAGTCGTGTACGTGGGTAACGAGGGCCTCCTAGGCGAAGTCGTCAGGGTGGGTCAGGACTACTTCGCGGCACAGGTTTATGAGGACACAAGCGGGCTCCGCCCCCGCGAACCCATCACGGGTACAGGAAAGCTGTTGGTAGCGGAGCTCGGCCCAGGGCTCATGTCGAGCGTGTTCGACGGAGTCCAGAGGCCACTAGAGAGCATAAGGGAGCTCGTAGGGCCCTTCGTGAAGAGAGGTGTCAAGGTCAACCCCCTTCCTAGGAATAAGAAGTGGCACTTTGTACCAAGGGTCGAGAAAGGCGTCAATGTAGGCTCCGGGGACATCATCGGCACTGTACAGGAAACGCCCCTCATAGAGCACAGGATAATGGTCCCTGTTGGTATTGAGGGCAGGCTGCGTGAAGTAGCTCCTGAGGGCGACTACACCGTCGAAGACGTCGTCGCCGTTGTCGAGTCAGACGGTAGGACATACGAGCTAACAATGAAGCAGGAGTGGCCTGTGAGGCAGGCGAGGCCGTACAAGGAGAGGTTGACGAGCGAGGTGCCCCTTTTGGTGGGGCAGCGAGTAATAGACACGTTTTTCCCGATAGCCAAGGGCGGCGCCGGCGCTATACCTGGGGGCTTCGGCACCGGGAAGACGGTTACGCTTCACAAGGTCGCGATGTACAGCGACTCCCAAATAGTCATCTACATCGGTTGCGGTGAGCGTGGTAACGAGATCGCGGAGATGCTCATGGAGTTCCCGAGGCTCACTGACCCGAAGTCTGGTCGCCCAATCATTGAGAGATCGATAGTGATAGCTAACACCTCTAACATGCCCGTCTCCGCTAGGGAAGCCTCGATCTACATGGGCATCACGCTGGCGGAGTACTACCGGGATCAGGGATACGACGTAACGCTCATAGCGGACTCGACGAGCAGGTGGGCTGAAGCCTTGCGTGAGATAGCCGGGAGGCTAGGAGAGCTCCCTGTCGAGAGAGGGTATCCGGCCTACCTTCCCGATAAAATAGCGGAGTTCTACGAGCGAGGTGGTCGAGTAAAGCCCCTAGGCTCACCCGAGAGAAGCGGCTCTGTGACTGTGCTGGGGGCTGTGTCGCCGCCGGGAGGTGACTACAACGAACCAGTAACGATACACACTTTGAGGTTTGTCGGGGTCATGTGGGCTCTGGACACCGACTTGGCCTACAGGAGGCACTTCCCGGCTATAAACTGGCTGAGAAGCTTTAGCCAGTACGCGGACATAGTTGAGCGGTGGTGGGTTAAAAACGTTTCACCTGAGTTCCCGCAGTACAGGCGGAGAGCCCTGCGGCTCATGACTGTTGCTAGCGAGATAGAAGCCATAGCTTCGGTGGTGGGAGAGGGGGCACTGCCGGACGACCAGAGGCTGATACTTCTGACGTCGGAGATAATAAAAGAGGGCTTCCTGCGGCAAACAGCTCTCTCGGGGGAAGACATCTTCTGCAAGCCTGAGAAGCAGTACTGGCTCCTCAAAATGATGATAGACTTCTTCGACAAAGCATATGAGCTGATTAAGAAGAGAGTATCGATAGAGGAGATAACGAAGCTCCCCGAAGTGTACGAGATGATGCGCGTGAAAGAAGACGAGAGAGGCCTGGAGGCCGTGAAAGAGCTATATAACCGAGTAATGGCTAAACTAGACGAGATCGCACAACGGCACGGTGTTCAAATAACGGCTGAAAGCGGGGTGGTGGCCGGTGCCTGAGGAGATCCTCACTACCATTATCGAACGCTACCCCGGAAAAATCTACCGAGGCGTGCGAGAGATACGCGGCAGCCTGCTCATCGTGGACGGCATCGAGGACGCTGCTTACGACGAGGTCGTGAAAATATACGGTAGAGACCATAGAGAGAGGTTCGGAAGAGTCCTGGAAACGAGCATTGGTAACGCTGTGGTCCAGGTCCTCGGAGACAGGGAAGGCCTCGAGACAGACACTCTAGTGAAATTCACAGGATCCACGTTCAAGATCAGAGTCTCTGAAGACGTTCTAGGCAGAATCTTTAACGGTAGATTCGAGCCGATCGACGGGCTACCCCCCATCATGACGGGTGAGATGAGGGAGATAACCGGCGAACCGATAAACCCGGTCGCGAGGGAGTACCCCCACGACTTCATCCAGACCGGCATCTCGGTTATCGACGGTCTCTTCAGCCTGGTGCGTGGTCAGAAGCTACCAATATTCAGCGTCTCAGGCCTGCCCCACAACCTACTCGCGGCGCAGGTTGCAAGACAGGCGACTGTTAGAGGCGAAGGCGAGCGCTTTGCCGTGGTTTTCGCCGGCATCGGTCTAAGGAAGACGGAAGCCGAGTTCTTCATGGAGCAGTTCCGTGAAACCGGGGCCATTGAGAGGCTAGTAGCTGTTCTCAACATGGCTGACGACCCAGCAGTAGAGCGCCTTATGACCCCGCGCATCGCCCTCACGGTGGCGGAGTTCCTGGCCTTCGACCTCGACATGCACGTACTGGTAATAATGTCCGATATGACTAACTACTGCGAAGCCCTCCGGGAGGTAAGCTCCGCGAGGGGCGAGATCCCCGGCAGGATGGGTTACCCAGGATACATGTACAGCGACCTCGCGACGATCTACGAGAGAGCGGGCATAATAAAGGGCAAGAAAGGCAGCATCACGCTCTTCCCGATACTCACCATGCCGGGAGGGGATCTGAGACACCCCATCCCGGACCTTACCGGCTACATCACCGAGGGGCAGATCTTCCTAAGCCAGGAACTCTACGCCCAGGGCATATACCCACCAGTGAACGTTTTGCCGAGCCTCAGCAGGCTGATGAAGGCTGGGATAGGCGAGGGCAAGACCCGAGAGGACCACAGGTACCTCGCGGATCAGCTCTACGACGCGTACTCAAGAGGTGTGAGGGCTAGGGACCTAGCCAGGATAATCGGTGAAATCGGGCTCAGTGAGAGGATGAGAAGATTCCTGAAGTTCGCAGAGGAGTTCGAGAACTACTTCGTGAGCCAGTCCTTCAACGAGAACAGGAGCGTGGAAGAGACGCTGGACAGAGGGTGGAAGGTGCTTTCAGTGCTCCCGGAGGAGGAGCTCGTCAGGATCCCAAGAAGGCTCATCGAGAAATACCACCCAGCTTACAGGAGCTAAGGGTACCGGAAATGCTGAGTGAGCTTGCTTTTCTACCTGCCTCCAGAGGAACCCTCCAGGTGCTGCGGCGGAGGCTGGAGCTAGTTAAAAGGGGTAAAGATGTTTTACAGATGAGGAGAGACCAGCTCGCCAAAGAGTTACTGGGTATAATGGACGAGCTACAGAAAAGACCACAGGCAGAGGACGAGTTCATAGAGGCGTCCCGCCGAGCTGCCATTATGAGGATGGCCCGAGGCGAGTACGACTTCAGATCCACCGCGTCGCTTGTTCGACCGCCAAAGATAACAAGCATCATTGTCAGCTACCAGGGCATACCCGTGCCCCAGGCCAGGATCGCTGAGGACCCCGACTTCTCGCAAATAACCGACCCGGACTACCGGGAGGCTATCGAGCACCTGTGGAACGCCGTCAAGACGATGATCGATGTCGCCAACAAGGAGCTCGCCGTTGAGAAGATAAGCGACCAGCTCCTCTACATAAACAGGGTCGTGAACAGCCTCGAGAAGAACCTCATTCCAGCCCTCACCGACGTCCTGAGAAGAATAGAGGAGCGGGTCATCGAAGAAGAGCTTGAAGACTTCGTCCGGGTAAAACTCCTAGGGGGTGGCTAGGAGTGGAGTCGTACATAGCCGTCAGAGCTCACGGCTTGAAGTCAAGGCTACTCAAAAAACAGGACTATGAAGCCATCCTGAGCGGCGAGAAGAAGCTCTACGAGCTAAAGGACTACACCCTGATATCCGATCGGGACTCTCTGGAAGAAGTCCTCGAGAAGATATACAGGGTTTATGTCCTGAGGATTGCAACGCTCGCGAAGCCCGACAGGGTCCTGGGGCAGTTCGCCTACGCCCTCTTAGACCGGCTAGAGGTCGAGAACGCCAAGATCCACCTAAGGTACATACGAGGCGCCCAAAGGCCTGTCATATACTACCCGTACGGGCGGCACATAGGCCCTGCGAGGCTCTCCCAGATTAGAACAGAGGGGGGTCTATGGGAGGAGCTGTCGAAGACACCCCTTCAAGCTCCAAGTGCTCCGAGCTTCTCAAGCGGCCTCGAGGCGGAGCGCGAGGCTTTGCTGGAACTGCTGCATTACAAGTACCTGCTAAACACTCTCAAAGAACTCCCCGTAAGCAAGGAAGAGAAGGAAGACCTGGAAGCTCTCATAACAGAGGAAGTATCTCTAAAGATGGTCGTATGGTCCAGGACGCTTAGCCAAGGCATCGTTGAAAAGCTCGCTCAAGAGTACTTCACGGGTTACAGAATCGTGCCACCTCAACTCCCAGAGGATTGGAGCTCGATGAAGCTTACAGAGTTACTTCTTCAAATCCAGAGAACAGTCATCTCCAGAGCTGAGCAGATAGCCATGAAGCATTCAATAGACCTTGCGTATGTATACTACTTCAACCACTTGGCTCTTGCAGAGGCGAATAACCTCGAGCGAATTCTCCTGGGGAAAGAGATAAGACTCCCAGAGGAAGTAATTCAAAGAAACCTAGTCATTGTCGTTTAAGTTCTATCCTTATATTTTTCCTAGAATCAGTATAGCTACTAGTAGACCATAGATCGCGATACCTTCAGCTAAGCCGCCCATGATAAGTATCCATGTTGAAAGCTCAGGTTTTTCAGCGGCCGCGGCGAAGCCAGCGGTAGCTACACTTCTCAGCGCTATACCCGAAGCTATTGTGGATCCTATTACAGCTAATGCACTTGCCAGCATGGCTAAAGCTGCTGGCAGGTCTAGTGGGCGTGCTTCCTGGGCTGGTAGACCTGGCTGAAGGATCTTAGTCGAAGCCGAGGCAAGCACGGATATCGATGCTATCAGTACAGCCATGTTCACAGCGAGCAATACCAGAGCTATCTTCTTGCTCTTCATAACAAGCCCCATTTTTTAATCATATATAAAAATGTTATTCCCTTACCATTTCTGCAGTTGCAGCTATTGGTTTAAACTTGATCCCTTCTCCTTTGAAGAACTTCGTGGAAAACTCGTAGTAGGTTAGCCTCATCGCCTGGATTCCGACCGCTAGGGCCTCGATTGCCAGCACAAGGAAGTTTGCCACAAGGAAGCTGACAGTCTCGCCTGCAAACGGCGCCATGTTTTCAGCCAGTATCCCAAAGGCCTCGTGGGCCATCGCGAAGGCGGCTAGACGTATGTAGGAGAGTGAGTTAGCTGGAAACGCTATGAGCATCTCGATAACCTCTGACATCGCGTGCATCAGCCTCTCTTTATGTCCAGTGAATTTTGCCTCGTAAAAGCTGAGGCCTAAAACGCCGATTAAAGCTCCCACTACCAGCCAAAGGAGTACTACCACATCGGGTGAGCTGAGGACAGCGAAGTTGAAGCCGCTTGAGGCTAGCTTGTAGGCTATCATGACGCCAGACGCGTAGAACAGTATGCCCATTCCCCCCATTCCACTGAAAACTGCCCCAACTAAATCGCCGAACCTAACGAGGTTCACAACATTCAAAGTCATGGCGAGTAGCAGCTGTACTACGCCAAACCACAGCGCGATCGAGATAATCTCGTAGACATCGTGTATGGGGCTTATCAGCGGCGTCCCCAACTGCTTCAGGAAAAACATGAAGCCGTAAAGCACCCCGAAAACCATGCTCGAAGCCCCCGCGAGGGTAGCTAGGGCCCCCAGCGTGCCAGCGCTTTCCCGTTTAATCCCAAGCAGGGGGTACTTTGTTCTAATCAACCACAGGCCGAATAGCACCAGTAGAAGCCCCTGTCCTACATCACCGAACATCATCCCGTACATTACCGTGAAGAGAGCCGTGAAGATCAGCGTTGGGTCTATCTCCCAGTAGGCAGGAGTGCCGCGCATGGAAGTAAGCTTGTAGAGAAGCCCTCGAAGACCCCTGGTCTCCACGTACGTAGGAGCGTTCTCCCTTCTCGGCACGTCTTCAAACTTCATGTAAAGTATCCTTGAGACTCGCCGGGACAGCTCCTCTCTTAAGGTGGCACTGAACTTGGCAGGCACGTAGCCCTCCACCACTGTGATCCTCCTGCTCCGGAACACCCTCACCTGGCTGAGCAGAGGCTGAGCGCGGTGCATTACTTCCAAGGCCTGCTCGTACGAGAGGTATTCCCTCACTTTTATCAGAATGTCTTTCAGCACCACAAGCTGAGCACTAAGCTTAGCTGGCATCTCCTCGTAAGGTAGCTCTAAAATATTCTTCAAATTCTCGTTTAAATACTTGATTTCCTCCCCAATAGCGTCAACACTACTTATTAGGTCTCGGAGGAATGTGAATCTCTCTTCCTCCGGTAAAGGTCTGGGAGAAATCTCCGAGAAAGCGGCTTTAAGCAAACCGACAAGCTCCTTTAAATCGGCGTCGTTTAGATGCTCAGCCACTTTTTCTAGGCTCACTTTGTGGTGCTTTAAAGCTGTCATAATGGTCTTCGCCACTATTGAATTCCTCAAAGATTGTTCCCGCCGTTCGATGTCCTGCAGCATTTCTTTGATCTTCTCTGGACTGCACGCAGAGGTGTAAACGAGCGCTTTGTAGCGAGCTCGCAGAGCGCTGGCCAGGCTCTCGGAAACAGTGGTTGGTACTGCTAAGACGCACCCGAACCCCCAACCTATGCTTTCCGATGCTAGAATGCTGGCTCCGTAAACACTGCAGGCATCAGCCTTACAGAACTCTTGGAGCGCGTCTTCCCCGTAAGCGGCAAGAAGTGCATCACAACCCGCCTCGAGTTTGTCCAAAGCTTTTGCCAATAGAGCCTTAACTCCGAGGTATTTGTAAAACGCCTGGATCTCTTCCATAATCGTGCTAGCCTCTTTTTTCGCAGGAAGTGAAGACAGTGCTTTTTCTAGATCGCGTTGTGACATTACGTTTTCCTTGAGTATATTCTTTACGAAGGAACAGTACTCTTTGCCCAGACCAATCTTAGATAGTTGGAGCGCGTCTTCTTTACATGCCTTGAGCGCTAGCTTAAGCGATGCGATCGTGTAAACCATGTCCTCTAGGAGCTCTCTCTTCTGGCGAAGCTCTCTAACAGCTCTATACGCGTTACCTATCACCTCCAGCCTGGAAGCCCTCTCGAACTCGACGGCGTCCCGAAGAACTCCCGCCACCTCGAGGAGCAAATCGTACAAATCTTTTCTGAGCCTCGCCTCCTCCTCCTCAATCTTCCTGAGGACAGTCTCTGGTTTATCGAAGAACCATTCCGGCAGATCGAACTTTATAGAGTACAATCTTTTTACCTCTTCAACCTTACTCTGAAGCTCTCTCCTGTAGATCAGCAGTAAAGCGTGCTCGAAGCTCGAGACTCTCCCTCTGCGGACGATGACCCCGAGGGCAAGAAGGGAGGATATCGCGTCGCTGAGATTTTCATCGGCAACGAAGATTAAGTCGGTTACAAGCCCCAGCTTTTCCTTACCTATATCCTCCGGCGAGACTCCTATCTCATACAGCCTCTCTGCAAGCCTTTTAAGTTTCTGGAGATTGTAGAGGCCTTCAACCTTCTCCTCGACTCGCCTTAGCAGAATATCGTCGCGCCTTAGCACTTTTCTCGCGACCTCGAGAGCCTCTTCAACGTTCAGGGTCTGCGGTGTGATCTTGCCCTCGAGAACGTCTACGAGGAGAGGGGGAAGCACGCCTCTAGCCTCGATAGTAGGTTCCAGGTGAACGCTTCCAACTGCCGCCAGAGCATCTAGAAGGTTAACCTCGTACTCTGAGGGGACAGCGATTCTGAACCTCTGCACAGCTTCTGGCACAATCAAGCTTCATCCCAGAACTAGTTTTGGATAGCTAGTAATATAAAACTATTCAGGGTATTATGTAAAAAGAATGAAATATTCAGGCACTCCCTTTTGATCTCCTGCTCAGGAACTCGTCAACATACGCCTGATACTTGCCTTTTTTCCTCAAGAACTCCCCATACTTGTACAAGGCCCATAACGCCTTCACAGCTCTCTCAGGAGTCGGGTAAGAGGGCACACCGCCTTTATCAAACTCTCTGCGCTCCAGGATAGCGGCCTCGCTCCAGCCGGTGTCAACTGCTACGACAGGCTTCGAGAACCCGCTAGCGATCTTAGCCAGCTCGCGCGCCAGCTCGACGGGGTCAGGAATACCCGGGACCTGGTGGAGAGCTAGCACGGCTACCGCGTCAACCTCATCGCTCTCCAGGAGCACCCTCGTGGTAGCTATAAACATCTCGCTGGTAGCAGATCCGGTTATGTCTACGGGGTTCGAAACCTGTGAGAACTCAGGTAGAAGGCCTTTCTTCCTCATTTCTTCAAGCCTGGCTCGCGCGTCTCCAGTTAGTTCGGGGACCTGTAAGCCGAGGGTCTCAGCCATGTCCGTGGCCATGACTCCGGCACCTCCCCCGTCGGTCACTATTGCGAGCCTCGGACCTGCTGGAGGTGGTTGGCTTACGAAGATTTTAGCAAAGTCGAAGAGCTCTTCAATATCGTAGGCCCGGATTACCCCAGCCCGCCTGAAGGCAGCCTCGTAGACCTCGTCTGTCCCGGCGAGCGAGGCGGTGTGAGATGCCGCGGCGCGCCTGCCAGCTTGGGTGCGGCCGGCCTTCAGCGCTATGCTAGGCTTCTTCTGGGCAACTTCCTCTGCGACTTTAATGAACTCTCTCCCTCTTTTAATGCTCTCGAGGTAGAGGAGGATAACCCACGTGTTGTTTTCATCCTTGAGGGCTTGTAGAAGTTCGACCTCGTCGACGTCGGCTTTGTTTCCTACGCTGAAAAAGTACGAAAGCCCTATTCCCTCACCGTACATGTAGTCCAAGGCGGCGGTTCCGACGGCGCCACTCTGCGAGATCAAAGCCACGTGTCCACGTGCAGGTCTAGGAGCGCTCAGCACTTTTCGCCCATCACTCAGCTGCTTGTAGTATGGCAGGAATATCGTGTCAACACCGCTCCACGGCGAAAATATCCCCACGCAATTAGGCCCAAGTACTCTGATGCCGCTTTTCCTAGCTTCACGCTTGACTTCCTCCTCTAAGTCAAACCTACCAACCTCGCTGAAACCCGATGAGATTATCACCGCTGCATTTACCCCCTTTTCGCCTAGCTCCCTCATAACCTGCGGAACAAGCCTAGCCGGTACGACGATCACAGCGAGATCCACGTCGGAGGGTAATTCACTAATGCTCTTGTAGACCTTTACTCCAAGAATCGTGTCGGCGTTCGGGTTCACGGGGTACACGGGGGCTTTAAGGACGCCTTTTGCGCGGCTCTCCAGTAGGAGCCTTAATATCACGTGCCCAGGCTTATCCTCCTCACGCGACGCACCGATCACGGCCACTCCACTGGGTTCAAAGAACGGTTTCATGTTGCTGATCATGCAATGCACGCTCAACACTTTCACCTGAAATTAAAAGATATTTATTTTGGCAAACGAAATAACTAAAACATTAGATATTTTTCAAAGTATCTCGGAGATATGAAGATACTAAATAAAAATTCACATATGTGATTTACCTTAATTCTCGTAGGAAATGGTATTATTTTTTAGATTTAAAATAGATATTCGCAGTTTTTCAAAAGAATCACTTTCGGTGTACTCTATGGTTCAAATATAAATGCGCTTAGAGGAGCTGTGTACTGATACTTCATGGTTACTCCCGTATCTGCGAAACGTGTGAACGAGGTAAGGAGGCTTGAGGAGAAGTACCTTGCAGACCTTGACTGGGAGAAGCACGAGAACGCCAACCACAACGTCAGCTACAGCAACTTCAGGAACTACATCTTCGAGAAGCTCGTCGAGACTCCCGAGGTGCTGAGGGACTACCTGCCGCCGCGAGCCGTCGAGCAGCATTACCGGGGTGACATCCACATACACAAGCTACCTGACAGCCTCTGGATCCCCTACTGCGCCGGCTGGAGCTTCAAGAAGATACTCCAGCTCGGGCTCAAGACACCTACTATAGTCTCCGCGCCTGCCAAGCACCTCGACACGGCTGTGGCCCACCTGACAAACTTCTTCTTCATGGGTGCCCAGGAGTGGACCGGGGCCCAGGCCGTCAGCGCGTTCGACCTCTACGTCGCCCCCTTCGTGAGGCATGACGGAGCCGACTTCACCAGGGTGAAGCAGACCCTGCAGGGGATGCTCTTCGAGCTCAACTACCCCGCAAGGGCCGGCTACCAGAGCCCCTTCACGAACATAACCCTCGTCTTGGACACGAGCAAAGACATGCTCGAGGGAGAGGCCCTCGTAGGCGGCAGGAAGGTCGGAAACCTGGGCGACTACGTCGACGAGGCGATCGCAGTGGACAAGGCCCTCTTCCAGCTCTACTCCGAGGGCGACGCCCTGGGCCAGCCCTTCACATTCCCAATACCTACCCTCATGCTCACCAAGAACTTCGACTGGAACGGCAGGAGGTGGGGTGACCTCACGGACCTCATATTCGAGGCCCTTGCCAGGAAGGGGTCGGCGTACCTGCTCAACGGGTACGCGAGCAACGTTGAAGCACTGTACGCGATGTGCTGCAGGCTGACCATCGACGTGAACCACGTGGTCTCCAAGAGCAACGGAACCTTCACGCTCCGGCTCGACAAGGCGTCGCAGGAAGACGCCCTAGAGAGGTTCCTCAAATCCAGGGAGAACTCGAGGACGTACGGCATCTGGGCCCTGCCAGATGCGACGGGCAGTATCGGCGTGGTCACCCTTAACATGCCCAGGCTCGCCTTCCTCAGCCGGGGCGAGTGGGGGGTCTTCGAGGAGCTCCTCGCGTCCCTCCTCGAGAGCTCCAGGAGCGTCCTCCTCACGTGGCGCAGGAGATACGCTCAGACGCTGAAGGCCGGGCTCATGCCGCTCACGAAGACCTACCTGGGGCACCTTGACCACCACTTCAACACGATCGGGATAATAGGCCTCCCGGAGGCCGCCGCCAACTTCATGAGGAACCCCATGGTGTGGCTGGAGGGCTCCCAAAGGGAGATGGCCGAGGCCGTGGAGGTAGAGAAGAAGATGGTCTCGCTGGTCAGGAAGTATGCGGAGGAGTTCGAGGAGAAGGACGGCTATCTCTACAACGTCGAGGAGATCCCGGGCGAGAGCACGGGCTACAAGCTGGCTAAGCTGGACGCCGAGGCGTTCAAGGAGGAGTACAGGCGCGGCGAGCTCTTGATACCCTCAGACGGTCAGAGCCCGTTCTACAGCAACAGCATAGTGCCGTACTACGCTGACGTGCCCATATACCAGCGCGCGACCTGGGAGGGAGAGGTTCAGCAGGAGTTCACGGGCGGCGTGATGATGCACCTCTTCCTCCACGAGCAGCCCGATCCTAAGGCCCTCAGGAACCTCGTCCACCGCATTGCGACGAACACGAAGGTCGTGTACTTCAGCATAACCCCGACAATCACCGTCTGCAAAAGGTGCGGGAGGAGCGTAACCGGCTACCTCGAGGCCTGCCCACACTGCGGGAGCAATGAGCTGGAGCACTGGAGCCGCATAGTCGGCTACTACCGCCCCGTCAGCAACTGGAACCCGGGCAAGAAGGCAGAGTTCAAGCTGAGGGTAACTTACTAATCTCTACAGGAGAGACTCTACTTCTATCCCTTTTCTCCTCATCCTCGCGCCTACAGGTTTCTCTACAGGGTAGAACCTACAGCTGAAGATGCTCAGTAGTTTCCCGTCGAAAAACCATCGGTAGCCCTCTGGAAATGGCTCGTGAGCCCTAACTATTAGTCTGAGGCCGCTTTCCTGGAGGAAACGTTCAACGGGACCTCGGCCGAAAACATACACCCCCCATCCCCTGATGCTCGGAGCAAAGTCGTCTACATCTTCACTGGGGTCGTTCCATAGCATCTGAAACGCGACATCGTTTAATTGCCCTCTTGGTATGCTAAGCACCTGCGCAGGCGTCCTTAAGTCCTTTGCTATTCCGCCATGCACGGCAAAAACCTCACCGTTCACGACTGCGGCCAAGCTCAGATAAGAGAACAGTTCCTCGAAGTCCCTATAGGTAGCGTAACCATAGGTCATTGCTACTGCTGAGTAGAAGCCGTACTCCATGTTCATCTCCCTGGTCTCGTGATTTCCCCGAAGTAGGAAAACCCTGTCAGGAGTGGAGGCTTTGGCGAGTAAGAGTAGTTCGATGTTCTCGATCTGGTAAGGGCCTCTGTCCACGTAGTCTCCAAGGAACACCTTCACTTTGGCGTCGCGCCTCAGAGCATTGACCGTGGATTCAACGTCGCCGTGAGTATCTCCCACAAAAAGCACGTCATCCTCTTCGACTACGAGTAGCTGGCTCTCAGACCTTAAAATACCCTTAACGTCGTCGATCAGCTCAAGCAGTAGACTCTCAGGAAGCACGCCAGGCTTTCGGATGAATTCCTCCAGAATCTTTCTGTAGTCAGGCACCTTCGCTGCCTCCCTCTAGCACCAGCCCTCTACAGTACACCACTCCTCTAACCCTGCGGATAAAGTTTGGGCATGAGTAGCACTGAAGGAAGGATACCCGTCTCTTGAGAACAGGGCAGTCTACAGCTTCCTTCTTCATCTCGCCCAGCATCTTCTTCGACACAGCTTTCTCAAGCTGTTCAACGAGAGTTTTTTCAACACGCATAGCTTTCTCGAGCTTTACCACCGGAACCTCGTATCTATAGTCCTTTGAAGCCATACGCACACCCTTACCAGGCAATCTAAATATTTCTGTCGTGCGCTTGCCCCTAAGGTTAACTATAAATCGAGGCCAATTACCAGACTAGCTGTGAGCGATATAGCGTGGCTTGTATACTCACTGCTCGACGCCCTCTTCGCAGCTTTAGCAACAATCTTCGCTAAAATGGGCTTGTCACGGGTCGATCCTGTGGTCGTCACAGGCCTCCGCTCGATAGTAATGATGGCTTTCACGGTCTCTGTAATGCTGTTGATAAGAGATAAAGCCCTCATAACGAGCCTGACAACCCGCGAGACCCTATTCATAATTCTGAGCGGGGTGGCGGGCGCTCTCTCCTGGCTTCTCTACTTCGTTGCGCTGCAGTACGGTAAAGCAGTGAACGTCGCGGTGGTAGACAGATCCAGCATACTTTTCATCATTGTCCTCGCCGCTTTAGTTCTCGGCGAGGAAATCACCATTAAAAAGGCGGTCGCTGCAGGGCTTGTGCTCGTCGCGTTAGTGTTGATTTCCACGTGACTCTACGGGTCTCACGATGATTTTCTTCAACTCCCGCCTCATCCGCCAGTAGTGATACTCGATAGCCAGGATCACTATCAACACTACTAGAGTTATCGCTCCGACAACGATAGCTATGAAGTCCATCATGCCTAATACTATTTCTGCCACATTTTCGTTTAAACCAGGGGTGGTATAATTCCATGTCTCTGAAAAACGTGGTACTCGTCCGGCCCGGCGAGCTCACTGTAAAGGGTCACGAGACGAGGAAGCGCTTTGAGTCGCTTCTCGTGAGGAACATGGAGGATGCACTTCACTCGGAGGGCCTCCAGGCGGAAGTAAGGAAAGGCTACGGGCGCTTTTACGTCTACGGTCCCCCAGAGTCGTTTAGTGTCCTGTGCAGGGTCTTCGGCGTAAAGTCCCTATCCCCAGCCGTAGAGGTCGAGTTCCGGGACATCGAGGATCTTATAAGCAAAGGCGAAGAGTACTTTAAGGAGAAAGTTCGCGGCAAAAGCTTTGCGGTCAGAGCAAGGCGGACCGGGGACCATCCATTTACCTCAATGGACGTTAACAAGCTCCTCGGAGAAAGGTTGCTGAAGTACGCGAGGAAAGTAGACCTCGAAACCCCAGAGGTTGAAGCCTACGTTGAGGTCAGGGACAAGAAAGCTTACTTCTTTACGGAAATCGTCAAGGCATACGGTGGCCTCCCCATAGGAAGCGAGGGGAAAGTGGTAGCCCTCGTCTCCGGGGGTTTCGACTCACTTGTAGCTGCGTGGATGGCCCTTAAGAGAGGTGCAGAAGTCGAGTTCTTGTACCTCAACATGGGCGGCCAGGTCTCGAAATACTACGTCACAAGAGCGGTGAAAACGCTAGCGGATAGGTGGTGCTACGGCTACTATCCCAGGCTGTTCATCGTGGACTTCTCGGGATTCATCAGGGAACTGCGTTCAAAGGTAAACCCAGGGCTTCTAGGAGTCGTGCTTAAGAGGTACATGTACAGGGCGGCTAACATCTTTGCCAGGAAAGTGGGTGCCGGCGGCATAGTTACAGGGGAAAACCTAGGCCAGATCTCCTCTCAAACTCTCAGCAATCTAAACGTCATAGACAAGGCGTCAGAGCTCGTCGTCCTTCGACCCGTCCTCTGCTTGGACAAAGACGAGATCGTTAGCCTCGCAATGGAAATCGGGACCTACGAGGCTTCGAGCACCGTTAAGGAAATATGCGGTGTGTACTCGGTGCACCCTAAAACGGCCTCAGAGATAGAGGAGGTGCGACGGGAGGAGGAGAAGATCGAGGAGAGCGTGTTCAGGGAAACTCTTGAGCGGGTTGAAGTAATCGACGTCCGCCGAACCAGGATCGAGGACCTCTGGAGCGGAAACTTCGTCGACCTTGACATCGACCACATACCCGAGGGAGCCACAGTGTTGGACGTGAGGCCAGCCGAGAAGTTCAAGCTAGAACACATTCCCGGAAGCATGAACGTGGATTACTGGAGTGTAGAGGAAGCGGTTAGTCGTATGGGGCGCGACAAAACGTACATCATCGTATGTGACGAAGGGGGGTTAAGCAGGGAAGCGGCTTACCGCCTCCGAACCCTCGGGTACAATGCTTACAGCTTGAAAGGAGGTATACGAGGCTTTAAGAGGAAGTCTCATCTTCGAGAAGCGCTAGGCGTTTCTTGAAGTACTCATCTGCTTTCTTCCATATATCATCCGGGACCGCTTTCTCGAAAGGAACCTCCTCGGAGTTTGCTAGGTCGAGCAGAAATCTGCATGTAAACTCGCCGATCAGCCTGAATGCGACTGGGTGGAGGTGCTCCACGCTATCTCTCACGGTGTGTATGTCGGAGCCACTACCGCTAGCGCGGAAAATGTTCACTGCAGGCACCTTCCACTTCCAGACAAAGGACGTGCTATCGCTACTCATGACATCCTCTGTGACGCTCAGGTTCACCCCCATCTCTTTCGCCTTCGATTCCACGTAGCTCCGCAGGGATTTCGAGCCGCTCACGATCGACGCAGACGAGCCCAGCGCGCCCCCGTGAACGTCTAGATTAACGACGAGGACCGTTTTCTTTTGCTCATCCTTGTGCTTCTCAACATAAGCCTGCGAACCTCTAAGTCCAAGTTCCTCGGCCCCGAAAAGCACAAACCTTACTGTCCTCTTTAGAGCCCGATCGGACAGGCTTTTAGCCAGCGCAACAGCGAGAGCTGCACCGCCCGCGTTATCGGTTGCGCCCGGGACGCCCAGAACGCTATCGTAGTGGGCTGTTACGAGAATGATCTCCTCAGGGTACTTGTAGCCGGTTTTCTCAGCTACGATGTTGTAGCTTAACGTATCCCTATACGTCTGCTCCAGAACTAGCCTAACTCTTTCGGCGGCCAGTAACTTTACGGCGTCCCTGTAGCTCACGTACACAGCGGGCAGATTTCCGAACTTCTCTCTCCACTCCCACGGGACAGAAACCCGGCTCAGGTCACGGTACGGCGTGCCCTCGGAGACCACGAGACCAGAGGCCCTTTTCGCTAGGAGCCTCCAGCTCTCAGCTGAAGGTCTCCCAGTGGCCAGCCCAACCCATCCGCTGTCACTTGGTATCAGCGCTCTGTCTGAGTTCTCGATGTACACGAGCCTAGCCTCGACTCCCGTAGTCTCGCCGCTGAACCCAATAGGGCTCGCCTGTACTCCTTCCTCGAATGGGCTCAGGACGGATAGTTCTGCCCGGTGAACCTCGTAAACCTTCACGTTGAACTCCTCGAGCTTAGGCGCGTACCCGCTATGGGTAAGCTCCTCCAAGATCAAGCCCCTGGCCTCTGCCTCGCCCTCGGTACCGGTGAAGCGTGGGCTCTGCGATAAACGCACGGCCAGCCCGTAAGCGTAGTCGTAGTCGAACATTGACTCATTAGTATTTAACCCCCTCTAATTAGCTTTCTGACAGATGCCCAGAAAGGCCCTTAGACTGCGCGTGGCAGGCGTAGTGCAAGGGGTGGGATTCAGGCCACACGTGTTTAGATTAGCCAGGCGCCTAGGCCTTTCGGGGTACGTGGTTAACTTAGGCGGGTCTGAGGTTGAAATCTGGGTAGAGGGAGACGAGAAAGCTGTAAACCTTTTCCCAGAGGCCTTAAGGAGTGAGACTCCTCGATCAGCCGAGATCGAGGAGACCATCATTGAGGAGGTCATCCCTGCTGGATTCATGGACTTCGAGATCAGGAAAAGCGGGCGGGAACTCACGAAGATCTCGATGATTCCGCCGGATTTCGGTATGTGCGAGGACTGCAAGAGGGAGATCCTGGACCCGTCTTCAAGGTGGTACCGTTACCCCTTTCACAGCTGCGCGTGGTGCGGGCCACGCTTCACCATCATCAGGAGCATCCCCTACGACCGCGAAAACACATCAATGGCGGCCTTCCCCCTCTGCAAGAAGTGCAGGGAGGAGTACTCAGACCCCCACAACACAAGGCGTTTCCACATTCAAGGTATTTCATGCCCCGAGTGCGGCCCCCAGGTTTACCTTGTGGACTCAGATGGAAGCCCCCTTCGCGTAAAGGACCCCATACTGGAAGCCGCTAGGCTGATCGACGAGGGATTTATTGTAGCTGTAAAAGGCATAGGCGGCTTCCACCTTGCGGCCCGCGCTTCCGACGACCGCGCGCTCAGGGAGCTGAGGAGGAGAAAGAGGAGAGGCCGAAAACCCTTCGCGGTGATGGCTCTCGACATTGAAACGGCTAGAAGGGTAGCTGTCGTGGACAGCCAGGCGGAGCAAATCCTCCTGAGCCCGGCTAGACCCATACTCATACTCCCTAGGCGTGACGTGGTTTCACCCGAGGTCGCGCCCGGTCTTAAAACCGTCGGGGTCATGCTGGCTTATACACCTCTACACTACCTCCTACTAGCCGGGACGGAGGATCGCTTCGCAGTAATGACGAGCGGTAATGAGAGCGGCGAGCCGATAATAAAGGACAACGAGGAAGCACTGGAGAAGCTAAGAGGTGTAGCCGACTATTTCCTGTTGCACAACCGCGAGATTGTGAACAGGGTTGACGACAGCGTCTTGAGGTTCGCGGACGGTGAGCCAGTTTTCCTGCGGAGGTCAAGAGGCTACGCTCCCAGGTGGCTTAGAGCGCCTCGAGGCTTCAAGAGGCCGGTAGTAGCCTTGGGGGCAATGCTGAACAACACAGGGGCTGTTGGCCTGCGGGAGTACGTCATACCGACTCAGCACATAGGAGACTTAGAGAACATTGAGACGCTCAACTTTCTGAGAGAGGCGCTTTATTTCTTTATAAGGACGTACGCTATATCACTCCGCGATGCCGTCATTGTAGTAGATAAGCACCCAGGCTTCTTGAACAGGGTGCTTGCTCGGGAGTTAGTGGAAGAGTATGGGGCGGAGCTCCTCGAATTTCAGCATCACGTGGCCCACGTGGGTGCTGCTCTTCTCGAGTACAAGGTGCGAGAGGGGTTCGGGATCGCGATAGACGGTGTAGGTTACGGCGATGACGGTGCAATTTGGGGGGGAGAAGTTATGCACCTGCAGGAGGGAGGCTATAGTCGCGTAGGGGGGCTTGAGTACCTTCCCATGCCCGGCGGGGACAGATCGACGATCTACCCGTCTCGGATCGTAATCGGGGTTTTAGCCGAGAAGCTGAGCGTGGAAGAGACGCTGAAACTAGCGGCTAAACTAGGGCTGGACAGGCAGCTCCCAGGTGGGGTGAGAGAAGCCTCGGTTGCTGCCGTTCAGTCAAGCAGAAGCATTAAGTGCTCTAGCGTTGGGCGATTCCTGGACGCCGTCTCCGCGCTGTTGCACGTCTCGTGGGAAAGGACCTACGAGGGAGAGCCAGCTATAACGCTTGAGGAGTTCAGCTGGGGCGGCAGACTGTTGAACTACAAGTTTGAGCGCGCCGGAAGCATTATCCATACAAAAGACTTCTTTTTCGACTACGTCCTCAACGGTCGCTTTAATGGGGAGAGAGCTCAGGATGTGGCGTACACTGTGCAATTCGAACTGGGAAGGTCTCTTGCGGAAGTCGCGCTCGAGGAGGGCGCGAGGACGGTCTACGTGACGGGTGGAGCCGCGGTTAATTCAATTTTGCTGAAAGGTATGAGGTCGGTTATGGGTAAGGAGAACGTTCTCTTGCAGAGAAAGCTCCCGCCTGGAGATGGAGGGGTTTCAGCGGGACAGGCATACTATGCGCAGCTTAAGGGGATAGCTTAATTAGGCTTCGGCACTGTTTTCAGAAACGCAATGATGACTTGAACCCGATTCGAGTTATCTAGTGACTGGGGCCGTCGCTGCTGAGCGCTCTATAGGATCGTTACCTCAGATCCGAGCGCGATGCCGGGAAGATGCCGCCTAAAATATGCAATGAAGCTGTTGCCCCTAGCCCCGTGCTTTCGCACGATCTTTCCGATGAACTTCTTCCCATTTGGGTGCGTCCACACGACTTTCCTGCCGATCACTAGGTGGGTTGTCGTTTTTCCTTCAACCTCTATTATCACCTGCCTAGGATAGTAACGCTTCCTACCGAGCCTGAAAGACAGTATCCACCCTCTCACCGGGTTTCACCCGGTCTTTTAGTAGCAGACCGTGAGGAGAAAAACTTTACGCTCATTTTTTACTCAGATCTTCACATAAATCATGGCATCTCGAATCAATAGCATTACATACCTGGCTGCATCCATCTCCGTATTTGTTGCAGAGTTCCTCGCATGTCTCCGTGCAACCTGTCTGCTCTTGGCCCTCGCACTCCTCTATACACTCGGCCAATAACCTTTCGCACCTACTGGTACACTCCTCAACCATCTCCTCACATGCCAGTAAGCAATCTTCACTTCGAGCCATTGCTTACTCTTGACAGCGCATCATGCTTTTATACGTTCCTGCGCACCAGGGCGGCATTACCCGTGAAACCCAGGCTTTCCACCAGCATTGAAGTCAATCGACGAACTTCTCTATCAACGCTTGCTTTGAACTCGGGCTCTTCCTCGTAAAGTTGAACGATCCCCTCTCTAATAAACCGCTTACCGTCTCTTCGCAGGTTAAGGGCTACGAAGGAATAGTGCCGGAAAAGGGGTGTGTCCACAAGGTACCTACCCTGGATTCCGCTGAGCCTTACATGCTCTTCTAGGAGTCTCGCAAGAGTCTCGTCGTAAAGCTCTCCCCTGACGCGAACCTGCTCCTCAAGGAACGCGAGGACCTCATCGTAGATCTCCTCGAAGAACCTCCTGACACGGCTAGATTCGTGGCGGGCCATCAGGCGCATGAGGAGCTCGAAATACACGCCAGAGACCTTGTACTTGAAGAGACCCCCAGTCGCTCTTCTAATCGTATCGTGAACCCCAGGGCCTTTCATCGAGAACGGTGCGCGGCCGCTACCGCTGTGGAATGAAAGGAGCACGTTGAAGAGAGCTGAAATACTCGAGTAGACCTTGACCCTGTCGTAGAGTTCCTCTAAACTTCCTGTGTAATCCTCCCTTTTCTGGAAACCAACGTTAGGCGCAACGAAGTCCACAGGTACCCCACGCTCAGTTGTCTCTCTTAGAATGAAGTACAATTCTTTCGGGTCTGTGATGTTCGGCGTTTCGTCGAAGGCGACCTCGACTCCAAACTCCCAGGGAACCTCCTCTCGGATGATCCTGTAAATGCGCTCAAGCACCTCCACGCTCCTGTAAAGCTTCAACGCAATCCGCTTAACCTCGAGCTGGTCAAACTTCAAGCGGAGACCTCCAAGACTCACGTCTACTCCCAAGTATTTGTCGAGGAGGCTACTGTCACCCACCTGATCTTTAAAGAGGGTGCTCACCTCGTCATTGGTCACTTGATCAGCCGCGTGATTTATCAACTCGCAGGTATCTATGGTGAAGAAGTAGATGTTGCGCGTGCTCGCAGCCTCTCGCACCTCATCCCGAATGTACTCCAAGACCTTCTCGACTTCCCTGTCCGAGAGCTTGGTCACCGCTCGTCCTCCTGTGATTCTCCTAACGGCGTCGGTAGCTGAGGCCGTCACGGAAACATGGTCGGCCTCGATCTCGACGGCAACCCCCTTCTCCTTAGCCTTAGCCGCGCTCAACTCTATGTACCTATGAATGGAGGTTCCAGTGTGGCCTCTCGTAATCTCGTAGGCCCCCGGCGGTGCGTTTATCACGTACTCCGGTGCGGTTTCACGGTGGTATGAAAGCATAACCCCGCCGGCGGTGCTCTTGTCCTTGAAACCATTGAGTATGCCATCCAGAAACACTTCAGGTATTCTGACTCCAACGGCTAAGTGAGGTGTCTTCCCGAGGTAGAGGGGTGTCCGAAGCATCTCAAACTACACTTCGAGCCTCCAAGCTTTATATCTTCTTGCCCTTGTCTTCCGGCATGAGCGTTTTTAGAGAAGCGCGGGAGCACACGCTACTCTCGGCTCCCGTTCCTGGTCAGAAGGCCTCTCTCCTCGAGCATTTTTGCAGCTTGGCGCAGTACGCCTCGAACCACGTGCCTGAGCCTAATGTCGCCGAGCTTCATAGCGGCACGACGTATGCTCCCCTCCCTCGCGACCAGGCTCAGTATTTTCCGCTGATCGCAGTCCAGGCTCAGGTGCTTCAGCGCGAGAACTGCAACCTCCTGCGGTGGCTCGCTGTAAGGCCATGCCTCCAAATGCTCATCAATAAAGTTTTCGTACTTTTCAATGAGCTCGAAAATGACGAGGTATACGGTATCGTGCGGCCCTAAATTCGGGTAGTGCTTGCGCAGAGCGGCTCTCAGCTCCTCTGAGCTGTTAAAACCATCCAAACGCGCAACCTCGTCGGTGATCTCGTCCAGCCTGAGCCTGCGCACCTCAAGTACCTTCGCCTTGCCGATAATTTTACCACCAGCGTGAATAATAACCTCTTCCCCTGGTTTAACCCCCGGATGTTTAGCCCTAATCGTGGCGGTCTTCTTCCCGTGTAAAAGCAGGGGGATATAAGACTTAGAGAACATTAGGTGCTTTATCATTCTAGTTCTCGATATCTATCGATATGTCCGGGTACTCGGGAACTTTTCGGGCCCCCGAAGAGTCTCTGTGTATTATCACGTCGAGGGCTCTCAGCGTGCCTTTGACGTCTGCGACGAACAGAGGCAGTATTTCATAGTACTTCTCAGAGTGAAGGTGTATTGCCTTTACGGGAGCGCCGAGGGCTATGCGGGCATCGTGCTTTGCTCTCCTCGCCTCCGCGATAGTGGCTACTATCATGTCGCCTAATCTTGCCTTCTCTTCGTCGAAATTGAACGCGGCGGGCCAGGGAGCTGTTGTTATGCTTTCGTACCCTTCGCGCGAGCTGTAGACTACACTGTAGATTTCCTCGCTTATGTGCGGAGCGAAAACCGAGAGAATGTTTAGAGAGCTCAGAAGAACCTTGTAGGAGGTGTAGAGGGCGCCGGGATCCCCCTGAGATAGACGGTACTTGATAGCCTCTAGGTAGTGGTCACAGAACTTATGCCACACTGTGTCTATGATCAGTTGTGCAGCTTTCTGGAAGTCGAAGCCCTCTAAGGCTTTCTCGGCTTCGTTGATCATCTCCGAAGCCTCACGCATCATCCAGTGGTCGACGGGCGTCAATTTTTCGGCGTGGCTTTCCTCGGGCTTGTAGTTCCTCAAGTATGGGTGTAGAAGCCGGGACGCGTTCCACACCTTAACCAGGAAGCGGTGTGCGTAGTCGACGCCCTCCCACGAGAACCTGACATCTTGACCGGTTGAGGCAGCTGTTGCTACCCACAGTCGGAAGCTGTCCGCACCGTACTTCTCCAGGACCTCACTGACCGCAACGTAGTTGCCGTAGCTTTTGTGCATCATCCTCCCGTCGGTGCCCCTGACCATGCCGTTAATCAGCGCGGTCTTGAACTGAGCTTTGCCGAAGAGAGCTACACCGCGTAAAATCAGGTAGTAGTCCCACGTCCTTATAATATCATAGCCGTTAGGTTGCAGGTCTGCCGGGAAGAGTCTCTCGTCAAGGTTGTCCGGCCAACCAGCGTGAACGGCGGCGGTTATGCTTGAGTCCATCCACGTGTCCATCACGTCTTTTTCACCGACCAGGTTGGTTGAGCCGCACCGGGGGCATTTCTCGATAGGCGGTTTATCGAACCTAGGGTCTATCGGAAGGTGCTCCGGGCCTACGACGATCTCGTGGCCGCAGTCCTTGCAGTAGTAAACAGGTATCGGCGTCGCAAAAAGCCTTTGACGCGAAATAACCCAATCCCAGTCGAGGCTAAGCACCCAGTTCTCGAGCCGCTTGTACATGTGAGGTGGGACCCAGCGAATCTTGGAGCCTTCCTCTAAAACGGCCTTGTCGAGGGCGGTGGATTTCACGAACCACTGCTTCTTCGGTATTATCTCCACGGGGGTATGGCATCTCCAGCATGTCCCGACGCTGGTTCTGATACTCTCCACCTTTACGAGCAACCCCTGGCTTTTGAGGAGATCGACGATCCTCCTTCTTGCCTCTTCAACATGCAGCCCTTTAAGTGGCCCGGCATTCTCGCTCATCGTTCCGTTGTCTGATATGGAGATTATAACGGGGAGTGAGTACTTTTTCTGCCACTTAACATCCGTTTTGTCCCCATACGTGCAGATCATGACTGCTCCACTTCCGAAATTGGGGTCCACGGCCTCATCGGCAATTATGGGAACCTCCCTTTCGTAGATTGGCACGATTGCGTGCGAACCCACGAGCCTCGCGTATCGCTCGTCCTTCGGGTTCACCGCAACGGCCACGCATGAGGCGAGAAGCTCCGGGCGGGTTGACGCGATAACCAGATCTTCCCCCGTCTCCTTGACCTTGAACTTGAAGAAGTAGAGGGGCCTGTCTTTCTCAACGTACTCAACCTCAGCCTCCGCGATCGCCGTCTCGCATCGAGGGCACCATATGACCGGGTGCTCACCCCTGTAGATGAGGCCTTTCCTGTACATCTCGATGAAACTCAGCTGGGTTCGGCGCCAGTAGTCCGGATCCATGGTCATGTACTCGGTGCTCCAATCTATGCTAAGTCCAAGACCTTTCAGCGCCTTCCTCATGGAGTCAATCCACTCTAAGGTGTACTTCTTGCATAGTGCAATGAACTGCTGAGGCTCGAATTCGCTCTTCCTCTTACCTGTTATTCTCTCAACCCTAACCTCAGTTGGCAACCCGTGGCAGTCCCACCCTTGGGGGAAGAAAACATTGTATCCACGCTTCCTTTTATATCTGGCAACGAAGTCAATGTAGGAGAAGTTAAGCGCGTTCCCTACATGGAGTTCACCGCTCGGGTAGGGTGGAGGCGTGTCAATGCTGTAAGTTTTTCGGCTCTTGTCGTTTCGGTCAAACCTATAGAGGCCCCTCTCTTCCCAGAGCCTTTGCCATTTACTCTCGATGGTTTTGAAATCGTATGTCTTAGGGAGAGTCTCGGCCATTGTATCGTAAACCCAAGAAACTAAGGAATAAAAACTTAATCCTCCCTCTCGGATATCCGCAGATTTTTCCCTAGTGGTGGTGATGGTGATGATGCTCGTCCTCCACGTCTGTCAATGTCTCCTCTACACCTATCCCGGCGATCGCCTCCCGAATATCCTGTGGGATTTCGGCGCCGTACGCCTCGAGTATCTTGGCCACGAAGTAGGGGTCTGGAGCCGCCCCCTCGAACTCCACTCTGTCCTCGCCGTTAATCTGTATTACGTTTTTCGGAACAGCGTAGACACCGTAGCTGTCTGCTAAGTCGCTGAACTCCAAGGCCTCTATCATGTCGCCGTAAATGCTCTTATTGACCATAGCGAACCTGTGCGATGCCCTCACGGCGAGCGGGCAGTAGGGGCACGTCGGAGTTACGAAGACCATGATCCTAGTTGGCTTGGTAACGTACTTCTTCAGTAGATCGGCTAGCTTGGGGTCGATTTCCGGCTCACCCCTAGACGCGTCGAGTATATCCTCAACAAAGGCTCCAAACTCGTAACCTGCAGGTATGCCGAAGTACCTTATGTTCCACTCATCAACCCCGTGTATCAGTATCGCTGGGAACATAGGGATGTTGTACTTCTTAACCTCAGGGTCTCTGCTCGAGTGCCTCTCGATCCTTACTTTCCCGCCGGAGGTTTTACTTATCAGTTCCAAAATCTGCTCCGTGTCATCGCAGTACATGCACTCAGCTTCAGGGTCTCTAAAGTACCTTATGATAACTGGGTTATCCAGCTTTGCGAACATCCTCGTGAGCTCGCCCACCAACTCCTCATCGTATTCAACAGGCATAGTACCCCAACCTCTATCTAGGCGTGGTTTTTAAGCTTTTGTAGTGCTGGCCCCGCCTAAAATCACTCTTGTCCGCTGTTCGCCTGTAGTTACCTTTTTTCGTAAACGGTCAAATGTTTCTTAGACAGGTTGCAGCTACAGTAGAGAGAAGGATTCAAGGATAGAGGACATCAAGGAGAGTGAGGAAGCTACGTTTTCTGAAAAACCTTAAGGAATCACTTTAACTCCGCTCGAAGTGCCGATATAGATCTTAGATGGCTTTTTGATCGCGAAGATACCGTTCGCGACTACACCTGGGAGTGTCATAAGCTCTTTTTCTAGGCTTTCAGGATCGCTTATCTCCTGGAATGAGATGTCGATGAGGAAGTTGCCGTTATCAGACACCACAGGGCCCAGCTTACCTTTCTCAGCAAGTCTAAGGGTTGTGGTCGTTACGCCCCTGAAGCTCTTAAGCTCTTCAATGACCTGATGGACGGCGAGCGGGTGCACCTCAACAGGAACAACCTGGACCTTTTGTTTGCTGGCAAGCTTGCCTTCATCCACTATGATGATATACTCCTTGGAATAGTAGTCCACGATTTTCTCTCTGAACAGCGCGCCACCAGCACCTTTTATAACCCACCTCTCTGGGAAAACGGCGTCGGCCCCGTCAAAAGATATATCGGGTCTCTCGTCGAGCAGGGGCCTCTCGATCAGACCAAGCTTTCCAGCTAGAAAACTCGTGTCGTAAGATGTTGAAACGAAATACACCTCCAGCCCCTCCCTCTTCACCTTTTCTGCCAGCCTCTCTATGAAAAGCCTGATGGTGCTACCGCTTCCAAGCCCTATAAGCATGCCGTCCTTAACGAGTTTTAGAGCTTCCTCTACCGCTATGAGCCTGAGCGTAGCCACCTCCACGGATATGAGACAAGCGTGTTTCCTACTTAAACTTGGCTTTCTACAGCTGTGCTCGGCTTGTCTGCTTTCTTCGCATCGTCAGGGGGTGAGAATTTGGGTCTCCAAACTAACAGCAGAGGAAGGACACATGGGTGAGATTTCTAAACGTTTTTCAAATATCTCAACCTCGCACTTTTGGTCTAACGTGGAGGAAAATATCCCTAACTGGCCTCTAATGGAGGAGGAAATACTCGTAGTGGAAGATGAAAGCCATGTTTACTTTAACTTCCCTCACTCTCTTTACAAGAAGACGATCGAGAAGTATGTAGCCAAACTATCCCCCATCGTAAGGGTGAAGGACGATCCTCTCGGTGGTAGGAGAGTTGTGCTTACCCTGGACAAGCAGGGTGGTCTAGAAGTTAAGGCTTGGCTATCCCTGATGATGGACAAGCTTGGCAAAAAATACTTTATAACAGAGCTTGAGATAGTTTAGGCGGCAATGATGAACCTTGTAAGGGCAGACGCGTGAAGAGTCGAACCCTGCTGAGGAACTATGCCCGAGACCGTCTTCGCCGTGGAGGTTTTGGAACCATTCATAAGCAAGTGGATGTTCATCGAGCTATCTCACGCGTCAAGGATCGTCGGGAGAGAGAAGTTCTGGGTATTCAACGTCGCGAAGGAGTGCGAGCGACAGCTACTCGGAGAAATCGCGTCACGTGTTGAGCGCGAAAGCATAGCAGCATTTATTGGAGAAGTCAGCCAAAGCTTCACTATAGTCGTGTTGGACCCCTCCGCCAAAGTGGACCTTAGCCCTCAGGACTTCAAGGGAAGAGTCCTCGTCGTTATTGGGGGTATAATGGGCGACCACCCTCCACGAGGCCGAACGAAGAGGGATTTAACTGACAGGTTAGGACAAGTGCCCTTGAAGCGGAGAATAGGTCCTGGACAGTTCACCATCGACGGTGCCATCTACGTCGCCTATAAAGTCTCAAAGGGGGTTCCGCTGGAATCGATAGCTGTTCAAAGAGGCCTTTACCTTTCAGATGGCGATGTTGAAGTACGCTTGCCCTATACTTATCCAGTGGAGAACGGTCGTGTAGTAGTGTCCGTAGAGGAGGTCAGGTATCTATTAGGGGGGCTCGAAGAGGATGAGGCTAGAGCCATAAGAGATGGTGTGTTGCCATCTATCTGCTAGTCTGCATCCAGCCCCCTTGCTTGTCTAGATCCCCAGGGTGTAGAGTTTCTGTGCTACGGCACCCCATGAACCCCCCCAACCGCCTGTTGCCTACCAGGAACACCTTTTTCACCAAGAATCACTCAAATACTCCACTGTTGATGTTACCAACAACAGGTTGAAGAAGCACCTGCTGCCATCGCACTTGCTTCTCCGCCAAGCCCCTCACCGGCTCGAAGAACTCCAAGTCTGACCTCCTCTGTGTTTTGCGCATCTCTCATCTCAGTTCAGCTGAAATATTCGAACATGTCTCTCGCGTATGGTAAGGGTCATAGTGCTGGGCACGAAAGGGTGCACGTCCCTGCACTTAAACCTAAAAGGGAAAATGGTAAAGAGGCAGAGATTGCTGCAGGAAGAAGCGAGATAAAATTTGCTAAGTTCCCACGCGCTCAACGCTAATGAGATCTGTAGATTCTCTGCGCCTGCCAGCAGTGAATATAACTATATCGCCCACCGCCACGTAACCGTCTCGTGTCGCCTTGGTGAGTAGCTCTGAGAACAGGTTTGGAGAACCCTTATTGAGCGTGGGGTCGTAAACCGCCTTAATGCCTTTTAGAAGGTTGATGTAACGCGCAGTGTTTGGCGAGCTCGTATACACTATCACTTCCCGTGAGGGTCTGAACTTAGCCAGCCTGCGCGCTGTATTTCCTCTTTCAGAGAAGGCTAGGATCTTTCCTCCGATTATGTCTGAGAGGAGAGTTACACCCTTTGCTATCGCTTCGTAGTGGTCTTCGGGTTCATGGCGTTGAGGGTTAGTGTCTAACCTCTCTGCCTCGATTATTATTCTTTTCAACCACGATACGGCTTCGACAGGGTACTTTCCGGCTGCCGTCTCTCCTGCGAGCATTAGAGCATCGGCATCCATCTTAACTGCTGTGATAACGTCGACGACCTCTGAACGGGTTGGGACGGGGTTGTTCACCATCGATTCCAGTAGCTGTGTGGCTATTATGCTCGGTTTGCCTCGGAGCCTAGCCTTCCTGAGTATTTCCTCCTGCACTCGGTATATCTCTTCAAGGTTGTAGAAGTTTGCAAGGTCCCCCCTAGCAACAAGCACCATGTCTGCTAGAGCAAGAAGCGAATCTAGCCTCTCAACTGCGCTCTTGGTTTCGATCTTCGCTATTATCTTCACCTCCTCGGCCTTGAGGTCGAAGAGCAGCTCCTTAAGCCTTCTGAGGTCATCCTCGCTCCGGACGAAGCTCAGCGCCACTGCGTCAAACCCGTTTTCAACTGCGAACTTCACGTCGCTTACGTCTTTCTCCGTTAGCGAGGGTAGAGGGTACTCTTTACCCCTAACGGCTACCGTTTTCCGCGGCTTAAGTTCCCCGTCCATGAGGGCTACAGTGATTAAACGGTCGCCGAGGTTTTCCTCCACTCTGAACGCCAGCCTACCTCCCTCAACATAGAGGACGTCCCCCAAGGAGGCGGTCTCAAAGAGGATGCGCATCGGAACAGGAATACCCTCTCCGGTCTCACCAAACGAGAACACCACTTTATCTCCGGGCTTCACAGGCTTCGGCTCAAAGCTTCCGAGCCTGACGACCGGGCCTTGTAGGTCAGCGATGAGCGTAGCCGGGCGTCTAGGGGTCTCCAAAGCTCTGATTTTATGGACAAGCTCCTTGAAGACCGAATACTCTGCATGCGAGAAATTGAATCGAAATCCCTCAACGCCTTCCCAGAACAGCCTCTTCAGTGTGGTGTCATCCCATGAAGACGGTCCCAGCGTAACAATTATCTTAGTTTTTCTCGTCTGCATTGAACCTCGAAAACCTGTAACTTGCTTCAGTATTTAACAGTTGATCTCAGATCCGTCAAGCAGCCGGCACTACTACAGCTAATGTTCTCACCGTTGTATCTGAGCAATGCTGGGGCTGACCCCTTGCTTGCCGGCTTAGCGTAGCCTCACAAGTGCCTAGGCGGTATTCCATCCCTGGACTAGCATCGATGCCATCTGTAACTCTATACCGGCTGGACTTAGGGGCGCTCGAGCACCCTGATGTCCTTCTCTAATTTGCGATGTTAAGGTGTATGTCGAGCATTGGAAGAAGCAGAGAAAGATATCATTGTTAGGTCTGAAGAAGCCCGAGAAGGTAAACGAGCTTTACGCTATTCTCGACATATTTTCTAGCAACGTTATCAAGGAATCTTGTACCCTTCTCGTGATCGCGGTATATTCTGTCTCCAAGCCAGTTCCTACTGTTGACAAGCTCTCGCTCGACGTCTGCTAGGCTTATAGCGTTAAGTTGGAAGGTCTGCCGCGCCTCCTCCGAGAGGTTGCGCTGAAGCTCCTCTAGCCCTGTAACATCCATCCCTAGGAACTTCCTGATTCTCGGCTTCGCATCATCCACGAGGCCCATCTGAATTAACCCGCTGAGAAGCGCTGCGTGGTAGGTGAGCCCTAGCATGTGGAGCTCTTCGCGGACCCGGTTTACATCAAATACGATTAACTTGAAGTTGTTGTTAAGCAACTCTTCAAGCCTTTTCTGGGCCTCGCCTGTTGACTTAACCCTGTAGAACTCCTTGACGAACTTCTCTACTACAGTTTCCTCGCCATCGAATATCGCGATATAGCCATACACTAGATCCCCCCTGTCGTCTAGCGGTACTAGGAGGACATCGAGAGAGGCGAGTTTGAGATGGCGGCCCGGCTTTGGGACGTAAAGCTTCTTCCCCTGAAGGAGCAGTGCTATCTTGTGGGATGAGAGGATGTATTCGACGACTCGCTTGGCCAAATCTCTCGCCAGATCCCATTTTCCTCCAAGGCCTATCCATTCGATGTGAGCTTCCTCGTCACGCGCGAGGAGCAGAACCTCTGCGACTATACTGGGGGTGTAAGCATCCAGCTCCCGGTAGATTTTCTCCCAATCCAGCTTCTCTATCAGGCCAGCGCACTCCTCCTCCCAGAGAACCAGCGTCTTCCGTCCTCCAAGTGTTGACAGCGAGTAGGAGAAAGTAAAGAGGGGGAGCCTATATGCTTCTCGCAGGAAAACCATGAGGAAGGCAAGTCCAAGCCTGATTCTCCTTAAATCCTCCTGGTAGTCGAGTTCGATTAAACTGCCGTACGTGTAGTCCTGGTACTTGCCAGCAGTAAGGGCTGGTATTTCCACGACTCGCCTGTCCCTAACGATTATAGTCCCACTCTCCGTCTCGACGGGGCGCCCCCGCTCCCGCTCAATTATCCATACCGTCTTGTAGGGGTACTTGTGATACAAACCGAAGCCCCCTGTTGGGGGTATAACGTTACTGATTGCCTCCGAAAGTAAGCGCCCTCGGAGGTAATCGTGCACAATGCTCGCTCGCTCCCCCCACTTTGCCTTAATTTTCCTGTACTCTTCAAGAGCGAAGGCCAACGCATCGCTCCTCGAGAGCACGCTCTCGCTTAGTGGTTGCACTATTACTCTCCTAACGGATCTCCCGGTTTCTCCTCCCTTTCGAATCGCGGTTACGATGCCATCTGACGAGTAATCTAAGCAGCCTACCTGAAATTTCTCTACGAGGTCTGAGAAAGATATGTCCTCTAGGTACTTCTCGCCACTGTCATCGACTAAGACACGTTTGATCCCGAAGGGGGGCGCGAACTCGTAGAAGTTGATGTTGTACCATGTGCTCTCGCCTCGGCGCGTGAGGGAGCCGTTGCTGTAGAGGCCCAGCTTCTCAAGAAACTCTGACTCCTGCCTTGAAAGTCTCTGCCCAGACTTGACTTTAAACAGTGTGTAGAAGAGTAGGCCGTACTTGTTGTCCTTGTTGATCAAAGTTACCTCGATTGGGCTTTCGACCCAAGCCTTCAGAACCTCAGCACCTCTGCTTAGGAGCTCGCGGTCCCACCTAGCCCCCGGAAGGATCACGGTCTCGGTGTACGGGATAGTTTCCCTTCTCCCCTTTCTACCGTTTCGTTGCCAAAATTCACGAACATCATCCGGTAGGCCGATGTGCACAACTCTGGCCACAGCTCCTATATCAATGCCCTGAGTGAGAGTTCGAGGGGAGATGACAACTTTCACCCTCCCCTCTCTCATGAGGTTCTCGATCTCCTTCCGCCTCTCCTTACTCACCAAGTGGTGATGGGAGGCCACGAGGCTTTTCTTCTCATCCGGAAGCGAAGCCACGAGTTTCCTGTAGATCTCTTCAGCCCTGTTTATGCTCCGAGTGAAAACCAGCGTTGCATACTCGTCGTCGACGTACCCACGCAAGAGGTCGGTGGGGTCTAGGCGCCATGGAGAGACCTCGACCCCTAAAGCCTGGAGGGCCTCTACTACTTTGAAGTAGTTCTTCTTAAACGCGTCGAAATTCTCGAGCGCCTCAGCAACCTCCTTCCCCTCACTGAGCTTTTCAACGAGGCTTTTGTACTCCCTGAGCTTCAGCCACTCCTGTAGCAGATTCTTGCCGAGGGCTATGTACACCCTGTCCTCGCGCCTGAAAGGCTTACCGTCGATGATCGCGCAGTCCTTTCCCGTGTACTCTTTCAGCACGGAGCACATGTCCTCAGGATTGGAGAGGGTAGCCGTTAGAACAGCCACCTGCAAGCCGCCTCTCACTTCGGCGAGAATTCTGATGAGTGAGAGGAGTAGCGAGAGCCCCCGCGGGCTGTAGAAGTCGATCTCATCGACGACCAGGAGGTCCAGCTCGTTTATAAAGCCTAACAGAAGGCTGCTCGAAGGCTTTACGGCCAGCCTTTTAACGTCCATGAGAAGGAAAGCCGGGTTAGTCACGACGATATCGGCATTCCTGATTTCGCTCTTTAGCTGGCCGAAGGTTTTCCCAGAAGCGCTTGCCCTCGTAGTTGCATCCACCGCGTAGACCTTTAAACCCGTAGCTGAGGAGTACTCTTCAAGTCGCGACAGCTGGTCGTAGGACAAAGCCAGTGTCGGGTAAACAGCGAGCGTCTTCTTCCGTTCTTTAGCCACGTAGAGCCACCATGCTTCCGTTTTACCGCTTCCTGTGCCCGACCTCAGTACTACGTTTTTTCCACGGACGAGCTCCTGGAAGGCCACGTACTGGTGCTTGTAGAGCTTCCTTCCAGCCAGGTAGGAAAGCCTCGGTGAACTCGGGGGACACTCAATGATCTCACCAAAGGTGACGTTTACGGTCTCCGGCTCTACGCTAGGCTCAGTGAAGCTGTAGAAGTCCACTTCAAGCCTCTTGAACACCTCCTCCGTGCTTATCATCACGAACTCTTCCCAATGAGGGAGTGACTAATCCTGACCAGGACGAGAACGTTAATAAAGCGTTTGGTCATACGCTCATGTGCATCCATTACTCGACTGGCTACTACGGATAGCTAGCGGAGTTGGCGGGTATCTTGGCATCTTTGTCATCTCGATAATCGGCAATTTAATTCCGTTTATCCCTATACCGTACCTAGTCGCCGTGTACCTCTACTCAGCGCTCATCCCAGGGTCAAACCCTCTCCTAGTCGGCGTGGTGAGCGGAGTTGGAGCAGGCTTGGGCAAGCTCCTAGTTTATTTGGCCAGCCGGGGGGCCTCACACTTTATAATAAGTAAGGAAACCCGTGAGAGGTACACCCGAATCTCTTCCATGTTGGGGAAATGGGGTGCGGTAGCAGTCTTTCTTTTCGCGGCTACACCGAGCCCTGATGATGCAATAATAATACCCCTAGGGCTAATGGGGTATGATCCACTTAAGTTCTTCCTTGGAGTAGCTTCAGGCAAGATCATCATTAGCGTTCTGGTAGCCTACACGGGGGTTGCTGTCGCCAGGATCACCGGAGGAGAGTTCTTCATGGGGCTCCTAACATCGATTATTTTATTCGTGATTGTTATGCTGATAATCTCTCTGATTAATTGGGAAAACATTTTAACAGTTCTCGCAGAGAGAGGTGTTAAAGGCCTGCTTGAGGAGGTCAAAAACAAAGGCCTCGAAGCGGTTTTCTACCCGAGAAAAACAAATAAAGAATAGCTAGGCAAAAGTAGAACGTGACCGTCTACGCTCTCGAAAATTCTTACGGCATAGCCGCTGGGATAGCAAAGTCTATTGGAGACAAGCTTGTCCAGGTAGAGTACAAGCTCTTCCCAGACGGTGAAAGCTACATAAGAGTACAGCAGAGGCCAGAAGGCCCTGCAGTGCTTGTTGCTTCCCTGTACCCCAACCCCGACAAGAGGATCTTCGAGCTCTTCATGGCGGTTGAAGCTCTAAGGGCCATCACGCAGGATGTGGTAATAGGAGTAGTGCCCTACATGGCTTACGCGAGACAGGATAGGAGGTTTCTGGATGGTGAGCCGATCAGCGTGAAGGTGGTGCTTAAAACTCTCGAAGCGCTCGGTCTCGACGCCCTAATCGTTGTCGACATACACAAGCCCGCAGTCCTCGATGAGTACTGGGGAAAGCCTTACCGCAACGTCTTAGTTGACAAGCAGGTAGCAGACTACTTCAAAGGCAAGCTTTCGAACCCGCTGGTTCTAGCACCTGACGCCGGGGCGTTAGAGCGGGCTAAAAGAGTTGCAGAACAACTAAATGCAGATTACGATCACTTGGTGAAGGAGCGGGACAGAGTAACCGGGGAGGTCAGGGTCTCCACAAAGGAGATTAGCGTCACTGGGAGGGACATCCTCATCGTGGACGACATCATAAGCACTGGCGGTACTATGGCGTTAGCGGCCAAGACGGTCCTCGCGCAAGGAGCCAGGAGCGTTTACGCCTCATGCACGCACGCCGTCATGGTTAAGGGAGCGTTGGACCTTCTCCTGTCCTCCGGTATACAAGAGGTTGTTGCCACGGACACCGTGCCCTCCCCGGTATCAAAGATTTCCGTTACACCCGCAGCCGTTGAGGCACTTAAAGACCTATTGGAAGAAGTTCTCTAGTTTTGCTGTTTTGTCGGGCTTCTTCTGATTACTTCCTAGCGAGTTAGCCTTAGCTTCGCGATGGGAGAATAATAGTTTTGAAATGTCGAGGAACTCCTGTCTTCCGCTCCACGCTTTGGACCAATCAACGTCCTTCCCGCCGAGCTCCACTGCATAAAGTTCACTGAAGCTATGGATGTTCACGATGGCAGGGAGTGGAGCCGCGGCTCCAGACACCAGGGCCTGCCCGACCGTCAGGCTGGAGAGACTCTGAACAAGCTCGGCTGTAATGTCCTCTACACTCAGCATTATGTGGCGTTGATCTTCGGGGTTTGTGGTCCTCATTGCTATGAGTGTACCGCACTGAGCCAGCAAGGTCTGGCTTAGCTCTCTAGGCCTCTGGCTGACGATACCTAACCCTACTCCGAACTTTCTGCCTTCTTTAGCTATTTTCTCGAGGATCTGGCGGGAGGGGGTCTCACGGTCTTTAGGAGCGTAGATGTGCGCTTCCTCAACTATCACGAGTACCGGTAGCGAGGCACCTGCCTGAACGTGGGCTGACACGACCCTCCACAAGGCGCGTAAAATAGTCGCTGTAGTCGTGATCTGAACCTCGCTGGGTAAGCCTCCAAGGGCTACTATTGTCAACCCCTCGTCGAAGAGCCTCCTGTAAACCTGCGCGTAGGCCTGCCCGCTCTTCTCTGGTTCCGGTGCCAATACCCTCTCGTAAATCTCCTTGCTTGCAGAAGGGGAGGTGATGAAAGAGAGTTCTGGGTCATCTAGCAAGCTTGCCAGCTTAAGCCTAAGGTCTGTAGCCGAATCATCGCGGCCTCTAATTTCCTCAAGAAGTTTGCCTGGCTCGAAGTATATTGGGTCATCCGGAGTGGCCTCTCCCCACTTCTCACGGCGAACGGCTAGTAGGGCCTCGCGTAGGTGGAGGAGTTGCTTCGTTGCGCGGCTATCAAGCCTGAGAAGCTCCGCAATCTCCTCAAAGCCTAAGCTCCACAATGGTACTTCGAGAGACTGCGGGTCAATGCCGTACCTCCTTCTGAGCATCTCCTGGAGAACCCCACTGGGAGAGAATACCCTGACTCTGCCCTGAAACAGTTTCGCGAGGGGGACGTACTCGCTATGAGTGTCTATAAGCAAGATGCGGGGTGAAGTGTACCTTTCGAGGATTCTAGATACGATCACTGCAACCGTGTTCGATTTCCCGGAGCCAGTCATAGCTAGAACCGCGAAATGCCTAGAGGCGAGCATGTTTAAGTCGAGCGTGAAGTTGACGCCTGGAGCCGCAACTAGGGTGCCTACATCGATATCGTAGGAAGACAGGAGTGGTTTAAGCTGGTCTACACCAGCTAGGAAAACCCTCTCGCCAGGAGCTGGAAGGCTTTCCACGCCTCTAACGACCTTCCCGTCACGCACGTAGCCTACCACAACGGCCGTTATCTCGTTCCTTGTGACGATTACGTCTTCATACCCTTCGAGTTCCTCGAGGACGCGCCCGCGCTTGTAGAGCTCGTCCGTGAGAAGATAGCCGGCGATAAGCGCCAAGTGCTTGGTTCCACTGCTCGAACGGAAGGTCACGTACGTCCCAGGCCTGGACACTAGCCTGAAAGCTTCGTCGGGAACAGCTATTCTAAGCAAGTTTCGTCCAAAGACGTTCACTATCTTGCCAACTTCGCCACTCAAGGCGTACTCACAACATGCATGGGGTTTACGTAAATAAATCGATCACTGGCGATCAACCTTAAAGAGCGATTTCCCGACCGATAGGCGAGAGGATACTCTTTAAAGCTCCGCTGGAGTCCCGCCAGAGCCTTGTGGCAAAAGCCTCGGCAAGCTCTTGCGAAAGCACTGCTTTGTGGTGTACAACCGCAAGAGGGCGCGGGTACCCGCTTCTTTCATCGGCGAGCTCCGAGAGCGTTGCCATCACGTCCTCCAAGCGATCCATAGGCACTAGCTCGCTGGGAAAGGATGCCTGAAGAACGGGACCAGCCCTCGAGATCTTAAAGTACACAACGGTGAACCTGTTGAACCTATACGCGCGTTTAATCGTATCCGAGGACGCTATTGGGTCTCGTGGAGGAGAAACGGGTTTGAGCGACCTTGCTTTCATGTCCTCCCGTAAAACAAGATACAAGCGCTCCTTTGCATGCCAGATGATACTAAGCAGAACCGCATCGCTGATCCACCCCTGCACGCCGAGCACCTCAGATAAAAAGCGGCTTGTGGTCTCCTTCGCCACCCATATAGGCATGATCCCACTTTCCTTGGCCCGTGAGAGTAACTCGCCCAGTAGCCTCAAGTAGAAGTTAACCTCGGTGTACGCTACGCTGAAATCTATGAGGATCTGCTTGCTGAGACCTTCTTCAATTCCTAGATCTGACAGCGGCTCGTACAAAGACTCGGCGTGATCGTAGATTGTCGCCAAGAATCGGGCAACAGCCTTCAGGAACCTCGCCGCGTCCTCCTCCTTACCGGCCTCCTCAATCAACCCATCGATAGCTCTGTTCACTTCATCCTCTACATCTTTTAGCACGGTCTGTAGAGGCACCCCCCGAGCTCTAAGAGCAGAGTGCACCTGTGTGACAGCCTCATAAGATGAACCGTACCCAGCGAGGAGCGATGCCAAGCAGCTTCCGTCAAACACTACCAGCTCGACACCCCTCCTGACAGCCCTTATACCCTCTAATAGCTCGAGCGAGCCCATGATTAGCGAAGCCCTCGTCTCCCCAAGGAACTTAGGAATGAGTATGTGAGGTAACGGGTGCCGCGCCCCCGGCATGCCGTCTACGAGCCTCCTGGAGACAACTCCGACAGAAGCCAGCGAAAGCAGGGAAACGAAAGACCCCTGCCTTTCGCTCAACGCGTAGCTCCCATCGATAAACCACGAGCTGCTTAACGGCCGGCTTTTTATTTCATCAGCCTCTTCAAGCTCGCTCTTTGCCCTGGACACGATTTCCTCGATTTCCCAAATCAGCTTTGATTTATCCAGTCTGTGCATAATGAGACTTCAACAACTTTTCGGCCCTTAAGGGCTAAAAGTATATTTTCCCCCTCGCCTGAAAAATGTGATGCCTGAAGGCTTTGACATGGTAAGCTTCCTGCTCGAGCTCGTGAGAATTCCTAGTGAGTCGGGGTACCAAGGAAACACCATCGTGAGGCGTAACTACAGGGAGATTGTCGCGCTCATCGAAAAAACAGCCGTTGAGAACGGGCTAACAGTTGAGCGCTTGGAGCTCCTTAACGGAGACATACCATCTCTCGTGATAGGGCTCCCTGATGCTCCTAGGAACAAACCATCGATGGCGTTTGTCACACACTATGACGTGGTTCCAGCTAAAGGCCCCTGGGTTGTGGACGGGCAGCAGATGGATCCTTACGAGCCGATAGTGAGAGACGGTAAAGTGTACGGTAGAGGGGCTGCGGACGACAAATCGGCTATCGCAGCTGTCATGGCGGGGCTTGTCTCTCTTAAAGGTGCAGGGGAGAAGTTGCGCTATGCTCCGTTTCTGGTGATTACTGGGGACGAAGAAGTAGGCGGCACCGGGGTTAAAGCCCTGCTGGAACAGGGTTACAGGTGGGACCGCGTTGTGATCGTTGATTCGGGCTCCGAGTACGTTTCAGTTGGGGCAAGCGGCGTTGTTCACGGATGGATTAAGGTGAGGGGAAAATCCGGTCACGCAGGCTATCCTCACGAGACACGCAACGCAGTAGAGGACTTATTGAAGCTATTGTGGGAGCTATGGGAGTACAAGGCTCTCAGACATGGGAAGCTGTCGAAGCTCCCCTCTCCTCCAGGTAGCCCGGTGCCCCAGGTCTGGGGACGCTTTACAGTAACTGTGGTTAAACTCCCGGAAACAGAACCCGAGAAACACAACAGAGTACCTGGAGAGGCGTGGGCGGGATTTGACATGAGGCTAATACCGGAGGAAAGGGTAGAAGACGCTCTGCATGAGTTCTACGCATACTTCTCGTCAGCCGTATCCAAACTAGGTATTAGCGCGAAAGTTGAGGTAATCACAAGTCAGCCGGGTTGGTACGCGAAGAACGAGCTCTTCGTCAGAGAGGTTGTAGAGGCCGCGAAGAAAGCTTACAGAGATGTGGGCTTCCTTGGTGAGCCTTCTGTTGCCGCCGAGCTGGGAGGGAACGATGGAACTTACTTTGACCTCTACGGCATGGACGTCGTGGCGTTCGGAACCATACGCGAGGGGACGAACATTCACTCCGAAGGTGAGTTCGTCTACATTGAAGACCTAGAGATGTTTAAGCGCTTTATGGTAAACATTCTTTTAGGGGATTCTCGTTGAAAGTTAAGGTTAGGTACTTGGCCTTCTTCAGAGATTTAACGAAATGCAGCGAGGAGATCTTTGAAATCCCTGAGAGCGAAGCTAAGGTGGCTGACATCTTAACAACTGTTTCCGAAAAATATCCGCGTATGAAAGACTACGTAAACAGCGGGGAATTCGTTGTCCTCCTAAACAACAAAAGCGCGAGGCTCGGCGACACCGTAGTTGAAGGGGATGAGGTCATCCTCATGCCCCCAATTTCTGGGGGCTCACACTATGCATTCGTCGACTCTGTGGATCCGGTCGTGCTGCTTGAAGCTATGCTCAAAGCCCTCGATGACAGCGCAGGAGCCGTGGCCGTCTTCATTGGAAGAGTGAAGGGCTCAATCGACGGGAAAAAGGTAAGCGAGCTTTACTACGAGACCTTTGAGCCGATGTCGACGTCCACACTCGCGAAGATAGGTGAGGAGGAATCGCTGAATCACGGGCTCCTCTACGCGACAATCTACCACAAGAAGGGCTCTGCCAAGCCCGGGGAGCCAGTGCTGTTCATAGGAGTAGCCTCAGAGAGTCGAGAAAACGCTCTAGGCGCCTTGGGAGCGATCCTAGAGCGCGTAAAGCACGAAGCCTACGTTTGGAAGCTTGAAAAACGAGAAGACGGTGAGTTCTGGATACTGGGAGACAGAAAAAGGGTGCCAAGAGGCTAGGGGTTAACGAAGTGCTCCTGAAATCGCGTGAACTGATTTGTAGAGGTGAATCAGCCACTAGGTCAGATAGGTTTATCGTCCTTTGAGGCCTGTTTAACTTTCTCCAACACGCGTACTTCTCTTATCAAGGTGTAAGGATACTGGCCTCTACCGTCTTTCTCCAGGGATTTTACCATATCCCACACCGTCAAGAGCGCCACGGTAACGCCCGTCAAAGCCTCCATTTCGACTCCCGTCTTTGAGGTGGTTTTAACAGTGACCGTTGCCTCCACACCATCCTCTGTTAAATCGAAGTCGACCTCCACGCCGGTTATTGGAATTGGGTGACAGAGCGGGAGTATCTCCCAAGTCTTCTTCACTGCAAGTATCGCTGCCACGCGCGCCACGTTCAGCACGTCGCCTTTTGGAACCTTCCCCTCCAGTATAGCTTTTACCGTTTCTTTCTTCAGTTGAATGAAACCGCTAGCAGTAGCCTCTCTGTAGACTTCAGGTTTCTCCGTTATGTCCACCATCTTCACTCCTATTTTGCCGCTCATACGGCTCGCCTCGCTAGGCTTAAGACGTGGCCAGCCTCTGGGACGATGAGTTCCCTTAAAGCGGTCTCGACAGCCCCCGGCGACCCAGGAATACAGAAGATAATTTTACCGCGTACAATCCCGGCGGTGGAGTTAGAGAGGAAACTGGATGAGCCGGCTTCCTTAAAGCTCACAAACCTGAATAGGTCCCCAAACCCTTCTAGCTCTTTTTCAAACAAAGGTCTCACAGTTTGAACAGTTAGATCGTCTGGCGTGGGTCCTGTGCCCCCGCTTACGATGATCTCATCAACGTCCGGCTCATTCAATAGAGTATCTATTGCTAAGAGAATAAGACGAGGGTTGTCAGGGACGAGAACATAACGCGTCAACTTATGACCACTCCTTTCAATTATCTCCCTCGCTTTCATGAAGGAAACATCTTCCACGCTCCCTCCCATCCGCGAGGCGAGATACCTAGATGTGCTCACAGTTACAAATGCAAATCTTACAGTGGTTGGAGCCTCCTTTTTATGTACCTCGATCGTAGTCATTGTAGGAGCTTTCTCAAGGGTGTCTAAAATAATTTAGCCTTAGAGAAACGTTTTATATCATTCACTATCGAGTACGCATGTGGAGCAAGAGAGGGGCGCTGAAAGAGAACCCTTTAGAGGAAAATTAGCAGGGGGCTATGTAGTTGTATGCGGCGAGGAGGCGGTCTCCTTTCTGGCTGAGAGAGGTTATGGTCTACGAGAGGCTGAGTGTCTTAAGTTGTCGCTCCTAGAGGCTGCTTACCTTACGTATAGAGGGTTGCTACTGGCTGTTGATGATTCGGGTGAAGAGCTCCACTTTGACTCCATAGTAACTTTGGGGGGCAAGGCCGATCCTGACTTTTGGACGAAGCTCAACGTGTATTCGGATCTAAGAAACCGTGCTCTTATGGTTTTTCCTGGTGTTGCTCCCTTGGAATTTCTTATTGACTGGAAGAAGAAGGATAAGGTGCGAAGATACCTTGTGAGGGTCGTGAAGGAAGGAGCTAGGCTTAGTTTTAAGGAGTTTGAGGAAATGTTTCGAAGAGCGCTTGAGAGCGATCGGGAACTCGTATTGGCAATAGTTGATAAAGAGGGGGTTATCTCATACTATACCGTAGAGGGTGTGTTGCGTGGCAAGCTCCCAGAAGTTGAAGATCGTGACAAGGTACAAACTGAGCAAGAAGGACAAGAAAGCGCTTTTTGAGGAAGCCATGAGGGAAGTTGGCGCTGAAGTAGCAGGCTTGATCAATTCGAGTGAGAACGTGGAAGTGGCCAAGCTAAAGCATGCAAGTCTAACTGAACTTTATTTCGTTGACGGGATGGTCACCTTAGCCAGGTTCGAAAAGGCGGGTCTGATCCCAAGCCTCTACCTTATATACCGGAAGGGTATTACTCCCAGCTATCCGTCAGTCTACGTTGACCAAGGGGCCATACCACACATTCTCAACGGAGCTGACGTCATGGTTCCGGGCATCAAGATGATCGAGGGCGAATTCGACGCAGGGTCAAAGATCCTCGTGAGGGATCACGATAAAGGTAGGGTAATCGCAATAGGAGTCAGCTTGATGTCGTCACAAGAGTTGAGAGCTGTGCATAAGGGTAAAGCCATTAAAAACCTGCACTACCTCAATGACGATATATGGCAGCTTTCCCTGTCTTAAACTACCCGAACACTCTCCGCATTCTGCGGGGCCAACACATTGAAGTTCAAGTGGGTTTTCTTCCTGAACCAGTCGCTGAGAAGATAGGATCGAAACTCTTCAATCTTGCTTCTCTCGCCGTGATTCAGTATCACTGTTCGCGGGGTAGGCTCAACTCTTCTTAGGTAGGCCTCTAGCTGCCTTCTGTCGCTGTGGCCTGAGAAACCTTCAACTCTGTACACGCCCATCTTCAACTCCTTTGTGACAACCCTGCCTCCCTCATCAAGGAACGTCAATTTCCGCAGTCCCTGAAGTATCTTTCTTCCAAGCGTACCCTCAACTTGGTAGCTCACAAATACCAAGCTACTATTGGCGTCGTCTGAAAGTATCTTCAGGTATTCGAGCACAGGACCACCCGTGAGCATACCGGAAGTTGCTAGGATTACCGCTGGTCTTGTGCTGGCCACCTCTTCCTTGTTTTCACCGCGGTAGATGTGTATGTTTTCGGAAGTGAAAGGATTCTGGTCGTTGTATATCAGGTTTCTAACGGTTACGGAAAGGTACTCTGGGAAGGTCATATGCACCGCGGAAACCTCGTCTATCATACCTTCGATGTAAATTGGAAGAGGTGGAATGATTTTATTTCGAATAAGGTCGAGTATTGCAAGGAGGACCTCCTGGGCTCTCCCAACGGCCAGGACAGGTATAAGCACAATCCCCTTCTTCTCTATGGTTTCGAGGATGATCTTAGCTAGCTCGAGACGAGCTTCCTCCTCGCTCGGCAAAACATCGCTCCTGCTACCGTAGGTGGATTCCATTATCAGAACCTCTGCTCTTGGAAACTTGGTGTGTGCTGGGTCGAGTAGCATGGTTCTCGCGAACTTTATGTCGCCAGTGTAGACGAGGTTAATAAGGCCCTCACCTATGTGGAGGTGAACCAGAGCTGAGCCTAGGATGTGCCCAGCTCGGTAGAGAGTGAGCTTTACCTCTGGGGCTATATCCGTAACTTCTCCGTAGCCAAGAGCGTACGTGTGGAGTATTATCGACGATATTTCCCTTGCTGAGAAAAGTTGAGGCCTGCCTTCGCGCTCAGAGACCTTTATGTAATCCTCGAAGAGTAGCTTAGACAAGTGGAGCGTAGGCTCAGTCATGTACACAGGTCCCTTGTATCCATACTTGAACAGTACTGGTAGTGCTCCGACGTGGTCGAGATGGGCATGCGTTATGACAACAGCATCGAGAGAGTCGACATCGAACTCAGGCAGGTCAAACATCGGTAGCTCGTCAGAGTTTCCTGTGGGTTTCAGCCCAGCATCTAGGAGTATATTCGCCTCTGGCGTTTGAACTAGAATAGCGCTTCTGCCTACTTCCTGGAAAGCTCCGAGCGCGACAACTCTTACTCGATCCGTCTCAAAAACGGGCTTTCGGTAAACTCTATTGCCAAGCTCTTTCAGGAACTTTCTCCTGCTTTCGACTTCGGCACGATAGATCTCGCGTATCTCGCGTACGCTTCTGCTAACAATGGGGGGTCTGCGCAGAACGCGCGGATACCAAAGAGTGTCGATGAAAATTCTATTCAAAGTCTCTTGATTAACCTTCTCAGGGTAGAGAAGCTCTATCTCGACTTCACCTATCGCTTCGTTGAAGTAGAGATCTTTTAGACCAGCCTCTTTCGGTATCAGTGAGAGTATTATATCTCGTGCAGTCTTCTCGTCTAGTCTAGATGCGTCATCTCCCCTCACGATGACTCTCTTCCGGACAGTTTTAGCTATTCTCTTAACGAGCTCGCTGTCATTCTCAAGAAAGACCTGAGGTCTCCTAGTGTAGATGGCTATTCGTGGTCCTTCGAAATCCACCTTTGTGATCTCCGCACCAGGTGGGAGATTGCTGAAGATCGCCTCCCTGACTTCCCGAGCTACTGACGTCACAACTTCCAAAATCTTCACCTTGCAGAGAACAGAAGTGTGTGTCCTAATTCCAGACGTCTTTAAATACTTTTCTACGTGCGTTTGAACGCAATGCCGCTTCTCGTTATAGTAGCAACATCTACACCTTCACCGCTACCAGGATCTCTGGCAAGCGCTACCCTGACGGCCTTTACAGCAAGCTGGACTGCCTCGTCCAGCGATAAGTCATCCCTGTACTCGTGCTCTAGCATGGATACTGCAAAGGGTGATCCTGAACCCGTCGCAGTGAACTTTTCACGCGTGAGAGTTCCAAGCCAGTCCAGCGAGTATAATGAAGGACCTTCACTGTCAATTCCACCGATAAGCATCTGAACTGATAGCATTGGTCTGTAGTTGAAGAGGATCACCGAGGCGAGTGTCGCCAAACTTCTCACGGACATGCCCTCGCCGTTGGTTGCTCTATAGTACCTTGCCTCTGCCCTTAACCGTTCAACGAGCTGTTGAGCATCTCCCACTGCACCAGCTATAGTGACTGCGATGTGCGAGTCTACTTCGAGTATCTTCCAAACTTGCTTGCTTGCAATGAAGTACCCACTAGTGGCTCTTCTGTCAGCTGCTAGGACGACGAAATCTTTCCCGGTTATCCCTACCGTGGTCGTTCCTTTGAGGGCACCTGGAGGGAGTTTTCCATCAGACATACCAAAGCGCAAAAGTAAAATGATTAAAGCAGGTATAAAAAGAGCACTATGCCGCGTCGCGCAGTTTCGATGGTGACGTCGCTCTTTGCCAAGCCTGGAATAGTCTTTCAGCCATTGGTCACGTCTAAGTGTCTAGAGTGCCCCTTTTTCAATGCGTGCTTAGGGAATCTACGACCACTTGTAAGCTACAGGGTTGTAGGTGTGCGTAAACATGTGGTACATTGCCCTGCTCTTGCCGAAGACCTAATAACAGTTGAGGTCGAAGAACTGCCGGCTAAGCTGGTTTTAAGCTCTAGAGACGTCATGCCGGGTGCTGTGGTTTACTATCGGAGACCTAGTTGCGATGAGGGCGTCGAAGAGTGCACTCCCGTCTTTATTGAAGAAGGAGAGCGTATACGAATCCTAAGGGAGATCGAAAAAGTGGGGAGTGGTTTTTCGCTTGTGGAAGTAGAGTTTATTGACCCTCCTTCTCCGCGGATCTGGCTTCTTGCGAGGCGGAAGCTTCTTGGGAGGGTTGCGCAGCAGGAGTCTGGGTAGGTTCTTTAGCCGGCTCTCGTTCTAGCTTAAACGTGAACACTACATTCACTGAATGGACGCTGGGAAGGTACTTCTGAACATCTCTAATAAACGCGTTTAATAGTTGGTAGGCATTATCGTGAAGCAGAGCTGTAGTGGGGATGCCCACTGTAACCTCGGCATCTCTTTTTTCAACAGTTATCTGTTCTCTCGGAACACCTCTAAACCACCTGTGGAAAAGCTCTCGTATTTTCTCCTCGTCGCTACTGAGAACTTTCTCAAGTTTAAGCGTCGCTTTTACCTTCTTGCCAGCAAACGGGTGGTTGAAGTCTACGGTTACACGTCCCCCTCCGACTCTGATGATCCTACCTCTTTGACCTCCAATCTCGACCTCTTCGCCTACCCGGGGTATAACTCCCTGCCGGGTGAACTCGCGTGCGGGTATCACTCTAATATTCTTTGGATCTCTTTCACCGAACGCCTGAGATGGCTCGAGAATGACTTCTTTGGTTTCTCCCTCTTTCATTTCCCGTAAAGCGTCTTCAATAGGCTTGAAGAGTAGACCCTCACCTACAATAACCAGCTCGGGCTCGAAAATGTTTTGCGTTGAGAGGTTATGCTCTCTTGCTACTTCCTCAATTGTGGTGTCTACGACTTTTTCTCCGCTCTCGTCGACTATGCTTATTGTGTAGTTCACTAGCACGAATTGTCTGTTATCCGAACTCATGCCAGCACCTGGAGAGGGGATAGGTTCCTTAGCTATAAGCTTTGCTTTTGATCCCAACATTCAACTCTTAGTTGTTCCCTGCGATTTGCAAGAAGATGGGGAGTAGTGGGGTCTTGTTTTTATAAGACTTGCTTTCGTCTAGCTGGTCTGAGAGAGCTCGCTAGGGAACACCTTGGCGTACACGAGGGGGTGGCAGAGTTTTTATATGCCCCTACGTGTTGGTAAGTATAGCTTCTGGTGATGTCACGTGAGTAGCGACGAGAAGCCAAGCGAGATAGAGCTGAAGGTGTACGAGGTTCGCCAACACGAGGCCGGCAGAGGCAGGGTTAGGATTGACGAGGATGCGATGGAGGCCCTCGGCATTAGCGCTGGCGATGTGGTAGAGATTGAGGGTAAGAGGAAAACTGTGGCCATTGCCTGGCCTGGTTATGCAGAAGATAAGGGGAAGGGCATTATTCGAATGGACGGTTGGACCAGGAAAAATGCCGGCGTTAGTATCGGGGATAAGGTGAAGGTGAGAAAAGCCGAAGTTAAACCCGCTGTGGTGGTTAGGCTTGCCCCCGTCTCTATGACGCTCGCTGTGGATGAGAACTTCGTCGCGTACGTCAAGAAGCGGTTACTGGATAGGCCGATAATTGAGGGGGATATTATACAGATACCTGTCCTAGGCCAGGTCATACACTTCAACGTTGTTAGCATAAAGCCCAAAGGAGTGGTTATGGTCACTGAGAAGACTCAGCTGAAGATACTCGAAAGGCCGGTTGACGTTGGTAGGATACCAAGGGTCACCTACGACGACATAGGAGATCTGGAAGAAGCCAAGCAAAAAATCAGGGAGATGGTGGAATTGCCGCTTAAACACCCTGAGCTGTTCAAGAGGCTGGGTATTGACCCGCCTAAGGGTATACTGCTCTACGGCCCACCTGGAACTGGCAAGACCCTGCTGGCGAAGGCTGTTGCTAACGAGACCGACGCCTACTTCATAGCTATCAATGGCCCCGAGATTATGAGCAAGTTCTACGGTGAGAGCGAGCAGAGGCTCAGGGAGATCTTCGAGGAGGCTAAGGAGCATGCCCCGGCTATAATCTTCATCGATGAGATCGACGCCATCGCCCCGAAAAGGGAGGAGGTGACAGGCGAGGTCGAGAAGAGAGTTGTAGCACAGCTCCTAGCACTAATGGACGGGCTAGAGGCTAGGGGTGATGTAATAGTCATAGGCGCTACGAATAGGCCGAACGCACTGGACCCTGCTCTTAGGCGTCCTGGGAGATTCGACCGCGAGATCGAGATAGGGATACCTGATAAGCGTGGAAGGCTGGAGATTCTTAAGGTTCATACTCGGAGCATGCCGCTAGCCAAGAACGTGGACTTAGAAAAGCTTGCGGAAATAACACATGGCTATGTGGGGGCGGATCTTGCTGCTTTGTGCCGTGAGGCCGCGATGAAAGCACTGCGTAGAGTTTTGCCTAAGATCGATTTGGAGAAGGAAGAGATTCCTGTAGAAGTTCTAGAAACTATCGAAGTCGAGATGGAAGACTTTCTGAACGCTTTTAGAGAAATAACTCCTAGCGCACTTAGGGAGATAGAGGTGGAGGTTCCCAATGTGAGGTGGGACGACATCGGCGGTCTTGAGGATGTTAAGCAGCAGTTGCGGGAGGCCGTGGAGTGGCCCCTCAAATACCCGGAGTCCTTTGAGCGGCTGGGCATTGACCCGCCTAAGGGTATACTGCTCTACGGCCCACCTGGAACTGGCAAGACCCTGCTCGCGAAGGCCGTGGCAACCGAGAGCGAGGCAAATTTCGTGAGCATAAAAGGCCCAGAGATATTCAGTAAGTGGGTTGGGGAAAGCGAGAGAGCAATCAGAGAGATCTTCAGAAAAGCCAGGCAAGCAGCGCCCTGCGTGATTTTCATAGATGAAATCGATGCACTTGCACCAATGAGGGGCCTGGTCTCATCTGACTCAGGCGTAACGGAGCGCGTAGTTAGCCAGCTTCTCACGGAGATGGATGGTCTTGAGCGTCTTGAGGGTGTTGTGGTGATTGCGGCCACTAACAGGCCTGACATCATCGACCCTGCTCTGCTCAGGCCTGGGAGGTTCGACAGGCTGGTCTACGTCCCGCCGCCCGACGAGAAGGCCAGGCTCGAGATCTTCAAAGTGCACACGAGGAGAATGCCCCTAGCCGAGGACGTAGACCTCGCAGAGCTCGCAAAGAGGACAGAAGGCTACACGGGAGCAGACATTGAAGTTTTAGTACGTGAAGCTGGGTTAATAGCCCTGAGAGAAAACATAAACACCGATAAGGTTCATATGAGACACTTTGAAGAGGCTTTGAAAAAAGTCCGGCCTTCCCTAACGCCAGACATAATTAAGTTCTATGAATCTTGGAACGAGAGAGCGAGAAAGGTCTCAAAGCAGCAATTAACGGTAACGGGATTCTACGTGTGAGCGCGATGAGCGTCGTTATATCCCTCATACTTTCCGAGCTACAGCGAAGAGGCGGGCAAGCAAGTGATAAAGAGTTATTTGAAAGCGTCTCTAAGCTTCTCAGGTCTGAGGATGGCTTAGAGATCACTCCAAAGGAGTTTAACAAGTTGCTTTTAATTCTAGAAACTCGTGGGATGGTGAGAGTCACATTCGTGAGGAGAAACCTGAGATCTGTCCAATTAATTCAGGGCGGTACAAATAGAAATTATCGGGGCGAGGATAATGGGAGTTGACCTTAAGGAACTTGTTGAGCCGGTTGCCAAGGAAGTTGAATTGAGCTCACTTTCGGGTAAGGTTGTTGCTATTGATGCTTACAACAGCCTTTACCAGTTCCTGGCTACTATAAGGCAGAAGGACGGGACTCCTCTCATGGATGCTCACGGGAACATAACGAGTCATCTTAACGGTCTCTTCTACAGGACGATCAACTTCATTGAAAACGGGATCAGGCCCGTGTATGTTTTCGACGGCAGACCACCGGAGGTAAAGCTAAAGGAGCTGGAGAGGCGGCAGCAGATAAAGGTTGAAGCTGAGAGGAAGTACCTTGAGGCTATCGAGAGAGGCGATTTAGAGGAGGCGCGTATTTACGCCCAGCAGACAAGCCGGCTAACAAGCGGTATGATTGAGGACGCAAAAAGGCTTCTGACATACATGGGGGTGCCCTTTGTCCAGGCACCAAGCGAAGGTGAAGCACAGGCTGCGTACATGACGCAAAGAGGCGACGCATGGGCGTCAGGTAGCCAAGACTATGACTCGCTCTTATTCGGTGCGGTGAGGCTCGTCCGTAATCTAGCCATTACGGGAAGGAGGAAGTTGCCTAGAAAGGAAGTGTACGTAGAGGTCAAACCGGAGATTATAGAGCTTATAGAGCTCCTATCATTCCACAGCATTACTCGCGAACAGCTAGTGGTTTTAGGCATCCTAGTAGGTACGGATTACAACCCAGGAGGAGTCAAGGGCTATGGGGTCAAAAAAGCCTTAAAGCTTGTAAAGGAGCTTCAAGATCCTGAGAAGGTTTTTAGGGCTGTGCAGTGGGATTTCGACACTCCTCCTGATGTGATTATGCAGATTTTCCTTAAACCCGAAGTATCAGATAAATACGTCTTGCAGTGGAGGGAACCTGACCGAGAAAAGGTGATAAAGCTCCTCGTGGACGAGCATCAATTCTCCGTTGAGAGAGTCGAGAACGCGCTTGAAAGACTCGAGAAAGCGTACAAGACTTACTTTAAGCAGACATCCCTTGAAAGCTGGTTTGGGTTCTAGGTCTTTGATTTTGATGCAGTCAATAGTTGCTGTTGAAAAACTGAAAGCGTTCGGGCACCCTAACGTAAAAGCTTTTCATGCAACTACGCTGGAGATCACAAGAGATAATGATCTTACTCCTCGGGGGGACTGCATATTAGCAGTTTCAGCGACTAAAGCAGCTTTCGATCTGTCTAATGATCTTAAGGACTCGCTTCGTAGAGGAGACTGGTTGGTGATGATATTGGCAATTCCGGGCACAAATCTGTACGACTACGTGATTGCTAGGGGGTCATGCAACTTAACGTTCACCGATAGGAGGTCTCTAGTTGTTAGGAAGAGTGACTATATTGACGGCAGAACAATAGCTGTGAAATCCACTAAAGCTGCGAAAGACATCAAAAGAGAGATTATTAGCATGCTTAGAAACCCCTATGTGCAGCTTGATGTAATTTTAATCACAATGTCAAGCCAGATTGAATTAAATGATTCTATAATCAGACTCCTCCTAGCAAAATTTCTGTAAAATCGCCGTCTAAGCCCTAACTCCTAAAAAGGGGAGTGGTGGGCCGGGAGGGACTTGAACCCCCGACCTACGGGTCTGGAGCCTCGGCCTGTTCTGAGCGACCGCCGCTCTACCTAGCTGAGCTACCGGCCCCCACACAAACAGGGGATAAAGGTATCATAAATCTTTCTCTCCGGGAAGAAGTTGGCCGAAAGGGAGTTGTTAGGCTGAGCTTCCTTAGGGTAAAAATTTAATAACCCCTTTTAGGTAACTGCGATTAGCCCCGGTCGTCTAGTGGCCCAGGAAGACCCTGTCCTGGAGTGGCGGCCTGTCGCCGGTAGCTCCGGCAGAGAGCCGCAGAACCCGGGTTCGAATCCCGGCCGGGGCGCCTTAAACAGTATATTTATTGCCTGAACCTAAAGCGCGAGTAAGGCTTGCTCAATCTTCTCGTAAAGGAAAAACTAATTCACGTGCGGACCAAAAGGTTAAATAGCTGAGCTAGGTAATTGAATTAGTCGCAGCGTCTAGGGCCGGTGGCTCAGCCAGGTAGAGCATCCGGCTGATAACCGGGGGGTCCCGGGTTCAAATCCCGGCCGGCCCACTTCTCGTGTTGAGAACATTTTGGAACTACGTTCTATAGCCCGATGATCAGTCTTCAGCGGGGTTAAAGCAGTTAAAGTTACTGATCGTTGAAGGTATATACGGGTATAGCCTGGCAGTTTGGCTCATCCTCTGTTTTCCCGAGAAAAAGCTGGTTTGTGCCGGGTGTGGGTTGCCGCTTTTCATCGCATGCGCGAAGCGCCTCGAGCGGCGACCTTATTACCACCCGGCCTGTATGGAATATTAGTGCAAGCATTATATTGTTAACCTTATTGAGAAAGGAGGGGAGGCAGGATGAGTGGAGATATAGATCTCGAGATCATCAAACGAAGAATGCTCCAAAGAATGCAGAAAGAGTTGCTGGGAAAAAAAGACGCTAAGAAAGCTGAACCTGATTACTACGCAGTATTCCTGGAGCATCTAACAGAGGACGGTAAGATGATGTTCGAAAAGGCAGTTGAGCAATATGGAGATACAGCTAGAAAAATAGGAGAGAAGTTAGGGAGACTGTATTACTCTGGAAGACTAAAAGGCGACATGAATGCAGAGACAGTATACTGGGTTTTCAGTGAGATAGGTCTCCCTATAAGACTTGAGACAAAAATCGTTTACAAGAAAGGGGGAGAGGTGAAAAGCATCAGCGACATGCTGAAAGAAGAGTAGTAACTCATACCACGTTGCTGACGGAGAAGGTTCTGCGGGTGCCCTCGCTTGAGGGCTAGGAGCAGCGAGAGCAAAGTGCCCTGGGTGCTGATGACGTTCGCCTTCTACGGCCACTGCGGCGATAGGATAGTCGAGGAGCGCGGGGGGAACCTGCTCGAGGTCTTAGGGGAGCTGCAGTTCTATTTCCTCGATAAGCTCGTGAAGTGGATTTACGGGGCCATGTGCAGGCTTCTTGCTGGGAAAGTGGAGAGGGTTGGCGGGGAGCACTGGCTCGTCGAGAGGTCCCCAATTTACGCCACACCTACCCCTGGTGCAGCGTCTGGATCTATAATGAGAAGTACGGTTGCGACTGCTTCTCCTGCGCATACGGCAATGTGAGGAAGGCAAGGATATGTAGCCACATTGCCACGGTCATACTCTATCAGGGGCAGATGAAGCTAAGCGCATAAGCATGAAATAAACAAAGAAAAAGTGAGGGAAATCAAATAGTAACATTACCGCTGAAAATTAAAAATTCCTGTGAGTATTAGCGGAGAATATAAATAGAGGATTGTAGAGCCTTTCTGTGCTTGCGGTGAGCCGCGATGGGAAAACCTGTGAAAATAGTGTTTGTTGGAGCTTCTTGGGCTAGCTTTAATGACAAGCTGAAGAAGATATGTCAGGAGATTGCTGCGAGCAAGGGACTAGAGTTTGAGGAAAGGGAAGAAGACTATGTTTTTCTGACTAAGTACGGTGAGAAGGACGAGTTGGGGGGCGCAGATATTCCTCAAGTCTTCGTGGTATACGATGATGGGCAAGTAAGGCATATATTAACGAAGGTTCCAGTGATCGGGACTCAGCCCGATTTTGAGGCGGCTAGGAAGAAAATAGAGGAAACTGTTTCAGCATAGAGCATTTCTTTTCTCATTGTTTGATTTTTAGGAATTCATCGATGGAAGAGACTCCGAGTAGTTCGTCGAAGCTTATTTCAAGTGCGTCCAGGACTTGTTCCAGCGTGGTTTTCATCACTTCCAAGTATTTTTCAGTGTCTACTTCGTCGATTCTTGCCAGCTGGAGATGTTTCACACCATGTTTATCCCTTGTTTTAACGTAACTGACTATGCTACCACGTGTAATGTTCACCGGGACGCTTCCGTAGAGCTTACGGTACTCTGACAAAAGTTGCTGAGCGGCTTTCTTGTGCTGAGGTGTTGTCTTGTTGTACTCCTGGATGTCTTTCGTTAGCACGACATTGAAAGCAAGCTGGTCGAGCGGTACTTCACCATTTTTAAGCTCCTTTATAGCCTGCCTGATGATCTCCCTAACCTTCTCTATGCTTTCCTCGAAAGAGGTTATGTTCTCGGCCTTAGAGAGTAGTGAAATGATCTCTGTAAAGAGGTTCTTTACAAAATCCGGAGTGTTTCGCTTCTTGCCAACAAGTCCCTTCACATCCACTTTCCCGTCTTTGAGTGCTCCTAGGTAGTTCTTCTTTCTCTCGCTGAACACGACCCACTTGTACTCTTTATCTATACTTAGGTCGATTTTCAGCTCGTCTAAAACTGATTGGAGAAGTTTATCGAGCTGTTCACGTGAGGGGTTCCACAGAAAGAGGCTGTCTGTGTCACCATAAAGAACAGGGATACCTAGATCAACGGCTTTGCGCATAGTCTTTAGAATCGCGTACCTACCCAAAGCCGTCGTGCCCTCGGCCACAGGGGGGCAATACAATGGGAAGGCCTCGGAGCCGAAGACTCCGTAGCTTGCATTCAGGAAGACCTTGAGAGCAGATTGGATAACTTCGTACTGCTGTTTTTCAGCGCTGTCCTTGCTTTCTTTTGCCACTTTCTTGTACACGTAGACGCGCAGGTCTCTCAGAACGCCTATGAGCGACGACATCATACCTCGTTTCCTTGTACACACCCAGTGTGTTGTGCCGGGTATAATGTTCTTCTTGCACTCCTCGTGCGGGCAGCGGACAGTCTCATAGCTAAGATTACCCGTCTTTATCACGCTGGGATACAGGCTGGCAAAGTCCACTACGAGCACGTTAAAGTAGACTCCAGGTATGGGGTCTATGACTATCGCTCCAAGGTATTTCTTGCCTTTTATTATAGCTCTAGTCGAAGTTTCTCCCTTTAGCTGTACGATCTCCTCTGGGTTAGGGATTAGCCACCCTCGTTGCCTGTGCTCAAAGTAGAACATGTTCCGAATCCATGCAGAGATATTGTGGCGCGTAAGGTCCTCCATAGGCAGCTTCGAGATCCTCATCATGAGTATAATCAGCTTCATTACAAGGTCGTCGTTGAAGGCGGTGAGCTCATAAGTCAGCTCTGCGTCACGGAAACTGTACTCAGCCAGTCTTTCGTAGCTCATCTCTGATATCAGGTCCTCGTGTTTAACTTTTCCCTTACCTATTAGCGCTGAAGCTATCTCGTCTAGGGTCTGCCCCTCCCTGTATTTGTTGCCAAAGGCGTAGACTTTCATTGATTTATTAGTGAAGAACTTGTACAGGTCTATGTGAATCGAGTTGCGGAGATCAGCGTACTCCGACTTCTCACTCCACACTATAGGGATGTTTTCTTTCCTAAAGCCGATCTTGAGAGCCCTGTTGTATAGGTAAGGGAGGTCGAAGTTATCGCCGTTAAAAGTAAGAACGACCGGGTAGCTGTCGAGTAGTGAGAAAACAGCCTGAAGGAGATCTTTCTCGTCTTCAAAAAACCTGACATCAGCATTCGGTATTTTTGGAGCCTCCCTTACATCAATGTTCTGCCTCTTTAGGAGGAAGACGCCTTTCCGACCGTCGGAGGAATAAAAGGAGACTGCGATTACTCTGTCTTCTGCCAATTTAGGGCTGGGTACGCGGAGTGCCTCAGACTCAACTTCAATGTCGATCGCTATTCGTCGAATCTTCGGGATAGGAGCGTTGAGAAGTTTAGCCCACTCAAGCATCTCAGTTTCCTGCACTTTATCCTCGCTTAAGGTCTTAACGAGCTCTCTTATGCCCTGCGGAACCTCCACTTCAGCCAGTTTAGGTTCACCGTTGGTCAAAGTGTAGGGCATACCAGGGATCAAATGCTTGTCATAGATGTAGCAGTGATGGTACTTTATCTTAGCCTCCCAGGCGTGCCCCTTGAGAACTTCCCTTATGCTCTTAGACGAACCTCCGATCGACAATGGGTCAAGCGCCTCGACCTTAGTCATAATAACCCACCGGTCGTTGAGAGCGTCGTACTTCTCGACAACTTCAATTTTGTTAAAACCTGGGTGCCGTAAAACTTCCGGGAACTTCTCAATAAGCTCTTCAGGCGTGTAATCTGTAAGCAGATAAGGCTTGTGACCGCTGTAGTCCGGCACTGCTTTGAGAGTGCCGGTCTCATCGTCGTAGAAGTACATCACGGCTTTTCCGTCGGGACCGGAGTACCTGACAGAGAAAAGATAAAGCACGGATGTCACCAGTTAAAGCGCTCAATCCTCCAAACATTTTTTCGATAGCTCTTCTTGTATTCCTTATAGTGTTCTCGACAGAGGTACACCCGTCTCACACCTTCCTTTAGCTTAAGGGAAACACCACTCTTCTTGAAATTCTCTAGCGATATGGATCTAATAGCGTCTCTTTCGCACCCCTCTACGGAGCACTTGGCCCCCTTATCTACGCGTCCCATAGTTCTGCACAAAGATTATCACAGTAAAAGCTTGATAAATAGAAAACGTTTCTACTTCTTGTACCTCTTAGGCCGAAGATCCCTGCTGTGGCACCTACGGCACCTGTCGGCCTCCCAAGGATTACGGGCATTACACCTTCTGCAGATCTTCACTTTAAAGTGGTGATCTAGGGCCAGTTGCAGTTTTTCAGGGTCCCTAATGGGCATAGATATCCCCACTCCTCATGGAAAAGAACGATTATAACTTTTTTGCCTCACGGGTGTCCTTTGAGCTTATTATATCTGATAACAAAATATTAATCAATATGATATATGCCAAATAATCGTTGAAGAATTATAAGTATCACCATTTTTAAAAAGCTAGATTTTTCAACACTGACCGTGCAGGCGAATCAATCCAGCCAAAGAAAAAGCGTCAGAGCCGCGATAAAAATCTCCGCTGCTTTGATAGTGGGCCTGCTTCTTGGGGCAGCTCTGGGGCTTTCTTACTTCACGTCACTACAGCAAAATACAACTCGTGTGCAGGCAGTTGTGGTCCCCATAGGAGCATTAGTCGAACTCACAGGAGACTTGGAATCGTACGGTAAGCGAGACATGCACGCGCTTGAGCTTGCTGTGGAGGACATTAATGCCTTCGCGGAGCAGGTTGGGTCGCCTTTCAGGTTCAAGCTCCTCGTCGAGGACACCGGCACGAACCCCGAGCAGGCTAGAGCCAAGATACAGGCCCTCGCAGCCCAAGGAGTACAAGCCGTCATAGGGCTTGAGGCGAGCAGCGAAGTAAGCCAAGTCAAGCAGTTCGCAGATGCAAACAAAGTCGTAGTAGTAAGCGTAGGCTCCACAGCACCCTCGCTTGCTGTTGCTGGCGACTACGTGTTCAGGGTTGTGCCTAACGACGTGTACCAGGGGCGGGCGCTGGCTAGGCTGGTGTTCGGCAGCGGCTTCCGGGGGGCTGCGGTGATCTACAGGAACGACGCGTGGGGCAAGGGGCTCTTCGAGGCCTTCGCCGCCAGGTTCCGGGAGCTCGGCGGCAGCGTCGAGGCCGTCGCCTTCGACCCCAACGCCCAGGACGTCTCGGGCGAGGTCGCTAGGCTCGCCGAAGCCGCCTCCAAGCTCGGCCCCTCCACCGCGGTGGTGCTCATCAGCTTCGAGGACGACGGCATAAGAGTAATCCAGGCAGCCGCCCAAAACCCCACACTCTCAAAGCTCAAGTGGTTCGGAACAGATGGTGTAGCTTTATCAACAAAGCTCTCTGACCAAGTTGGCGAACAACTGGTGATGCTCGGAGGGTTTCCGTGCACGATATTCCAGCCCGCCGGCAACCCTCAGCAACAGGAGTTTATTGAAAGGTTTAGGAGTAGGTTTGGCGAATACCCGCACTCTTATGCAATGAACGCTTATGATGCTGCTTGGCTTGTGGCCCTCTCGGTGATGGCTGCAGGCCAGTACAGCGGGGAAGCCATCGCCAAAGCCCTCCCCACCGTGGCGCAGCACTACTACGGAGTAACAGGAAACACAGCACTAGACCAAACAGGGGACAGGTCAGCGGGAGACTACGCAGTTTGGGCAGTGATCAGGACGCCAAGCGGGTACAACTGGACGCAAATCGCGCTCTACAACTCGCAGGCAGATACAGTTGTCAAAGTCTAAGCAGGCCGAGCCATTAAATATGCATCTTCGCCGTCAAGGTAGTATTTGGGTAGAACTTTAATAACGTTAAACCCCAGTTTTTTGTAGACTCGAATAGCGATCTCGTTACTGACACGCACCTCCAGGTAGTACTCTTCTGCTCCGTAGTACTTTTTCATGCTTTCCAACGCCCTGGTCATTAACTCGGTCCCGATACCCTTTCCTTGTGCCTCAGGGATCACGGCTATCGAAATGATGTGTCCCCTTTTCCCAACCTTGTTGGGGTTTGTGTACAGAGTGTCATACTCAACTCTGCACATTACATACCCGACGATCTTTCCATTCATCTCCGCTACGAGGAACGCCTTCCCGAAGTTTTTCAAGTGCATTTCAAAATAGAAGGCAGGGTAATTCTCGGGTAAGACTTCCCTATTGATCCTTATAACCTCGTCAAGGTCTTCGCGACGTGCCTCCCTGACTATGTAAGCTTTTTCCACCGTAGTAGGTGCACCCAGGCTCAGAGAGATAAAAAGGTAGTCTTAACTTTTGCTGTTTAGGCTACTCCTCCTCGAGCAGGACACCGTGTTCCTTGAGGATATTGTATATCTTGTCGACAGCCTCTTTGACCTCTTCCTCTCTTTTAGCGCCTGTGCACACGACTTTTCCGCTACTGAAAATCAGTAGAACTACTTTTGGCTCTCTCATCCTGTAGATCAGCCCCGGAAACTGCTCTGGCTCATACATTGCGTTTTCAAGCAAGAACGCAGCTCTCTCGAGATCAACTCCCGCCTTCAGGTTTGCACTTGCAACTATGTTTTGGATCTCAACTATCGGCTCGTTCTTTATGTCGATACCGTGTTGCTTCAGGAGCTTTATTATGCTGTTAACTGCCTTTTTAACCTCTGACTCCGACTTTGCTCCAGTGCAAACCATCTTCCCGCTAGAGAATATTAGCGTGGCGGTTTTAGGCCTGTTCAGACGTAGCACTAACCCCGGGAACTCTCGGATCCCAGGTCCGGAGACCTGGGATGTTCCGGGCTATACTCAGCATGGGGTATGCGCTCTGCTATTCTCTCCAGGTCTAAACGTTGGTTTAGAGTTACAGATGCTACCACATTTTGTATCTCGTAAACCGGCTGTTTTGTAATTGTGACCACCTCCTGTGACGCTTTAAAAATACATAATAGGGGTATATAAATGCTTAGTTTATAAACTGCCTCGAGAAAAATCTTGTAGAAAATTAGTAGGCTCTAACCTCTAATGAGAGACTCGAAGGCAAGCTTTATCGTGCCGATGTAAGGTATTACGAGAACCACTTTACCCTTTATTGATGAGAAAGAAGGATGAAGGCTGTCAGGGTAGGGATTTGCGTCGCCCTTTGTCACGTACGTATTACCTGCTATCAGCACGATCCGATGCACGATTAGACCAGAAGGAGACTCGTATACAACGATGTCACCTACCGAATAGGACTCTGAACCTACTACAACTACGATATCTCCTACGTGAAGTGTTGGCTCCATTGACCAGCTCGAGACGACGGCTAAGGGAACCTGTGTTCGCAGAATGTAACTAAGCGAGAAAATTAAGAGTACAGAGATTAGGAGAACTAGTATAAAAACAACGCTTTCTTTCGCGTGGCCATCATTGGCGCGACTGGGCATGGCTATCAACAAACCATCTAGGATATTTATCTCTTCCTGGGCGTAAAGTATTTATAGAAGCGATGTTTTTCTTGAGGTGCTGAAGGTGAACGGGATGGCACAGCCGGCGGGTCAAATACCTGTTTTAATACTGAAAGAGGGAACTCAGAGAACGACTGGGAGAGACGCGCGTAAGGCAAACATATATGCTGCTAGAGTAATTGCCGAGGCTCTGGCTAGCTCTCTAGGACCAAGAGGCATGGATAAGCTTCTTGTCGACTCATTTGGCAATGCTACGATTACCGGTGACGGAGCCACCATCCTAAAAGAGATGGAGGTGCAGCATCCAGCTGCTAAAATGCTTGTAGAAGTAGCTAAGGCTCAGGATGACGAAGTCGGAGACGGAACCACGAGCGTCGTGGTCCTGGCAGGGCAGCTCCTCACTGCGGCAGAGGAACTCATCGATCAAGACGTCCACCCGACGGTTATCACCGAGGGCTTTGAGAAAGCTCTCGTCGAAGCAACTCGGATAGTTGATGAGATAGCTGAGAAAGTTGATCCTCTTGATAGAAATGTGCTCGAGAAAATCTCTCAAACCGCTCTATCGAGTAAGGTTGTTGCTGAATTCAAGGAGTTCCTATCTAAGATAATTGTCGATGCGGCGTTACAGGTTGTAGAGAAGAAAGATGGCGGCTACAAGCTGAGTCTTGACGACATTAAGGTCGAGAAAAAGAGAGGCGAAAGCATCACGGAAACCGTGCTCGTGAAAGGGATTGTGCTAGACAAGGAGGTTGTCCACCCTGCTATGCCTAAGAGGGTTGAGAACGCGAAGATCGCCCTGCTCGACGCCCCATTAGAGATCGAGAAGCCCGAGTGGACGGCAAAGATCAACGTCACCACACCCGAGCAGCTGAAGATGTTCCTTGATCAGGAAGCCGAGATACTTCGAAAGAAGGTTGAGAAGATCAAGGAGAGTGGTGCTAATGTGGTTTTCTGCCAGAAGGGTATTGATGATGTTGCGCAGTACTACTTGGCTAAGGCTGGGATTCTGGCTGTTAGGCGTGTGAAGAAGAGTGATATGGAGAAGCTTGCTAGGGCTACTGGGGCGAGGATCCTGACTAGGGTTGAGGACATCACGCCCGAGGCCCTGGGCACCGCGAAGCTCGTGGAGGAGAGGAAGGTGGCGGACGAGAAGATGGTCTTCGTCGAGGGCTGCCCCAACCCCAAGAGCGTCACAATCCTCGTCAGAGGCGGTGCAGAGCACATCGTGGACGAGGCTGAGAGGGCAATACACGACGCTCTGAGCGTTGTGAGGAACGTCATACAGGAGCCGAAAGTGCTGGCAGGAGGGGGCGCCGTGGAAATCGAGCTCGCCATGAGGCTCAGAGACTTTGCCAGAACTCTGCCAAGCAAAGAGCAGCTAGCCGTGCTGAAGTACGCTGAAGCCCTCGAGAACTTCGTGGCGATACTTGCGCAGAACTCGGGTGTGGAGCCGATAGATGTGTTAGCCGACCTTAAGCGCCTACACGCAAAGGGCGAGAAGTGGGCAGGAATCAACGCCTACACAGGGAAAATAGAAAACATGTTCAATGCCGGAGTGCTCGAACCGGCTAACGTCAAGAAGCAGGTGCTTAAATCTGCAACCGAAGCGGCGATAATGATACTGAGAATCGACGATATCATTGCCGCACAGCCTCCTAAGGGCAAAGAGAAGGGCAAAGAGAAAGAATCCGAGCATAAGGGAGAGTCGGAATTCGACTAAGAGACCCCTTTTCTTTCTAAAAAAATTTAAATATTGTTTTTCTTGCTTAACTCGTTTATGTCTGATGATAATAAACTTCAACAAAAGCAGTTTCAGGTAAAGATCGGTCCACCATGGCTGACACGTTTCGAGAAAGCGCGAATCATAGGCATTAGAGCTCTGCAAATCTCTCTCGGCGCGCCCGTTTTAATTCCTATAGAAGATTTGGAAAACATGGACTCACTGAGAATAGCTGAGAGGGAGCTGGAGGCCCATGTACTACCAGTAATCATAGTAAGGTGGACCCCCGACGGCAAGTACCAGGAGATCCCGCTTAAGTACCTAAAGTTAAGTCCTCCCTAGCTCTCCTTCTTAAGCTCTATCTTTTCATTAGTTATAACAACTTCGAAAAAGTCACCGATACTCGGTTTTGTTACGAACCTCTCCCACTCGTCCTCAGATAGCAGTATGGTCACCCGAGGCACTCTTACAGCGCCCGGTGGCGCACCGGGAAACATCCTCATTATCTGGGTGATTATGGGGGCTATTTCCCTACCTATCTCGCTATCCGGTGACCTTACGAATAGAGGTTCGGGCATCTCTCTTTCCTCACTGAGTTCGATCTTCACCATCTTTTCACCAAAAGGCGCGTCGATGGTCTGTATGAGCGTAACTTTCGCTTTAAAGCGAACGCTCGTCAGAGACACGCTCACATAAAGTTTCCCCACCTTATTAAGCCTTCTGAGCTTTGAACTCTCACAGCAGATTTCAGTTATGCATGAACTCTCTTCAAGTGGTATTCTGGGAAAAAGCCCCGGCCGGGATTCGAACCCGGGACCTTCGGCTTTCTCGAACCCTTTCTCGAAGGCCTTACAAGGCCGACGCTCCACCAGTCTGAGCTACCGGGGCTGCCCACCATCATGCAGAGGAATCTTATCAGCTTTTCGCTAGACGTGTCCCCATATAACTTGCAGCTAGCTTCGGCTAGGTTTATGGTCCGGCTAAGCATTCTCATTCAGTAAGGTGGGCCCGCCGGGATTCGAACCCGGGACCTCCGCCGCTCCCAGGAGTGCTCACTCCTACCTTGTGAGGGCGACATCCTAACCGCTAGACGACGGGCCCTGAAAACCAACATAGAAACTACTAGAATTAAAATTTTTTTCAGGCTGACTGCCGTTCCTCACAGCTACAGCTCGGTCGGCAAGTCACTCATCATCACAACGAGGAAGCGATGTCACGCTATATATTGACTATCGTCTAGCTCGAAGCGGGCCGGCCGGGATTTGAACCCGGGACCTACGGGTTAAAAGCCTCGACCCACCTAGCAGAGCTAGGCAAACCGTCGCTCTTCCTAGCTGAGCTACCGGCCCCGTCCGCTGTTTCTAGCATACACAATTGAACGGATATTAACTTTTCTCTTCAATCCCGTTGTGGAGAAGCTCTGCGAGATGCTCTCGAGGAACGCGAACCTGTTGTCTCGTATCTCTGTACCTTACGGTGACCGTGCCGTCTATTGCCGTCTGTCCATCAACGGTTACGCAGAAGGGAACCCCTATCTCATCTGCCTTTGCGTAACGTTTACCGATGCTGCCGTCTTCATCGTAGTAGGCTCGGAAACGGTCTCTCAGCTCGTTGTAAATTTTCCGAGCTAAAGTATCCAAGCCATCTCGCTTTACAAGCGGAAAAACTGCAACCTTGAAGGGAGCGATCCTAGGCTTGAGTCTAAGGTAGGTTCGCTTTTCCTCGATAGTGTAAGCCTCCGTAAGTACGGCTAGGATGATCCGCTCGAGCCCGAACGAGGGCTCTATGACGTAGGGAATAACCTTTTCTCCGTCGTCGACGATATGCAGAGGTTCACCACTGTGCTCTTGGTGCCTCCTAAGATCGAAGTCGGTTCTATTCGAAATGCCCTCTATTTCTTTCCAACCCATGTATGGGAAGTAGTACTCGACGTCAAAGGTCTGTTGGGCGTAGTGGGCCAGCTCTGACTTGATGTGTTCTCGCACTCGAAGATTCTGTGGAGATAAACCGATACGCCAAAGCCACCTAAGAGACTCTGCTATCCAATAAGCATGCCACTCAGAACCAATAAGCCCACTCGTTACAGCATCCTCCACTTTTATTTTCCTAGCCTGCTCTAAACCCTTCTCTTGATCCTCTGCAGAGAGGAGGTTTATCTCTACGCCCCTAATCTCGTCAAAGTAAGGGCAGTCGTTCAACTTTTTAGGATTCACGAAGTACTCTATTTCCATTTGTATGAACTCTCGTAGCCTGAATAGAAAATTCCTGGGAGATATCTCGTTTCTGAAGGCTTTGCCGTACTGGGCTATGCCAAACGGAAGAGTTGCTCCCATACTGAAAACGACATTTTTAAAGTTTACGAATATCAGTTGTGCCGTCTCAGGTCGCAGGTAAACTATGAACGGAGGAGACTTTTTCGGGCCAAGGTTAGTTGAGAACATTAGGTTAAAAGCTCTAGGCTCGCTGAGCTCGCCGCCGCAGGCTGGACAACGAACGTTATGCGAGCGGAGCAGGGTTTTAATGCCTTCCAGTGTGTACTGCTCGACCTTCACGCCTAAATCTTCGAGTAAGTGATCAGCTCTATACTCTGCACCGCACTTCTGACAAACGACTATATAATCAATAAAGCTTTCAACGTGGCCGCTGGCCTCCCACACCTTTGGATGTGTGATGATACTACCGCTGAGACCATAAATGTCGTCCCTTCTTTCAACGAAGTACCACCACCAATCATCAAGGATGTTTTTCATTAAGTCGACTCCGAGAGGGCCATAATCGTAGAAACCGCTAAGGCCTCCGTAGATTTTTCCTGTCTGGTAGAAAAAACCCCTCCTAGTGCATAGCTCGGTGATTTCGTCGAGCGTAACCATCTTCTGCGCTCGTCCCACCTCTATCAATAAATTCACCTCCAAGCCTTTTAGGAGACAAACACGAGGATATATAAGCCTACCCGGATTCTCGCGAAAACTGTCCATAACGAAATGCTTAAAAAGATGGTTGCATCGCTACTTGATAGTCTGAAAGTGAGGTTATTATGCCTCGCAAGATAAACGTTCTAGAGCACGAGCTCGTGCCGAAGCACATACTGCTTACGCGTGAAGAAGCTAAGAAGATCCTGAAACTTATGGGGCTTCGAAAATCCGAGCTTCCCTGGATCTATGCCACAGATCCCGCTGCCAAGGCTCTTGGCGCCAAGCCAGGAGATGTGATAATGGTTATTAGGAAGAGCCCCACCGCTGGTGAAGCAGTTGCTCTGAGGTTGGTTGTTCCTGGGTGATCCGCATGCCGAAAGTGGAGCTAAGCAGTGAGGACCGCTGGGAGCTCGTGAAGGCTTATGTGAAGGAGCTCGGACTAGTACGCCAGCACTTGGATTCTTTCAACATATTTCTCGAAAAGGGCTTGCAGGAGATCGTAGACGAGATAGGAGGCATAAAACTAGAGGCTCACGGAGTTGAGATAAAGTTCGGAAAAATTGAGGTGGGCGAGCCGGTCTTTAAAGAGGCGGATGGCTCTGAAATAACTCTAACTCCCATGATTGCTAGGTTGCGCAACATAACGTACGCTGCCCCCCTATACCTAAACATGACACTTTACGTGGACGGTGAGGAGAGGAAGACTGAGAGGGTATTCATCGGAATGCTTCCTATAATGGTTCGCAGTAGCCGATGCGTGTTATCGAGAATAACGTCTGAGGAAGAGCTCGTCAAGCTCGGCGAGGATCCACACGACCCTGGTGGTTATTTCATCATAAATGGATCCGAAAGAGTTGTAGTAATGCAGGAAGATTTGTCGGTGAACAGGGTTCTTGTGGACTACGGTGGCGCCGGGAGCTCTGTCACCCACACGGCTAAAGTTTTCTCGGTGGCCGCTGGCTACAAGGTCCCTGTTTCAGTGGAGCGTACAAAAGATGGGATGATATATGTTTCTTTCCCTCAGGTCCCCCAAAAGATTCCTGTCGTCGTAATGATGCGGGCGCTGGGACTGCAGAGGGATAGGGACATCGTTTACGCCGTGAGCAACGATGAGGAAATTCAACATGAATTTTTCCCTGTAATACTTGAGCAATCCAAAATAGCGCCGACAGTCGAGGATGCTCTAGACTACATCGGCTCCCGAGTTGCCACCGGTCAACCTAAGAACGTGAGGATCGAGCGGGCTGAGCAGATACTGGATGAGAGTTTCCTGCCGCACATCGGGCGCACGAGGTCTGCGCGCCTCGCCAAGGCTTATTTCGTTGGTCAGATGGTTTCCAGGCTTCTGGAGCTGAAGATGGGTCTTCGGGGCCCCGACGATAAGGACCACTTCGCGAATAAACGTCTGCGCCATGCAGGTGAGCTCATAGCTCAGGTTTTCCGGGCAGCTTTCAAACAGTTAGTCCGTGAGATGACGTATTCTCTTGAACGCCACATGACAAAGGGTCGAGACATCAACCTAGTCAGCATCGTCAGACCCGACATCATCACAGATAAGTTGAGGCACGCCTTAGCCACTGGGAATTGGGTCGGTGGAAGAACGGGTGTAAGCCAAATACTAGACAGGACTAATTACCTCTCGACCCTCTCTCACCTCCGGAGAGTTGTTTCGCCGCTATCTAGGACGCAACCCCACTTCGAAGCCCGTGAGTTGCACCCGACCCAGTGGGGTAGGCTGTGCCCCGTAGAGTCTCCAGAAGGGCAGAACTGTGGACTTGTGAAGAACCTGGCGCTCCTAGCCACGCTGTCAAACGGTTACGACGAAAAGGAAGTCTATGAGCTTCTAGTTACACGGCTTAATGTGGTGCCGCTTGAAAAAGTATTAGGTGCAAGCGTAGAAGGTGCCCGTGTGTACTTAAACGGCAGGCTCATAGGTTTTGTTGAGGACGGTGATTTGCTTGTAACCACGTTGAGAAACCTTAGGAGGCAGGGCCGGATCAGCCACGAGGTGAACGTCGCGATATACAAGCTCGGGAAGCTACAGGAGGTTTTCATAAACTGCGATGCAGGGAGAATCAGAAGACCGCTTATAGTAGTCGAAAACGGAGAGCCAAAGCTGAAACCCGCCCACGTGAAGATGCTCCGCGAGGGGACGTGGGGGTGGAGTGACTTAATACAAAACGGTATTGTCGAGTACTTGGACGCCGAAGAGGAGGAGAACGCTCTAATAGCCGACTCCGTTGACAAGCTGACCCCTAAGCATACCCACCTCGAAATACACCCCGCGGCTATTCTTGGAGTGATAGCGATGACAATACCGTTTATTGAGTACAATCAGTCTCCTAGAAACTCGTACCAGGCTGCTATGGCTAAGCAATCTCTCGGGATCCCCACTCTGAACTATAGGTTACGGATGGACCCGAGAATGCACGTAATGTACTACCCGCAAAAACCGTTGGTGAAAACCAAGATTTTCGATCTGTTACCGATCGACAATCTCCCGTACGGGACAAACATGATCGTGGCCGTTCTCACCGGCGGTGGCTACAACATCCAAGACGCCGTGATAATAAACAAGGCGGCTGTCGAGCGCGGTATGACCCGCTCGGTGTTTTTCCGCACATATGAAGCCGAGGAACGCAGATATCCAGGCGGCTTAGAGGATAGGTTTGAGAAGCCTAAACCAGATCAAGAGCTTCTGGACCTCAAACCCTTTGAGTCGTATGATGCCCTAGATGAGGTAGACGGCATTGCACACGTGGAGAGCGAGCTCAAGGGAGGGCAGGTGGTGATTGGCAGAACAAGTCCACCACGCTTCTACACGGGAACCTACGAGCCGAGAGTTTTGACCAAGAGGAAGGATACATCGATCACCTTAAGGCATGGTGAGAGGGGGATCGTGGACCGCGTCTTAATTATGGAGAGCCCGGATGGTGTAAAGCTCGTAAAGGTCAGGGTTAGAGATCTAAGGCCAACAGAGGTGGGCGACAAGTTTGCCTCAAGGCATGGCCAGAAGGGAGTTGTAGGTCTACTCGTCCCCCAGGAGGACATGCCCTTCACGGAGGACGGAATAGTCCCCGACCTCATAATCAACCCTCACGCTATTCCGTCTAGAATGACTGTTGGGCAGCTATTAGAGGCTATCACTGGTAAAGCTGCAGCTCTTTCCGGCAGGCGTATCGATGCTACTGCATTCGAAGCGCCAAGCTTAGATGAAATCAGAGAGATTCTGCGAAGCTACGGCTTTAGAAGCGATGGTAAAGAGGTCCTCTACAATGGGATCACTGGCGAGATTCTAGAAGCAGAAGTTTTCATAGGGGTCGTGTTCTACGAGAAGTTACACCACCTCGTCGCAGATAAAATGCACGCGCGCGCTCGTGGTAGGGTACAGATACTAACTAGACAGCCAACTGAGGGAAGGGCGCGCGAAGGAGGCCTCAGGTTCGGTGAAATGGAGAAGGACTGTCTTGTAGGCCACGGAGCTGCGCTGTTGCTACGCGAACGTCTATTAGACAGCTCCGACAAAACGACGATATGGGTTTGCGAAAACTGTGGGTTTACTGGATGGTATGATGCCAAGAAGAATATGCCCGTGTGCCCGGTATGCGGAGAGAAGGGGAAACTGCATCCCGTGGAAGTTTCCTATGCGTTTAAACTTCTGCTTCAGGAGTTGACAGGTTTAGGAATAGCTGTACGTCTACTGCTTAAAGATAAGATTTCCGTATGAGGTGAGAGCTGTGTCCTCCAAGGTAATAAGCGGAGTAAAATTCGGGATCCTTTCTCCAGACCTGATCAGGAAGATCGCTGTAATGCGCATTGAAACCTCCGAGCTGTATGATGAGGAGGGTTTTCCAATACCTGGAGGCCTTATGGACAGGAGACTGGGATCCATTGAACCAGGTACGGTTTGCCAGACATGCGGCAACAGGGCTGTGAACTGCCCAGGACACTTCGGCTACATAGAGCTAGCTAGACCCGTCATACATCCCGAGTTTGCGCCATACATAGCTAATATTCTGAAAGCAACCTGCAGGCACTGCGGTAGAGTGAAGCTTACCCAAGAGAAGATAGAGACTTGGAAGAGGCGGATGGAGAGCGTAGCGAAACACTGGCCTTCATTAAAGTACAAGTACGCTCGCTCTATCATGGAAGAGGCTGCGAAAGTCCAGAAGTGCCCTCACTGCGGTAGGGTTCAGTACAAGATAAAACTCGAGAAACCTTACACCTTCTACGAGGAGCGCGAAGGAGGTCTTGTCAAACTCACCCCCCTTGAGGTGCGTGAGCGTCTCGAGAGGATTCCTGATGAAGATCTAAAGCTTCTAGGTTTAGACCCCAAGGAAGCGCGACCGGAGTGGATGGTTCTAAGGGTTCTACCTGTTGTCCCCCCTTCTGTCAGACCCTCAATAACGCTCGAGTCTGGAGACAGATCCGAGGATGATCTAACCCACAAGCTCGTAGACATCGTTAGGGTGAATCAGAGGCTAAAAGAGAGCATTGAGGCAGGGTCCCCTCCGTTGATAATCGAAGACCTCTGGGGCCTTCTACAGTACCACGTAGCGACATACTTCAATAACGAGCTCCCGGGTGTTCCTGCGGCAAAGCACCGGTCTGGGAGACCGTTAAGGACCCTCGCGCAGAGGTTAAAGGGGAAGGAGGGCCGTTTTAGAGGTAGCTTAGCTGGTAAGCGCGTAGACTTCTCTGCAAGGACTGTCATCTCTCCAGATCCAAACCTTAGTATAAACGAGGTAGGTGTGCCGATCGATGTAGCAAAAGTACTCACCGTTCCCGAGAAGGTGACACCGTGGAACCTCGAAAAGCTCAGGAAACTCGTTATAAACGGTCCAGATACATGGCCTGGGGCAAACTACATAATACGTCCAGACGGCTCAAGGATTGATCTGCGCTATGCTAAGCACAGGGAGGAAATAGCTCAGACGCTGAAACCGGGCTACATTGTGGAAAGACACCTGCAGGATGGGGACATAGTCCTTTTCAACAGACAGCCATCTCTTCACAGAATGTCTATAATGGCTCACGTTGTTAAAGTTCTACCCTACAAGACGTTCAGGCTTAACCTCCTAGTAACTATACCCTATAACGCCGACTTCGACGGCGACGAAATGAACCTGCACGTCCCGCAGAACGAGGAGGCACAAGCAGAGGCTAGGACTCTGATGCTTGTGCAGGAGCATATAATGACTCCAAGGTACGGGGCTCCAATTATAGGCGCTATACACGACTACATAACCGGCGCGTACCTGATCACCAGGAAAGATGCTATATTCGATAAGCACAAGGCAGCGCTCCTACTCTACAATGCTAATTACAGGGGTGAGATGCCGGAGCCCGCTATTCTAAAGCCGGGTCCCTACTGGACTGGTAAGCAGCTAGTAAGTGTTTTCCTGCCCAGTGACATGAACTATGTTGGGAGAGCCGCGGTTGTCCCAGCTTCGGGTAAGTGCGATCAGGAGTACTGTGAAAATGACGGGTTTATCTTAATAAAGAACGGTAAGCTGTTGCTAGGGGTTTTCGATAAGCAGGCAGTTGGAGCTGAAAAGCACGGTACGGTGCTGCATGAGATTGTCCGCGAGTACGGGGTTGGAAAAGCGAAAGAGCTCATGGACGGGCTGTATAAGATGTTCATCACTTACCTTGATATGTACGGTTTTACGATGGGGCTCGATAGCATCGAAATACCTCCTGAAGCCGAGCAGGAAATCGCGAGGATCCTACAGGAGTCGGAAAAGAGAGTTTTCGAGCTGATAGAGCACTATATGAAGGGTGAGCTGCAACCGATGCCTGGAAAGACGAGGAAAGAGACACTCGAGGACCTAATCATGAACGTGCTAGCCGAGGCTAGAAGCAGAGCGGGAGAAATTGCAGGCATGTATCTAGGGTTGAAAAACCACGCTGTGATAATGGCTAAAACGGGAGCGAGAGGTAGCATGCTGAACCTGACTCAGATGGCCGCAGCAGTGGGCCAGCAGTCGGTGAGAGGTAAGAGAATAGAGCGCGGCTACACAGAAAGAACGCTCCCACACTTTGAAAAGGGCGACCTCTCTCCTCTCTCCAAAGGCTTCGTGTATAGTAGCTTCCGACGGGGGTTAACACCAGTTGAGTTCTTCTTCCACGCGATCTCCGGTAGAGAGGGGCTTGTAGACACGGCGGTCCGTACGGCTCAGAGCGGGTATATGTATAGGCGCCTGCAGAGCGCGATTCAGGACTTCTACGTCGCCTACGATGGGACAGTGCGCAACAGTGAGGGAATGATAATCCAGTTCAGGTACGGTGAGGACGGAGTGGATCCGGCTAGGAGTGATCACGGAAAGCCCGTCGATGTTGAGAAAATAGTTAAGAAAGTTGCCTTAAAAGGTGAGGCGTAATGAAAAAGCCTATATCTGATAGCGAACTATGGAGTGAAATCGAAAAGTACCACGAAATGCTACCGTTGTCCCTGCGACAAGAACTTTTTGAAAAAATAAAACAGTACGGTCTGACGCGAGAAGAAGCTCTAGCCGTAATAGACGAGGCTGTAAAAAGGTACCTCTCTAGCCTTGTGGCTCCCGGCGAGGCCGTTGGAATGGTAGCTGCACAGTCGATCGGAGAACCAGCTACCCAGATGACACTAAGGACATTCCACTTCGCAGGAGTTAGAGAATTAAACGTTACGCTCGGCCTTCCAAGACTCATAGAGATAGTAGACCTGCGACGCGAACCGTCCACCCCCTTAATGGAAATATACCTTGAACCTTCTATTGCCACCAACGAGCAGGAGGCTCTTCGGCTCGCGAAAGAGATAGAGCTGACGACAATAGAGACTCTCTGCAAGAGCGTCGTTATGGATTATTACGAGAAAAGCATAATCCTCGAGCTCGATCCCGAAATGCTTGAGAACCGGGACGTGACTGTCGATGACGTCGTAAAAGCTCTAAATAAAATAAAAGGCCGAAAGGGTAAGGTGGAGGTCTCGGAGGACGGCTTTAAAATAACTTTCTACACAGGGCTTGAAGACCTCATAAAGTTCCGGAGAATGTACGATAGGGTCCTAAACTTACGTGTCAAAGGCATTAAAGGAATAAGACATGCCATAGTTAAGCCCATTAGAGACGAACACAGTAACCTGAAGGAGTACGTTATACTCACTGAAGGTAGTAATCTCCAGGCGGTGCTCTCTATCGAGGGAGTAGATCCCAAGCGGACAAAGACAAATAACATTATCGAAATCTATGAGGTTCTAGGGATAGAGGCCGCCCGCGCGGCGATAATCAATGAAATTAAAAGAGTTCTCGATGAGCACGGCTTGGATGTTGATTACCGTCACATACTCATGGTGGCCGACGCTATGACGTATACCGGCAAAGTCAGACAGGTAGGGCGCCACGGAGTTGCAGGCGAAAAAGGAAGCATCCTGGCTCGCGCAAGCTTTGAGGTCACAGTCAAAAATTTAGTTGAAGCCGCCATGAGAGGGGAGATGGACGAGCTGAAGGGGGTTATCGAAAACGTTATAATTGAGAGTAGACCTATTCCCATCGGCACAGGTGCTGTTAAGCTTAAAATTAGGTATCAAGGACCTATGGGTAGCGAAGGTGAAAGGAGATGAGTAGTGCTGACTTCATAAGGGAACTGCAGACTGTTCTGAAGACTGGTAAAGCCACGCTAGGGTATAGAAGCACGTTAAAGGCAATTGTGAACGGAAAAGCCAAGCTGGTCATTCTGGCTAAGAATGCTCCATCGCACATAGCTGAGGAACTAAAGTATTATGCCTCTCTTGCGCAGATACCTGTTTACGTATTCAGTGGTAGTAGCCGCGAGCTTGGAGCGGCCTGCAACAAGCCTTTCCTCGTATCTTCCATAGCAGTTATCGATCCCGGTGAAAGCAGTATTCTGTTACTTGCACAGGGAAACGCATGAGCGCTACGCAGGGTAATAGAAGGCTCAGCAACGAAGAGCTTCAAATGATGAGCCTTTTTGAGCAGGTAACCGGTATTACTCCCAAAGATTGTATTTCGGATCACCAGTTTAACCGGCTGATATTCGTTGTAGAGAAAGGAATGGCTGGCCTAGCTGTGGGCAAGAATGGGTCAAAGGTTCGTATGCTGAGGGAGATGTTCAAGCGCGACGTTGAAGTAGTTGAGGAAGGAGAAAGCATCGAGGAGCTGACGAAAAACTCCCTATATCCAGCCCGAGTCGTGAACATCACGATAAAAAGCGAGGGAGACAGGAAAGTGGTGATAGCCGCTGTTCCGCGCGACCATCTCGGCCTCGCTATTGGTAGAAATGGCCGAAACGCGTCTAGAGCCAAGCTTCTGCTTTCCCGGTATTTCGGGGTTCATGATCTGAGAGTAGTGCAGTTCGAAGCACAATAACCTATCCTGTGGGCTCAGTTTTGTGATTATTCCTAACATCGCTTTATGCTTTCTCGGAGCTTAAGAGAGCAGAAAGCCTTTTAAATTCACACCATGAATGTTGGGTGGGATTATATGCCTGGGAGCAAATCGCCTATGGGAATGTTCGCGGCTAGAAAGCTGGAACTCAAAAGGAAGAAGTTCCGCTGGAGTGACCTAGAGTACAAACGCAGAATGTTGCAGTTGAAGAAGAAAGTTGATCCACTAGAAGGCGCTCCGATGGCGAGAGGGATTGTAATTGAAAAAGTAGGGATTGAGAGCAGGCAGCCTAACAGTGCCGTGAGAAAATGCGTGAGGGTCCAGCTCATCAAGAACGGGAAAGTGGTGACGGCGTTTTTGCCCGGTGACGGTGCGCTTCTCTTTGTCAATGAGCACGACGAGGTTGTGATTGAGGGAATAGGGGGCCCTGAAGGGAGGGCCTACGGGGATCTGCCGGGTGTAAGGTGGAAAGTAATCAAGGTGAACGGGGTATCTCTGAAGGAAATACTCCGTGGGCGCAAGCAGAAGCCCACGAGGTAGACTTATGGAACCTTCTACACCGCGTGTTACCGTCCGCGAAAGTAGAGGGAACACTCTAACCTTAGTTTTCGAGGGAGTTACGCCGCCTCTAGTCAACAGTATTAGAAGGGCAATCATAGCAGAAGTCCCTACACTAGCTATTGACGAAGTTATATTCTCGGAGAATACGAGCGTGTTCTGGGATGAGATGATCGCGCATAGGCTCGGATTAATTCCCTTGAAGGTGGACCCAGAGCTCTATGATGCTCTTCGTGAGTGTTACGAAAACAAGGGTAACGACTGTCAGGTCGTGTTCACCTTGACAGAGGAAGCCTTAGAGAGGCCTAAAACCGTTGTCAGTGGGCATTTGCGATTTGAGGGTATTGAGGGGATACTTCCCGTAAAAGAGGGCATGAGTGTTGAGCCCGTTTCTAAGCTTATACCGATCGCTAAGCTGGCCAAGGGTCAGAAGATAACTTTAACTGCTATCGCTAAAATGGGTGTGGGTAAGGAGCATGCGAAGTGGCAACCCGTTAGTGCCGTGGGGTACAAGTACAAGCCTGTAGTGAGGATCTTGAAGAAAGACGTTCCAGAAGATCTAGCAGAAAAGATCATCAACACGTGTCCTCGAAGGGTCTTCGGCTACAACAATGGCCAGCTCACAGTTCTAAATGCCGATGCGTGCTCCCTATGCCACGAGTGCTCTGAAAAGTTCCCGGGTTTGGTGGATGTGGAGGGCGACTCTTCAGCAATCATCATGACTATTGAATCGCTAGGGGGCCTGCCCCCTAGCAAGATAGTTGATGTGGCTCTAGACGTCCTCGAAAGGAGGCTCAGAGCCTTTTACTCTAAGATTCTTGAAGCCGTTGATGCCTATCTTGCTCCCGCGCCAAAAGTGGAGGTTAACGGGCAAAGTTTTTAACTGCAATACAAAATGTAGACCGGTGCGAATATGCGGCGGACGATGTCCACGAACATCTACCTTAGACGACTAATCCACACCCTTAAGAAGTACGGGAGAGAGTTCAAAGCGCCTATATGGCGTGACGTAGCTGAGTACCTGGCGAGACCTACTAGGAAGCGCGTGGAGGTTAATCTCAGCAGGATTAACAGATACACTGAGGAAGGTGATGTAGTGGTCGTACCTGGAAAGGTTCTCGGAAGTGGCGTCTTGTCCCATCGAGTGACTGTCGCCGCATGGCGCTTTTCCAGAGAGGCTTTCACAAAGATAAAAAGCTTAGGCGAGGCAATCACTATTGAGGAGCTTTTGAGAAGGAATCCTTCTGGGAAGAATGTTAAAATAATAACTTGAGAGGGTGAGAAAGTTGAGCAGCAAAGTAGTTATTGACGGAACTGGTCACGTCGCCGGTCGGCTCGCTAGTATCGTTGCAAAAAGGCTTCTGAGGGGAGAGAGGATCGTAGTCGTCAATGCTGAAAAGATAGTGGTCACAGGCAAGCCTGAATCCATCTTAGCTCTTCACTTAAAGAGATGGCTGGAGTGGAAAACCTACTACAACCCCGAGAAGCGCGGACCAAAGTACCACAGAACACCTGACAGGCTTTTTAAGAGAATGGTGCGTGGAATGCTCCCTCGTGATAAAAGTAGAGGGCGCGAAGCCCTCAAAAGGCTTGAGGTCTACGTCGGTGTTCCCGACGAGTACCGCAACGCGCAAGTGTTAAAAATAGATGAGGCTATGCTTAAAAACCCCTTCGTGCAGTACCTAACGCTCGGTGAAATATATAGCAGGTTGTCGAACAAGCTCTTAGAAGGTGGTAGTCCGTGAGGGTTGTGCTAGCATCTGCTCGGAGAAAAACGGCTAGAGCTAGAGTGATAGTAAAAGAGGGCAAGGGGAGAGTGCTGATCAACGGAACTCCTCTCGAGGTGCTGGAGCCGGAAGTCGTGCGGTTGAAAATAATGGAACCGATAATGCTGGCTGGTGACATAGCTAAAAACATTGACATCTATGTTGAGTCAAGAGGAGGAGGCGTAATTGGTCAAGCATCGGCGATAAGAACTGCTATTGCCAGAGCTATCTTGGAGTGGAGCGGAAACGAGGAGTTAAAGAAAATATACCTTTCTTACGATCGGCACCTTTTGGTCGAGGATCCCAGGCAAGCTGAACCCAAGAAACCGCATGGAAGATCCGCGCGTGCAAAGAGGCAGAAAAGCTACCGGTAGGTTCTTTACGGAAGATAAAGTTCTTCCACTGTACCGTATTCTAGTATCTTGTCGACTAAATCCACGTGTGAAAGGAACATTCTGCGGCAACAGTAGCGCTTTACTCCTAGATCGTTGAGAACTTTTTCAGGGTCTTCTCCGTTATGCACCCTGGTGGCGAACTCGTTCCACTTGTCGCCTATCAGGCTACCACAGGTAAAGCATCTTACGGGGAACATCATTCAACTGGCACCCGCATCTTTTCCGCATGCTCGAAGTTAAAATCGCTTTCGCCCCACGGAAAGTTATTTACTCCTTGCTGTATTTGTGCTGTGATGGATAAGGAGACGATAAGTTTTCTAAAACTGGAACTTCAACAACCTAGGATTTTGGTTCTTAGGGTTCCAGGGTTCCTGAAGGAGTCCATAATTGGTGAAATCACGCACCTGGCAGACTCTCTCGGACTCTATCTGTATATCTTCTCGAAGCAGTTTGGTCGAAGCGTCAACCTCACGGAAGCTAGCGTCTATCGGGCGGTTATTAAGCTGCTTGAAGTATACGACCCGTATGCCTACCTCAACATTAAAGGTAGTGTCAAGACACTAGAAGAAATACTGTCTAATTACTTTTTGGTGTGGTCGGAGCGTCCTTCTCCGGTCGCGGAGACTGCTTTTAAGGCACTTCTTTTCGCCCAAAAGCTCCTGTCAGAAGAGGGTCTTCATTCGCCGGGTTGTCCCACTGACCCGCTTTCCGCTGCTTTAGTCATTGAAGCCATAAACAATGAGCATAACGGGAAAGCCCGAGCGGTAGCCGTGTTCGATTGCGGCATAGTAGTTAGTGAAGACACTCTTAGGCAAGTAGTTAGCGTGCCGCTTTTCGTGAAGCCGATTTTCGTCACTGAAGCACGAGAAGTTATTACACTTGGCAAGGGAAAACAACCCCTGTCTTATACCTACCTATCGTTATAGAGTAAAGTGGGCCCGCCGGGATTTGAACCCGGGACCACCACCGTGTCAGGGTGGCATCATAGCTGTGAGCCTACCCCGGCTCACTCTAGCCACTAGACGACGGGCCCTAGCGTTAGGTGGATTTACACTGGGTCTAATTTACTTTTCGCTTATAAACCAGATGCACGCCTTAGGAAGCAGCTAGCAACTTCACTCCATTACTGGTCGGAAGCCCTATCTTCGGGGCGTCGTAGGTCCTATTGCGGATGCCTTGCGCTAGCCAGCCTGCTGTGTGCATTGTTGTGGGAGTGTCTTCTCTTCATGCAGCACGACACCTGGCTGACGGCCATGTGACGGTGCCGAGAACAGGTGATTGCTCGCCGCTCCGGTGATTATCCTTACCGGCTGCATCTGAAATCGACAATCACAGTTTTAGTGCATCTTAGAATGGAGAAACATTTAAAAACTCACGATGCCTTGAGTCATAGTTCACTCCCTGAGGTGAAGCCCGTGAGCTTGGATGAGCTTAAGATAGCTGAGGGAGAGCTACTGATACCACTGGAAATGTACCTGACAGCTGGTGTAAGGATAGGCACAAGGATGAAGAGCAAGTTTATGGAGCCTTACATCTACGCTGCTAGACCCGATGGGCTGTATCTCCTAGATGTAAAGAAAACTGATGAGAGAATCAGGATTGCCGCCCGCTTCATCGCTCGGTATGAGCCCAGCAGAATCGTGGCTGTGTCAGGACGCCAGTATGGTTTTAGACCTGTAAGAAAGTTCTGCGGGGTTGTGGGCTGCAAACCGATTTTAGGTAGGGTTCTACCTGGAACATTCACAAACCCAGCTTTAGCCTATTACACCGAAGCCGATCTGATGATCGTCACCGACCCCCGAGTAGATGAGCAAGCAATAGTCGAGGCGGGGAAAATGGGAATACCTGTTGTAGCACTGTGTGATAGCGATTCTCCCATCACAAACGTCGACCTGATCATACCGACGAACAACCGTGGAAGGAAGGCTCTAGCTCTCATCTATTGGCTCCTTGCAAGAGAGGTTCTCAGAGCACGCGGGGACTTACCACCCAACGGAGAGCTTCCCGTACCATTATCCGACTTCGAGGCCAAAATACTCACAACTGGAGAAGTCGTCTGAGCAAGCTTCTCTAGTCTCCTCTACTTGGTTTGAGATAGTCTGCGCCTAGCGTGCCCACTACCTCTACTCGTCGAAGACTCCCCTTAGGGGCTATCATGGGTCTCCCGTATTAAGCAGGCTACCCACGCGGCGGGGGTATAGAGGCTGAGTTGGAACTCACGGCTCCCCACCACTCCCCCTTGCCTACGCGGTTTTTCCTGTTTTCGGCATATAAGCTTAGAGTGAAAAGCTGCGTTTCTAGTGCTGGTGCTCTCGATCTTTTTAAGAACACTTTTTACAGGAAGTGTCCAGGTTTGTAGCAGAGTAGCGTACGAAGACCGTAAGCCCGCTCAGCGAGATAGAGCAGAGTTGCCTATCACTGCGACCCGTACTAGTTCCACACTATGCAACTTTTCCCCAAAGTTTTTCTCGTTCACCCCTCGGTTCATATAGAGTAAGGGAAGGTGGATCAAACACGGGAAGGAAGGGAAAAACTAAAAAGGTATCGTTGTCACACTTTAAGGTAGGATGTCTAAAAGGTATCCTGCTCATGCGGGTTACTTTTACCCAAAGGACCCTGATTCCCTACGGAGGGCAATAGAGCAGGCTTTTCTTCACAGGTTAGGACCCGGTAAGCTTCCGCCAAGGCCAGGCTCTTACTCCGGAAGCCTGATCGGAGTTGTATCTCCACATGCCGGATACATTTACTCCGGTCATGTAGCCGCGCACAGTTATTACGCTTTAGCTGAAGCCGGTAAGCCTGATGTGGTTGTAATAATTGGTCCAAACCACCACGCATTAGGTGCACCGGTAGCTTTCGATGAAAACGAAGTTTGGGCTACTCCTTTAGGCGACGTAGAGATCGACGTTGAACTGGAAAAAGAGATTGCCTCTCGTGAATCCCTTCTACGCTTTGATCTCGCCGCGCACATGTACGAGCATTCAATAGAAGTTCAGGTCCCGTTTCTACAGTTCATCTTTGAGAGCGGATTCAAAATCATACCGATATCGATGATGTTGCAAACGCCTGAAGGCGCTAGAAAGGTTGCCAGAGCGATCGTGAGCGTAATGCAGGAACACGGGGTGCGGTTCTACATCGTAGCCAGTTCTGACATGAGTCACTACGTAGAGGCGAGTGTTGCTGAGAAAAAGGATAAGCTTGCAATCGAGAAAATAAGGTCACTGGATCTCGACGGGCTTTACTCTGTAGTGATCGAAGAGGACATATCCATGTGCGGCTACGGCCCCGTCATGACAGCTATGGAGGTTGCTAAACTAACGGGGTTCACCAACGTAAGGCTTCTTAAATACGCTGATAGCGGCGACGTCACAGGAGATAAAAGCGAGGTCGTTGCTTATGCCTCCATCTCTTTTTCCAGATAGCTCGCGACTACATGCTCTAGGATCAGTTAACAGAGCTCCTACGTGTTTTCTCACAGTCTCTTGTCTCGCTAAAGGCATCAACTCTTAATGCCTGCCTCGTCTTCAAACATTTTCTACTTGATACAGTCATAGACCGCCCCCTCTAGGTCGAAGCCTAGTAGTGCGAGTCGGCTACTACCGGGCGCATCTAGCATATGAGTGGGAAAATTCAAATTTATCACCGTGACAAGTTATGGGGGTTTACTTGGAGTTCAGGACCTCGTCGCGCAAGGATAGCCACATAATACTTTCTGTTAAGGAGGATGTGTCGTCACGGACCAGCTCTTGGTTTGAGTATGTGAAATTTGTCCACCAATCAGTGCTTAGCTCATCGCTGAGTAGCGTTGACATTTCATCGGATTTCCTAGGATACAGGGTAAACGCACCGTTGGTCATAAGCGGCATGACAGGCGGCACGGAGCTTGCCAAGACCATAAACGAAGCGCTTGCTAAGCTCGCACAGAAGTTTAGAATACCTATTGGGGTGGGAAGTCAAAGAGCAGCATTAGAGGACCCGGCCGTCTCACACACTTTCTCTGTTGTTAGGGAAGCGGCTCCCGATGTACCGGTGATCGCCAACATAGGTCAGAGTCAGGTCGCAAGAGGAGTTAAGCGGGAAGACGTGCTACGCTTGGTCGAGATGATCCGCGCAGACGCTGTTGCCGTACACCTAAACCCGCTTCAGGAAGCTTTACAACCTGAAGGAGAACCCGACTTCAGCGGTTTCCTGAGCAAGCTTAAAGAGTTCGTCGAGGAGTCGCCTGTGCCGGTGATCATAAAACAAACGGGGGAAGGGCTCTCCAGGGAGTCTGCGAGCGCGCTACGTGGAATAAAGATCAGGGGATTGGACGTTGGAGGTGCTGGGGGGACGTCTTTCGCAGTAATTGAAGGATTACGGGCGCGTTTAGGGGGTTTAGACGTTCTTGAGCGCGTGGCAAAAACCTTCGCTGACTGGGGCATACCGACAGCTGCTAGTATATTGGAGGTTAGGGAGGTTTTTCCTGACGCGTTACTCATAGCGACTGGAGGTGTGAGGAGTGGCGTGGACGTCGCCAAAGCTATTAGGCTTGGAGCAGACTTCGCGGGGATAGCAAGGCCGTTGCTTAGGGAGCTATACGAGGGCGGGATTTCCAGGGCGGAGAAATTCCTAGAGCAGGTAATAAAGGAGCTAAAAATAGCGGTTTTCCTCACTGGAAGCACCAACCTAAGCGAGCTACGTGAAGCGCCGGTTGTTATCTCGGGTGAACTTTTAGTGTGGATGAAGCAGAGGAAGTTGCGGCTCGGGGGTTTAGATCATGGGGGGCTTTGAGATTCTCCCGCACACTGCAGATGTGCTGGTCAGAGCATGGGGGTCCACGTTAGAGGAGGCTTTGGCGTACGCAATACTAGGTTTCTACGAGGTAATGACGGATACGAGTAGAATCGCCCAGGTAGAGCGAAGGGAGGTTAACGCCGAGGGTTTCGATCCGGAAAGTATGCTATACAACCTCATTGAGAGGTTAATAATTCTCTTCGATGAAGAGGCATTCATTGCCTCGAAGGTCGAAAATGTGGTCTACAATCAAGAAGGAGATACTTTGCGGGTTACGGCTATTCTGGTTGGTGAAAGGTTTAACATGGAGAAGCACGAGTCACGAGTTCTTATTAAGGCTGCGACATACCATTTAATGAGAATCTGGACAGAGGGAGGTAAGTGGTATGTGCAGTACGTAGTAGATATTTAGCTCCCATCCCTGACTTCAACGACCACTCTTTTTAGAAGTAAAATGGGTATTTTTTCACGCCCTCTGTCAATGAATGTGAGAAGTTTGTGTTTTTTGAGGAATGCAAGGTCTCTGTGAACGTTAGACGGAGATCTATGTAACAACTCTGAAAGCTTTGAAATATTGTACTCGCGTTCTGAAGATAGGGTTTTTAAAATCTCTATCATCTTCTTGCTCAATAGCTTTCTTGCGGTCTCTGCCGAGATTTCTTCACGTATGTAAATACTGGGCTCTTCGCCTTCCTCCTCATACTCTAGGTACGCCTTCCTCAACTTATACGTGACAATACCGGGTTGAATGAGCTCATCTGGTGTCACGCTACGCTCAATGAAAATTCTTATCACGAGATGATAACCTTATCACTAGAGCATAATAAAGTTTTTCTTTCTGTGTTGTGCAGACAATTTAATGGGATAAGCATCTATGGTTCCACCTCTGAGAAAAATTACAGAGTACATGTGGGAGATCCCTCAAAAGTACAAACCAGGTATGAGAGTTCCAGGATTAGTTATTGCGGATGATGTTTTGCTTGCTAAGATGAAAGACGATCTTACGTTAGAACAGGTAGCAAACGTCGCCTTCCTGCCAGGTATCTACAAGTACTCTATAGTGCTCCCTGATGGTCACCAGGGCTACGGTTTTCCGATAGGAGGGGTTGCCGCCTTCGATGCCGAAGAGGGTGTTCTCAGTCCGGGAGGCGTTGGCTACGACATCAACTGCGGTGTACGGGTTCTCAGGACGAATCTAACAGAGTCAGAGGTTAGGCCAAAGCTGAAGGAGCTCGCCGAGACGCTTTTCAGAAAGGTACCCTCAGGTCTCGGAAGCACAAGTGGACTGGAGTTAAGCTTTAACGAGCTAGACAGGGTTCTGGAGGAGGGTGTAGAGTGGGCGATCTCACACGGGTATGGGTGGAAGGAAGACGCAGATCACATAGAAGAGCGCGGGCGTATGGAAGGCGCCGACTCGAGCGCGGTGTCAAGGGAGGCAAAGCAGAGGGGTAGAAATCAGCTTGGTACGCTCGGGAGTGGAAACCACTTCCTAGAAGTTCAAAAAGTCGACAAAATATACGATCCTCAAGTAGCCAAAGTGCTAGGTATTGAGAGAGAGGGACAAGTAACGGTTATGATACACACCGGAAGCAGGGGTCTTGGACACCAAGTTGCCAGCGACTACTTGAAAATTATGGAGCGGCTTGTTCACAAGTACAAGATGCCTCTCCCAGACCGTGAGCTCGTATCGGTTCCAGCGACTAGCGAGGAAGCCCAGCGGTACTTCGCTGCCATGAAAGCAGCTGCGAATTTTGCATGGACAAACAGGCAAGTCATCACCCACTGGGTTAGGGAGAGCTTCCGTACAGTCTTCAAGAAAGACCCAGATGCCTTGGACTTACAGATAATATACGACGTTGCTCACAATATAGCGAAACTCGAAGAACATGTGGTAGACGGTAAGCGTGTGAAGGTGTACGTGCACAGGAAGGGGGCCACTCGGGCCTTCCCGCCAGGTCATCCCGACGTTCCTGCTGATTACAGAGGCATTGGGCAACCTGTACTCATCCCGGGTTCAATGGGAACAGCGAGCTATATTCTCGTCGGGACTCAGAAAGCCATGGAGCTTACCTTCGGGTCTTCCCCGCATGGAGCAGGGAGAATGCAGAGCAGAGCAGAGGCTAGGCGGAGCGTGAGGGGTCAGGAGATAAAGAACGAGTTGGAAAGCAGAGGCATCGTGGTGAGAGCGGCTAGTTTAGCTGTTGTCGCGGAAGAAGCTCCGGATGCATACAAAGACGTGGATAGGGTAGTAATGGTAGCCGACGCGGTTGGGATAGCTAAGAAGATTGTCAGAATGGTTCCAATAGCAGTGGTGAAAGGCTAAAAGTATTTATACTCTACTGCGATCGGGAAATTGAGCGGTATGTCTCAGGAGACTCAAGGAGCAGTCCTTAAGACTCTTAGCGGTGAGGAAATCAAGCTGTTCGGGAAGTGGAGCGTCTCAGAGGTCGAAATTAGAGATCAGAGCCTGCAAAGATACATTTCGCTAAAGCCTGTACTCGCCCCCCATTCAGAGGGGAGACACGCTAAGCATCGTTTTGGTAAAGCAAACGTGTCCATCGTGGAGAGGCTTGCAAACGAGCTGATGAGACCTGGTAGGAATGCCGGGAAGAAAATGCTGGCATTAAATATAGTTAAAAGGGCATTCGAGATAATAGAGCTCAAAACAGGTAAGAACCCTGTTCAGGTCTTAGTATGGGCTATCGAAAACGCGTCTCCAAGAGAAGAAACAACGCGCGTAATCTACGGTGGTATACTCTACCACGTATCTGTGGACGTATCGCCTCAAAGGAGAGTAGACCTTGCGCTCAGGTTTATCACTGAGGGTGCGCGCGCCTGCTCCTTTAACAACCCCAAGACGATCGAGGAGTGCCTAGCGGACGAGATTGTAGCGGCTGCATACGGTGATGCCAACAGTTACGCTTTAAGAAAGAAGGAGGAGATAGAGAGGATAGCCCTAGCCTCAAGGTAGTATTTCTACCCATTAGCTTTAATTCCCAGATACCCTTCGATGGTTTTGGGTTCAGAAATGTCTGAAGTTGAAGTTTGGGTCGAAAAATACAGGCCACGCTCTCTCGATGAAATAGTTGACCAGGAAGAAATCGTGCGACGTCTTAAAGAGTTTGTGAAGACCAGGAGCCTCCCCCACCTTCTCTTTGCGGGTCCCCCGGGTACTGGGAAAACAACGGCAGCCCTAGCGCTAGCCCGTGACCTTTACGGGGAGAATTGGCGAGACAACACTCTCGAGTTAAACGCCAGCGATGAGCGTGGGATAGACGTTATAAGAAGCCGCATAAAGGACTATGCCAGAACTTTGCCTATAGGCGACGTCCCCTTTAAGCTAGTGATTCTAGACGAAGCCGATAACATGACGGGTGACGCTCAACAAGCCTTAAGGAGGACTATGGAGCTCTTCAGCAGAAATACCAGGTTCATTTTGATTGCAAACTATGTTTCTAAGATAATTGAGCCTATACAGTCACGCTGCGCCGTCTTCCGCTTCCAGCCGTTGCCGAAGGGGGCGGCCATCGAGAGGCTCAAGTGGATCGCCTCTCAGGAAGGGGTAAACGTCGACGACGAAGCATTAGATGTTATCTGGGAGGAAGCGCAGGGCGATCTGAGGAAGGCTATAAACACACTTCAAGCCGCATCAGCAATAACGAGAAACGTCACCGCTGAAGTTGTGTATGCGGCCCTAGGAAAAGTTAGGCCGCGGGAGGTGGAAGAAATGATTCAAAGCGCCTTAGCTGGCGACCTCTTAAAAGCACGGGAAAAGTTGAGAGTACTGCTCTATAACTACGGTCTCTCGGGCCTAGACATCGTGCGCTTCATACATAGGGAAATCTTTTCGGTGAAAAAGTCCGTTAAGCTCGACACCGTAACTCTCGCAGAACTAATTTCTCTCGTCGCGGAGGCCAACTACCGCATTGTTGAAGGATCAGACGACGAAATCCAGCTTATGGCCCTTCTATCTAAACTGGCTCTAGCAGCCCAGAGGCAACCCGTAGGCGGAAAGTGATGAGCTCTGCGGTGAAGTTCGTACCCTGGGTTGAAAAATACAGGCCTAAGAGAATACAGGATGTCGTTGGGAACGAGGAGGCCAAGAAGGAATACATAGCATGGTTGAATTCTTGGATACGTGGGAAACCCACGCACAAAGCCGCTCTACTCTACGGGCCTCCAGGGTGCGGTAAAACAAGCATCGTCTACGCAACAGCCTCCGAGTACAGGTGGGAGCTCATCGAGATAAACGCCAGCGACGTTAGATCCAGGGAAGCTATTCAGAGCAGGGTTTTCCCGGCAATCGGGTCGGGCTCTCTATATGGATACTCCGGTAAAATAGTGCTCATCGATGAAGTTGACGGGGTGTGGACCCGCGAGGATGTGGGTGGTTTGGATGCTATCCTAGATCTGATCAATAAAACTCGGTATCCGGTGGTTCTTACGGCAAATGACCCGTGGGATCCCAAGCTTAAAGATCTCCGCGAGGCTTGCAAGCTCATCGAATTCAAGAAAATCGGTAAGCGTGAGATAATCAGGGTCCTGGAGGAAATATGCTCGCGAGAGGGCACTCAGTGTGATCGCGAGGTCTTATCCGCTATAGCGGATAATGCCAAAGGGGATCTTCGCGCGGCTATCAACGATCTTCAGACCATTGCGATGGGACGTAAATCTGTAAGCCTAGCTGATCTACAAATTCTAGGTGAAAGGGCAGAACAAGAGAATATGTTCGAAATAGTCAGGACCGTCTTGACGGCTAAGACTCCTGAGCAGGCTCTATCCGTAACACGGTTGCCGTCACTTGACTATGAGATGCTAATCCAGTGGCTCAGCGAAAACATAATTGCCCAGTATACACCCAGCTACACTGCCATCGCTGATGCTTACGATGCACTTTCGCTAGCAGATATCTATCTTGCTCGGATGAAGCGAGAGCAGATGTGGGCTTTACTACCATACGTACTGGAGCTGATGACTGCTGGCGTGGCCAGCTCGCGAGAAAGACCTCCCTTCAAATTCGTCAAGTACAGCTTTCCCGAAAAGCTTAGAATTCTCTCTCGTTATAAAACCAAGCGTGAGAAATTCACCGAGGTAGCTCGCGCAGCGGCTAAAAAACTCCACGTTTCAACAGCGACTTTCGCGACAGAGTTTCTCCCCTATCTAAGGGTTATAAATTCCTACAATAAAGAACTAGCGCAGCGAATACTACGCTCGATAGGCGTCAGCGAAGACGCAGTTAGGTACGTGCTTGAAGCCTAAGCTTTTAGCAATTTCTCGTAAAACAGCGACCCCTCAGGTTATCTGTGACAACCGTGAACAAGGGAGAATTAACCTGAAGAGGCCTTAAGGTCTCTTTCAATCATTTCTTCGAGAACCTTTTGAAGAAGATTCAGAGGTACCCGGTTTATTCCATAGAATTCATTTTCGGAAGTCTGTGGTAAAGCAATATGCGTGCTCCTACCCTTGCCCTCAACACTACTTACGCGCGCGTCAACTAACCCCTTATGCTTCAGAAACTGAATCCTCTCCCAAATGCTTGTATGTCTTAGAGGCTTTACACCGAACCTGTTACAGAGGTCCTCGTACTCGAACTCTACATCTCCAATACTCACGTAAGCTCTCTCTTTTTCAACTAGCAGTACATTCGTTATCGCCAGAAGCAAGAGCTTCTCGTGGAGTTGTAACCGTTTAATTTCTTCCTCATCGTACGGCGTAGGCAATAGACCCTGGTTTAGAACTTCCCTCACGTCTTCCGGAAGTACCAGGCTACGTCCTTGACTTTCAGCTCTCATTGCAGCATAGTACAGGGCTTTCAAGGCCATACGGGCATCCCCTGCACCTCCGCGCTGGTGATCATAACCAAACGTGTTTGCGATCATATCGATCACTTCGTCATTGACGGCGCCAGGTCTTATAGCCCCCTCTTTCTCAATCCTGAATCGGAGAATGTCGCTTAACTGCCTTGAGGTGTACGGGTTGAAGCGAATGACGGCAGATGAGAGCGAGCTTTTAATACCCACGTTTGAAACACTCTCAATACTCAACTGGAAATCTCTGAAGATGGCAAGCATTCCCAATCCAACGTTTACATCGCTGAGAAGCTCTCTAAGCCTAATCAGTATATAGAGGATCTCTTCACCCTCCTTTTGTCGAACGAGTAAGTCCGCCTCATCTATGACGAGAACCAAATTTGAGTCCCCTCTAGAGAGGGTTTGGAAGATGTAAGTGATTACTTCATGGGTGGAGAAACCCTTTCTGGGAAACCTCAAACCAACGTCTTCTCCAATCTTCCGGAAAAAAGCGTATTTTGATCTAAGATCGTAAGCGTTAACGTAACTGGTCATGAGAGGAGGGAGTTTTCCCGAAGACGCTTGCTCGCCTAGCGTCAACAGTATCCTTTTCGCAACTGCAGTTTTTCCCGTACCAGTAGGGCCTGTGTATATCACCGTCTTGGTTACATCCTTCTCGCCTTTCACTATCGAGTAGAGGTGTCTGAGTGTCTCTTTAACTTCGCTCTCCCTATGAGGCAGGTAAAGAGGTACGTACTCGCTGCTCATCTTCTTGTGATCCAGTATGATTCGAGGTGGTAGCGAGTGCTTGTCTTCGAGCATAACTTCCCTCCAGCTTCAACAAAGTATTCTACAACCTCGAATATTATTTGTTACGTTACCTCTTCACTGCTCTGGCCTAACCTGCGCCAGGGCTGTCTGCTCCCGCCGGTCGAAGAACCCGGTGCGACCGGGTCATTGGGCGCTCGCAGCGGTTCACCCTCCAGCAACTTTAGTCCGCACCGTTACGGGCTTTCTTCCATGTTCGTGTGGCACGCGGCACCTGCAGATGATTCTGCGCGGGGGTTGAAAGTGCGCCGGTCGGCTGTGCTTGTGAGTTAAGGTGTCTATTTCCGCTTATTTGCGAACGATGGAGTGAAAGCTCAATGGGATTGGGAAACGCTAAATTACTCTAACCGTTAAAACAAGCTTACAGGAAACCTTCTCGATAGAGGCTACACCCTCTCCATTAGCGCACCCTAACAGATATCTCCTTACTTGCTCATAGTATTCTTGCCTCCACCCGTCTTGGGACTTGAGCTTCACAGAAACTTTTCTGAACTTCAATCCATTCGCTGCAGCTCTTATGCAGAGGTTTTTCAAACTCTCTTCCAGGTCAGTTTTTAACTCCTCGCTAAGTACAATGTAGCGTACGGAAAGGATGTTCCTTATAGGAAATCTCGTAAAAAGCTCTCGAAGCGTCTCCTGGTCTAGTTTGGTTTCCACGCATATCTTACTTCCGCTAACTGTGAAGCAGTTAACATTCCTGTCGTAAGGGAAGAGCAGGTCGAGAATATCCCTTGAGACTGCTCTCTCATGTCCCTGTACCACTGACACTATTAAGCTACAGTTCCTCTCGATACACTCCATTTCTCTCTACTCATTTTTTCTATCCTGTCTGTTAAAACTTCCTCTCCGAGACCGGGCTTATTAGGTACCTCGATTGTTCCTCTGCTCGTCAAAGTCCACGGTGGCTCCACGATGTCTTCATCCCAGTACCTGTTGCTCGCCGAGATGTCGTTAGGGTAACTAACAGCTGGGTGGGAGGCTAAAGCAACGAGGAAAGCTCGGCCCACACCTGTTTCAAGCATCCCACCGATCCAAGCTCCAATGCCAAGCTCCAGCGCTATGTCCAGCATTCTCTTCGCAACAGTCACACCCCCTACTCGTGCCGGCTTCACGTTTACAACCTCAAGTGAACCCAACATCCACCCAATCACTAGGTCTTGAACCGACGCTATGCTTTCATCCAGGCAGATTGGGGTCGAGATCTTCCTGGCAAGCACCCGGTGCGCCAGGAGATCGTCCCAAGCAAAGGGTTGCTCGATCATAAGTAAGTCTTGCTTGTCCAGTTCTTCGAATATTTGAAGATCCCTAATTGAGTAAGCACCATTAGCGTCGACCTGAAGGGGGATATCGCCAAACTCCTTCCTTACAGCGGAAACAGGCTTGACGTCGAATCCCGGCTCTATCTTTATTTTAACTCGCCGGTAGCCTTCATCTAGTCTCAGCTTCACCTCGTCTAAAAGTTCCTTAATGTTAGGCTTGATGCCTATACTGACCCCTGCCTCGACATCCTTGGGTCTGCCCCCGAGAACCTCGGCCACCGGGATTTTCCTGAGGCGAGCTGAGAGATCTACAAGAGCCTCTTCAACCGCGGTCTTAGCCATAGGATAACCTCTAACTCGCGAGGCAAGCCTCAAAAACTCCTCTGGATCTCGGGTATCGCTCTCCATCAGTAGAGGCACAATGAATTTCTTCAATACGAGCAGTGATACTTCGAAGGTTTCATAACTATACCACGGTCCCCACTCGGCAACAAGCTCTCCCCAGCCTTCTTCTCCGCCCTTCTCCTCCACTCGAACTAAAACGACTGGTCGTGCCTTTATGCCTCCGAAACTGGTTCTAAACTCCTCCTTAAGCTTCATTTCAAGGAGATATATGTCGACCTTCCTTATCTCCACGGGTACTCACCCTCGAGTATTTCATCCAGGGGGCTTTTTGTCAGCAGGTAGAAGTTGCGCCTCTCCTCGCCCTCGAGGAGGGACACATGCTCTACCACTATGTACCCCTGCTTAAGTAAGCTCTGAATAGCTTCGCGGAAAACGTGCTTCCATCTAAGTGCGCATTCAAAGCATACGGCTTTTAGGCTGTTTATATCACCCGGGAACTCGAGGAGAACCAGTTCGCTTGGGATGTCCGGTGATATTGCAGTTGGAATTCTAACGCTGCCCCTTCTCTCTGTGTGTATGAGTTGCTGGGCAATGTCTTTCACCTCGTCGTAAGATGGTGGGGTGTCACTCCCGCTGACACGTTTTTCCACTCTTTTGCTCAGTATCCACCACTCCACCTTGAAGCGGTCGGTGGGTAAGCCGACGTTTATACCATCTGCTATTTCGCCGTAATAGTTTTCGTAGAATTTGCGTGAAACCACCCCTAGCTTCCCAAAATTGAACCTGGCGTTCAAGCCTTGGTGTGGATCAAACGTCCATACAACGAGCCTGTAGCCTCTACTTATACACCATTCTCTCTGGTGAAGTTTTAACTTGAGAGCTATACTCCTACCGCGGTACTCCTTGCGGACACCGAGCATATGAGAGTAGTGGTAGTAGCCAAACTCTGGGTCATAGCCAATAAAACCGAGGACAAAACCGACAACACGCCTGCCGTGCACCGCGGCCTCAATAAACCCCCCGTTGTCAAGTATGGCTTTCATTATGTGTGGCGGCAGAGCCTCCGCGTAGTCCGGCATGGACCAGGCATCCACCATGACCTCCATGATTTGTTTAAGGAGAGCGAAGTTATCCGGAGTTACGAAAAGCACCTCTTCCATCGATGAAAAAAGCTTCGTGTGCAATTAAAGACTTGCGCTATAGTAAGATTCTTTCATTACATTTTATGAGATATTTGCTCTAGGTTGAGGTGAACGAGTGCAAGAAAGTGTAGAATCGACGAAAACCAAGGAACAGGTGAGATGAGTGGACGCGTTAAACGGATATACGTGGGAGGAAGCTATCTTTCCTGTCCACGACGATGTCTTTATATCCTAACTTGCGGTTTTCTACCTGGAGCCGGGGTGGCCGAGCGGACCAAGGCGGCGGACTTGAGCACTGTTTCAAGAAATCCGTTGCCCCTCTAGGGTGCCCGGGTTCGAATCCCGGCCCCGGCGCTTTCCAGATTTGTGGGGCTCAAACCCGAATGTTACCCGGAAGAGGGATCTTGGGAGGAGAACCGTAGACTGTTTGCAGTGATAGGGATGCTGTTTTTGCCTTCACTCTGGGACGAAAAAGATATTTATATGGATCTTTTCTTTACGCCACAGGTCGTATGGCTAGCGAGTTTCGCTACATCGTTAGGGTTGCGGGAGTAGATTTGCCCGGCGATAAAGCCCTAGCCTATGCAATAGCGGACATTAAAGGAATCGGCGTTAACACGGCTTACGCGGTTTTGAGAAAGATGGGCTATGACCCCCATCGGCTTCTCGGAACCCTCACAGATGAGGATGTGGAGAAACTATCCAACGCTTTACGAAACATCGAAGCACTCGGACTGCCAAACTGGATGCTAAACAGGAGGAAAGACCCTGTTACAGGGGTTGACCGACACTTAGTCACATCCGACTTACTGCTAACAGTTAGGAGTGACATAGAAACCATGAAGAAGATAAAGAGTTACAAAGGTGTCAGACACATGCTGGGCCTGAAGGTTAGAGGCCAGAGAACAAGGACAACAGGCAGAACGGGGATGACGTTAGGAGTCAAGAGAGGAGCTGCAAAGCAACAGGAGCAGAAAAAGTAGTGGGTGGTTAGATGGGCGATCCTAAAAAGTCCAGGAGAAAGTGGCAGGGTCCAGGGCACCCGTGGAGGAAAGAGGTTCTAGAGGAGGAGATGCGACTGCTGGGTGAGTACGGCCTAAGAAACAAGCGAGAGTTATGGATAGCCAAATCCTTACTCAGGGAGATACGAGCGCGAGCCAGGAAGCTGCTTGCTCTACCCGAAAACCAGAGAATTCCTTTGGAGAAGCCTCTTGTCTCCCGTCTATATCGGATGGGGCTCCTCCCTAGCGAAGACTCTACCCTTGATGAAATCCTAAGCTTAAACGTCAGGCACGTGCTTGAGAGACGGCTGCAAACAATCGTGTACAGGAAGGGACTGGCGTCCAGCATTTACCACGCGCGGCAGCTCATAACACATGGTCATATAGCAATCGGCGGTCGAAGAGTCAGGAGCCCGGGGTATCTTGTACCGAGGGATGAGGAAGATCTTATAGGCTTTTACCCGTTATCTCCTTATGCTAGGCGTTCACAGCCCATTGGGGTGGGTGGGTAAAAATGACGGAAGCTGAGAGAGAGCAAAAAGAGCAGAAACCTCGCGATGAAAAAGAAGCCAAACAGAGGAGCGATGTGGGTATAGCTTGGATATACGCCAGCTACAACAACACAATTATACACATCACCGACTTATCCGGTGCAGAAACTATAGCAATAGCCTCTGGGGGGCAAGTTGCTAAGGCGGACAGGGACAAACCTTCTCCTTGGGCTGCCATGCAAGCCGCGGCTAAAGCTGCGAAGATAGCATTGGATAAGGGTATTAGAGTTGTACACGTTAAAGTGAAGGCTCCAGGAGGCTATGGGGCAAAGACGCCTGGTCCCGGTGCAGGACCAGCGATCAGGGCGCTCGTCCGTGCAGGACTAATGGTTGACAGGATCGAAGACGTTACACCGTTGCCTACGGACTCCATTAGGAAGCCCGGGGGGCGCAGAGGAAGAAGAGTATAGAAAAATCAGACCGGAAACCTTTTCTTCACGCCTCCGAGCTGCAATGGGTCATCATCTTTCAATCTTCAGGCTACGATCCCCAAGGCCGCGCCTGGCACATCCGCCCCCTTCACTGATCTGAGGGCCCCCTTGCGGGGTGTCATGGGTCCCCTTTCGGGGGGCCGCCCTGGCTGGGCGGCCTTCAGCCCGCGTCGCCGCGGGCACATCCCCTCCTCGCGCCGCGCGGGGCACCCACCCACGGCCCTCTGACCGGGGTGGGAACTGGGCCCGCCGCTACTCCATCCGGTTAAGGAGTTTATCTCTCTTTCGGTGTGTAGGCTGAAAGTGGAGACAGAGCTGGGGGCTAGCTGAGGCTCCTGGACTACTGCTACCTGAAAGATCGTCGCACCACGCCGGGGTGACGGTCTCTCTCACCTAGAAGGCGCTGTGGGTGCTCTCACTTGGGGAAGGTAAGGAACAGTGAGAACAGGCTGGCGTTGGCGCTGGTGAGGTGCGCCCTCTTTAGCTACTGTAGCGATAAGATAACAGAGGAGCACGGGGACCTCTTGGAAGCGTTAAGCGAGCTTCATTCCTCTTTCCCGGATAAGCCCGCTGAGTGGTTTTACAGGGCCACGTACAGGCTTCTGGCGGGGAAGGTTGAGAAAGTTGGGGCGGAGCACTGGCTCGTCAAAGGGTTTGCCCGAGTTAGGCGACACGTACCCCTGGTACAACGTCTGGGTGAGCGGGGGAGGTACAGGTGCGACTGCTTCTTCAGGACCTACGGCTACGTGCGCAAAGCAAGAATATGTACGCACATCGCCACGGTTATGCTGTACCGGAGGCAGCTCCGGCTGCGCGTCGAATAAGCCTCAATGCTGCCTCGCCGCACGCCACCTCATCGAGGCTATAGCCGAGCAGAGCGAGGAGGCTGCAGGCCCTCCCCGTCAGGTAGACGTACCTCACGTCGCCGACCACAGCCTCCCTCACGAGACCGGCTGAGCGCAATTTATCGAGGGCGCTGGCTATGTGCCTCGTGTTGCGCGTGCCGAAGGCCTTGCCGAGGAGCTTCGGCTCTCGTAGGCGCAACAGCACCCTAGCGAGGCCGGTCAGCTCGAGCCACCCCCGCCACGCTCCCCCGGACCCCCCGCTAACCTCGACCATCAAGGCTAAGCGCGTGAGGGGTTATAAGCCTTCACACGGGCTGTGTCCGTAAAAGTTGCACGCGCGGTGCTCGAACACCCTCCCGCAACCCCCTCTAACCTGCTGGAGGCAAGGGAAGACACGGGTCGAACAAGGGAAGAATCTAGGGAAAAGCTAAAAATAGCATTGCAACTTAGTATAGGTGAGCATAGCTTGCCTTGGATCGGACTGGGAGCTGACTGCATAAAAGAGGAGGAGTTCGAAAACTACCTCACTAATTACGGCTATAGTTTTTCCAAGAAGTTCGAAATTGAGGTTCTGGTAGAGAGCTCATGGACGAGATTTAAAGTGTACGAGGTCCTAGGCTTCGTCGAGGGTGTTGCAGACATCCTTGCAGAAGCCTTTAGATGCCCAGCTTTAGAAAGTGGTCCACACCTAGTTTTAGGCGAAGTATCGGCCAAACTATGGGATGAAGCCGTGAAAGTGGTTTTTCCAAACGGCGAGACGCATGTTATCCCTGTATACACTTACGACGGCTTCCTTGATATCAGAATGCCCACCTCAAAGGTTAAAGGGTTGAAGGGCCAAATGATAGTTGGAGGAAAAGTCTTTGACCTTCCCATCACCGAGGAAGACTTTCAGAGAATAGTGCTTCTGGATAAACGCGTACGTGAAAAGCTGGAGAAAGCAATAGCGATATATGGCGTCGAGAAGATTCTCGAGAAGAAGCTCCTGGACAAGCTCAGAGAGGAAAAAACGAGGGGTATTAAAGAGCAGAAAATAACGTACGAAATCGACCCTGAGTCGGGGATTGTCCTGTGCATCATCGACGGAAAGCTCACATCTATGAGCTTGGCAAGATTTGCTGTTTTGCTTGCCCAAAGAGAGATGTACTCTGAGCTTGAGAAATTTATCTCTAATCTCGCCCCTGAGCAACGCAGAGAAGTGAAAAAACACTTAGAAGAGTTTTTGCTGATATTCAAAGACTCATTAAAGTCTCCGAGCGATCTGAAGAAAATCCTGGAAAAAATTGGTTAACTCACTGATTTTACTTCTAGCATCTTTTATGCCTAATATTTAAAGTATTACCAGTAATGCATAAATATATGAAAGAGAATAATTCCACGGTATGCCTAGGATAGCAAGTCGTAGCCAAACGATCGTCAGTTCTCCGATAAGAAGAATAGCCGCGCTTTTAGATGAGGCAAGGCGTAAAGGGGACATAATCAGCTTTGGAGGTGGCGCGCCCAGTCTCCCTCCCCCGCAGGAGGTGGTGGATTATCTAGCGGATTTACTTAAACGCTCTCCCCAGAGGACGGTAGCTTACGGGAGCACCCGTGGGATGATAGAGCTTCGAGAATTAATAGCCCAAGACCTTAAGAAGTACTGGGGCGTGTCTTATGATCCTCGTGAAGAGATAATCATCGTAAACGGGGGGACGGAGGGAATATACCTGGCTTTAGGGTCGATACTCGAGCCCGGAGACGAGGTCATACTCATAGATCCAACATACGTCGGGTACTCGGAGCCTATTTGGCTTTTTGGTGGGCGTGTTAGGTATGTTCCCGTGCGCGTGGAGGAGGGTTACCAGCCTAAGATCGAAGATGTGAAGAAGGTCATTTCCCCGTTGACAAAAGCGTTCATACTGCTATCCCCCGATAACCCTACCGGTCGTATAGTCACTGACGCGTTCGTCAGCGAGCTTGTGAAGTTGGCAAGGGAACACGACTTCTGGATAATATTTGACGCCGTGTACAAGCACATCACGTATGGCCGAGCTACGCCTTGGGTTGACGCTTTTCCGGGAGCCAGAGACAGGACTATAACCATTCACAGCTTCAGCAAGGAGGCATCTATACCAGGGTTCCGACTCGGCTACGTGACAGGCCCCCCTGAGGTTATAGAGGCAATGGAGAAGATAAAGCAGTATGTTTCCCTTGCACCTGACACGCCAGGGCAACTAGCAATGATCAAGTTCTATGAGAACGGTATTAAAGAGCGGTACCTCAACGAAACGGTCATTCCCACCTATAGGAAGCGCCGTGATTTCATGTACAAGGCCATACAGGAGTATTTACCCGACGCTAAGACGACAATGCCCGAAGGAGCCTTTTACTTTTTCGTAGACCTAAGGCAGTATCTCGAAGCAATGGGGAGAGATGATGAGGAGTTCGCTAATCGCTTGCTGTACAGGAAGAGCGTAGTAGTCATTCCGGGAAAATATTTCGGCGAGATGGGCAAAGGGCACGTCAGAATGACTTTCGTGAGCGAAAGCGAGGAGAGGATAGAGGAGGGTCTCAAGAGGATGAACGCCTACATCACCAGTTATCTCTAAGAACTAAGCTATTTTCGACTCTGTTATCTTCTTTTTTACTTCTCTTAGGGTGTATAGGAGGACGCCTAGCCTTGTGTCTTTGCTGAAGAGGACTGCCATGTAGCCTAGATCTCCGAGCCTGGTGTAGATGATGCCTGAGCCGTCTGGGGCGTTGATGGTGATCCACTCCGCCTCCCCCTTCCCGAGCTCAGTGCTAGCCCTGTTGCCCACCTCGCTCAGCACAGCCGTGAGCGCCGCCACCTTCTCCTCAAGCTCCTTGTCAGCTATGCTGCTCAGCAGTGGCAACCCATCACCCGTAGCAACAACAAACCCCTCAAACCCAGCAACCCTAGTAACAGGCTCAATAAGCCTCCTCAAAGCCTCAATATTCAAGCTCAGCCTGCATCACCACTAGATTAGCTTTTGACGACAATATATCCTTTACAGTTAAAATGATACCCCGTTAACCTCTATTAATGATTTCAACTATCCTCTTTAAAACCGCGTAGGCGGAGCTCCTCTCGTATGCTACGAGCGGCATGACGTTTTCCTGTTTTACTCCGAAGAGTTGCGCCACGATGTTCGGTTTAACACTACCTGGGAGGTCCTGTTTACTCACAGCTAAGATATGAGGATACTCACCTAAGCTTTTCATATAATCATAGACAGCGCGCGAGCGCATTACGTGTAGCATTGAGGTGCCGTCCACGATGAAGATATATCCATGCATTCCAGTTGAAAGAACTCTCCACATGAACTGGAGGCGGGTTTGCCCTGGGGTTCCAAACAGGTATACATCTACACCGTTTACACTGGTTTTGCCGTAGTCGAAAGCGACGGTCGTATACCGCTTAATCTGCGACTCATAAGATGAGGATACAGGGACTTCCGTCGTGAGAACGTTAGATGCTATGGTTTTCACAAAGGTTGTTTTACCGCTCGCATAAGGTCCACTAATGAGTATCTTTAGGTAACTTCGTTGCGTCGACATAGCCGACCCCTGCTGCCTTAACGATACTATCCTCGTACTTCCTTAAGACAAGGTGTATCAGCCCAAGGTTTGGACGAGAGGTCGTGGAGAGAGCGATGAAGGAGCCATCAACCGACGAGATCACGACGTGCTCCCCGTTCTCGAATTCCACGTCTACTCTTCTTACTCGGCTACCGAAAATGTCTCCAAGCGCGTCGAGAGACCCCAAGGCTGCGGCAGAGGCTACCGCGAGGAACTCTGCCTGAGACTGGTCAGGCGCGATGGAGGATATAGGGATTCCGTCGCGCCAGGCAAACACAATGGAAGATACGGCGTCGTGTGTCTCCTTTATTATCTTCCCAAGTATCCCTCTTACTTCCGCCTCTTTATCCGAACTCATAACGGCATTGACACCTACTGGGCTTTTGAGACTATGTCTCTAAAATATCTATTTATCGTTTCTTTTATCGCATCCAGCCTAGCCTCGTTGACGTTTGCGCTATCCTCCACCTCCAAGATGGCGTACACCGACAAATCTTTTACATCCCCTAGGTAGAAGACTTCGAGCACCCTATCTCCTCTGACTAGCGAAACTCTAGGTGTCCTGGATATCCTTAAAATCTCAAGGATCTTCGGAGGTTCCTCGCTAGGCTGACCATAGCTTTTGACGACGTATCCCTGTGAAGTTATTATACATGCGTACTTAACCTCGGGGTAGTGAAGCGCGAGCTCGTTCAGCTCTTTGATCGAAGCCGCCTCAATATGTTGCGGGACGCGAGGGTAGGAAACCGGGCGAGGCACCTCGTTTACCTCCCTCGTGAATCTCCTCTCTAGAAGTACGGTTTTGCTCTCGAGTGCCGTCACGCGAGAATCGATGCGGATGAAGGATTCCTGGAGATTTTTAACAGAGTTGTGCAGTTCGGTTAGCATGGAAGAGGTATTCTTCTCCGCCTCTTCCAGTTTTTTAATTCTTTCATCAAACTCTCGAAATCTATCATGGGAAGCGCCGCCTTCGCTTATGCGTCCTACTCTTCGCGTGAGGTAAATTAAAGCGATAAAAACACCCAACGAGATGCCGAGCGAAAGCAGCATAAAGAAGATTAGATAAAAGGAGAATGGCTCTACCTGTAGCAGAGTTTTGTAGGCTTCTGAGTGAATAGCTAGCATAACACAGCATGTAGTGTTTCTAGACGCCTTTTGATAAAATTATCGCACTATTAGAAAGCCTCAACACCTGCTTTGGTAAACATTGTTTGCCAACGAATTCACTGCAGTTTTCAGTACAAGTAGCTGATTAAGAAGCGAAACCTATAACTTCGTATCTCGCGGATACCTGCTCCAAAACTCGTATAAATTCTTCACTCAGATCCGTTTTCACCTGGCTTAGAACCGAGTTAAATGCTCTCCTGGCACTCAGCCCCTGCTTTATCCTCTTGTTTATTTCCTGAGCAGTGAAGTACAAGGTGACGCGACTAACCCTTGTAAGCTTATCCGTGTAGGGCTGAACAAGCTTCTCAACGGTTTCAGGATCATAGCCAGTGAGTTTTGAGAGAAGGATCAGCGATGTTTTCTCATCTAAGAAGCGAAGGTATAAGACGACCGTGGTTTGAGGTGGGAGCTTTAGTAATCCCTCGAGACCTATCCTGTGGAACAAAATTACGTCTGCTGTGCACTTTAATCCATCTAAGAAGTGCTCCGTAAAGGCTTTTTCCTCCTCGTAGCTAAGGCCTAGAATTACAATCTTCCTGCCTGGTGGAAGTGTTCTGCATAAAAACTGTGCAGTTTCTCCTAGAGATTCTAGATCTGTAAAAGCGATTTTGAGTTTGTCCTCCTCGGCTGCACGCCTTCTTCCAGTAAAGCCTCTTATGGGTGCGATGATGCGAGAATGTAAAGCTACCTGTGAGCTCTCGGCGAAGTAGAGCATAGCGCTTGTTCCCATGGATGAGGCTACGCCCCATGCGTCGGCTAGGCTTGGAGAACCAATTATCGGCGTGATCGCAAGGAGGGTGACCTGCGGGGTAATCAGAGAGGCAAATGTTCTCTCACCTACTAGGGAGGTTGCGGTTAGAGATGAAAGTAGCACGATGATTTCTGCTATAAACCTGCTGTCATGTGCTAGCACGTTAAAGAGGGTTGAGTAGAAAAGCACAGCATTGGTAACTTCATTCTCTGATGCTTGTAGTCCACCAGGTAAAACCAGTAGCGGAGCCCTGATCTCCTCGCTTATTGAAAGGAGTAGGGAGAAGGCAAAGAGGTTGGCGATGAAGCTAAGACCTGTGAAAAAGGCTTCACGTGGTTTTTCCTTCCAAGTGAGGTAGTAGAGGATGCCGAGGATTACTCCGATAGAACTCGGGTGAGTGATAGCTAAGGGAACAACTAGTAAGAGAAGTGTAGATGAAACCCAACTGTGTATATTTTTTAAGATGAGAAGAAGCTGAAAGGGAAGAAGGGCCAAAAGAGGGAGAAATCGCTGTAGACGATATAGCTCCAGCGAGAACATGGCCACAAAGACTGGAACACCGAGTGACGGCGCAGTTAAAGCTGAGACGCTTGGTACAAAGCTCAGAATTAAGCTGTTTGTTCCAGCTAAGAATATTTCAGAGTAGAGTAGCGCGGCTGTGAAAATACTAGTCGCCGCAAGCAATCGCTCTCCCACTTTAGCCTTCGCCACAATCTTCGGGAAGTGAGTTGAGAGATACTTTAATAACGTTTTCCGTTGTAGCCCCTCTACTGGAAAATTGCGGTGCCATTAAAGTAAATAATATTACTGTACACATAGTTGTAGGGTTGTGGAACCCTTCAAAAACCATGTAGAAAGACTGCTAAGAGTCTTGACCAACAGAGGCCTTCAAGCTGCCCTCATATACTCTTCACCTAACATCTTCTACTTCACAGGCACAGACGCGCCTAGCGTGTCGATAATTTTAGAAAACGGAGAGGTCTTATTGGTTGCAAGCAGGCTGGAGTACTTAAGAGCTGTCGAAGAGCGTGCGGTCGGCGATGTCTACGCTTTCTCGTCTCAAGAAGAAGTGGCTGAATATGAAAGGGTAGTTGAAAGAGACCTGTATGGTGCTGTTAAGAAGCTTTTAGGAAGCATTCCTCCAGAGAAAGTTGGCATAGCTGGTGCAAGTCCTGATGTAAAGAAAAGGCTAGCAGAAAAGCTGGGAGCAGAGCCTCTAGATATAACACGGGAAGTGCTGAACTTGAGGAGACAGAAGGATAGTGCAGAGATTAGCCGGATCAGGGAGAGCATCAGAGTCGCCGAGCTAGCTATGCGAAAAGCGTTAGATACTCTTGATAAGGGAGTAAGAGAGGTAGACATCGCTGTTGAAGTACTCAGCTTAATCCTCAAAAGTGGAGCACAACCTTCCTTCGATCCGATAATTGCCTTCGGCGATCACGCCGCTCAACCCCACGCAAAGCCCACTCAGCGCGAGCTCAGAGAAGGCGATGTAGTGAAGATAGACTTGGGCGCGAAGGTTAACGGGTACTGTAGCGACATGACCCGCTCCGTCATCTTTGGAAAACCGTCGCAAAAGCAAGAGAGGGTCTTCAGAGCAGTAATTAAGGCGCTCGAGAAATCTATTGAAAGCCTGCAAGCTGGTAAGGCCGCTAAGGAGGTATACTCGGCCGCCTTCAAGGCACTAAAAGAAGAAGGCCTTCACATTTATTTCAATCATGGCTTAGGGCACGGTGTAGGCATCGAGATTCACGAGGAACCATACCTGAACAGCGAGAACGAATCCCCTCTTCTGGTGGGAGATATTGTGACCATAGAACCTGGAGTCTATATGGCCGGCTACCTAGGAGTGAGGATAGAGGACATGCTTTACGTAAGAGAAGACGGGGCGGAACTACTAACATATTTCCCACGGGATTACTTAGTGATGTAGGGTCTACCCTTGCACCTCACTAAGCCAGCCTTTCGAGTACTCGGCATCGCCGAGTCATTTGATAGGAAGTTGAAGAAGTCCATAGCAGTCGGGGTTTCCTACAGGAGAGATGGGATCGTGGACGGGGTCTACTTGACATGGCTGACTGTTGGCGGTCTTGACGCCACGGAGAAGATCCTCAACCTCGTAAGGGGTACGGGCAGGCGGGACTTCAACGTAGTCATGCTAAATGGATGCATTATCAGCTGGTTCAATATAGTGGACATAGAGACTCTCTACAAGGAGCTCAGCATACCCGTTATTTGCCTAAGTTACGAGGAATCAGGGGGTCTGGAGAAGTATTTGAGCGAGTATTTCCCAGGCGACTCCAAGCGCTTTAGCATGTACCTTGGGCTCGGTGAACGCCGACTCGTCTACATAAAGAGAACAAGTAGCTACGTTTACGCCAGGTACGTTGGTATCGACGAGGAGGAGTTGCGTGAGTTGCTCAATGCCGTCACGCTTCACGGTAAAGTTCCTGAGCCCCTGCGGGTCGCCCAAACTATTGCTAGGTCAGTGTACGAGTTCCTGAGGATCAATGATCCGGCTTTTCTTTCAACCTAAGCGATTTATTTACGTACGCGCTTCTATAGATGCCCTCCCGTACATCGAATAATCAGGCAGATAGCTTAGTGTTGAGGTAGATGTGCCTCATGTTGCTCGCCACTGTTCTCTCCGATCAGCTAAGCGTAGCCTCAACAGCGTCCACCATAGGTACTGTTGACCGTAGGGGTTGCCTGAACCTCAAGGCACCTCTGTTGAACAGCCACTTTGGATAACCCTGAGATATCTCCCAAGGTTTTCCCAGCTTCAGCTTTTAGGGTAGCTCATGGGTGCGGGGTACGAGCATATTAAGCTTGCCATAGCTGTTACGTGTCCAGGTGCTCTATATTAGCCTCTTTAACAACCTTCAGTACCTATCTGATCAGCGGGATTTGGACGATTGTGAGTTGAACGCTGGGAGGAAGCAGGTGAAAGGATAAAAAGTGCTGTTGCTACTCAAGCTTAATGCTGAGGCTCCCGAGAACTATTGAGTGGAGAGACGGCGTCGTTCGCCTTATCAACCAGAAAGAGTTACCCGATAAGCTTGTCTACATCGAGACCCATGATTGGAGGCGACTAGCTAAAGCGATAAAGGACATGGAAATACGCGGTGCCCCAGCTATAGGGGTGGCTGCCGCCTTTTCATTGGCTCTCTTTGCCTGGCATTACACCGGAGATTCGCTGGAAGGGTTCTTAAGCGGGTTGGAACGCGTTGCCGATGAGGTGAAGCAGACCCGTCCAACTGCAGTGAATCTTTTCTGGGCTGTTGAGCGGGTCGTCTCACGGGCCAGGATTGCCACAAGCCTGGAAGAAGCCAGGAAAGGCGTGGTAGAGGAGGCTTTGAGGATTCAGAGGGAAGACGAGGAGGCAAACCGAAAGATCGGCGAAAAAGGAGCTGATCTGATAGATGATGGTGACACAATAATAACGGTATGTAATGCAGGCTCCTTAGCAACGAGCTACTGGGGGACCGCGACAGCCCCGATGTACGTTGCGAAAGAGAGGGGGAAAGACTTCAGGGTCATTGCTCTTGAGACGAGGCCTTATCTCCAGGGTGCAAGGTTGACCGCCTGGGAGCTCATGCAAGCGGGAATAGACGTTACAATCGCTACCGATAACAGTGTTGGGATCCTAGCCATGAAGGAGAGAATAGATCTAGCGATAGTAGGTGCTGACAGAGTCACGAGGAAGGGGTGGGTTGCGAACAAGCTGGGAACATACCCTCTGGCCCTCGTTTCCAGAGTACACAATATACCTTTTTACGTAGCGGCGCCTAGTAGCTCGTTTGACTTGAAAGCTGAAGGCCCGGGGGATTTCGAGATCGAGAAAAGGGATCCAAATGAGGTGCTAATCATTAAGGGTATCAGGATAGCTCCCGAGGGAGCTAAAGCGATATACTATGCGTTCGACCTAACACCCCCGCAGCTAATTACAGGGTTTATAACCGAGAAGGGAGTACTTTACCCTCCATTCGGAAAGACCATACCGCGGGCACTGCTATAAATGCTTGATCATTTCTATTTTCGTGAAAACCGTGGATCATTTTAACCTATAAACTTATGATTCTAATGGTGCTCGATGACAGCTAAGCTCATCCGGTTGAAGCGTCTAGTCGATCTAGTGCATGTTCTGAACGTAAGCCAGCTACCGCTGATACATCACTACCAATTAAATGGCTCACACATCTACTTTGTTCCAGTTACGCTTGGAGGCGAGCCCAGCGTAATATATTACTACGAAGCCCCCCAACCCCTTCAGGGAGTGTACATTCTATTCAATAATTTTACAGGCGAGATTCTGATCTCCAATACTTGGGCTTCGGATAGCAAGTTCTCTATAATACCGATAATCGAGGTTGAAAATCAGAGCTTCTTCTCTGAGAAGGAGCTAATCAGCGAGATCGCTAAGCGCAAGCATACAGGAAGAAAAGACAAGAGCGACCAAGTCGTAGCGAGGGAAGCAGTAATCAACGTTTAAACCTTTCACCTTGTGCATACCCATCCTGATACGCAAAAACTGAGTCTACCTAACGTGCTTTTAAATCGCTTAGGTTAGCTGGGGTCTACGCTGTTTACGGCTCTTAACACCGAGACCTCGAAGATTCTGAAGCATCCGCAAGCCGTTGCCAAAGATCGAAAGCGGCTTCGCAACTTATTCCCATCTTGCCCAGCCATAAAAGTAGTACTGGTACTTTTTAGTTTTTTCCCTGGTTTCCTCCGTGTTCGACACGCGCTTTACCCTGCCTGATGGGCTTGGAGAGGGGGGAGGGTGTTCGAGTTGCTAACTTTCAGCGTTCACAGCGAAAGGGAGATAAACCCCTGAAGCACCGCCTGTAACGGGTAGGGCAGTTGGCCGCCGCTGCCGCTGAGGCGTGGCGGCCGCCGGCTGCTCCTCCCCGGAGGCCCCGAGAGGGGCAGGCCCACTGGGCGATGCCTCGCCCCCGTGGGGCGACCCCGAGGCCGAAGAGGGATGACGACAAATTTAGGGGGCCAGTGGGGGCAGAAAAGGAGGAGCGCACTGCTCGGAGTAGCTGAGAAAGTTTATAAACACAGTCTGTTAAGGCTAGAGGGGTAATATGCAACGCGTCGTCTCGTCAAAACCAACGAAAGTTAGAAAGAGGGAGGTCTACAACGCTCCACTGCACGTTAGGTCTAAGAGAATAGTTGCTCCTCTATCCAAGGACCTCAGGGAAAAGCTCGGCATCAAGAGAATACGCGTGAGAAGAGGGGATCGTGTCCTGATAGTCCGCGGCTCCTTCAAGGGTCACGAGGGGGGAGTCACGGGGGTTGATGTTAAAAGGGAGCGTATATTTGTTGAAGGCGCTGTTCTGCGTAAAGCTGACGGTACAGAGGTTCCCTATCCTATTCACCCGTCCAAGGTTCTCGTGGTAGAGCTAGACCTAAGCGACAAGCGCAGGAAGGAGCTTGTAGAGAGAGCTAAAGTAGGTGGTCAAGGATGACGCGAAAAATAAGGAGCTCGCTTAGGCATCTCCGAAGATCCATAGCGCCACCGTTTTGGCCAATCAGTAGGAAGGAATATGTTTGGACCGTTAAACCCAGGCCAGGCCCACATCCATTGTTCAAAAGCATACCTCTAGGAATTGTGATACGAGACATTCTAGGCTACACTACCACGATGCGGGAAACGCGGAGGATACTCGGCGAGAGGAAGGTCGCCGTGGATGGGCGTGTGGTAACTGATTACAAGTTTCCGGTAGGTTTAATGGACATTGTACATATCATTCCAGAGGGAAAGTTCTACCGCATCGTGCCCGATAGCGTAAAAAGACTAAAGCTAATAGAAATACCGCCGGAGGAGGCAGGGTACAAGCTATTGAGAGTTATCAGAAAGCAGACAGTTAAGGGAGGCGCTATTCAAGTCACTCTTCACGATGGCAGGAATATTCTCCTGCCTCAATCCGGAGGAGAGAAAACAAATGTTAAAACCTTCGACTCGGTCCTTATAACAGTTCCTAAGCAGGCCATAGCTCAGATAATTCCTTTCAAGGAGGGAGTTCTAGCTGTTGTGACCGACGGCCGTCACGCTGGCTTCGTCGGAAGGGTGATATCGATTCAACAGGTGTTTAAGCGCCGGGACGCGCTGGTGGTATTGCAGAACGACCAAGGAGAAACTGTGAGGACCAAACTGGAGTACGTACTTCCAGTTGGAGAGGAGAAACCCGCGATCACGATTAGGTGATGCAAATGAAGGGTACTTTACTCATGGAAACCGATCATCCGATGCGTAGGATCTTCATAAGTAAAGTTGTAGTCAACATAGGTGTCGGCGAAAGCGGTGAAAGGTTAGCAAAGGCTGCTAAACTCCTAGAGGAGCTTACCGGGCAAAAGCCCTCTCTTCGTCGAGCGAAGAAAAGCATAAAAGAATTCGGCGTGAAGAGGGGTGAAAACATTGCAGCCATGGTAACGCTCCGCGGCGAGAAAGCTGTCAGCTTTCTTAAGCGCGCCTTAGCTGCAGTCGACAACAAAATACCTGAAAAGAGCATCGATAAGCACGGCAACTTCGCCTTCGGCGTTAAGGAGCACATACTTCTTCCCGGTGTGAAGTATGACCCAGAGGTGGGAATATTTGGCTTCGATGTGGTAGTGGCCCTTGAAAGACCAGGCTTTCGCGTTGCCAGAAGGAGGAGAAAGCGGTCGAAGGTTGGGTCGAGACACCGTGTTACAAAGGAAGAGACAATAGCATTTCTGGAAAAGATTTTAGGTGTGCAGGTTGTAAGAGCAAAGAGGTGATCGGTATGGCTAAGCTTCATCCCCCGAAAAAGCGTAAGTACGGGAAGGGTAGCAGGATGTGCGTCAGGTGTGGCACTCACGAGGCCGTCATACGAATGTACGGACTAAACCTCTGTAGGAGATGTTTCAGGGAAGTTGCCGAGGATATAGGCTTCAAGAAGTATTCCTAGAGGGCGGTACGGATGATGCTAGATACACTTGCTAATGCTATGGCAACGATCTGGAACAACGAGGTCAGAGGTCATCGCGAGTGCATCATTTACCCATCTTCGAAGTTAATAGCTCGCGTACTAAATGTCATGAAGCAGCAGGGTTACATCGAGGACTTTGAGTACATCAATGATGGCAGAGGAGGAAAAATCATCGTTAAGCTAGCAGGTAAGATTAACAAGTGCGGTGCAATTAAACCAAGGTACTCTGTTAAAAAAGACGAGTACGCGAGATGGGAGCAGCAGTTCCTCCCCTCAAGGGATATAGGCATTCTAATTGTGTCCACACCGCAGGGTGTAATGAGTCATCGTGAGGCCCAGAGCAGAGGCCTGGGCGGTGTATTGATCGCTTACGTTTATTAGAGGGGGGTGCTAAATGAACGAGGAAAAACAGGTTGAAGGCGCTAAAGAGCCTAAGAAGATAAAGCCCTCCCTCACGCCTGAAAAGGCAAAGATGCTTAAGCTTCGCGCCGTGCTCAATAGCTCGAGGCCAAGATTCATACGCATGAATTCATGGAAGATCAAGCGGTTAGAGGATAAGTGGCGTAGTCCTCGGAGAAGCCTTGACAACAAGATAAGGTTGCAGAGGAAGGGGTTCCCGCCTCTTGTCAAGGTCGGCTATAGAGGCCCAGCGGCTGTGCGAGGCTTGCATCCTTCAGGCTTTGAGGAGGTTATCGTTCACTCCCCCGAAGAGCTCGAGAAGATAGACCCAACCAAACAAGCAGTGAGGATCGCGTCCACCGTTGGGAGACGTAAGCGGATAGAAATCATTAAAAAGGCCGAAGAGAAAGGAATTCGCGTGCTTAACGTAGGGGGTGCTTAACCGATGGACGTGAGTGTTGCTCGCAGACTGGCATCAGAGGTGCTCGAAGTTGGGGAGAGCAGAATATGGATAGACCCCACGCGCTTAGAGGAGGTAGCCGCAGCTATAAGTCGCGATGATGTTCGGCGGCTCATAAAAGACGGTGTGATTAGGGCTCTTCCACCGTCGACGCCATCGCGTGGTCGTCACAGGATCAAGAGAGCTAAGAGAAGGAGTAGAGGCCCCGGTAGCAAAAAGGGGCCAAGAGTAGACGAAAAGGAGCTATGGATGGCCAGAGTAAGGGCGCAAAGGCGCTTCCTTAAGGCACTGAAAAACAAGGGTTTAATAGAGAAGAAGGAGTTTTGGAGAGTTTACAAGCTGATTAAAGGAGGCATGTTTAGGAGTGTAGCGCACCTAAGAATGTACTTGCACGAACACGGTATAATTAAGGTGAGCGGAAGTGGCTAGGGGGTCTACATACAGGGTTGCCTTGAAACGCCGTAGGGAGGGTAAGACGAACTACTACAAGCGAAGAAAGCTGATTATGTCTAAGAAACCCAGGCTAGTGGTAAGAATACTCTCCAGAACCGCGATTGTCCAGGTCGTGAGAGCTGATCCTAAAGGAGACATCACGCTGGTTTCTGCGCACTCAAACGAGCTGAAAAAATTCGGGTGGAAAGGAGGGTTGAAGAACACTCCTGCTGTATACCTCCTTGGTATGCTTGCAGCGCTTAAGGCCAAGAAAAACGGGGTAGGGGAGGCAGTGCTTGATATAGGATTGCATAGACCCGTAAAAGGAGGCAGGGTCTTTGCGGCGGCTAAGGGTGCCATCGACGCCGGCCTTCATGTGCCTGCTGGGGAGGGGATATTCCCAGACGAAAGTAGAGTGCGAGGAGAACACATAGCCTCGTACGCCAAACTTCTAAAGGAAAACGACCCTGAGATGTACGCTAAGCGTTTCTCGCAGTACCTAGCAAACGGCTTAAACCCTGAAGACCTTCCAGAACATTTTGAGGAAGTAAGGCAGCGTATACTTAAAGCCTTTACATAAGGTAAGGTATTTAACATGTCGTAGTGTAACGCTTGAAGGTGGGTCTCTGTGTCGTTGGGAAGCTGGGTTCCGCGCACGCAGGTCGGAAGGATGGTAGCAGAAGGTAAGATCAAGTCTATCGATGAGATCTTTGCCAGGAATCTCCCAATAAGGGAAGTAGAGATCATTGATGCGCTTCTTCCCGACCTGAAGTTCGAAGTCCTTAATGTTAACTTCGTCCAAAGGCAAACAGACTCAGGCGAGGTAAGCCAATACCAAGTAACAGTCGCTGTTGGAAATGAAAACGGCTACGTGGGAGTAGGTATGGGCAAATCCAAACACATCGGTACAGCTATAGACAAAGCTGTTAGAAGGGCCAAGCTTAGCATCATACCTGTACGGAGAGGCTGCGGGAGCTGGGAGTGCCTATGCGGAGAGCCGCACAGTGTTCCATTTCAGGTTGAGGGTAAGAGCGGTAGCGTCCGTGTCGTGCTCATTCCGGCACCAAAGGGGGTCGGGCTTGTTGCCTCAGATGTAGCTAAAACTGTGCTTAGGCTTGCCGGCATCAACGACGTGTGGTCCCGGTCTTTCGGAGAAACGCGCACAACGCATAACATGGCTAAAGCTGTTTATGAAGCTCTGAAAGAGACCTACAAGTTTTACTCACCTGATAGTTGGTGATTCACGATGGCGTTGCTCTTCGTTTTACGGTTGCGGGGAATTCCTGACAGGTCCCCGGATGAGGAGAAGGCTTTAGAGCTTTTAAGGCTTCACAAAACGTTTCATGCTACACTGGTGCAAGACACTCCCTCAATTAGAGGGATGCTTGATAAAACACTGAGTAGCGTGGTCACGTACGGTGAAATACGTAGGGACGTGCTGGTGGAGTTGCTCAAGAGGAGGGCGAGGATAACTGGCAACAAGAAGTTAACGCTTGAGTATCTGCGAAAAATCGGATATGGGAGCTTTGAAGAGCTCGCAGATGCCCTGCTCAAGGGTGAAGTTAAGCTAGAAGATATTCCAGGGCTAAAGCCGGTATTTAGGCTCCGCCCCCCTTCTGGCGGCTTCAAGGGGACTATAAAGAAAAATATCAGAGCTGGTGGCGAGACAGGCTATAGAGGGGAAGCCATAAACGATCTAATACTTAAAATGTTATAGGAATAATTTATACTTCTCAGCTTATCAACGCATTGGATTTTTAAAATCTCATACTGCATCTATTGTAAAGTCAAAATTTTGAAATTAAGCCTTGAGTCCTCTCAATCATCTTGTGGAAGAATAGGAAGTGGGGAACATGAGGATGAAAAGCGATCGGTCACCTATCTTTCTACTCTCAGTTGCAATAAACTTAAAAAAGACTCCCCTAAGACTCATTGAGGTGGCATCAACGTGGTCAGACGCCGTGAAAAGAAAAGCCGGTACTATCGGGGTAGCCGAACACACGGGTGGGGGAGAGTAGCGCAACACAGGAGAAGCGGCAGGAAGGGCGGCAGGGGACGTGTTGGCTACCACAAGCACAAGTGGAGCTGGACGGTAAAGTATGCCCCTGACTGGTACGGGGCGCATGGTTTTACAAGGCATCCATCACTCGTAGTGCAGTTCAGGGCGCTCAACGTCGGTGTGCTCGATGAAAAGATAGAGGAGCTCGTAAACCTTGGGGTCGCAACAAGAAGCGGTGACAGTTACTACGTCGACCTGACGCTGCTAGGTGTGAATAAACTGACGGGGAGTGGAAGGGTTTCGAAAAAAATCGTAGTGCGGGTTCATAAGGCTACCGAGCAAGCTATCGCGAAGATTTCGGGGGCCGGAGGGAAGGTCGTTACACCTGGTGAAACCAATTGAGCACTTATGAACGGTTATCACTCATATTCAGAGTACTACCTGAAGTCGAGCGCCCCTCAAGGAAGCCAAGCCTTGGGGAAAGACTATTCTGGACGGCCTTAGTTCTAATAGCGTACTTCCTATTGGGACAGATCCCGCTTTACGGTATTCCTAGACAGACTCAGGGAACCATCGGTGCACTCGAGTTCCTACGCATAGTCATGGCCTCAAAAAGAGGGACTTTGATAGAGCTCGGAATAGGTCCGATAGTCACGTCGGGAATAGTGTGGGAGCTTCTCGTCGGCAGCAAGATAATTAACTTGGATCTTACAACCAGGGAAGGCCGCAGAACCTTCGCCGGGCTACAGAAACTCACCGCTATTGTTTTCGCCGCACTGGAGGCTTTCGCCTACATATACGGTGGTGTATACGGCGCCCTCACTACTACACAACAGTACCTCGTTTTCGCCCAGCTACTCGTCGCAAGCATCTTCGTTATTCTAATGAACGACATGCTTGAGAAAGGCTGGGGTGTGGGTAGCGCAGTTAGCCTATTCATAGCTGCCGGAGTGGCACAGCAAATATTCTGGGAACTGTTCAGCCCGATAGGCCCTCTGGCGGATGGCCTGTATTATGGCTTTTTCCCATCGCTGGCCGTGGGTATCGCCACTTTTGCTACAACGGGGAACTCTACGCTCCTTCGCTATGCAATACTTCGCCCCTCGGGCTATCCTGACTTAGTAGGCTTTGCCTCGATGATTTTCCTTCTACTATTCTTGGCGTACCTTGAAAGCACAAAAGTAACTATACCTGTGGCGAGCGCCAAGTTTAGTGGAATGCGCACGCGCATACCGTTAAAACTCCTCTATGTCTCCGTAATGCCGGTAATCCTTGTAGGCGCATTATACGCCAATATTGTAATGATAACACAAGCCCTCTGGCCTCGCGTAAACCCCGGGAACACGAACCCTTACCTGAACATAATTGCGATGTACAACTACACTCCGAGTGGCCCAATTCCCATGCCGGGAAGCCTGGTCTACTACATAACCCCGCCACGCTCTCTCTTCTCCGTAATCAATGACCCTGTGCATGTTCTAGTATACTCTTTGCTTTACATCATCCTAGCGGTTTTATTTGGCGTTGCATGGATTATAACTTCCGGTATGGATCCCGAGAGCCAAGCTGAGCAGCTTGCCAAAGCTCAACTACAGATACCTGGGTTTAGGAAGAGTGAGAAGGTTATTGCGAACATGCTCAGGCGATACATCTGGAGTCTGACAATCCTCAGTAGCGTTCTGATAGGTGCTATCGCCGTTCTAAGCGACCTGCTAAGAGCCATGGGAGGGGGTACAGGAATTCTTCTGCTAGTCGGAATAATCATCCAGTACTACTCGATCCTGGCCAGTGAGCGTGCACTGGAAATGTACCCATCGCTTTCGCGGCTACTGGGCGAGTAGTGTAACTCCTATACAGTACGTGAAACTCGACCTCATAAGCAATCTTTCGCTTTCTTGAGACAAAATAAAGTTTTAATATACATAAAGGCAATAAAAGCTGGTGAAATAAAAATGCCCAGGAAGGTTACTGACAAAATAATTGAGAGGAAAAAACTCATCCATGAGTACTTAAGGAAGCACGGGCCTATCCCGACAGTCGAGATAGTGAGAGACCTGGGTCTTTCCCACAGCCAGGTATTCTACATTTTGAGGCTCCTACTGCGCGAAGGTAAAGTCAAGGAGGAAAGAAGAGGGAAAATGGCTTACTGGGTAGCAGTTGACTAGGTTTAAACGGTGAATTTAAATAGTAAACGCGCTGTAATCAGGAGGTGTCAAAGATGGGAGGACGTCAAAGGACCTCCATCTTCATCGAGAAGAAGAGGGAGCTCTCCAAGGAGAAAGCTCAGGCAGCGAAGACGAAGGAGAAGCAGCCGGAAAAGTAGGATAATCGATGCTAACGTGCGCGTATCCTCCGCGCAAACCCACATACACAAGAGCGGTAGCTCTGCCCTCCTCAAACTTCTCCAACCTTCCAGAACCGGCGAAAACCTTTCACATAGCACTCCTCGCTAGGGCTGCCGCAATATTCAGAGTGGAAGAACTGGCTGTTTACGTTCACGAAAGCTATCCATGTGACGCTATTAAAGATGTTGTGGAAGCTCTAGAGACACCGCAATACCTTAGGAGAAAAATCATCCCTAAGAAACCCTCTTTAAAATACATTGGCCTAGTTCCTCCTCTCGCGATACCGTCTCATCAGCTGAAAAACGATGATCTAATATACAGGGAGGGAGTTATACTTGCAAAGAAAGAAGGCAGAGTACTCGTAGACATAGGTCTGGATAAGCCTGTTCTAGCGGTGGGGGAAGGGAAAATAGGATCCCGAGTCACTGTGAAGCGAGTTGGCGATGCTTGGTTCCTGGCTTCATCCAGCGAGGTTGAGGTTTACTGGGGGTTTAAGGTCATCTGCTTCCAAGGAATGCGACCCTTGGTGGAGCACTACAAGAGGAGGAATTTTATGATCATTGCCACCTCTCGGCGAGGTAGAACTGTAGACTTAGCCTTCTTGAAGGCTTTAACTTCTGAGGTGGAAGAGCGGGAAGCTAAAGGGGTGTTGCTTCTTTTTGGTAGCTGGAAGAAAGGGGTATATGAGATAGGGAAAGAGGAGAATGCGAATATTGATGAACTGGCAGATTTCGTCTTGAACACGATCCCCTGTCAAGGAACACGCACAGTCAGAACTGAGGAAGCTGTCCTCGCTACGTTATCGCTTCTAAACTTAGTCCTCGATTGACTCCTCGTCTTTCCGGCTGTCGCCAAACCTGTTGTTACCGCGTGGCCTGCCCCTAACGTAGTGGGTGCGACTGCTACGTGCCTCATTGTTTCTGCGCTTATTAGACACCTCGTCGTGATCGGTGAGGCCTATGGGGACTAAGGCAAAGCTGAATCAAAAATGTGGACTGTTGATAAAAGCGGAGACTACTCAACCACAGGTCGTGTAGAGTAAATTTAATAAACCTACACCTGTAAAAGCGAAGAGGTGTATCTCAGGAGCTGTGGTGAATGTGAATGGCGAAGGGTCATAGGCCACGTAGAGGGTCTCGAGCGTATTACCCGCGGAAAAGGGCGCGAAGCATCGTAGCCAGGATTCGTCGCTGGCCTAAAGTCAACAGCGTTGTCCCGTTAGGCTTCGCTGGTTACAAGGTGGGTATGGTTCACGTTGTAGGCGTGGAGATGAACAAGAACAGCCCCTTCTACGGTCAGGAGAGGGTGTACCCTGTTACCGTCGTTGAGGTCCCCCCTCTCCGCGTTGTCGGTATTCGTGTCTACGCGTCGGGCTTTTATGGTTTGAAAGCTATAGGAGAGCTATGGGCCCCGAAGCTTCCGGAAGATTTGAAGCGCGTGTTCACTGCTCCTAAGAAGGAGAACTACTTCGAGGAGCAGAGGAAAAAGATAGAGGAAGTCCGCGACAAAGTGCAGGAGGTACGGTTGATTGTCGCTACACAGCCGCGTATTACAGGGCTAGGGAAGAAAAAGCCCGAGGTCTTCGAGATAGCTGTCGGTGGATCGCCATCTGAAGCGCTGGAGTTCGCTCTCAACCGTTTAGGCAAGGAGATCGATGTAGGAGAGGTTTTCAAGGAAGGTGACTACGTGGACGTCATAGCTGTCAGCAAGGGCAAAGGCTTTCAAGGCGTGGTAAAGAGGTTTGGGGTAATGGAGATGCCGCGGTGGCACAAGCACCGGAAGGGCCACAGGAGAATTGGAAGCGTAGGTCCTCAAGGTCCAGCAATAATGTTCTACACTCCCTTCCCTGGTCAAACAGGTTTTCACCAGAGAACGGAGTACAATAAAAGGATACTGAAGATCGGCGATGCAAGCTCTGAGAACATAAACCCCCCCGGTGGTTGGCCTCACTACGGTCTTATAAGGACAAAGTATATCCTCGTTGAAGGAAGCATCCCTGGTGCGATTAAGCGGCTAGTTAAGCTTAGAATGCCTATACGACTCCGCAAGCCAGTCGATCCGCCTAAGGTAGTTTATATAAGCACTCAGTCATGGCCTCAGGCAAGCGGGTGAGCGTAGATGGGTAGCGCCGAACTTGTTCTGAGAGAAGCGACAGTTTACGACATAGAAGGAAAGGAAGCCGGTAAAGTTCAGCTTCCGAAATTCTTCAGCATGCCAGTGCGGCTCGACTTAATTAGACGGGCTTTCCTTGCAGTCTTCACGTCCAAACTACAGCCTAAGGGAACAGATCCCCTTGCTGGTCTGCGAACCACCGCTGAAAGCCTTGGCGTAGGCCACGGCATCGCAAGAGTTGCTAGAATTAAAGGAGGTTTAAGAGCAGCCCGAGTACCTCAGGCAGTAAAGGGAAGGAGGGCGCATCCCCCAAAAGTCGAGAAGATTATCAAAGAGCACATTAACAAGAAGGAGAAAACTCTTGCACTTGCCTCCGCTTTAGCCGCAACAGCCTCGAGGGAGCTCGTGCAACGCCGAGGTCACATTGTGCCGGAAAAACAACTTCCTATAATTGTCACAGACGATTTCGAGAGGGTTAGCAAGGCATCCGAGTTAAGAACAATACTTAAAAACCTTGGGCTCTGGGCAGACGTGGAACGGGCCGCTGAGCGGGTGAGAATTAGAGCCGGTAAAGGCAAGATGCGCGGACGCAGGTACAAGAAACCGAGGAGCCTTCTAATCGTCGTAGCTGATGCTAAGAATTTGACTAAGGCTGCCGGAAACATGCCTGGAGTCGACGTTGTTAGTGCACAAAAACTCACGGTGTCGCATCTTGCTCCAGGAGGCGTACCCGGGCGCCTCACGGTCTACACTGTGGGGGCGCTAAAAGTACTAGAGGAGAGACTTAACTCCGTTATGGTGGTGTGATAATGAGTAGTGGTCAAAGTGTAATCATTAGGCCGCATTTAACAGAAAAGACGTTGAGGTTGATAGAGCAAGCCAACACCCTGACATTCATAGTCGATCGTCGCGCCACCAAGAAACAAATAAAGGAAGAGGTCGAGCGAATGTTCGGAGTGAAGGTTGAGAAGGTGAACACCTTGATTACGATGGACGGCAGGAAAAAAGCTTATGTAAAACTCTCTAAGGAATACTCGGCCTCAGATATAGCTACACGTATGGGAATGGTATAGGTGGTTTAAATGGGTAAAAGAATACTGGTTCAACGCAGGGGACGCGGTGGATCAGTGTTTAGAAATCCAGGCTGGAAGCGTGTGGCGCCGGCACGCTACCCCGAGTACAACGCAGAGGAGTTCAAAAACAAGGTCCTAGTCGGCTACGTGAAGGCCCTCATCCACGAGCCCGGCAGAGGCACGCCACTGGCTATTGTGAGATTTGAGGACGGCAGGGAAATGGTTATGATACCTCCAGAGGGACTGGCGGTTGGTCAGAAGATCTACTACGGTGCTAAAGCCCCCGTGGTGCTTGGAAGCATTATTGAAGTAGGCAATGCACCTGAAGGTACGATAGTCTCAAACATCGAGATTCGCCCTGGGGACGGGGGTAAAATAGCGCGAAGCAGCGGAGCATATGCCACGATCTTAGCTCACTCAAACGGCAAAACTCTGTTGCAGCTTCCATCTAAGAAAGTCAAAGAGGTGGACAGCAATGCGCGCGCTACTGTGGGTATGGTTGCCGCAGGGGGACGTACCGAAAAACCGTTTCTTAAGGCTGGTAAGATGTACCACTGGTCCCGTGCCAAGTCCTTTAAGTACCCCAAAGTAAGAGGCAAGGCAATGTCGCCGTACGCGCACCCAGCTGGAGGTGGACACCACCCGAAGGGCTTAACCCCGGCTCCCCGGAACGCGCCTCCCGGGAGGAAAGTAGGGCATATAGCCGCTCGCAGAACTGGCCGCAGAAAAGGCGTTCCAAGAGCGCAGAAGTAAAAATACAGGATTATTTCTTCTCCGGTTAGCCGCTTATTGTCCTCAAAATGGTGCTTTCTAGCGATGTTGCTACGCCGCCACCCAGTTTTCCCTTTACATCACGCATTACTATGCTCTCAATGAGCATTTTACTGATGTAGGGAGTTCTCCCGAAAAGAATCTTGCTTTCCCAGACCATGATGGCTTTGTTAAAGCCGACTGAGCAAAGGGTTTTAGGCTTAGAAGCGAGGAAAATAGGCTTGTGTACATGGATGGGTTTTTGCCCCTCGAGTTGCCTCAGTACGTTTTTCGCGGCTGTTTTACCTTGCAGTATAGCCTCTTCCGCCATCTTCATCGCGTAGTCACTGTCGTATGCGAAATGGTTGATGTCGCCGATGGCATAAACATCCTCAAAACCCTTAAGCTGTAAAGTCTGGTTTACTACTAGCCACCCCCTTCCTTTAGTTTCGACTGGTAAGTCGAAACTAATTTGAGGTGCTCTGATGCCCAAAGACCAGACGATGTGGGAACACTCAAGTACGTGGCCGCTCTCAAGTATAAGCCTGTTATCCTCCACCCGCTTTACTCCATCGCCTTTTATCACTTTAACACCGCTCACGCGGAGAAAGCTTTCTACGATTTCGCTCGCACGCTGGTTATTTAGAGTAGGGAGCAAGTTAGGCATTTTCTCAACGATAACAACCTTCTCTCGCCCCAGCTTTTCCGCGAGCTCACCAGCGACCTCAACTCCTGTAAGACCACCACCAGCAACGCACACGTGATCCGGTGGAGCCTCTTCGAGCCGTCTTTTCAACTCAAGGTAGTCTTCCAATCGCCACGACGGGATCGTAGTCTCGGCTCCGGGTATTCCGTAGTACTCTGTCTGAGCTCCAGCCGAGAGAATCAAGTAGTCGAATTCCAAGCTTTCACCGCTCCTTAAAAGAACCTGCTTGTTCTTCAGAGATACTCCTACAACCTCACCTTTAATGAAGGAAACTCCAAGGCGTCTCGAAATCTTCTCGAAAGGCTCGGTTATATCATCTACTGTCTTTTTATCCGAGAGTAGGTAGGGTAGCGAGGGCAGGTAGACAAATCTATCACTCTTGTCCACCAAAGTTATCTCACAAGACTCTGCAGCCGCAGATTGTCTTAGTGTTTTCAGAGCGTAGTAGCCTCCGAATCCTCCTCCTACAACAACTATCTTTTTAGTCATACATGACGTTTTTCATAGTCGATAAGATATATTCACTTAAGTAAACTTAGTTGTTATTAGATTACCTCTCTCAACAAGATAAGTTCGCTACCTTACCTCGTGCCTCCATGAAGGTGCTTTTCCCATCTCCCAGGGCTTATTCAAGTTCTCTAAGGGTAGAAACTGTCGTGATATTTAGGGAATTTAGGGAGAGTGCTAAGTTGGGAGGTGACTTAAGGAGTCTTAAATCAAGTGTTGCTCCCTTTATACCCTTTGTCTTCTCTTGCATTTTAACGATGACGATAAAGTAAGGGATAAGTGGAGGGGGTATCGAAAAAGCTTAAATTGCCGAGAACGTATGTGAGGCAGGTGCAACCCTAATGGAGTCGTCCAGTAAATACGCCTACCGAGGGTACAGCTTTGAAGAGTTAGCTCAGATGCCGCTAGAGAAGTTCATCGAAATTGTGCCCTCCAGACAGCGAAGAACGATTCTAAGGACGATAATTAAGGGCACTAGCGAGGAGCACCTGAAACTCCTCGAGAAAATCAGACGCGCCAATAAGCTTGTCCAAGAGGGTAAGAAGCAGCCCGTCATTAGAACGCATCTGAGAGACTTCGTTATCCTCCCCGAGATGGTAGGTCTCGTGATACACGTCCACAACGGAAAAGAGTTTGTCCCGGTTGAAATAACGCCCGAACGCATAGGTCATTACCTAGGCGAGTTCGCGCTCACAACAAAGAAAGTAGAACACGGAGAGCCTGGCTTGAAGGCTACAAGATCCTCAATGTTCGTAGCGCTGAAATAGGGGTGAAGCATATTGTCGCAGAACATCAAAACATTCAATTTTCTCATCGAAGGAGGTAAAGCCACTGCAGGTCCACCCATCGGCCCGGCACTCGGACCCCTAGGGCTAAACGTAATGCAGGTGGTTAAGAAAATCAACGAGTTAACTCAGGACTACGCCGGTATGCGGGTTCCCGTCAAGGTAACCGTAGACGTCGAAAAGAAAACATTCGAAGTCGAGGTCGGGACTCCAACAACCGCGGCACTTATTGTCAAGGAGCTCAAAGTTGAGAAGGGGGCCCACCAGTCGACGAAGGAATGGGTCGGGAACCTTACGGTAGAACAGGTGATAAAGATAGCCAAGATAAAGATGAAGGACATGGGCGCAAAAACTCTTAAAGCAGCCGTTAAAACCGTAGCGGGAACCTGCCAAAGTATGGGTGTCACCATAGATGGGAAGCCCCCGAAGCAATTTATAGCAGACCTTGAGAAGGGTTTGTACGATGAGGTTATAAGTAAACACGAGGGTGAGGCATCGTGAGCGCAACGGTAGCAAGTATCGTTAACAACATCCCTGAAGCTATTCGTAGTGCTCTCCAGGCATCTCCAAAGAGAAGGAGATTCAAACAGAGCGTTGAAATGATAGTTACCCTCAAGGATGTTGACTTGAAGAAGCCTGAGAACAGGATAAACACTATCGTTACGCTGCCATACCCTCCCCCCTCGAAGCTGGCTAAGGTTGTGGTAATAGCAACCGGTGATACGGCGCTTAAGGCTAGAGAAGCCGGCGCTGACCTCGTGATAGATGCTGAAGGGTTGCAGAAGCTTTCTGGCGACAAGAAAGCACTTAAGAAGCTTGCGAAGAGGTATGACTTTTTCCTGGCCCAAACAGACCTTATGGTGCAGGTTGGACGTGTGCTAGGCAAATTCCTCGGCCCCCGAGGCAAGATGCCTCAACCAATACCTCCTAATGCGCCAATAACCCCCCTTCTAGAGAGGTTCAAGCGGTCTATCAGAATCAGGTTGCGCGACGACCCTGTTGTCATGTGCAGGATTGGAGTGGAGGATCAGCCCATTGAGCATCTTGCTGCTAACGCAAAGGCTGTCCTGGACGAACTGCTCAAGAAATTCACGTACAACAATATTGGTAGGATATACTTTAAGCTAACCATGGGTAAACCTGTAAGACTCGAGAAAGCAGGTGAAACGAAGTGAGCGTGGCTGTAGCCATACCAGGTAGAAGAATGAGCGCAGCGAGAGCACGTAAAGCGAAGCTCGTAGAGGAGCTGATTGGTTACCTGAAGAGCTATAAGTACTTCATGATCGCAGGGATCACGGGATTGCCTTCATCAGTCATCAAGGAGAGCCGGAAGCTGCTAAACCAAAGAGGGTCAGTGCTCAAGGTGGTGAAGAACACCCTATTCCTTCTCGCGCTCAAAGAGAGCGGCAGGTACGTGGATGAGTTCAAGAACTACCTTCGAGGGCAGAATGCCGTCATATTTACGAACGATAACCCCTTCGAGATCCTTCTTTTCCTGGACAAGCAAAAGATAATGCGTGAGGCGCGCCCAGGCGATATAGCCACCAAGGAGATCGTTGTTCCTGCTGGCAACACCGGGATACCTCCGGGCCCGGCTATAAGCCTCTTCAATAAGCTCAATATACCCATAAGGGTTCAGGAGGGCAGCATATGGGTGGCGAAAGACACCGTTGCCGCTAAGCCGGGGGACACCATTTCACCGGAGCTCGCCGATTTGCTGAACAAGCTAGGGGTAAAACCGATTGAGAGCAAGTTGAACATCAAGCTTATAGCAATTGATAGCAGGGTTGTTAAACCCGAAGAAGTAGAGCTAGACCCCAGCATCTATAAAGAAAAAATAAAGGAAGCTTACTCGCGGGCCTTCAACCTGGCCTTCAACGCGGCTATTCCTCTACCCCAGGTAGTGCACCTACTCGTTGCAAAGGCCCATCAAGAAGCGGTAGCGCTCGCCCTCGAAGCCGCGCTTCCGGTAAAGGAGACCCTGCCTTTCGCGATCGCCAGGGCTCACGCTGAGGCAACCGTCCTCTATAACCTCATAAAGTCTCGGAATCCGAACTTTTGAACATAAAACTAAATATTTGGTAGAACCTTCTAGCCTTTGTGACGGTGAAGGAGGACTTCATTAACCTGCCGTTTTTCGTTGAAAACGGCTGGGTAAAGAAAACATGCCCTGTCTGCGGCCGTGTATTCTGGACTCTAAACCCTGAGAGGGAAAAATGCGGGGATCAGCCGTGTGAGCCTTACTCTTTCATCGGACAAAAAGTAGGTGTGAGCGTCGACTCAATATCTGAGGTTCGCAGAATGTTCATAGATTTCTTTGAGAAAAGGGGTCACACCTCCGTAAGAAGGTACCCTGTTGTGGCAAGGTGGCGTGAGGACGTTTACCTCGTGGGGGCTTCAATATACGATTTTCAGCCTTGGGTTACGGAGGGCTTAGTCCCGCCCCCCGCAAATCCACTCGTCATCTCGCAGCCGAGCATTAGGCTAACGGATGTAGATAACGTGGGGAAAACAAGCCGACACCTGACCGGGTTTGAGATGATGGCTCACCACGCTTTCAACTTCCCTGGCGTCAATATATACTGGGCGAACGAGACCGTGGAGTTCGCCTACGAACTCTTTACGAGGGTTTACGGGGTAAAGCCTGAGGAAATAACCTTTATTTACGATATGTGGAGTGGGGGTGGGAACGCAGGAGAAGACTACGAGGTCATAGTCAGAGGCCTCGAGGTTGCCACTCTTGTATTCATGCACTACAAGACAGACGAGAGCGGCGGGCTGATCCCGATAAGCAACAGGATAGTAGACACAGGCTACGGCTTGGAGCGAATCTACTGGCTCCTAACAGGCGCCTACAACGTCTATGAAGCTGTTTTCCCGGAGATAGTAGAGTACTTGAGGGTGAAAAGCGGCCTGGAGAGACCGCAGGAGGAGATAATGAGTAAAGTCGCTAGGGCCAGTGGTAGCTTAGACTACAAGAAGCCCCTCGAGGCTTTAGCTACGCTTTCAAACATAGCTAAATCTGTCGGGATGAGCGTAAACGAGCTTAAACGGTACCTGGAGCCGTATGAGGCCATATATGCCATAGCTGATCACACGCGAACTCTGATGTGGATGATTGGGGATGGGATCGTGCCGAGTAATACAGGAGCTGGCTACCTAGCTCGCCTCCTCATCAGAAGAAGCCTGAGGTATATGCGGAAGCTCGGGCTCGAGATGAAGCTGAGCGATATAATAGCTAAGCAGATAGAGAAGTGGAGAAACGATTTCCCCGAGTACAGCGAAGTTCAAGAAGACATACTTGACATCATCGATTACGAAGAGGATAGGTTTAGGGAAACTGTCGCCAGGGGTGAGAAGGTTATCGAAGAGATAATTAAAGACAGCCTTGACAAGGGTGTCAAAGAGATTCCGGGGGACACTCTCTTGAAGCTATATGAATCGCACGGCATTCCACCCGAGTTTCTTGAGGAGAGAGCTGCGCAACGGGGTTTGACTGTGAACACCGTTGGCTTCTACTCTAAGTTGGCAGAGCTCAAAGGACGCTCGGCTCAAGCCTTCAAGGAAGCTGTGAGGATGCAGATAGACCCAAGCCTGGTTCAAGGCTTCCCGCCCACGAGAAAGCTCTACTACGAGAACGAGAAGCTTTTTGAGTTCACAGCAAAAGTTGTGGGCATTATCGACGGGAAGTACTTGGTTCTGGACCAGACGGCTTTATACCCTGAAGGAGGTGGTCAGCTGGCTGACACGGGTTACCTTGAGTTCGACGGGCAGAGATGCGAGGTCGTACATGTCCTAAAAGTTGGCGATGTGATACTTCACGAGGTTCGGGGTGAACTGCCAGCTGTAGGGTCCACGCTGAGAGGCGTGGTCAACATAAGTAGGCGCCTCAACCTAATGCGCCATCACACTGCAACGCACGTCATCCTAGGGGCACTGAGGAAGGTCTTAGGCAAGCACGTCTGGCAAGCGGGCGCGCTGAAAACAGAGGACTACGTGAGGTTTGATTTCACGCACCATAAGCCAATTACCCCAGAGCAGGCTCAGCAGATCGAGCTCCTTGCAAATCGGGTGGTTTGGGAGAACAGGCGTGTGATAAAGCGGTTCATTGGAAGAACAGAAGCTGAGCAAAAGTACGGCTTCACGCTCTACCAGGGCGGGGTGGTCCCCGAGAAGGTGCTCAGGGTCGTGGAGATCGAGGGGTGGGATGCCGAAGCCTGCGGGGGAATGCATGTGGATAACACGGGGGAGATAGGCCTCATAAAAATTGTGGGTTTCGAGAAGATCCAGGATGGGGTTGTAAGGGTAGTATTTAAGGCGGGAGAGCCTGCTCTAAGGTACGTTCAGAGCAGAGACTCCTTGGTCTCTGCTCTTAAGGAGCTCTTGAAGGCTCCTGAAGAAACCCTCGTCGAGAAGGTGGCAGAGCTTCTGAGCAGAGTAGATCATCTTGAAAAAGAGGTGAAACGCCTGAAAGAGCAGACTCTTATAGGCTCTCTTCAGCAGACCGTAGCTCCAGCTCTCACGATCGGTGAGACAGAAGTTTACCTAATCGACAGCGCTGACGCAGATCCCCGTGAAGTTGCGACTACATTGGGAAGGTTAAAACCCAACGCGGTGGTGGTTGCGTATGGCAAAGACGGGAAAATAGCTATCAAGGTGGGCGATCGGGCACTGAGCACATACGATGCGCGAGACGTAGGCAGGAAGCTCTGCGAAAAACTGGGAGGGAGAGGAGGAGGCGTGAGGGACCTGTTCCAGGGCCGCGTGGCCGATGTCGCGAACTTAAAGAAGGTTCTCGCGGATGTCTTTGGAGCTTGAAATTTGCGGTAAAACAGCTCCTATACGGCTTTCACCCAGACGCGAGCTTTTTGAAGCCGCTGCAGATTTCTACTATCTCCTCAATAGGGGTTACAACAGGAAGCTTATTCTCGACCTCGTGACTTCAAGGTACTCACTCTCAAGGCTGGAACGACTGTGCCTCTACCGTTCGGTGTTTTCAAAGTCAGTTAGCAATCTTCGCAGAGCGAAACTCGTGAAGGTGGGGGCTCTCAACGAGTATGGAAAGCTGGTGATAGACGGCTTCAACCAGGTAAGCACTGTAGCCTCGGCCCTCATCGGAGACACGCTTGTAGCGTCCACTGATGGGCTTGTGCGGGATCTTGCCGCTACTAACAGGAAGGTTACTTTATGCCCGCTCTATGTTTCAGCCCTCTACTTTTTACTCTCGATCTTGAGTAGGCTGTTTAAAGGCGACGTGGTGATCGTTTTTGACTCGCAGGTAAGCTGGTCCAAACACTTCGCTGAGATTGCCAGAGAGCTGTGCAAGCTCCAGTCTCTGAACTGCACTGCCTTGCTGTCTAATAAAGCGGACCTCACTGTTGTTGTTCAAGCTAAAGAGGGCATACCAGTCGCTTCCAGCGACTCTGTCATCGTTGACCGCGTAGCTCGCGTGTTCGATCTCGCGGGGGAGCTAGGCAAAATTATATCACCCTGCGCGGTTCTAGAGATCGTGGTGTCGCAAGTTGAAGAGGCTCAGCCCACGTGAGCAACGCCGAATACTGGAGAGAATGGGGTTGAACCTCCGCGACCTCCCGGATGTTGAGGAAGTGACGCTTAAGCTTAAGGACAAGGTGATCGTCATCCGAAACCCCGTGGTGCATGTTCTGGAGATAAAGGGGGGCGGTAAGATCTACCAGGTATCCGGCAACGAAGAGGTAGCTGCTCAGGTCCCGCAGACCCCGGTCGAGGTATCAGAGGAGGACGTCGACCTCGTTGTCGCGCAGACAGGGGTTAGCCGGGATGAGGCCAGGCAGGCGCTCCTAGAGAGCGGCGGCGACTTGGCGAAGGCGATTCTACTCCTCTCGGCTAAAAAGCGAGGTGTTTAGCACCTTTTAGGCACAGACCCGCGTCCAGAAACGGTGAGATAGCATGTTAAACAGGCTGAAAGGAAGACTGCAATCTGCTTTTGCCATCCTGGCAAAGCCCCTAGTTCGCGCTCGCGTGGACCCAAACTTCATTACGGTTTTCGGCCTGGTTTCCGGGGTGCTGGCGGTATGCTTCTACAAGATTTACCCGCTGATGCTTCTCTTTGTCCTGCTTATGGCCCTGTCTGACGGTCTTGACGGCTACGTGGCCCGCGCGTTGAATAAAGCAACAAGTTTCGGGGCTTTCCTCGATTCGACTATAGACCGGGCTGAGGACATGCTGCTAACCTACTTACTTTACCTAGTAGGGGCCGTAGACGTGCCCGAACTGGTAGCGCTGTCAACGGGGGCTTTCCTTGTAAGTTACACGCGGTCTCGGGCCGAAGCCTTGGGGGTTCATATGGCGGGAGTTGGCCTCGCCGAGCGCGCTGAGAGACTCATCCTGACCTTCATCGCCCTGGCAGTCTACCCACTTAGCGCTGAATTGGCTCGCACAGTATGCCTGATACTTCTCTTACTCATAGTTGCAACAGTCATTCAACGGATCTTACACGTATATAAAACTCTAGCAGGTGAGAGCACTTGATAGAAGTCGACGGGTCCTTCGGCGAGGGAGGAGGGCAGCTGCTAAGGTACAGCGTAGCGCTCGCAGCGCTCCTCGGCGAGGAGTTGAGGGTGTTCAACATCAGAGCTAAGAGGGACAATCCGGGTTTGAGACCGCAGCACATGGCTGCGGTGAAGTTCATAGCACAGCTTGTGAAAGCTCAGGTTGAAGGCCTTCGCGTTGGTTCCACCGAGATAATCTTCCGGCCCTCAAGGAAAAGGCTAGAGGGGGGCACATACTCTGTAGATATTGGAACAGCGGGTTCTATTACGTTATTCCTTCAGGCAACGCTCCCAGTACTGCTAGCCGCCAAGGGAAGTGTGGTGCTTGAGGTGAGAGGCGGCACGAGTGTGCGCTGGAGCCCCCCATACTACTATTTCGAGAATGTTCTGCTACCGCTTTTCTCAAAGATCGGCGTGAACGCCTCCTCGAAATTAGTAAGGCACGGTTTCTACCCCGAGGGAGGAGGTATAGTTAGAGTGACGACGCACCCCTCCTACCCTCTCTCGCCGCTCAAACTTGTGAGAAGCGACAAGGTAGGGTTAATTGAAGGGATTTCATACGTGGGAAACTTGCCGTGCAGCATCGCATCTAGACAGGCTACCACGGCTAAAGCATCCTTAGAGAAGATGGGTTACCACGTCGGGGAGCTAAGGCTCGATTGCAATACGCCGTCTGTGGGGAAGGGGACGGGCATAGTGCTCTGGGCAAAGGTGGGTGAAGGCATAGTTGGCGGGGACTCGATAGGGGAGAAAGGTAAGCCGGCAGAAGTGGTGGGGGCAGAGGCCGCAGAGTCCCTGCACAAGAGTCTCAGGTTGGGAGTGCCTGTTGACCCTCACGCCTCAGATAACTTGGCTATCTACCTGTCGCTAGCAGATGGCGAGTCGTTTTTCGAAACCTCTGAGGTGACGTTACACCTTGAAACAGCGCTTGAACTGTGCAAGCAGATTCTAGGCTCAGAGTATTACGTCGAAAAATCTTCCACTGGAGTGAGGGTAAGGATAAGAGGAGTGGGATTCAGGTAATCACTCGCATCCTCATCACAATTTTTGCCGGTTTTTCCGTCCCAAAATGGAAAAAAGATTGTTCGCAATAGTATGAAACTTGAGAACATTGCGCTCAGGTCGACGCTTTTATCTCCAGAGGCGTCCCGACTTTAACCCCGATAATGTCAGAAGCCCTACCGCGGTTCACCGCGAGCTCGAGAACCCCACAGCTGTTGATGAGGGCTATAAGCTCTCCTTCCGCGGCTTCACCGAACGTCCTGTAAAATCTCGCCGTGTAGCGTCTCCCATCAACGAGGATGTGAAGGGTTGACCCGAGACTTACACCAGCCTGTTGAAGAAGCCTTGAATCAATGCTGGTCGCCACGTTCCCGAACCGATCAATATGCGCTACGTAACCCACGAGACTTCCGTCCTTGAACGAAGTCTCAGGCTTTCTCAGGTGCACTATACCCTTCACCTGCTCTCCAACCTCCTCTACACTGCCGCCGCAGGCCAGAAAGGAGGCTACTGGCGCGAAAATGTCCCGTCCGTGAAAAGTATGCGAGCTCTTGGTCTGCCACGGGACGCGAACTATCGCCCACGCGCTGGTCGGCGGGTCTTTTGCCGCCACCTCTGCGAAAACACCGTTGTCAGGCCCCACAAACCAGAACCTCCTCGTCTTGACAATTATAGGTCTCCTCTCGGTCCCCACACCCGGGTCCACAACCACGAGAAAGATCGTCTCATCAGGGAAATCGTCGAAGCAGCAGTTGAGAAGGTACTCCGCATCAAGGAGAGACCATGGATCGATCTCATGAGTTATATCAATGAGCTCGGCTCTCGGGCAAAAACGCTTAAGGACAGCTTTAACGGCTCCTACGTAATAATCCTTTGTTCCAAAATCCGTCAAGAGGGCTATTAGGCTCATGGGTACCCAAGAAAGGCATCTCTCTACAAACTATTTATCCTAATCCCCGCACGAAGAAGACGTGAACATTTCGATACGCTTTGATGGCAAAGAGTACACATTGGTGTACGGATGCCTGGAGGGGCTTAGTGACGAAGGGTTCCAGGGCGCATTAAAATGGTCGAGGGAAAAGACTAAGGAAGGCTCCTGGCTCATACTTCTACGAGACTGCTGTAAGCTACCCGACAGGCGAGTAATAGTCACTTCTCTGCTTCACACTCTTAGGAACTTTAGTAGCGGTAGAATGATATCGAGAGATCTAGTCCACGAATTCCTACTGTTCCTAATAGGCGTGAGAAACATCAAAGACGCGGTGAGTTTCTTCGGTGAGGGTCAAGGTACCAGGGCTGGCTTCGTAGGTATAAGTAGCCGCGGCGCCGAACCCATATTCGGCTTGCTCGAAGAAATAAGGGGGGTCTTTAAAGCTGTTGAGGAGGAACCCGACGAAGACTGCTGGATTAGCCTCTACTCAGCCTTCCTGAACCTGCCCCCTGACAGAGAGCTTCTGGTCAGAGCTCTAAGGGCCAGAGCCACTCTTCTCGCCCTCACTTTGTAGACTCCTCCCACTTCTCCTTGCCTCCCTCCTCAGCCTCTCGACGGACACTATACTCGAGAACTTTACAACACCTACTCCAGCTTTCTCGCCGATAACCTCTACAACAATAACCTTGTCGGGAGCCTCTAGACTTACTCTGTTTTTAATGTTGCTGGCGATTGCGTCGATTATCTCTTCGCGCCTGAGCTCAGAGAGCCTTACGTGCGCTTCTACTTTGTAAGTTTCTGAAGGAAGGATTCTCTCAGCTGCGAGCCTGAGTGCTGCCTCTCGGATCTGATCCAGAGTTGCAGGCACCGTTGTTTGCACGGGTGTAACCTTTAAAATGTATCTGAAGTACCAAGGATTACTCATCAATTTCTCACGTATTTTCTCGGTGAAGGCCTCGGGGTCCATGCTCGTTTTTGCGACAATAAGGGAGGGCAACCCCGTCTTGCTAGCATCAAGGTACTTATCGCCTATCTCGCTCGCAAAGAACCAGAGCTCGCTTATGCAGTCATTTTCCCGTTGCCTATAGGTTGCGACGACGAGATTAAATTCGTCTAGCATACCAGCGATCGATACTTATTCCGAAAAGCATTAATATATTTCATGTGTAGCAATACCCCTTAGCCGTGAGGTGGTTACGGTGGAATTCTGCCCCAAGTGCGGCTCACTTATGGTGCCCAAAAAGAAGCAGGATGGCCTCTACCTCGTCTGCCCTAACTGCGGGTACGAGGTGAAAACAAAGGATACTAAAGGCTACTCAATGCGTGAAAGCGTCTCTGAGGACAAGAAGACTAAGGTCTCGGTTTTTGACGTGAAAGCCGCTAGAACGGACGAGGAGGAGCGGAGCCAACTACGGGAGATCTACGAGGTTTTCCTAGAGACCCTTGAGGAACAGGAGGAAGAATCGTCTGAAGAGTGAGCCCTCGGGATAGAGATGAGGCTCGCCGTCGTCGATAAAGCACTGTGCAAGCCGAGCAAGTGCAACCTCGAATGCGTGCGCTTCTGCCCGGTTAACAGGGCAGGGTCTAAGTGTGTATGGATTGATGAAGCTGAAAACAAAGCCAGGATCTCCGAAGAGTTGTGTGTTGGTTGCGGAATATGCATCAAGAAGTGCCCCTACTCCGCCATATCGATTGTTAACCTGCCGGAGAAGCTTTCTAGAAACCTTGTGCACCGCTACGGCCCAAATGCCTTCGAACTGTTTAAGCTCCCGGTACCTAAGGAGGGGAGATCGCTTGGAATACTGGGTAGCAATGGAGTTGGAAAGTCAACCTCGCTGAAGATCCTAGCCGGTGTTATAAAACCGAACCTCGGGAGGTATGAGTCTCCACCTGACTGGGATGAGATAATCGACTTCTTTAAGGGTTCTGAGCTCCAACCCTACTTCGAGAAACTGGCAAGCGGCAGTCTCAAAGTATCTTTTAAGCCTCAAGCAATCGACGCTTTGAGGAAGTACTTCATAACAGTGCAGGAAGCTCTCGGGAAAGTTGACGAAAGAGGCATTGCGAGAGAGCTAATGGAGTACTTGGGGCTCTCGCAGATAAAGGACAGACCCCTCCGAAACCTAAGCGGTGGGGAGTTGCAGAAGGTCGCTGTGGCGGCAGCTTTATCTAGGGATGCTAGTGTCTACCTCCTCGACGAGCCTTCTAGCTACTTGGACGTTCGCGAAAGGCTCCGCGTGGCTAATCTTATTCGCGACCAAGTGAAGCCAGGAAAATACGTCATCGTCGTTGAGCACGACCTAGCGGTGCTGGACTATGTGAGCGACCTAGTCTCCGTCATCTACGGTGAGCCTGGAGTCTACGGAATCGTTGGCATAGTGAAAGGTGCTAGAGCCGGGATAAATGCGTTCATTGAAGGCTACATACGTGAGGAAAACGTGAGGTTCAGGGAGTATAAAATAGAGTTTCATGAGAGACCACCCCCGGTTGAGTGGCCTGTTGAGAGCGTAATGTTAAGGTGGAGCGACCTTGTGAAGAAGCTCGAAAACTTCACGCTGCGCGTCGAGCATGGAGAGGTGCATCGAGGAGAAGTTATCGGCGTTTTAGGACCAAACGGGATCGGCAAGACTACGTTTGTAAGGATGCTTGTGGGGGAGCTCGACCCGGACGAGGGCTGGATTGAAAGGCCTTTAAACCTGAGGCTTAGCTACAAACCACAGTTTCTCGGAGAAGTACAATTCGAAGGTACAGTCAGGCAATTTCTTCAGGCATCGGGGGTCGATACGTCTTCAAGCTTCGTTCAGGCTGAGCTTCTGAAGCCTCTTCGTGTTCACAGCCTCTTTGACCATGATATGCGTGACCTCAGCGGGGGTGAGCTCCAGAGGGTCTTGATTGTCTCAGCTCTAGGGAGAGATGCTGACCTCTACCTCCTCGACGAGCCGATGGCTTACCTTGACGTAGAGCAGAGATACGCTGTAGCTAAGGTGGTAAAACGCCTTACGGCCGAGAAGGGTACCGCGACGATAGTGGTCGAGCACGATATTGTGGCTGTGGACTTCCTGGCTATGACGATAATGGTATTTAAAGGTCAGCCAGGGCTGAGGGGTGAAGCCCTAGCGCCGAGCAGTATGCAGAAAGGTATGAACGAGTTCCTTAGGGATATGGGTATTACGTTCAGGAGAGATCCTGAGTCTAAAAGACCAAGGATAAACAAGCCAGGCTCCTGGCTTGACAGGTACCAGAAAACCGTGCTAAATGAGTACTATTACGTCGTGATGGAGGACAAGGAGGAGAGTCGAGAATAAAAAAGTTTATAAGTTTACCTAAAGTAGAGTTAGCGCACGCAAAAACAGGAGGTTGAGGTATCATGGCGGAAGCTGGAACTGTCTTCGTTGGGAACAAACCAGTTAGCAGCTACGTGCTCGCCGCAGTAACCCAGTTCACAAGCGGTAGCAAGCGTGTCATTCTGAAGGCAAGGGGCCGTGCCATTTCCAGAGCCGTCGATGCGGCCGAACTTGTTAGAAGATTCCTTGGAGGCAAGGTCAGCTACGGTACAATAAAAATTGGCAGCGAAAAGGTAGGAGAGCCTGGCAAAGAGAGAACAGTGTCCACCATCGAAATAGAGCTAGTGAAAACCGAGTAAATCAGTATCTCTTCACGGCAATTTTTTCTCTAAATCTTGATTGAGCTGGTATTCATGCTAAAAATAGCTACTAACTTTGACCAAGCAGTCTTCCTGGGCGGCACGAACCTGGAAGTTTCTTTTGCATTGCTAAACGTGGAGGACATGGAGCGTGAGGTACGACCATACATTTCACTCCGCGTAAACGGCAAACAGGAGGTACTTACCATATTTGACTTCGAGAAGATTCCACCTAAAGGGCAAAGAGAGTACAAAGTTAAATTGAAGATACCGGAAGTTGTGGGTGAAGGCGTTCTCGGAATATACTTTGAGGAGAAAGACGGCACTACGAAAGGCCTCGAGTTCCCCGTTTTTATAGCAGATAAAGGCGCCCCCATCTACGTTTCATTCGTCTGGCACCACCACCAAGCTCCTCAGTACTACCCTGAGGGGACATTCAAGGACCTGTGGGCCTACAAGCACGTCTTAGAGGGGGATTTCGAGGGATTTAAGAAGGGTCCCTACTCGGTGCATCTAGCTATTCACGGGGAATTCCAGGGTTTCAGCGATGTCGACCACTTCTCCCCCTCTCTACTTGAGCAGTGGGAAATGGTCGTCTCCGAGGATAAGCGCGTCCCCCCAGAGGTTATTCAGCGGAAGGAAGAGATAAGAGAGCTTATGGACACGATCCGGCACCTCGTGTCTCAAGGCAGGATTGAACCCATGGGGAGCGTCTACGCTCACACAGTATTAGGCTTCGTGTTGAAGAAGGCTCGCGAAAAGAACCTCCTCGATGAAGCGAAAAAGCTTTTATCATGGGAGATCGCCCAAGGGCTCACTATTGTGGAGAATGAGATCGGCAAGAGGCCTAAGGGATTCTGGACTCCGGAAATGTTTTGGAGCATGGAGCTAGTAGACATTTACCGTGAACACAACATTCTTTATACCGTTCTCTGCCAGCAACACTTTGAAAAGGCTAGCGGCGAAAAAGGCACGATTTATGAGCCATACATCGTGCGTAACCCGGAAACCTCTAATGAAATCATAGTTTTCTTCAGAGATCTTGCGCTTAGCAACTGGATAAGTTTCAACGTGGACTTCAAGGATGAAGAAGAGGCTGATATGGCAGCAAGGCGCTTCGTCATCGAACTGGCTAAGAGGCGATTAACGGCACCGGGGGGCATCGTCGTCATCGCATTGGATGGAGAAAACTGGATGATAATACCGCAGTACCGGAGGTTTGCACCCTACTTTCTGAAACGCATAATAGAGTACATTGAGAAAAGCCAGGTTATAAAAACGACGACTCTGGAACAGTATCTACAGGGTCACAAACCCTCTAGGGTACTTACCTACGTGCCTTACGGCTCATGGGTAAACCTCTCCGAGTCCCAGTGGACGGGGGGTGTGAAAGATGAGATGTGGGAGGAGGCTTTTAAAGCTCTGGACGTTGTCTTCTCCCTGTATAGGATTATAGGTGAAAACGCGCAAGCCCTAGCCCTAGATAGGAGCACCGAGCTTTTCCAAGCCATGAAGGCTTTAGCGATCGCCTTTGACAGCGACTTCTACTGGTATGGCGAAGTTCACAGGGAGCGCGAGTTTGTAAGAAGATGGGCGCAGCGTAGCATCGAGATAGCCGAGAACTTTGCAAAGAAATACTTGCAAGCCTCCATAGTGGAGAAAGCTGATGATCATCTTGTGATTCAGCTTGAGAACAAGTCCCCTTACAGCCTTCACCTCTCGATTTTCGTTGAAGATAATGGCTTCAGAAGCGAAACCTTGGTGAAGCTTGAGCCTAACTCTAACAGAAGGATTACTGTTTACACACCGCTGAACGGAAGCCCAAAAGTAGCAGTCAAAGCGGGCGCAATAACACTTCCGGTGACTCACTAATATCCTGTTACACTCTACTAGACTTGCTTATTACCCCCATAGCTTTTTCGCGCACGTGCAAGCTACCCGAAAATGCTCTATGGACTCTGCGGTCTATGGCTTTTCTTTTCAAGCTCTAGAAGCTAAATTACAATGTTTGCTTTCGCCTCGGGCTAGCATGGTAACAGGTTCGAGCTGCGGCTCGCAAGTCTTAAACCGAAGTGCCACGAAGTTATACCCGTGAGCGAAGCCGAGGAGAATGCTCGCATCATCGCTCTGACATTGGCGCTTGAAGGCATACGGGTCGCTGAACCAGGGGCGGCTGTGAAGCGCTACATATCTGTAAGCAACTCTGCAATTCACCTGCTGGACGGGACCGAGATACCACTCAAAGGCAGAGTGTACGTTGTCGGCGCAGGAAAGGCGTCTGGAGGCATGGCTCAGGCTGTCGAGGAAATTCTCGGAGATAGAGTAGCAGGCGGGGTGGTAGCCGTCCCAGAAGAGCTCGTGGGAAAATACTCCCTGAAGAAAATCAAGCTAGTAGGGGCAACCCATCCGAGAGCCTCACAGAAGAGCGTTGAAGCAGGGCGCTTAGTCCTAGAAACAGTTTCGAATCTGTCTGAGGATGACGTGGTTATAGCTCTATTCTCGGGAGGAGGCTCAGCCCTCCTAGAGTATCCCGTGGAAGGCGTGACGATAGACGAGATAGGTGATCTGAGCATACTTCTGATGAAGCGCGGAGCAGATATATTCGAGTTAAACACCGTACGCAAGCACCTCTCTCGAATTAAAGGAGGGTGGCTGGCTCGGCACTCTCAACCAGCAACGGTGCTCACGCTTATGATATCTGACGTCGTAGGCGACAGAATGGATACCATCGCCTCGGGTCCCACTGTTCCCGACCCGACAACGTTTAAAGACGCGTACGCGGTACTTACTAGGTACTCGGTGTGGGATGAAGCCCCTGAGTCTATAAGAAAGTACATTGAGAAGGGATTACAGGGCCTCGTTCCAGAGACGCCTAAACCCGACGATCCAGTTTTCTTAAAAGTGATTAATAGGGTTATCGCAAGTAATATACAATCTTTGGAGGCTATGGCAGCTAAAGCCCGAGAGATGGGTTACACGCCTCTAATACTAACATCTATGCTAGAGGGAGAAGCACGGGAAGTGGGCAAAGTAATAGCATCAATTGTAAAAGAGGTGAGAAGAACCGGTAACCCCCTCCAACCGCCACTCGCACTTCTCATAGGAGGCGAGACCACTGTGACTGTGAAAGGCAGGGGGATCGGGGGTAGAAACCAGGAACTGGCCTTAAGCTTAGCTATCTACTTGAAGGGAGTAAAAGGAGTGGCTGTCGCCTGCCTTGGAAGTGACGGGCGTGACGGTCCCACAGACGTAGCAGGCGCCGTCGTGGATGGCTCAACTTACGAGAAAGCCATATCTATGGGGCTGAGACCAGAAGAATTCCTTGAAGAGAATGACAGCTATGAGTTCTTCAAAGAAGTTGGGGGTCATATTAAGACAGGCTACACGGGTACGAATGTTAACGGCTTCGTAGTAGCCGTTATTGAGGAGATATAGAGAAACAGTAAAAATGAAATAAAAAATTTTTAGGGAAAAATGCCTAGAAGTGCCGTCTGCCTCCTCTTCTGCCTCTAAATCCTCCTTCCTCGAATTCCCTCTCAGATACGTTATTCTCGGAATTCACGTTCTCGATTTTCTCATCGGAAGGTTTAATTGAGCCAAAGCGCCCAAGCCCCAACCTAAGCTTACCTTGATACAGTGACACGTACCCATTCTGAAGCATCACTGTTTGTCCTATCATTTCACGGAACCTGTCGATCTCGTTGTCCCACGCCGTGAGTATAGCTACACCGGTTTCATCGCCAACAAGAACATCGGCTACGCGGTGCTCGGAACCATCACGTCTAGAGGTAATCTGCTTCTCATTATCGACATTTAGTACCTTGAAGGTTACAGAGAACCTTCGCGTGCTCGGAGTTATATCAGCTATTTTTACTTCCCTTGTTTCTGAGCTATACATTCGCCTCTCATGTCGCCTTTTTAGGCGCGAGTCACTACCACAGGCCACAGTAATATACCTGTCGTTTTTCTCATCATCATCCCCCTAATCGTCGTGTTAGCCGCAAGTTGTAAGAAAACGGGTCTACCTGCCCTACCAGTCTTCTCTTCAAACGAAGTCGCCATTTCTTCAGTAGCTTCCGAGTAGCAACAAAAGGCGTCCCGCTATTTAACGGCCTCTTTCTCTCCCATCTCTCAAAGTAGAATCAATTGTCCAGAAGTGTAAACTACGAAAAGCTACGGTCTCTTTGTTCGAAGGGTTTACTTGCTTTTCTCAGTGAAATACCTCGTGAGAAGGGCCCTAAGCATTATAATCGTCCCCAACAGGTCTCTACGCAAGAAGCCCTTCTTGTAAAGAAACTTGTCGCTCACGAGCCTCTTTCTCTGCACAATTTTTCGGTGGACAAGACGCCTAGGCAAGTTAGAGATAACGTTTGCTGTCGCCTTTAAGTAGGCATATGCCTCGCGTCCCCTCAGCGATAGGCTCAGCATTAGGACATTCAAATATGCTAGGTAGAGGGTAGACACCAGGCTTATAGCCATGTTTTCGGCTTCAAGGTTTTTTATAATGTTTAGAAGCCTGTTCCTAAAACCGAAGTAAAGCTTATCGTACCGGAGCCTGTTCTCGAACTTATCCTCGTGGTAGACAATCGCCCGAGGCTCGTAAGCCACCGTGTAGCCCTGTAACCTAACTCTCCAGCTGTAATCAGTGTCGTCATCGTAGATAAAGTACGTGTCGTCGAAACCCAAGGCCTGAAAGTACAGCTCGCGCCTAGTTATCATGAAAGCGGACGAGGCTGCAAATATTTCCAATGGCTCATCATACGCCCCGGCCTCCTGCCCATACGTAGTCACCCACGTTCCGGCAATGTCAAGCCCCAAACCCATATGGTCCATTTTCCCACGGTTGCTTTTAGAGACAACTTTCGCCTGGAGAATGCCGATTCGATGCTCCTTCTCCATCGTTTCAACTAGAAAACGTATCGCCTCCGGCGTGACGAAGACGTCATTATCCATAAAGATCAGGTATTTGGATTCCGGATCGCTTGCAACTGCCCCGATGTTGTGAGATGCAGAGGCACCGATGTTCGAGTCAAAGTGAACAACCTTGATTGCACGGTCTTTGAAATCCTCTCTTATCTTCTTCTCTAAACCCTGAGTCAGCGAATCAACAACTACAACCTCGAAATCGGGGTAGTCGCTTCTCAGGAGGCTCTCCAAGCAGCGCCGAAGCACGTCATACGACCTGTAGTTCACAACAACAACGCTAACCCTTGGTAGACCGTTCACGCACCTTCTAACAAGCGGGACCATTAAATTACTTTAGCATACTTATATTAGCAGGCTTCCTACATCACACGTGGTCTGATCATGAAAACGTCGCTTACAGCGTGGTTGAGACGACACGCGGTGCTCTTGGCTCAACTCATCCTAATAATCGTCATGGTCCTTTACATTGCCCAGGGCTTCGACGTCGAGGAGTTTCTCCAAGCAATTTCCTCGGTTAACCCTCAGCTACTTCTATACCTCGTACTCTTCGAAGTAGCCTACTACCTTTCTCACGCGTTGGCTTACTGGGCTTTAGCCTACAAAAGGTTTAGGCTACGCTTGAGGGACGCTGTGGGAGGAACCATGCTTGCCTGGCTCGTAGATCTCCTATTACCCAGTGCTTTCATTGAAGGTGACATAGTTAGGATTGTTTTTCTAAAGCAGTACGGTGATTGGGCTGAGTCGATAAGCTACGGTCTCTTCTTTCGCTTCTTGCTCAACACTACGCTATCCATTTTCATACTCGTAGCTTCTCTCCTCATCGTGAACATTTATGTGGGGTTCTCTCACTACCTGCTGCTTTATGCCTCGGCTGTCCTCCTCTCGATCCTTAGCTCAGCTCTTATTGCATTTTTCATATTTAATGCACAGAAATTAAAATCCTTCATGTCCAGGCTCGTCTCGAAGCTTCCCATCAACAATAAGCATGCACTTCTGAATGACCTCAACGAATTCCTGAATTACGTCTCCGAGACATCTAGGGATTTCTCTCCGTACAACTTCTACCTTTGGCTCGCCGTCGCCGCCCTGATGGGGCAGTGGGTAAGCGGGATAATGACCCCCTATTTTTCTTTGAAGTGCGTGGGAATCGATATTAATCCTCTGCTGATAGCTCCAGGGTATACAATACTTTCCACACTCTCATTAGCTTCTATAGGAGTACCCTTCATGATCGGGAGCGTGGACGTCGCCTTAATTACGCTCTACATCATCCTCGGGGTCCCTAAAGAGCGCGCGGTCCTGGCTACACTGATAGGCAGAAGCGTGACAATACTCGTGACCCTCTCCCTAATATACCCCATAGGAGTCTACTACTCAAAGAAGATTTTCTCCGAGAAGAATCTGAAGGAGATTAAAGGTACTCTCACGAGGCTAGCGAGAGACTACGGCATCGAAGTCCCGTTCCTAAAACCCTGAGCGCAGTCTCGCTAGCCAAACGTTTCTCGGAGCTCCCTTCGAACTCTGTCCCTAATTCTCTCGTCGAGAAAGCTATCAATGCTTTTTATACCCGATAGCGTCGATACTGCGATCACATGCGAGCATATCCCTTTCTCCTGGAATCCTTTACACGTGCACGTCAGCCTCCCACCCTCTACTCTGACGAGGTGTTTACCGTTTTTACCCATAACGTAGTACAGGTACGGGCTTATCTTCACCACGCGCCCTTCAGCCAGAAGCCAGGCCGCTCTAGCTATCATCCTATCCAAAGGAATTTCCCGCTGCATCGTAGCTTCGCTTTTCCCCTCAGCGTTATTCGCCGACATTACGGTAGATTTTAATTCCATCCGGCTTATTAAGCTTGAGCCTCATGAAGCGTATTGCGATTATATCAGACACACACGATAACCTGGATGCCGTGAACGCCTTTCTCGCGAGAACTGGTGGGAGTATCGATGCTATTATACATGCAGGCGACATTGTTTCCCCGTTCACACTAAGGTTATTCAAGGGGTTTAAGGTCTACGCGGTGTTCGGCAACAACGATGGTGAGAAGCTTTTACTGGAGAAAACAGCGGAGAACATTGGAGTCGTACTAGAGGAGGCTCCTCTCTTCCTCAAGATCAATGGAAGGAGCATTGCCGTGATTCATGGAGCCTCTACACCGGAGAAAACTGAACAGTTGGTTGAAGCTCTGGCTAGGAGTGGCCTTTTCGACATCGTGGTCTATGGTCACACGCACAGAGTGGACGTCCGGAAAATAGGAGAAACGCTTGTGGTAAACCCCGGCACGCTCTCAGGGTACCTTGCTACTACGCGCACCTTCGCCGTAGTTGACTTAGAAAAGCTTTCAGTGGAGGTAATTGAGGTGTAGCAAGCCTTGGGCAGCATGGTGTTTCTGAGCCTCATCCGGGAGGCAGCTAGAGAGGGTGCTGAAAGGGCTATTGAAGCCATCAAGCTAGGGACAGCTGGTAGCGTTGTAGGCAAAGGTAAAGGCGGTGATTACTCGCTTCAGGGCGATGTGGCATCCGAGGAGGCTATCATAAACTACCTCCGTCAACACATGGGGAATTTAAGGGTAATATCGGAGGAAGCCGGAGAGCTCTCTTACGGGGAGAGTCCCGCATACACATTCATTATAGATCCCATCGACGGAAGCAGGAACTACAAGCGCGGGCTACCCTTCTTCGCCATTTCTATTGGTGTTGTGGAAGGCGAGACCTTAGACGACCTTGTTGCAGGCGTTGTCTACGCTCCTCTCCTGAACATGGAGTTCACTGCTGTCAGAGGTCAAGGCGCTTGGCTTAACGGGAAACCAATTAGAGTGACGTCTCAGGACGATCTTGCCAACGCTCTAGTCTTCGTTGGAGCTACGCCTAAGGCTGTCTTTCTCCCACAAGTATATGCACTCATGCTCACGCTTAGGGGGAGTGTGGTCAGGAGCCTGGGGAGCGCCAGCCTAGAGCTCTCGTTTGTGGCATCGGGAGGTGTGGACGCGTACATAGACCAGTGGGGTACCATGAGGGTCATTGATGTCGCGGCGGCTATCCTTATAGCGCGTGAAGCGGGCGCCTGGGTTAAAGTGAGGGGCTCTCTCAATGAGCGGGGGGCTGTTTCGCTTAAAGAGAAGCTAGCAGTAATAGCCGCTTCTACTGAGAAGCTTGGGAAGCAGCTGGAGGCCGTTTACCGCGAAGCGCTCAACATGGACTTCACGGAGATGTTCTATGCCTCGTGACTTTCTCTACCTTGACGCCCACGTACACCTCTACGAGTTCCAGGTGGAGAAAGTTGAGCGCTTCATCTCATCTGGCATACGACTGATCGCGGTTTCAGAGGATTACGCCTCATCCCTCAAAGTCTTGGAACTCCGCGATTCCTACCCAGAAAACGTCCTAGCTTGCGTGGGATTGCATCCTTGGAATCTGAAAGAAGAGGGCGCGGCCTCCCGTGAGGTAGATCTGATCGAGGCTCTTATCCCAGATGCGGATTGCGTAGGCGAGGTTGGGCTCGACTTAAAGTTCGTAGCTGACACGTTCCCGCTGCAGAGAAAAATCTTTGAGCGCTTTGTAGAGCTCGCCATAGCGCACAACAAGCCTATGAACATCCACTCTGCTGGAGCGTGGCGTGAAACACTGGATCTTTTAAGGCAACGTGGTGTGAAAAGCGCTGTTTTCCACTGGTACACCGGCCCCCTAGATCTACTGCAGGAGATACTTTCTTCAGGTTACATGATAGGCGTGAACGCCTCACTGCGCATACAGCCGAAGGCTAAGCAGGTAGTATCTGCGGTTCCGGTGAGCTCGATGCTAACAGAGAGCGACGGACCCTACAACTATAGGGGCCTTACTCTCACTCCACTTTTGATTCCAGAGCTAATAGCAGAAATAGCCGCCTTGAAAGGTATTCCTGAAGACACCCTGAGGAAAGAAGTGCTCGGGAATGCCAAAAAGCTTTTTAATAGGTAATCAGAGTCTTCTCGCTGAATAGGATTTTCCTTCGATGAAGAGTACTCCCGGTGCCGATGCGATGAGGGGAACTTACCCTGCGGATTCTGGCAAAAAATCGTCTTCTCAGACGGTTTGGTACTCATCACCTTTCAGTGTCGCAGGTGTTCATCAGCGATTAGCTCAAAACACTACACCCTATTATGCTTTCATTGGGCTCACTGCCATGGAATCCCCTAGCGTCAACGTGAGCGGCTCTTGCGCGCGAAACGCGTGTAGACTAAGCTGGGAGAGTTAATGTAAGTTTTTTAAGTGTCGTCGGGCTGTGAAACCTGTGCGTACGTTTGAGTGCAGGGGGTACAGGATCTTCGTTTACAGGGAATTGACGCTCAGGCGCGGCATCTTGGTGCAGGGGCTACCTGGCATAGGCTTGGTGGGGAAGATCGCAGTTGATTACATTGTCTCGACGCTCGGGCTTGAGAAAGTGGCCGAGCTCGTGGGCCCTGGGCTACTCCTTCCCGTCGGGAACGCTGGGGTTTTTGTCGACCAGACGGGAACCCTGAGGCTTCCATCCTATAAATTTTACCTCTATAGCGGCGAGGAGCATGACATCCTTTTTCTAACGAGCGAGGTTCAACCCGTCAGCTGGGCTCAGTATGATGTCGCAGATTGCGTCCTTGACTTCTTCAGCTCTCTTGGGGGTGAAAAAGTTATAGGGGTCTGCGGGACATCCTCCGAGACTCCGGCAGTTGAGGTTGTTTTTACAGTCGCTGGCTCTGGATCAGCACCAGAGCTCGAAGCCCTTGGCCTCAAGCGTAGTGCTGGCGGGACCATAACCGGGGCGTGCGGCCTCCTACCTGCATTAGCCGCGCTAAAAGGCATTGAAGGCCTCGTCATAATGGGAAGCACGCATACCCCCGAGCCGAACTTTGAATCTTCGCGGGAGGTGGTTAGAGTTCTGTCAAAAATTCTGAAGCTTGAGGTGAATCTGGAGGGCCTGGACAAGCTTATTCAGGAAGAGAAAGCACGGGAAGAGGAGCTGAGGAGAGAGATCGAGAAAGCAGAACAGGCCGAGGAGAGAAAAGAAGGCTTGCCGAGCTGGTACGTCTAGCTCCAGCTCACTGCTTCCCAATCCTCCTCCAGGATTCCTCCTTCTACAATCGATTCGAACATCTGCCACATCTTCTCTAATTTCTCATCGTCTTGGGTTCGCTTCATCAGCTCGCGCCAATCGTTCCAGCTCTCAAAGAGGTAGATTTCTAAAAGCACCGCCTCACCCTCTGCCTCCCTTATAAGCGTTAGCTTCTTAAACTCCACGGAGTATGATCGCATGATTGAGTCCATCTCTCTGATTAGCGCAACTGCCTCAGACAACCTCTCTGATCTGACTTTGTACCGAAATGTTCTCGAATACATAACAAGCCAGGGGCAAGCTCGGTTTAAATATTCGCCGATCACCGATGACATGAGCTTAAGTGAGGTACGGAGACATACTGTTGCTTGCAATCATTACGATCCTGATACTTTTGGTAGCCACGGGTGAACCAAGAGAACTCTATGTTCCAAGCGTGGCCGAACAGGATGTTAACGCGGCAGTTTTTCTGGGGTTTGTAGCCTTAGTTTCGGTAAGCATTTACGTGGCAAGGCGCGATGTCGCAGAGGTTATCCGCGAGCTCCTCAAAAGAGATAAGAATAGAGGAGAGAGCAGGGGAAAAAGCCTTGCTTTCTCCCTGCTGTTCAACCTTCTTCTTCTACTGCTAGTACTCCTGGTTATAAGCAGGAATCCATCCAAGGAGGAATATCAGGTTCAACTTGACATCAAGCCCGCTAACACCTCTCTAACTCAGGAATTCAACACGTCAGGTACGCGCTTAAACTCCACCGCCACCACCTTCTATCCGCAAGCCTCGGGAAAACTCTTACACTATACACCCTGGATAGCATCAGTTTTATTAGGATTAGCCATTGCCTCAGTTTTTCTTACTGCTCGGTTTAGCCGCAGAGAACAGATAAACAGCGAATCAGCCACGAGAGAAGTACGTGAAGCGATTCTGGAGGAATCAAAGCAGGCTCTGACGATGATCAGATCCGACTTAGATGTTAGGCGCGTTATATCCGAGCTATACAAATCTTTTTGCCGAGAGCTTAACAAGAGGCGAGTTGACACGCCAGGGCAGATGACGGCTCGAGAAATAATGCAGCGTACAATTACCTTGATACCTACTATCCCGATCGCCCCCCTGGAGGATCTAACGTACCTTTTCGAGAAGGCCCTATACAGCGATTATCCATTGAACACGGAAGACCGCGAGCGCGCTGAGAAAGCCTTAGCGTCTCTAATCAACCACCTTGAGGCGACGTAGAGTGGAGAGAGCCGTCAAGACTCTGCTCGTTTTAGCGTCTATTTCACTCGCTGTTGCCGCAGTCTACGAAGTATACGGTTTGCGGCTGGCATGGAGTATAGCGTGGCTTTCATCGCTGCTTTTAGCGGCTGTAGCCACCCTGCAGGTAGTCGTTACGATGCTTAAATCCCTGAATCGCCCTAAAAGGCGAATTGAAATCGAGAGCGAGGAGTATAAGGGGCTAATCTATGAGGTGGAAGAAGTGTTGAGCAAAGGACACGAGCCTTCTCCTAAAGAACTTAAGAAAAGGATTTTTCAAGGAGCCTAAACGAATATTAACAGTATCTCCCATTCAAAAACGGTCAAGGAGATGCCTGATAAACAGCGCTTCGAGAGGCTCTACGCTGAGATCGAAAAGGCTATCGTCGGAAAGAGAGATGTTGTTGAGAAAGTTTTAGTCACGCTCCTAGCTCAAGGTCACCTGCTCATCGAAGACTACCCGGGAATGGCTAAAACCCTTCTAGCTTCATCTTTTGCTCATGCGCTTGACCTGGAGTTTCGGCGTGTGCAGTTTACCCCGGATCTACTACCCTCGGACATCACAGGGGGCTACATTTACGACCCAAAGTTAGGGGATTTCAGGCTTAGAAAGGGACCGATATTCACGAACATTCTTCTCGCGGACGAGATAAACAGAGCCCCGCCGAAGACGCAGAGCGCGTTGCTGGAAGCCATGCAGGAGAGGCAAGTTACAATAGATGGGAGTACCTTTGCCCTGAACGAGCCTTTTATGGTTGTAGCCACCCTCAACCCGATTGAACTCGAAGGAACATACCCTTTACCGGAGGCCCAGCTGGATCGCTTTCTGATGAAGGTAAAGATGGGATACCCTAGCTTCGAAGAGGAGAAGATGATTTTGAGAAAACGCGTCGAGCGGAGAGCGGATAAGCCTATAATCAACAAAGTCGTCTCGCGGGATGAGATCCTCGCACTTCAGAAAGCCGTAGAAGATGTCTACGTGGACGAGAGCATCCTCGAGTACATAGTGAAGTTGGTCTCCGCTACCCGACGATTGAAGGAGGTGGAGGTGGGAGTCAGCCCGAGAGGCGCGGAGGCTCTGATGAAGGCCTCAAGGGCCCTTGCATTCATACGAGGCCGAAAGTACGTCATTCCCGATGATTTAAAGGAGCTCGCTGTTCCAGTTCTAGCTCACAGACTTGTACTGAGGGTTGAGAGCGCGATCAGAGGTTTCACATCCGAGGAGCTGGTCAAACAGGTTCTTGAGAAAACCGAGGTTCCGAGAGAAGTAAGGGATTAACGTGTTGACGGAGAAGGGTTGGGCCACAGCGATACTAGTATTGCTAATTGTTTCGTTAGCTGTAGGTCTGCAAAAGTGGAGCCTCCTCCTCTTCTCCCTACCGCTAATCTACTCTTTAATCCTCAGTCGGCATTCCCCAGCCACGGGTACAGCACGTGTTGACTTCTCTCGAGAGCTCTCCAGAACGAGGCTTATTGAAGGCGAGGAGCTTGAAGTCACCCTAAGAGTAAAGAACCTCTCAAATTCTCCGCTTATTCTAGGCCTCGAGGATAAGATAGCGGAACCTCTCACAGTCGTGGAGGGCGCGAACAAGGGCTTCCTGGTCCTGAGGCCACATGAGGAGAAATCAGTCAAGTACAGGGTTTCTTCTATAAAGAGAGGTCATTACGAGATAGGTCCTGCGATAGTCGAGATATACGATCCTTTTCTAATGAGAAGAGTGGAGAGGTTCAGCTTCGAACATGATAAAATCGTGTATTTACCCAAACTGCTAAGAAAATACCGCGTAGGCTTGGCTGCAACCTACACTATTCCCAGGACAGGCGAAATAGCCTCAAAAAGACCCGGTGAGGGCGGAGATTTCCTGGAAGTTAAAGAAGCTCAAGGTGGGGTGTTGCGCCGCATAAACTGGAAGGCAACAGCTAAGCTTCAAAAGTGGATGGTTAATGTCTTCGAATCTGAGAGGCTCACCAACGTAATCGTAGTCCTTGACGTGAGTGGTAAGAGGATCCTGGGTCGAGAAGTCGAGGATTTCGTTGACGCTTTAGTAAGGGTAGCTGCCTCATTGGTGTTTGGATTGACGCTTTCAGGCTACCGCGTCGCGATGCTTGTTGTGGGAAACTACCGCGACTGGGTTAAACCGGGCTCAGGGAAAAGGCACCTGATCAGGCTCTTGTCTGCACTAGCTGACGTGCGTTACTTGCCGACTAGACAGATTGTCGACTACGGTGAAGTCTTCAAAAGAATCTCGTACATCCTCTCTCCCTCGGGCTCATCCGTCGTCATTATTTCTTCTTTTACAGAGGAAGAGGTCTACAGAATAATCTCGGAGGCTGAAGGCATGGGATACAGCATAACGTGTATAGCCGTTAACCCATTCGAGATACCAAGCCTACGTAGCCTCAGGTCGAAAAATCTTCTCTCAGAGATCTGGAGAGAGGGAATACTGGAAATTTTACCTCGCAAATCGAGAAGAGCCGTTGTGGTGGAGTCCTATGAGTGAGCAAGGTTTTCTCGCCTTAATCCTCTTAACTCTCTGTGTTTTGACGGTGCTGTTGTTAAGGCTTCCGATTACCTACAAGCTCGTGTTTATCTCACTTCTAGCACTGGAGTTCGCGGGTTACCGCGCCCCCCACGTGGAGGTTATAGAGTCTGCATTCTCCACCATGTACCTATTCTTGGTGATACTAACTGCCTTTGATCAATTAGACGTAGTTTCTGCGATGTTTTTAGGCCTCCTTTTGATAGCCTCGCGGGACTCGTTACACATAATCGGTAAAGGGACTTTAGCTGGGGTGCACTATGTCTTAAACTGGTACACGCCGCTCTACATCGCCTTAACGCTCGTGCCCCTCATCTGGGAGAGCGTTGAAAGCATACAATGGAGGCCCCCCTCACTTGCCATAACTCTGACAGTCGCGGCTATCGTCTATGTCATTTACCGGATTGCGAGCGAGGTGACTCCTTGAATCGCATTTCGAGGATACTTAGGACTCTTGGTATGACAACTGGAGCTTGCTCGTTGGCCTCTACGGTTATGAGTCTCCCCCTCTCTTCGTAAAAGCGTATAATCGGCGTGAATTGCTCGTGGAAAACTTTCAGTCTCTCTCTGATCACTTCAGGCCGATCGTCACGTCGAATGATAAGAGGTCCACCGCACTTGTCACACACTCCTGGCACCCTGGGAGGCATGTATTTAACGTGGTAGATGGCGCCGCAGTTAGCGCACACGCGACGCCCGCTAAGCCTCTCTATTATAACATCCTCCCGAGCGATGAAGTTTAAGACTAGATCTGGCTTTGCGAACTCTTCGAGAGCAAGAGCCTGGGGTAACGTCCTGGGGAAGCCATCCAGTATGAACCCGTTCCTGCAATCGGTTTCCTGAAGCCTCCTCTTAACTATCTCTATTACAAGGTCATCAGGCACTAACAGGCCCTTGTCCATGTACTCTTTCACAAGCTTCCCAAGCTCGCTGCCCTTCCTAGCCTCCTCTCTGAAAATGTCGCCCGTAGATATGTGAGGAATACCGTATCTTTCACTGACAGCCTGCGCGTAAGTTCCCTTCCCGACGCCCGGAGGACCTATAAATACGAGCTTCACGTCGTTCCTCCCGCTCACTTTGACAAGATATCTAGTTAAAAATTTATGTAGCTAAGCCTGTGTATTTGTGACCAAGATGCCTTGGAACCACGAGGATCTCGTTCTGAAGGCGCTCGATGTAGGCTCGAGCCTCGGGGCTCGATACGTCGAAGCTAGGTACCACAGGCATAGCAGGAGCAGCCTCTTTTCCAGGAACGGAGAGGTCATCGGGACGGAGTCTTCTGTCTCGGAGGGCATAGCAGTCAGAGTTATCGCCAACGGGGCGCTTGGCTTTGCTTCAACCACTATCCTCACAGAGGAAAGTGTGAGGAAGACTGTTGAAGACGCTTTCAGAAAGGCGCAGGCTCACAGCAAGCTCGTAAAGAAGCCCATTCAGTTTTCCCAGGAGAGGCTAGGAAGAGCCACGTATGAAGTGAACGAGGTTAAACCTTTCATGAACGTTAGTGTAGAGGAGAAGGTATCCTACCTCTCTGACTTGTGGAAAAACGTCAGCTCCTCTGTTTCTACCGCGCGCGTCGCCACGCTAACATCCTGGATCGGGGAAAGCGTGGAAGAAAAGGTGGTCGCGAACACTGACGGTGCCTACATCAAGAGCAGGATACCTCGGCTCTCTTTAGGCTACAACGTCGTCGTGACCCTGCCTTCCCATGGGACCATCCAGCGCTTCTTCTCACATGGCGCGTCGGGCGGGTACGAGCTCCTTGAGAAGTGGAATGTGATCGGTTACCTCCCGGAAGATGTGCGGAAGTTTGAGAAAATAATCCTAGAAGCAAGGTCTCCCCCAACGGACAGACCTGTTGACGTAATAGTGGGTAGCGAGATCGTCGGACTCATGGTCCACGAGAGCTGCGGGCATCCCAGCGAAGCAGACAGGATACTCGGGCGCGAAGCCGCACAGGCTGGAAAGAGCTTCATAAAGCCTGACATGTTGGGCGAAAAAATAGGAAGCGAGTATGCAACTGTGATAGACGACCCCACAATTCCGGGAAGCAACGGCTTTTACCTTTACGACGACGAAGGGGTCCCTGCCCGTCCAAGGTACCTCTATAAGGAGGGCAAGATAAACGAGTTCCTGCACAACCGCTGGACAGCAAAGCTCTTCGGGGTTAACAGCAACGCGGCCGCTAGGGCCATGAGCCACGAGTCCGAGCCCATAATCAGGATGGCGAACACCTATTTCAAGCCCGGCGACTACACGTTCGAGGAACTTCTAGAGGACGTGAAGTTTGGTGTGTACATTAAGGGTTACATGGAGTGGAACATCGACGACGAGCGGTGGAGCCAAAGGTACGGTGGCCTGGAGGCGTACCTGATTGAGAACGGCGAGTTGAAGAACCTAGTGAAAAACCCCGTCCTGGAGCTCACGACAAAGACATTCTACAGCAGCGTGGATGCCGCGGACAAGAACCTGGAGTTTTATGCCGGCACCTGCGGGAAAGGCGAACCAATGCAGGGGGTGCCTGTGTGGTTCGGGGGTCCAAACGTTAGGGTGAGAAACATTTTGTTGCGGGTGATAGCGTGATGGACTTGTTAGAAGTGGGTACTAAGGTTAAAGAGAAAGCCCTCGCGATCGGCTTCGACGAGGTTGCGGTCGGGGTAACCGCAACCGAGAGCGTTATGGTGAAGTTTGCTAACAGCGAACCCAGCGTCGTACAAAACTGGTCAACTATAGAGGTTGGCGTCTACGTCACGAAGGGCCAAAGGATACTCGGGACTAGCGCGCCTGTAAGCTCGCTGGAGGACGCGTACAGGATCCTTGAAAAACTCTACGCGATGCATCACAGGCTTCCTCCAAGTATGCTCTACGCTCCTCTGCCTGAGCCAGGGAAGCCCGCGGTGCTTCAGGGGCTTGTAGATAAGAGGCTCGTCGAATCAATCCGCGACCCATCCGGCATCTCTGAGGCTATAGTTGAAGCCGCAAACCGCTACAGAATAGACTACTTCGCCGGAATGCTCCAGATCTCGCACGACAGGAAAGCCCTGGCGACGAGCAAGGGTGCGGAGATGCAGGAGGAGTCCACGTACCTTAAGATGTACATCCGCGCGTTCGCCGGTGAAGGGTCGGGACAGTGGTCTTTAGGCACTAGGAGGCTGGATATGAGGAGAGTCGAGGAGGTGGCGGAGACCGCGGCAGACTTCGCCTTCCGCTCCAGGGTGCAGGAGGAAGTGCAGCCTGGGAGGTACAACATCCTGCTTTCACCAATGGTCGCTGGGAACCTTTTCAACTACATTGCTGACATGGCGCTCGCCCACAGCGTGCTGATGGGTAGCTCGATATTCATGAACAATCAGCCTGGAGATAGGGTCGCCTCCGAAGCGTTAACCATCGAGGACGCCCCCCACCTCGTGGAGCTGCCAGGCTCCACCTCGTTCGACGACGAGGGGGTTCCAACATACAATAAGCCGATAATAGAGAAGGGTGTGCTCAAAACACTTCTTCACAACACCAAGACTGCCTCGAAGTTCGGCGCTAAGACGACCGGAAACGCTGGCCTCGTGTTTCCGCGATTATGGGCTCTCAACGTGAGGCCTGGGGACTACAAGTTCGAAGAGCTCTTGAGCGAGATGAAAAACGGCCTTATAGTCACCAACAACTGGTACACCAGGCTTCAAAACTACGTCGAGGGCACCTTCTCTACCATAACCAGGGATGCGATATTCATCGTGAAAGACAGCGACATTGTCGGCGCGGCTAGGAAGCTCAGAATCGCCGACTCGTTCCCGAGGATGCTTCAGAACATAGTCGCCGTTGGCGACACGCCCTACGACATGTACTGGTGGGAAGTCGAGACACCTACTAGAACACCTTACATTCTAGTAAGAGATTCGGGAACCTCCAAGCACACCGCTTAAGCCCGAGCTTTTCTTTCTACTCCCTCTGATGGCTACTAGAGCGAATACTGTAGCTACGAAAATGGCGATTATCACCAGGATAGTGACGTACACGCTCGTACGCTTCAACGCTGGAGTTGGAGCACCCTCGAGAGCAGCAACGCTTCTTTCGTCCAAAAGCCTGTCCCCGGAGAAAAGCTGGACTACAACGTTCTTCGAGTCGACGTAGGGGAAAGCAACCTCCTTCTCTTCCCTGGAAAAAAGGTAAATCTTCCTAACCTGCTCCAACCCCCCTTTAACGTAAACGTAGACGTAGCCGCTACTGCCTCCAGTATTCTTTATCTTCAAGCGCAATGTACCGCCCTCTAGGACTGCATCCGTTATCGCGGCAGTAACTTCGGGGGGCTCGCCAACGTGCTTTAACCCGGGGATCACGAGGATGAAACTGTATATGTCAGGGGCCTCCTGCTCGTTGAAGTTGATCCACATCAGTCTGCCCTGCCCCCTAACAGAGGGGCCGTGGGCGAAGAAGGGCTCCCACGCGAAGTTCTCAAGAGTGGTGCCGTTGAACACTATCTCCAAAACATCTATCCAGCTCCGCGGATCAGTGCTCGTGAAGCTGTCGCGAAGCTTGACTTCAAACACCGAGTCGTTTATCTTCCTCAAGTAGTTGCTGGTGTTCAAAAACACCTTAACTGACAAAATGTAAGCGCCTCGAAACTCCGTCATCTTACCTGTGCCCGCCGCGTCGCAGAGCACCGATTCACCATACCTTTTATCCATCTGCGTCAAAACCTGGAAGTTGAGCAACCTAGGGTTGTCGGAGAACATCAGGAGTATGTAGCTTAGCGTCTGGGAGGTCTGGTTCCTCAAAGCTGCCTCAACCTCCTTGTTCTCGAACAGGCTCTTACCATCGACAGTAAAGGGGTGCAACTTAGCGTCAACGGTAGCTGTTCCGTCAGCGTTGAAAGTCACCCTGAAGTTGAGAGCGATCCAGTACGATGGCTGTGCTCTTGATGCTGTAGCATACAGCGTGAGGAGTCCCAGCAAGATGATCAGCAAGCTCCTCCTCATGAGAGCTCACCGTCGAACCAGTACTCGATGTATCTCAAGGTCATGTAGCTGGGAATGCAGCTGCTCGTCAGCGACGATCCATAGTACTTGGTTTCCTCGAAGCCGAAAACCACGTGCCTCGCGCTGAACCGCCCAACATTAGGCGACATTCCATCCAGCATGTCCACGTCGATCCACCCGTACGGGTCTATGTAAACCTGAGGCCACATGTGCCCGCCCCAGTGGCTCAGGATCGCCTCGCCCTCCTCCTCAACGGTGCTCATGTTAAGCCACATGTGCTCCTTGTAGCTCGTCAGCAGGAAGCCGTAGGCGGCTCTGGAGGGAATTCCCAGCGAGCGTGCCATGGTTACGAAAACATCCGAGACTTCGACGCAGTCCCCCTGAATAGCGTAGCCCCTACCGGTATACACTAGGGCGTGGTTGCTCCCGCTACGCCCCAGGTTCACAGTGTACCTAACTCTGCCAACGACCCAGCTTGCAAGCCTATCAACCACCTCTAGCGGAGCGTCCCGGTAGGCAATATCGTAGGCGATTTTTACCAAGGTCGCGTTGTATATATCCCAGTACATGGTAGACCTTGTGTACCGCCTTACTAGCTCTCCCTGGGGCCACACCCCCCGGCTCTGCGCCCTGTCGATCTCGTATGGCGTAACGATAACTCTGTATGTCACGTTAACCCAGACCCTCTCGTTCGGCCTAGCCGTCACAGCAGCCACCGCGAACACGTTGCCATCCTCGTCCTGCAAGAGCCTGATAGGCCTGGGCTCTATCTTCACCACGTAGCTTTGCTGGAAGCTCGTGTTCTGGGGGAGTGAAATGTATATGTAGTCATTAACCGTGACGTTGTTGTTATTCACTAGGAGGAAACGTCCGACGATTGTGTAAGTTACCTGAGATCCGAGCTTAAAACCTGAGGAAGAAATTATTGGAGGAGACAGGGGGAGAAAAACCACCGCTAGAACAATACACGCGAGAACCAACCTATAGCTACTATGACCCATCATCAGTAACCTTTCTACCTGGTTTATAAGCACACCTCTTCACGACTGTTCCGGATCTCCCCGCAATAATCTCGGGAAGCCTATCAAGGCTACCTATACGTGCCTCTCTACCCGTTACGCTGGCGTAGAGCACCGACGCCTCCACCTTAGGACCCATGCTCCCTTTTGGGAAGTAACCTCTCTCTAGTAGCTCCTCAGCCTCCTCGCAGCACATCTCCCGAATAACAGCCTGGCTCGGCGTACCGAAGTCTCGGTAAACACCTTCGACATCCGTTAGAATGACGAAGGTGTCTGCGTCCAGTGATATCGCTAGGAGTGACGAAGCGAGATCTTTGTCGATCACGGCGTCAACGCCCTCAAGCCCTTGTCTTCCTCGAATAACTGGCACACCCCCGCCCCCCACGGCGACCGTAACCTCAAATCTCTCAATAGAAGCCCTTATCTGCTCGAGCTCAATTATCTCTCTAGGCATCGGGGACGGGACAACGCGCCTCCACCCCTTCCCCTGAACGAAGATCAAACTCCACCCTTTTTGCCTGAGCCTCTCCACCTCGCTCTCAGGGTAGTACGGCCCAATGGGCTTAGACGGGTTGAGGAAAGCGGGGTCACCGGGATCCACGAGAACCCTTGTCGGAACCACGTTAACCCTGACTTCAGGACAGCACCTCGCGAAGGCTGTCTGGATCATGTATCCGATAAGGCTCTGGGTCATAGCAACACAGGCGTGTAGCGGCATAGGGGGGACCTGCGTAGCACACTCCTGCTGAAGGTACAAGTTACCTACCTGAGGCCCGTTCCCGTGCGTCAGCACGACCCTGTAATCTTCTGTTAGACGCGCCAGAGCTGGTGCGACGCGTGAAATGTTCTCAACCTGCTCCTCAAACGTTCCAACCTGGCCCCTACGGATGAGAGCGTTCCCGCCAAGCGCTACAACAATAGTCTTCTTCACATAAGGTTCCTAACGAAGTTAAATATAAAGAACACTCAGAATAAATTTAAGCAGAGAAAACGAGGAAAAGAAAAACCTTTCGCACCACCTCCCCGAAAAACAGTTAAAGTTCTGGAGCCCCCTTCACGAACTCCTCAATGCTTCTCTCAACAAGCTTTCGAGCCCGCTCGTAGAGTTGTACTAGGAGACGCCCTTCCGGAGTTAGCGACGTACCCCCTCTCTCCCCGCCACCCCTATGCGACTCAACCACTTTCTTTCCCAGAAGCTTTTCAACGCGTTGCAGGTACCTCCATGCGAAGCTGTAGGAAACTCCCAGCTCCTCGGCTGCCTTGACCAGAGAGCCTTTTTCTTCAATCTTCTTGAGGAGTAGGTACCCACCCTCTCCTATGAGAGGCTTCCCGTTAGCAGTAAGCCAGAGTTTAGTCCTCGCTGATATCTTAACCAAATCATCCACCGGCTATTGGTGGAAAGATAGCTATCACGTCACCGTCTTTCAGGCTTACCTCACCGATGAACTGTATGTGCCTGCCGTTCACTAGGATCAGCCTGTCGCTCCTGTAGCTACCGTCCTCGAAGACCTCTCTAACGAATTCCTTGCCGAGCACCCTGGCGGCGTTCTCGATAGCCTCTCTGAAGTTGCCGCTTGTCTCAACCTCAACCTCTTTAACACCGTACTTGTCACGTAAGGTAGCAAACAGTAGTATCTTGACTTTAGCCACGGAAAACTAAAAAGAGAAGGTAAAGAAAAACTTTTTCGATTTAAACTTCGATGCCCAGCTCCTTCAGCTTCTCCTTCGTGGGAACTCCGTCGACCCAGCCGCGGAGCTGGTAGTACTCTTTGAGCATCTTGTCGAGCTCAACAACCTGACCCTTCGCCGGGCCTTCTGGCATCGGCTCGTGCGTCAGCCTCTTCGGCAGAGTGTCGTCCTTGGCCGAGAAACCGTAGAGTGACATAATGTAGCGCTCAAGGTTGTATATCCTCTCACCGATCTTCATGACATCATCCGCCGTGAAGTTGAAGCCGGCAACTGTGTTGAATAGGTCCGCGTAGTCCTTGGCGCCGATCTCGAAGGTGGTGAACAGGCAGTTTACAGCGGAGTTGACTACGCTGGTGAGGTCCTGGAAGACCTTCACCCACTGGGCCTTCCCCTCAGGCGTCAGCGGGTCGATCTTCTGCGGAAGGCCGAGGATCTCGGGGGATATCGTGTAGCCCGTGACGTGGCAGCCTCCCCTGTTGGCCGTAGCGTAGTTCAGGCCGATACCCTTAGCGCCGCGTGGGTCGTATGCTGGCATCTCTAGGCCCTTCACGCTCATCGAGAGCTCCGGTGCACCGTACATTTCGGCAAGCCTCTTGCTGCCGAGTGCGAGCTTGGCACCGAAACCCGCTTTGTATGCAGTCCTCCACGTCGCCTCAACCAGTGCCGCAGCGTTCCCGAACCTCATGTCCAGACCCTGGAGGTCCTCCTCTGGGATGTAGCCCTTCTCGTAGAGCTCCATGGCTGCCGCAATCGTGGATCCCAGCGAGATCGGATCCATGCCGAGCTCGTCGCAGAGGTGGTTAGCCTTTATTATCGCAGCAAGGTCCATAACGCCGGTCGAATTGCCAAGGGCCCATATCGACTCGTACTCCGGTCCTTCGCTGTAAAGGATTTGATATGGACCATAGGGAACTTTGACTACGCGACCACAACCAATCTGGCATCCCCAGCAGGGGCGCCTGGCTATCAGGTAGGTCTTCTCGAGGGTTTCGCCGCTGATCTTGTCGGCCTCCGGGTTGTAGCCGAACTGCCAGTTCTTGTAGGGTAGCATACCGGCCTGGTTTATTATGTTTACTAGGATAGCCGTGCCGTATTTCGGCAAGCCTTCACCGGTTACAGGGTTCTTCTTGATCCTCTCAATAAGGTTCCTTGACAGCTCGCGGAACTCGTCTGGCTTGGCTACCTGAGGCTTCTCGTCGCCACCAACGACGACAGCCTTCAGCTTCTTGCTACCCATGACTGCACCTACTCCTGTGCGCCCTGCCGCTCTGTGCTCGTCGTTCATGATGTTGGCAAACAGTACCAGGTTTTCACCGGCAGGGCCGATGCAGGCTACGCTTACGTTCTTAGCCTTGACTCTTCCCTTCAGCACCCTGGTTGTGTCGAAGACGTTCCGGCCCCAGAGGTCTGAGGCATCTTTAATCTCTGCATGACCGTTCACGACCTCGAGGTACACTGGTTTCTCGGATGCCCCCTCAACGACTATCATGTCGTAGCCGGCGAACTTCATGTAGGCCCCGAACTCTCCGCCGCTGTTCGCGCTGCCCACGGAGCCCGTTAAGGGAGACCTCAGCGTCATGACGTGGTGCCTTCCCGGTGAAGGAACGCCCGCAACTCCGGTTAGCGGCCCGGTCCCGAAGATTAGGACGTTTTCAGGGCCAAGCGCGTTGATGTCCTTAGGAGATATTCCCTTCTTCATGTACTCCTTCAAATACCTGTAATACAGTAGGTACAAGGCGTATCCTTTTCCTCCGATGTACTTCTCGGCAACTTGCGGGTCGATGGGCTCGGTCCTTATCGTCTTGTCAGTCAGGTTCACGAAGAGAATTTTACCCATGTATCCGCCTTTCATCGGCGGTCAATAACTATTCATGCTTTCGTAATAGAAAAGCTTTACGATATTTCCAGATAAAAATATCGCGAAATTTTTAATAAAAACACACAGTAATGATAGCTCACGCTTGGCACGTCCACCTCTCACTGATCTGGCTTCCTCGCGGCTTTCATAATGTCCCGTGCAGGCTTTCGTTATGCAAGGATCCCCCTTGAGCGATCCGACAGCCTTTTTCTCGAGTGTGTCGACGTTCTGAGTCTGGTTGAACCAGGTCTGGGGTTTGCAAGCTGACGTAGACCTCCTCGTTAACTTCCCAATCAGGTTATGGTGCATGCGCGGGGTATGGGCATCGCGATTGACCTAGCAGTGTATTATGTAGCAGTGCAGGCACCCCTTGGAGCCTCTCTCGCTATCCAGCAACTTTACGAGAAGCGGAAGTGTTAAGGCGAAGTAGGGGGTTAGGGGAAAACAAAAATGTGTAGCAACTACGTAAAAGGTTTGTGGATGTTTGTCCAAGCCTGATCGTAGAAAGCCTTAACGTTAGGAAGATCGTTGTACCTAGCCTCGCCCTAGAATCGCTCTGGCGCGAGTGTCCAGGCGAGTGCGCCGCGGCGCTTTCTGGTACGAGAATCGAAGATGTGTACCATGTTTTGGAAGCGTACAAGCTTAGAGGAACTTACACCCAGGGGGCTTTCCGAGTGGACTTTGGGGACTGGGTTGAAGCCGTACACAGGGCTGCATCCAGCGGGCTCGAGTACATCGGCCTCCTCCACATTCACAAGGATTCTCAATCAACGCCCTCACCCCTAGACCTGAGGAGGATGATGGAGTGCCCGGGTGAAGTATGGGTTATAATGTCTAAAAGGGGGGTCAGGGCCTGGGTCTACGAGTCGGAGCTACGTGAATTAGTGGTTTTCGTGACATAGCCTTTGAGCAACCTCTAAATCACCGCGAGTGTTCACGTTGAAGAACTCCCGTTGCGGGTTCTCGGATATTTCCTCCACGCTCACGTACTTCGTTCTTATGTTTTCGAGAAGCCACGAGACCCTCACACCGCTGAGCGCGGCGTTGCTGAGGGCTCGCCTCACAGCTTCTCTCCTGTAGACGGCGACGAGGGGCTCAACGTACCCGTTGGGCCACCTCGGTACAACGGCGTCGGTTCCGTCGTCGAGAAGCCGGTAGAGTGTCTTCATCGTCTCCCCTCTGATGAAAGGTGTGTCAGCGGGAACCACTGCAAAAATCCCTTCTTTAACGGTCAGCGAGGCCGTGTACAGGCCGTTCAGCGGTGAGGCCACCTCCAGGATATCCCTTACTACATCCACCCGTAACCCTAAACCGGTAGCTATATCAGAGATCGCCTCGATCTGCTCGGCGTCATGTACTATAACGGTTACCTTGTCAAAGTACCCTGACATGGCCTCCAGTATCCTGAGGATCATCGGCTTGCCGCACAGCACTAGAAGAGGCTTGTAAACCCCGCCTAGCCTTCGACCAGCACCACCGGCCAGCACTACCAGGTTCAACCCGTGCACCCCGTGTTGACGTGATTAATTATGAAAAATGTTTTTACGTGCCATGTTGTAGTTTCGAGGTGTGGAGCGTTACGTAGAGAGGGTCGCGGGAGGCCTAATTACTCTGCTTGAAGCCCTGATAGCGTTTCTGCTCGCCATAGCCGTCATGCTGTCTCTTTGGAAGCTTGGAGGAGAAGCGTTAAAGCTGGCTGCCGAGGCGACCTTCGACAGACAGCACTTCGTAACCTTTCTCGACGAGTCGCTCCTTATGATAGTGGCGGTGGATCTTATGCGAACCCTAGTGGGAGGCATTGTCGAGAAGAGAATCTCGGTGATCGTCGTACTCGAAGCAGCTCTCATCTTCATAATCCGAGAGATAATAACTATGGAGCTGAAGGAGGTCTCAGACATACGCCTTATCCTTTACATCGCCGTGTTCGCAGCACTCTTTGCCTCGTGGATCATATCCCGCAAGACTCGCCTGGTAAGTCAGCAGGATGAAGTATAATCCCTCAGCAGTTCACTGAACACCGTCGCGAAGGCGCTGTACGCCTCTCTCCCGTAAAGGCAGAACACGATCCTGCTTACGCTTTTCAGCCTGCTAGCCGTCTCTAGGACAGCCCTGGCAGCTATCTCCGCGCACTTCTCGTATGGGTAGCCGTACACCCCGGTGGATATAGCCGGGAAGGCTATGCTCTTCAGCCCCAGCTCCTCCGCTTTGAGAAGCGAGTTCGTGAAAGCATTCAGGAGCTTCTGGTCTCCCATAGGATCCCCGTACTTCGGGCCCACCGCGTGGATTACGTACTTCGCCTTGAGTTTACCAGCTCCAGTGACAGCCACCTGGCCCTCAGGCACGGGTCCATGTCTCGAGACGTACTCATCGCTTTCCCGCTGTATGGTGTAACCCCCCTTCTTAACTATCGCCAGCGCAACACCGCCTCCGTGTTTAAGGTAGCTGTTAGCGGCGTTAACTATAGCGTCGGCTTCAAGCTCCGTTATGTCGCCTTCGATGAGCTCAACCGAAACGCCCTGCACCTTGAAGCACGCGCGCATAGCAACTTTAAAACCCCTTCGAGGTGTTATAAGGAAATCGCCGGAGGCATGCCTGAGATAAGTCTACCTAAAGGGTACACACTGGTAGCCCATGGCCCCTCGAAGGTCAGAGTCCTCGAAGGCTCTGTAATGATCTTCGGAGCGACTCTCAGCGCCGGGAGCGAGGCCTTCGCAGAGCCTACCAGGTCGTTACCCCTGTACGCTACAGACGACTCTAGACTGGAGGTCGATAAGGGTAGTTTCTCCCTGGTTGAGGGGGACACGATACCGGCCGAATGGTACAGGCTCGCAGAGGCTATAAGCCAAGGCGAGTTCAGGCGCGTTATCATCATGGGGGATGTAGACAGCGGGAAAACCTCTCTCGCCACGTTGCTTGTCAACTCTCTCACGGGGAAGGGGCGAAGAGTGGCTGTTATCGACGCGGATGTGGGGCAGAAAAGCGTAGGGCCTCCAGGGGCTATTGGGCTTGGCGTAGCCTCGAAGCCCGTCTACTCCCTCGTGAACGTCGAGGTTTACGACTCCTTCTTCATAGGCTCTAACACTCCCTCGGGGCTACTCCATAGGAGCATAGGTGGTGTAGTTGTCCTTCTGCGTAAGGCTGAGAAGCTGGCCGATATCACGATAATAGACACCACGGGCTGGGTTACCGAAAGCGAGGGTAGAGACCTAAAGCTCATTAAAACCCTCGCCGTAGAACCCGACCTCGTTGTGCTCGTGGGCGGATCCAGCACCCTAGTCCAGCTGGAGCGCCCCCTGAGGAAGATGTTTAGGCTCACTAGAGTTCCCAAGCCTCAATACGTCTTCGAGAGGAGCAGAGGGGACAGGAGAGAGTACAGAAGGTGGGTGTTCTCGAGGTACCTCGCATCAGCCTCCGTGAAAAGCGTAGACTTCGCTAGCATAGACATAGCTTACACGTTTTTCTTCACAGGCGCTCCCCTGGTCGCGGAAGAAGTTTCAAGGCTTCAGGCGATTTTAGGAGTCAACGTGCTCTACGCTGAGAAGTCGGACGACCACCTTGGGGTTATCACTCAACCCCAGCCACCTCCACAAGCCGTCGAGCTAGCAAAGAGCGTGTACGGCGTAAGGCACGTCAAAGTGCTAAGCGGCTACGAGCTAATGCACAGCGTTGTAGGCTTCATGAGCCGGGAAAAGTACTGCGAGGGCATAGGCGTCATAACCGGGGTTAATCCCCGTGAAGGCAGGATCCAGGTCCTGACTCCCGTCGACAATCCCGCCGAGAAGCTTTGGCTACTAGGAGTCCAGAAGGTGAACCCTAGCACATTTGAGGAAGAGGCAGGGTTAGAAAAATGGTCTATTTAACGTGTTTACGCCTCAACCTTCTCAAATCTATCCTTCAGCTTGGATAGAATCTGCGGGAGAGTGGTGTACTCCATCTCCTCGGGGCCGAGCCTGTGAGGCATGAATGGACCGTGCCTCCTCATGTAGTCAGCGATTTCCTCCGCGATCCTCCTGGTGTAGTCGAAAGCAGGGTCGTCGAAAAGGTCGACCGGGCCCTCCAGCAAACCATCATGTAGCTGAAATCCTAGACCCACAACCCTGGGCGGGCCGTCGAAGCGTGTGCACTTCGCGTCGCGGAGACTCACAGGCATTAGTGGCCCCGTGTGGGAGCCTCGCATCCAGCCGGAAACCAGGTGCGGGAAGGCAAACGCCTCCAGAACCTCCCCTGTAGCCGGAAAACCGTGCTGCGCCCTGATTATCAGGACGGGGTCGTCCTTACCGACGTACCTCCCAGCTATTAGTGAGAGCCTGGTCACTGAAGCTGAAGCCGCAACCTCATTATCCACTCTTCTCCAAACCTTCCTGATCACATACCTGCCAGGTGTCCCTATGAGACCCAGGAGGTCGTAGATCTCCTCGGGAGCCCTAAGCTTCACGGCTTTACCCTCTATAAGGTCCAAAACCTCGAAGGTAAACCCTTCGTGCATCAGCGGGTCAATGACTAGACCTGCCGTGTTAAAGGGATCCGCGAATATCTTGTACAGCTTGAAGTTCCAAGCACCAGGCTCCGTTTTATCCGCTGAAAAGACGAGGATCGGCTCGCTCTTTCTTTCCTCAAACTCCATCTCAGCGACTCCTGGCCCCAACCCTCTTACGTTTCCAGAGAAAGACTCGCTCAGGAGATCCTGCCCTGCGCCGTAGAGCTTGTAAACCTTGCTGACCTTCTCAGTCGCCTCGACGAATATGTCCCAGGCGAGCTTGTGTACTTCGGGGTTGTTCTCTCCTCTGAGGTGTGTCATCAGTAGCTGAAGGTCATCCCCGACGTGGTACACGTAGTAGTCGATTATTAAGCCTGTCTCCTTAGCCTCCTGAAGCTTTTTTCGCGCAAGCTCTTCGTGCTTTGGGTGAACTATAACGTGTCCGGCAACTCCGCCAATGTCAGCCTTAATAAGCGATACTGTTACCTTCATCATGTTTTCATTGCACTATGCTAACTTATAATTATGATTTAGTAATTTTGCGTAAGCTCAAGAACGTTTAATCGAATAAGCTTTTATCGCTCTCCTGAGAGCTCTACATGTGCCTGAGGTCACTTGCCCCAAGTGTTCAAGAAGATTCGACGTTAAGGTGGATGAAGAGGTAGTTTCGTCGGCCAGCAGGAACCCATTGAAGATTGCAGCGATCGTAATCCCCCACAATGACCACCAGGTTATAGTTTTCGTGAACCCCGAGGGTAGGGTTGTTCGGGTCGAGTGGTCAAGCTCCTCGGAGCGGCCTGTCCTGAACTCCCTGCTTGAGATACCTGTACCGTCCAGCAAGGCGCCTGAGCCCAAGGGCTTGGAGACGCTGGAGTGGTTGTTCCTTGCGATGTGCGATGGCAGGCGCACGCTTCAAGAAATCTGCACCGCCCTGAATATCCCCGTGGGAACGGGTAGGCTTATCGTGGAGAAGCTTAGGTCGCGTGGCTACGTGGAGAGAATTATCGTGAAGCCCCGGGTGTGACTACCTTCTTTCCTCTAGGTGCGATAAGGTAACCTTGGCCACCTCGGTGGTCACCGCTAGGGTAGCTATCACAGCTACGGCTTTCTCGAAATCTTCAAGAGAGATCTGTGTTATGTCGAGTGCGGCCTGCACTGGAGGAATACTTAAGATCAGCATTTGTACGATGAAGGATAGAACCAGCGTCAAGAGGAGGGGCTTGTTGCGCAGGGGCGAGAGCTTGTAGATCGGGCTTCTGAGAGACCTGAACAGATAAGCTAGGACAAGCTCGCTGAGCACCATGGACGTGAAGAGCGTAGTCCTAGCCTCCACCACTGGCACACCGCTTCTCAGGAGAAGCTTGAACAGAAAGGCTAGGCTGAGCGTGAAAACGAGTGGCGTTATTACTAGGAATGCCAGCGTCTCCCCTCTCGAGAATATAGGCGAGTTGGGCTTTCGCGGCTCTCTCTCGAGAAGGTCAGGCTCGCCGGGCTCAAGGCTTAGCGCGATCGCTGGCGCCCCGTCTGTGACGAGGTTAACCCAAAGTATCTGAGTCGCCGTGAACGGTATTGGGAGGCCCATGAAGGTGGCGAGGAGTGGGACTAGAAGCTCCGTGATGTTAGCCGACAGCAGGTAAACAAGGTACTTTCTGATGTTTTCGAATATTTCACGACCAAGCTTTACTGCTTCGACTATCGTCGCGAAGTTGTCGTCGGCTAACACCATGGAAGCAGCCTCTTTGGCCACCTCAGTACCTGTAATACCCATCGCCACGCCGACATCCGCGGCCTTGAGAGCCGGCGCGTCGTTTACTCCATCTCCGGTCATAGCCACCACATGCCCCCTCTTTTTTAGTGCTTTAACTATGCGAAGCTTGTGTTCGGGGGACACGCGTGCATAGACCCGGATTCTCTCAACTTTCTCGGTAAGCTCTTCCTCGCTCATCTTCTCTAGCTCGGCACCAGTGATCACGATGTCTCCCTCCTCGAGCATACCGAGTTGCTTCGCTACGGATAAAGCCGTGAGCTTGTGATCGCCTGTTATCATCGAGACCTTAATCCCTGCTCTCTTACACGTTTCCAACGCGCTTTTAACCTCTGGGCGAGGGGGGTCTATCAGGGCTACTAGGCCAAGGAAAACTAGATCTTTCTCGTCATCCTCGGATACAGTTTCCTTTTCATGATCGAAGAACTTGACCGCAAAAGCGATGTTTCTCAACCCCTCTCCGGCGAACTCGTCGTTGACCTCGAGGACCCTTCTTCTAATCTCTTCTGTCAGTTCAACAGCCTCACCGTTAAACGTGAGGATCTTTGACGATAAAGGTAGCAGAACTTCAGGAGCACCCTTCACGAACATCACCTTCCCACCCTGGTGCACATGAAGCGTGCTCATCCTCTTTCTCTCGGATGAGAAGGGAACCTCGCCTACCCTCTCCAAGGATAAAGTTATTCCGGCTTTTATCGCGAGAACCTTGAGAGCACCCTCCGTCGTATCACCCCTGACGATCCACTTCCCATCCGAATTAGCTAGCTGAGAGTCATTGTTATTGTACGCGTTTAAAAGCAGCATGTATAGTGGTTGAATTTGAGAAGCCTCAACGCGGGAGCCTCTGAACAGTATCTCTCCTCTCGGGTCGTAGCCCGTACCTGTAACTTCAAACGTGGCGTCGTAGACCCAGACTTTCACCGCCGTCATCTCACCCTTAGTCATGGTCCCTGTCTTATCGCTGCAAATGTAAGTTGTCGAGCCCAGCGTCTCGACAGCCGGAAGCCTCTTAACGATGGCGTTCCTTTTCGCCATCTTGTAAACACCGATAGCGAGCGAGCCCGTTACAACGACTGGAAGAGCTTCCGGTACAGCCGCAACAGCTAGACTCACAGCCCAAAGTAGCAGCTCTAGAGGATGGAGCCCCCAGAAGAACATGCCTACAATCGAGACCACGGAAGCCACGACTAGCATGAGAACCAGGAGATTCCTCCCAAGTGCGTCGAGCTGCCTCTCGAGGGGGGTTTTCTCGGCTTTAACCTCCTGTAGCGACTCGGCGATTTTCCCAAGCTCGGTGTTTTTTCCCGTTGCCACGACGACGGCTTTCCCCTTCCCGTACACCACTACAGTACCCGCGAAAACCATGTTCACCCTTTCCGCTAAAGGCGCATCGGCTTCTATGGTCTCAGCTATCTTGTCCACAGGGGTAGACTCTCCCGTAAGCATAGATTCGTCAACTCGGAGGTTTACTGCCTCGAAGACTCTAGCGTCTGCCGCGACCCTATCGCCGGCGTTTAGCACGAGTACGTCTCCAGGTACAACTTCCTCCGAGCGAACGGTCTTCATCTCACCTTCCCTTATGACTGTTGCGAGAGGCGATGCCATTTTCTTGAGGGCCTCAAGGGCTCGCTCAGCCCTGTACTCCTGGTAAAAGCCTAGGATCGCGCCAGCCAAAACAAGGACCACTATGACTAAGGCGTCGAGAGTCTCGCCTATCGCGACTGAGAGGGCTGTTGCGAAAAGAAGCAAGCCGGTCAGAGGGTTCAGGAACTGATTCAGGAAAAGCCTCAAAGGGCTAGCCCTCTTCTCCTCCTCAATCCTGTTCGGTCCCCAAACTTCAAGACGTCTACGGGCCTCATCCTCGCTCAGCCCTAGAGGGGTTGTGCGCAACCTCTCGAAGACTTCCTCCTGGCTGAGAGCGTGCCAAGGAGCGCTCCCACTCATCTTCGAACGATAGCCGTGAGAACGCCGAATCCTAAAAACTTAACTTAATGAATGCGGTTAAAGTGCCGGGGCGTAGTCAGGGGGTCAGAGGAGCTTTCTAAGGAGGGCTTCCACCTGCTCGCTCTCAATGATGGATTTAAGCCTCTCACACCCACTGGGAGGCGGGGAAACGCTGGGCACGAGAAGTAACGGGGCTTTTCCGTGGAATTCGCGGTTAAACGCGTCTAGCACCGCGCCCTCCGCTACTGTATCTCCTACCATGTTCACTATTACCGCCTTCACTGGTATACCCGCATCTGAGAGCTCAGCATAGACTCTGCGCGTGACGGAGAAATCCACAGGTAGAGGCCTGGACACGATCACTGCTCTGTGTTGCTCGGATTTGAGAAACTCCAGAATGTTGCTCGCCAGCCTCTTCCAGGATTCAATAAGCTCGAGAGGCTCGGCGCCCCCAGTTCTAACCTTATCGATAACCCCTTTAAGCTTTAGGTAGAGCTTTGCAGCATCACCCAGGTGCTCGTAGAACTCCTTCTCGATGCGGAGCATCCTTATACCCCCGCCCGTAGCCATGGTATCCCAGACCATGAAGTCAGCGTTTATCCTGTGGAACTTATCCCAAACATAGTAAAGAGTGAACTCCTCCACAATGCCCGGAGCTCCAGCCACGTAGTCAATGATCTCCCTACCCACCGGGAATATGCTGGATGCTACCCTGTAAACCTCTTCTCCGAACCTCTCCTTCCACAGTTGCACGATCTTCTCCTCGGTAAGCTGCTCCGCGACAACCCCGTTGCAAACCTCCCTGGGCTCATCGGAGAACTCTACGCCCAGAACATCGTGAAGAGAGGGGACGAAATCCGTTGAAATCAGGTAAACCCTGTAACCCCTCTCTGCTAGCTTAACAGCCAGCGCTGACGAGAGCGTTGTTTTTCCAACCCCACCCTTACCCCAAAAACTTATAAGCACGGGCACAGTAGCTTCGTGTTCAAGGCTAAATATATTCTTTTTAGGAAAACACTAACCTTATTACACGGGCTTTAAGACAGCTCACGTGAACCTGTGGGACCTCTTGGAATCCTCGAAATGGTTGGCGCGGCAAGGATGGATGATGAGAGGGATTCCTACAGCTATAGCTGAGACGGTCTCGCAGCACTCCTGGGAAACCGGGTTAATCGCTTACCTTATCGCCTCAAGAGTAAAGCCCGAGGAGTGCCCGTTGAACCCGTACAAGGCTGGGATGCTCGGGCTCGTTCACGACCTGCTGGAAGGAGTTCTGGGCGACATCCCAAGGTACACGAGCCTTCAGCTGGGAGACCTGAAGAACAGTCTGGAGGAAAAGGCTATCAGCGAGCTTGAAATGGAGCCGAGTCTTCGAGAGTTGCTAAAAGAGTGGGAGGAGGGGGCTACGCCCGAGTCAAAAGCCGCGAGGATAGCTGACAGTCTGTCCACCTACCTGCAGGCATTGAGGTACATGAGATCGGGCTACGGTAGAGCTCTGGAGATAGCTGAGACTTCCCGACGGAAAGCGATTGACGTCGCGAGGGGTACGTGCTTCGAGACCGTAGTTGCGCAAGTGCTCAGCGACATCGAGAGAGCCCTCCTCTGTGGCTCTAAAAGCTGAACTTTGAAATTAAAAGTTCAAACTTTTCAAAAACCTTATATCAACGCGGCGCATCCCTATTCGTAGCCATGGATGATAAGGACGCCGTCATACTCAGGATGCTGATGGACAACGCGCGCACACCGCTCACCGAGATAGCTAAGGCTGTAGGAGTGACCGATGTAGCGGTCAAGAAGAGGATACAGAAGCTGGAAAGAGAAGGCGTGATCAGGAAGTACACAATCGTCGTTGAGCCGAAGAAGATAGGGTACAACGGCGTAGCCCTTGTGGGCGTGGACACAGACCCAGATAAAGTACTCTCAGTGGCCCACGAGCTCTCAAAGCGCGAGTTCACAGTGTCTGTTTTCGTCACAACGGGAGACCACATGATAATGACCGAGGTTTGGGCTAAAACAGGACAAGATCTAATGAAGATAATTGAGGAGATCGGCAGGATGGAGGGGGTTAAAAAGGTCTGCCCGGCTATAGTCCTAGAGAGGATCAAGTAGCTTCTTCAGTAGCAAGAAGACGCGCGCCTGCAGCCTGAGCTTTTCGAAGGGTCCGCTCTCCGAGAGGACTCCCTTCTCCCTGAGAGAGGAGATCAGCTGGGAAAAGCCTTTGCCATCCAGGCCGAGCCTCGTAGACGCCTCGCCAGCATCGCGGCTAACCGCTATTACCTTGATTGCCTCCAGCTCTTCCTCGTTCAGCCCATCGATACTCACATTAAGTAATCTAGATAGCGCCTCGACCAGTGCGTTCTCAACAAGCCGCTCCAACTCCTCCGTAGACACGAAGTGGAAGTAATCCGGCAGTAGCACGACCTCTACTCCGAGTTCGCGCGCGTACACTTCAGCCGATTTATCAGCGAACCCCCTAGCGACGATCAGAGGCTTAGCCCCTACGAGCTGAGCGTTAGCAAGCGCCTGCCTCACATCGGTCGTCGAAACCCTCCCCGACTTAACCTCGACTGCGTAAAGCTCCCCACCTTTGCGCGCAATAGCGTCGACCTCAGCTACCTCAACCCCTTCTCTGACAACCCTGTGCCTGTACGAAACGACCTCGAAGCCGAGGCTCTCAAGAATATGGAAAGCCAGAGTCTCGGTCCAGAACCCCCTACGGGAACCCACCTCACCTCACCCAAAGGCTTCTAAACATAGCCTTAACGTCGCCTAAAGTAAGCGTTTTCGCGAAGTCGGCGTTGGAGAGCTCCTTCAACCTCAACCTAGCGAGGGTGGGCTGATACCGCCACAGCGCTAGCTCCCAGAACAAGTCCCACGTAGCCACGCTAGAGTAGTGCCTCCTGTACATGAGCATCGCCGAGTGCTCGAGCAAGCCGAGGTCCTCGACCTCCTGAGCTTCAGCGGCCTTAAGCTCGTAGAGGCTACGGTAGGGGCAGAAGCGGCACGAGACCCTGGGTATTCCGAGAAGGTAGTGGGGGTGCACCAAGTCGTGCTCTGCAACAATCCTCGCCGCATCTAATGCTGTGAAGTCGTACACTAGGTTTAACGTGCGACCTTGCACAAAACTACTTTTCGTAGCTAAGCCCTTGAGCCTGCTCATCCTTTTACCGCTTTCAAGCATGCGGTCCCCTTTAGCCTCAAAGTCGGCGCCCAGGGCCTTCCGCGCCTCTCTCAGAGCCCTCGTCTTGAGGTAGGTGCACCACCTTATGCCACGTCTAGGTAGTCCTTCGCGCATGAGATAGAACTGCATCATCCTCCTGTCCGCCTCCACGTATAGGAACTCTACTCCCAGCTTGTTAGCGATCCTCTCGGCTATGTCAATGTTTTCAGGGGGTTCGAGGTAGGGGACGTGGACGTACACGGCCAGGAGTTTGAAGTCTATATGCTCGCGGAGCCTTGACAGGATGAGTAGCTGAGCTGTGCTGTCCTTCCCCCCACTTAGATCGGCCATTACAAGCTTACCATCAAGTGTCTCCCTGAGAGCCGTCGCGGCCTGTGTTACACGCTCTTCAAGCAACCCCTCTCGAGGTTCTAGAGACGGCAGGATAGGGCTCTCGTAGAGAATTCTGAACAGCTCGCTTTCTGTTTTCAACCCGAAACCTCTATCTCCTAACCACAGGTAGTGCTCCTGGACGTTTCCGCGTGTAACCTCGACGTAGTCACCGAAAGTCCTTACAAACCCCTCCGCTTTCCCGTCTACAAGCACTGGATATGCCTCCATCATCAGCCCATCGAGATTTCTCCTCGTAGCAATGTTACATTTAGTTTTCCCTGCTTCTTATCTCAATCCAATGACTCTCTCGCCTCCAGCAGGGTTAAGAGAGTAGCCACGAGTGTTCTAGCGACATCTGTGAGTTTCCTTAGGGTCACATCTCATGCCGCATAATTCAGGCTCATTGATGCGCTTAAGTAACCCAGCCTATGAGGTGCCGGTATCTTTCCAGTAATAGTAACCGAGAAATAGCCAAAGGAAAAAACACCTAAATAGATGATTTAAATGATTGCTACTTGGATTTTACCCTCTAATTCTTTCTTGAAGCGCTCAGCGTCACTTGCTGAGCCGACAATTGCCCCGTAGTGCATCGGGATAGCTAGCTTAGGCTGGATATCCAGCGCCGCCCTAGCGGCCTCCTCAGCGGTCATTACATAAGTCCCGCTAACCGGTAGTAACGCAACGTCCACCCTCCCTTTAAGCTCCTTCATCTCCGGAATGTGGTCGGTGTCTCCGGCGTGGTACACTCTAACACCACCGATAGTTACTATGACGCCGACACCCTTGTACTCACGCGGGTGAAACCTCTTATTGACGTTGTACGCGTGAACAGCCTCTACGGTAACCCCCTTCACCTCAACTCTGCTCCCGGGCTCGACGAGGTGGTAACGGAGACCCAGCTTCTCAACCTTCCCCTTACAGTTCACGCTGGCAATTACGTCAGCGTCCTTCTTCGCCACCTTTAGAACATCGTCAGGGCTGCAGTGGTCGTAGTGGTCGTGAGTGCATATCACAATGTCGCCGTCCTTCGGAGCGCCCTCGACCTCAAAGGGATCAATGTAGACCGTCACACCGCCTGCTGAGAGCTTGAAGGTGGCGTGCTTCAAGTGTTCCACGAGAAGCCCTTGGAATGTTAACGAACCCATCACGTTATCTGTCCCGACAACCAATATAAGGCTTTCCTGAGCCTTTACACCAAGCTCCCGGCAACCTGACCTAGGCTGTAATGTTTTTAACCCTCCTTGGTTTAAGAAATGCTCGAGGAGCGGGGGTGCCCGAGCTAGGTCAAAGGGGGCGGACTCAAGATCCGCTGGCGTCGGCCTACCCGGGTTCGAATCCCGGCCCCCGCACCTCACGCGTCTGAATTCCCTCGCGCGCTGAAAGTTCTAGCGGATAGTCTATCCTCAAAGGCTCCTCTAGGAAAACGCGAAGGTTTGTTCAGGAGAGGTCTTACTCGACTTTGAAGAGGGGGTCTCCCTGCTTCACGACACCCCCCTCCTCAGCGTAAACTTCAGTTACGGTCCCGCTCGTATTTGACTTGACTTCAACAAGGGTTTTCATAGCCTCGATCACCGCAAGCACGTCTCCAGAGCGGACAACATCCCCCTTCTTTACGTTGACCTTGGACACTCTTCCAGTAATGGGCGACGTCACGACACCCTTGCCTAAAGGTGGTGACTCGACCTTCTTGACTATCCCTGTCTGCAGGACAGAGAGAACGGTCTCGAGCGGGCTCCCCCCCTCCTCAACTTCGACCTCAACCTCGAAGGCCTCACCATCTACTATGACCAGGAACTTCTTCCTCATGCACTCACCACTGGGAGAGAGCATCATCCTCGGCTACGTCCAGCGCCCGCGCGAGCCTCCACGCGCTGACGGGTGTGGCGGCGAGAGCTCTCTGATGCCTCCGGCGCCGCTCCCTGGAGCGCATGTACGCTATAACCGCTGCTAGAACAACAGCGCGCTTTCCAGGCTCCATCCTCACACCCTTTTCAAGTGCTCCACGAGAAGCCCTTGGAATGTTAACGAACCCATCACGTTATCTGTCCCGACAACCAATATAAGGCTTTCCTGAGCCTTTACACCAAGCTCCCGGCAACCTGACCTAGGCTGTAATGTTTTTAACCCTCCTTGGTTTAAGAAATGCTCGAGGAGCGGGGGTGCCCGAGCTAGGTCAAAGGGGGCGGACTCAAGATCCGCTGGCGTCGGCCTACCCGGGTTCGAATCCCGGCCCCCGCACCTCATGCATCTGAACCCCCTCGCGCGCTGAAAGCCCGGTCCCCAAAGAGGAAAGGGGGATGATAGCATGAGCGGGGAAAGTAAGAGTAATAAAAACGGCAAGGGGCTCGTCGACGCCTACAGGGTTTGGCGAGTGAAGACGAACAGGGAGCAGGGGCTGAGGCTTCGGAGCCTCTACTTCAGCCTTGCCTCCGCGGTTGAGCGGGCCAGCGAGGAGCTCGAGAGGAAATACGGCGACGCGTTCAGGAGGGAGCCGGAGAGGTTCAGCGAGGAGTTGATCGAGGAGGCCTCGAAGCTGGCTGGGCTACCGAAGGGGCTGTTCTGGTACGCCGTGGAGTGGTGGAACATGATTGCGGAGGCCAGGGGGAAGTCGAAGCTTCGCGGCAGGTTCACTTCGCCACCGGTACCGCTACTCATTAAGGTGGTCAGCAATAGCGATAGGCTTTACGGCAACGCCAATGCTACCGCAGTCCTCGACGCCTCGAGGGGCGAGCTTCGCGTTCCCAGCGCAGGTGTCGCGGTGAGGCTGAGGCCCTCGCTTGTCAGGGCTGTGCTGGAGGACGTCCAGAGGTTCGGGGACGTAAAGCTGACGCTGCAGCTCACCGCAAGGGGTAGGCCTCGCCTAGCGGCGCACCGCAAGGTCAAGCAGGCGTGGTGGGGCGGTGACCGCAAGCTGGCAGTAATGGCTGTGGATGTGAACAGCTCTTACGGCCTCTACCTCCTTGCCTTCGCGTTCGACAGTGAGGTGAGGCTGGTGGCACAGCGCGTGTTTAAGCCTCCGAACACCACCATGCTGAGGCTACTAGCCACCATTTTGCATAGCTACTCCGAAGTTAAGAGCTGTGAGCTCGCCGTAAAGAGGTTCAGGGAGAGGAGGAGCGTCAGGAGGCTGCAGAGAGAGGGGAGAGGCTTCGTTGTGGAGGAGGCGCTGAGGCTTGCAGGGAAGCTGAGAGCGAGGCTAAACGTGACGCCGGAGCGCACCGAGAGAGTAGCGGGGCAGGCATTGAGGAAGGTGAAGAAGGTGAACGAAGACTGGGTCAGAGGCGTGCTCAGGGAGATGAGAGAGCTGGCGAGAAAGCTACGGGACCAGGGCTACCTCGTCGTCATCGTCGCTGACATCCCCCAAGCCGAGTCCCTAAGGGGAACGAAGCTACAGAGAACGCTGCTAAGAGTGGCGGAGAGGCTTGAGAACATGGCCTGGTACGAGGGCGCCAAGTGGTTCCAGCCGGAGAACAACGTCAGCGGGAAGCAGTGCCCCCTCTGCGGGCGAGAGGGGGTGGAGATCCAGAGAAGGTACTACAAGTGCACGCGCTGCGGCCTGATCTATGGGAGGGATTGGGCCGCGGCCTTCAACACTGCGAAGCTCTTCCTGAAGGCCTGCAAAGCCGAGAGGCAGCTAGAGGTGCTGAGCAGGTGGCTCAGCCAGCACCCCAGGGCGCTGGCGAAAAGGTACTACATGCCACGACCGAAGACCCAAGAGGCTCAGGCCCCGGCCCCAGTTCCCGCAGCTCCCCCACCCCCGGGGGACTAGCGGGTGCCGCGCGCGGCGCGAAGAGGCGAAGAGGCGCCGAGGCAACACCCCGCCGCACAGCCCAAGCAAGCTGGCGGGGCAGGCCGAAGGCGCGGAGCCCATGAGCCCGAAGAGGGGCCCCGGATCAGTGAAGGGGTAGATGAGCCAGGCGCGGCCTCACACCGGTGGGACTCCGTGCTTGCGAGGTGGTCTGGGTTGCCTCTCACGCTTGTCCATGAGGAACTGGAGCAACTTGTAGAGGTAGGGCCTCGTCTCCCTGGGGAGTATCACGTCGTCAACGTACCCCCTGGCTGCTGGCACGTAAGGGTTCGCTATCTCGCTCCTGTACTTCTCGGCGAAGACCTTAGCGAGCTCCTCAGGGTTCTCGGCCTTCTCGAGCTCCCTCTTGTATATTATCTCAATAGCCCCCTCGGGTCCCATGACCGCTATTTCAGCTGTCGGCCAAGCTAGTACGAAGTCCGCTCCCAGGTGCTTGCTCCCCATCGCGATGTACGCCCCGCCGTATGCCTTCCTCAGTACGACGGTGATCTTCGGTACTGTGGCGTCAGCGTAGGCGTAGATTATCTTTGCGCCGTGCCTGATCACTCCGTGGTGCTCCTGGTAGGTGCCCGGCAGGAATCCCGGGACGTCGACGAACGTTACGATGGGGAAGTTGAACGCGTCGCAAAACTGCACGAACCTGCTTATCTTGTCTGAAGAATCTATGTCGAGGCTCCCGGCCATCACGGCGGGCTGGTTCGCCACAACGCAGACCGCGTGCCCGCCAAGCCTGGCGAAGCCAACCACCGCGCTTTGAGCGAAGTGCTGGTGGACTTCGAGGAAGCTTCCTGCGTCGAACACCCGGTAGATCACTTCTCTGACATCGTAGGGCTTCACTGGGTCGTCCGGCACTACGCTCTCCAGCGAGCTGTCCTCGCGGAGCGGGTCGTCGCCCGTCTCGACGAAAGGAGGATCCTCGGTGTTGTTGCTCGGCAGGTAGCTCAGCAACCTCCTAACGAGGGCAATCGCCTCTCGGTCGTCCTCCGCTATGAAGTGCGCGACGCCGCTTCTAGACGCGTGGATCTCCGCGCCCCCAAGCTCCTCGAACGTCACATCCTCTCCTATGGATGCCTTCACGACCTTAGGGCCTGTTATGAACATGTAGCTTTTCCTAGTCATCACAATGAAGTCGGCCAAGGCAGGGCTGTAAACAGCTCCGCCAGCGCAGGGACCCATTATGGCTACGATCTGCGGTACCACGCCGCTCGCCATGACGTTCCTGTAGAATATCTCCCCGTAACCCTTGAGTGAGTCGACGCCCTCCTGGATCCTCGCACCCCCGCTGTCGTTAAGCCCTATGACAGGAACACCCAGCTTTAAGGCCAGCTCGATCGTCCTGGCGATCTTAGCCGCGTGCATTTCCCCGACGCTCCCGCCCATGAAAGTGAAGTCCTGAGCGTAGACTGCTACGCGTCTCCCGTCGACGGTCCCGAGGCCTGCGACAACGCCGTCGCCGTAAGCTTTCTTCGACTCCATGCCGAAGCCCGTGGCTCTGTGCTGGACGTACCGCCCGATAGGGATGAAGGAGTCTGGGTCAAGCAGGAGGCTAAGCCTTTCATGCACTGTGAGCCTCCCCTGCTCGTGGAGCTTTCTCACGAGCTCCTCGCTCAGGCTGTCGGTCGCTCTTCTCCGCTCAATCAGCTCGGCAATCTTTCTGTCATCCATCCAACAGGCACCCTCGCGCCTAGGAGAGCTCGAGTACCCAGACTTCGAACTCGCCCCCGTTCAGCCTCACTCTAACCTGCTCAGCCCCCCTTCTCACAGCCTCGAGAACCATGCCGATATGCCTCTGAACCCTGGCTACAGATTCAAGCCAGTCCCCGTTGGCGACGCGCAGGGTGTGAGGGACTCTCAAGGCGCGAAGGTCGCTGTCGGCGATGCCGTTGAGCTCTTGAACGCTGAAAGCATCGCCCTCCCTAACTGGGAGCTTGCCGCTAGCCGCGGCGCTTAGACCTCTGACGGAGAGGTACGCTGTTGCCCCGGACCTGATCATCACGCCCTCGCTGGCGAAGAAAGCGGTCCAGGGCTCCACCCTTCTCCCATCGGCAATAACCTCCGCATCCCCTGCCACGGCCATCAAGGTTTTACCGTTCAAAACGGCCTCAAACTCCCCGGCCTGGAGCTCGATGGCTGGGGCTGTGAGGCTGTTAAGTGAAAGCAGGTTTGACACGGCGTGGGCGAACTTATCCTGCGAACCCAGGGGGTTAGGCGAAAGGAAAACCCTGTATGCCTTTCGTACTACCAACGTCATACAGCCATACACCGCTTAGGGTGCCTTACACGTCATGTGGTATTTAAGGCTTGCCGATAATAGCTTCGACGCTCGTCGAAAGCTCCGGACTATACCACCCAGTCCTCGATGTTTCTATCCCTCATTACTAGAACTCGAATGAAGCCGGCCAGAAGGATCGTAAACCACAAGGGCTGGTACACTAGGAAGTATAACGGGTAAAGGTATAGGTACGACTTCATGCCGACGTACCGCGATGCTATGAAATGCCAGGACGAGAAGGCGAGGAGCACGGCCAGCAAGGGGATGATGTAGACGATTTGCAGGTTAATGGAGAGAATCGCGGCTAGCGGTATGAACTGGGCCGTCACGGAGGAAAGAGAGAGCAGTGCTAGGTAGAGAGTCTTCGCGAATGTGTGGTTGTAGAGTAGGAAAGGCAGGAGGGTCGACACGAGCGACGGCAGGGAGATCAGCAGGCCCGGTAGCAGCACGTGAGGCATCCTGGCGAGAGCCCTAAACCCCACCCTGTAGTACCTCTGCAACCAGTCCGCTAAACCAACCGCCCACCTTTTCCTCTGTTTGTACCACTTCCTCCACGACTCTGGGGCGTAGTTATAAACCTCGGTGGCGCCGATGTACGTGAACCTATGGCCCTTCAGGAAGCTCCTGACCGCCAGGTCGAAGTCCTCCGAGATTATCGGCTTGAAGAACCCAACCTCCTCCAAGGCCCTCCGCGTGGCGGCGAAGGCAGCTCCGTTGATCGCTACAGTCCTCCCAGCAAAACGGGCCATGAGCTTGCTCGCGAAGTTCGTGGCCACGTACTCTATGTAGACCATTTTCCCAAGAAGCCCCCCGCCAACGACAACCTTCTTTATATCAGCTATATCGAACCCCTTAATCCCATCCACGACTTTCTCGATGAAAAGGGGGTCCAGAACCTCAACGTCGTCATCGAGGAAAACCACAACCTCCCCCCGCGAGAGCCTCAAGGCCGTGTTAAGGGCGCTAACCTTCCCCGCTCTTCTAGCGTTGAAGACAACCCGAACACCCTCGATCCGCGAGAGCGCCGAAGCAACCTCCTCAGACGGCTCGTCCACAACTACGATGATCTCGAGGCTCGGGTACTTACTCCCGGCCAGCGCGCTCACAAGCCTGACAAGCCTGTCGCTCCCGCGGAACGAGGGGATCACAACGCTAACCGACTTGAGCTCCTGACGGCTCTCAACGACCACGGCAGGCACTTCGTCAGACGACACGCTTAGGGGAACGCCGCCATTAATAAATCGTTTACGCGATTAAACAAGCGATGTACGGCGAACACGCAACGGAGGACCTTCAGGGGATCATACTAGCTCTAGCCAAGCGCGACGCCTACAACGGCGTGGGACGCGTCTTCATAACCGAGCTGGAGGCCCAAGGCTTCACGCGCGAAGAGGTGACGGCCGCCATAGAAAGCTTGAAGTCCAAGCATAAAGTTGCGGTCATCGGAGATGTGATAAAGGTTTACTTCCGGGAGAAGCCATGAGGCAGTACAAGTGCCTCAGCACGCCTATAGGCGAGCTCTGCTTCATCGTGGAGGGCAGGATGGTGCTGGCCCTGCACTCGAAGGAGCGCGTCAAGCCAGCCGGGGCCCAGAGAGGCGGAGCCGAAGCAGAGGCTTTCGAGAAGGAGCTTCAGGAGTACCTCCACGGATCAAGAACCAGCTTCACCTTCAAACCCGCGCTCTCGGGATCCAGCTTCAAGCGAAGTGTCCTCGAAGAACTCCTCAAAGTGCCCTACGGGGCGACCACGACCTACAAGGAGATTGCCCGAAGGCTCTCAACAACCCCTCGCTCCGTCGCTGCAGCCCTCAGCTTGAACAACATACTCATAGTCGTCCCTTGCCACCGGGTCATCTCAGCGTCCGGGTGGATAGGAGGCTACTCCTTGGGGGTTGACGCGAAACTCTTCCTCTTAAACCTCGAGAAGGCAAGCCTTCTTTAATCTTAGACGGAGATATAATAAGTTTTAGAAGACTTAGTAGTCATGTCAATTGTTGTTTGATGACAATGACTAGTATTCTTTATGGAATATAGTTTAAAATAACAGAATAGGAAAGAGTTTCGGATTGCTTTTTCGATGCAATACTAAATTTTTCAGAAGATGAGTTCTTTCAGCGGAAGACTTTTCAACTCCTCAAGGAAAATATTTATAAACTAGGTATGGCGAAGAAATAAGATGGCTGAAAGCCGCAGGAGAAATTTGTTGCTGGTAACAGCTGTCATAGCTATAGTACTCGTTGCGGCTATTGTAGCATTCATATTCTTACAGCAGCCACCACCTCAACAACCTACTGCCCCAGCTCAGCAACCAGGAGCTCCTCCTCAGCAACAACCAGTTACACAGCCTACGAAGCCTTTCCATAAACAAATATTATACCTTATCGTTAACGACGAGGGAACCAGGATCAATATGTACAAGACGGGCGTCTTCGACATAGCCGTTGTTACTCCTGCACGTTGGCCTGACGTAAACAACACGCCAGTTGATGGTTTCAGCCTACACCTTGTACGTAGACCCGATAAGCCCCAGCTGACAATACAGTATGTCGGGTTAAACCCGATGAGAGCACCTCTTAATATAACGGAAGTCCGCTACGCATTAGCATACGCTGTACCCTACGACGTGATACTCAACCAAGTGTTCAACAAACTATACACTAGGCTCTACACAATAGTTCCACGCGGGATGCCTGGCTACACAGAGTATGGAATCGTTAAGTTTGAATACAACATGACTAAAGCTAAGGAGCTAATCGCGTCCCTTAAAGCAAAGGGCTTTGACCCGAGCAAGTACACAATCACAATAATCTACAACGAGGGTAACACCGCTCGCCAGCAGATCGCTACGCTCCTTCAGCAGTCGTGGAGCGAGCTTGGTTTCAAGGTTACCGTCGAGGCGTATGCCTGGCCAAAGTACTTGGAGCTTGTTGACAACTTCCAATACGACGTGATGTTACTAGGTTGGATACCTGACTATCTTGATGCAGACAACTTCTTAATGCCATTCGTGTGGGGAGGTGCTGAGTTCAAAAACATAGAGTACGCAAGTAAAGTAGCCGCAGGCGATGTAGGAAAGTACTTAGCCAAGGTAGATGAAGCTATAGAGACTGAAAAATTCATTGTAGTTGTAGGACCTAAAGGCTCAGGTGCAACCTACACTGGGTCAACAAGCAAGCCGCTAGTAGTTGTGGCCTACGAAGTAGATTGGGAGGCTACAAACGCAAACTGGGAGAAGCCGGTAAACATGGTTACACTAGGTACAGGCGGCCTAAAAGATATAATTCTAAGTGCACTCTGTAAGGCCTCTCAGAGAATATTAGAGCCAGACGCCCGAGAAGCGGTTATACAAGCCGCTGTCATCAAGTTCAACAAAGCGAGCTCGCTAATTATGCTTGGTCAGCTCATTACCGGTGAAAACTATGGTAGCTGGGTTTACGGCATGTACTATCCAGTAGGCGCAGTTTCCACCCGCTACGACCTTGTCTGGGAAGACCCCAAGGCTCCTGTGGTTGACACCGGAGTTCTTGGCATCAAAAATAACCCAGAGACAATGGTAATAGGCGACATAGGTTGGCCTGACACCTTCGATCCTGCAAAGTCCTACGAGTCATTCGGTTGGGAGATATTCGAACACACATACAGGAGGCTTGTGACTCTCTGGAAGGAAGAAACCGAGCCTATACCTGACCTAGCCGTAGCATGGGCCTTCAGCAAAGATATGACAGAGCTCTACTTTGTCATAAGAGGTAATGTTGTCGGTTACGACCCGTGGAACAACAAGACTTACCCGATTGACGCTACCGACGTACTCTTCTGCATATGGAGAGCTGTGAGAGCTAATTTGCCAGGTGGACCGCAGTGGATGATTGACGAGTTCATCGATGTGAATGCTTCAACAGTGCTAAGCGAGGAGGAATTGGACAGTATTGCTAGGAGCCAGGGATTAGTGACGGCATTTAAAGGTAAGAGCGCCGAGGTCCACAGCTTAAAGGATCTGCTCAGCTTCTTCGGATATAGTGGATCAACAGCAGGCGTGGTCAAGTTCAAGTTGAAGTTCCCATATGTGCCAATACTGCAAATCTTCCCAACAGGTGTCGGCGCCATCTATCCAATGGAGTACGCGCTAGGCGACCAATACAGCGCCGCAATTGCAGCGTCGAAAAACGGCAAGGATCCTGCAGCATGGGCTAAGTTTGTGCAACCAGGCGAGGATGATCCAATACACCAGTTGCTAGCAAAGAAGCCTGTATCAACCGGACCCTACTACGTGGCCGACTACAAAGAGGACAGTTACATCCTGCTGAAGTACAATCCATATTACTGGAACGCAACGTTGTGGAAAGAACTGTACGGCTTCAAGCCCTAAAACTAATATTTTTTCTTTTCCTCTAACTATGATCAGTTAGGTGACGCTCATGGGGTTGGCTAGCTTCCTCGTGCGACGGATGATATCGTTTATTCCCAGCATTATAGGTGCCCTTCTAATTACGTACGTGATCGCCTATGTGATTCCGACAGACCCCGTTAGGGCATGGGTTGGCGAAAAGTTACTTAACCCGCAGACTCTGGAGGACTTGAGAAGAAAGTATAAATTTGATGCTCCCTGGTACGAGCAATTTGCTTTCCTCGTAACCCAGCTACTGACAGGGCAGCTCAGAGATCCAACAAGAGGTGACTTAGTTGTCGAGCAGGTAGCCCAGCGTTTCCCGGTGACTGTAGAGCTAGCAATCTTTGCATTCTTCTTTACCGTTGTTATAGGAATTCCATTAGGAATTGCAGCTGCGGCGAAGCGGGATAGCGCTCTAGATCTCTTCGTGCGAGTTTTCGCGCTCTTCGGTAGCTCTATGCCATCGTTTGTGCTGTACTATCTTCTCATACTCGTTTTCTACGTGCATGTGAAGACCACGCTTCTGGCAGGTGTTCCCGCATTCTCCAATGCCTGCGCGATGCAACTAGCTGGGCTAAAGGATGGCGTCCCAGTATTTGGTTGGATAGCGTGGGCTGTTGGCCAGGTTCCTATGTTCGGTGCGCTTATGTGCGGCGAGTTTCAGGTAGTTTCCGATACGTTTACAAGAATGTGGTTGCCTGGTTTCGCGCTCGGTGTGCTTTCGGCAGGTTTCATCGCTAGGATAGTGAGGAACAGTCTCCTCGATGCATTGAGTTCTGAGTCAATTCTTTTTGGAAAAGCCCGAGGGCTATCCAGCTGGACAATTTGGAAGCATGCGCTTAAAAATGGCTTTGCGCCAATTATCACTATTCTTGGCCTAGATTTTGCTGGATTGCTGACAGGCGCTATTATCGCGGAGACTATCTTTAACATCCCAGGCTTAGGAAGGTACATTTACCAAGGGATCACGCGCTTGAACTTTCCTATAATCATCGCCGGCACTTTCCTATTCTCCCTGGTGTATATTATCATGAACCTAATTGTAGACATACTATACGCGGTGTTAGATCCTAGGGTAAGGTACTGAGGTGTCGAAACCATGAATTTACTATACACTCTCTTCTCAAAAATCTTGAACGGGTACGTTGCACTAAGGGAAAGGCTAAGCCCGGGCTGGCTAGACAAGAATAGGTCTAAATTGCAGGAGACTAAACTCACGCTTTATGCTTTAGCAACTTCAAAAACCGGAGCCGCAGGGTTACTACTCGTATTTATCACAACTTTCCTCGCAATATTCGGTCCCTTTATAGCGTGGGAGCCCTACGACACTTACCCGCTATTACAAAACCCGAGCTTAGCTGGAATGTTGCCCTACCCCCCATGTTTCGGTACCTGTTCAGGGTTACCGTTATGGGGAACCGACAACTATGGACGGGATGTTCTCTCGTTAGTAGTTAGGGGCTTCAGGATAGCCCTTGTCATGAGCTTCATCATAGTTCTTGTGGGAGCTACAATAGGGGTGATTCTCGGTCTAATTGCGGGCTACTTCGGCGGTTTAGTGGATGAGGTGATAATGAGGTTTACTGATATGATGTTCGCTTTCCCAGGCCTTGTATTGGCGATCGCATTTAGTCTCACGTTGAGGATATCAGTGAGGAACGTGTTGGCGGAAAACCCTGCGCTTACCTCTTTCTTCGCTGCGATTTTCGCCCTAAACCCGGGAGATGCACCGAACATTGCAAACCTCCTCTCTCTTTTCCTCGCCATGATTTTGGTTTGGTGGCCTCCCTATGCTAGGGTTGTTAGAGGCTCCGTACTGACAATAAAGGAGCAGGGGTTTGTTGAAGCCGCAAAAGCCCTAGGCCTTTCCACCTGGAGGATCCTGCGGAAACACATCTTGCCAAACATCCTCTCACCTCTACTTGTCATGCTCACGTTTGACATAGCTACAGCTGCTCTCTCTTCAGCCGCTCTCTCTTTCCTCGGTCTAGGGGCACAGCCCCCTGTTCCCGACCTCGGATTGCTCGTCTCGATGGCTGGTCAATATTTTCCTGAGAGAAGCTGGTGGATAGTTATTGAGGCGGGTACGGCCTTGCTACTCATCTCTCTAGGTTGGAACATGCTGGGGGACGCACTGCGCGACGTGTTTGATCCAAGGACCAGGAGGTCAATAGAGCTGAAAGCGAAGCTGTAGGTGATAGTATATGGCTGAGATGAGTGACGGGCAGGTGCTGAAGGCCCGCGGAGTTACGGTGCGTTTCTACACCTATGCTGGTGTAGTGCACGCGGTAACAGATGCATACCTTGATGTTTTTCAAGGTGAGACTGTTGCCATAGTTGGTGAAACCGGTAGCGGTAAAAGTGTCTTCACTAGAAGCCTCACAGGTTTAATAGAGCCACCTGGTAGAATTGAATCCGGGAGTGTTCTATTCAGGAGGAGAGACGGTACAGTCGTAGACTTATTTAAACTTAGCAGCGAAGAGCTCAGAAAAATCAGAGGTGATGAGATCTCTTATGTGTTTCAAGACCCTAGTAGTGCTCTTGATCCCCTATATACAGCTGGTCATCATATCGTTGAAACTATTCTGGAGCATCGGAAGGCTTCACGGCGAGAAGCGCTACAAGAGGCGGTCATGCTCCTGAAGGACGTCCTTATTCCTACCCCGGAAATACGTGTGAAAAACTACCCACATGAGCTGAGCGGAGGTATGAGGCAGAGGGTTGTTATTGCAACGGCAATCGCGAACAGGCCCCGTCTCCTCATAGCGGATGAACCGACAACTAGCTTGGATGTTACCGTTCAGGCTCAGATACTCGACTTGCTTGCGAGCCTGAAGGCTAAGTATGGGATGAGCATTATACTAATTACTCATAACCTAGGAGTTGTAGCCGAAGTAGCTGACAGAGCATATGTCATGTACGGGGGGAGAATCATGGAGACAGCGGACGTCTTCACGCTTTTTGAAAATCCAGCACATCCATACACCAAAATGTTGTTGCGTGCACTGCCTGATCCTACCAGGAAAGTGAAGAGACTTGAGTCAATACCCGGTACTGTCCCAACACTTATTGATATGGGACCTGGCTGTCCATTTGCCCCTCGTTGCCCTTACGCAATGGATATCTGTAAAAAAGAGTTCCCAGCTTCCGTTATGCTGGGTGACAATCATACGGTTCACTGCTGGCTTCACTCAAAGAAGTGATGGGTATGGCGTTGCTTAGGCTGGAGAATATTAAAAAGTACTTCCGTGTTAGAGGCTCATTGTTCAAGTCTCTTAAAGCAGTCGATGGAGTGTCCTTGGAGATCGGTAGCAGCGAAACGTTAGGATTGGTAGGGGAAAGCGGTTGCGGGAAGTCAACATTAGGTAGAGTTGCTATCCGGTTACTAGAGCCTACCGCAGGTCGCATCATATACGAAGGGGTGGATATAACAAGGCTCAGCAACCGAAAGCTTAAAGAGTTCAGGAGAAGAGCACAGATAGTATTCCAAGATCCAAACACCTCTCTTAATCCAAGAATGACTGTTTACGAAATCTTAATGGAGCCTCTTTACGAGTATGGCATGGTGCCAAGTGATCCTGAAAGCTTTTTAGTCGAACAGCTCAACTCAGTGGGCCTAGGCAAGGAGCACTTATTCCGCTATCCACACGAGTTAAGCGGAGGCCAGAAGCAACGCATTGCGATACTTAGGGCCCTCCTACTCAATCCATCGCTGATTGTTTTAGACGAGCCGACGTCATCCCTAGACGTCTCCGTCCAAGCGCAGATCCTTAATATGTTAAAAGATCTTCAAGCTGAGCATAAGATCTCATACCTTTTTATCTCACACGACATCGCAGTGGTCAACTACATGAGCGACAGAATTGCCGTCATGTACCTTGGAAAGATCGTCGAGGAGGGAAAAGTGGAGGCTGTTCTCGAAAGTCCGGCTCACCCCTATACGAAGTTTCTCTTAAACGCTGTTCCAATACCAGATCCGAAGCTTAGGAACAGGAAAAGGGAAATGCTACAGGGTGAACCGCCATCACCTATCAACGTACCGCCTGGTTGCAGGTTTCACCCGCGATGCCCCTACGCAATGGATATATGCAGGAGGGAGGAGCCACCTTTCTTCGAAATCGAGCCCAACCACCGCGTCGCATGCTGGCTCTACTCCAAGTAAAAATAGCTAGAGCCCCTTTCTCTCAGATGCTCTCTTCTCAAGAATTTTTCGTGAAGAGTAGAGCGCAGACTACTTCTATCAATGAGCAGGAAAACCCGCTCCTGCACATCGAAGTACAGTAGGATGTAAAGAATGCCTTTATACGTTAACCGCTCTGGCTTCAATTCATTAACTAGTGCATGCACATGTGCAGAAGCGTCAGTAAAGCTTCTGAAGAACATCTCCAATCTCTTGAGAGCCATTCTAGATCCCAGCATCCTGGTAGCATAGTAGTCAACAGGCTCAAATGACGAGAATGATGAAGTCTCACTTTTTCCACGCTCCTTACCTATTGAACGGAGCTCATCGAGTACTTCAGGTCCGCATTTAACTGGCTCAAGAATAGGTGCCTCAATCGTAGGCTGTTTCCTCAGCATTGATGTTTCCACTTTTCTTGAGAGCAAGAGCCGAGTATACGCAGAGCCCATTAAAGAGGCAACAAAGCAGTCAACCCCAACACACCAGCCTTCTTCTTCGAGGGGCTCCAGTCTAGCGAACGGATACCAGACTAGCTTCAAAGCTCGCCTCAAAGCCCTAGCGTCAGCTTCTACAAAAACCGTCTCTATTTTCACTCCCCCCTTAAGGTTTGACGATACAATAGTTATACTTTACTTTCGCTTTTTCTCGCAAAACAAAATAAAAGGTAACCACAATTCGTTGTTAACTTTATTCGAGAAATAAAATTATGTTCAAGAACCTATAAAGTGGAAAGTAACTTGGCTTTCAGAGCGAAGAACAGGATAGCTAAGAGAGCTATAGCCACAGGCATCAGCAGGAAGATAGGCACGTTCCTTTCAACAAACCTGCGGACAGCCAGCCCCAAGTCGAACCTCCTCTCGAACAGTTTTCTAGAGGCCCGTATCTCCTGCATATAAATGCTCAAGCTCGAGGCAGAGGCATTCACCTCTTCTACAGCGAGATTAGGACAGGCTCTCTCCGAAACGACTCCCCTCAGGACTCTCCACCCATAAAAGCTCCTTGCGTAGTAGGGTAGCTCACCGCTATCGTCGAGGATATAAGTCCCGTTCAGCGTGGGCGGGCTCACCGCGTAGTCGAAAGCTAAGCCGCTGAGGCTCAGCACGGTGAGGCCCCCGCTCCGGTGAAGGATCACTCTGCCCTCGCTTATGACGCCCGAAAGGCTTTGGGAAGGCTCTGCTCTAACGATTATTAAACCGCTCTCGTTGAAGCTCCAACCCCACACTTCGTCTAAAACCAAAACGAAAGGCTCCCTCCCCTGCTCTTCGTCGAAAACCCCCGCGCCTACAACGTAAACCCTCCCGGTGGTCGGGTCCAGCCAGGCTCGCTTCAGGAAAGTATCCCCCAGTGTCCTGTAGCCTCTAAGCCACAGCAGTCCTCCGACCCTCGACAAACGCGCAGCGAAACCCTGCGCAACACCCTACGCTCTCGGTAGCTCCTCTTATGTTAAATGCTGGTTGTACCATGAGGGTAAGAGGTGAGGGAAGTGGGTGAAGACAGGGTGTTGCTGAGGGCTCAGGATCTGAGAATGTGGTTCGAGATACGTAGAGGTCTGTTCGCGGAACCAGTTCCCCTGAAAGCCGTTGACGGTGTAACCTTTGACCTTGGCGTCGGCGAGGCGGTGTCTGTTGTCGGCGAGTCTGGGAGTGGAAAAACAACGCTTGGAAAAACCATCCTGCGCCTTTACAAGCCAACTGGAGGGAAACTCGTCTTCAAGGGTCGCGACATCACCAGCCTCGACGAGAAGGAGCTGATGTGGTACAAGAGGGAGACCGGCCTCGTGCAGCAGGACCCGTACGGGGCGATGCCGTCCTTCATGACGATCTTCAGGATCCTCGAGGAGCCCCTCATAGTACACAAAATAGGTAGCAAGGAGGAAAGAAGGGAAATGGTATTCAAGGCTCTGGAGGAGGTTAGACTCACACCAGTCGAGGACTTTGCCTTCAAGTACCCACACATGCTTAGCGGGGGGCAGTTACAGAGAGTTGCCATTGCGAGAGCGCTTATCCTCAAGCCCAGCTTGGTTATAGCAGACGAGCCTGTCTCGATGCTCGATGCATCGGTGAGAGTGGAGATCCTCACGCTCATGAGGGAGCTGCAGGAGAAGAGGAACATCAGCTTCATCTACATCACCCACGACCTCTCAACAACGAGGTACTTCAGCGAGCAGATCTTCATAATGTACGCTGGCCACCTCATCGAGCGCGGGCCAACGAAGACGCTTCTCCGAAACCCCCTGCACCCGTACACGCGCGCGCTTTTGGCCGCTATCCCGGACCCCGACCCGGAGAACAGGAAGCGCTTCCGAGAGGTGCCTGCCGGCGAGCCGCCAAGCCTCATAAACCCGCCCCCGGGTTGCAGGTTTGCTCCCAGGCGCCCCTTCGCGACGGAGAAGTGTAGGCGTGAGGAGCCGCCCGAGTTCGAGGCTGAGCCAGGGCACTTCGTTAAGTGCTGGCTTTACGCCGGTACCTCCTAGCTTATTTTGACTCCGTACTTCTCCTCGAAAATCTCAATTATCCTCCTCCCATCCCCCAGCATGTCGTGGTCATTGTTGAAAAATATGTAGGCTCTCTCGGGCTTTGACTCCACGATTTTTCCCGCGACCTCAAGCAGCTCCTCGTCCAGGTACCCGTAGTTGTACCAGGTCAGCCGACCGTGCATCCTGACGTACACAGTTCCACAGATATTCACTACCCCGATCTCCGGCAACCCCTCGAAGAGAGGCGAGTCGGGTGTCACAAAGTAAATGCAGTTCTCTTGGAAGAAGGAAACAGCCTGCTCGCTGAACCATGAGAGGTGTCTGGGCTCGACAGCAATCTTATCGCACAGCCCAGAGAAGCACCTCAGTCTCTCCTTCATCTCTCCGGTGAACGCGGCGCTAGGTGGGAGCTGGAACAAGTAGAAGTCTATCCTCTCCTCGAGCGGTACGAACGCCTCGCGGAACTTCTCCCACAGAGGTACCGCCTTCTCGTTCAGTCTCCTTATGTGCGTTATACTCCTGTGGACCTTCACGGCCCAGCGCAGTTTTCCCGACTCCTCCAGCCACTTCGCCACCATGCTTCGCTTCGGAAAGCTGTAAAAGCTCATGTTGAGCTCGATCGCGTTAAAACCCGATTTTTGCGCGTACCATGCGAGGCCGTCAGGGTTCCAATCGTAAACCCACCCCGACGTCCCCACGTAGAGTTTTAGGCCCATCAATAGACAATCTTTGCTCGGGTATTTCAACGTTCTCTGAAAGGCCTCGTAACAGTTAATTATGCTTAACGTGTTTGAAAGTCATGAACTGTATGTGTGTTTCAGGGAAACTATCGTCCTTAATCCTAGTCTCCCTGGTACTGGCAACTGTATTTTTCGCCAAGCTTGGCTATGGCCAAAGCCTGCTCTTCTTCGGCAGAGTGACCGACACTCAGCTGAACCCCGTAAAGGGAGCGGAGGTAGCTGTATTCAGCAACAACCTCCTAGTGACGTCGGTCACTACGGACAAAGACGGCAACTTTAACCTGAGGATTCCCGCAGGCACGTACGTCCTAAGAGTATACCTCAAGGGCTACGCCCCGCGGCAGATACTCCTCGTGGCCACACAGGAGAAGGCTGGAAGCTTAGGCACGATAGTGCTCGAACCAGCGATCTCGATTTACGCCGAAACCACGCAACTAACGGTTTACCAGGGAGACTTCCTAAACTTTACGATCCGGGTTTCGAATAAGGGGTTAGACCCGCTGACCGTCTACTTCAAGCTCGAGAAGCCTGAATCATGGGTCGGGTACATCGCTCTCAGCGGGGGGCTCCGCGTGGACAACATTGTCGTCGACGCGGGGGCTGAGCGGGCAGTTTTCCTCAACCTGAGAGTCCCCCTGAACGCCAGCGGCGTGGTCAGAGTCAGCCTTGAGGCGAGCTGGAGTAACCTCTCGAGTGTGTTGCCGTTCGTTTTCACGGTTCAGCCAAAGAAGTGGAATATCGTTGAGTTCCCCGCAGTAAGTATAGGCGCCTACCCTGGAGCCCAGCTGAGGATCCCTATGCAGGTCACTAACCCGTTTTCGGTGGACATGGATTTCCTGCTATCAGCCTCCGTCCCCCAAGGGTGGGTGGCAACGATAATCGACGCGAACAGCCTAAGTGTCTCAGCTCTGGCTTTGCCGCCGCGTGCATCAAAGCAGCTTTTCCTTATTCTTTACGTGCCTCCCGGGGCAACGGTGGGCAAGTACCCTGTGTATGTTTACGCCGACTCCGCTGGTAGTCGCTACATAGCCCAGCTCGAGGTCTCCGTCGAGAGTCGGTTCGACCTTCTTAACTTAACTTTGGCCTCAACAAGGCTCAACTTGACGGGAGGCACATCTAGCTCTGTCCCGGTGATCGTGAGGAATGACGGAAACATGCCAACAGTGGTTCTGCTTAAGGCCGTAACTAGCACACCCGAGCTACGTCTCACCTTCTCGGTCTCGGGGCAGCCTGGAGGCTCCTTCTACCTGTTGCCAGGCGAGACCAGGCAGGTGAACCTGCTGATTGATGCCTTACAGTACATTACACCGGGAACGTACGAGGTGAGGGTCTACGCGAACGGCACCACGAGCTCAGCGGAGAAGGTACTCCTCGTTGAGGTAACTGGGGTTAGACGCGTGGAGGTCGTGAACTCCAACTTCCTGGTGGTAGCCACACCCGGCTCAGCAGCCCTTTACAGGATATACATCAACAACACGGGCACTTACCAGCTAAACTCTGTAACTCTAAGGGTAGACGACGCGCCTCACAACTTCAAAGTATTTATTCAGCCCGACAAGCTGACGCTCCTCCCAGGGGAGACCGGCTACTTCGAGATCCAAGTCTTTGTACCCAGCGACGCCAGTGAAGGCGTCTACAACCTCCAGTTCACAGTCGAGGCCGACGGCGTCTCCACCACCCGTATCCTCTTGCTCTGGGTTCGATACGAAACCGGCTTAAGCTTCATAGTTCTTATGGGCTCAATGGTCTTCGTGAGCTTTCTCCTAGTCTTCTACGGCAGGAGGAAATTCGCGCAGGGAGCGTAAATGGACGTGGCGAATCTTGCTCTGATCTACTTGCTGGGCGTCGAAACAGCATTCACGCCGTGTTTTCTCCCAGTCCTGCCTGTTTTCATAAACTTCGTCGCCGGCTTCGGGAGAGAGCGAGCCTTACTGACAAGCGTGCTCTTCGTTACGGGTTCGACTGCAAGCCTCATGCTCTACAGCTTGCTGGCCGCTTACGGGAGTAGCTTTGTGAGACCCTTCCTACAAGCGGGCTTAGCGCCACTCACAGTCGGCGTGGGTCTGCTCCTCATAAGCTTGGGAGTCGTTTTACTTACCCCTGAGCGGAGAATCTTATCGATGCTACCCTCTGTCCAACCACGCTTCAGAAAGATCTCCATGCTTAACGCGCTCGTGCTGGGTTTTACTTTCACGCTGGTGGCTGCCCCGTGCGCGGCGACATTCCTAGTGGCAGCTTTCTCGCTCGTCTGGCTCGGATCTATGAACAGCCAAAGTGAGGCCATCCTGACGGCACTGGTTTACGCGGGAGGCGTTAATACGCCGTTTCTGCTTCTAGGGCTCCTCACAGGGAAAGCGAGCGAGAAGCTTACGCGAAGTCCCGCGGTGAGGCACAACGAAACAATATCCGGCTTCATCATGATCTTGCTTGGAGCGCTGACAGTCGTCAGCGTGGAGAATTACGACCTCTACTCGCAGTACGTAGCCCAGGCTCTGGCTCCCTATTTAGCGCTTCTTTCGCTTCTGTCTGGCATCTTCTATGCGAGAGCCGCACTGCGACTTGGTGCGAAGATCAACTCTCTGCCTCCAATGCTTCTCGGCACTGGTATACTGCTCTTGGGCATTTCAGACACAGCGCCCCTGTTCTGGTTTATACCGCATGTTGAGACTGCGGGGGCGGTTCTGTCTCTCGCCTCCCGGGTTCTTATCGCGGCAGGCGGTTTAATGCTAGCCAAACCCGTCCTCCTATCAGTTCTCCCCCTAGTGCCCCTCACGAGCACCACTCTCGTGCTGGATTCTTTGATGTTGCTCTCCTGGATTGCTGGACCTGGGCGCCGCGACAGGGATCACCTCTTTGCGGCTCTCTTTCTCATGATTCACCTGATTATGGATGCTGTGCCGGTGGCTGTGGAGCTCCCGCCGGTAGCCATACTCTTGCTGCAGCCGTTTTCCTACCTAAGCTTACTTGTTCCAGCTATGAAGCTCTCGCGCGTGTTAACCGGGTTACGCCTGCTTGAGGAGGTTTAGGAGCAGCTTGACCAGCTTTTTCTCCGGGTTAAGCTTGTAGTAAGGAACGGGGCTTGAGTCCACAACCTTTAGGAAGCCTTTCTGGGAGAGCCATTCAAGGATAGGTCGCGCTCTCGAGATGTTCACAACTTCTTTCTCAACCGCGTAGGCGTTGAATGACTGTGACGGATCCTCCAGGTATTTTCTAACGAAGAACATGAAAACCCTGAGGTATCCCTGCGACCTCCTCGGGACTAACGAGGCTAATTCCTCTTCGACCTCCTCAAAAGCCGAAGAGCTCCTTTCTGCGCGCATACAAGACCTCCAGGATAGACCTTTTTGCATCCCGATCATCGATGCCGGTTAACCTCGCGGCGAGGTCCCGCTCACCCACACACACTTCGAGCCACCTTGAAAAATCGCCTCTTCGAATGTGGAAGCGAGCGCTATCCTCAGGTGCTTTCTCGAGAGCTTCAATGAGTGAAAAAACGTTCCACGCGACGTGGCCCGTGGGCTTACCCTCTGCGAGGTGGAAGATGAACTCACAACCCGTTTTAACTCGCCTCATCCAGACGTACCTGAGCCTCGCCTCGCTGTTCTCCTGGAGGCTGAAGCGAACCCGCGCCTCCAAGTCCGATATAGCGTCGGAGTAGCACATGTATGCATGGAAAGGTGTCTCGAAGGGGCTAAAGTACGAGTGCACGTCCCCGGGTCCCCCTCCCTTCGTGGACATGTAGTAGAAGTGGTCGCTTGTGGAGAGGAGCCTCCAGAGCCTCAGCAACCGCTCGTCTCTCAGCGCCTTGATCTGCAACCAGAGGTTTGAGTGCCTCTCAAAGGCGTAGTCCTGCATGAAGTTGCCTAGCCACGCGCTAAGGTCTCTTTCAAGATCAGCCCAGGATATAGTCTGCCCCTCTGGGACATCTATCTCGTCGCGCGGTGGTACCTTTTCAGCGACCTCAGAGGGCGTGGAAAACTGGAGGTGGTCCCACTTCAAGACTTCGCCGGGCAGCCAGCGGAGAAACTCGAAGATTCCTGTCTCTGCCGGGAAGTGTTCCCCGAAGGTCTCATAGTCTATCGCGATAACGATCACGTCGCCGGGTGTGGCGGCAAGCCACGCTGAGTACTTCTCGGCTGTGAGCGGGTACTCGCTCCACCACCTGCTAGCGAACCTGAAGCCTATGTCGTCTGAGAGCCTGTAGTTCCTCATGAGAACGCGAATGCCTGCTCCCTTTGCCTTGTAGACGTAGTTCGGGCTTCTCCACATTAGTACCCGCTCAACGCCCTCCGTTAAAACAGCCTTGTAGCCAAGCCTATCGAAAACCCTTCCGATGTAGTTATTGTAAATGAACTCCGTGTTTTCAACAGAGGTTGGAGTCACGCCGAAGTAGGTTCGAATCTTCTCGCTGTGCATCTTCATCTGGTCTATGAACTCCTCTTCGGAGACGAGGAAGCTCAGGCTGTGGAAGTACGTCTGGTCTAAGAACTCGACTAGACCCGTGTCAGCTAGCTGCTTGAAGCTGTCAAGCAAGTCGGGGAACCACCTCTCGGCCTGCTCTAGGAGAACCCCCGAGATACTGTACGCAACCTTGAACTTCTTTCCGTGGTCCTTGAAGTGGTCTATATGCTGAAGAATCACAGAGTTTGCTGGAAGGTAGCACCTCTTCGCAACTCTCTCTAAAACCTCCCGGTTGAGTCCTTGGTCGAAGTATATGCCCTCAAGCTCATTCAGGTCGAGCCTCCCGCCGGCTACTGTGGCCTCATTGAGCTTCCACGGGATGTTACGTGCAACGCGGTAAGGTTGATGAACCTCAAAAACGAATACTATGTGCTTTATCCTCGAACACCGTGATAAGAACTATGTAAGGAGCATAAATACTTATTTTGATTCACCCTCTACTCCGGTAGCGTTCAACGGCCTTACTTATAGCCTGGAGTGCTTTTTCCCGCCCATGCCAAGCTTTGACTTTTACCCACTTCCCGGGCTCCAACTCCTTGTAATGCTCGAAGAAGTGCTTAATCCTGCTCTTGACCCCCTCGTCTATGTCGTCAACGTCCCTTATCTTGCTGAACCTGTTATCTATCTTCTCGTGCGGCACCGCCACAACCTTGCTGTCTGGCCCGGCCTCATCCTCCATTTCGAGCAAAGCAACAGGCCTGGCTCGGACAACGCTTCCCGGCACGAATGCATCGAAGCTTAAGAGCACGACGTCCACAGGATCCCCGTCTTCCTCAAGCGTGGAAGGTATGAACCCGTAGTTAAACGGGAACACCATTGACGTGAATAGAACCCTGTCCACGAAAACGGCTCCAGTCTCCTTGTCGACCTCGTACTTGACATTGCTGTGCATCGGAATCTCAATCACCACGTAGATGTCTTCAGGAGGGTTTTTACCGGGAGGTAGCGTCTTCATACATCTTACGAACTGAGCGTCGGAGTATATATCTGCTACTCTATGCTTAGACCCAATGGGAGGCTTCACTCAGCTTTAAGCACCGTGCCTATCGCCCTAGTCCTCGAGTCTCTGAGTATGAACCTCTCACCCTCCTCGACGTACCACGTCTTTGTCATGAACCTTAGTTTCACCAGCCCAGAGTCTCCAGTCCGCATGGGTTCAACCTCCATCCACGTGAATTCGACAGGTGTTCTAATAGAGTGGATGTGCAGAACGGTTTGGTACCCTACCTTGATCGTGGTCGGGTGCTTAAGTATGAGCACATCGGCAACGATCGCTCTCGACGCGTGGAGAGGGGTCTCCGAGAGGGCGAGGCCCTTCTCGACTTCCTCGACTGTGAAGTCCGTTATGGCTAGCGTTGCCTCCTCGCCAGCCCTGGCCGTCGATGAGGGTACGCGGTTTACGTGGATAGACTTAACCCTGGTCCTCCTCCACTTACCGTCGCGCGTCGGTCCAAGGTAGTAGAAGGAGTTCTCGCGGACTATGCCCCTTTCAATGGCAACGGCTATTACGGTTCCGACGCCTCTCACGTTGTAGATGTCGGTGACGTAGGCGAGGAGGGGCTTTCTCTCCAACTCTACCCACCTCTTCCTGGGTGGCAGGATGTTGATGAACTCTGTGAGGAGCTCTAAGCCGGCGCCTGTGGTGTTAGAGAGCCTGAAGATGGGGACAACGCGGCCTGAGGGCATCAGGGGGGCGATGTCATAAGCTTCCTTCAAGCTCTTAACGATAACTGGCTTCTTGTCAAGTCTCCTCAGAATCTCACAGGTTTCCTCCAGGTACTGTCCCTCCACCTCAGGGCTGACAATGTCTACTTTGGTAAACACCACGAAAACCGGTATGTGGAGAGCTGCGCAGATTCCCAAGTGCTCACGGCCCATCACCTGTAGGCCAGTGTTACTAGCGACAACGAGCATAGCGTAGTCAGGGTACTTAGACATCACGCCTCGCAGGGCCGTCCTCAAGTACCTTTCATGGCCCCCCACGTCGACCAGCGATACGACTTTTTTCGCCGAGAGATAGATTTGGGCCTCGTCGAGCGGATTAGGGAGGTTCCAGTTGACAGGCCTCCCGTGCATGTCGAATCCCAGTATCCTGACGGCGACGGAGGAGGTCCTCCCAGTGATAATCTCGTGTGAAAACCTTGCAACCCGGCGCATGTTGCTCCCCCTGCCGTCGTCGAGAACACCCGTACAGAGAGTGCCCACGGTCGTACTCTTACCAGCGTCAACGTTCCCCAAGACGACTATATTCACCTGTGCTGGAGGGTTCTCCTCGCGCGAGAGCCTCACCAGCACTCTGATTAGCGACCTACCGGATATTGTTCTTCTGTCAAGTATCCTTATGCTAGCGCCTATCCGGCTAGCGGCGTCAGCGAGGTTCTTTATCGTTTCTTTTTCCTCCTCCTCTGATAGGCCTCGAACCGTGCCGTCGTCGTTTAGCCCCAGAACGTAGATCGCCTCACCACCCCCCTCGAAGAGCCGGTACTTCATCTGCGATGCGAGCCTCTCCAGCCTCTCGTCATCTACTTTGGTCAGCACCGACTTGTACTCAACTGGACCGCTCTCGTCCTCCTCAGGGTACGCCACGCCTTATCGTCATGATGATTAACGGGGACGCCCTATTATTTGTAACCTCGAAGAGTAAAAGCTTTTTAGCGCCCATCGCTAGCTTATCAAAAAGTAGTATGCTGTTTGCGAGAGTGTACATTGGAACTTCAGGTTGGGACTACGAGGATTGGATAGGTCCCTTCTACAGCCGTGAGACAGGGCTCTTCAGCCAGTACGCTAGGGTCTTTAACACCGCTGAAGTTAACTCTACTTTTTACGCGCTCCCAACGCGCAGGTTCCTGGAAAGTCTCTTTCAGGCGGCTCCAAGGAACTTCGTTTTTTCACTGAAGATGTACAGGGGGATCACGCATAAAAAGCTCCTCAACCCCAAGCTTGCCGAGCAGGAGCTGGAGCTCTTCTTCAAGTCCCTAGAGCCTGTTCGAACCACGGGGAAGCTAGGAGCGATCCTGATACAGCTCCCCCCAAGAGGGGTGAAAGAGATCCCCTGGTTCCGCGACTTCCTAGAAGCGTTGCCCAAAGGCTACCGCTACGCTGTCGAGTTCCGGGACACCAGCTGGCTTACGAAGGAGACTTACAGGACTCTATCGGACTTGAGCATCGCTTACACTACAGTAGATGAACCGCTGTTACCTCCAGAAATCGTGGTAACGTCGGACTTCTCCTACGTGAGGTGGCACGGCCGAGGTGAAAGACCATGGTACTACTACCACTACACGATTGAGGAGCTGAGGGAGTGGGTGCCCAGGCTTCAGAAACTTACCGAAAACACTAGGTTGCTGCTCGGTTACTTTAATAATCACTTCAGGGGATTCGCGCCCCACAACGCCCTCCAGATGCTGGCCCTGCTCGGCATGCTGGATAGGGAGAGGAGAGAGATGCTCGAACGCATGGATAAGTACTTCTCCTCGGCGCCTAGAAATGAACTTGAGAGGGCTCAGAGGGCTGTTGCTTCAGGAGACCTAGAGACAATCCTCAAGGTGTTAGCCGGCGAGAAGAGATTTGCCAGAGGCCTTGAAATCGACGACCGCGAGGTCTCGCTTGAGGTGCTCGGTGACAGCGTGAAGGGCAGGGTGAAAAACTACGTCATAGACATCGACGTCAAGGACAAGCGGATCTACCATGACTGCGAAGACTGGAAGAAGCAGGTGGAAAGCAAGAGGTTTTGCAAGCACATGGTGAAGTTCTTCCTGAAAATGCCGCGAGAAGTAGCGGTAAAGCTTCTAGTGGACATAGTCTCTAATGCCGACGAGTGGGAATTCGCGGCAGGCACCTCGGAATAGGGAGAATAAGCGAGCAGTCCTCGGAAGCTAGCCTCAGGTAGTCCCCGCTCCAGTACAGGAAGGCCGTGTAGGCGGCTGTAACAGCGTCGAGTGCATCACCGGTTAACCTTCCAGTGGGGAGCTTTACCCCAAGTGCTCTTAGACCGTGCTCTAGCCCGGCTAGAGACCTCTTGCTTCTAGGGAGGCAAAGGACATCCTGGCTTCCACCTGGATAAACCTCAAGAATGCTGAGGCCAGCTTCCTCCAGTAGCGAGCGAAGCCTCATCCCTCGGAGTGTCAGGCTCAGCATGGAAGGCATTGTTGGAGGGAAGAACCTGATGCCGAGGGAGATTAGTACTTTCTCGCATCCACGGATCCTGCTCTTGGATGGCAGGCTTAGTGGTGCGTCGATGCCCGTATACATCGGCCTCACGCTAGAAAGAGCTTCATGTATCTCCTCGTCTGTTGACAGCCCAAAAACTCTGGCTGTAAGGTTCTCGTCGAGTAAAGCCACATAGGTGGGCTTCTTCTCCGAAGAGGAGAGGTCCACGCCTGCGAACCACATAATCTACTTAGGAAGCGTTACTCCGCGCTGTCCCTGGTACTTACCCTTGTAAACCACGGGAGGCCCCTCTATCCTGTAAAAGGCAACGTGCGCGAACCTCATTCCCTTCTTGAGGACTATGGGGAACGCCCCGCCGTGGATCTCTATTGTGAGTTCTCCCTCAAAGCCGGCGTCTATAAGCGTCGGGGGTATTGAGACGCCCAGTCTCGCGAACGTGCTGCGAACCCCGATAAGCCCAGCCACATCTTCAGGCATTTTAACGTACTCGAGTGTTGTGACGAGGACTTTCATGTAGGGCTGTAAAACGAATGTGTCAGCCTTAAAGACCTTGTAGTAGTCCGAGATATTGACCTCTTTAAGCCTGTCAGGGTCGAGAGGCTCTGGATTATTCAGCAGGACTGCAACCTCCTCACCTATCCTAAGGTCGACGCCGTTCTCCCGCACGATCTCTTCTGAAAAAGGCTCGATGACAAGCTTACCCTCTTTTATCAGACGCCTGATCTCGGCTCCCGAGAGCATGATCATAAAAACCCCAAGCGGCCTTTTTTTCCCTATCGTTTAGCTTTAGCGTACTCGCAAATATCTCTGAGAGGGCACACCTCGCACCTGGGGTTTCTAGCTTTGCAGATCTCTCGCCCCAACTTGATTAAAAGCAGGTGCGCCTCCAGCCTCCTTTCAGGCCTAAAGACCTTGTGTAGGTCTATCTTTATTCGAGAGTACGCGTTTGACCGCGTAAGCCCCAGCCTCCGCGCTACCCTCTTAACGTGTGTGTCGACAGGGACTACTGGGAAGCTAGTATTAGCCAGAAGAACATCTATGGTTTTATCTCCGATGCCCTTTATCTTGCTTAGCTCTTCCCTCACCTCCTTCTCACCCTTCTCCAGCAGGCGCTCGAGACTCCCTCCGTAGTTTTCGACCAAGAGCTTTGAGAGCGAGACGATCGCCTCAGCTTTCTGTCGTTGGAGGCCCGCAGGGGATATCACTCGGGCGAGTTCCTCGACGTCAACCTTTGAGAGTGTAAGAGGGCTGACCCCAACCTCTTCTTCGAGTCTTTGAAGAGCCCTGAAGGTGTTCTTCTCCGTGGTGTTCTGGGATAGTATCGTAGCTATGAGCACCTTGAAGGTGTTCTTCTCTTGAGCGGCTTTGAGTGCGGCAAACTCATCACTGCTTATTCTAAGTTCTCTGCCGAGCCTGTGGAGTATAAGGTCACCTAACTCGTAGCTTTCATGCACGTTGCTAGGTTAAGGTGAAAGCGTTAAAAGTGCGTTGTTTCGGAGACACACTTGTGAAGCTCAGCCTACTGATCGCAAACGATGACGGCATCAGCACTGGTCTAAGGGCACTTGCCAACGCGGCCGCCGAGAGAGGTCACGACGTGTTTATCGCGACGACGAGCAACCACTCTAGCGGAGCCAGTAAGTCTATCTCGTTTAAAGCTAGGTACAGGCTCACCAGGCTCTTCGACAAGTACGATGCCCTGGTTGCGGACTCAACTCCGGCAACAGCTGTCGGCATAGCCCTTGACTCTCTTGGCAGGAAATTCAATTTCGTGATTAGCGGCGTGAACAGCGGCCCCAACATCGGCTTGTGGGATGTCCTATCCTCAGGAACCGTGGGGGCTGTGCTAGAGGGGGTTACACGTGGTTACAAGGGGATTGCTGTTTCGCTAGTTGCCCGGGACTGGTCTGAGTACCAGAGCCTAGGGTACGAGGCCTACTATACTGCTGCAAGGTTAGCTATCAATTTACTCGAGCTTCTCGCCGACGAACCGTGGGAAGCCCCACTGCTTAACTTGAACGTCCCAACGTGGACTCTAAGAGGAGTTCAAGTCGCGACACTTGAGACCGCTTCTCAATTCGAGGTGTATAAGTGTCGGGAAGGGCTCTGCGATATGAGCAGGTGGACGTTGGAGAGCGCCTATAGGTGCGCTACACCGAACAGCGACGTATGCCTTATCAAACAGGGTTTTGCCACGTTGACCCCTCTTACCTTCGCTGTGACAGGCCCGATGGACTGGCTTGTGAAAAAGCTGGGAAAACGGGAAGCCACTTTTAGCTGGATCACCTAGCCTCTAGCTCTCTGAGCCTTGCTGACTCCCTACCGCTACTTCGAGTCGCCTTTACATGGCTACTTCTTCCTTCATCGTAGCACCTCTAGGTATTCATGGACGCCCGGTTTTAGGGCGAGTCGTTTTGCCCACCTGCTTTTAGCCGCGTAGCTGAAGCGTACCTCTTCTCTTTAATGCAAGCTTACAGGAGTAGACTCGCCACTAAAAATACCCGCTCCCGAAACCCGCCGTCACAAAAGTTTAAAGATATGATGGAGGTTTATCGCGGGATGAAGATGACCGAGAAAGCCAATGTAGTAGTAGTGGGTGGCGGTCCTGCAGGCATGACCGCCGCCTCAAGGGTAAAGAGGTTTAGGCCCGACTGGAGGGTTGTTGTCTTCGAGAGGAGCAAGTATGTGAGCTACGCTCCATGCGGTATTCCGTACTTTCTCGGGGGACTCGCCAAGAGCGTCGAGGAGCTGGTTCACTACCCTGTGAGAGTCTTCACCGAGGAGAGGGGCATCGAAGTTCACACCGAAGCGGAAGTCGTGGAGGCGGGCGAGGGATACGTTAGAGCCCGCTTCAAGGACGGAACCGAGAGAACCTACGAGTGGGATAAGCTTCTAATAGCTACTGGAGCGCGGCCTCGGGTACCACGGATTCCCGGGACCGAGCTGACGGGTGTCCTAACTCTTAGAACCCTCGAAAGCGCCGAGGAGGCCAAACGTGCATTGTCTCAAGCTGAAAGAGTCGCGGTTGTTGGTGCTGGATACATCGGCTTAGAGCTAGCTGACAACCTCGTGAGAATCGGCAAGAAGGTGATCTTGATCGAGCTTCTACCTCACGTTATGCCTACCCTCGACCACGACATGGCTGCGCTGGTTGAGAATGAGCTTGTGAGAAACGGTGTAGAGCTCCACCTTAATGAAACGGTAAAGGAGGTGACCGGCAACGGGAAAGTTGAGAAGATAGTTACCGATAAAGGCGAGTACAGAGTCGACGCCGTCTTCTTCGCCACAGGTGTTGCCCCCGAAACAGCGCTGGCAGAGATGCTTGGGGTGAAGAAGGGCATCACAGGCGCCGTGAGCGTGGACGCCTCGATGTCCACAAACAAGGAGGGTGTTTACGCCGCCGGGGACGTCGCCGAGACAGTAAACCTCGTAACAGGGAAGCCTGACTGGTTTCCGCTAGCCCCCGTTGCGAACAAGATGGGTTACGTCGCGGGCGCGTCGCTGGCCGGGTTGAAAGAGACCTTTCCGGGGGCAGTGGGAACTGCCGTCACAAAGGTCTTCGGACTAGAAGTGGGGAGAACAGGGCTAACCGAGGAGCGGGCCGTAAAAGAGGGCTTTAAACCTGTGTCCGCGACAATAACAGCTAACACGAGAGCCAGTTATTATCCCGGTTCAACTCGAATGACAGTTAAGCTCATAGCAGACGGCTCTACGGGGCAGCTCCTGGGAGCGCATGTAGTAGGAGGGGATGGCGTTCTGGCGAGGATAAACGCGCTTTCTGTGCTCGTCGCGAAGAGGGCAACGGTCAGAGAGGTGTTCTTCAGTGATCTCGCATATGCTCCTCCCTTCGCCCCAGTCTGGGACCCCGTAATCGTGGCTGCTCGAGTTCTTCTCGGGAAGCTTGCGCAGAGCTAAACCTCTCCTTTCTCTCTGCTAGGACGTAAGCGTACCCTCCCTTCACGAGAATTACCGACCCAGCCACTGCCAGCAAACTGGAGACCGCAACCTGTGCGTCGAGAGCTTGCTGGTTGTACCGCGCGAAGTACAGTGTGATCTCGACTGTAGAAGTGCAGGCTTTACACCCAGACTTGACGCTTACGAGCACTGGACTGCTGTTGAGGTAAACAGTGCCTGATGCGGTCCTAGCGGCGTCCTGTATGAGGAGTTTCCCCGTTTCCTGGTGCCCTTCATCGTAGAAGGTGAGCGTCAGGTTTACGAAGCGATCTCCCGTGTACGTCAAGTTGAATAAAGCCTTCTGTGAGAGGCCTGTTGGGAGGGGGTAAGTTTCTTCGTGATCTAGAGGCAAGCTGACCGTTATGGGTATTTTCTCGCGTGGTGAAAGCTGATAGCCAATACTGGCGGCCAAGATCGCACCTACGGCTAAAAGGACAAAGCCTATGATAATCAGCTTTACTGAAAAAGCTCGGGTGACCCGAGTTTCCGGCTGCATTCATTATCACCAAAAGAATGGGGTCATAAAAACGTTGTACTAGTGTCGTCTACACTGCCGCTCTTCTAACTCCTATTTTCACTCTGACATCTCCGATCTCCCACTCCTGCACTAGCTCACCCTCTACCTCATCCTCCTCTGCGAGTCTGAGCGAGAGGGACCTAGACTCAGTTTTCAAGTACTCTTTGAAGTCGCTCAAGATCCCCACGTACTCTTCCGGAGCGTAAATGGTCACGTCAATGTACTCGTTAACGGCAAGCCCAAGCTGCTTTCTCATGAACTGTATTCTCCTGAGAACGTCGCGCGCAAATCCCTCCGCTAACTCCCTCTCACTCAACGTTAGGTCTAGCACGACATAGCCCCAGCTCAAGCTTTCTCCATCGAACCCCGCTTTCCAGCCCTCACTTACGTTAACCATCTCGCGCGTGATCCGGTAGGTCTTGCCGTTGTGCTCAATCTCGGCGTAGCCTTTTTCCACCAGCGAAGTCGCTATTTCGGCTTCTCTTTTAGCAAGGAGGTCTAGCACAATGTTTGTCTCCGACTTGAACAGGGGGCCTATGGTGCGGTAGACGGGTTCGATCTTCAAGACCTTGAAGTCTTTAACGGTGGAGGAGTCGGCGACAACAACCCTCTTGACGTTCACTTGAGAGGTTATCACGTGCTCCATCGTTTTCGCTGCCTTTGAAACCCGCGCGTCGTCGGTAAGTATGTACAGAGCTGGGAGAGGTTGCCGTATCTTAACACCCCTGCGCATCCTTATAGCAAGCGCTCTCTCGACTATCTCGCGGGCTACCTCCATCTCTTTCTCCAGCTCTTCGTTTATGAACTCGAGCCGAACCTCCGGCCATGGAAGCGCATGAACACTGGGCGCCTCGCCTTCCTGTCTGAACGATTCAAGGTATATTTTCTCTGTGGTGAAGGGGATGATCGGGGCCGCTACCCTCAGGAGCCTCTCGAGCACATAACTGAGGGTCGCGTAAGCTGTGATCTTAGACTCCTCCTCCTCTTCGACCCAAACACGAGGGCGAATGAGCCGAATGTACCAGTGGCTCAGGTCTTCTACTACGAAGTCTCTGAGGAGCCTAGCCGCTCGGTGAAGGTTCAGGCTCTCGAAAGCTTTCCTGGTCTCGTCTACAAGCCTTTCGAAGCGGGAAAGAAGCCACAGATCCTCAACGCGGAGCCTTCCCAACAGGCTATCTATGGGGTGCTCTTCTGGGTCGAACTTGTCAATGCTCATGTAAAGGCTGGCGAAGTAGTAGACGTTCCAGAAGATGTTTAGGTCTGAGTACACCTCCTCCAGCCCCTTCCACGAGAACCTCAGGTCTTCCCATGTCGTGTTCCTGAGAACAAACCAACGGAAAACATCCCTGCTACCATACTTGTATTCAAGGATCTGTTTAGGCTCAACGTAGTTGCCGAGCGACTTGTGCATCTCCCGCCCCTGCTCATCCAGGGCAAACCCGTGCATCAGCACTCTGCGGTAAGGCGACTGGTCGAATGCTATTATACCACTCCTGAGAAGCGAGAAGAACCAGCCGGCTATCTGGTCGTGCCCCTCGATTATGAGGTCCACAGGCCAGAGAGCTTTAAGCATCTCCTCGTTTCTCGGAAACCCCAGTGACGCGTAGAAGGCGACGCCCGAGTCAAGCCACACGTCCAGCACGTCAGGAACACGCCTCATGACCCCCCCGCATTTCGGGCATTTTAGCGTAACTTGGTCGATCCAAGGCCTGTGCAGGTCGGGAAGCTTAACCCCCCCTGCCAGCTCTTCAAGCTCCCGCTTGGAGCCAACGACCACTCTCTCGCCGCACTTCTCGCAAACCCATATCGGTGCCGGCGTCCCCCAGTACCTCTGCCTCGATATAATCCAGTCGCGAAGACCAGCAAGCCAGTTCTTGAACCTCGCGTACCCAGCCCACCCCGGAACCCATTCCACCTTCTCCGCCTCCTCTAGCATCCTGTCCTTGAGGTGAGTTACTCGTATGAACCACTGCTTGGTTCCGCGAAGTATAAGGGGGGTTTTGCAGCGCCAGCAAATGGGGTACCTGTGCTTCAGCGTCCCAGCGTGCAGCAGGAACCCCTTCTTATCCAGGTCTTCTATGATGACTTTGTTAGCCTCGCGTACCGGCAGGCCTGCGTACTTGCCCGCCCCTTCAGTCAATCTCCCCTTCTCGTCCACGAGGACGACGACTGGTAAAGAGTACCTTTGAGCAACTATGAAATCCTCCTCCCCATGACCCGGTGCTGAGTGTACAAGCCCTGTACCCTCCTCGGCCGACACGAACTCGCTCGAAAGAACTATTCTATGGACATCTACCAGGCTCCGCTGAGCATCAACCTCCTCCAAGAGGGGGTGCTCGTACTCGAGCCCCTCGAGCTCTCGGCCCTTGACAGCCTCCACGACCCTGTACTCCTTAATGCCGGCATCCTCCATGACCTTGTCGAGCCTCTTCCTCGCCACGAGGATCTCCCCCCCGCCGATGTCAACCCACACGTACTCTAAGTCAGGATTAGCCATTACAGCAACGTTAGCCGGCAGCGTCCACGGCGTTGTGGTCCAAATGACTATGAAGCGTCTCTTGTCTCCCTTCAACGGGAACTTTACGTAGATCGATGGATCCTCCAGCTCTGTGTACTCCGTGACTTCATAGTCGGCAAGCGTAGTCTCGCAGCGGGGGCACCAGTGAACGACCTTCAGCCCGTAGTCCAGCAAGCCCTTTTCGTGAGCTTTCTTCACGAGCCACCATGCACCTTCGATGTAGTCGTCGTCCATCGTCCTGTACGGATTTTCCCACCTCATCGAGACGCCAAAGTCCCAGAAGTACCTGCTCATCGACTCAATGTTCTCTAGGACGAACCTCTTACACTCACCGATGAACCTGTCAACCCCGAAGTCCTCGATGTCCTTCTTCGTCTTAAAACCGAGCCTTTTCTCAATCTGAACCTCTATCGGCAGCCCGTGGCAATCGTAGCCAGGTTGGTCGTGGACAGCATAGCCTAGGGCTCTGTAGAACCTTATAACGGCGTCCTTCAGCACTTTGTTCCAAAGCGTTCCAACGTGGGGTACACCGCTGGAAGCGTACGGGGGGCCGTCCAGGAAGTAGAACTTCTCTCTACCCTTTGACGCTTCTCGTATCAGGTCGTAGATCCTCTCTTTCTCCCAGTACTCTAGAACATCTACTTCGTACCTCTTAGGGTTAAACTCCTGGGGTAGCTGCCTAACTACGGGCATACGAACACCTCAAGGGTGGGCCGCAATTTAAGGCTAGTGGGTGCTAAAAGGCGAAATCTCGAGCAAGCTAAATTAAGCGTTTTTACGGAATTTGGCGGGGCATTCTCACCCACCCTTTAGGAGTGTCGCTCGCAACTGGTTTATTTGCTTTTCTTTCGCTTCTCTTTTATGAGCCACATCGAGAGGAAGTAGAGCCCCAGAAAAGGCAGACCCAAGGCAAGGGTGCTGGTGGGTGTTGGGTCTGGCGTCAATACAACGAGTAGCGCCACTGTTAGGAAGAAGACATAGCGCCAATTGTTCCTTAGGGTTTCGTAGCTGATGACCCCGATTTTGCTCAGGGTGAGCACGAAGACGGGAAACATGAAAAAGACTCCCACTGCGACTGACCCTAGGAAGACGTTCTGGTAGAAGTCCTGGATTGAGAATAGAGGCGCGGCCCCCCCAAGCTGAGCCAACCACAGTGCAATCAGGAAGGTTAAGGGCATCACCACATAGAGGCCGTAAACCACCCCTGATACAAACAGGAGAAGGATCACTACCAGATAGCGCTTGACCACCCTCTTCTCGTGAGGGTACAGCCCAGGCTCGATGAACCTGTAGATAAAGTAGGCTACAACCGGGCTTAGAACGACGATGCCTACTAGCGCAGAGGTTATTACTGCTGCTGTCAGCGAGTCAAACCACCCATGGGAAATCAAGATAACACTAGACGAGTTAACTCTCAGAGTCTTGGCGAGAGGTTGAAACACGAGGTTGCTCTCATACGATAGGACTATTCCCCTAATCTGGTCCATCAGGTAGAATGTTAGGGGTACGTACCGCTCCGGTAAGAGGTGCGGCGTCGGTAGAAGGAGTAGGGCCAGCATAAAGGCTACTATGGTGAGCAGGATTTTCCTGATGGTCTCGAGTAGGTCGTAAACATGCTCCATGAGGGGTTTTTCCGGTAGCTCGGACATCGCCGCCCTAAAAGAGTAAGGATAGATTTATATTAAGCTCGCCGAAAAGAATTGCGGTGCAAAAGCATGCCCAAGTTTAAGGTCACTATCGACAGGGATCAGTGCATCAGCGACATGGCTTGCGTGAGTCTTTGCCCCGAGGTTTTCGAGATGAACGAGGAGGATGGAAAGAGCCAGATCGTAGCTAAGTACAGGGTCGGCGGCAACCCAGGCGAGGGAGAGGTCCCCGCTGAGCTAGAAGAGTGCGTGAAAAGCGCAGCCGAGGCGTGCCCTGTCTCGATAATTCACGTTACGAAAATCGAGTAGGTTTTGAAAGAGTAAGCATACTCTTTCTCCTCGAAAACGCTTCTACCCTTGGCAACTTCGATCTCCCTTTGGACACGATTGTTAACGATGTAAGTTATCAAGGCGATGAGCAGACTGATGAGGAGCACGATCAGCGAGAAGTTGCTCTGCCTTACGTTACCGGATGCTTTCGCAGCGCTGTCATTTTGCTGAACCCAGTCCTGGACGCCTGTGAACCCGAACCTCCTGAAGAGGGGTGCTAGGTTGCTCCCCGCTGCCGCGCTCATCACGGACACGATGTCGTTCGTCGTCTTCACAGATCCATGGGACCTTATAGCTGCGAAGAGCCGGGCGATGTAGCTCTTGCCTCCGAAGGAGGAGGAGACATTGTACACTATATAAAAGCTTGCTAGGTAAGCGTCTCCTACGAGGTTCGGGTCTGCTGGCCATACCTGAATGAAGGAGAAGTTGCCGGACGTATACTCGTAGAGAGCGGATGAAGCGTTGAGCAACTCCTCGGCGTAGTCGGACACATTAACTCCTATCTCCTGTGCGACCACTATCGAAAGGTACTGTGCGAGCCCCTCGTGGAACCACCTAGTCTGGGCGTTTGCCTCTACGCCAGCCTTCCCCAGGAAGACGTGGACCATCTCGTGTATGACCGTCGTCTCCAGGTATCCTGGAGCGTACCTGATCAAGGCCAAGTTAAGCATTATCGGTCCCCTACCCCCTGCGTTAATGTCCTCGCCCATGACAAACCCTAGGGCGCTGATACCTCCCATGCTCTCCATGGGAAGGTACAGCTCGAAAGTCACCTGATCAGCAGTCACTCCCGTGAGGTTTCTGAGCTTCCCATAGGCCTTCGATGCGACATCGAGAATCTTCTCGGATAAGCTACGGTAGTAGACAGGTGATACCACGGTCAACACCGTTTCTCCTGTCAGCGAGAAGTTAGCAGTTTGCACCCGCCCGGCAGTCCGGTACTCGATAACCACTCTCCCAGGGATGAGCTGCTGCGCGCCCGGTGATAGACGGTAGACTCTGTAGCCGGCTCCCTCGAGCCTGATCATCCGAGGAGACTCGAGAGTCACCGACGCTAAGTTAGGTATCCGAACGCTCACTTCGATCTCTAAGGGAGGGCTTGCGACAAGCATGGGGCTCATGAACCACCCTTGGTTGTCCGAGAGAAGACTTGCGTAGGGGAACTTGTAGCAAACCGATAGCGTGGAAGTACCGTTGTCCCCCGGCACTAGTTCTAGAGTCGAGTTGTAGTAGAAGTAGGCGGACGAGGGTTTATCCTCTATGCGGTAGTTCCCGTAGCTAGAACACACGCTGTAGTTTTCGAACTTGGGAAGAGTGAATGAGAAAGAAGCCCTACCTGCGGCTCTGAAAACTATAGTTACCGTAGCGTTCCCGTTGTCTTCAACGTCGATGTACACCTTCACCTGAGGTGTGCCTTGCGCCTCAACAGGTGTAGCCCTTGAGAAAGCCGAAAGAGTGAGTGCCATAACGAGTAGCAGGGTTAAACTACGCTTGAACTCCTCCCTCATAGCTAAGGTATCCCGCTTTACGCCCCACTATGCCGCCTTATATTCCTCATGCTCTTTTCGTCCAGGATGAGAACCAAGCTTTTTTGCTGTTATCTGCAGCATTAACCCCAGTGCTTCCTGTCTCATCACGGTTTTTACAGTTTTCGAAGAGCTGACGCCACGATTTTTCACTGAGCGGCAACAAAGGCAGGCGTAGAAAAGGATATCTCCAGGTAGCGTTGAATCGTCGCGGTAGTTAGCCGTGACCGGGCACAACTTGACTATAAACTGTGAGAAAGCCTTACTCTTCTCGGACATCCACTGCAGAACAGGCGGTGTCTGCGACCCTTTGATGAAGCTTTTAAAAGTTGCTAGCAAGGAAAGCATCGATTGCTTGATCATCCTCGGAGACCTGTTTGACGACCTGCACGAGCGTATGGATTCCATGACGCTGAAGCGGGAAATGCTTCAACTCGGCTTTAAGGAGTACAGAGGCAGGCACATTCTCTACACACCGAGCTCCTCATCACACGACCCAATCGTGGGTAAAAGCGAGTTTGAGCTCAACGGGGTCAAAGTCTACGTAGACAAAGTAATCAAAGCGAGCCTAGGTGACCTGAACCTTTGCCTGACTCACGGAGATATGCTTGTCCCCAACGGTGCTGTAGCGTACGCTATCAACGCCATCTCGGCCCTTGCTGGGAAGAGCCTGCTCCTAGAGGAGCTGACAAAGCGGAGAATCTGCAGCAGTAGCGCATGGTTTTTCATGGGACACACTCACATACCGGGACTAGACCCCGCACGGAGACTGGGAAACCCCGGTTCGTGGCGCAGAGAGTGGAGGGGGCGTGTACCTTACTGGAGAAGGCCCTCGAACAGCGCAATCCTCTACGAGGGCAAACGTTTTAGGCTGGTTTTTCTCTAGTACTTTCGATGGGCTACTACCACCCCTTGTCCAAAAAACCCTACCACATCCTAGCAAAGCCGGGCGAGATTGCCCGGAAGGTCGTCGTCGCTGGCGACCCTAAGCGCGTCGAGAAAGCGGCACAGCTGCTGGAGAACCCTCGCGTCGTCAACGAAAACAGAGGATTCCTCACGATCACGGGTGAGTACAAAGGGGTCCAGATCACGCTTGCTGCTCATGGTATCGGTGCGCCTTCCGCGGCTATAGTCTTCGAGGAGCTCTACATGCTCGGTGCCAGAGAAATCGTGAGAGCTGGCACCTGCGGCTCTCTTAAAAAAGAGCTCGGGGTTGGAACAATCGTCGTTATCGAGGCTTCAGCTTATACCTACGGCGGCACGCTGGGATCCTACTTTCCTGGAGTCTCCTACCCTGCTTGCGCGTCACCGGAACTCGTCTTAGCGCTAGAAAAAGCCGCTGAAAAGCTCGGAGTGAGGCATGCACGCGGAATAGCCCTCTCCCACGACGCCTTCCACACCGTAGAGAAGAGAGCGCAAGAGTGGGGCGCTATGGGCGTAGACGTCCTGGAAATGGAGTCCGCGACGCTCTTCGCTCTCGGCAGGCTCAGAGGCTTCAAGTCTGGGGCACTTGCTTTAGTAGTGGACAACATGGTTACTGGTGAGGAGCTTTCCGGAGGCAGAGACGAGCTCGAGCTCAAAATGACCCAGGTGGCTCTGGAGGCGCTCGTGGCGTGACTCGCTCGCCTGATGAGCGATGGCTCACCCTACGCCGGAAGGCTCTTGAGCAGCTGGAACTACACAAAAAGGAAGGACGCGTTGACGCCGACATCCTGTGGCTCTTGGACATCGTGAACTCCACGGAGAGCTACTACACTACGAGTAGCTGTAGCGGCCGGATACAGGTAATAGCGGGGCAGCATCCTGGCGAGAAGGGTAGATTGAGGGTGCTGGCTAAGTGGCACAGGCCCATCGCCCCTGAGGAGCTACTGCTTGTTTTGAACGCTACAAGCGAGGAGAATGTATGGTTCTCAATCCACCCGCCCATAATGCACATTGTGGCCCGAGATATACCCTCGGCTAGACGACTGCTCATTGCTGCCAGAAACTCCGGTTTTAAGCACAGTGGCATACAGGGCTTGGGTAAAAGAATAGTCGTGGAGATAATGTCCATGGAGAAGCTGGAAGCACCGCTGAGGCTTAAAGGCCTGGACATAGTAAGTCCAGAAAGATACCCTTTGCTTGTCGATGCCGCGAACGAGTTGCTACTACGCGGGAAGAGCAGGCTGGGGAAGCTCGCAGAAGCATTTAAGAAGACTTTTTAAACCCAGTGCGGTAGCGCCTAGAAGGCTTCTGTTTCCAAGTTTTTAGCTTAAAGTTACGAGTGCAGTGGGATGAACCTGCATACCTTGCAACCGCATCTATTCATGCTGCTCTCGAGCCCGACTATCTCGTCGCTGTAAGCTTTAACGTAAAGCACATCGGTGCACAGACCCTCGGTCGTGTGGAGGTGCAACCTGCTCCGAATAGCTTCTTTCCTGCGCTCAATCTCAGAATCTATGAGACTGCCGCGTCGAGGTTCGTAGCTGATAATAAGCACCCCCTCGCACTCGTGAGGGGCCGTGAAGTGAAACTTCTCGTCGAGGAAACTTCTAACAGCCATGTTTACGATATGAGACCTGTTTGTCCCCATGACGTTAGCGAGCCTTTCGACGTCGCTCGCCAGATCACTTTCAAGGCTAACCCCGAACCTAACCTTGCAGCGCTTCACCCCTTCCCACCTCGTGCGAGCGCGACGAGGTAGACTGCGAAGAGCGTAAGACCAAACGCGGCGGATGGGGCTATGTCGAGCGCTAAAGCGACCATAAGTCCGATAACCCCGGAAAGCACGGAGACCGCTATGCTAATCCACAGCACGTCCCCCGAGTTTCGGGCGATCGAGACCGCGATGGCTGATGGTAGTAGCAGGACCACGTGCTCCAGCACGAAGCCTACCACTCTCAGAAGCCCCACGCTCGCGACGGTGAGCAGCGCCACAACCGCGTAGTCGTGTAGCCTAACATTCAAGCCTATAAGCATCGCGTAGTCCCTGTCAACCCCTATCAGGACCTCCTTCCTGTAGAGTACAAGGCTGAGAGCCGCTACAGCGGCCGAGACCGCGAGCGCGTAAGCCACATCACTCCAAGTCGAGAGCAGGGGGTCGCCCAGAATGTACGACCAAAGGCTGACTTGAGCGGGGAACTTGGTCAAAATGTAGTACATCGCGGCGACGCTCGCCGAGGTTGTGAAGGCCACGAAAACCGATGTGGCTATGTTCTCGTCTACACCTCTCTGAACCAGGTACATCTGCAGAAACGATAGCGGCACGCTGATCACTATAGCGAGGGTTGTCGGGTCAACCCCCGTGATCGCTGAAAGCATGTACCCTAAGGCTATTGAGAGGAGAGAAGCGTGCGGAAGGGCTGAAGCAAAGAAGTTCAGCTTTCTCACCGTTACGATCGGGCTAAGTGAGCTGAAAGCAATCGACGTTGAGGCGATGAGGATAATCCAGCGCGGGTCCAAGTACATATAAATCACCTACGCTATCACGTGCAAGCACTTCTCGATAAGCAGCACACCGTCTCCGTAAGCCTTTCGGAGCATATCAAGCTTGAAGATGTCTCGAGGCGAGCCTACAGCCTTTATGCCGCGGTTGAACACTATGATGTACCTGCTAAGGTTGATCGTGAGAACTGGGTCGTGGGTCGTTAAGAGCACCATCTTTTCTCTGGAGATCCTTTGAATAAAGGATAAAATATCTTCCCTAGCCCTTGGATCCACCCCTGAGAACGGTTCATCTAGAAGAAGGATCGGAGTGTCTCTGGCCAAAGCCCTGGCTATGAGAATCCGCTGCAACTGCCCCCCGCTGAGATCGCTGAGCCTTTTATCCGCGAACTCCTCAGCTTTCACTGCCTTTAAGTACTCTCCAGCTCTGCTTCTACATTCGCGATCCTTGCACCTTCTCTCTGACCTCAGCGTAGCCTCGATCAGCTCTCTGCCGGTTATCGGGTAACCATACTCGATATTCGAGATTTGAGGAACATAACTCATGAAACGCCCAGCAGCTAGCGGGTTTCCCGTGACCTCTGATCCGTTAACGAGAATCTTGCCCTCCACCGGCTTGAGAAGACCCATGAGAACCTTGAAGAAGGTAGTCTTGCCCGCGCCATTTGGCCCTAGCACGGTTATTAAGCCAGCACCGCTCACTGAAAAGTTCTCCTTTGTTAAGATGTACTCCGAATTGTAGGCAAACGTAAGGTCTACTACACGTAGCTCTACTTCCTTGTGCACGTTAAAACCACCAAGCTTAAATAATCGTGCACATATAAGTAGTTTATGCCGGGGTGATTACCCTAATGTGCACAAACCAGGTAAAGTCGAAGAGTGATAGTGCACGAAATAAAACGTTACTCGCCGTTTCCGCAATACTTGCGCTTACCGTGGTAGCCATCTTTGCAGTTTATCTTCTTGCTCCCAAACAGCCTCCTCAAAGTAAAACGGGGATAGTTGTTGCTGTTACGTTTTACTCTCTTAAGCCTGACCTCGACCAGCTAGTCTGTAGCGGCGACTCCGTCTTCTCGGTAACCCCCTCGGGCGTGGATCCCCACGAGTACCAGTTGACCCCAAGTGACGTTGCTAAGCTGCGGGACGCTGACATCATCGTCTCAACTGCTCATACTCCTTTCGAGACGCAGATAAGGGATCTCGTCAGCAGAGGCGAGATAAAAGCTGTTCTAATCGAAATCCCGAGCATTCCCGGCGTAAGCATCAAGTTGAACCCTGCGACGGGACAGCCGAACTACCATTGGCCGATATACGACCCCGAGAACTACAAGATCTACATGGTCTACGTGGAAAAGAAGCTTGAGACGCTTAGACCGGAGTGTGCTGAAACATACAGGTCGAACCTCAAAAACCTCATAGAGAAGGTGAGCACAATCGAGAACGCTACTAGAAAGCTGAACTTTTGCGCCGTAGCTACTTCTCCGCCAGCGCAGTACGCTGTTGAGTGGGCTGGCATCAGGGTCAAGTACCTTCTTGTAAAGGAAGAGGACCTGCCTGCCACTCCCGAAGACCTGGCAAGAACAGAGAGTAGCCTCAGCAGTGGCGAGTGCAAGCTTATAGTAGTAGTGGGGTCAACCTCCACGCAGGTTGCTCAGAAAGCTCTAGAGCTCGCTGCCCGTCACAGCGTGCCATACATAGCAATTCCAGATCCCATTGCTCCCGACAGCACTCTCAACAAAATTTTCAAGGTATCCCAGGAGTTAACTAAATTACCCCCATCTGGCTAGAACTTCTTGGCGGTGAAAATGTCCTCCAGTCCAAAGAAGCTTGATGACACGGCTGTAAGCATCCTGAAAGCTCTAGCAACATTTACGCAGCCGGCATCCTGCAAAGAAATAGCCGAGAAAGCGGGTCTAGACGTTAGAAAAGTCACTGGGAAGATCCGAGGTCTAGTTAATCAGGGCTTGGTTGAGAAAGCCGGGGAAGGTAAGTACAGAATAACCGACAAAGGCAGGGAGGCAATAAAAGCCTAAGCGTCCTAAGTTGAGAAAGAACTTTTTTTATCTTTGTGCCTTTTAGAGCTCTGGGATGAAGACCGCTGGAACTGCTGATGCGTGATGTAGGCTAGGACACCTGACCCCGTTAACCTGCGTAGCGATTAAATGGTTAAATAGGAGGGATGCTACGCTAGCTTATGCAAAGCAACCAGTCAAAGAACATCGGGGTACTCTGGTACACCGAGTGGCTTAGCCCGCTCGAGGCGCACATCCACGGCATAGAGGAGTTACTATACGACGGTCGGACGAAGTACCAGAGAGTAACCATCGCGAAAACGGGGTCCTTCGGGGTGGCTCTTTTCCTAGACGGATATGCGCAGAGCACAGAGTACGACGAGTTCATCTATCACGAGAGCCTAGTTCACCCAGCAATGCTCACGCATCCCAATCCGAGGAAAGTACTCGTCGTGGGAGGGGGTGAAGGCGCGACTATCAGGGAGGTTCTGAAGCACAAGACAGTGGAACGCGTGGTGATGGTTGACATTGACGGAGGGCTCGTCGAGCTAGCGAAGAAGTACCTTTGCAAATGGCATCAGGGCTCTTTCGACGACCCTAGAGTGGAGCTAGTGATAGCAGACGGAAAAGAGTTCATCGAGAACACTAGCGAGAAGTTCGACGTTGTAATACTTGACCTCACGGATCCTCTTAAAAACACCCCCGGTGTCCTACTTTACACGAAGGAGTTCTATGAAGGCGTAAAGAAAATACTGAACGCGCAGGGCGTTATGGTCACGCAGGCTACCTCTACGAGGTACTACCTCGAAGCATTCGCAGTTATAGGCAACACCGTTGGCGCCGTCTTTCCCGTCTCCCGCCTCTACAAGGTATTCGTCCCAGCATTCTACAGCGAGTGGGGCTTTGCCCTCGGATCAATGGGGCGCGACCCGCTCAGTATCCCAAGGAGTGAGCTTCAGGAGAGGCTCAGCAGGCTCGATCTCCGCTTCTTGGACATGGATAACTACTACCACTTATTCAAAATCCCCCGCTACATGGAAGAGCGGATGAAAGAGTACACGTGGATATCGACGATTGACAGACCCCTCGAAATAAGCCTCGGTTAGAAGCGAGCCCTGGCGAGCAAACGCCAGTAGCTGACTTTCTGCGCTCTATCCTGTGCGCCTCTCTCTCTTCTCTCAGCGGGTGATGCCGCACCTTCCACATCCCGGACCCGGTAAAGGCTCTCCTCCTCTAGTAGGCGAGTAGTGTACGTTCCATCCACAAAGCGTGGGTGCTGGAGGACGTTTACTAGGAACGAGCGGTTGTGTTTAACGCCTTCGATCACGAGCTCCTTCAGCGCCCTCACCAGCCTGCTCCGCGCAGCCTCGCGATTCTGCCCCCAGGAGACGATTTTCATCAGAAGAGGGTCGTAAAACTCCGGAACGGTGTAGCCCTCGTAGACGCCGCTGTCGACTCTGACCCAGGGTCCTGCGGGTAGTTCCAGACGGGATATTCTCCCCGGGGAGGGCATAAAGTTGCTCCATGGATCCTCTGCGTAGATGCGCGCCTCTATAGCGTGGCCGCTGTAGTTGAGCGATGATAAAGCTGATGAAAGCTGCTCGCCTGCGGCTATGAGTATCTGTTGCTCAACGATGTCGACGCCGGTGATCATCTCCGTGACGGGGTGCTCTACCTGTATTCTGGTGTTAACTTCGAGGAGGTAGAACTTCCTTTCGTCTAGGTCGAAGAGAAACTCGAACGTCCCAGCGTTCACATAATGGCAACTTTCGGCAGCTTTAACGGCCAGCTTTAACACCTCCTTTCTCTCCTCGGAGGTGATGGAAGGGGATGGGGCCTCCTCAATTACCTTCTGGAACCTCCTTTGAACGCTACACTCCCTTTCAAAAAGGTGTACTATTTTTCCGTGTTCGTCACCTAGGATCTGAACCTCGATGTGCTTAGCTCTGGGGAAGTACTTCTCGAGGTAAACCTCGCTTCTACTGAACGAGGCTGAAGCCAACCTAGAGGCTTTCTCAACTTTATCCCTCAGATCGCTAGGAGAACTTGCGACGAACATCCCGATACCCCCTCCACCTCCCGCTGGCTTCACGACTACGGGATACCCTAGCTCCTCTGCGGCCTCCGGAGCCTCCTCTAGGCTGACGGGCTCAAGCGTCCCGGGAACCACCGGGATCCCGCTGCCGGCGAAAAGCCTTCTAGATGATAGTTTGTCACCAGCCAGCTTTAAAACGCTTGGAGGAGGACCTATCCATGTGAGGCCGCTCTCCACAACCTCCTGAGCGAATTGAGCGTTTTGCGAGAGAAAACCGTAGCCGGGGTGGATAGCCTCAGCTCCGAGGCTCAGAGCAGCTTGCAGTATGGCTTTGGAGTTCAGGTAGCTGAGCTTAGGCTCGGGGGGACCTAAGCGGACTCTTTCATCGGCGAGCCTTGTATGAAGCGCATCTCTATCCGCGTCGCTGTACACTGCGACAGTTTTGATCCCCATGTCTTTCGCTGTTCGAATTATTCTGACGGCAATTTCCCCCCTGTTAGCCACCAGTATCTTGCTGAAAACACCCCCCATTTAGCGCCGACCAGTAGTACTAACGCCAAAGAACATAAATGCGTTCTGGGTAGTCACCTCATCGACCTCCTCAAAGCTCATCCCTCTCAGCTCGGCCACCTCCTCGATGACTGCTCTAACGTTCAGGGGAGTGTTCACGCCCCCGCTCGGGGACAGGAAAGGAGCATCTGTCTCCGTCAGGATGCGCTCGAGAGGAAAGCTCTTAGCTATCTTGCGCATATTCTTGGTGTCCCTAATTTTGTAATTGACGGAGAAGTAGAAACCCGTGTCCAGAGCCTTTTTTGCCGCAGTCATGTTTCCGGTAAAGGAGTGCATCAACACCTTTTCTTCAAGCTTGAAGCTAGAAAGCATCTCGACGACCTCCTCTTCGGCTTTCCGGCTATGAATTACAACCGGTTTTCTAATCTTCTCAGCCAGCTCAAGCATTTCCAGGAAAACTTTCCTCGATCGAGAGTACTCTTCCTCATCTTTAACCCAGAACCTGTCGAGGCCTATTTCCCCAATCCCTACTATCGCCCCAGTATTGCGCTTCACAAGTTCCTTGTAGAGCTCGATCTCATCATCGCTCATTTCAAGTACTTGTACTGGGTGAAGCCCCATGGTTACGAACACCAGCCCTTGGTACCGCTGGCTCAAGCTCAGCGCCTCGAGCGCGTCCTCGAAATCCCTCTTTTTCTCCTTATCGAAGGGGAACGCGGAGGTCACTATGCCCCTCATCTGTCCTTTCGCTTCCTCCAGCACCTTTGGTAACAGCTCTCTAAGACCAGGGTATGTCAGGTGGCAGTGAGCGTCGAACACTTGTCGAAGTTCGCAGGAAAGCCTTATATTCGTTTGCGAGCTGTGAGTCTTCGGGTTTTTAATGCTGTCAGTGGTAGCCCTGGAGTCAGAGACGAGGCGCCTGAGGGAGAGGCTGAGGGACTATATCCGCGAAGAGCTCTATGAGAAAGAGCCCTTCATCGAGGAGCTCGTGTACGCTCTTGAGGGCGGCAAAATGATCCGCGGGACACTCGCGCTCTTCGTAGGTAAGGCACTGGGCGGCGATGCTGAACCAGCGTTACCAATAGCCTTAGCCCTAGAGCTCATGCACTCGGCCAGCCTTATCCACGACGATATAATCGATAAGTCTGAGGTGCGGAGGGGCAGGGCCAGCTTCTGGAAACGCTACGGATTGGAGAGAGCCATCGTTTTCCCGCACGTGATGATGGCCACCGCGATAAAGTATGTTGCCAAAGCGGGTACGAGGGCTGTTATCGAGAGCATGGACGCGTGGTACAAAGCTGCTTTAGGGCAGCTGTGGGATATGGAGATACTAAAAGGGGTCGACCCGGGGGTTAGTTACTTGGACGTTATTTCATACAAGACGGGCGCGGTGTTCGAGGCTTCAGCAGTTTTACCTATCTATGCGATACAGCAAGGAGAGTCAGCAGTAGAATACGCCAGGGTTTATGGCCTCTCCCTTGGTCGGGCATACCAGATTCTAGACGACTTAGTTGACGTAGAGAAGGGTGTCCGCGACAGCGGGAGTGTAATACAGCTACTTAGAGAGTCGCAGGGAAATCATCTGGATTACGCTGAGAAAAAGTTTGTGGGTGAAGTGGACAGAGTTTTTGAGAGTGCGGCTCGGCTATCCAGCTCGCTCGCATACTTTGCTAGGTACTCGTTGGAACTATTCCTACGCGAGTGCTCTTGCCAAGCCAGGAGAATCCTAGGGGACAAACTGGAATCTAGGTGGCGTCATTGGGGGCTACCGGACTACCAATAGGGTTATGGTTTCAGGTGGAGCGCGTTCTAAACTACCTGTTTGATACGGCCATATACGAGCGGGCAAATACCGTGATGAGCCTGGGCGTGCACAGACTCCTCAGGAACATCGTTCTATCCTCCGTAGCCGGTAGGGTTCTAGATGTGGGTTGCGGGGACGGAGTGTACGTTCCTCAGCTTGTGCAGACTGCTGAGGAGGTTGTATGCATCGACCCAATAGCCACGAAGAACACGCACAATTATGCGAATTTCCACCGTGTAGTTGCAGCAGCAGAGTGCATACCCTTTAGAGCCAGGTCATTCGACTTCGCTATCGCGATGTTCAGCTTCCGTGACTTCATGGACAAAGCTCTAGGCATTTTTAACATGCGTAAAGCGTCGAGAAAAGGCGTCTTCATCCTCGACCTCTTCGCAATAAGCCGTTTCCTGCTACCAGCCGTCGTACTGTACTTTGGGTACATCGCCCCCATCTTGGGCTTCATCGTGAGCGGTGGTCGTCGAGGCAGGTGGGAGCTTTTGATCCCAACTCTTCAGCTAATGCCCAGGGCAGATTTTTTCACGAAACTCGGCGGGAAAGTGCTCATAAAGAAGGGACTAGGTTTAGTTGCAGTCATTTACATCCCACCTGAAACCCGCTGATTCTTAGCTAGGGATTTACGCTCAGCGTTTAAGGAGCCTGTACTCCAGATACAACCTCTCTTCTCTGATCAGTGTTTTGTTGCTTCCTATGGTAAAAGTGAAAAGAAAAGGTAAATCACCGCACGGGAATCTAAAAGACAAAAATATTTATATATAGATGTAGATAGAAAAAAGTTCTAGCGATACGATATGGCTGAAGACAAGGGTCCCACGGTAGCTGAATCGCTAAGGGTAAATACGGTGATAAAACTTTACACGCTAATACTGCTGGCTGAGGGCGAGAAGCACGGCTATGAGCTCATGAGGCTTCTCGAGAAGATGCTCGGCGTCCAAGTAGGGCCTTCGCAGGTTTACCCGTACCTGAAGAAACTAGAGGAAGCAGGCTTCGTGGAATCGCGCGAGGTTGGCTCTAGAGATAAGAAAATTTACAAACTGACACCAGCTGGCATCGAGTTCGTCCGAGATATCCTAGAGCGCTCCCTCACGGTCATCCAGACAGCAGTAAAAGTACTTGGCCGTGAGAAAGTCTGCCTTCCATAACCTTTGCGCCTAAAACCGCTGAAGCTCCTAGGCTCCCTATTTCTACCTAACGAAAAACACACGTTAAAGTGTGGCTCTTTTGACGCATCAACATTGTAGTTCTAATCATCGGATGTTTAGAAAGTATCAATTTCACCCCGTGGAGCTTAAAGTAGACAGCATGGATACTTTATAGTGTGCATCCAGAGACAAGACGCACCTAGAAATAGCTAAGAGAACGGAGGGTAAAAGCTTAAGAGACATGTTGATGTAGCGACGGAACGATGTTTAAGGTTGCGGTTATCGGCTTGGGCCCTGCCGGCGCGGCAGCTCTAAGAAGGTTAAGCGAGCTGGGCGTCGAGGCTATAGGCATAGAGAGGAAGCATGCCCTTGAGAGCCCTACAGTGTGCGGGGAGTTTTTACCGGAGCCGGAGGCCATTCAGTTCATCAGCCATAAGCCTTCAGTAAGGATGGCTTTCAACTACATCAGCCTTGCCAGAAAGCTGAACGCCTTTGATGAAATCCGCCTCAACATTGAGGGTGTAAGGTTATTCAGAATGGCAGTTCCAGGTTTTACTGTTAGCAGGCGGGAACTGGTCGAGAAGCTCGTTGAAAGAGCGAACTATGTTTTAGGTGACGACGTTGTATGCATTAGGAGACTGCAGAATCGCTACGTCATCAAGACTCGTCGAGGCAAAGTTCTCGAAAGCGAATACATCATCGCTGCCGACGGATATCCTTCGCTCACGCGCAGGCTGCTCGGATGCGCTTCAAAGCTCGAAGCTAAAGATCTGGCAATCGGGGTGAACATGAAGATGCGGACACCCAACATGAGTAAGAGAGTTGTCTACATGCATGCCTCTCCTCAGACACCGGGCGGCTACGCCTGGATAATCCCTTACGAGGGCGAATTCTCTAACGTAGGCATAGGAATCCGCTACAGCTACGTGAAGGCAGGCACAAACCCTATACTTCTTCTGAAGAGGTTCGTCGAGCTTAACCCTGAAGGCTTCCTGGATTCCGCCTCCAGCATCGAGACACCAAGGTCTAGGTGGATACCGGTTTCAGGATTCTACGCGCCCCCCGTATGCGAAAAGGTGCTTTTTGCCGGAGACTCTCTCGGCGCAACAAACCCCATAAACGGAGGCGGCATATTTACGTCGATGGCCCTCGGCATACTGGCTGCGGAGGCCGTTTGGCTGGAGAAGCCAGAAGTCTACGCTGAGAGGGCTTGGAGCGAGGTCGGAAGCATACTGAGCGTTGGAAGGAAGTACAGGAAAATGGTCGACTTTGTCTTTGACCACTGGCAATTTTCAAGGCTGCTAAAGCTAGCCCCAGCCGGCCTCATAACGAAGATAATTAAGGGCGAAAAAACCGCTCTTTACTACTTCCTCGGCTCTTAGAAGAGGAAACCGAATCTCTGATCCACTTCGTTCGGGTCCAGTTTCTCGTATGCCTCTGTCGTTCCGAGGTCGAACCAAAAAGCACTCGTTAAGTATCCTCCAACCCTAAGCCTTCGCTCTATCAAAACCCTGATGAGATCTCCCATGATGTCAATATCCCTCTTAGTCTCTGCGATCTCGTGTAGCACGTCAAGAGCTTTTCTACGAAGAGCGACAACACCTATAGTGACCGGTTTTCCGAGAGGGGGCTTTTCGACCATCCGCACAACCTCTTCGCCATCAAGCTCGGCAACGCCGACCGCGACCCTATAGTTCGGCGAGAGGGCGAGTGTAGATATGAACCCTCTCTCGTCGTGGAACCTAAGCATCTCAGAGAGATTAATGTCGCTCAGGATGTCACCGTAGTAAACGAGTATATTTTCAGCGTCGTCCAAAGCTCCCTTTAGGTAAGCATTGTAGAGAGCGCCGCCGTTGCCGCCGAACTCGGGGTTGTCCCAGACGTAGGATATTTTGACGCTGTACCTTTCCCCATCGTTGAAGTAGTTCACGATCTGCTGTCCTTTGTAGCCTATGAGCATCACGATGTTGTTTATGCCGTGGTACTTCATCAGTCGCACAATGTACTCGAGAAGCGGTTTCTGCTGAGAGCCTATAGGGATCATGGCTTTCTGGAAGTAGTAAGTTAGCGGCCTGAGCCTTTTACCTTCACCCCCGCAGAGAATCACGCCTACAGTGTTTTGGGTCAAGCTGACACCGATTACCTGTTTTTCGAAAAAGTATATGAATTTACTCTTTATCCTCGTTTCTAAGAAAACATCCTGGTTAATAACACACGGTAAAAGCCACAACAGTTAAGTCAGTAAGTTGATAATACAAAATGTGCCTTCAACGCAGTGCGTCTGGGAAGAGGACTTTGATATAGTGCGTGCTAAAGCTAGGTGGGTTCTCGACTCGCGCGCAAACCCTACAGTCGAAACAGAAGTATATACTCTCGGCGGCGGTTCTGGGAGAGCGATCGTTCCGTCTGGCGCCTCTACGGGTACTCACGAGGCGTTAGAGCTACGAGACGGTGGGAAAGATTTCCACGGCAAGGGAGTTACCAGAGCTGTCGAGAACGTTAACACCGTCATTGCTAGGGAAATCGTAGGGATGGATGCTAGAAAGCAGGAAGACATAGACAGGAGGCTGATAGAGCTGGACGGAACTCCCAATAAGTCGAGATTGGGTGCGAATTCCATACTTTCCGTCTCCCTCGCGGTGGCGCACGCCGCTGCCAGCACTTACGGTATGCCGCTCTACCTGTACTTAGGGGGCCTTCAAGCCCACCTTCTACCTGTCCCCCTCATGAACATCATAAATGGGGGGAAGCACGCCGGTAACGAGCTCAGGATCCAGGAGTTCATGATCGCTCCTGTAGGGGCGAAGTCCTTCGCCGAGGCGCTCAAGATGGGTAGTGAAGTGTACCACGCGCTTAGGAGCATCCTGAGGGAGCGCTACGGAGCCCACGCGGTAAACGTGGGGGATGAGGGTGGCTTCGCGCCTCCCATGAGGGAGTCGAGGGAGGCTTTAAGGGCTCTAGTAGACGCCATAAAGCTCGCCGGGTATGAGCCCGGGAGGGACGTTGCTTTAGCGCTGGACGCGGCGGCCTCCGAGTTCTACGACGAGAAGAGAGGCACCTACTTCTTGGATGGAAGAGAGTTCAGCCGTGAGCAGCTCATTAAGTACTACGCAGAGCTTGTCGGCGAGTTTCCGGTAATATCGATCGAGGATCCTCTGCACGAGGATGATTTCGAGGGGTTTGCCATCGTTACCCGTGACTTAAAGGTTCAGATAGTGGGAGACGATCTTTTTGTCACTAACCCCTCAAGGCTCTCGAAAGGCATATCGCTCGGAGCCGCAAACGCTCTGCTCCTCAAGGTCAACCAGATCGGTACCCTTTCTGAGTCGCTTGAAGCGGCTAGGCTAGCTATGAACAACGACTACTCGGTGATAATTAGCCATCGAAGCGGTGAGAGCGAGGACACTACGATAGCTCACCTGTCTGTCGCCCTTAACACAGGGCAGATAAAGACCGGGGCTCCTGCGCGCGGGGAGAGAACGTCCAAGTACAACGAGCTCATAAGGATCGAGGAGGAGCTCGGGTCCCGTGCGAAGTACCCTGGCCTCTCAGCGTTCAAGCACTACAGGCTAAGTTCTCTCTGAGTCCAGGCAAAACGTTTTTAAGGAGAAAGCGAATCTTTCTTTCTCCCATGCTGAGCTCACAAGCCACCGTTGTGTCGAAGTCTATTCTGAATAAGTGGATTGAACGGGACCAGTTTGTAGCTAGGCTCGTTAAGGTCATCGAGAGCGATGAGGAGGTTCAGGCTCTGCTCGAGATGAGCAACACGATAGCTGTGAAGCGCCTCGGGTACAATGACCATGGTCCAGTCCACGCGAGGATAGTGGCTGGAGCATCGCTCGAGATAATGCACATGCTACTTAACCGTAATGTAGATTTCACCACCTTGAAGGACGGGACAGCGCAGAGCCTCGACGAAGTCAAAACTATTCTCGTGCTAGCAAGCTACCTTCATGATACTGGAAACTCCGTTCACCGCGAAAACCACGAGTTGATAGGTAGCCTTCTAGCCAAGGACATTGTTGACAGGATCATAAGTACCGTGCACCCAGGCATCGGTTCCCGAAGGTATACTCTGAGGCAGGAGATTCTTTCAGCAATATATAGTACTGAGTTCAACGTAAAGGCCTTGACGCTCGAGGCCAGTATAGTGAAGCTCGCAGACGGGCTGGACATGTCGGAAGGTCGTGCTCGTTTACCTTATAAGATGGGGAAGGTGGACATGCACTCCCTGTCGGCGCTTAGCATCAAGCGTGTCGAGCTGTCTCAAGGTGACGACGTCCCTATTCAGGTCTCCGTGTACATGGAAGATCTAGCCGGCTTCTTCCAGGTGGAGAGAGTTCTCATGCCGAAGCTTGAGTCAAGCAAGCTGAAAGGTCTGGTCAAGGTAAATATCTACAGTGAGAAGGGTGAAAGAGTGATCTCATTGCTCTAAAAACCTGGATATCTTTAATAACTGGACATTGTCTAAAACACCCTGGTCGCAGATGGAACTACCGGCTATCGAGGGGGGAAAACCTGTTCGGGACACCTTTAAGGAGTACTTTCCGAGGATTTCGGATTACGAGAAACAGCTCGTGCTTTCGGTTCTCGAGTCCGGTCGCTTAGCTTCAGGCGTGGGAACCTTCGTCCATAGGTTTGAGGAGGAGTACGCAAGGTTCATAGGAGTGAAGTACTCTCTTGCCGTTTCGAACGGAACAGCTGCATTGCACACGGCTGTCGCCAGCCTTGGTATAGGAGTAGGGGACGAGGTTATCACGACCCCTTTCAGCTTTGTCGCAACTGCCACAGCCGTGTTGCACAACAACGCCATCCCGGTGTTCGGGGATATAGAGCTGGATACACTCAACCTAGACCCGGAAACAATAGTTGATAAAATCACTCCTAGAACGAGAGCTATACTGGTAGTTCACCTAGCGGGGCATCCTGCGGAGATGGACGAGATAATGAAGATCGCCCGCGAGAACGGTCTCGCGGTGATAGAAGACTGCGCTCAGGCTATCGGGAGTGAGTACAAAGGGAGAAAGGTGGGTAGCATTGGGGACGTAGGGGCTTTTAGCTTCTACCAGTCCAAGAACATGACAACAGGAGAGGGAGGGATGGTCACGACAAATGACGAAGCAGTCTACAGGAAAGCGAGGCTTTTCGTAGAGCACGGCTCCGAGGAGCGCTACTACCACACAACTCTCGGATGGAACTACCGGATGACAGAGCTACAGGCCGCGCTGGGCTTGGGTCAGCTGTCGCGAATAGAGGAGCTAAACAGAGCAAGGGAGGAGATTGCTAGAATATATTCCGATGAGCTAGCGAGCCTTGATGGAGACCTCGTTTTGCTACCTAAGCCGAGGAAGCACGTTAAGCACACATGGCACATATACCAGGTTTTGCTCAGGCTGGAGAATCTAAGGGTTAGTCGAGACAGGGTGGTTGAAGCCGTAAGGCGTGAGAACGTTTTAGTCCTCGTCTCGTACCCTCGTGTAATATACGAGAACCCACTGTTCCAGAAGCTCGACGCTTACGGGCGGGGTTGCCCCTGGTCTTGTCCCTACTACGGTGGTAAAGTTTCGTACAAGCCCGGGCTTTCCCCGAAAGCAGAGCTTGCCGCGAGAAGCGTGGTTACCTTACCAACGCTCGCAGGTATGAGCGCTGATGATGCTGTTGACACAGCAAAGGCTTTAAAGAAAGTTCTGCTGTATTACAGGAAGTGAACCGGATGACCAACCCGATTTTGGAGAAAGCAATCAATGAGGGCAGGTCGCTTCTATCGCTCTCGGAGTCGTTGGCTCTACTTGAGAGCTACGGTTTGCCAGTCGCGAGGTACATTACGCTAAAACGACCAGAGGAGGCCGCAAAGGCGGTTAGCCTCGGCTTTCCAGTTGTGTTGAAGCTTGACAGCCCTGATATTGTTCACAAAACAGAAGCTGGAGCTGTGAGAACGGGAATAGGCTCCGAGGTCGAGCTGAGGCAAGCGATGGATGAAATGCTCTCAAGCGTCAGGCAAAGGTACCCTGAGGCTAGAGTCTATGGTTTTGTAGTACAGGAGATGGTTCAGAAAGCGCACGAAGTGATAATCGGGGGTCTTCGGGACGAGCAGTTCGGCCCTGTGATAGCGTTCGGCATAGGCGGGATACTCGTAGAGGTCCTCAAAGACGTGGTGTTCGAGATCGCGCCCGTGTCCTACGAAGACGCACTAGAGATCATTAAGAGAATCAAGGGCTACAGGATTTTGGAGGGGTACAGAGGGCTACCTCGGGCTAACATAGAGTTGCTTGCTGAGACGATAAGCAGAGCCTCGCTCATGTTCTCCGAGCTCTCCACCACCGTCAGCGAAATGGACCTTAACCCCACCTTTGTCTCATCTGAGTGGGTGAAGATAGCGGACGCTAGGTTCAAGCTAAGCTACTAGATAGCGAGGATTTAGGTCTCTGAACCTTCTCCCCCTCAGGCCAGAGCGCATAAAAGGCCTCTGGTGAGAGCAACAAGCGACAGAAACTATGAATTGTATCGCATCAGTCGCGAGAAGACTCGTCACCTATCAATTATACCGTCGCCTCATCATCCGCTTAATTAGGTGTCGACGGCCTCCTTATAAACCCTCTTCCCCCGAAACTTTTTTAGCAAGCATAACTATTCGAAGCGTGAAAAAGTATGCCGATTAGTATGGGTGCTGTCCTTGAGTTTATCATCGGTTGGGTTGTGAGTGCTATTGTGATCTACGTTGCGCTGAAGATTTTTCCAGGCAAGCAGAAACGCGAGAACATTGCTGGGGCCCTCTTAGCCGCACTAGTCGGCGAAATAATCTTCGCGTTATTCAACATCCTAAAAATACCCTTCGCGAACATCCTGGCGATAGTAGCGTGGCTGTGGGCTCTCAGGAAAATCTTCGGTGTAGGCTGGGTAGGAGCTGCGGTCATAGCCTTCCTAATCTACGTTTTCAGCGTATTTGTCTCGCTCCTAGGGCTTCCGCACATCATATAGCTTTACCTTGAACCGCATACTTTTTTTAAGGCGGGATGCTTGTTAATGACTAGGTGCGCTTGCAGTAATGGAGTGGAAGGAATCTAACGCGTACTCAACCTTGGAGTCAATAGTTTCACATTACATAGCTAGGTACTTCTCCGATCTCACGCAGCAGGAGGTCGAGTTCATGAGCGACGTGGCAACACAGGACCTTGTGAATTACCTGGCAGTAAAGTTCGACTTCATAGGCGACCCGGACTACAGCTACAAGTCTCTTGCGTTAGCGTCGAAGCTGGCTGAGGAGAATCCGCTCGAGTTCGACTCCCTGGTGAACGAGTGGGCTGAAATCTGGGTTCTCAAGTGGAGGCAGAGAGTTAAGCTCGTAATGTCCGATGACCCTGAGAACACTAAGGCTGTCCAGCGTCTGGAGGAAAAAGTTGGACCAATTCTGGATGTGCTCGGCGACGAAGCCACGGAGTTTAAAAAGTTCGCGATAGGGTCCTTGATTAGGACAGGGGAGGTATGCTTCACGAACCTCATGGCCGAGATGGTCGTAAAGGAGATCTTCTTCAAGATAGCGTCAAGCCAGAGAGGCGATGAGGCCGTAAACTTCATCAAGTCAAACCCTGTGTTCGTGATCAATGAGGTTGTGAAAAGGGTGAAGGAGCTAGGACAGTTCCGAGGCAACCTGGTCGTCGTCAGGATAAACCCAGCGTTTTTCCAGGATGCCCGGGGTGAAGCTGTTGAGTGGTGGTGAAAAAGAAGAGTACTTGAAAGTTGACGTTGTAGGCGTTTACCCGATACTCTTCGAATCGGGTGGCGCAGGGTTTGTAATGCTTCTCGAGGCACCAGAGTGGAAAGGTAAGGTGCTACCAATATACATTGGTGTGAGCGAGGGAGTAGCTATTCAGAACGCTCTAAACGGCGTGAGAACGGAGAGGCCGATGACGCACGACCTGATAATAAACATCCTCGAGGCTCTCGGAGTTTCCGTGGAGAGAATAACCATAGATGCGCTTCTCAACAACAGCGTCTATACAGCAACCATCGTTCTAAGGAAAGGCGATGAGCAGAAGGGGGAAAGGCTATTCATCGACGCTAGGCCGAGCGACAGCGTAGCAATAGCACTGCGCGCTGGCGCCCCCATATACGTTGCCTCGCACCTTGAAAGGCTTGCGCGGCGGCCAGAAGAGCTGGGGTTTAAGGAGGAAAATGAGTAGGGAAGCATCCCCGCTGGCTTTGAGCAACCAAGAGCTCGTTGAATTGTACATCTCTCACCTCATTGCCCGAAACAGGTCCGAGAAGACGATAAGGTACTTTAGAAGCATACTGGAGAGCTTTCTTCAGTTCCTCGATGGCAAGCGAATCTCGGAAGTGCAACTCTACGACATCGACCTTTTTCTAGCCCGTCTGCGCCAACGCGGGTGGAAGCCGGACAGCCTATACACCGCGGCTGTTGCAGTTAAAAGGTTCCTGGAGTTTGTCGGCAAAGAGGACGCGCTGCGAGGGTTTGAGCTTCCCAAGCGTGAGAAAAAGCTTCCAAGGTACCTTGAACCCGAAGAAGTGAAAAGAATGGTGGAGCAGGCTGACAACATTCGAGACAAGCTCATCGTGATGTTGCTGTTTACTACGGGGCTCCGCGTCGCCGAGCTTGTCAACATCAGAAAAACGGACATCGACTTAGAAAGAAGGACGGTAAGGGTGAAAGGGAAGGGCGCCAAGGAAAGATACGTGTACTTTCCTCAAAGCGTCGCGGAGTTGCTCGCAGCCTACCTCTCAAGCAACGACTCGGAGTGGTTGTTCCCATCCTCGAAAGATCCCAGCTCTCACATCCACTACACAACTGTCGAGAGAGTGTTGAAGAGGCTAGCGCGTAAAGCGGGCTTAAGTAGAAAAGTTACTCCGCACTTGCTTCGGCACACCTTCGCAACCCTAAGCCTTGCCTCAGGCCTCGATGTGAGAGAGATCCAGGAGCTTCTGGGGCACTCGAATCTCAACACTACTCAAGTGTACGCCCACGTATCTAGGGAGCGCCTTAGGAAAGACTACGAGAGGGTGTGGGGCTCGGTTCTCTAGTCATCTAGACTATCTCAGAAACGGTGGAGCGGAGTTCGATATCGAGTCTTTTCAGGAGAGTTTCTAAGCTTATGACTTCCGCTCCCGCGAACTCTCTCATGTACTCCAACCCCACTTTGTGCCACTCATCGCTGGCTGCCGCCACGCACTCTAAAGGAACAATAACTTTGTAGCCTCGGTAAAATGCCCCAAGCGCTGTTTGTTGCACGCAGATGTGGGTATGTATCCCCGTAACTATCACGGTGTCTACTTCCAGCTCTCGAAGAAGCATATCTAGGTCTGTGAAAACAAACGCATCGTACCTCCTCTTATTCACGATGAAATCCTTCTCAGTGGGCGAGAGCTCGGGTACCACTTTCGCCTCAGTACTACCCTTGATCGCATGGGGGCCCCATAGCTTAGTCTCGAAGTCTATGCCTTGGTAGTGCTGGTCGACAGCGTACACCACCGGTATGCCTCTGCTTCGCGCGAAATCGATAAGCCTTTTGATGCAGGGGATAATACGCTCAGCGTTCTCAGCGCGCAGGCGACCGCGAACGAACTCCTCGAGCATATCTACAACGAGAACAGCGTACTTAGACATACCACTTAGATAACCCGAATAAGGCATATAATAGCGTTTCTTCTTACTCGGGCTTAAGGACCACGACTTTTGGCTTCAGCTCCTCCTCGAGCATCTTCAGGATTGCGGCAACCCTACGACCTTTCTCCGTCAATCTTAGTATTCTGTTGCCGGGACTACCCTTTCTATCCTCCTCGATAAAACCGTACTCCAATAGCTTCTTCACGTTGTTGTAGATAGACGTCGTGGAAAGCCCAGTGGTAGGTCTTAGGTCGGTGATCTTCTTCTCGCCTGAGAGGAGCGCAAGGAGTATTAGATCGCTCTCAGTGAACACCAACCTCACATCTACGTCTTCCGCGGTCATGACCCACCTACAAACCTCGCTACACCGAAATAAAAATTAACCTGTGATTCCGATCTCTCAAGCATGCCTACAGTTAAAATCGAGGATTTCCAGAAGCTGGACATACGCGTGGGGAAAGTACTGCATGCCGAACCGATACAGAAGAGTGAGAAGCTCCTCCTCTTGAAGGTCGATATAGGCGGTGAAACGAGGCAGCTAGTGGCAGGCCTTAGACCCCACTACAAGGCAGAGGAACTGGTAGGAAAACTCGTCATCGTTCTAGCCAATTTAGAGCCTAAAACCCTCATGGGGTACGTTTCACAAGGCATGCTGCTGGCCGCTGTGGATGATGAAAAGCCTGTCTTGCTGGTGCCTGACAGGGAAGTAAAGCCAGGGGCTAAAATAAGCTGAGGGGAAACTGGAGAAAGCAGAAAACTTCTTTTCGGTCAGACTTTTCAGCGAATTCCTAAGTGAAGGCCACGGTCAAACCTGGCAGTGTCCATTTCCCTGTACGTTGAAAGGAGCTTTCTAATGGCCTCACGTATAGCGTCGCTGCGATTCTGGAAGTAGCCTCTCTCAATGAGCTGATCGAGAGCATCTATAAGGCCGACGGGCAGCTTTACCGATATGACCTTTGTTACAGACGTATAGTCACCCCTATTGGTGACGTAATAGCTGCTCGAAAGATCGTTTCTTGTGGTCATCAGACTCTACTGTAACCGAGCTGGATATATTACTTGTAGGAATAACCCCTGCCTATAACCGTAGGACAATTTAAAATAACATTCGTTCGAAACTTTAATTTACACATGGGTATTATGAATGAACTCTATGGCAGAGCTAGGCGTAGAGCGCGATCGGGAGAAGGATGCCATCAGGAGGGAGATCTGGGCTTTACTTGAACGCTACGAGGTAGTGACTAGCCCTAGGCCTTGCTATGGGAAAATCCCCGGTTTCGTGGGTAGCAACAATGTCGCGGCTAAGATTCTGAAGCTTGAAGGCTTTAGGCGCGCAGAGACGGTCTACACGACACCCGATCTTTCTAGCCGAGCAATAAGAGAAGAATCCCTGAAGAGAGGCAAGAAGGTAATAGTGTCCCTGCCGAGGTTACGTGGCTACGTGATTTTAGACCCGTCAAGGATACCTTCATCTAAGTACGGCTTTGCCTCCACACTTAGAGGTTCGTTAAGTCTGGGAGAGAGGATAAGGTGGCCCGAGAACATTAGCGTTGATCTGATTGTTTTGGGAAGCGTGGCTGTAAACAGGGACGGCTCAAGGCTGGGTAGGGGAGACGGGTTCTATGACCTGGAGTACGCGATTCTCAAGGAATTGCACGTAGTCGATAATAAAACCCCTATAGTCACAGCAGTCCACGACCTGCAAATCACGGAGCGTAAAATACCGATGTACAAGCACGACGTCCCCGTTGACTACATCATAACGCCCACTCAGCTTATAGTGACATCAACAACTTACCCGCGTCCGCCCGGGATAATCTGGGATCTTCTATCCATTGACTTTATCAAAGCAACACCTATTTTACGGGTCCTCTTCGGTATATCTTAGTGAGCTGTTAGGGTATTTTTAGCAAGCCCGGGATCATCCTGTTAAGTGCCGCCGCGCAGGAGCTGCAAAAAGAGGCTGGTTTTGCATCGACGTCGTAGATAGAGTTACTAAACCTCATCACGCACCTTCGCTGGCAGTGCGGCAAGCCGAAGCTGTGCCCTAGCTCGTGCAAGCTCTCCTTCAAGAGCCTCATTCTGTACAACGCAATCGAAGGTTGCTGACCGTAGTACTCGGGTCGAAGCCGCTCAGTAAACACCACCCCGCCCCAACCCGGCTTCGATACCCCGAAGACGAAGTTCAGTCCCTCAACAAACCCATCGCCGTTTACGAGTACGAGTAGTCGTTGCTGAGGTACCACCCCCACAGTTGACTGAAGCTTTTCCAGCAACCCCTCAGCGTCGATCTGATCCCTTTCCTCGTCGTAGAAGTCAAGGAGAACGCTCATGCTCAGCAGCTTAGGCTCTACGACTACAGTCGAATTAAAAACGCTCTTAAGGGAGTCAGCGAGCCAATCAACGTCATCTTTCTCAACCCCTAACGGGGCTATCTTAATCGCAATTCCAGCCATACGACAACAGTATGACAATTAGCTAACACCTGAATCAAAAGCATTACCATCAATTAAGCACCCGGGAAGCACAGATTACCAGATATGAAGCTGCGTCTCGAAGACGTCATCGACGAAGCGGTGCTTGTCTCTGAGAAAAGCACAAACGTCCTGCTTGTTACCCTGCTTGCTTGCACGCTCCTATCGCTTATCCTCTCAGAGACCAAGTACCTCCTACTATCTCCGATAATTGCCTCATCCTACTTTGTGGTCGAGCTCTCCTGGAGGTTGTACAAGCTACACGGCGAGAGCGGAGAGTTGAAAGGCGGCCTTTTCGCAGTGGCTCCCTACATTACCCTTCTCACGGCCTCTCTCAGCCTCTTCGGAGTACTTACCTTCATCGCGTACATTCTATCTATATTCGGGCTCTCGGCGATACTCGGTTTAAGGGCTATAGCCAGTAAGCGTGAAGTAATTGTGATCATGTAAGGCTGATCCCTCGAGAGAATGCAATGGGGCCAGTTACTGATAAAAACCACAGGGAGGTAATAGAGCATTGTATGCCCAGCGATCAGTTATACGAGATGCTCCCCTTACTTCTCGAGCTTGCCAAGAGGGGTTGCCTGAGTTTTCCCCGGCGGATAAGCCGCACCGAAGTCATGAAAAGCCTGGGTTATTCAGCCTGGAGGTTCAGGAAGCTCCTCGAAAAGGCCGAGAGTGAAGGTTACATCGAAAGGGTTTTCTTTGGACGCTACGTAGCTTACAGGGTCACTCCTAGAGGGGTCGACCTCCTCAAGAGAATTCACGCGGACCTGAGTGCAGTATTCAGCTCAAACTCATCTATCGTGCTGAGAGGAGTGATGGTGCCAGGGCTAGGGGAAGGGGCAGTGTACATGAGCATACCCCGCTACGTAGAGGCGTTCAGAGAGGCTCTAGGCTTTGATCCATACCCCGGTACTCTCAACATCAGGCTCGATGAAGAGTCCACCGGGAAACGCCTTATCCTTAGAGAAAGCAGTAAGGGGATTAAGATCCCCGGTTTTCAGGTTAACGGCCGCGAGTTCTGTAGCGTGAGGGTTTACAGGGCTACCATAGTCGGCAACAGCATAAGCGTTTACGGCAGCGCCCTGGATATCGAGAAAACGAAGCATGGACCCGAGATACTGGAGCTCATCGCACCCGTTAGATTGCGGGATGAGCTGAGGCTCCGCGATGGCGATGCGGTCGAAGTAGAGATAATGGTCTAGCTACGCTTTAACCGGCTTTAGTCTAAATACGCAGAGATTATTTTCCTCGTGCACAACCTGCTCATTCTCCCACACAGGGTAGACCTTCGCGCCCGAAAGAATACGGGTGCCTGATGCAACGTAGAAAGGCAAGGGGCACAGCTTTTTTAGGGGGCAGCTCTTCTCTCCCAGCACTTTCACAGCGTAGACTTCATCTCTCACCTCAACTTCTCCCTGGAGGCCAATGCTCGCTAAAACAGCGTTTATCGACTCGGTTACCGAGGCGGATTTTTTGCCTTGGAATTTCTCTCGCGCTAACAGCTCTGCGGCAACCGCCACCTGTCCGCTCGTCAAGCTGAGCTTCTCGCTGAGCTTCAGGACCACAAGGGCTAAGAGACTTGAGCAACTCTCCTTCATTACGTTGAGGGGTGATGAGCTGTGTCCTTATTAAGGATATCTCAACCTCCTCCGATGTGTGGCAGGAGCTTAACGGTGTCGCCGGGCTTTAACCAATAGTCAGGGTTCACCGAAATGTCGTTCACTAAGATTACCAGCCTATCTAGCAGAGGTTTCACCTCATCACGAACTATGTCTCGTAGCCTCACTTTATCAGAGCTGGGAAATTCGACCTCCTCGAACTCTTTCCCCGACAGCTCCGTAAGGAATCCGAAGTAGTAAACCTCAACCTTACCCATACTCGATCATTGAGTCAGGTCGACCCATTTCCCAAGCTCGTCTCTTATGTCGCTCAAACCCAGTCTCTCAAGCGTCGAAGCCCTTGGAATCCCACGGTGGTCCCAGCCAATGAGGTTGTAATAAGCGCCAAGCATCTCATCGTACCGTTGAGCGTCGAGCCTGGCGCCCTTAAATGGTCCTTTAGTCAGGGGCCTGGTGAACCACTTGCGCGGTGGGTAGTCTAGCGCTCTACTCCACCGTTTACCCTCTGCCACGTACTCGCGCACCCAGAAGGCTCTAATAAGGTTGAGTACACGCTCGGAAACGACCATGAAATCCTCGAGCCTCCACTTAAGGCCAGTGGCGGCGTTGAACAGATTGACGTACCAGTCGAGCTCAAGCCCGACCTCAACCCACGGCAACCTGCAGGACACGAGTACCTCGAACAACCCCCCTCTAATCCTCTGAAGCTCGAAAACTCTCTCTGCCTTTGCTCGCGTATACTCGAAGCGCCCGTGAGACACTTCCCACGAGATTACCCAAGCATCCTTGTGGTGCGCGCCTATAGAGCTAACGCCGTACGATAACGCCATAGCCGGTGCTGTGTGGCAGTCGTACGCGGAAACGCTGAGCCCTTTAACGTGAACAGCCAGGTCCTCTCCTCCGATAGTGCGGGAGGCGTGCTCAACGCCCTCAGCGAGGACCTCACCAAGGCCGGGGCGCCTATACACAATGTCCTCGGAGAGGCTCACGAACCGGTCAAAGTCACCCCACTCGACGTTCTCCTTGATCAGCTTCTTCTCGCTCGCCTCGGCGGCGAAAGCAAGGACAGACCCCAGGCCGATCGTGTCGATACCCCACATATCCGCAAGCCTGTTAAGCCGTGCGACTCTCCTGAGGTCTCCCAGCCCGATGTTGGACCCGAGCATCGCCACGTTCTCGTAGTCGAGCTCCGAGACCTCACCTTTGTCATCGTAAACGTAGTTTCCACACGTCATGTTGCAGTTAGGACAGCCCCTCTGACCAACCTTCATCTTCTCCATAGCGTTGCCGTCTATTTTCTCACTCTCGTCGAAAACCCCCTCGTTGAAGTTGTGTGTGGGTAAAACGCTGTTCGCCTGAGACCACTGAACAGTCATCATGGTGCCTTGCCTCATCCAAAACGAGTATGCCGGTTTCTCCTTAATTTCCGCGTAAGCCCTAGCGGCCAGCCTCCTGTACTTGTCCTCGTCGTAGAGCTCTGGAGCTCTTTCGCCTGTAAACACCACTGCCTTCAGGTTCTTGCTCCCCATTACAGCACCGATGCCGGGTCTGCCCCCGCTTCTCCCCTCTTGGGATATTATCGTCGCGAGTTCAACGAGGTTCTCCCCCGCAGGGCCAATAACGAGTATGCCTGAGTTTCTCCCATGCCTTTTGACGAGCAAGCGCTCACTGGTGAAAGTGTCTTTCCCCCAAAGGTCGTCCGCAGTGAGGAACTCAACTTTTCCATCAGAGATGTGAATGTACGTTGGCTTCTCCGCTTTCCCGGTGATCGCTACAGCGTCGTAACCAGAGTATCTCAGGTAAACGGCGGCCCTGCTACCTATGTTCCCGTCACCGTACCCGTGGGTGAGCGGGCTTTTTGCCGCCACGACAAGCTTACCCGTACTGGGACCGGGTAAGCCGGTCAACGGCCCTGTAGCTATAACGAGGATGTTGTCTGGAGAGAGGGGATCAGTTCCGGGCGCTAAGTGGTTCCAGAGTAGCCTAACAGCGAAGCCCCTTCCACCAATGTACGTCTTAGCAAAGTCTCCATCATACTCTTGGATCTTTACACTCTTTGAAGTGAGGTCAATCCACAGAATCTTACCATTCCAGCCCTTCATCTTTACCTCGAAGAAATCGTTACAGTACTTAAAGTTAAAAATTACTCAGAAAAGCTTATATAGAGACAAGGTGAAGAAATAACCCCCCGGTGGTTTTTCGTGGACCTCAAAGTCGTCATCCTCCCTTACGAGAGCGCACACTACACCGTTGTCCTAGACCAGTCTGTAGCAAAGAAGCTCGACTTAAGGCCTAACGACAGAGTTCGGGTCGTCTCCGGATCGCACGAAGTGATAGCTACAGTGACGATCGCTAAGGAGTTCCCCTCAGATTCCATCGGGATATACTTGAACGTCTCCCGGATTCTTCAGGTAAACGAGGGAGAGATCGTGCAGGTTGAGCCCACGGAGCCTCCCAGGTCGCTGAACGTCATTCGCAAGAAGCTTGCAAGAGGTAAGATAACTTTCGAGGAGGCCAAGCAGCTGATGCAGGACATAGTTGGCGGCGTTCTCAGTGAGGTTGAGATAGCAGCCTTGGTTACGGCGATACACTTCCAGGGCATGTCGATTGATGAGGCGTACAACCTGACTGTGGCTATGGTTGAGACGGGCCGGCGCCTCTCGCTCAACAGGCCCACGATCCTCGACAAGCACAGCCTAGGCGGAGTTCCAGGTGACAAGACAAGCCTCCTAGTGGTGCCCATAATAGCCTCCCTGGGCTTCACCATCCCGAAAACCTCTTCAAGAGCGATAACCTCGCCTGCTGGAACCGCAGACCGGATGGAGACTATAGCCCCTGTAAACCTTTCAATAGAGGAGATGACCCGGGTGATAGAGAAGACTAACGGGTGCATTGTTTGGGGCGGAGCCCTCAACCTCGCTCCCGCCGACGACATCATAATCAGAGTGGAGTACCCTCTAGGAATCGACCCGTTCTTCGTACCCTCGATACTGGCGAAAAAGCTGGCTGTAGGGTCGACACACGTTGTTCTCGATGTCCCAACGGGTAGGGGCACGAAGGCACGGACACTGGAAGAAGCGCGCAGGATATCCTACGACTTCATCGAGCTCGGCTCCATGCTGGGCATAAAGATTCAGGCTGTCTCAACGTACGCTGAGGAGCCCGTGGGCTACGCTGTGGGGCCTGCTCTGGAGGCCAGAGAAGCGCTACAGGCTTTAAGCTCACTCAAGCCCTTAGACCTTGTGGATAAAGCAGTCAGTCTGGCTGGAACCCTCCTTGAAATGGTTGGAATACAGAACGGCTACGAAATAGCTTTCGAGGCACTTAGGACTGGAAAAGCCGAGAAGAAGTTCAGGCAAATTATAGAGGCGCAGGGAGGGAACCCCGAGGTGAAGCCTGAGGATATACCGCTCGGAGACAAAACCCTTACAATCTACTCGGAGGAGGATGGCTTCCTCTACTTCATTGACAACCCCACTATAGCCCTGGTGGGCAAGATGGCCGGCGCACCGATAGACAAGGGAGCAGGCGTCTTGCTTCATGTAAAAATAGGGGATAGAGTCAAGCCTGGGGATCCTCTGTTCACAGTTTACTCGTACAGCTCTGCGAAGCTCCAAGCCGTTGAAAGATTCCTTGAGACCTCAAAGGCTGTGGGCATAGGTAAGATAGCGGGCAGGAAGATGCTGCTCGAGAAAGTGAGCTTTACGCCATCGAGGCCCCTGCTGGAGCGGTGACCTAAGGCACAGCAAGTTTTTATGCCTCAAACCCGCCTTAAACGCTAGAGTGGTAAAGGTGAGCGACTTCATAAAGCTGTTCGCCAATAATCTCACAAGCTGGGTTGAAGCCCAGAAAACGTTCCTAGATTCAGCGAAGTCGATCGAGCGGGAGCTTGAAAACGCGGATAGACTGGAGCTGATACTTGCAACACGGGCTGCATTCGCTCACATGATTAAAACTATAGAAGCTTTTGACAAATGGCTTCAGGATCCGTTCATAATTGGACACATGCCGAGGGAGATGCTTCTGGATATCCAGAGGAAAACTTGGGAGATCCTTAAAAGCCTGTTGGAACTCGACATTAAGCACACCTCAGAGTTTCGTGACAGGCTTCTCAGTCTGGCCGAGAGTGGCAAGCTAAATCCGATCCTCTACGCTCCTAGAGAGGAGTCGAGGCGCGAAGACAGGTTCCACATAAGCTACTAGCTCGGCTACTCACGGGTGCGGCTCTTGAGCTTTCCGGATACCGTCAAAGCTCTTAAGTCAGATGGGTTGCTGGCTGAGGTAGACGCACCCCTTTCGCCAGACTACGAGATACCGTGGCTTGCCTCAAGGTTGGCAGAGAGTACCGTTAAAGCACTGCTCTTCAGCAATCTACAGGAGAAAAGCTTCCCCCTTCTAACCAACGTTTACTACGGTAAGGCACAACGAGTGTTTAAAGAGGACGTAGACGGCCTTCGCGAAAGGTTTAGGCGTTGGCTGACCCTCTTCGCTCAATTCCCAGCAGATCATGCTTCGAAGCTCAACAAGCTGGCTTCGCTGGCATGGCTGGCAGACATCCTACCTAGGATACGTGACTCAGCTAAAGGCTTCCTGCAGTCAACCTCCTTCGACCTGGATCTAACAGAGCTCCCTGCGTTGCGGCACCACGTGGGTGAGGAGTTCCCGGTTATAAAGAACCCTGTGGTCGTGTTTCAAGATAGAGAAGCGAAAACCCTAGAGGTGTTCTCTCAGCCAGTTCAGGTAGTGGATGAAAAAACTCTGCTCATTCATATCCCTCACCATACTAGGGCTTACAGGCTAATCGAGGATGTAGCACGACGTGGGGGCACTCTAAACGTAGCGGTGGTTGTAGGTGCACCACCATACCTGCAGCTCGCCGCTGGGATCAACTGGATTCCATGGGTAGACAAGTACATGCTCGCAGGCGAACTTTCGGGATCACCGCTAGAGCTGATGAGGCTGGACAACGGCACGTACGTGCCCGCTGAGGCGGAAATAATAATCACCGGTGAGCTCGTCCCAGGGGACGTTAGACCGGAGGGAAAAATGCTCTACGAGGATCTGCGACTGTATGGGGGCTCTCCCATGCCTGTCGTGCGCGCTAAGACGTTGCTGTACAAGCCCTCTGCACTTTTCTATACTTCAATAACAAACCCCCTGCTAAGCGATGTGGCGTCGCTCAAGGAAATCGAGGAGAAGCTTCTCCTAGAGTTCATCCAGCAGCACATCCCGAGCGTTATCGGGGTGAAGTATATCGCAAGCGATGCGTACAGAACAATGATCGTCGCCCTGGATGGATCACAGTCAGTTTCCGCGCTCGAGGTCGGCGGCCTTCTCTTCTCAATCAACGTGAACCCCTACCTCGATACAGTCGTGGTTTTGAAGTGCGGAGCACGATGCTTACAAAGCATGAAAGATGACAGCAGAGTGCTAACCTACCTGATCTCGAGTTTACAACACGGAAGCATCCTAGCCGCAAGCGCCACGCCTCTAGACGATGTTCTAAGAAGTGAGAGAAAAACTAGGATCATAGTAGATGCTACTAACGCGGCACCTGAGAACAGCATTAACGACTACATCGAGGGGGTTAAAGACGTTGCTAAGCTCACTGAGTTATACGCGAGACTTTCTCGAGAACTTCGGGATGCGCAGTCCTGATATATCTGCAAATTTCGCACAAAACATCTTCTTTCTTTACCTTACTCTCTAGCAGTAGTTGGGCTATCTCCCTAACCTTGTCTTCGAGCTCTGGGATGCTCGCCGTGGACCAAGCCCCGCGTTGCCGGTTAATGTACCGGCTAATGCTCGATTGGCTAACTCCCAAAGCGCGGGCTATTTGAAGCTGGGTCAAGCCGACTTCCTCATACATGTACTTTACTATCATCCCTCTTACGCTGGGAAGCAGTTTCTTGCTTATGCTTTCACAGGGGGCTTGCACGCCTAACACCTATGTACTGATTGTATGACACCGGCAATAAAAGGATTGTTGCAGGGGAAAAGGCTTTTGCCACAATAAATTCTCTGTTCAAAATAAGCTACTGGCGTCTATTGGATAAAGAAATCTCTTTTTACAAATAACGCTGCATTCTGAACCATTAAATAAAATAAGAGATTTTGACCGCGTAAAGAATATATACCTCCCTTTGGACACTACACATGGTGAAAAACCAATGTCACACCAGAAGATAATGGCCTACTGCGTTAAGTGCCGCAAGCAGGTTGAAATGAAGAACCCTCAGCAGGTCACGCTTAAGAACGGCAGGCTTGCCTACAAGGGCACCTGCCCCTACTGCGGCACCACTGTCTACAGGTTTGTAGGCAGAGTTAAGCAGTAAGGAGACGTAGGGATACCATCAAAAATATAACGTAATTTTTTCTCATCTACCCCGTGATGGTTTAGATGAGCAAGGACTTGGCACTCCTCGAGAAGCTTGAGATGCTGATCCCAGGCTTCCGCGGTTACAAGCAGAAAGAGCTTCTTCGAGAGGATGATGCTCTCGTTCGGAGAAAGGTCGCCTCCATCCTGGATGATGCGCGCATAAAGGTAGAGAGGTTGATTACCGTTATGAGGAAGAAGAACATATCGATAGCTCTGAGGCTCGACGATTTAAGGCTCGAGCTGATGAAAGCCTCACAGATGGTGAAGCACGCAACGTACGGTTACTCCGGCCTATTTGATCGAGTGAAGATAAGTGAGACGGAGCTTCAGCGCTTGCTAGAGTACGACTACAAGCTCGTGTCAGGGGCTTCGAGGATAATGGAGCGCGTCCTAGAACTGTCAACGTTGACCGACCCTCAGGAATTCATGGAGAAGCTTAACTCGACAATAGACTTGGTCAGGCAACTGGAAGACGACATCAAAGCACGGGAGGACGTACTCAGGGGTGGGGTGGCTTAGCGGTGTCGAAGAGCTCTCTGCAGGTAATCAGGTGGGTTAACCCTTCTCCAGACGACATAGTATGGAGGTACCCGAACGACGACATCCAGCTAGGGTCAGTAGTCATAGTTGAAGAGCACCAGGTTGCTGTGTTCTTCAGGGATGGGAAAGCTTACGATGTTCTGGGACCCGGGAGGCACGTTCTCTCCACACTTAACATACCACTACTCTCGAAGGCTTACAACATCATATACCCTGAGACACCCTTTAAGGCGACAGTCATCTTCATCAGCATGAAGCAGTTTCAGGGGAAGTTCGGCGGGCAAACGCAAACTCAAGATCTCGCCCCCCTCAAGTTTTACGGTAGCTTTTGGTTCAGGGTTTCAGACCCGCAACTCTTTGTCGTCGAAGTCATCGGAGGCCAGAGAGCGTTCGACACGGAGTCCGTCAATAAGTTCCTGAGAGGATACTTCCTAGAGAACGCCATGGCGTCGCTCAGTAAGTACAAGCTGGCTGAAGTTTTCTCAAATGTGGACAAAGTTACAGCCGAGCTGAAGCTCGACCTCCTCGAGCCTTTCAGGCGCATAGGGCTTGAGCTGATAGACGTGAAAATGGAGGGTTTAGACACCACGCCCGAGTACCGCGACAGGATCTTCTGGATTACACAAACCGGCACTCCAGCGGAGGTTCTGAGGATGGATACTGTAAAAAGTGTTGCGCAGGAGCTTGGGAAATCACCGGGCGCCTCAATTGGGACAGGGATGGTGATAATACCCCCGCTTCTGTCCCCGCCTGCGCCGGCACAAGCTCCAGCAGCTCCGGTTGCACAGGCTCAGCCACCCGGCCTTCAAGGCGTGCAGTGCCCTAAGTGCGGAACCCTGAACCCGCCGGGAGCGAGGTTCTGCTACAACTGTGGCACTCCACTAACTAAAAAGTGCCCGAAGTGCGGCAGCGACGTCCCGCTCAACGCCAGGTTCTGCCCATACTGCGGATACCAGTTCACCTAGGTGTAGCGCGTGCGCCTTCCGCTCCTGCTCTCCATAATTCTCTGGGGAGCGCTCTTAATAGCGGTGGGGGTAGGTGCGATCAGCGGCTACAGCATTTTCTCGTGTATCCTCATAGTGCTAGGGCTATCGATAGTGCTCAATGCGTTCGCTACACGGTGCCCCCATTCTAAGTGCCCTAGGAGAGGGTTTCTGCTTCTCTGGGGCTTACTTTTCTCCGAGTTAGGTTTAATCTCTGAGGCGTCGAGGTACTACAGCTCCCTGCTTTTCTGGGCAGGCATCTTCATAATTACTCTCGCACTATCAGCGTACGTTGTAGACAGAAAGTACTCAATCCTGTAAGCTGTCTGCGCCTAGCACATTCATTCCATCACCGCATCCACTGAAGCCTTTTCACAAGCTACCATGGCATGCCGTGTTTGCGGCCTCGGCACTACACCACCTCTTCACGCCGTGTGAGGGGCTCGGCACGCTGCTCTATCCGCGCCAGGAGCTCCGCTATTGTTCGTAGAGTTTTTCTTTCCTACTCGCTGAGGAAAAGCTAAAAACGTTGAGGATGCGGGAGTTGGCTTCAGGTGATAAAAGCCTTCTAGGCCGGGGGTGCGATACTTACTTTCACACTACCTCCGAGCCTTTTAGCTTCGGAAACTAGAAAGCTGAAGCACTCTGCTAAATCCCACTTAGAGGATACCCCAAACGACGTGAGGTGTATTTCCAAGATAGGCGCGCCCAGCTCAACTCCCTTAGGATGGCTTTTAACGTAAACCCTAGGGTAGCTCCTTACAGCTCTTTTAACAACGGGGGCGAACTCCGACTCGGGTATTCCTTGGACCGTGAACGATGCCTCGAGAAACTCCTCGGCCTTGAATATTCGCTGAAGGATCGGTTTAACGCCGCTCTCAAAGACTGCTTCAACCTCTTTAGGGGGACCGGGTAAGACAAAGATGTGAGTTCCGCGAACCCTAACATACACACCCGGAGCCGTCCCCGCAGGGTTTGCGAGAGGGAGAGCCCCAAGTGGTAGGTAAGCCATCTTAACTCTTTCAGGCGTTAGCGGCATCCCCCTTGCAGCGTACTTCTCCTTGATGATCTTCAAGGCTTGCTCGTTGAGGACCAGAGGTCGGTTTAGCGCCCTGGCAAGCCCATCTAAGGTCACGTCGTCGAAGGTGGGTCCCAAGCCACCCGTAGATATAACCACCTGAACTGGCTTGAAGAGGGCGTAACGGAATGCCTCAGCGATGCTCAAAACGTCGTCTCTCACGGTTAGTGCTGCATCGACAACAAAACCGAGCTTTGTCAGCTCCTCAGAGATCCTCTGGGCATTAGTGTTCAGAACTTTCCCGATGAGCAGCTCGTTGCCGATGCTGATGATCAGCGCTCTGTTCTGCTTGTCCAGTGGCTCAGCCTCTAGTCTATTCGTCATCAAGTCAGCCGTCTCCTCCGTCATCACGCTCGTGAAATAAGGGGGTGAGCACCCCATTAAATTTTCCAACCCTTAACGTCACTTCGCCTCAAGACAAACACTCTTATAAATGCAGCAATCATCACGGACAGCCACAGGGGAGAGTAGAGGAAGAAGTAGAGGGTAAGCCAGCTAAGCTTAACTTCATAGCCTATCTTCCTAGAAAGCGACCAAACCGCTAAGCTGTAGACGAGAAAGTACGGTAGCGTGAAAAACACCTGAGGGGGTAGAAAAGCCGCTAAAGTTTCAACAATGTAAACGAATGGGAGCAGAGAAGCAAGCAGGCTGAAAGCGAAATGCCATAGTGTGAGAGATAAAGCTAGGACCCACGGAACGTGTGAAAGCAAAATAACTGGGAGGATCAAAACCCAAGGAAACATGACGAGAACCGCCGCAGCGGACTCAAGATGGTACTTGGTGCTAGCTTTGGATAGCACGTGCAAGTATTCTTTAACCCACAGCCAGGCCCCCACAGACCACCTAAGCCTCTGATTAACCCAATCGCGAACACTGGAGGGAGTTTCCACCATTACAGCTGACTGGTGAAAGTACCTGTAACGCAGACCTAAGAAAAAGCTCCTGAAGCCAATATCCATGTCCTCTAGAACGGTGTTCTTGAAGCCTCCCAGCTCCTTCAGTGCTGCGCGTCGAAATGCGAATGCGGCTCCGTTCAGTCCAGCGCAGAGCCCCACTCTCCGGTTGAAAATATAGCTGGCCACTCCGAAGGCCAGGTAATCGTAGTACGTTAGTTTCCCTATAAGAGAGCTTCCCCGTGCGACCTTCTTAATCTCAACTACATCGACATCATCCATGAACGATACTAGCTTCTCGAGAAAAAGGGGGTCGTCGATCCGCGTGTCACTGTCCAGAAACAGGACGATCTCTCCCGTTGAAACAGATAGGGCTTCGTTTAGAGCCCTCACCTTTCCTCTTCTAGCCTCGCTCACCAAAAACACGACTCGATCACGGTAAACATCGATGAGCCTGCGTAGATCCTCACTTGGTTCATCGACGCTGACGATGACCTCTTTTAGCGCGTGGTCCCCGTGTTTAGTGAAAAAATCCAGAATCTCCGACAGGTTTTCTGGGTCCCGGTAAGCCGTGACTATGACGGTCACATCCCGCATCGCTAAATGCCCTCAACCCTGCCATCCCTATAGATCCTCGCAGCGGGACCCACTACCGATCCAGCCTTGATACGTGCGTAAGGGGCTACGAAGACACCTAGCTTCTTCTTTTTACCCATCAACCCCTGGAGGGGTAGCTCCCGAGTCAGAGTGTAATCATCGGGGAGCACGCTAAGGACCGTTGTCCGTGGCTCTGCAACGCTCCTGTACCCCAGGACGCTGTCTGTGATCAGCGAAAAGCTCCCAACAGTCGCGTGCGGTTGAAGGACGCTGCGCTTGATCTCTGTGTGGGCGCCTACCACGGCGTGCTCCTCTATAGAAGTGTACTCGCGCACGAACGCCCCTTTTCCGACAAACGCCCCTCTACCAACGTACACGGGTCCTTTAAGAACCGCGTAATGGTCTATCGTGGCTCCCTCGTCGATGATGACGCAGCCCTCCAGGATAGCTGTGTTGGACACCCTAGCCGTAGCCGCAATGGACAGGCCGCACCTCCTTTTCGTTAGGCTGTAGAACGCGTTTATGAGGTCCCACGGGTAGTCTACTGCAACCCACTCACCGGTCCAGTAAGCTGCGTAGACCCCAATTTTCTCAATCAGGTAGTTAAGAGCCTCAAAAAACTTCAAACCCCTCTCCAGGAGCACGAGAAACTCCGATGGAAGAATGAACACACCGCCAACGACGTAGCTAGTCTCCTTGCCTGACACGCTTTCAACGACCCTTGTGACGAGATTTTCCCTTGTGAAAGCCGTTCCGAAGGCTTGAACATCAGGTCTCGGGACAAGAAGAACGCTCGGTCTCTCCTCTCCTCTATGGACCTCGAGGATTCTTCTAAACGCATCCTCCTCAACTATTACGTCACCGTACACCAGCATGAACCAGTCATCCCCCTCCAAAGCCTCGGCGGCCGCTAAAAGCGCCCCCTCGATTCCGGGTAATTGCTGAACTCTAACCGAGACGCTGGCGGCGTAGCCGCTCTCATTAACGCTTCTGACTATTTCGCCCATCGGGACATCTTCCGAGGTCACAACAATAGCCTTGTCGCCTGTTGCCCGTAGCGCGCTGGTCAAGGGATACATGAAGAGGGGCTTGCCCATAATGCTCAGAAGCGCCCTTGGGTAACCGTCGGTCAGAGGAAGCATGCGGTTAGTCCTTCCACCGGTTAGAACAACCGTCTTCATACCCTACTCCACCGTCACGGTCTTAGCGAGGTTCCGTGGCTTGTCGGGATCCGCTCCTCTCTCGACAGCCGTGTAGTATGCTAGGAGCTGAAGCGGAATAACCGATAAAACAGGCAGGAGTAGCTCATCCTGCGATGGAATAATTACTCTGTCGTCTACTCTCTCAGCGAGCTCGGAGCTTTCCGGCAGAATCCCTACTGTGAAAGCTCCCCTGGCCTTCATCTCCTCAACGTTGCCGAGAAGCTTCTTCTCGAGACTACTCTCGATCGACACAAATATCACCGGAAACCCTGGCTCGACTAAAGCTATTGGGCCATGCTTGCTTTCACCAGCGGGGTATCCCTCGGCGTGCACATAAGCCACCTCCTTCAACTTCAGCGCCCCCTCTAGGGCTATCGGGAGCCCCAGACCTCTGCTCAAATAATATGCGCTGCTCTTGACCGACATAAACCTGCCCATCTGCTTAGCCCAACCCTCGTTCTTCATGATCACTACCGAGGCCAGATCCGGGAGCGTCCTTAGACGCTCGCGTATGCTTCTAACGTCTCCCTCATCGAGCCTACCGCTCCTGCGTGCTACTAGCGATGCCAGCCAGGTGAGGGCTGTAAGCTGAGTAGTGAAGGTTTTTGTGGCTGCAACACCAATTTCGGGCCCAGCCTTCATGTAGACTGCTTGGTCACTTTCTCGTGAAATAACACTCCCGACCACGTTTGTCAGGGAAACAACCCGGCAGCCCCTGGCCTTAAAGGCCCTGAGGGCCATCAGCGTGTCTATAGTCTCCCCGCTTTGAGAAACCGCTAAAAGGACGTCTCCTCTGCCGGCTAGGTGTGCGTAGGACTCGTACTCGCTGGATATAAAGGGAATTACCCCCCTCCCAGCCAGCTTTGCCGTTAGAAGAGAGAAGAACAAAGAGGCGTGGTAGCTTGTTCCGGCTGCTGTGACGAAGATCGTGTCGCTCCCGTGAAGCAGATCGGCTCCCTTCTCGTAGTCCTCTCCGAACCCCGCCACCGTGTCGTTGATTACGCGTGGTTGCTCGTGGATCTCCTTAAGCATGAAGTGGGGGTAGCCCTCCCGGCGGGCGGACTCAGGGGTCCAGTCAACGGTGAAGACTCTACTGCGAGGGTCCACAATCTCCCCGTTGAGCCGCTCGATGTATACGGTATCCCTTGATATGTAGCCGAGCTCACCATCAAGAAGTGTGATCACTCTCCTTGTGTACTCTAGGAATGCCGGTATGTCCGAAGCCAGGAAGACTCTTCCGTCACCGATCCCGATCACCAGGGGTGAGTGCTTCCGGGCAAAGTATATCCGGTCAGGCGTGTCCTGGATTAAGACTGCCAGAGCGTAACTGCCCTTGAGCCTCGAGATCGTCCTCTTGAAAGCCGAGAAAGGCTCGTAGCTCTGTGAAAGGTTTTCCTCTATCAAGTGGGCTACTACCTCGGTGTCCGTCTGGCTTCGAAATACGTGGCCTTTCCTTTCCAGCTCACTCTTCAGCTCAACGTAGTTCTCAATTATGCCGTTGTGGACCACAGCGATACGACCCTTGCAGTCGACGTGGGGGTGCGCGTTTTCGTCGGTCGGGGGTCCGTGCGTGGCCCACCTCGTGTGGCCTATACCCACACTCCCTTCAAGACACGAGAAGCAGAGCCTAGCGTCAACCTCGTCGATTTTCCCAGCGCCTTTAACCACCCTTATTTTCCCCTCGGATATTGTGGCTACTCCTACGCTGTCGTAACCCCTGTACTCAAGCCTCCGCAGACACTCGCCTAGAACCCTTCCGGCCCTGATCCCGTCGCCGACAATCCCGACGATCCCGCACACAGTTCTCTTCCTAGAAGCAGGTTAATAAGCTGTACGTATAGCAATCTGCATACAGTTGAAGCCCAGCTTATTTTACGACAAAACTAATTGAAACTCCCTGGATAAGAGTACAAGTGGTGGGTCGGGTCACATGGAGGAAATAACGATGGAGGAATTCCTTAGCAGGTTTGCAGGGAAGAGGATCCGCGTGAGGCGCGTTGCGGCACCCCCTCCCGGGATTGTGATTGAATCTATGGGAAGCGTTTACCTAGTAAAGGTAAAATAGCCTTTTTTCTGACTTTTTCAACGTTAGTGATGTTTGGTAGAGATGTTAAGGCTCTTGCTAGGAAGATAATCGTCCACAGGTACGACTACTTCTCCGGAGACAGGCTCAACAGTGAAGGTAGGAAGGTTTTCGAGGAAATGGCGAGGATGCTCGTCTTCGAGCACCCTTACTACAAGAAACGAGTTAAGGAAGTTAGACGCAGAGGAGACTTTGAGTCTTTCATCAAGCTAGCTGAGCTGATTCTCGGGGAAGCAGAAACGAAGAGCCTGGTCTCAGCTACTCTGAGCTCTCCGTACAAAGAGCGGGGAGCTTCTGGTGCTTAGCTTGTCATCAAGTCTACTTTGATGATACCTTCGAGGTCGAAGTAGAGGATCCTCGCATCCTTAAAGGAGATGTACTTCGACTGGCCGTCGCTTGCAACCTCGTATGTCAAGAGGATCTTGCACGGGGCCTCGGTGATGCCTCTTCTCTCGATCTCTTCTATGAGCCTTCTAGCCACTTTCCGCCACTCTTCAAGGCTCTTACTGCGGTCAACTCCTTGCTCCTTTGCCAGCCTGGACAGCGTCGCGTAGAAGGCTTTCCTGAGGTTGAACATAGCCCCCCTTGAACTCGGGCTAATAGGGGACTGGATCGTGTTTGCAAGCGCACTAACCTCCACTACGTCCAGAAACTGCCTCAGGTTCCGGCCGAGCTGCTCTATGTAGGTTCGCATGGCCTCGGGGAATTTCCTCTCCCTAATACCCTCTTCTACGAGCTTAAGCACTAGGTTAACATTACTTACAAGGTCCTCCATGCTTACATCCAATTTAAATCCTCACTGCAAAGTTTTTAAACTTTTACTTATTAAATCAGCCCAAACGTGGGCACCTCGTTACGCGGCTAGTGTAAAAGGGCTAAAAAGTGAGATGTGCAAGAAATAAATTGTAGAAAGCGTAGTGTGTAAACGTGTCAAGCCCAATCCTGCGGGTAAGCTCTTCTGCCAGCCGGCTAGGCGCCGAGGAGGCTTTCGTTTACCTGGCGCGCAGTATGGAGCTAAGGCGCAAAGGCGTAGATGTAGTGTCTTTCGGAATCGGGCAGCCAGACTTTCAGCCCCCGCCGAATGTTATAGCGTATGCCAAGGAGGCCATGGACGCCGGCTATAACGGCTACGGTCCAAGTCTCGGGATGCCTGAGCTCAGGGAATCTATTGCGGATTTCCTGAACGAGAGGTACGGGTTGGACGTTCAGCCAGACGAGGTTGCGGTTACGGCTGGGGCGAAAGCGGCTGTCTTCATCGGTATGCTGGCCCTTTTGGAGCCGGGTGACGAAGTCATTCTCCCCGACCCCTCGTACCCGCTGTACGAGTCGGTAGCTAACTTCGTCGGCGCAAGAACCAGGTTCGTGAGACTGCACAGCGGGAACAATTACAAAATCCGTTTCGAGGACGTGGAAAAACTGGTATCGAGTAAGACTAGGATGGTAGTCATAAACTACCCTGAAAACCCCGTGGGCTCCACGATGGACAGGAAGGCTGTCGAGGCGCTAGTGGAGCTTGCCTATGAGAAGAGGTTTGTCGTACTATCGGATGAAATATACAACCACTTTGTCTACGAGAGCTCTCACTACTCGACACTGCAGACCGACCACTGGCGGGAAGTCGTCTACTACGTCAACGGCTTCTCGAAGACTTTTGGGATGACGGGCTGGAGGCTCGGCTATGTCGTTTCAAACAGGGAGCTCTTATCTAAGCTCTCCGTCATCGCCAACAACATGTACTCCTGCCCTGTAACCTTCGCCCAGATAGCGGCGGCAAAGGCTCTAAGGGACGGCCTCGAGTGGTTCAAGCCCATACTGGATCAGTACAGACGTAGGCGAGACCTTATATACAATAGGCTCCTCTCGATAAGAGGTGTGAAGGTGGTAAAACCCGAAGGAGCGTTCTACATCTTCCCGGATTTCTCAGATGTCATACGAGCGAAGGGCGTAAAGAACGAGAGGGAGCTTGCAGACAAACTGTTGGAGGAAAAGGGAGTCGTGGTACTACCGGGAACAGCTTTCCCCAAGGAGGCGGGTGTTAACCATCTGAGGTTCTCCTTCGCGGTCAGAGAGGAGGATATAGAGAAGGGCATTGAGAGGATAAAAGCCTGGGTTGCAGAGTGAGAGAAACCTTTCCGAATAACCCGAGAATAAATTTTTAATTTTGGCGTTGATTATTTCCGCAGATAGAGCTTGAACGCCGTGATCAAGATCTCGCTCTGCGGCCCTGGCGGCGTTGGCAAGACAAGCTTAGCTAGGGTCTTCACCGGTAACCCGTTTAACGCGAGCGAGAGGATAACCGTAGGTATACAGCACTTCTTCAGAAAGCTGAGCCTCGACAATATCGGTGAGATAAGCGTGGCGATCTGGGATCTTGGGGGAGAGCACCGCTTCCGCTTCCTCGCCCCCGCTTTCCTGAAGGGCGCTAAGGGCTTGATGTATGTCTACGATATAACTCGGGAGGAGACATTCGCGGAAATAGAAAACTGGCGCAAGATAGCCGAGCAGGTGCTGGGCTCCGTGCCCTCAGTGTTAGTCGGCAACAAGAAGGATCTGGAGGAGTACAGGGTGGTTCCGAGGGAATTAGCTGAATATTACGCGCGGATGCACGGCTTCATAGGCTACTACGAGGTATCGGCCAAGCAGCAACTGGACGTCAAGGAACCGTTCCTAGATCTCGTTAAGGCCGCTTTAGCAAAGAGGTGAGTAGATGAGCGAGGTCAGCGCGGTGAGAATAGTCAAAGCGAGGTGTCCCAGGTGCGGCGAGGTCTTTCCGATAATGCTCACCACCGAGCTGCTCGAGGAGGCGAAAAGCAACCCTCTAGGCTTGGTTGGCGTAGCTATACCGCACTCGGATCACGTGCTTGTGGCATACTTCGATCGAAATGGGGCTGAGCGGGGTACGAGGGTTTTCGTCACTCTTCAAGCGCCGGAAAAGGGTCTACACGAGGTCTGCATACCTCTAGGGGACGTCAAAGGGCTACGCAACATCGCAGGCTTCGTGATAGAGTCGAGGAAGCTCAACCTCAGGCTAGTGTACTCGACGCGAAGCATCAGCACCTCCATCAAGGTCTCTGCCCCTGATACCAGCCTCGAAGTGGACTTTCAGCGGGACGTGAGCTACAGCCACGCACGGGCCTGGCTCGAGCTCTTGGTAGATGTCCTGGAGCACTCCTACTCCACCCTACCGCTAGACTACATAAACACTCTGCGAATCTTCGACGTAATGGTGGAGGAGCAACCCTTCACCTACGCAAAGCAGGTTTTCTGGCTTGTGGCCAACGCCTCCACGATCGCAATAAAGCCCAGGTTGCCCGAGTCTCTCCTGGTGAAGAAGTACAGACCCACAATCCTCTACGAGAAATACAACGGCAATTTCGTGTCACGCGTGATAGAATCCGGCGGAAAGGTGAGCGACATCCTAGGGTCCGAGGCCCCCCAGGTGCTCTTCTCGTACGCTGAGACTGTTCTATCACTGTACAGGCGGGGCGTGATCGACCTGGTGATCGAGTGATGTCTTCAGACGAAGCCATTTACGACGCTTTAACGCTAATCCTGCCGGAGGCTATCCGCGCGCTCCAGGAAGCCAACCACCCGAAGCTCGAGGCCCTCGAAGCCTTAAAGGCGGATCTCCCCCTCTTGGTAGTTGCCGCGAATGAAAGGCTGAAGATGACCCCCCTAACCCCTGAGGATCAGCAGCTTCAAGAGCTCTTCAGATACACCGTTACCGCTCTAGTGAAGATACACAGGGACGGCGACTGGCGTCCCTACGTTTTTATGAACGAGCTATTCTACGAGGCACTTCCTGTGAAGAGAATAGTCGACTGGATACTTAACATCGTCTCCATTCCTCCCTCACCAGCTGTCGGCGAAGTCGGCAACATAACACCTCTGGTACTGGGGAAGACTGCTGACAGGCTTGGCGGGAAGCAGTTTCTCCTGCTTGAAAGGGCTAGCTGGGAAAACGGCCTATTTCGGGAAGTAATAGATGAGTACGTACGTCGCTACTCTATGAACCTGGATCTCGTCAACCTCGAGAACGTTCAGGAGGTGAGTAAGCTCAAAGAGTCCCTTGATATGCTCTTCGTAGGCCCTATAGGAGGCTGGAAGCTGGGGTGGATGGGCGTGCTGATACTAGCATCCCATGTTCTGAAGAGGAGAGGAGTGCTTACAGCCGTTATACCCTTGAATGCGCGCGAGGGGATGAAGACACTCTTAAGTTTGCTGGGTATCCCACCATACCCTGATGTGAAACGGCTCGTCGATGACATGCAGAGGTGGCGGTTTACAGGAGTCAGGCTTAACAAGGATAGGGGTTTCGCAGGGATTGTGGCGGTAAAGAGGTAAGGTTTCATGAATATTCTTTACGTGCCCGAGCCCTTGAGGTCACCTGCCGCCCCCCTTTTCGTGTCCGATGAGGGTTCACCAGCCGTGGCTTTGCTGGACGATGAGCTAAGACCAGTAAAGTGTTACGACTCTGATGGAGCGCAGATTAGGTGCCCTGAGGGCTTCAGCCTAAAATCCGAGGAGGTTATCGTCGTGGGAGGCGCTGCTGGGGAGGTCGTGGCTTCCTACCTTAACGCCCAGTACGTCAACGAGAGAAGAGTAAAACTGAGTAAAGCATATCTACCAGGAAGGATTGAGACCCTCATCGAAGCTGTTCGAGAAGCCACAGTGAACTCAGACAAGGAACCGGTAATCCCCGGGTCGATACTTGCTGTCTTACCTGGAAGCATTCTCCGCAAGCGAAGCTGGGGCGCGGCCCTTATAGCAAAAACCGAGGACTCAAAAACGAGCATAGTGGCCGAGCTTCTCTTCGACCAGAATCTGAGAATCATAGGTGAAAAGTCAGCTGACCTCGAGGAGCTTGAGCGCTTCGACTACTGGTGGCAACCCCCCTGGGAGAACCTCTTCGCACACGGGAAATACATGCGAAGGTTACTAGAGATTCTCTCCGAGCGCCCCGTCGAGAAGATCCCACAGCAGGTACTCTCCGGCGGGCACCCCTCGCCGCAGTCCCTGATCGAGAGCCTGGCATCGTATATTTCAGGGCGCAAGCTCGAGGTCGTCGGCAGAAGGAGCTTGAAGAAAGTCGTAATTTACATAGACGAGAGGATTGTAAAGCCATCACAGGGGTACGTGGGAGTCGTCTTGATTAAAAACTCTCAGAGGAAAGTGCACGCCAGGTGGTACTTTGACGAGAAGTTCCGCCTGACCGGCTTCGACAATGTGCCGCCCGAAGCCGTGTCCGGTATAGACGCTGAGATAGCTATTGGCAGGGTTCCCCGCGAAGTGCAAGCACGTCTGCCCGAGGCTCTCGCCGCCTTTCTCGTAAGGATTGCTCTGCTCACACCGGTGAGGATAGTCGACTACTTGGCGGTAAAAGCGCATAGGTGGTACGAGATCGCCCTACTTTGAGGCCAGCTTGTATCCTCTCAGGAACTTATAGATCCGAGTGTAATCCTCCTCCCCTAACCCCCCGCTATTAGAGGCGAGTAAAAGCGCTTGAGCCATAGCGGCTATGTGAGGCAGCGCGAACCCTTTTTCGGCTCCAGAGCGAGCCGCGTAGTTCATGTCTTTAGCCGCGAGGCTCATCTTAAAGCTCACAGGGTACGTCTCCGATAAGAGCCTGTTCCCGTACCTCTCCACTATAGGCTTAATCCACAAGTCCCCAGCTATTTCGAAAAGCTTTTGAGGGGTGACTCCCCAAGCCTCGGCCAGAACCAGTGCCTCAGCTAACCCCATCATCGCGGAGAAATAGATGCTGTTAAGTGCGAGCTTAACGGCCAAAGCCTCCTCTACACCTCCCACATAGTGTAAACTCTTAAACAGGGCCTCCCGGTAAGCTTTAATCTCGTCAAGCTTCTCCACATCACCCCCAGCTATGCCGACGAGCTCGCCGCGCGCCGCATCAGCAGGACCCCCCATCACGGGAATCGCGACATAGAAAAGTCCTCTTCTCCGCGCCTCCTGGAACATTTTCCCCGAGTGCATTGGGGTAACTGTCGAGTGATTCACCACTAACGCCCCTTTAGGTGCACTGGCGAAAACCTGCTCAAGGACCGACTCGGAGGCTTCGTCATCGGATACCATTATCGCTATAATTCCGGCTTCCTCAACAGCACCTCCAATATCCGCCGCAACCCTAACTCCGTGAGACGCGAGGGGCATCGCTTTCTCCAAGGTTCTATTCCAAGCCGTTACGCTGAACCCGCTTTCAGCGAGGCGCCTAGCCATATTGTAGCCCATGAGCCCCGTTCCGAGAAAAGCCACTTTCTGCATAGCAAAAAGAGGATTAGGTGGGGTAATTATATAAGTTTCACTACAACCAAGTTTAAACGAGGTGACTTGAATGGAGCCGGTGAAAGCCCTAGAGATCATTGAGAAGAGCCTACAGGAGAAAGGCTACTCAACCAGACGCACTGTAGAAGAAGGGGAGTACGTGCTAGAAGTGTCTTCAAGCCACAGGAAAGCTAAGATACGTTTCCACCAAGAAGGGGGTAAGCTCGTAGAGCTTAGATTAAGGTACGAAGACACCCCAGGTCTCACAGTGCTAAAGTGCGATAAGTACGAGCGTTTCGTTTCGTGCATAGAGGACCTTATCTCTAGATTTTAGAAGGTAAGAGTTTTTAATCAAAAATTGCGGATAACTTAACTAGGATGAAGCTAAAACACATCCTCCTATTTCTCTTTTTTTATACTTGTACTTTATGAGGTGATCGAGTTATACGTAATATTCTCCGTACAGCCAGCATACATCGAAATTTCTAGAGTTAACAAGACGGGTCCCGGTAACTACTCAATTGAAGTGACCTTATACTTCCCTAATGACTACCTCCTCCCCGTTAGGCTGGGCGAGCTCGCTTTAACAGCCCTCTGCCCTAATGGAAGCAGTTTTCGCGCATCCCTATCCAACGTGACGCTCATGCCCAGGATCGTTAACATAATACGTTTTAGAGCTCATACAGACATGCTCCCTAGCGGGGGAGGTTGCAAGGTCGTCTGTAGCTGGGCTCCGGATCCGCTCCCAGTCTATCTGCTTGGAATCCACGTGCTGAACTTCACGCGGGAGGACGAGATTCAAACGGGGTTAGAGAAAATGCCCTTTGTGTGGGCAGGGTGGAGAAGCTTCGCTGTAAAGTCGGGGAACTGCACGTACTTCGAAGTGTACACTTACCCTCCATCGGCGTACGAGGCGAGAGTGGTTGCAGACTATCTCTCAATGCCAGGGATACCCGTCTACTCCGTAACAGGTTTCGGCCACGGCATCCACGAGTTCTGCCCGCGAGAACCCTCATCATTCAGGTTAAAAGGTTACTACATTGTTGTGCTTTCTGAGGGAAAATCGTGGCAGCAGGCTGATAGCTACCCGCCGAGGCTCAGCGTATCCCCCTAACGTTTCCCGGTTAAGTTTTAAACTAGCAGAGAAGTTTGGCTCTTGTGCTCTACATTGTGTTCACGACGGGAAGATGCAATCTTAAGTGTGACTACTGCGGTGGAAGTTTTCCGCCTAGTAAGGTGCCTTGGAGCATCTCCTATAATCCTGAAAGTCTCAAAAGGTTAGTTGAGAGAGATCCCGATGCAACCGTGGCATTTTACGGCGGGGAACCCCTCCTCAACTCCCGCTTCATTAGGTGGGTTATGGACAATGTTCGCGCGAAGCACTTCGTCATACAAACTAACGGCACACTCTACAAACTTCTCCCAGATGATTACTGGTTGAGGTTCGACACCGTTCTTCTATCGATCGATGGTAGGCCCAGCACCACGGACAGGCATCGAGGGCAAGGTGTTTACCAGAGGGTCATCGAAGCCGCTAAGCACCTCCGAGAAATCGGCTTTCAAGGCGACCTTGTTGCGCGCATGACGGTTACGGAGGACACAGACATATACGAGGACGTCAAGCACTTGCTTGAGCTTAACCTTTTCAGTCACGTTCACTGGCAGCTCGACGTTGTTTGGAGCGACCGGTGGAAGAGCTTCGAGAGGTGGAGGGATGAGAGCTACCTCCCAGGATTGAGGAAGCTCATGAGGGCATGGATTCTGGAGATAAGAAAGGGCAGGGTTTTAGGGATAGCGCCCTTCAAGGCAATAGCCTCACAGGCTATCTTTGGGAACGTGTACCCAGCCCCGCCATGCGGGTCCGGCGTGAACTCGGTCTCGGTTCTAACAAATGGGAGAATAACCGCCTGCCCGATAGCTGTCGAGGAGCGGTGGGCGGAGCTGGGGAGGCTGGAGAGGGGTTTCACGCTGAAGAATGCTTGGATACAGGAGCCTTGCAGACAGTGCCCCTACTTCAGGTTTTGCGGTGGGCGATGCCTTTACGCGTACATCGAGAGATACTGGGGGGACAAAGGTTTCCAGGCTGTGTGCAGGGCTACAAAGGAGCTCGTAAACCTCGTGCTCGCATCGATACCCCTGCTGCTCTCAGCGCTTGACAAGGGCCTCATAAAAAGCGGCGACCTCCTGTACCCCCCTTTTAACAACACCGTAGAAGTCATACCCTGAAAAGTATCCACTTTTCAGGGCGCAAACTTAAAAAACCGTCTCTGCAGGTCAAGGGTAATGCTCACCCTCTCCGCAGCCATCGAGGTGATTTCCCTCACGGCGAGCGGTGCCCTGTCGCCGGGCCCCTTAACCTTCGCGGCTTTACTGGGAGGGAGACAGGGCGGTTGGAAATACGGCTTTCTCGCGGCACTGGGACACATGCTTTTCGAGCTCCCCTTATACCTCCTGCTGAGCCTAGGGGCTTACCAGCTGCTCCAGGCAAAAGAGGTAAAGAAGGTCGTTTCAGGTGTTGGAGGCCTCGTGATCCTCTACTTCGTGTACCTGGGGTTGCGCGACTTATCCAAAGGCAACTCGGATAGTAAGGTGAGCGAAGTAAAATTCTCGGATGCGGGACCCATAGCCGTTGGCTTCACATTCACGGCGCTTAACCCCTACTTCTTAGCTTGGTGGGCCACTATTGGGGTGAAAATGATATCCGACGTTATGGACTCCTCGTTCGGCCTGATGAGCGCGATTTCCTACTACCCGGTTCACGTGTGGATGGACTTCGCGTGGCTGTCCTTCGTCGCCTTCGCGGCGCAAAAAGGGCTTTCTGCCGTGCGCACCCTCTCCAGGGCTATACAACTGCTGTTGCTGCTGCTAATGGTGCTCTATGCCTTTGTTTTTCTATCAGGGGCTCTTACATAAATTAATTATATATAGTTTTTCCAGGTAGATTACGCGCTTGAGTATGCCTCGCGTCGAAGATGTAGCCCTAATTCACGCCCCGAGCGTGTACGACTTCAGGCAACTGAAATACGTTCACTATGGACCCATAAGCGACGTTATACCCTCGAAACCAGTGTTCGACATGTACCCCGCCGGCTTCTTCTACCTGGCCTCGTACCTTGAGAAGAGGGGGGTTAAAACGGGGATCTACAACGTCGCGGCTAGAATGGTGAACGAGCCTTCACTCGACGTGCCTCGCCTCCTTAAAGGGATAAAAGCCAAGGTTTATGGACTGGACCTGCACTGGCTCGTCCACGCCCACGGTGCGATCGAGCTTGCGAGAATGCTGAAGGAGATCCACGGCGCCCCAATCGTGGTGGGCGGCCTTTCCGCAACCTACTACTGGCGGGAAATACTCGGAAAGTACAGCTTTATAGACTTCGTTGTCCTCGGGGACACGACGGAGCCGGTATTCTACGAGCTTGTGGAGGCTCTCGAGAAAGGCGACGCGGCAAGGCTCCGGGAAATACCTAACCTAGCGTTCCGCGAGAACGGCAGGATACGTTACACGGGTATTAGGTACGTGCCTTTAGAGCTCGACGACCTTAAGCCCGACTACAGCGTAGTTCTAAGGGTGATGGTGCGTAGCGGCCTGAGGAACTCTCTCCCGTGGAGCTCGTTCCTTAAGCATCCTGTTACAGCCGTGATCACGTACAAAGGATGCCCGTTTAACTGTCTGGGGTGCGGCGGAAGTAACTTCGCGTACAGGGTGCTGTTCCACCGGAAAGGGCTCGGCGTGAAGACTCCAAAAACGCTGGCCGACGAGTTCCGTGAAATAACCGAGAGGCTGAAAGCCCCCATCTTCTTCGTCAACGACCTTCAGCCCCTAGGCAGGAAGTACATAGAGGAGCTCACGTTGCTCCTAAGCCAGGAGAAGAGCGACGTTGAGATATTCTTCGAGTTCTTCACGCCCCCAACCCGCGATGTGCTAGAGCTTTACCGCCGGGCCGGTGACAGGGTGTACCTCCAGATCTCTCCTGAGTCGCACGACGAGAGGGTCAGAAGAAACTACGGGAGGCCTTACGGGAACGATGCTGTCAAGAAGCTCGTGAAGAACGTTAGAGAGCTGGGGTTCGAGCGCCTTGACACCTACTTCTTGGTGGGTCTCCCCTTGCAGACACCTGAGAACGTGAAAGGCCTGGGGGACTTCTACCTGGAACTACATGAGATCGGGAAGGAAACGCTCGACGCTTTCGTTGCGCCGCTCGCACCCTTTGTGGACCCCGGTAGCCCGGCATTTCACTCGCCTCAGAAGTACGGGTACAGGATCCTAGCGCACACCCTTGAGCAGCACCGCCAACTGCTCTTGGCAGAAAAGTGGTACGGGATGCTGAACTACGAGACGGAGTGGATGACGAGGAGAGACGTAGCGGAAGCTACGTACAATGCCGTTGAAGCTCTCACGAGGGCTAAGTTCACCGCGGGAATCATAGACGAGGAGTACTATAACAGCGTGGTGGAGTCGATTAGCAGCGCTAGAAAAGGAACGCCTAAATACGGACTGGACTCTAAGGAGACATTAAAGGAGGAGGAGCTTTACCCGGCAAAGCGCCTGGCGATCAGCTATCTTACAGCAAGGTCCATAGCCGAGATTCTGAAGTGCAAGATCGGTCTCTAGCCTCACGTCTTCTCCTCGTGAATCTCAAAGTACTCTCCGGCTACTTCCTCGACGATTGCGTCCAAACCCCCGATCCTCAAAACCCCACTCCCCGTATCCACTTTAAAGTGAGCGTAGCCGGCCGGAAGATCTAAAACAGCGTCTACTATCCTACCCTCCACTTCCACTCTCGCACCCGTATCCACTTCATACCCTCTGGCTTTCAGCCTGAGCTTCTTATCCTCCAAGAGCATACGCCTCGTCTCGTACAAGGCCATCCTGTGGAAGGTGAACTTCAGGGGGAAATCCCACTTCTCATCGACGACAACCCTCGCGCTGACCCACCTGTTCACAAAGTCGTGTGAAAGGTAGTCGACGAGCGTTCTCTCTTCAATGAGGAACCCATGCCTCATGGGTAGAGTGGGCCTAGCCTTTAGCACGCCGCCCAAGCCCGAGTCGACAACAACGACAATATCTCCGGAAATCGCTACCCTAAGCTTCCTAAGGAAGGGCATGTCCTCCACTATAAACTTGGCTCCCCTCTCACCCAGGGCGTACGAGAGAACATAAACGCTCACCCCTCTCTTAATCGCGTCTTCTATCTTGTCGCTCAAGAGGTGTATGAACTTAATGTCCCCCATTACCAGCGCGTCGATCTTCGCCTCGTCCAGCATCTCAGCCATCCTGTTCTTTGCAACCTCAGGCTCTCGGATAATCCAGACACCGAACCTTTCCTCGGGTGTAGGCCTCGAAATGCTCTTCATATACTCGAGAGCTCTCTTCGCCAACCCGTCAAACTCCTTCATGAACATGCTCAGCAGGATCTCAGGCTTCACCGCACGGTACTTCTTGGGCCTCCCCCCAAGCTCCTCTATATAACCCTTAGAGGAAAGCCTCGTAAGCGCCACGTGAATCTGAGGCCTATGCCTGACAAGGTAGTCCGAGATTTCCGGAGCGCTGAGCGGCCCTTTCTCGAGAAGTATAAGGTACAGCTCGGCCTCTAGCCCGGTGAGCCCGAGCATTTTCAATAGTTGAATAGCGCTGTCTCTGGGAGAACCCGGGGTGGGTCCCTCAACAGCTCCCTCGGTCATCCTTATCTCGCCGAAAAGAATCCCCAGTACAGATATTAATACTTATTCATAAGTTATTTATCAAAGCTATCGAAACCATATTTTCTCGCTAGAACATCGTAGAGCTCGGCTATTGCTATCACCGTGTTGGCGACCTCGACTGCCCGACTACCGAAGATGTAGACGTTAGGTTCCACGTGGTCTGCACCCACGTCTATTAGGACGTTGCAGTCGGGACACTCATCTAAAAGCACGGGAGCTGCGGCAGCAACAGGGTTTGCTGACGGGTACTCCTGACTGCTGAACTCCTTGAACTTCAAATCCATGGTTACGAGAGCCTCCTCGATTAGCTTATCATGCTTGATGTTGATAACTGCCCTGTATTTGCCTCCAATCGATAGTAGGATTCCTCCCAGATGCTTACTTGCCCCGAACTCGGGCTTCCTGTACAGTATCCCTCCCTTTTTATCGGGTGAGATTCTTCCGGGAACAGCTGCTATATCGTGGAGGCTTTTAGCACCGGGGACCGCTACCGCTAAGTTCGTGAGAACTTCAGGGATGAGTTTCGGGAAGTGTCTCGATGATGAAAGCACGAGAAGCGCTCTCTCCATGTCTGCCATCACAAGCCCACGACTCACGTCGAGATCCGGGTAAACAACCTTGGTACATATGTAGCACTCGCTTTTCCTCCAACCGTACCTCTCATGCGCCCTGCAAGCATCTCCACTGGCAAGGACTAACCACCAGTATCTGTTCGCCAGAGTTCCAGCCTCGTTGATATCTCCTTTGGCTATAAGTTCGGCCACCTTACTCGCTACTGCCTCAATCTCCTTAACTTGAACGCTAATATCCTCCAAGTCCTTCGTTAGAGTGCTCTTCGAGCTTCTGAGGATTTTGCTGACGGCAGCCTGTGTGACTCCGAGAGAGCGAGCTATATCTGTCTGAGAGAACCCCCTTTTACGGAGCTCATGGGCAAGAACCCTCCTGAAAGCTGGGATAAACAAGTTGAAGGCAACTCCTTCTGGGAACATCCTACCTATATGTCACTCGCAAAAAACGCAGTTATAAATCTTCTTGTTAGAGAACAATTGATGAAAGTATAACTGGTTAATGCACGGCGTTTTCCTCATAACTAAGTTATTAATAATACGGGAAAATTCCACGAATTTTCCAGAAAAATTTATAAACGAGTTATTGAAAAATAGTGTTGAGAATAATGGGGAAGAAGGTTAACGTAATAGAGCTGGTTCTCACCGCATCCCTCTCTGCGGTCATCGGAGCTATTTTCCTAGTCTGGTCAAACATCGTTTGGGACCTTACAAAGCTTCTGCTGGGCTTGCTATTCGTGCCAATAATCTACGGCATGTGGTTTATAGGCGCAACAGTGCCGGCCTACATTATAAGGAAGCCGGGGGTAGCCTTGCTTGGAGAGTTCCTAGCCTCGGTACTAGAGCTTGCGTACGGCTCCCAGTTCGCGTCGACCGCGCCCCTCTACGGCTTCATGCAGGGCTTAATGTCAGAGCTGGTATTTATGCTCACGAAGTATAAGAGGTGGGGCTGGCTTACAATGGCTCTGGCCGGAGCGGCACCCGCACTATGGGCAGCGCCAGCTGACACTATTCTCTCCGGGATAACCGAACCATTAACCCCGGAGCAGTGTGTCGTCTTCTGGTCCCTCTACTTCGTGAGCGGAGCACTGATAGCTGGCGTGCTTGTAAAAGCAGTAGTAGATGCCGTGGTAAAAAATACCCCGATACTTGACGCATTTGAGGTCGCGAAGTCGGTGAAAAATGTTTGAGCCTAGTTTCAGTGAGGTCGTTAAGCGTATCGGTAGGCTATAGAAACTTCCCCGTACTGAAAGACATTTCTTTCTCGCTCGAAAAGGGCGAGGCCCTGCTAGTTGTCGGACCAACTGGCGCGGGGAAATCAACCCTCCTATTAACCCTAAGCGGTGTTATACCAGAGCTCGTTCACGGTAAAGTTGAAGGAGAAGTAAGGGTAGCCGACCACAACCCTACGGAAGAGGGGTTAAAGGGTTTAGCAGGAGACGTTGGCATCGTATTCCAGGACCCGGAAGCCCAGGTCGTTATGGAAACCGTTTTCGACGAAGTCGCATTCCCCCTGGAGAACCTTCGCTATAACAGGGATGAGATAACTAGGCGGGTAGAAGATGCCCTGCTCAAAGCGGGCCTCACAAAGTACTCATCCGAGGAGACAGACCAGCTGTCAACCGGCCTGAAGCAGAGGCTCGCTCTGGCCAGCGCCTTATCCTACGAGCCGAAAGTCCTTCTTCTGGACGAGCCCACGTCGCACATCGACCCGGCTTCTTCGAAGAGGATATACGCGGTGCTAAAGTCGTACAAGGAGAGAGGCGGGTCGCTCATCGTGGTGGAGCACAGGCTAGAGTACGCTGAGGGCATTATTGACAAAATTCTCTTCATCGACGCCGGGAAAGGCGTGCTTTGCAGAAGTTTCGAGGAGCTCGTAGCCAAGGTCGGCCTAGAAGGCCTCACCGAGGCGGGGGTATGGCTCCCCACAACCCTGCTTGGGCGATTTTCCATGAACGCTCCCACGGTTCCAACCGATCGGCTAACTCCAGGAGCAAACACCGTTGTGAAGACCGTGAACCTAAGTGTCAGAGCCAACGGGAAGCGCATACTAAACAACATTTCACTCGAAGTGCGGGAAGGCGAGATAGTGGCTATTATAGGCCCCAACGGAAGCGGGAAGACCACCCTTTTAAAAACCTTAGCTGGCTTCACTAGGAGGTATACCGGAGAGGTTAGCGTTCTCGGCGGCCCCCCAGACTACAGTAAGGCCGCCTACACCACGCAGGTACCAGAGCTGCAATTCACTGAGCGCACAGTCGCTGAAGAGGTGGCGTCCTCTCTGCTTGTTAGGGGCTTTTCGAAGCAGGAAGCTTTGAAGGTTGCCAGGCGGGAGCTTGAAGCGCGGGGGCTCGCCCACCTGTCCGACAGGCTACTCTATGAGATAAGCCAAGGTGAGAAAAGGCTTATCTCGCTCCTGGAGACAGAGCTTCTCGACAGGAATCTCTACCTCCTCGACGAGCCGACCTTCGGCCTAGATTTCAAAAACACTCTAAGCGTTTTAAGTTGGGTGAGACGGCTCGCCTCAAAGGGTAAAACTGTGCTGTTTGTCACACACGACTCGTGGGTTCTCCCCTTACTACCTCTTACAGCGGTTGTTGGCTTGTCAGAGGGAACCGTGGTATTCAGAGGAACACTCCAAGAGCTTCTTGTCCGAAAGAACGTGTGGGACCGGCTAGCTTTCCTGCCGCCTGCGGAGTTGGCTGAAGAGTCGAGCGTAAGTGGAGCTGCTAGGGCCATAGAGAATTACAGGAATAAGGTGGTAGGCGTATATGAGTTCTCTAAGAGAGCTCAACCCCACAGTTAAGCTCATCTCGGTAACGTTGGCGATATTCCACGTAGCTCTCCTGCAAAATGCTTACGTTACACTATCTCATGTAGCCTTCTCTCTCCTCCTCGTCTTCGCGTCAAGGCCGCGGATTAACAGAGCAGTAGTCTTCGGCATTGCATCTACGATTGTAGGGTACACGTGGGTTACCTACACGCTCTACGTGCTCAACTTGAAGCTAGACCCGCATACGGCTCTGGCCAAGACTCTGTTGCTCTCCTCTAGGATAGCCGTCATAGTGCTCTACTCGGTCTTCTTCGCGACGACCACGAAGCCCAGGGACCTAGCCACCTCGCTAACCATGCAGCTGAGGGTTCCCTACGAGTACGCGTTCATGACCTTCGTCACTCTCAGGATGTTTCCACTGATTAAACGCGACCTAGAGAACGTGCTCGCGTTCAGAAAGGTTAAAGGCTATGTAAGGCTCAGTAAACCCTGGACAGCCATCTTCTCAGTAGTAACTCCTCTGCTCTTCACCGTGGTTAGGCGAGCCGTACTGATGGGGATCTCCATGGAGGCGAGAGGCTTCGGAAAATTCCCAGAGAGGACCTTCGTAAGTGAGACGCGGGTAGCCCCTCGAGACGTGCTCTTCCTACTTCTTTTCCTCCTTCTCGTAGCGTGCACGACTATCCTCTCCTACAGCATCGGGGCCCCTATCGGGCTCTCACTTTAAGATAGCCTCTTTAGCCTTGCGGAAGTCTTTCACACCGTAAATGCAGTTCCAGGGCCTAGCCTCTACCTCTTTTATGTGCTTTCCACCACCCACCAGTACCCCCACGCTCTTCTTCTCGGCGATCACCGCACCGAGGCTGTACGTGCCACCCATCCCAAGCTGGCTCTGAGTAATCGGCACAATGTGGGCAAAGCCAAACAGGTATCCGAGAAGCGGTCTAACCACCACGATATCGCTCACGGCGTCCTTCCTGACCACCCTCTCCCACTTTCTGAGAAAACCACCTCTAATAACAGCCGACCTTGCCGTGATTCTGTAGACGAAACTCCTCCTGTAGCTGTCCACTCCGAAAATCCCAGCAACAGACGCCAGACCCAGCACCAAAAGCCTAGTCGCGTACCCTACTTGCCCGGGGTAAAGGAACCTCAGTAGCTCCGCTAGCGCGTAGCTCGTGAGGTTGAAGATGAGAGGTTTGATGTCCACTCGAGCTAGCCAGTTAAGAACGCCGATCAGGGTCGCTATCAATGCCCCAGACGCGTAGAAGAAGCTGTAAGGCTCGCTTAGGCCTGTAGCCCAGTTTAGCACTGGAGCGAGGGGGGACAATGCTGACCTTGCACCCTCCGGCATTGAAACATAAAAGACGAAGGAGATAATCTGGCTCAGCAGAGGTAGGAAGTAGAGGATGTACAGTCCCAGGAATGACGCGGGATGCGGCTTACCGCTCCACAGAACCTCCTCGGATTCCATGTAAACAAAAACAACATGTGAAGTTTTTAAACCAACTGCGAGGTTTTTCTCACAAACTCATTTCTCTCCAATCGTTTGACGAGAATAGCGGCTAGAAGCACGGAGGCAAGCGTCTGTCCGAATATGTCCCTCCTGAGGGAGTCGAGAGCCGGGACAAAACCCTTTACGTACACGTTGACGACGAAGTACGTAAAGCTCATCACGAGGCCCGCCGTGATCATAACCACAACTTGAGTTCGGAGGCTCTTACCCTCCCCCATACCGGCTATAAAGCCCTGGAGCCCGTGAGCCATCAGCGTAACATACCACCTCGGGTACCCAACCACGATGTCAGCTATAGTCGGTCCAAGCAACCCCACCGCGAGGCCCACTTTGCTCCCAAACAGGAGCCCTGCCAGGTAGATTATAGTGTCTCCAACGTGCGTGTAGCCGCCCGTTGGGCTCGGGAGCCTTGGAAAATAAGTCAGTATTGCAGTTAAGGCAGAGAAGATGGCCACTATTGCAAGGAAGACGCTCCGCTTTTTCTGGCTCACAAGAAGGTTACTCTCTGAGTGAGGCTTAAACTTTACCCTTTAGGAGCTGTTGCACCTTGGAAAGATACCTTGCGACTTTAACGGCCTGGCCGCTAACCTCCACAACTTCGCCCCCCTCTATCACAAAGTGCTTGACCGTTGTACTCCTGCCCGTGACCCTTAAAGCCTCCTCTACCGCGTGGTGCAGGCCCACGCAGTGGGGGGAACCGTCCACGGTTAGCACGGAAACCTCCTCCAGCTCCATCCTGGCGAACATGGAGGCAAGCTTAAGCGCAACCACGTTGAAGTGCTCCGCCTCCAGGCAGACAGCCAGTGGAACTCTACCGGCTCTAAACTTCTCGAAGATTTCGGGGTACTCGTCTCTAACGCAGGACCCGTACACTAGGACTCTCCGCACATCCCGTAGGAGCCTGGAAGCAACATTGGTTTCGGTGAGCCTTCTGTAGGCGAACTCGCTCAAGGCTTCACACCTTTATGCTTGTGAGGCTGTCGAACACGAGCTCCCCGCCCAGCTTGATCTTCTCCAGAAGCTCCTCCTCGGAAACCATCCTCTTTTCGGGCTCGAGGAGGTGACCGTTCACCAGCAGAAGAGCCGCGGCCTTGACCCTCCTGAGCATCGCTAGGGAGAAAAGCGTTGCACACTCCATCTCGACAGTTAAAGCACCAACGCCAGCCCACTTTTCCGCGACACTCTTGTCCTCCGCGTAGAAAGCGTCGCTACTGACGACAGGGCCCGCGTGCACTCTCAACCCCCTCTGGAGCCCCTTAGTGTAAAGCGTCCAAGCCAAGACAAGGTCTGGAGCAGCCGAGACCGTTAAGTCACCGAAGTACTGTCTAAAGAGCCCCCCGTGAATGTAGTGAGCGGCAGTGGGGACAACGAAGTCCCCGATACCAACTTCCTTGCTAATCCCCCCTGTAGTCCCGAGCCTGACAATCACCCTAGCTCCAGCCTGTATAAGCTCCTCGAATACTATCGCAGCGCCAGGGCCCCCCATACCGTGCGTGGCAACGGTTATGTCCAGACCCCTCCAAGTCCCGTTGTAGACAAGTAGCCCTCTGTTCTCGCTCACAAGCTCAGGTCTGATGAGCATGCTTGAGAGAAGCCTAGCCCTTCCCGGGTCGCCAACCACAACAACGCGGGGTGCCACGCGCATAGCTTTAATGTGAAAAGGCATACTTTTACTTCGTAAGACTTATTTTTTATTATTATCGCTTCCTTACCGCGTAGAGAAAACTTTGGTTAGGGGCGCTTTCATCAACCACAATGTACGTCGTGTACTCAGCCCCCAGGGCTTCGCTAAGTTTCTTGGCGGTCGAAAAGCCCTCATGCACCTCGACGACTATTCTCTGGACGTCGTAGTGCTCAAGAGCGGCCTTCGACGCGGATAGGACGCGGTACTCGACTCCCTCGACGTCGACTTTAAGGAGGTCGATCCTCTCAAACCCTGACAGCCGGAAAACATCATCGAGGGTGATCTTCGGAACCCATCGTTCGCCGACGACGCTCGTGTACTCCTCAACGTACTCGCGGAGCAGGGAAGAGTTTACCATGCTTTCCCCCACGTAGAGTTTACCCAAACCTCTTTCACTGTCCACAGCCGAGCATATGACCCTAGCCCTACCGTTGAGCCCGTGCAGTGCGATATTCCAGTGAGTGTACACGCAGGAAAGCGGGTTGGCCTCCACAGCCACGGCCCTGGAACTCTTTGAGAGAAGCAACGACCTAACTGTGAAGAAGCCGAGGTAAGCGCCTAGATCCACAATTCGCGACGCTGTTTCAGGCGAGAACTCCGCAAGCCTCTCATAATCCCTGTAGACGAATATGTGCTCCAAGCTACGTCTAGCCTCTCTGACCTCGCCCACCGGGACTGCGAACGCGTACGGTGGCAGCAGAACTACGGTGCTACGAGCTCCGAGCAGCTTCGGTATGGTTGAGATCCGCTCGAGAAAGCCTAGGGAATAAGACAGGGCCTCCATTGAACCTGCCTACAGCCTGACAGAGACCGCGGCGTCGAGAACTGCGCGAGAGGCCCTGTCGACAGCGTCGCGGAGCTCCTCCGCTGTAGCCATCTTCTGATACGCCTCTCCTAAGACATCGCTGATGACGAATGCCGCTCCTGCTTTCACCCCCCGGATCCTCGACAAAACCATTAGCGAGGCGGCCTCCATGTCCACGGCTATCATACCCCGCTTCACCCACTCATTGAGGAAGTCCACACCGGCGTAAAAGTTGTCGCTGCTGATCACTGGTCCCAGGAAGTAGCGCAAGCCATACTCCTCAGCTTTCTCCACCAGTCTACGCAGAACCTCGTAGTCAGGCACAGCGGCCATGCAGTCCCCCCGGGTGTATGTGCTAAGCGTGCCGCCCGGAATGTAAGAAGCCCCGGTAGCGATCACGAAATCGCCGACGCGCATGTCCTTCAGGAACCCCCCACATGTCCCAAACCTGATAATGAGCCTTGCACCGAGCATTATGAGCTCCTCAAACACGATGGAAGCTGAAGGGGCGCCGATGCCGTGCGTCGCGACGGTCACGTCAACGCCTTTCCACCTGCCAGTGTAGACAAGGAACCCTCTGTTCTCGTTTACCAGCCTCGCCCCCTCTAAAAGGCTTGAGAGTTGCCTTACGCGTGCAGGGTCCCCTGAAGCTATTACTCGAGGAGCGATGTCTTCGGGTCGAGCTAGTATGTGTAAAGGCTTAGCCATTGCTACAACCGCGCGTTGCTCCTATATTTCCTTTACTCTTATCCTCTTTTCAAGATCGGGGTTCTCGTCTAGGGCCCTCCTGAGGACGCTTGTCGCCGCCGCCTCAGCCTGGTGGATGACTCTCTCCTCGTCGAGGCTCACGTGCCTCCCACCACGCACAGCAACCTTGCCCTTCACGATGACGTTGTCAACGTCCCCTGCTGTGGCCGAGTACACGACGAGGGAGTAGGGGTTGAACAGCGGCCTAAGGTGGGGTTTTTTGGCATCAATCAAGACAATGTCTGCTTCGAAGCCCCTCTTAATGATCCCAGTTCTCAGCCCAAGGGACCTGGCAGCACCCCTCGTAGCCATCTCGAGGACGTCGTAGGCGCTCCACAGGTTGGGTTTTTCCAACATCATCCTCTGGCCGTAGATGAGCACCCGCATCTCCTCAAAGAAGTCTATGTTGTCGTTGTAGCACGGGGCGTCCGTACCAATCGCCACGCTACCACCAAGTTGCCAGTAGTCGTAGGCGTGGAAGCGGACACCGGATAGAAGGTATGTGGAGGGGCACTGCACAATAGCGCTGCCGCTGTGCGCCAGGAGAGCCCTCTCCTGCGGGTCAGCGTAGTTCGCGTGAGCAACGATAGTTTTAGCACCTAGCAACCCCAGCCTCAGAGCGTACCTCACGGGCGTATCCCCCGTCCTCTCGCGAACAACTTTGAGCTCTCTCTCAGTCTGCGCTAAGTGCATGTGGATGAACAGCCCATCTTCCCGCGCTTTCTCAGCCATGAACACGAGGTTCTCCCGGTTCACAGTATCAGTAGCATGGGGGGCGAGAGCGGGCGTCACGAGGCTGTGGCCGCGCCACCTCTTAACGAAGTCAAGAGCCTTTGCAAGCTCGACAGGTCCGCTGAAGGGGCCGTCAACGTCCATGTACGTGTGGCCCAGCAGGCCGCGGACACCCACCTCCACGACTGCGCGGGCTATTTCATCCATGAAGAAGTAGTGATCAGCCAGGAGCGTGACTCCACTCTTCACAGCTTCAAGCGCGCCAAGAAGGCCAAGCTTGTAGGCTGTCGAGCCATCTAAGCTCTTCTCGAGAGGCCAGAAAACGCTGTAAATAACGTCGCTAGCATCCGACGCAAGTCCCCTAAAACCCGCCATCGCGACGTGCGTATGCATGTCGATGAGGCCCGGCAGAGCGATTTTTTCTCGACCGTCTATCACCTCGTCGGGCTGCCCGTATGCCGACACTATGCTGGAGTAGTCGCCAATAGCCTCTATTACACCATCCTTAATAAGCAACGACTGCCTTCTTAGGATGCTACCGTACCCATCCATCGTGATTACGAGCTCTGGGTTCTTAATTATTATCGAGCTCACGTGAGGTACTCTCCTACCCCTCTATTATGCTTTTACCAATTAGGGAGCAGTGAGATGGCGCTATACCAAGGTATTATCTCTGAATTATTATCATAAAGCATAGAATTATCCGGAAATAAAAACGTAACTTATAAAATAACTTGCTCTAATTTCTACTTAAAAGTTACATTAAAATAGAATCAGCCCAACTCATTCTTCATGAAAAGTGGGATGCAGTCAATAAATGTAGAAATAATGGTGGAAGTTAGCAGAACAACATATGTACTACGAGGTTTGGGCAACGTTTCTCATAATCTATATTCCAAGATATGATTAACGTATTACGTATTCCGTATTACAGAAATCACTGTATAAAATAGATAAGTTCGGGGAAATTTCCTGGTAAGTACTTATCTGGCTCAGCCTTAACTGGAGTAGAAAGAGATAACTTTCAGTTCGCTCTTTCAGTTAGACAATGCTGAAAATATACCTACATCCCCGTTGTAGCGATTCATGGCACGTCTACCAGCTATTGGAGCGAAATTCTCTCCTCAGCCTGGTGAAATTGACCAACACCGAAGAGCACCCTCTCCTCGCTTTATCTAAAGGGGTTTTCTCCGTTCCAGCCTTCGAGTTGAAAGACCAGGTCGTCCTCCAGGGATACTTCACCGAAGAAGACGTAGTTTTACTCGCTAAAGATGGTCACTTGCGTATAAGATCGACTAGCGAGGCGTTAGATAGGCTGATGAAAAGTATATTCTCATCATTCCTTGTTGCGGCGGCTGTGTACGTATCTGGAACCTTCAAGGTTCTACTGGACGCCCGAGACTACTTACTGTCAGCGAGCGGAGCGTTCTTTCTTCCGGAACAAGAAACATTCCTTCAAGCGGCCAGGGAGAAACTGACCCAGGCGTCGATCGACGACTCTAACAGAAGGAGCTTTCACAGAATAATCGCCGGAAACTACGTGCGTGACCTCTACTGGTTGACTGGCACACCTCCGAGGAGAGACACTATAGAGAAACTCGGTCTCAACTTCTTCTGCGACTGGCTTCTCCTGCGCGCCTCTATAGGTAGAGTGTTCGTACCCCAATCCAGCCCCCAAGCCAGCTTAGACGTAAGGGTGCGTGAAGCGTGGGAGTACACTCTGGAGAAGGCGGACGCCATAGCCGGAAAGGTATTGGAGGAGCAGGCGAAAATACCTAGAGACTGGCTGAGAGCCCAAACCACTTAACACACGCACTTGATCAAGCTTTTGCGCATTTTTCGTCAAGTTTTCCACGGGAGGCCTGTTATTTTAAGAGTTTGATGCAGTTTTGCGTTCACAAAACAGCGTATTACCCTCGTACTACGCCTTTGCGCTGTTTTGCACATGGCGGGAAGAAACCGGAAGTTGGGGAAAATGCTTAGAAAAAGCCTGCTTAAGCTAAGCTCAGCTCGACAACGCACTTCTGGCCGTCCTTCCTAAGGGGGAGACCGTTGGCTTTAGCCCCGGTGTAGCCGCTCAGAAGCCCGGGGATGGGGCACAGAGGCTCGGTGAGGTCAGCGCCGCCGACAGCTCTGGGGCAGATCCTGCAGGTCGAGCTGTCGATCGTGACTCTTAGGGTCTGGCCGTCACGCGCGGCCTCCAAGCTACCGGCGAAGCCCAGAAGCCCGTTCAGGAACACGGCGGCTTCAGCCGGGTCCTCCGGGGCCCCGTACTCCTCCCTGAGAGCCTTCCCGACCCTGGCCATCGCGCCCTTCACGATCGCGTACTTGAGGAACCCCTCGTCGCGGAAGGCCGCGAAGGACTTAGCTATGAAGAAGTGGTGCGGCTGGACACCCCTCCTGAGGATCTCCTCCCTGCTCACCTCCCACCACCTCCTTGCACCGGAACCTGAGCTAGTATCGCTACGCGCACACCCCTCTCGTGGCCGTTCGCGTCGAAATGTATTAGCAGCGCGTGGTCGCCGTGGGGCACAGCCACCACGGCTAGGCCGGTCGGCGAGGCTTTAGCCTCCTCCACGACCCTAGGCCCCACGCTGACGAGCACTTCTCCCCCGCACCTCGGGCACTTAACACGAGCCAACCTGAAACTGTCCATATCCGTCACGTTTCTTACTTAATGGGTGGGGCTTTAAAAAGGATTTAGTTCAAAACCCCGGGAGCGTTTTCCCGTGGAAAAGGCACTTATCCAGCCTCAGAGCGTGAGTCAGTGGCCGAAGCGGTGAGGTCGCCGGCCGCGCCTGACTGGGTGATGAGCGCTGGGTTGTGGGAGGTTTTGAACTAAATCCTTTTTAAAGCTCGGCCCCCAGCTCTGCTCGGTGGCAGTTGTGCGGGGCTCCTACGTGAACGTAAGGCTGAGCATCAACGGGGAGGAGCTGCTAGTGCCCGTGGTGGGCGAGAGTAGCGTCGCCGTCGAGAACCGGGAGCCGCGGCCAGCAAACCTGAGGCTGGAGCTCGTCGGAGCGGAGTGGTCCCCAGTGCCCGTTGTGCTCAAAGTCGAGGTTAACGGCAAAGCGGTCTACATAGGGAGGAGCACGAGGAGCGGCGAGTCGTGGAGCTTCCAGGTGCCGCCTAAGGGGGAGGTCACGTTAAGGTTCACGGTTGTGGCTCCCCCGCGCTTAGCCGCGGCTAGCGCTCCCTCCGTTTCGCTGAGGGTGTCCTTCGAGCAGGCGGCACCGAAACCCCTTATACGCCGATAGAAACATATTTGTATATATCTCCCTTCCTTTCAAGTGTGAGTGGCACAGAGGAGGTTTCGGAGGAGAGACTCTTTGAGCTGCAAGCCCGGCTGTGCAAGTTCATGAGCCACCCGCTGAGGCTACGGCTGCTCGAGCTCCTCGAGAGCCAGGAGCGGAGCGTCTCAGAGCTCGTCGAGCTTACGGGCGAGCCTCAGCCCGTGGTCTCGAGGCACCTCGCCTACATGCAGCAGCTCGGCATAGTGACGTCCGAGAGGAGGGGCACAAAGGTGTACTACAAGGTCAAGTACCCCGAGCTCAGGGAGGCGTGCAAGATCCTCCGCGGCGTGCTCGTGAAGATCCTTAAGGAGGGCAGAAGCCTCGCCCTGATCAGCGAATAGCAGTCACGAGCGCTGTAGCAAGGGCGTTGGAAAGGCCTCTCGGGGTGCAGGGCGTGGAGAACTGGGTGAAGGGGGTCTTAGCCTACACAGCACTGAGCTTTGCCCACGCTTCATCTATCGACTACGCTTTCGCCTCTACCGCAGACACTGCTCCCGGGGTGGCTTTAGCGTGGGGCTTCCTGAGGATGTACACACCTACCCTAAGCGCGCTGCTTGTTGCACTGCTCGTCGACAGGGGCGGGAGCGTGCTGGAGGCCCTCGGCTTGAGAATGGCGGGTGGGAGGGTTGTCGTCTGGTACTTGCTTGCCCCGCTCCTCGTGCTCCCCCCGCTTGCCCTTTGCCTGCTCTTCGAGGCGCTCCTCGGGAAGCTCGACCTCGCTGGGCTGTCTGCGAGCCTGGGACCTGTCAGGCTGGACCCGCTGGTGGTTCTCTCCCTGTCGGTTCTATCGGGGTACTTCGCTGCAGTCACCGTTAACGCTCTCTTTGCGCTTGGTGAAGAGGTGGGCTGGAGAGGCTACTTGTACCACGCGCTGCTCCCGCGGCTCGGGTACTACAAGACCGTTCTAGCGGTAGGCATACTCTGGGGTTTCTGGCACGCTACTGCTATACTCTGGCTCGGCCATAACTACCCTGTGCACCGCGTGGAGGGAGCGCTCCTGTTCCCCCTCCTCACAGTCCTCCTATCACTCCCCATGTTCTACCTACGGGAGACATCGGGGAGCGTGCTGCCCGCGGCCAGCTTCCACGGGGCTGTGAACGCGTGGTGGGCGCTCACGGTGCTTGCCGCTCCAACGCTAGGTGACCTTGAGGGAGGAGTAGGGGCGGTCGGCATACTGTCTTGGGCGCTGTACGCCCTCGTCTACGCCCTCAGAAAAAGAAAGAATGCCTTTAAGTAGAGAAAGAGACCTTCACTCCGAAGTAGTCTTTGACGTGCGGCTTGAAGAAGTAGTAAAGGATCAGAGCGTCTACTAGTAGCCCGATTATCCCGTTGGGGAGAGCGAGGAGGGATGATAGCAGGCTAAGCGCGCTGAATATTACTGTGAGCCACCACGCCCAGCCTCGGCCTGTCCACAGCCCCAGCTTATTATCAACCAGATACCACCAGATATCAGTAGCGCCACGCTCAAGACTCCTGCTAGAAGCGCAATGGGATATGGGTAGTGCATGCTTTCCATCAAAAGGCTCTTGACGAGCGATCCTAGAGCTACAAGGGCTATCCCGGCGAAGATGAGTAAGGCCGCCACGATGAAGCCCAGTATCGCTAGAATCGTTACCCCAGTCGGCCTCACCCTTGAAGGTGGAGACGGCGGAGTAAGAGTTTGCGCCGACATCAAGATCACGTACACGGGCCCCTTAATAAACATTTAGCAGGAAAAGCAAAGGAAAAAAGTTTTTTTAGATCCAACCTCTGAGCTTCATAGCGGTGTAAACTCGCTCAACCGCTAAGACGAAGGCCGCGTCTCGCATCGTGACCTGTCTACCGCTCTTCTCCGCCTTTAGCTTCTCCCACCTGTCAGCGGTTCTCTTGAAGTTCCTCTCCATGATGGAGGCGAGCCTCTGGCGCGTCTCCTCCTCGTCCCAGAACCACCACTGCAGGTTCTCAACCCACTCAAGGTAGGACATTATAACGCCGCCGGCGTTCGCCAGGATGTCTGGCACGACCGCGATGAAGTCCTTCCTGGAGTAGAGGATCCTCTCAGCCTCCGGGGTCGTGGGGCCGTTAGCCGCCTCGGCGATCAGCCGTGCTTTGACCTTCCCGGCGTTCCTCTCGGTGATAGTGTTCTCGATGGCCGCAGGGATGAGGATGTCCGCGTCGACGTACAGTGAAGCCTCAGGGTCGCTCAGCTTGTTCCCCCTCGGGTAGTTGATGACCTTCCCTGTCTCGTTCGTCACCTTTATTGCCAGCTCAGGGTCGATCCCGTTGGGGTCGTAGACGGTGCCGGAGATGTCGCTTACTGCCACGACTTTGGCACCTAGCCTAGTGGCCCAGAGGGCCGCGTACTGCCCAGCGTTGCCGAATCCGTGTATTGTTATTGTCCGCCCCTCAAAGCCGCCCATCCACCTCTCGGCCGCGGCCTTGGCTGCGATGACGGTTCCATAGCCGGTCGAGTAGAGCCTCACAGGGTTGCCCCAGAGCTCAGGGGGCTTGGCCGTGAAGACGGCGGGCACGTTGTAGCCCTTGAGCTTGCTGTACTCGTCCACCATCCAGGCCATTATCTGCGGGTTAGTGTTCACGTCGGGTGCGGGAATGTCCTGCTCAGGACCTATAATGGAGGCGATGGCCCTCGCGTAACCCCGGCTCAGCTGCTCCAGCTCGCGCACACTCATCTTCTTCGGGTCGCACCTGACCGCGCCCTTACCGCCACCGTAAGGTATGCCAGCCAGCGAGTTCTTCAGCGTCATCCCCATGGCGAGCGCAATGACGGTCTCGAGGGTGACCTCAGGGTGGAACCTGATGCCTCCCTTGTAGGGCCCGAGAGCGTTGTTATGCTGGACGCGGTAGCCCTCGAAAACCACCAGCTTACCGTTATCCATCCTCACGGGGATTTTGACCATCAGCACCCTGTCGGGCTTGCTGAGGTAGTCGTAGACCTCCTCTGGGAGCCCGGCTAGCTCGATGGATTCCCTAAGCACTTTCAGCATCCACTCGAGGTATGAAGACATTTTAGGTCGTGTTTTACATACATCAAACCTTAGTATATATTTTTCTAAAAAAAACCTTAAATGAATTACCGCAAGACCATCCGGAAAGCTACAGGTATTGAAGCGGGCGAGGCCCAGCAATTAGCCGTGTCTACGGCAGATAAGTTAAAAATAACCGTTCCGGCAATTAGGTTGCGTGGAGCTCGTAGAGACCCTTGTCATCGTAGGCGTCGTGGTGGCGATAGCCCTAGCATTAGCGTTCTTCGCGTCCAGCATGGTCTCCCAGAATACTGGCGTCGAGCAGCTGGACATACAGTACGTGTTCAACGGTAGCAGCAAGCTCACGATCCATATCAGGAACCGCGGCACTCAGCCGACCTCGGTGACCCTGGTCAAGGTCGATGGACGCGCATACCCGCAGAGCGTGTACATACAGCCCGGCGGGACGGCTACGGTGACTGTGGAGGTGGAGGGCTCTCTACCGGTACACGAAGTGGTTGTAGTAACCTCCTCGGGCACAGAGTACGCGAGGCCCGTCAAGCCTTGAACCAAAAGGATTTAAGCTGAGAACACGTGGTTTGCCCCCGATGGAGTATACGTTTCTCGGAAATACAGGCGAGAAGATCTCCAGGATCGGGCTCGGCGCGTGGCAGTTCAGCGAGAGCTGGGGCTTGACGGATTACGAGGCGGCAAAGAGGGTTATCCAGGAAGCCCACGCACAGGGGATAAACCTCATCGACACGGCGGAGGTTTATGGCAGAGGGATGAGCGAGGAGTTCGTGGGAAGAGCGCTAAGGGAGCTTGGGCTGAGAGACAGCTTCCTCGTAGCCTCAAAAATCCCCGGTGACTTCCTGGCTGAGCACGACGTGTACAAGGCTGTTGAGAGGAGCCTGAAGAGGCTTCAGGTAGAGGAAATCGACCTGATGCAGGTTCACTGGCCCCCATGCTGGCACAACATCCCGACGTGCGAGTACATGCGCGCGCTCGAGAAGCTGGTCCACATGGGTAAGCTGAGGTACATAGGTCTGAGCAACTTCCCTCCAGCTCTTATAGATGAGGCGAGGTACTGCCTCTCCACCGAAGACGTGGTATCCATTCAGGTTAGGTACAACCTAGTTGAAAGGGACGCTGAGAAGGAGATCCTGCCTTACGCTGAGCGAGAGGGGCTCACGCTCCTAGCTTGAAGCCCGCTGGCGAAGGGCGCGTTGACCGGGAAGTACACTCCAGACAACCTCCCCAAGTTCCAGGACGTGAGGAGCGGAGAGGCGGTTTTTCACCCAGAAAACTTCGCCCAAGTGTATAAGCTCGTGGAAGTCCTCGCAGAAGTCGGGAGCAAGTACGGCAAGAGCCCATCGCAGGTTGCCCTTAACTGGCTTGTGTCGTCAAGCCCCGTCGTCGTTCCCATTCCCGGTGCTAAGAGCGAGGAGCAGGTCAGGAGCAACGCGGGAGGCGCAGGCTGGAGGATGAGCTACGAGGACTGGCTCAGGATAGAGGAGGCTAGTAGCAAGGTTAGAATCACAAGGGTCCTCTGGTAACCATTATCTATATTTAGACCACCTAATACTTTATTGCCTGATGAGTGAAACAATCGAAATCGAAGTTATAAGGCCTGTCAACCCGGCAGGTGTCAGCTTTATAAAGTATCTTTGGGGTGCTATTGGCGCGAGAAACCGAACCGTCCTGCAAGAGTACAGACGGGAGCTTACCAAGCTGATCCAACGGCTCGGCTTCACCCTGGAAGAGAAAATAGGCTCAAACAAGCTCATCACAGGGACTGTTGTTCTAGAGCTCAACAACGGCAAACCCGTTAAGATAACCGCCAAGGACTTAAGAATCTGGCAGGAAACGGGGAGCTTCCCTGAAGCGATTACGGTAGAGCTGAAGGAGTAAACTAAACCTTGTTTCTGACTTCGTTTTTCAAGGCATTTTATTCTTTATCAGAAAACGCTATAAGCAGATGCGAGCTGTCGTTCACGTATGGGAGAGCTAAAAAGGGAGCTGGGGTTAGGCTACGCCACTCTGTTCGGCGTGGGCCTCATCCTTGGCGCCGGTATATACGTTCTTGTCGGCCGCGCAGCCGGGCTAGTTGGAGACGCCGTATGGCTCAGCGTCGCTTTTGCCGGTGTGATAGCCCTCTCCACAGCCTTCTCCTACGCCGAGCTATCCTCGATGTTCCCCACGGCGGCCAGCACGCACACGTACATTGAGAAGGCTTTCCCCAATTTCAGGGCATTGGCCTTCGTGTCGGCTTGGCTGATATTCTTCGGGGGGGTCGCTGGAGCTGCAACGGCGGCTCTAGGCTTCGCAGGCTACTTCGTAAGCATTGCGGGCCTAGGTTCCAGCGCCATAGTGCCTGTGACGATCACTCTCCTAGCGCTGCTCTCGCTCCTAAACTGGTGGGGTATAAGGGAGTCAGCCTCCCTCTCAGCGGTCTTCACGCTGATAGAGGCCTCAGGCCTCCTCTTCGTGGCTGCTCTGGGCTTTTTATTCCCACAACGGCAGCCCGACTACTTCTCCTTTAATCCCAACGTCGACCCGGTGCTTGCAGTTATGGCTGGTGCGGCTATATTCTACTTCGCTTACACGGGCTTTGAGTACCAGCCAACCTTGAGCGAGGAAACAAAGAACCCCGAGAGAGTCGTCCCGAAGGCCATAGTCCTAGCCATACTCGTGACCACCCTCATCTACATCCTCGTCGCGATGGCTGTGGTCAGGCTGATAGGCTGGGAGGATCTAGCACACAGCAAAGCCCCTCTAGCTGAAGCGGCTTCGAGGGTGTGGAAGCCCTCGTACGCCCTTCTTTCATTCATCGCGCTTTTCGCCACAACGAACACTGTTCTAGGCTTCCTCGTTTCAGCCTCGAGGCTTGCCTACGGCCTCGCGGAGGAGGGCGTCGTCCACCGAGGGCTCGGCAAGGTGGACGGGTGGCGCAGAACCCCGTACGTCTCCGTTGCCTTTGCCGGTGTACTGTCGATATCGCTAGTCCTACTCACGGATTACCTGCCTGAAGTGACGGGCTGGAGGCTAGCTTTCGGGCAGTACCAGTACGAGCTGATAGACCTTGTCGGTAAAACCGCGAGCCTCTCGGTTCTCTTGGCGTTCCTGGTGGTTAACCTCTCGGTGGTCGTCTTGAGGAGGACCGAGGCCGAACGCCAAAGGTTCTTCAGGATACCCCTCAGCATCAGAAATATCCCTGTGCTACCTCTGGTGGCAGACGCGCTCATCGTGATCTTTATTGCGTTGAGCTTCAGTGACTGGATTGTGTGGCTGAGCACAGGTGTGGTTGTGCTGATGGGGCTTCTCCTCTACAAGAGGTAAGCTTTTTAGGCCTACACCTCTTCGCGCAACTCATATTAGGATCACAAGCGTCAACACTCTCGGATGATGAGGGTTTCTGGTTCCGATCGGTAGTGAGGAGAGCTTGATTGCCTGACAACCTTTATAGCCCTTCTCGACTTACCTGAGCCTAGACCCTGACGATGCCCGGAGGAGTCGTTGAGAAGGTAAGGTCGGAGGTTGAAAAATTCCTGGAAGATAGGACGCAGTACAGAGGCGCGGTAATCATAGCTGACGGAGAGTACGTCGCGGTCGGCGAGGCTACAGCTGAAATTGGGCGTTCAGTGTTAGATACCGTTAACTTCATAGACGCGGTTTTCCGCAAGCTAGCAGCGGGTCCGCCGAGGTATTTCGTCGCGGAAGGGAATGGCTTCGGTGTTTCATACGGGAAATTCGGCTTCGGGAAAGCCGTAGTACTCATCTACTCGGGGTTGCCTATCGGAGCCGCAATGTACGACATCAAAAGTCTCTGCAGGAGGTTAAGCGCCTTTTCGCCCTGAGGGGGTGGTTGCGGTGAAAATCATAGGTGTAGCATGCCTGGGCACAGAGCCCCCTGAGAGCCTCAAGGAGAAAGCCCGTCTTTTCGTGGCGAGAGTCAGGGAGTTTTGCGGCACTAACACCTTCATAGCGCTTGGCGGCTACTGGGGTTTGATGAGAGTAGTTGCCGACGAAGCCTTGGCGAGCGGGCTGGGTGTTATCATTTTCCCTCCCTTGGAGCGCGAAGCTGAGCACTTCCCCGATGCAGCCATTGTTGTTCGAACGGGCATGGGATTCAGGCTGAGGAGCGTCGTATTGGCTAGGACCGCGGACATCCTCGTCGCGCTGGGCGGTGAGGCTGGAACAATGCAAGAGGTGTTCACGGCGTACCTCGAGGGAAAGCCCGTCTTGGTCCTAGGCGGTACGGGCCTCTCTACAGACAAGCTTAGCGCGTTTGCTCCCTACGTAGACTCGAGGGCTTTAGCAACTGTGAAAATTATTGAGGATCCGGTTGCTCTAGCCGAGGAGGCGTGCAGAGTGCTAGCCGAAGGCCCGGTCGCCCGCGTCGCCAAGCCCGGGAACTATGAAGGCCCTGGAGTTTAGCTGGGGATCCACCGCGAAAGCGTACATCGTTATACCCCCGTGCTCGCTGAGAATTCTCTTTACACCTACTTCGGTTGCTATGAGCGCTGAAACAATAATCTTCACGGCTTCGACCCGCTCCGTGACCTTGCGAAGAACGGCTGATAGAGTGGAACCCGTCGCCAGCATCGGGTCTACGACGATAATAACCCCCGAGCGCTCGGGAACCGACATGTAGCTCAGCTCCACTTCCAGACTGAACTCCCTACTCTCCGCGTCGTCCACTTCCGCTCTTTTCGCTGAGACGAAGCCAACTTTAGCGTCCTCGAACACCTCTAGCATACCCCATGCCATCGGGAGTGCGGCCCTGAGAACAGCTATGACGGTCACATCACAGCCGTACTCGAAGCCCTTGGCTCTCACGCCCAGCGGGGTCTCGACGCTCGTCTCTGTCAGCGGTACCTCGTTGGAGATCTCGTAGGCGGATATGATCCCTGCCTTGTAAAGCAAGCGCCGGAACTCCGATCTAGGTGTCTTACTGTCGCGTAGTCGAGACAGGATGACCTGAGCTGCAGGTTTATCTATCAGCCTTAACCGGTTCAGCGTGAAACCACTTTTCTCGACGACACCCCCCTTTAAAAAGTTGGCGTCACACCACGTTGGACTTGACGCGCGTGAGGTAGATTTCTCTCTCCAGCCTATACGCCTCATCTGGGAGCGGGTGCGGCTTACCAGCCAGGCGCGCCAAGAGGTACACCTTGGCGGCTCTCTCCACGTAAACGGCTGTATCAACGGCTTCGTCGAGAGTTCTGCCAACGGTTAAAATCCCGTGATTTGCCAGAATAACCGCACTACGGTCGCCCAGGGCTTTGACGATGTTCTCACCCAGTTGCGGTGATCCGGTTGGGGCGTAGTCGGCCACCTGCACCTCTCCACCGACGTAAATGACCGTTTCCTCAAGCACAGGCGGGATGCCTTCACGCAAGACTGCAAACACAGACGCGTAGACGGGGTGGACGTGAACGATGGCGTTGACGTCCATTCTAGCTTTGTAAATGGCTATGTGCGTTGGTAGCTCGACACTAGGCCGGCCGGAGCCCTCTATGACTCTTCCGCTGAGGTCCACCACTAGCAAGTCCTCAGGCACCAGGTCGCTTTTTCTCCGCCCGCTTGGGGATATGAGGATCCTGTCGCTGCCGATCCTCACGCTGATGTTGCCGCTGTAGCCGAAGTTCACCCCCAAGGATTCGAGGTACTGGAAGGCTCGGACGATCTTCCGGCGAAGCTCTACCTCGCGCTCCACATGCCAATGGGACAGGTTGCCTCCAATTAAGCTTATGTTGGTTGTCGCCTGAGGCCGGGTTTTCAGGCGTAATCCACGAGGATGCGGGAAGGCTTAATCTTTAATAGGCTAGGCTTGCTTGACAGAGTTATGCGCTTGTCGCCGGAGTGCGTGCCCTGCATACTCAACGTTCGCATGAGGGAAATCCTTGGCTCGGAGTTCAACGATGAGATGAAGATGCGAGCCGCGAAGGAGCTGGTAAAATCCTACGGCGAGATGCTTGAGGGCAGTGATACGACTACGATGCTCGCTTGGAGGGCTTACAGGAAATCGAAAGAACTTTTAGGTAAAGATGATCCTTACGTCGCGTTCAAGAAAAGGTCCCACGAGGTGGCGTTGCAGCTGTCCCAAGCCGTTTTAAGCGAGCTTGAATCCAAGGTAGGTTTTGAGCGATTCCACTATGCGGTCAGAGCCAGCCTCGCGGCAAATTTCATCGATCCGGGCTCGCCGATGGGAACCGGCCCGGAGGACTTTCACCACAGGCTGAGAGAGCTAAGGTTCGGGGTGGATGAGTCTGAGAAGCTTTACCTCACGTTGCTCCAGAGTAGCAGGGTGACGTACATTCTAGACAATTGCGGTGAAGCGGTGTTCGACATGATTCTCTTGAAGGAGATCTCAGCCATGGGCTCCGACATTAAAATCGTGGTCAAGGGCGAGCCATACCAGAACGACGTCACGGTCAGGGAGGCCAAGGAGTACGGGCTAGACGAGTTCGGAGAAGTTGTAAGCACCGGTAGCGACTTCCCGGGAGTGGTACCCGGGTATGCGTCTGAGGAGTCGTTAAGCGCGCTGAAGTGGGCTGACGTTGTGATCTCGAAGGGCATGGCGAACTACGAGGCATTCCTTGCGTACCCTCCCGAGAAGCCTGTTTTCGTAATGCTGGTTGCGAAGTGCGACCCCATTGCGCGCTCAATAGGAATAAAGAGAGGTGAGGCAGCGGCGTTCTTCCTGAAGGGGGCTCCGAACCTCTTGAAGTTCCAGTGATTCTCCCTGAACCGCTAAGTATTTTTCTGAGCCACGCGGCTTTATCACGCCAAAGGCGATGGTTTTAAATGGAAGAAAATCTTGTTGAGAAAGCAAAGGAGATATACAAAGATATCCCGATAGACGCTTCTTCCCTCGAAACGTACGTCAAGCTAATGCAACTTCAGAAAGAGCTAGAGGCAACTTTCGAGGAGAAGTTCTCCCACGTTGACGTCGAAAAAGCCAACTCTGTCATAAGGGAGGGGAAACCGGCCTTCCTGGGAGTGGACTTGAGCCTTAACGAGGAGGAGATGGGTCAGGCGATGCTCCAGATAACGGGGCTACTGAAATCCGAGGTGCCTGACGCGTCCCAGTTTCTAGAGCGGCTAGAGGAGGCATGGAAAAGCGGCCAGCTGAGCCTGGTCAATCTGGGTGAAAGCCTCCTGACAGGCGACGTCGACTACGCTCACGCCAAAGCCGAGGAGCTACAGGTTGATCACGAGGTCCTTGAAGCTGTTACCGCCTGGGTCATGCAAGTCTTATTCCAGGCGTTGGCCTCGCAGCTGAGCGGTAAAATAGACCTCTCGACATGGACCCTAGGAAGGTGCCCTGTTTGCGGCGGGTCCACGAGGCTCGAGATCGTAGATTCTGAAGGCTCAGCCCACCTGAAGTGCCAGTTCTGCGGCACCGAGTGGGGCTTCCAGGAGAACAAGTGCCCCTACTGCGGGAACGAGAGCGCAGAGGAGATCACATCGATTCCGGCAGACAAAGAAGGAAGGTTCACCCTGAATATCTGCCACGTTTGTGGGAGGTACTGGAAGGTGGTGGACGAGAGGAAGACTGGGCAAGCGGTGCCGAGAAAGCTCTACGACCTCTGGACGTTCAAACTGGACCTCATCGCAAGTGGTGGGAAAACAATCACTCCGGAGCAGTAGCTACTACCCTGAAACCGTGACGCCCTTAAACAGTATGTCTGGTGTGTATATACCTGTGTACGTGTTTCTCACGTGAACAGCCGGCTCAAGCGACGAAGCTATCGAGTATATGTTACCCGAGACTGTGACGGGTCGGAGAGGAACCAGCTCACCGCTCTTAACGAGGTAGGGGTTCGAGGCAACGACGCTGAAGTTTCCGGTGATGTAGTTAACGGTGTGAACGCTCAGAAGCGATCCATCAATCACGACGTTCGCATCCTCAAGGAGTGCGTCGGTTGTGTGGAGTCCTCCTTTTACGATGAGGTTGGATGAGGATATCCCTATTGCGCCTCTGCCTCTAACGGCGTTACCGGTGGAGGGGACTTTCATTCTCCTGGCAGTGTACATGTTGTGCAAGTAGGATTTCAGCACCCCTTTCTCCGCGAGGACTGTTCTCCTCCTCGGAACCCCCTCAGCGTCGTAAAGGGTTGTCGCGAGGCCACCAGGCATACAGCCATCATCTATCAACGTGAGCTCGCCCAGAACCTTTTCCCCCAATTTATCGCGGAGCGGGCTGAAACCCTCAAGAACGTTCATTGCGCTGAAAGCGGGGAGTATGAGGTACTCGATGAGGCTCGCTAAGGGCTCGGCCATAAACAGAGCGTTCCCCGTCAGCGGCTGTCCCAGCTTCTCAGCCCTCAGGCTGTCCAGGGCTAGCTTCTTCGCCTTCTCGATCATCTGGGCCGTATCGTAGATCAGCCCCCTTGCCTCAACGGAGGCCCCGCCCGTGCCCTCCCGGAAGCCATCCGATGACTTCAGCCAGATGAACAGCCCCATGGATGTTCCCCGGTCCTCTGCCCTCACGCCTCTCGTATTGTACGTCAGGCTCCTAAACACCGTGGAGGATCCCCCTGCAGCCGCGACCTTTAGCCTTGGGTCGAGAACATGCGCTTCACCTATTAGATCCTTCACAATGCTCGCGAGCTGCTCAACCTCGAGCGAAGCAACACCTTCGTCGTAACCGATCCAGCTGTGGACGGGCGGCTCTGGGTCAGGGAGAGCCTCCCAGTAAGGATCCTCCTCGGCTTTCTTAGCCATCTCCACCGCGCTACTGATGGTTCTCTCCACGACGTTCCAATCAGACGAAGTTGCCGTCGCGATAGCTACCCTTTTCCCAACGGCCACTCTAACCCACACGTCTGACGTGTACCTCGTGATGGGCTTCGGGTACGTCCCCTCGGACTTTACGCTTATAGTGCTCGTGCTGGTGATGCCGATCTCAGCCTCGCTCGCCCCGAGCTCGAGCGCTCGCTTCAAACCCTTATCCAGGATGTGGGCTAACTCCACCATCACCTTTCACCTCCCACGAGAAGCCGGGTAGCTCTCAGGGAAGGTCCCCCGTCACCGACGTGCACCATTTGGCCATACTTCCCACACCCTCCGAAGGGGCTCGTTGAGATTTCCACGTTGTCGGCCACGGCGTCGATGTACTTAAGCATCTCGAGTATGTTTCCTGCTAGAACGACGTCCCTTACGGGCTCCTTGAGCTCTCCGTTCTCAACGATAAACCCTATCCTAGAGTTGAAAGTGAAGGTGCCATCCTCCTCGACCTGACCCCCCGCCGGTTTGTCGAGCAGGAGCCCGTGTCGCGTCTCCCTTATTATTTCCTCCTCCTTCCAGTCACCCCTCTCGAAGAAAGTGTTTCTCATCCTCACGATAACGTCGTGGGCAAAGCTCTGAGCTCTTCCATTCCCCGTCGGCTTCATGCCGAGTAGCGCTGCACTCTCACGGCTGTGCAGGTAGCCGACCAGCACTCCACGCTCGACGAGCACTGTGCGCTGGGTAGGCGTACCCTCGTCGTCGACGGGCAGGACATAGCCGCCCCGCGGGTCAAAGCCGGAATCCACTATCGTCACAAGCTCGCTGGCTATTTGTTCGCCCAGACGACCGGTCAGGGGGCTCGTCTTCGTGAAAATACTGTCGGCTTCTGTGAGGTGGCCGAAGCTTTCATGGGCGAAGACGCCCGTGAGCTCAGGCCTTGTTATCACGACGTGCTCACCGGCAGGGGGGCGCCTAGCCTTCAGGGAGAGGCGTGCCATCTCCACCGCCTTCTCAGCGGCCTTCTCGGGTGCCTTATCTCCCGTAAAGTACTCCAGCCCCTGAGACGCCCCGAAAGTCTCGAAGCCATCCCCCGTCTTCCCGTTCTCGCGGAGAACCACAGACGCGGAGACCCCTGTTACAAGCCTCTCCGAAAGCACGCGCACGCCGTCCAGAGAGTAGACCTCCACGAAGCCGTAGTAAGCCCCGTAGCGCGATGTGGCCGACGACGCCCCGCTATCCTTCGCTACGCTGTAAGCCCTCTTAACTAGATCTATCTTCTCGTCCACCGCTACCCTCGATGGGTGCTTTCTCACCGAGTCGAAAGTGTACCTGCCCTCCTTGACGCCCAGCTCCGCGACAGACTTGTCTCCCTTGCCCAGCGCTTGAGCGGCTTTCACAGCGCTGATCAGTGCTCTCTCAAGCCCCTCTCTCGTCAACTCAGTGGTAGACGAGAAGCCGATACTGCCCTCCCTAATAACTCGAACAGCCACACCTCTAGAGGCCGAGATGCTGAGCGTGACGATTCGCCCGTTCACAAGCTGTATGTACTCGCGGGTCGTATCCTCGAACCTAACATCGGCAAAGCTGACACCCTCCTCTGAGGCCCTTCGGAGGAGAAACTCTGCCAGGTCTTCAAACACACCGTAATACCCAGGCGAACGAATATATGTTTTCCTACACGATTTTTCCCGTGTCGAGGTTTAGAATACTCAGGCCTCGATTGTACTGGTCCTCGTGCCCATCATCTGAAGAGCTAAGGGTTCTGCGGGACCAAGGACTCAGCCTCGTGGTGGACCTAACGGAGAACGAGTGTAGCTACGATGTTCCTCAAGGGGTGGAGAGGCTGGCGTTCCCGATTCCCGATTTTTCGTTCAGGTCCCCAGAGGTTGTTTTCTACAAGGTGGTGGAGCCCGCGAAAAGGGAGGTCGAGAGCGGGGGAACCGTGCTCGTGCACTGCATGGGCGGTATCGGCAGGAGCGGGACCGTTGCAGCGATGCTCTTAGTCATCCTCGACCGAATGACTCTAGATGGAGCGTTAAGCAGGGTCAGGAGGCTCGGGGGAGGCCCCCAGGTTCCTGCCCAAGCCACCGCCCTCCGGTGGTTCGAGAGGAACGTGAGCACAATAGGCTACAGCAAATACCTCAGCTTCTCGGAGCGGATCACGACGCTGGGTGATCGAAGGGCAGACCACGTGTCATCTAGAATCAACCTGGCTCTTGACATCCTAAGTGAGCTAGGTCTCAGCGGCCTCCAACCCGAACAGATCTTCGAGTGCATGATCGATGCTTTGGTAACGGGAACGCAAACCGCCTGCTTACCGTCGAGCTTGGGCGAGGCCGCGGGCGACGTTCTCCGATTGGCGGAGATTGTGGGAAACGTGTTCTACGGGGAAGGACTCTACGTGGGTCTAGAGAAGAGAAACGGCAAGCTGTACCTGCTCTTGAACGGCTTTGTAGCGGCTGGAGAGCTAGCCTCGCGCCTAAGGAGCTTCATAAAGGGGAGTCGCTTCCTAAAGGATCTCATGGACGTTGAGGAAGTGTTTGAGTGAGCGCACTCGGAGCGGTGCCGCTTTCTGACCTCTTTTTCTATGAGCGGAGAAAGTCCCTCCCTCTTCTCAGTCAGTGGTTCCCGGGGTCGGGGTATCGAGCGATAGTGCTCTCCCGCACGGAGCCTGTACTGACGCAAGGGCATGGTTAAGGCTCGGCGGAAGGTTTAAAGAAGCCCTCCGCGAATTAAGCACGTAATGGACTCCAAGTCTAGACCCAACGTCAGAGAGGCGTTGTTCTGGGAGGGGGTTGAGGGGAAGCCCGGGTATGTGCGTTGCAACCTCTGCCACCGCCGTTGTGTAATAGCGCCCGGGCGCTTCGGGGTATGCGGTGTGAGGAGAAACATTGACGGAAGACTCTACACCTACGTTTACGGGCTACTCACCGCAGCAAACCTCGATCCAATCGAGAAAAAGCCGCTCTCACACTTCAACCCCGGTAGCGCCGTTTTCTCCATCTCCACGCCCGGTTGCAACTTCTTCTGCCAGTTCTGCCAGAACTGGGAGATCAGTCAGAGCAGGCTGGAAAAAGGCCTCTACGGGATGCAGTACACGCCTGAACGGGTCGTGAGCGAGGCTCTCCGCTTGGGGGCCGACGGCATATCCTACACCTACAACGAGCCAACGATCTTCTACGAGTTTATGCTGGACACCGCGAAGCTCGCTAAGCGCAGCGGTTTGTTCAACACCATGGTTACGAACGGTTACATGACGCAGGAGGCTTTGCAGGAGCTGAGCAAGTACATGGACGCCGCCACGGTTGACTTCAAGGGAGGCGGCAACCCGGACTTCTACAGGAAGTTCATGGGCGTTCCGGACCCCAGCCCCATCTACGACACCCTACTGGCTATGAAGGAAAAAGGAATGCACGTTGAGATTACTAACCTCGTAGTCCCCCTCGTCGGGGACGATGAGGACGACTTAAAGAAGCTTGCGCGATGGATAGCGGACAACCTGGGCGTCGAGACCCCATTCCACCTCCTGCGCTTCTACCCCCACTACAAGATGATAGACTACCCGCCTACAGATGTCCAGAAACTGGACCAGCTGGCTTCGATCGCAAGGGAGGAGGGCTTGAAGCACGTGTACGTGGGGAACGTGTGGGGCCATCCCCTCGAGCACACCTACTGTCCGAGATGCGGCTACAAGGTAATCGAGAGGAGAGGCTTCTTCATCACCAAGTGGAACTTGACAGACGACAACCGTTGCCCAAGGTGCGGCTACAAGCTGAATATAAGGGGGTCTTATAGAAAGAGGAACTGGGAGTTCGAGTACTTCCTCTAAGAGATCTTCAGCACTAGCCCCCTGCTCTCCTTCTTCCCCGGGATTTCTAAGTGCCTCCAATCAGACGTGCTCGAAACCTTCTTCCCACGCTTGCTCATTATATAGGCGTAGGCGCTGAGGGCCGCGCAGGCCCCCATTCCAGCCGCGATGACTGCCTGCTTGTGGGGCATGCCTGCAACGTCTCCGGCCGCGAACACCCCCGGCCTGCTGGTTTTGCACTCTTTATCGATGATGATCTCGCCGTTCTCGTTTAGCTCGACAAACCCCTTAAGGAACTCTGTCCTCGTAACGTAGCCCATCTCTACAAACACGCCGTCAACCTGCAGAGTCCTGACTTCTCCTGTTCTCTTGTCTCTCACCAGGAGAGCCTCAACCTTCTTAGACCCCCTTACCTCCACGGGAAGGGAGTACGGAACCAGCTCAACGTTTCCTTTGCTGAGGGCCTCCTTTAGTAGCTCCTCGTCATCCAGCGGTTTCTCGCCCGGGAAAACCCAGTAAACCTTGCTCGCGTAGTCGCGGAGCCTTATCACGTTCTCGTAGTTATGTAGCCCCCAACCCACCAGGGCAACAGTTTTGCCACGGTAAAGCGGCGCGTCGCAGATGACACAGTAGGACACGCCCCTTCCCTTGAACTCCTTCTCCCCTGGGACGCCCATCTCCCTGGGCGACTTCCCGAAAGCAAGAACCACAGCGTCAGCTTGAAAAACATTCCCAGTAGCTGTCTTGATGAGGAAGACGCCGTCTCTCTCCTCTATGCCCGTCACCTCATCGAAGACGATCTGTGCGCCGTAAGCGCGCGCCTGCTCCTCTACCTTCTTTATAAGCTCCAGTCCGCTGATGCTCATAAACCCGGGGAAGTTCTGTATCTCTGAAGTTAGGAGAAGCTGCCCGCCTAAGTCAGCGCTAACGACCAGCGTCGAAAGCCTCTGCCTCGCAGCGTACAGGGCTGCGGTCAGGCCTGCTATACCGGCACCAACGATTACGACATCGTACTTCTGCATACGCACTTGCAAGTTAGGAAACACGTTGCCTTATAAAGATAAGGTTAAATCAGGGAAAAGCGAAGACTGGGAGAAAACATTATGCACATTACGCTTGTCGACCTGGACTCAGAGCACCCGGGCCTACTGGCAAGCTACGTCGTTGAGACCGAGAGGAGCCTCCTGGTGTTCGACCCAGGCCCGGCTTCGACCATCGTCTCTCTGTTGAAGCAGCTAGCTGGCAGAGGAGAAAAGAAGGTATACGTATTCGTAACCCACGTTCACCTCGACCACGCGGGCGGTCTAGGGCATCTTCTTGAGCACGTCAAAGTAGAGAGAGTATACGTGCACGAGAGAGGGGTAAAGCACCTACTAGACCCCTCAAGGCTCTGGGAGTCCAGTCTCTCCGTTCTCGGTGAGAGGGCTCTCATCTGGGGTAAGCCGAAACCCGTTGATCCTGAGGCCGTCGAAGGGGTAAGAGGTGGTAGCCGAGTCGAGCTCGACAGTCTCACTGTGGAGGTCGTGAACTGCGAGGGTCACGCAAGCCACCAGGTGTGCTACTACCTTCAGGATGGGACAATTTTCCCAGGCGATGCCCTCGGAGAGGTCTATGACGGGAACGTCCTCTTACTGACACCCCCTCCCTTCCTTGGGAGCGAAGCTCTAGCCACAATCGATCGTATACTCAGGCTCAACCCCGAGCGGCTCGCGCTCCCCCACTACGGAATATATACCCGCGAACACCGGCTCTGCGACCGCTATAAGGCGAAGCTTCTTGAAGCCTTGTGCCTAGCCGCTCTCCACCAGGGTGATGTTAGCAAGCTTCACGAGCACCTAGCTAGGGACGAGGAGTACAGGAGGGGGCTGGAGGTTCTTGAGTCTCGAGACAGGGACCTGGCTAAGGGTTTCCTCGAGAGAAGTATCACCGGTCTAGTAGAGTACGTCTCCCGCTATGGGTGGTACTGCCCCGGCAAAGATTTTAACGCTGCGAGAAAGGGTTAGGTGTGCGTGGTTATGACCAACGTTAGGAGTGCTAAGGGGCTTGCATTGGAGGGGTTGACCGCTCTCACCATTCTAGCGGCTCTTCTCTTCCTCTTCTCAACAGGACTTTGGATATCCATTCCTCAGTCGTCAAGGCTCCAGGTAGGCGATGCCGTGGTCGTGACCCTAGTTGCCCTCTTTATCTACAAGTCCGAGAAACTGGTCCCCCCGCTTGCGGCTGTGGTGTCGCTAGGCCTGCAGATCGACGTTCAAAAGGTTTCGATCGCTCTGCAGGGTTTTATGAGGCTGATCTATCTAGCGGTTGCCTACTTCGCGCTTCGGAGGACAAGTTTGAGTCTGCTAACTATGGCTTTAGACTCTGCGAATGCGGGTGTGGTGTACGATGCGGTCTTCACGGTGCTCATACTCTTTAACGTCTATGATACGGTGAAGAGAGCCGTTAGGTAGGGGCTCTGGCCCCCATCTTCTTCAAATACAGCTCCAAATACGTCTCCCGGACAAGCTCACGGAGACCGAGCCTCTCGGCAACTCTCCTTAAGCCCTCGTCTCCAGCCCCCCGGTCTTCAAGCTCAACAAACTCCCCCAGCCCCTCGACCATGTCCAGCGACACCTCGACATTATCTATCTCGAAGAACTCCCTGCGTTTCGCTAGGCGGGCAACTTCCCGGAAGCCTAGGCTTTCGAAGACCTGAAGCGTTCTTTGGAAGTTGTCTGCCTTTACGACCAGCTCTACTCTGGCTTTAGCCCAGCCTTGCGAGCGGGGTCCCTTATACGTGATCTCTACGCTTTCACCCCGAGACTGGGAAGAGCGTATGAGCCGTACTCGCAGGGCCTCATCCCTCTCAGCGAAGTTCCAGCATGGGTGCTGGAGGTAAACGTCCACCATTTCGACGCTGTCGATCGGCTTCGCGCCCATATCTAAGAGCTTTTTCCTCAGCTCGTTGAGATCCTTACACCTGAACTTAACCTCCAACTCGACATTGCTGGTGCTCATTCCTCTGGGCCTACCACAACTATGTTCTTAAGGTTTTCCGCGAGGTTGTTTATTGTATAAGACAGCTTGAGCAGAGCGGCGGCTGAGTTCATGGCTTTGCACGAGTCTCGCTCCTTGATGGCGTCTGACATTTCCTTTAACGCTTGGGAGATCTCGTCTCTCATTTCCTCGAGGACTTTCTCTGTTCTGCCACGGTACTCGAGGGAGAGAGGCATTGAGGAAACCCTCATGAAGGAGCTCATTGCATCGGCGAGAGTGTACAGAGCGTTGCTCAGCACGTAAAAGTAGCTCTGGTCCGTCAAAATGCCCATCGACAGAAGAACCATCCCCAGGTTCCGCATCTGCTGGGGGTCGATCACGTTGTTTTTAACGTCCCTCGAGGCCTCAGAAAGAATCCTCTCAACGCCTCTCTCTACCTCCATCTGACCACCCTCGTCCGCTTAGCCTCAGACACGAAAACCCTATATGCTCTATAAATCATCTTTTTGGCCCTGTCTATCTCCTCGAGAAACGACTCGACATCCTCCCGCATCCCCTCCTCGGCGCTAACCTCCAAAAGACCCCTGAGGTGCACCTCGCTGACCACGATCTCCAGGGCAACCGCCTGTAGCTCTTCGAGCCTAGCCCCCCTAGCTATAATATCAGCTACTTTGTTGACGAAGTAGCCTTGGGGGCAGGTCCTTCTGGAAGCTCTCTGGCTCATCTCCCGCTAACTGGATCTTTCTCGTATTCCGATAAATACTTTACCTACAGTGACCGGGAGCTTTACATTTTGTCTATGCACGAAATAAAAAGGATATTTTTATTAAACGCTTTTACGACGTGACTCGCAGGGATGCATGAATGTATGCAAGCGAGGCTTCCCTCGGAGCAATAGCGAGAAGTGGTCTCTCCCTGAAGCTGAACCCTAATGAGTGGAAAGTCATCTCAGCTGCAGCGAGGGCGCTCACTGTCTCGAAGATCTCGGAGCTGGCCCCGCTGCCCTACAGCACGGTGATCGACGTTGTGAAAAGGCTCAGCAGGTTAAACATAGGCATATCTTTCGTGCCGCACTTCGACATGATGGGCTTCCAATCGGTCTTCGTGATACTCGAGCAGCGGGAGCTGAAGCAGGTTCCCCTCTACACGCAGGCCGTGTACAAGCTACTCGGGAAGAAGCAGCTCGTAGGAGTTAAGGCGCTGGTCCCCGAGAAGTACGTGCATGACTACGTATCAGCCTTCCGGAGCGAGCCTGTCTACGCCCTAAAAACCTATGAGGTGAAGTACTGGTTGCCTAGCGGGAAGCTCACGAGGTACGTGCCAGGCATCAACGTGGTGGTGCCAACGGCAGAAAAACTGTCTGAGGTTATCGCCGAGTCCAGGGTTCCGGAGAAACCGAAGGAGAGAAAGTGGGTCGACTGGGTGGACTTTACAGTGCTCTACTTCAAGATGAAGTACGCCTACACGAAGCTGAGTGAGATGTCGAACTTAATCAAGGAGGGCTTCAAGATAGAGCCCCCCAGCAGGCAGCTGATGAGCTACCACTACCGCACGCACGTGATCAACCTATGGTCTCACAACAGAGTGATTTTCAGGCTAAACCCAGAGCTCGTACCCTTAAAGCTCTACGTTTTCAGCGGTAAAGAGGGGGAGTCCACGGCCAGAACCCTGATACAGGCTCCCTACATGTACGAGGCACTCGTAGGTGAATCCAGCGCTGTGGTTCTCGGTCAGCCGCCCAGCTACCTCGAACGACTAGTATACGAGATAATATACTTGACGAACCCCGAAATGCCCCTCGGAGCCCTGCTGGTTATCGACGAGCGCGAGTTCCCGTGGCTGTCGACGCGCGTAATCGAGCGCTACAGAACGAGGGGGGAGTTCCCGGACCCCGAGGAAGAATTCTTCCCCAGCTAATCATCTAGATCCGTTTTTACTTTCAGTGTTCACAGCGAAAAAGAGATAAACTCCAAACCAGGTGGGGTATTGAGAGTCACCAGTTCCCACCCCGGTCACGAGGCCGTAGGTGGGTGCCCCGCGCGGCGCGATGAGGCTGAGAGGCGCCGAGGCAAGCCTCGCCGTACAGTCCAAGTAAGCTGGCGGGGCGAGCTGAAGGCGCGGAGCCCATGAGTACCCCGAAGAGGGGGCCTCGGATCAGTGAAGGGGTGGATGTGCCAGGCGCGGTCATACTCATGAGGGTGGATGAAGGAAGCCTGCGCGTAGTGATCCCGGTTGTGCTGAGAGAAGCAGACCCCCTCCAGCTGGCCGGGAAGATTTCCTCAATAGCCTCCGAGCCCGCGTCGGTTGACGTTATAAGATTGGATGGGGGTGTGTTAGGGCTGGAGGTGAGCTACGCTCTCCGCGAGTGCCTGAACTTGAGCTACGTTGAGAGGGTGATCCGCGAAGCTCAAAGTTTTCTCGAAGCAGTAACCAGCGAGTACAAAGCTACGCCTATTGAAGCAGACATCATCGCCTAGCCAACGTTGAGAGGTATTTCTCTGTAAGGCGGCGGACGACTCTACTGTTAACAGCCTTGCCGTGAGGTCGGAGGCCTCCGGAGAAACTCTTGGGAATATGAAGTAGCTCGTGCACTAAAACTTCCACTTGCTTCTCGGCTGGGAGCACGTCGAACTTCTCGGAGATCACTTCGATGACGTAAAGCGGGGGGAGGTTAAACGCGACCTGAAACGACTTCGGGAGCCCGTAAATCCTCGCTGTAGCCGAGCTCTTTGATCCCGTACTCCTTATGAACCTGACATGCTCCAATCTAATCCACTTCATATCCAGCTTCTCGACGATGTCTTTAGCCATGGCTTCCACGTCGCATGCATGCGCGTAGCGAAGTTTCGGCACGATTTACACCCAAAGGGTAGGATTGATCCTGCTTATTTAAGGCCCATCACTAAAGGTCTCCACTTTCTGCACATTAACTTCTTTTTTAGTGAAAGCAAATGTCAAATTTAGTTTCATCCCTTCTAATGCCGCGTGAATCGAATGCTGAAACTTTCACTTAATCGTAGTACGCACAGGCTTCCTTACTCGCTTGAAAAGGCCGGCGACCTCCCTGGGAGTGTAAGGTGCAAGCTACCTCGAAGAGCTCAGAATGGATGAGAGTACTCCCCTAAACTTGTTCACGCGGTTCACTATGGCTAACGCCGTCGTCCTGCCCTGAAACGTGTAATCAGCTAGGAAGCGCAGCTTTACCTTTCCAGGCTCTGCCTCAACCTCAATGTCTTGGTCCGCAGGAACCTGCTCGGGAATCTTCTCGGTATCGACCTCAGCGTATAAAGCTACTCTTACCACGTTTCCCATCGACACGACCTCGGCAGTCATGTACTCGTCTACTGCGAGCACATCCCACCTTTCACCGACTGGTTGCGCAGCCAGCACCCTGTAAAGGTCCTTGAAACCCTCGAGGAGCGTAAACTTTACACCGTCAAGCTCGAAAGTCCTTGCCTCCGACATCCGCGTAAACCTAGTTTAGCATCGTAGCACGTCTCATTAAAACGTTATCTCGTCCGGCTAAGGTATAAAAGCCGCGAATGCTTTGAGCCTCCTGTGCCTGCGCGTAAACGCTACATAGTTAGGTTAGGCGAAGACGGCACCTTAAAGATCCCGGCACCCCTTCTAAACGAGCTAGGGGTAGCGCCCGGCTCGTACGTAACCATTACCCGTGAGGGCTCAAACCTGGTTCTCAGATTTCGGAGCAAGAGAGCACCGCTTAAGCTAGGGCGGCAGGTAACAACAGAGGAGATGGAGAGGTTAATAAAGGAAGCTCTCGATGAGCTGGTGGTGGCCAGATGGGAGACGTAACTAGGCTTGTCGTGGACACGGACATTCTTCTCCACGACACCTTCGAGGACAGCGAGAAGCACGCTGAGGCGTCCGAGCTTCTGGATGATGCAGACAGAGTGTACATGGCATCCATTGTCCTCCACGAGTACTTGTGGTTGCTCCTGACGAAGTTTAAGATAGACCTAGACGTCGTCAGGGAGAAGCTCGAGGAATACTTCGGGGATACGCGCTTCATCTACATCAGCGAGAACAGTGAGGTTTTTCTAAAGGCTCTTGAGTGGATGAAAGAGGACAGCGCAGACCCAACTATGATAAACGACTACATAATCCTAGTCCTCGCCCAGCGCCTCGGCGCGGTCCTAGCCACGTACGACGCCGACCTTAAAGAAATAGCCAAGAGAAGGGGCATACAGGTCATGCCTTGAGCCGCTACTCCTTAATCCTTTGCGGGAAAACCTCTCCGGATCTAAATAGCCCACGGGAAACCGGTTCACCAGGATGATCTGCGGGTAGGTTCCACGGACCTAACGAGAGTAGGGGCTTTAATATGATCGCTGTCTCCTCAAGGGGGGGGCCGCTCATGGGAGGAGGCTACGGTGTGCGCTGAATTCTTCTCATGAACCTTTCGATCCTGTTGAAGGCCTCCTCTAGCACCTCCAGCGGCGGCAGGAACACAAGCCTTACGTGGCCTGCACCCACCGGCCCGAAGCCGGAGCCGTAGACCACGAAGACTTTCTCCTCCAGCAGTAGCCGCCTGGCAAGCTCCTCGTCACTCATGTTAGCCTCTACCCGGGGGAAGGCGTAGAAAGCGCCTGCCGGGGCTACGGGGAGCCGGAACCCCTGGATCTCGTTGAGGCGCTTAAAGGTGAACCTCCTCCTTTCATCCATCTTCCTCCTAACCTCCTCGAGGAACAGTGGCTTCCTCCTGGCGAACCTAGCCAGCGCGACCTGCAATGGCGTGACCGCGGAAAGCCTAGTCATCAGAAAAGCCAGAATAGCTGAGCGGATCTGCGAAACCTTCTCCTCAGGCCCCTTGAGGTACACGTAGCCGAGCCTCCACCCCGTGGCAAGGAAGGTCTTCGAGAAGCCGTTCAGCCCTATCACAACGTTGTCCTTGCTTGCAACCCTAGCGGTGCTCACAAACTCGCCTTCAAAAGTCAACGCGTCGTAGATCTCATCGCTGACGACAGGGATGTCCCACTCCGCGGCTATGTCGAGGATCTCTTTGATAGTCTTCACGGGGTACACAGCGCCAGTGGGGTTGTGCGGGTTGTTCACCACGATGAACTTAACGTTATTGTCTACAAGCCTCCGAAGCTTGTCCGTGTCAGGTACCCATCCCTCCTCTTCTACCAGCGGGTAAAACACCTTGTTCGCGTTGTAGAAGTCTGCGAAGTTTATGTAGAGAGGGTAGCTGGGGTCAGGTATCAGAACCTTCTCGCCGTCGTCCACAAGCGCGGCGAACAGGGCGTTTATACCCTCCGACACGCCGCTCGTCACGAGAACATTCCTGCTCTCAACTTCGACGCCGTTCCACACCTTCTCCTTGTACGCGATCGCCTCCTGTAGCTCACGGACACCTTCCGATGAAGCGTAGTAGTTGTGGTTTTCGAGCATCACGCGGTAGGCCTCCTCGATGAGCTCTCTCGGTGTCTGGAAGTCGTACTTCAGCGGGTCACCTATGTTGAGATAAATGACCTTCTCGCCCCTCTCCTCGAGGCTTCTTGCAAGCGCGTTGTACTTCCTTATAGGGTAGTCCAGCCCGCTTATCCTCTTGGAGAGGCTTACGGCTTTACTCACGTAAAAAAATTGCTGAAAATGATTTATATATCTTCTCTCTGCTAGGGGCAATCAGGCTGGCAGACAGGTTTATTTCACAGGCTAAGCTCTTACAGCCCTGAGGACTGAAAGCTCGATGAAAAAAGAGCACGTGCTGTTAATAGTAGCTACCGCGCTGGTAGCCAACGGCTTACTCGCGTTCATCACGCTCAAGGGTCTAGTACCGCTCCCATCAACGCAACCTCAGGCGCCGAGTTGCCCCTCACCCTCGCTGGTCTACGTGTACGAGAACGAGCAGCAGAAGAACGCGATGGACTCTATCACCTCGGCGTTCAAGTCTATCCTGCAGAGCTACTACGGAATAAACATCATCAACACGCCAGTATGCCCCGTGCAAGCCTCGTCACTGCCCCAGAGACTGCGAGTATACCCTGCGTTGCTCTACAAAGGTGACCTCCCGGCCCTGGCCCAGTTCACCTCCGGGAGCGTAGGCGAATACAGAGTGATCTCCCCCTCGATATCCGCCGTCCTAGCCTACTACCAGGGTGTCAGCCCTAGCTTCGGAGCCACCGCTGAGGCCGTTATTGTCGAGAGCTCAGCGCCTTTCGCGAAAATCAACATCAGCGAGCAGAAGCTCAGGGACCTGCTCACCCAGGTAGCGCTGGCCAACATATCGAAGATCTCGACAGCAAAGCCAGAAGAGTTGGGGGTGCCGTTGCAGACTTTGCCTGCAGTAATCTTCAGATCGGACTTCAACCTCTCAGAGGGGGTGCCGTACCTCGTGAAGCTCCGAGACAACATATACGGTCTTTCAAACAACACTCAGAGCTCCTTGATGGAGTACCTGAACATAGGGGTTTACGAAACTCGTAGCCCACCGCCGAGCCTTCTCGAGAACGGCGTAGCATACGGCGAGAATGCCCCCATTACGCTGTACATCTTGGAGGACTACCACTGCCCCTTCTGCGCAGACCTCATCACGAACATGGGTAGCTACATGCAGTCCCTGGTCAAGGAAAACAGGATTCGCCTGGTCTTCGTAGACCTTATAGTACACCCGGAGGTCACAGACATGCACGCGTTTACGAGGTGCGTTTACAACTACACGAGAGACCCGTCAGCGTACTTCAACATAACCCGTGACCTCTACGCGAGCGGTGTATCGACGACCCTGAGCGACGCCAGGAAAATAGCGTTGAGATACTTGCCGGATACAATCGTGGAGAAAGCCCTCGCTTGTGCCAACAGCACGGTCGCTGAGGTTCAGCTGAACGCCCAGCAACTGTCAAACATGGGGTACACAGGGACTCCCACGCTATTCTTCTGGAACAAGGATAGCGGAAAAGGTCTCGTCGTAACTGGGTGCTTGCAGCTGAAGCCATGCATCACGCAGGAGCAGTTCGCGTCCATACTCTCCTGGCTCGAGTCACAGGGATAGAACCTTGAGGCTTCCCGCTGAAACCCTGCTCATCCTCCTCTTCTTTGCCTTCACGCTTATGCTTGTGATCAGCATAGTTAACATGGCTGCGGCTTTGACAGGCTTCAATAGCCCAGCCCTTCTGGAAGTCTACGCTAGATCCTACTATGCTCTCACCGCTCTTATCATCATTCTACTCTTTTTGCTTCTACTGTCTCTAACCGTGTACTGTCTAGGGAAGCGGTGCACGGAATTTGTAGAAAAACTTATAAAATGGATATTTATCCATTTTCGCGGATGAAACCTAAGGAGATAGCCCTTGCGGCTACTTTTACTTCACTCAGCGTCGCGTTCCGGGTTTCAAAGAATGCTGTAACCGCTGTACAGTTCATAAACATCCCTCTGGCCTTTGCCTTCGTCTCTTCAGTTCTATTTGGAGCACGGGTCGGCTTCCTGGTGGGTTTTCTGTCGTATGCGCTTTCAGACCTCCTTATTTTCCCCGGAGCTTGGACGCTCGTGAACGCTACTCTTGCAGGGCTTTTCGCCTCTCTCTATAGGTGGGTTTACCACCCAGGTGCTGGGAAAACTTTCAACTTTGTTGCAACATATATACTCGTATTCTTGTTTGACATACTTACTTCGGCCATCCTCTATGTACTCTTTGGGGTTGGTCCACTTGAAGCATTTCTTACAGGCCTCGTTGGGGAGTTTCTCCCGGTAATGGGAGGCTACCTTGTGGGGGTAGGCCCGCTCACCGAAGGCTCCACGTCGCTTTTAGCAGTGCTGCTGATAGAGGAGTTATCAAAGAGGAAAGTTTAAATAATGGATAAACAACCAACACTCTTGTGTCGCAGAAAAGGCTGAGCATTCTGCTCTTAGTGCTGCTGATCTGGGCGATCGTTGCAACAAGCGTGGCCAGCTACCTCTACCTGGAGAACAGCTACCTCAGACGCGAAGTCGGGTCGCTGGGGGGCAAGGTGATTCTCGTCAACGTAGGGATAGACTACGGGAACGGGACGTTGGTGTGGTTTAACAGCACCCCGTTACCTCGCGGATCCACGGCACTAACAGCTCTCGTGAGCGTCGCCAAGGTGGAGTACAAGCTGTCGTCCATGGGGGCGTACGTCACGTCTGTGAACTCTGTTCAAGAGAAGATAGTGTCCCAGAACGAAGGGTACTCGTGGATGTGGTACAGGTTCGATGAAGCCAAGAGGGCGCTCGTGGCGGGCGAGGTCGCCGCTGATAGGTATAAATTGGCGAGCGGGGAGACGATAGTCTGGAGGTATGAGCACTGGAAGTTCTAAAGAGCATGTACTAGTACTACTTTTTCTCTACTTCTCAAAGTCGTTTATCGGAAGAGCACAACTCTCCGAGGAGCTGGGAATAGGGGAGGGCAAGGTTAGGAGGATTCTCCTGGAGCTCTCTCAGGCAGGTTTCGTGGAAAAGAGGAGAGCTGGGGTTAGGATCTCCCCCAAGGGCATGGAGGCTGTTGAACGCGCCTTGCTGAGCAGAGGCGTGTCGTCTTTTTTCCTCAGCGACGCGCGGGAGCTTAACGCGAACGTAGCCGTTGTAGCTATAGCTAGAGCCCCCCGCACAGCGTCTCTAAATGTCCTCGGGATGAGGGATGATGCGGTTAGGGGTGGCGCGCAGGGCGCTGTGATCTCGGTGTACCGAAACGGTTCCCTGGAGCTCCCCCCAGCGGGTATCGACCTCTGCGTTTACGCGAGCAACCTCTGCCGCGAGATCACAAGGAGGAGATCCCTCAGCGAGAACTCCTTGATCATCGCAGCCTTCGCCCACAGACTCGCAGATGCTCTGTCCGGGCTCCTGAGCCTTCTCTACGGAAGGCACTACTCCGAGCTGAGCCAGGACCTTACCACCGAAGGAACCTCTGAGACAGAGTTGACGTAAGCGTCGGCGCTATCCGACCTGTACTTCGCTACCCTCAGGACCTGAATCGCCCTTATTCCAACCTTCTTCGCCCCCAGAACGTCGGCAACAGGGTCATCGCCGACGTGCACGCACATCGAGGGCTCTTGACCTGCTAGCCAGCAGGCGACCCTGAAGATCTCCTCGGAAGGTTTTCTCCAGCCAAAAGCCTGCGATGCTACCAGGACGTCAACGTAGTCTAGAAGCCCGACTTCCGCGAGTCTACGAGACACTATCTCATAGCTACCAACGTTCGTTATCACCCCGAGCAGTAAACCCATCTCCTTCAGCTTCGAAAAGACCTCTTCAGCGCAAGGCTCGAGCCTGAAGCCCTCTACATACGACTCGAGGACCCTAGCGTAAAGCCCCTCAGCCAGAACCGGTCTAGGAGTCGCACCGAGCTTGCGCAAAAAGAGCATCGCCCTTGCCAGGTCCCAAAGCTCAACGTCGCGCCACGAGTCGCCGACCCCGTTCCACAGGCTTAAAACCTTTTCTCGCTCCACCCGAAGCCCAAGCTTCTCCTCCACAAAGCTCGCTAAGTTCCTCGAAAGAGCCTCCTCGAAGCCCACGTCGTAGACCAGAGTGCCGCCCATATCGAAGAAGACGGCCTTTACCTTTTGAACCATCGTAGTCTCCACTTCCTGCGCACACAGGAATATATAGCTTCATCTCTTACTCCCTCTGCCCCCGCCGAGCCCCTGGCTCGACGTTACATTTCCCCTCGTCCCCTGCACTCGATCCACGGGTTCTGTAAGGCTCGTGCTGTGTTGTCTCTCAGGAGACAGAGGTGCACCCCGTTGCCGACTACAGCCTCACCGACCAGGCGGGCTTGCGTAACCTCTCCATAGCCCCTCGCTATGCGCTGGGCGCGGCCTTAACGGTAATCCTTAATACGACCTTTTAGCTCATAAAGGAAGGCTTGAAACAGTTATGGACAAGTTTCGCGAATCTCCCTCGAAGCTCGTGGCCAGCGGGAAAATAAAGGCCCTCTTCTCTGAGGAGGGCGACGTGCTTTACCTTGATATCGACGGAAGCGTGTATGAGGGGGTAGGCGACACTGTTCCCGTTCCCCTCTGGAGGCTGAGAAGGCTGAGGCTCAAGGAGATACCCCCTGGCGTCTACATAGAGCCGGTTGAGAGAATACAGGAGAACATAGTCTACACGCTGAGGTACTCCTCAAGGCTTTTCTTCGATGTGAAGATTGGGAAAGGCCACGCGCGCGTCGAGCTAAACGAGTGGCCTCAAACGTGGGAGAGCTACATCGGCTTCTACGCCTACATGGAGGCTCTGTCCGCGGTACTGGAGGAGGCGGAAGACGCTGGCTACATCAGCGAGCTCTACGTGGACTTCGCCGAGGACTCGCTCTACGTCTCGTTTAACATAGACCTGCCCGAGGAGGCAACCATACTCAGAGCGATTGAGGTTGTCAGGAAAGTGTTGTTTCAGATAGAGCGCGAGGCGGAGTATCAGGCTGCGCTCCTAGCACTGAGGGAAGCGAAGAGGATTCTGAGGAGGAGTGGGCGCTCCCGAGGGGTAACGGGTATCCTAGAACGCCTCGAGGAAATCTACGGCAAATACAACCTTTAAAAAAAATTCTCTGAAAAAGTTTTCTAAAACCTAGAGAATCGAAACATATATTTTACACAGACCCCTCCTACAAGCCGAAAAAGATGCTCGACGACAAGGACATCGCGATCCTGGAAGCTCTTCAGGAAAACGCTAGGCTCACGATAAAGGAGCTGAGCAAGAAGATAGGATCCCCTATAACCACCGTACACGCCCGGCTGAAGAGGCTCGAGAAAGAGGGGTACATAAAAGCCTACCGGGCTGTCTTAGACCCAAAGAAGCTCGGCTTCCCGACAGTCGCCTTCATATTCGTAAGCTTCGCTAGGACGCAGGGGATCGACCAGAGGAAGGTTGCGGAGGTGATTTCAAGGTTCCCCGAGGTGCAGGAAGTTCACATAATCACGGGTGAGTGGGACATACTCGTGAAAGTCAGGGTTGAAAGCGTGGACGAGCTGGGGGACTTCGTTGTGAGTAAGCTGAGAAACGTGGAGGGCGTGGAAAAGACATATACCTCTGTTGTCCTTGAGAGCGTGAAGGAGACCACGAAGCTGCCTGTGAGCTACAAGTGGGGTGCCAGGGAATGGCAAAAATCTACCTCGCAGCTCCCATGAGAGGAGTGAGGGGGGCGCTGAAGGAGGTTCGGGAGCTCATCGAGCTCCTGGAAGCTAGAGGGCACACTGTCCTGACCAAGCACGTCGCAGACGAGACGCTCGACACGGACAAGGGGCTCACGCACGAGGAAGTTTTCAAGAGGGACGTGAAGCTGCTTGACGACTCAGATCTCTTAATCGCGGAGGTCTCTTATCCCAGCCTAGGCGTTGGGTTCGAGATAGCTTACGCGCTGCTAAAGGGGAAGAAGACGGTGGCGCTTGTGAAGCGCGAGAGGGCGGATAGCCTGTCGTCTCTTATACGTGGCATCACGTGGGAGAACTTCCGCCTCGTGGAGTACGAGCACCCCCGGGAAGCCTTAGAGAGGCTGGTAGCTGAAGGCGTAGTATAGAGGTGCTGAGCCTTGAAGGTGGGTCTAGTGCTTCTGGAGAACGTTTCAAACCCCTCTTCAGCCCTCAGGTGGCTTACGGGCTACCTGAAAGCTATAGGTGTGGAGGTCAGCCACTACGTGTTGAAGAGCGGGGAGCTGGGAAGAATCCGAGCCTTTTTAAGCGAGAACGACGCGCTACTAGTCGTCGGAGGAGCGGGTTACCGGGAAGTCGTCGAGAAAATAGCGGAGGCTCTGGGGTTAGGCGTCGAGGTGAACAGCGAAGCGCTTGAGAGAGTCCGAATGTACTACTCAGACAGCGTGAACGTCCCAGGGGATCTCGAGGAAAAGGCCACAGTCCCGGAATTCAGCTACATAGTCCCCAACGAGAGGGGGCCAGTACCCGGCTTCGTGGCGTTCAGCCTGATGGATGACAAGTTCATCGCAGCCACTCCGCCTAGGTTCGAGGAGGCCGTTGAGTGCTTTGAGATGGGTATACAGGACTTCTTCCGGGAGAAAACGGGCAAAAAGTACTCCCTGACCTTCACCCTCAGCTTCGACGGGGCGGTAGAGGAGGCTGAAAAGCTGGTTCAGGAGCTTTCAAGCCAGGCGGAGGGCGCGTTCATCAGGCTCGACGCTAGGTTCATGGGGCGTAAAGGCGTCCCAGTGGTCTTCACCCTCTACGCCACCACGCCGGAGGAGCTCTCGGACAAGATGACCGCCCTCGAGAGCAAAGCCGCCGAGATCGCCGGGAAGCTGGGCAGATCTTTTGTTGAAAAAGCCCCAGAAGTAGGCGGCGAGGAGCTTTAGTCGCAAGGCTTTACAAGGTGCACGCCTATTATTGAAGCGATGAAAGTCATAGATACACGCGAGTACAAAAGCCGATGGAGCATTGTGTTCACCGACGACGAGTGCTGGAGAGCGGGGATATACGTTCCAGAAAACGCCTCCCTGGAAGAGGTTGTCGTCCTCGAAAAGCACGACCGACCAGAGCTCTTCATACTTCTCGACGGGGAGATAAACTTGGTTCTCTCAGAAGATGGCGTCGAAGTGAAGGAGGTGCAGATGGAACAGGGTAAGGTTTACGTCGTCGAGGAGTGGCACAACGCCTACAGGCCCGGAAACAGGCCGGGAAGAGCTCTCGTAATCGAGGCCGCGAACATCCAAACAGAGTACCTCTCGATCCCGCCTCTCTCCCCCTGCCGAGAAACGGGAGATAACTTTTGAGAACGTTTTTCTACCTATGCTTTTTTGAAAACGTCTCACCTTGCCCGACAAAGATCCACGAGAAGCCGGCGAGTGAGGAAGTCCCATATTCCAGTTTTCCATGCATAAGTAAAATGGGCTTTAAGGGAGGTATAGGAAGGTGGTTTACAGCTGAAAGACTTGTCTTTTAAGGCGGGGAGGATGTCAGGCGCTGATGAGCTCGTAGACTTTGTCCTCAAGCTTCTGGAACTCTTGCGACCGGCGATCGCGAGGCCTTGGAATATCAACGTTGACTATCCCGGCCACCCTAGCAGGTCTGGCTGTAAGGACGACGATTCTGTCCGCCATGAGTATCGCCTCATCTACGCTGTGAGTCACCATGATGATCGTTCTGACGGTCGTGACGCCCCACGTCCAGAGGTCGAGAATCTCCGAGCGAAGGGTCTCGGCGGTGAGCGGGTCCAGCGCTGAGAACGGTTCGTCCATAAGCAGTATCGTAGGCTCGATCGCCAGTGCTCTAGCAACATTCACCCTCTGCTTCATCCCGCCGCTCAGCTCTCTCGGGTAAAAGTCCTCGAAGGATTGCAAGCCGACCAGCGTGAGGTATTTTCTGGCCCTTTCCTTGGCCTCGCTCCACGAAAGCCCGTTAACGTGCAGCGGAAGCGCCACGTTCTCGAGAACGGTCATCCACGGCAGCAAGGTGGGGAACTGGAAGATAAATCCTATCCTCGCGCCTGCAGGCTGAACCTCCACTACCCCGGAGTCAGGCTTCTCCAACCCCGCGATTATCCTCAGGAGAGTTGTTTTACCGCAACCAGATGGTCCCAGGATTGCGACGAACTCCTCGCCGATCTCCAGGGAGATGCCATCAAGCACTTTCAGCCTCTTCGAGTCCTCGACGAAGGTTTTCTCGATATTCCTCAGCGCCAGGATGCCTCCCTTATGAGTAGCTGTAGCGCTCATGAGCTCACTCACCCACATACCTGCCCTCTATGTAGTTGAAGAACCTAGACCAAAGGGTCTTATTAATCGCCACGATGACCAGTGAAAGCACAAGCGCTGAGAGCATCAAACCCAGCGTGTCGCCGGAGACCGTGAGCCGGTTGAGCAGCGCGCCCACTCCACCCAGGTCTATCGTCCTGCCCGACACCTCCACGTACTCGGCCACCACGCTAGCATTCCACGCGCCACCCCAGGCGCTTAACGCCCCTGCGGCCACAGAGGGTAGCAGGGAGGGGACGAAGATGTATCTGAAGAAGTGCCGCGCGCCGAAGTGGTAAACTTCGGCAAGCTCCTCGAAATCCTTCCTGATGCTGCCCAGCCCGTAAACCAGGATGTTGAAGTAGAGGTACCAGAACGATCCCTGGAGGAAAACGATGAAGGAGACGGTGTACGATCCCAATCTGCTTCCAAGGGCTATTCCCGCGAGGAGAGGCCACCACACGATAGCGGGGATCGACGCGAGGAGCTCTCCCCCAAGGGTCATTGCCGCGCTGAAGACGCGTGAGCGGTACGAGAAGTAGGCCACTAGGAGTGACGTGGCGAAGGAGAACACCACAACGAGAGCCACGCGAGCCAGGCTTAAGGGGAGCTCAACAAGAACAGAGACTACTTTCGCGAAGACGCTTCCTGAGAGCAGCCCCCAAGCCGCGAGCAGGGCTTGGACAAGCACGCATGCCACGGCGAGCAGAGCGAGCCATTTCGCGGAGGCTAAAAGAATCCTACTCTCCAGAAACCTCTTCTCAATACGTATCGTAGCCTCGGTTAGACGGCTCCACAGCGAAGCGACCACGAAGTGAACGGCCTCGTAGGAGCGAACTACTCCCGGGAGGCTCCTGCCCAGAACAATCGAGGCCGCCGGGTTCCAAACCAGGATGTACGTGGCTACAATAACGGTTAAAAGCGCGGCAACGCCGAGGTAAAACCCGATAAGGTTACCGGCGTTGAAGTTATCCAGTATGAAGCTCCCCAACCCCCTCAGCCGGTACTCTGCGCTTCCGAGGGAAATGACCTCAGCGGACGTTAGGAAGAACCAGCCCCCAGCCCATGAGACGAGGCTGTTCGCCACTAGGGAGTTCCTTGAGGCCGGAGTGTATATGTAGAAGAAGCGGGCGGCGTGCCCGAAGCCGTAAACCTTGGCCATGTCTTCGAACTGAGGATCCAAGGATTTAACAGAGGAGTAGACACCGAAGATCATGTTCCACACGAGGCTGGTAACTATCAGGAAGACTGAGGCCGCCTCCGCCCCAATCCCACCCGGAAGGTACGTTACGAAGAACACGAGGGCAGCAGGGAAGAAGCCCAAGATGGGGATCGACTGCAGGACGTCGAGGACGGGTAGGAGAATTCTCTCGACAGTCCTATTCTTGGCCATCAAGCTTCCAACAGTTAGGGCTAGTATTACGGAGACCACGTAGGCGGCAATCATCCTGCTCAGGCTTGCCGCAACCGAGGCTAACAGGTCTACCCATACGGGCACGCCACCCACCCTTCTTTACCTTGGGTTCTTAGAGATAGAAAACTTAAAAAATGTAGCTCATAATAAATCGTAATAGCGGGTGACTCAGGTAGGTGTCCGAGGATCCTAGCCGTAGCAGGCAGGAGAAAATCCTGTTACCTGTCGACGTGACCCCTGACCACATCCTCGGGCTCGTCGAGGTGCTGAACAGCCTAGGAGGTAGCGTAGACTCCATGTACGTGGGTGACGCTGTCTTCGAGAACGTAGAGATCCTGCCTAAAGCGATAGATGTTGCCGAGGCCTTAGGGCTGGTCAAATCCGATAAGGGAAACCTTTCGCTGACCGAGCTGGGTAAAAAGGTTGCCAAGAGCGACCCGAAGAGCCTGAAGTACCTTTTAAAAAACGCTGTGTCGAAAATCGAGCCACTACACGAGCTCGTCTCCGTCTTGAAGACCAAGAAGAAAATCAGCGTTGAGGAGTTCAAGAGCATCGTGGAGAAGTACTACCCGGGTAGATCCGAGGAAGCGGAAAAGAACCTGCTCATCTGGGGGGCGTTCCTCAACCTCTTCAAAATGGATGAGGACGACGAGGAAATACATTTAATCTAGCTTCTCACTATAAAAGTGGAGGATGAGTTTCGCTAGAGCCGAGCGGTGAGGCTTACGGCGGAGTCTGAGCCTAGAAGAGCGTCGTCTGCCCCCCTCCTTTCTTCAAGCTAATGTTTGGGAATGAGTCCCGGACAGGTAAGTAAACCTTCTCGTAGAACTCCCTCTGCGAGAGGAGAACCCTTCTGTCAAAGCTCGAGACGTAGTCCAGTGCAAGCCTCCACGCCTCCTCGAATGGCATAACGGCCTCTATCCTCCTGGCAACCTCCCTCTCGAAGTCCTCAGGCCTCTGCTCCTCACCGCCCATCGTGAACCACCCGTTGTCGCTGACGAAGGCCTGCTCGTCCCCCACGTAGACGATCCCCCTACCTCCTTCGCGCGCTACCTCGACACCCCTGGAGACCCTCTCGCGTGAAGCGGCCACCGGCACGCCCCGCCGCTTAGCCCACGCGTAGAATATAGCCCTGTTGAGGCCGAACGAGAACGCCTTCTCCCTGTCCCCGGTGAGCAGGAAGTACCTGGCAGCCTGGAGCAGAGCCATAACTTGGAACCTGCCCAGCCTCGCCTCGCCACCCATCACTAATACTAGTAGGCGAAGACAGCCTTAAAGCTTTACCACCTCCTTTCCCCGGAGCAGCTCCTCGATCTTCTCGACCAAGCGCGGGCAGAGGACCCGCGCATCCCCGCTTGCGTCGAAGGCAAGGAGCTTCCCCCTTCTCTCGTAGAACTCCGCTAGAGCCTTCGAAGAGGAAAGGTACTCGCTATACCTCCGCGCGACCACCTCTGGAGCGTCATCAGCCCTCTTGATGAGCGCGTGCCCGCACTTGTCGCAAACCCCCGGCCTGGCGGGAGGCCTCCACTTCTCATGGTACACCTCCCCGCACGCCGGGCAGTAGAGCCTCCCAGCCAGACGCTCGACGACGACCTCTAGGGGCGCCGTAAGGAGGATGGCCAGGTCTAGGGGGAACGTAGCCTCCAGGGCCTCTGCCTGGCTCAGCGTGCGCGGGTAACCGTCGAGGACAAAGCCGCGCCGGCAGTCCGGCTTAGAAAGCCTCTCGAACAAGACCCTGTTCACGAGGCTGTCTGGGACAAGCTCACCCTGAGCCATGTACTTGGACACCAGTCTTCCTAAGTCGGTGCCGCTTGCTACCTCCCTTCGGAGTAGGTCACCGCTGGAAACATGTGGTATCCCAAAAGCCTGCGAGAGCATTGCCGCGTAGGTTCCTTTACCGACTCCGGGCGGACCCAGAAGGGCTAGCCGGATTTTTCCACCCTTTACTTACTTGACCTGCAACTAGTAGATATAAGTTGCGTTCGGTAGGCTGAACACCTTTCAAGGCTAGATTAAAAAGCAAGCGCCCTACATCCAGAGACGTGGAGGACCAGCAGGGAGGGAGCAACGTCCTCTACTTCATGAAGTTGAGGCTGCCAGAGCACGTTCACTCTCTCCTGGAATCAGGCAACGTGACACGAGCGATTGAGGAGATCAAGAGCCTGCTACAGGAGAAGAGGGGAGAGGAGCAGCTCAGGTTCTTATTCGAATTGGAGCGAATCAGGAGGCTCGCGCGAGAGTACCCGTACTCCGTTAAGGAGGCCTTCGAGCTCGCCTCGAAAGAACTCCCCTCGCTCTCGCTCGAGGAATTCCAGTCCCTCATTGCGAAGGGTTGCGTTGACAGCCTCACCCTCGACGGCGAGGTCAAGGTCTTCCGGCGCTTCATCCCAAACATGTTCTGGCTTTGCCCCGAGCTTGAGGGGGGGAGGAGACGTAGGGTGAGCGAGCTAGAGGAGATCGCCAGGGAGACCCTTAGAAGGAGGGCGATGAGGGTCTCGGATGCCGTCGCGGAGGGCAGGGCGGGCCACCTCCTTCCTCTCAAGTACACGGTCAGGTTCACGCTGAGGGTTGCGCCCCGCGAGCCGTGCAGCGGGAAGGTAAGGGTCTGGGTCCCGATCCCCAGGGAGGAGGGGATTAACAGGGGCTTCAGGATTCTCCAATCGCATCCTGAGCCGAAGGCCCTCGCTCCTCCGGACCACCCTCAGCGGACGGCGTACTTCGAGCTCGAGGGCGAGGGAAGTGTCTCTTTAACGTACGAGTACGTTTCCTATGGTTTCGCCGCTAGGCTAGACCCGAGCGAGGTGTGGGTCGATGAGTCAAGTGACGTGTTTAAGAAGTACACGGCGGAGAAGCCCCCGCACATCGCCTTCACGGACTATCTTGTGCGCTTGACTGAGAGGGTCGTGGGCGGCGAGAAGAACCCGCTTCTGAGGGCGAAGAGGATATGGGAGTGGATAACGAGCAACGTCAGGTACACCTTCGCACAGGACTACGCCCTCTACGACAACATAAGCGAGTACGTGGCCAGGAACCTGCGCGGCGACTGCGGGATGCAGGCCCTCCTCTTCATAACGATGGCTAGGATCGCCGGGATCCCGGCTCGCTGGCAGTCGGGGTGGTACATGAACCCCGTCAGGCCCGGCATGCACGACTGGGCGCAGATTTTCCTCGAGCCCTACGGGTGGGTCTACGTGGATCCCAGCTTCGGGAACAAGAGGAGGGGGGAGGAGTGGCGCACCGAGTTCTACTTCGGCTCGATCGAGGGCTTCAGGCTCGCGGCTAACTCGGACATCTCGACGCAGTTCTACCCTCCGAAGAAGCACTTCAGGTCTGACCCTGTGGACAACCAGCAGGGGGAGGTGGAGTGCGACGACAGAAACCTCTACTATGACGAGTGGGAGAGCAGGCTGGAAATACTGGAGGTAGAAAGAGTAGAGGAGGGAGAAACTACACTCTCTCCTTAGGGTAGGACCTGTGTATCAGCACCCACAGAGCCAGCGCCAGTAACCACAGTGAGACCGTGACGGAGGCGGCGAGCGTCATTGAGGTGACGACGTCTCCACTCCTAAAGACCGATCCCATGAGCAGCGGGTAGAAGGTAGGTCCCAGCGTCCAGCCCAGGTTGTTCAGAATGCTGTAAACGGCGAAGACAGTGCCCCTGTGCTCCGGGACCACGACTTCGCTGAGGATGGTGTTTATGTTCGGGTAGGCGAAGGTCGTGAACATCATCCCAAAGACCGCTAGGCTCGCCGGCAGGAGGAGAGCGGACAGGCTCGCCTCGCCCCGCGGGTAGGGGTAGAGGAGCATTGAAAGCATTGCAAGGTAGCCCACCGCTATGCCAAGGATGGAGACCTTCGTCCTGCCGCCCACGTCGCCCTTCCTCACAAGCCTGTCGCTCAGGGTTCCTCCTATTATATGCCCAAACGCTATCGAAAGCGTCGCCAGCGCTATCACGAGGGACGCCGTCTCCTTAGCGACACCCCACTTGGTCACAATGTAGTCTATGGACCACACGCTGAGCATCCCCCACGGGATCGTCCAGGGCACGATCATGAGGAGGACCAAGAGGACCGTTCGCTTCCGGATGCTCGGCAAAGCCTCTCTAAACCTATAGGCCCCGACCTCCCTCTTGGCCTCCGAGAACCCAACCGTGATCCCCCTAGAAGAGAAGTAGAGGACCACGGCTGTCAGGAGCACCACCGTGCCTGAGATCGTGTAAGCAACCCTCCAGGGCAGCAGGACCCCCGCGACGACGATAGCCAGGATCATGGCCAGAACGCTGGACACGTAGTAAATGGCGTAGCCCCTCCCCCTGCTCTCCGGCGGGACAGCGTCCGAGATGAAAGCGTATATAGCCGGCCCCACTCCAACGTAGCCTACCCCGAAGAGGAGGAAGTACGCGAGGAGCTGGCTGTAGCTGGTAGCCGTAGGCACCAGGAGCATCCCCAGGCCCATCACGAGGCCGAGGAGGAATATCACCTGCCTTCGACCGTACTTGTCCGCTAAAACACCCCACGCGAAGGAGAGGACAAGCCCCACGCCCTGCAGCAGGGTGGCTACGAGGCCTCCGTAGTACCTCCACTCCTCCTCTGTGGCACCCGGGATAAGACCCTCCTCGTGCAGAGTGCGCATGATCGGGTTAAGCATGTAGTAGCCCATGAAGTAGGACAGCACTAGGAGGAAAAGGGACGCTAGGATCAAGGTTACGCTACGCCTACCGCTCACGCCAACCACCTGCTGAAGAACCCCACAACCCTCTCCTCGTACTCTCGCGGGCTATCGAGAATCGACGCAACGTGCCTTGAGGGGGTAACCCAGAGCTCAGCTCTCTCGTTGACCCTTCTTACCTCCTCGTAGAGCCTCTTCACCTCATCCAGCGCCACGAGGTCGTCCTTCTCGCCGGCTATTAGCAGGAGCGGGATCTTTATCTTGCTGGCGTACTCGTACATCACGAGCCTCTCAGGCTTGATCCGGGCCCTCGCAGCAGTGAACCGGACGATGAGGGGGTAGGATGCACGGAGCAGCAGGCCCATCAACCCCTTCACCCTGCCGACCCACCTCCTCCCAGAGCTCCTTATGTCCACGTATGGGCTGTCGGCCACCGCTGCCTTCACCCGGGGGTCCATTGAGGAGACCATCAGTGTGATAGCCCCACCCATCGAGTACCCTATGATGCCGAGCTTAGAAGCGAGCCCCCTCTCCTCCAGCCAGTCGATTATGCGCATGACGTCCTCGCACTCCCTGTAACCGAGCGTCGTGTAGTCGCCGCTGCTCTCGCCGTGAGCGCGCATGTCGAAAACGGCTACGTTGAAGCCGTTCCTCGCCAGGATCTCGAGGATCTGCTTCATGTAGCCCTCATCCCACTTGCTCGACGTGTACCCGTGTACGGCTACCACGGTTCTGTCCGTTTTGCCTTTCACGAGCCAGCCTCTGAGGATCACACCGTCGTGCGTCCTGACCTCTGCTCGCTCGTAGTCGAACCCGAGGTCCCTAGGCGTCCAGGAGCCGGTTCTCCGTGGAGGCTTCAGCATTTTCCCGGAGGCGATGAAGGCAAGGGACACTATAACGACCAGCACGGCGAGCACAACGGCAGCCAGAAACAGTAGTAATTCCTCTATCACGAAAATAAGCATAGTGAGAAAGCTATTTATATTTTGCTCCACGCAAAAACTAACGTATCCCAAGTGGATATCCTATCGCTGGAGCATGCTAGACGAAGCCGATTTTAAGATTCTCGAGGCTCTTTCCCGGAACCCCAGAACAGGTGTGTCTCAAATAGCAGGGAGACGGGTCTAAGCAGACCGACCGTGCAAGCAAGGCAGAAAAGGAGGAGCCAGAAGGCATGGGAGCTTTCTTCAAGACTCAGCGTCCCCTGAACTCGTGGAATTTGAAAGCCTTTATTAGCTATAGCTCTCTTTCTCTCGGGGATACCATTGGGTTTTGTCAGGGTTAAAGCGAGGGTGTGGAACGTCGAGAAACCTGAGAACGCTGCGGAAGTGGAGCCTCTAGCCGATACCGGAGCGATATACACGGTCTTACCCGCGAGCCTTCTCAGATCGCTGGGCGTGAGGAGCATTGGGAAGAGGAGGTTCAGGCTGGCCAACAACCAGGTTCTCGAAAGAGAAATAGGGCTCGTGGGCATCGAAGTTCACGGTGCAACGACGCACACGATTGCAGTATTCGTCGACGAGGGCGTTTACCTCCTCGGGGTTGTGACGCTTGAGGAATTAGGCTTAGAGGTGGACCCCGTTAAGGGTGAGCTGAGGCCGATGGAGCTTCTGCTAATGCAAGCTACAGCCAGCACCACGAAGCTGCAAGCCCTGAAGCTCGGAGGCGGTCAGGGAAGTTTGAGGATAAAGATTTAAAAGGGAGCTTTGCGGCGGAATAGGCTGTGACTGAGTACAAAATAGATGAAAGGGCTCTCTCCTTCCTGAAGGAGGCCACTGAGGCCATAGGCCCCTCGGGCTTCGAGGAACCCGTTCTCGCGCTCTTCAAAAACCACTACTCCGCGTACGCCGACGAGGTGAGGAGGGACAACCTCGGCTCGCTCGTGCTGGTGAAGAGGGGCTCCAGCGAGGCGCCCCGCGTCCTCGTAGCAGGCCACGTGGACGAGGTGGGTTTCCTCGTCACCGGCATAACCAACGAGGGGTTCGTTAACTTCACGCCCCTCGGAGGCTGGTTCGAGCAGGTGCTCCTGGCCCAGCGCGTGGTCATAAAGACCAGGAGCGGATTGGTCCCCGGGGTGATCGCAAGCAAGCCCCCGCACCTCCTCACCCCAGAGGAGAGGCAGAAGGTGGTCCAGATCAGCCAGATGTTCATCGACGTCGGGGCCACGAGCAAGGAGGAAGCCGAGAAGCTCGGCATCAGGGTGGGAGACCCCGTCGCGCCCTGGTCCCCCTTCACCAAGACGGCCTTCGACGACAGGATAATGGCCAAGGCGCTAGACGACAGGATAGGAGCCTTCATCGCCATGGAGGCCCTGAGAGTGCTAAGGGAGCGCAGCGTAGACCACCCCAACACCTACTACGCCGCCGCCACGGTCCAGGAGGAGGTGGGCCTCAGGGGTGCCGAGACCGTGGGGTGGGTCGTGGACCACGACGTAGCGATCGTCACGGAGGTGGACATCGCCGGCGACGTCCCCGGCATAAAGCCTCACGAGGCCCAGGCCAAGCTGGGCAAGGGCCCCTCCATTGTCACGTACGACAGGTCCATGATACCAAACCAGAAGCTCAAGGAGTTCGTGATACAGGTGGCGGAGGAGTGCAAGATCCCATACCAGCTCTCAGCCGTCTCAGGAGGCACAGACGCCGGCAGGCTCCACCTGTACCGAGGAGGCCGGCCGAGCATAGTGATAGGCGTTCCCACCAGGCACATACACAGCCACGTGAGCGTGGCCAGCCTAGCGGACGTCGAGAACGCCGTCAAGCTCGTGGTGGAGCTCATCAAGAGGCTCGACAGGGAGGCGGTAAACTCCTTCAAGAGCATTTGAAGTTAGTACTACAAAGCATTATTTATACAACCGGATAGCTGAATATTCTCGGCGGTCGCCTTGAGCCTCGAGGAGCGCAAGGTCACCCCCCTCCACGCCTTCGTAGCATCAGCGCTGGCCGCGTTCAGAGAGGAGGGTGTGCTGAACTACGCGATACTCACGTCCTCGATGCAGAAAGTGGGGGAGAGGCTGTCCCAGATCTACGGGAGGCCCGCAGACCCCCTCGAGGCCCTGAGGAGAGCCACGGATCTCCTCCAGCTCGCGGGCTCCGTGGAGGTCGAGGACCGCGCCGACCACTACCTCGTCAAGGTCGCGACGGGGACGTGCAGGCTATGCCCCAAGGCTGTCGGAGGCCTCGAGCTCCCCGGGAGGCTCTGCCCCCTCCCCGGGCTCCTCGCCGGCTTCGCGGGCCTCAAGCCCGACCTCGAGGGGACGAGGAGGGACGGGGCGCACTGCGTGATAGCGATTCACAAGAATTCAGGGCATAAGGGGACAGAGCTGTAGTTTTTACAGCCCCCTCTCGGTAAAGCTTTTAAACACCCTCAGGAATGCGGCACGCATGCTCGAGGCCTGCAGAGTCTCTGTCCTCGGCGCGGGGAAGATCGGCGGAGCCCTCGTCAAAGCCCTGGTCGGCAGGCTGGGAGGCTCGCGGGTTACGGCAACCGGTAGGAGCGCCGAGACCCTTAGGCGTATAGAGGAGCTCGGGGCGCGGGCAACCAGGGACAACAGGAAGGCGGTCGAGCAGTCGGACCTGGTCGTGGTCAGCGTCAAGCCCCACCACTTCCCCCAGCTCCTCAGGGAGACGGGCTTCGACGTGTGGGAGGGCAAAACCGTCGTCTCGGTGATGGCGGGCGTGAGGCTTGCCACCCTGCAGGGAGTCCTCGAGGGCGCTGAGGTGTACCGCGCCATGCCGAACCTCAACGCCCACGTAGGCAAATCCGCGACGGCGATAGCCGAGAACGGCGCCGGAGCCGGGAGGGGCCTCGTGGAGGAGCTCTTCAGCCTCGTCGGCCAGACCTACTGGGTGCCCGAGGAGTACCTCGACGTCTGGACCGGCCTGGCAGGCAGCGGGCCAGCATTCCTGGCCGAGATCATAGACGCCCTCGCGATGGGCGCGGTCGCCTCCGGGATGAGCCGCGAGCTAGCCTACAGGGCCGTGCTCGACGTCATGGAGGGCACCGCCCTGCTCCTCAAGGCCCGCGCAGGCGTCCACCCGGTGCAGCTGCGAGACGAGGTCGCGACCCCCGCCGGGACGACGATCAGGGGGCTAACGGTCCTGGAGTCCGAGGGGGTGAAGGCTGCTCTGATGAAGGTCGTGGAGGAGGCCTCCAGGAGGTCGAGGGAGATCGGTGCGGAGGTCGACGAGCGGGTCAGGAGGGAGCTGGCCCAGATATGGCGCTGACCAAAAGCAAATAAGGTTGCCGCGAGGGTATATGCTGTGCAGCGTGAGAGCCTTGTAGACAGGCTAGCCCTAGCGGCCACAGCAATTCTCCTAGTGTCGCCCGCTCTCGCCTACCTAACCGGGCTCTGGGTGCCGTACTGGAGGCTCGTGACGATGCTCGGCTACGAGGAGGCTTACGTCGCCCTCGCCGTCATCGTGTACGTCGCCCTCTCGCCGCAGCTAGGCTACTACATGCTCCTATCCCTCCTCACCTCGGCCTGGGTCAACGTCTACCTCAAGAACACCCTAGCCCTCCCCAGGCCGCCGCCCGAGCAGTGGAAAGTGCAGGAGACGGGCTACGGCTTCCCCAGCGGCCACGCTCAGGTCTCCACCTCGTTCTGGTCCACAGCCTGCTTGAAGCTCCGGCGCGCCTCCCTCACCGTGTTCAGCGTCACCCTCGTGGCCCTCATCTCCATCTCCAGGCTGGAGCTGGGCGTCCACTACCCCCGCGACGTGGCCGGCGGGGTGCTCATAGGCCTCGCCGTGGCCCTAGCGTCCTACTACCTAGCCGGCTGGCTCCTGAGGGCGGACAAGAGGGCAACCTCCACCGCCACGCTCCTGTACTCCCTGCTCGTGGCGGCGCTCTACCTGATCCAGCCGGACACCACTATCCTGAAGGCAGCCGGCGTCCTGGCCGGCGCCTCGCTCTACCCCCTGGTGAAGGACAAGGTGAAGCCCCCGCCCAGCGTGGCCCGGCGCACCGCCCTGACAGCGCTGACCCTCGCCGTCGCGCTGGCCCTCACACAACTGGCGAAGACAGCGAGCCCCCCAGCCCAGCTCGCAACCTACCTGGCCATCTCGCTGGTCATAATCGCAACCCCCCTAGCGCACAGCAAGCAAAGGTAGCCCCCTTTTTGAACTTCGTAACACAGCCCCGAGTGTTTTTATTTCATTTTTCACTTTCAACAAACACCAAAAAAAGATAAAGCCCGATACTAATCTCGGTGCAATATGCCCTCCACACCCTCTTCGAAGCTTGATTTCGTCGACAGCCCTCTAGCTCTGCAGGCGAGCATCGCTCTTAGAGACCACATGAAGGATCTCCTGGCTGAGGCCGAGAAGCTACCCCCTGCTGTGCTCACTGAGAGGATCTACGAGCTGCTCAGGAGGAGCGATGTGAACGTCGAGGTGACGCCGGAGCCCATCGCCACGCCGCCCTACCTGCTCGTACAGCGCAACCCCCTCCGCCTCATCCTCGTGCTGCGCGGCAAGGCGTACCAGGTGTGGCCCGAGCTTGCCCCTCTGCGCCCACCGGGATTCGAACCAATAAGAATATAAACCCCGCCAGCAACGATGCCTTTAGAGCGCCGGCATGACGCCCAGAGACCCCCGAGCCCTCCTCGCCGTCCTCGCAACCCTAGCCCTGCTAGCCGCCCTCGTTCTACGCCAGCCAGCCGTGCTGCAGGCTAGCCCCGCGCTCCTCGTACTGGACTCGCGCGCCTCGGCGCAAATCGTGCCGAACTCAACGAGCTTCACTATGACGTTAACTCTCCCGCCCTACACGCTACTCGACGACGCGCGCGTAGCCTGCGTCGCGAACGCCTCCAGCGTCGAAGCCTCCTCCAGCGCCGCCCAAGTAAGGGTGGCTCGCGAAGGGTCGCTCCACTGCATCTACGCGACGGCCTCCAACCCAACCCCCCAGTTCACCCGGCTCGAGCTCCAGGTCCGGGCGCACCCCCTAGAGGAGCAGCCCGCGCAGTTGCCCGTAGGCCTCCTAGCGGCGACCGTGGCGGTGGGGGCGGCCTCGTACCTCTTTCTGACGGAGAGGGGCAGGGACCTGGCCTTCAAGGCCCTCTCCATCCCCGTTGCCTACGCGCTCGTCGGCAGGGAGAACGTCCTCGAGAACGCCAGGAGGAGGCTCATCTACGAGTACATCAGGAAGAACCCCGGAGCCGGCCCCCGGGCGATCAGCAGGGACCTCGGGATCAGCTTCGGCGAGGTCCAGTGGCACCTCTCAGTCCTCGAGCGCGTGGGCCTAGTGGCGAGGGTGAGCCTCGCGAAGAATATCCTCTACTACCCGGCGGAGATGCAGCTCCACGAGTGGCTACCCGCCTTCGCCAAGCGGGAACTCGGGGTCAGAGTGGGGCCGGAGCACGTCAGGAGGAACGAGTACAGGATACGCGCCATGCTGGCCAGGGGCTGCACTCTCCCAGAGCTCAAGGCGGCTCTTTCCCAAGCCGAGCCACAGGCTACACTCTGAGCCTCATCTGCCTCCTGCAGAGCATAACCGTGGCTGTGTGCGAGCATATCCCCGCCTTCCTCACGTTGCCGTATGCCCGGGAGAAGCAGTCGCACCTGTACCTCCCACCGCTTATCCACACGTTGTACTAGGGGTAGGTGTCCTCTAGCTCAGGCAACCCCTTCACCAGCCAGTGCTCCCCGCCAACCTTCTCCACCTTTCCCGCTAGAAAGCGATAGGCAGCCCTGTAGAACCACTCAGGGGGCTTGTCGGGGAACGAGGGTTGCAGCCCGCCCAGCGCGTCGAACAGGTTCCCGCGCTCCTCGACTAACCTGCTATCGCAGTAGCCGTAGAGGGTGCACCTCACAAGTGCCCAGGCGAGCCTGCTCTCCTCCCATTTAACCCTCAAGCGAGAGCACCCACAGGGTTTTCTCAGCAACGGAAACGGTCACGCCGGCGGGGTGCGGGTTCCCCCTGAGGAAGCCGTAGTCCACCAATCTGAGGTAGTCACCTAGCTCCAGCTCCGCGGCACGTAGCCACTCCAGCACAGCCCTCTCCTCAGCCACGCCGGTCTGGGACTCCCTCAAGAACCCCTAACAAGGGCGTCCTTCGTCGGGAAGGCAAGCCTCAGCAAATCTTTCCGCCTCTGCCGCCACACAACAAGCCTGGGCTTGCCGCTAAGCGCGAAGGGGTCCTCGACCTCTACAATCATTTGGTCGCAGTCGAAGTAGCGCTGCATCGCCGGCACACCGTCCCACCCCCTCGGCAGCGATACGAGGGCGCGGCGCCTCTCCAGCCGGTAGGAGTCGAAAGAGAGCGGGGCGGCGAGCGGTAGGCCAGCGTGACGTCGTAAAAAGGCCACCGGGCCCCGGCCCCAGTCCCCGGCACGGCGATACAGGGATGGGCCGCTTGCCGGGTGTCGCGCGCGGCTCGAAGAGGCTGAGAGGCGCCGAGGCAAAGCCCCGTCGCACACCAATGGGCGCGAGCTGGCGGGGCGGGCCGAAGGCGCGGAGCCCATGACCACCCCGAAAAGGGGGCCCTGGATCAGTGAAGGGGTGAATGTGCCAGGCGCGCGCCACGGCTTAGCCCTCCCCTGATCCTGAACTAAAAAGTTTATAAGCAGGGGTGTAGACTCCCAACTGACAGGTGGAAGCCATGGAAACAGCGAGGCGCACAACGATCGCCACACTGCTACTCGCACTGGCAATAGTGGCCTTCGCCACCGCGACAGCCACCCTCGTCAACAAAACCGAGTGGATCGTCAAAGCGGAATACCCCCCGGTCGTCAAGGTCGCCGGCAACGACGTTGCGACCGGACTCGTCACAGTGAGTAGCAACGGCACCCGTAAGACCTCAGATGGCGTGAACTGGACCACGATAACCGTCGTCGGCTTCAAGGGAGACCCGACCACCTACACGAGCGTGCTCAAGATATGCAACAAAGGAACTCGAAGCGTGACCGTAACGCTGAAGTACAAAGGTGTGCTCGGCGGCGGCTGGGATTACGTCAAGTACATCAAGCTACTCTACCCCAGCTCCAACCAAGAGATAACGATCCAAGGAGGCACGCCCAGTGGATCAATCTCGTTCCCCCTATCTGGCGGCAGCGAAGAGGCGCCCTCCTGCAGCGGTGACATAGGCGTCGAGGTGCTAGTCACCCCCGACGCGCCGACTAACCAGGTGCTCATAGCGATCCAGGTGGACGTCGAGTCTCAACTCTCGACTTCACAAACAACTCCCTGAGGGCTGAACTAAAAAACTTAAATATTTTTTCTCTCCCCCTCTTCTCAGGTGTCCGTGTTGGATCGGAGGCTTAAGCTCGGAGTACCCGTCGGAGTCGCGCTCGCGGTCTTCCTCGTGCTGGTCCTCATGTACCCCCTGGGCCTGCAGGCCCTGCTCGCCGGGGGCGTCCGGGACGTCGAGATGCTGTGGCAGGGCAGCCCGGCGTCGTCGGTGACGCTGGCGTCGGGCAACTACACCGCCTTCTGCTACCCGAACGCGCTGACGGTGCGCAACCTGGGCAAGGCGGGCGTCACGTACACGCTGGCCTTCGAGCTGGCGGGCTTCGACGGCTACCTGGAGGTGCGGGAGCTCAACGAGACGGTCCTCCTAGCGTCGGGCAACCGCACCGCTTCGAGGGGCTTCGCGCTCGCCCCGGGCTCCTCCGCGTCGTTCACAGTGTGCCTCAAGGCGGCCAGGCCCCAGACCGCCAGGCTCGTCGTCGCGGACAGGTCCTCCCCCGAGGTCGAGAGGGCGACTAGGAGCGAGCTGCTGCTCAGCGTCAGGCTCACGGACTGGTACGACAACTCCTACCCCAGGCGGCTCGAGCTGTCGCTGGCGGTGCAGCGCGAGGGCTACGCGGTCTTCGAGGTGACGGGCAGCGGGGAGGTCTACGTGAACGGCCAGCAGGTCGGCCTCATCCCCCCGCTCTACGGTACCGATGCCTCGTCCCTGCTCGTGGTCGAGAGGATCGGGGGTCTGGACTACCCGCTCGCCTTCCAGGCGGAGTCGTGGCGGGTGGAGGAGGCTACCGGGGTCCTGAAGCCCGTCAGGCTGCTGGGCCCCGGCGAGCTTCTCGGCGCGGGGGACAGGCTGGTCTTCGTGGCCTACGTCTCGAACAGCACGCGGATACACATCTACGTGGGCGGCAGAGGCAGGCTCAACTTCACCGGCGCTGTCAGGGAGAGCGGGTCGTCCGTCGACACGGGGGCGCTGAGGCTCGCCCTGGAGCAGTGGGGCTTCAGAGGCGGCGGGCTCGAGGTGAACCTCTCGGGCTCGATCGCCTGGCCCTACCAGTACGCGAAGACGTACTACAGCGACCCGGGCTCCTGGAGCACCGTGCTCGTGGGCCCTGTCAGGGGCATCTGGGAGTACAGGACTAGCGGCGCCTCGGGCTACGTCTCGAGGGCTTTCCTCACCGCCTACTCCGCTTCAAACATCACGCTTACCTACCTCTGGGCTGGGACCGTGAGGGGCGGGATCGCGCTCGAGTGGTACCTGCCCAGCTGGTCTAGCAACGGGACCTACACCGTGAGCCTCACCTGCGCCACGCTCTGCAGGCGGCTTCCAGTCAGGCTCCTGGGCAACGCCACGCACGCGGTGGTCGAGCTGTGCAGGGACTACTACCTCCCCGGTGGCACGGTTGCCACCCCCGCCTACTACGGCTACCTCGTGCTGACGACCGGCTCGCCGCTCGCGCAGGTCAAAGGCGTCAGCCTGACTGTGAGGAGCTTCTCCGTTTAACTCGGGGCAAGTCAGCCCCACCTTTAAGAACGCGCTCAGGCTTCGAGCCCCGCTGAACTAAAAGATTTATATTCTCCAGCGGGCAACTCTTCTCGTGGCTTTACATGCAGGACAGCGAGCGCCTCTCCCTTAAATCAGCTCCTCGCCCCCGAGCCCTGCTCGCCTTACTTCTGGCGCTCACCTCAGCTGGCGGGCTCGCGGCGGTGATCATCATAAACGCGTCGCTCTGGGGGGTGTGGGCCAGGGAGAGCCTCCTCGTGAAGCTCGGGAACTCCTCCATACTACCGGTCTCGTCCGCGCCCTGGGCCCCCAAGGATGGCCTCAACGTGACGACGTACAGCCTGAGCTTCGTCCCAGGCTGGGTCGAGGAGTACACCGTCGGCTCGCTCGCGCCCCGCCTCCCCGGCCTGCAGGCGAGCCTGCACCGCGAGGCGTCCTGGGGGAGCGGGAGCTACTGGATCTACCTCAACGGCTCGCTCCAGCTCTCCACCACGCAGAGTAGCGGCCCCCCGGTAGCCACCCCCGCGAGCATCGTGTGGAGGAGCCAGGCGAGCAGCGCCTACTGGGTTCTCGCCACCGCCAGGTACAACGCCTCGACGGCGCAGGTCGCGCAGTACATCAACTTCAGCGCGCAGCCCATGAGCCTCCTTAGTAGCGCGAGCTACTCCTGCTCAGCCTACACGCGGAGCGACGACTTCGCCACCGCCTGCGTGCCGACCCAATACATCTTCAGCACAAGCCTGCCCAACAACAGGACGTACGTTTCAGGCGGAGGCACGGTGTATCAGGATCCCTCGGCTGGTAACCCTGCGCCCAGCCTCTACACAGAGTCTCAGAAAGGCTACGCCGCCTTCTTCCTGGACTACTCGGCTCAGCCCTTCAGCGCCTCAGCGCCGTTCTCATTCCAGTACTTCTTCAGGGCCTCGCTCCAGGACACAGACTACATCCAGCTCCACTTCTTCCTAGACACGAACGGCGACGGAAGCCCAGACCTCGAGGTCATATACTACGGCTCCGGCGGCGGCACAAGCCCCCTCCCCCTCGCCCCCGTCATCTACGGGAGAAACCTGTCCTACGTCGCGCAGCCAATGCCTGGTTTCGTAAACAAGGCCAACGTGTGGACCACGGTGAGTATAAGCCAGGTGTACAGCACGGGCGCCGTAGTGGGGCTGGCCCTTGCCGCGTGGTCTCAGACTGGAGTAGTGAAAGCCTGGTGGGACAACGTGTACTTTCAGAGGTGCGCTAATCCCAGCTACATCGGCGCCTACACGCGCGGCTACGAGTACACGATGGTGTACATCGACGACACGCGGAGCCCCTCCACGCCCCCGAGCGTCGCAACCGAGGTGGATGCCTACGCGTCAACGGGCAACCCCGTGAGCGATTACGGCGTCTCCGCCGCGGTGTACGACGTGGCCTCGAGGTGGGGTAACGTCCCCGCCGCGAACTTCTCCTTCACAGTCAAGGGTCTCTTCACGAAGGGTAAAAACGATGGGAATAACGACGTGGCTTACGTGGCAGTGGGGGTGGACACGAGCGGCGACGGTGTGGCGGATGTCGAGTACATCTTCTACCGCTACCTGGTCTCCAGCCCTTACTCCGGAGCTATAGTCTCGGTGCTCGCGAGCCCAGGCACCGTTGTGTGCACCGTCGGCAGCGACGGATCCTGCGCCCCCTCAGACCCCGCGCGTTTCAAAGTGTTCAATCTCGGCACCTTGAGCAACAACACGGCGTACAGCTGGAGCGGCAGTGTGCCAGCAAACCAGACTGGAAACATCGTGTCGGTGGCTTTTGCGGCTACTGACGGTAGCTACTACGGAAATGGGCTCATTGGAGACGTCTGGGTCTGGTGGGACGACTTCACAGTAACGTACAGGGTGTGCACCCCCTTCCCTGAGGGGTGGAGCGTCGGCGGTAGCACGTTCTACAGGCCCCTCGTTCCCGGAGCCGTGGTTTACGCGGGTAGCTTCACAGGGGACGGCGGCTTCTACCTGCTCGACTCCAGCCTCCAGCCCCTCCTCGGCGCCAGGAGGAGCGGCACGGACTACTACGCCAGGTGCGGGGCCTCCGAGGCGTACATTGGCTCTTTCCCCGGCGCGTACTGGGTCGACGTGAGGCCGCTAGCCGGGCTCTGGGAGGTCATCCTGAGGGACTCGGGTGGCGGCATCCTAGCTAGGTATGGCTGCGCTCCAGCCGGCTCGCCAAGCTACGTAGGCTTCACGGGCGTGGAGGGCTTCGAGTTCAGGGCTTGGGGCTAGGTCGGGTGCCTAGAGGACCTTCGTGAGCTTGCCCCAGACCGGCTTCAGGTCCCCGAGGCCAGGCTTCTCGCCCGCGCGCCTGACCCCCTTCTCCACGCTTGCCCCGCCGGTGAAGGCCTGCTCCGCGGTGAGGAGGTCGCAGTCTGTGTCGTAGTAGAGGATGTTCCTCAGGGCCTGCGCGGCGTGCACGTGGGCGGTTATGCCGAGCCTCGTCTCGCCGTAGCAGCCGATCATGTTCTTCACGCCCGCGGCCTCGCTGACGTGGGCAACCCTGACCGCGCCCGCGAGCCCTCTGGTCTTCATAAGCTTGATGTTGATGACGTCGGCGGCCTCCATCTGGATCGCCTTGAGCGCGTCAGCGGGCGTCTTCACGCTCTCGTCGAGGGCCACGGGCACTGGGCTCTCGCGCCTGACCCTCCTCAACCCCTCCCAGTCGTCCCACCTCACGGGCTGCTCCACGAGCTCCACGTCGTAGCCCGCGATGCGGTCGATCACCCTGATGGCTTCCTCGACGCTCCAGCCCTGGTTCGCGTCGACCCGTATCCTCACGCCCTCGCCCACCGCGTCCCTGACCCTCCTCACCCGCTCGACGTCCTTCTCGGGCTCGAGGCCCAGCTTCAGCTTGAGCGCCCTGAAGCCCTCCTCCACGAACCTCAGGGCCCTCTTCGCCTGCTCCTCGGGCTCCATCAGGCCTATCGTCACGTCAGTCTCGATGCTGTCCCTGTAGCCTCCCAGGAGCCGCCAGACGGGCCTGCCCACAGCCTTCCCGTAGAGGTCGAGTAGCGCCATGTCCAGGGCCGCGGCCAGCGAGCTGGGAGCCCTCAGGCTCCAGGTGTACTCGTGCACGGCCTCCAGGCTCGTGTAGTCAACGCTCACCGCGCCGAGCCTCCGTGCGGCCTCAACGACCATCTCGAGCGTCTCGCCCAGCACCGTCCTCGAGGGGCACGCCTCCCCCCAGCCCTCCAGGCCGTCGGGGGCGGTGAGCCTGACGATGAGGCTCCTCGTCTTCTCGGAGACCCCCGTTGAGATGCGGAAGGGCTCTTGAAGCCGGAGCTCGGCAACCCAAGCCTCAAGCCTGAGCATCAACGGTACTTGGCGGCGGGGCTTATTTCCTTGACGCTGGAGCAGCGCTCGGCGACAATTGTGTAGAGTTCATCACCGGCTTGGCGAAGCTAAAGCGGGAGTTGCAGATGTAGCGCTCAGAGTAAACTTTTAATAAGTCTACTGAAATAAGGTTTACGTGGAGTACGTTACTGTTTCGGCAAAGATCCCCAAGGAGCTGAAGGAGCTTATGAGTAAGTACGGGATTAAGCCGGGCCCTATAATAAGGGAAGCTATAGAGAGGGAGGTCAGGAGGAGGATCTTGGAGGAGGCGGAGGAGAAGTTGAGGAAGCTTAGCGAGAAGCTGAAAAACATAGGGGATGAGGAGATAGCGGAGCTAATTAGAGAAGAGAGGGATTTGAGGTGACCAAGTATATTTTTGATGCAAGCGCGGTAGTCAACTTGGCAAAGAGGGGTAGGCTCGCGGCCTTCCTCGAAGGTGAAACCCTGGACCTGGCTCGCTATGAGGCGCTAAATGCTATTTGGAAAGAGACGGCACTGCTCAGGAGGCTGGATTACAGTGAAGCGCTCGAGCTCGCTGATGCTCTTAATACTTTGTTTAGGGCGCTCAAGGTCAATAGTATTGCGGGCGGGGAGATAGGCGTTCTTGAGCTCGCTACAAATGAGGGCCTCACGATTTACGATGCTTCCTACCTTTACCTAGCAGTAAAACGTAACCTCACTCTAGTAACTGATGACAAGGGGCTGAGGAATAGAGCCTCTAGGCATGTTAAAGTCCTCTCAGTAAGAGAGCTACTCGAGGAGGACTTCTAGACTCATTGAGAACCAAAGATCTGTTAAGCGAATACAGTCCGTATGGTTGTCTTACCGTGGAGCTACCTCCGTAGCGTCGGGTATTGCGCAGTATCACTGATAAATGCTCAGCCCGGGGAAACTTCACTCGATGCTGAACCTGTTTGAGGTTGTTGCCCCCGAGGAGGTATCGACGCTCCCTGCAAGGTACAGGGACTACGCCTACGCCTCGCTTGCTCGGGCAGCGGGGAGGCTCGGCTCTGATTACAGAGCGCTCTTGGGCAGGGTGAGGAGCCCTTACCTCAGGGCGTACGTTCTCGCGGAGATGCCCCTCTACGACCCCTCCTCGCTTGAGAGCGTAGTCAGGGAGGTGCTCGCGCTGGTCCCCTCCCTGAGGTACGAGGAGAAGGTCTACGCGCTGTCCAGGCTGGCCGAGACGGTCTATGCGCTCGGGGCCGGCGGCCACGAAGAATTCCTTTCGATGGCCGCTAGCTACGCCCCTCCCGTGGGTTACTCCGGGAAGGCCAGGCTCGCGCTGGCCTTTTCGAGGTGCGGCGAAGTGGAGAGGGCCGTGCGCGTCGCCGAGGGCTTCAGGGGCTCGAGGAGGGCTTCGATCTACGTGGAGGTCGCTCTGTCGAGGCCCGAGACGCTCGAGCTTCTAGCTAGAGGGGTCAGGCTCGTCGAGAAGCTGAGGGACAGCAGGAAGAAGATTGTTCTTTTCTCTAGGCTCGCTAGGCACCCCCGCTACGAGGAGGGGGTTGGCACCCCTGTGGAGAGCATCGCTATGAAGGTGCCCCTCGGCGGCTCCCTCGAGGACGTGTACCTCTCGCTCCTCGTCACCAGGAACCTGGCTGAAGCGGGCTACGCCGGCGCCGCTAGGCGAGGCTTCGAGGAGGTGGCCTCCAAGCTTCCCCCGGTGGACGTTCTGCCCCTCGACTTCGCCGAGCTGGTCATCGAGGCCTTCTACCACTACAGGGGCCTTCAGGCCGCGCTGAGGGTAGCCGAGGGCTCCAGCCTAGCGCCACTCTACTACGCCCACCTGATGGACTACGCGTCGATGCTGTTGTTCGAGAACTCGCTAGCGAGGGTGACGGGCAGATGAAAAGTCTTATTTGGTTGGGGTAAGCTCTAATCACAATGTACCTGAAGGTTGTCTTCGGTGAGGGCTTCGAAGCGCCCGTCGTCGTGACGAGCAAGGAGTTCTACGAGAAGGTGAGGGGCCAGCTACCCGTAGCGTCGAAGCTCCTCGTGTGGAAGGAGGAGGTGTACTTCGAGACGAACATCGACTTCACTGGAGAGCTCGTGACGCGCGTCCCCAGCGGGTCGCTGGCGTACTGGCCACCCGGGAAGGCTATCTGCATCTTCTCGTGGGCGAGCCAGCCCTACAGCCCTGTCGTGCAGGTGGGCTGGCTCCTAGGGCCCAAGCACTACATACTCGGGGTCATAGAGGACGCGGAGTACTCCGAGGAGCAGGAGGTCAGGGTGGAGGCGCTCGAGCCGGGCGCGTATTCGGAGCGGGCTAGCAGGGCCTCCGACCTGCTCAACAGGGCCGGCTTCTACGCCGCGCCGAGGGTTTGGGGCGGGTACGAGGGCGTCGCGGGCGCGTTCGCCAGGCACAACTTCAGGGTGGGGTTCGAGGTCTTCGCGGAGAGCTACGGCTACGTGGTGGAGTCGGACCCGGTGTACCTTAGGGACTACTCGACGCTCGACGAGGCCATTCAGTACAGGATGAAGAGGATCGTCAGGAGCAGGGTGGACGTGAACGAGGAGGGCTACGTCATCCTCTCGGAGTTCACCCAGCGCGAAGAGACCCTTCCGGACGTGGTGAGGCAGGTCGTGAACGACTACTTGAAGGTTGTAGACGTCCTGGCGCTGGTGGGGTGAGCGCGATCAGGATCGTGGCCTGGGCCCTGGACTTCACGCCCAACAAGTACATCCGAGACCTACTCGCGTCCCAGCTGGGGGAGGACGTCGTGCTCGTCGGCGTCGGGCCCTTGTCCAAGGCCGACGAGGTGCTTGAAGCGATGAGGGACGTGAAGGCGGAGGAGGTCGTTACGGCGATCGAGGACCCCTGCGAGATGAACAGGCTCCTGGAGGCCGGTGTGCAGCCCCTCGTCGCGGTAACGGAGGAGGTGTGCACCGCGAGAAGCCTCCAGGAGTGCGGTGGCGTAGACGAGGCTAGGGACGTCGTGCTCGAGAGGCCGGACGGCATCACTGTGGTTAGGGTGAAGGAGTTCGCCAGGGTGGTCGACATAATGTTCCAGCTAGTCGAGCCCTCGGAGAGGCACCACCACGAAGAGTAAACCGCTATGGTCGCGAAAGCCGTGCTCGACAGCAGGGGGATCGACCTCTCGCTCACGCTCTACCCCTCCTTCGCCCTATCCCTGCTGAAGCCGGAGGGGGAGGACAGCTACGTTAAGGTAGCGGGGCGGGAGAAGGGCTGCGCGTTCAGACAGGTCGGTGGCGTGATCGAGTCGACTTGCAGCGAGGAGCTGACTAGCTACATCAGCGGGTTGTGGTACAGGGAGGTATTCGAGAGGGCGAAGGTGAAAAGGAGCCTCAGCTACCTGGTCGAGACCCTCCGGCTCGTCTACGCGCCTCTAAGCCTCTCCGTTGACCCCCTCGACCCCCTACACATATTCGTGGCGGTTTTCCTCAGCCAGAACACGAGCTACCACAGCAACGTCCTCTCGTGGACGAGCAACCTTTGGTCCCAGACGAACAACCCGCTTGAAGCCGCCGATATAGCCTCAAGGATTATCCCGAGCTTCCAGGCGAAGAGGCTGCCTAAAGCCCTGGAAAGCCTCCCCGAGGCGTTCAACGGGGACAGGTTCGAGCTGAGGAGGCGGCTCGTCAGCAGCCCCTACGTCGGCCCGAAGACCGCTGACGCGTTCATCCTATATGCCCTCGCGGACCCCACCTCTCCCCCTATTGACAGGCACTTCATGGCGATGAGCTCGAGGCTCGGAATCTTCGCAGGGCTGCGGCCGCCAGCCAAAGAGTACTGCGCTAAGCACAGGTGCGACGAGTGCCCCCTCCGGGACAGGTGCCTGAGGTGGAGGGCCTCCAGGGATCTGGGCGAGCTGGCGGGCTGGGTTCAGACGGTGTTCTACGTTCACAGCAAGACCTACTGCTCGAGGAGGCTCTGCGACCGCTGCCCGCTCAGAGGCGAGTGCACGGAAGCTTACCCGTAGGAAAGGCCGCGCCTGGCCTCATCCGCCCCCTTCACTGGTCTGAGGGCCCCCTTGCGGGGTGTCATGGGTCCCCTTTCGGGGGCCGCCCCAGCTGGGCGGCCTTCTGCCCGCGTCGCCGCGGGCACATCCCCTCCTCGCGCCGCGCGCGGCGCCCGCGGACCGCCCCTGCTCGGGGAGCCGGGGGAACTGGGGCCGGGGCCTGCCGGCGTTAGGGCTGTCTTGTGGCTCTGGAGCCACTGGCTCAGCGCTTCGAGCTGTCTCTCGGCTTTGCACGCCCTCAGGAGGAGCTTCGCGGCGTTGAAGGCTGCTGTCCAGTCCCTGCCGTAGGTTACGTTGCACTTCGGGCATCGGTAGTACCTTCTCTGAACCTCCACCCCCTCTCTCCCGCAGATGGGGCACCGCTTGCCCGAGACGTTATTGTCAGGCTTGAACCACCTCGCCCCCCTCATAAACGGCGAGGTTCTCCAGCCTCCTCGCCGCTCTGAGTAGCGTTCTCTGTAGCTTTGTTCCCCTAAGGGACTCGGCTTGCGGCACGTCCACGACGATGACGACAGTGTAACCCTGATCCCTCAGCTCTCTTATCAACGCTCTCAGCTCCCTGAGCACGCTACGAACCCAGTCGTCGTTGAGCTTTCTGATCTTCCTCGACGCCTGCCTAGCTATACGCTCTGCTCTCTCAGGGGTCAGGTTTATCTTCGCCCTCAGCCTCTCCGCGAGCCTCAAGGCCCCCTCCACCGCGGAGCCTGCTCTCTGTATCTCCTCGACGACTCTCTCTTCCCTGAACCTCTCTACGGCTTTACTCCAGCACTTAACCTCGGAGTAGCTGGTCATAATTGCTGCTAGTAGCTTCAGCAAGTGGTGTTCGGCGGCTTAAACACGCGCTGCGCAACCAGCCTCACATTGCTGTCGAAGGTGAAGGCCATTAAGTACAAACCGTGAGAGCTGTTCACGTCCAATGCTATGACGGCCAATTTGCCCTCGCCGCCCCACCTCACCTGCTTGACAACGCGGTGCGCAATAAGCCTCAGCCTACCTTTAGCCGTTAGCTGCAAGGTCAGCTTAACGTCGCCAAACCTCTGTACGTCCTCCAGCACCGCTTTGACCAGCGAGGGCCTCAGCCTCACCGCGACACCTGCGCTCGGAATGCGTAGCTCATTCCTGGACGCTTCAAGCACCGCTACGGCGTTACCGTTGTCGTGGAGCCTACCGCCGTTGCCGACCACCTTGACCAGCAGCGGCACCGGAGGCGGCGTGAACCTGCTGCGCCTCTTAGACTTCCTCCTAGCCTCCCTGATCATTCCGTACCACTCCACAGCGTACCAGAACAGCCCTTTCGGCAGCCCAGCCGTCTTCGAGGCCTCCCTGATTAACTCGTTGCTGAACTTCTCCGGGTCTTCCCTGAACGCGTCGCCGTGCCTCTCCTCGAGGGCCTTGCAGGCCTGCCTGACTGCGCTCGAAAGCCTGAGGTAGAGTCGCTGCAACCTCAGCCTCTCTTCATTGCTAGTCTTGATCCTCCACACCCTGTAGGCCTCGGCGAGCCCCTCGCCGTTTCCCCAGCTTTCCCAGCCCACGCTCCCACCTCAAGGGAGCCTGGCATGCGCTGCGGTCCCGAGCCCTTTCTGCGCTTCAGCCCACGTTGCACTGTGCTTTGTGGCCTTATATCCCTGCGCCGAAAATGAACACCGAAAGTGAAAACACAACTAAAGGGGCAACCGCTGGCTCAGGGTAGCTGAGCTGGGCGACTACCCGAAGCTGTTAGACTACGGTTTCCTGAGAAGGAGCCCGCACCCCGCCTCCTCGAGGCTGTAGCCGAGCAAGGCGAGGAGGCCGCACGCCCTCTCCGTCAGGTAGACGTAGCGAGCGTCGCCGACCACAGCTTCCCTCACGAAACCGGCTGAGCGGAGCCTATCGAGGGCGCTGGCTGTGTACCTCGAATTCCTCGTGCCGAAGGCCCTGCGGAGCGGCTTAGGCTCGCGGAGGCGCCAGAGCGTCTTCGTGAGGCCGGTCAGCTCGAGCCACCCCGCAACGCCCTCCAGACCTCCCCGTCAACCTCGACCATCACAGCTAAACGCGAGAGGAGGGTTATAAGCATTCACACAGGCTGTGCTCGCCTAGTCTTCCGAGGCGAGCGGTCACGAGCCCGCGCCCGAACACCCACCAGCAACCCCTCACCAAACCCTCGAGGGGGAGGGAAAGCGCGAGTCGAACACGGGAGGAAACCAGGGAAAGACTAAAAAGTACCATTGCTACGGTCTACTTGGATGCACGAGGGACCGAGTGCCACGGGGGAGCACGCCGAGAAGGACAAGCTCATCGAGGCCGTGCTCAGGGTTCTAAGGCTCGACCGCAGGTTCTCGAAGATGGATGAGAAGAATGTCAAGAAGATCCTGAGGAAGCTTGACAAGAGCGACCTCACGTACCTTGCCAATGTTTTCGACTCGCTCTACGAGGCTCTGGAGGAGCGTCCAACTCAAGGGTAGGGGTGCGTAGCGGATACCCTCGTGACGCCCAAGGCTGCCTCCAGGCGCTGGTTTAGCCGACCGAGAGCCCCTCTACCCGTGGTTGCTGTGCCGGTGTTGCGTTAGTTTTATTGATAAAAGGCTCGGTCTAAGTGCGGGTGTAGCCTTTGACGAGCATCAGGAAGGGGGTGTTGCTGGCCGCGGGCCTGGGAACGAGGCTCGTGCCGTACAGCAAGGAGATGCCGAAGGAGATGCTGCCGCTCTTCGAGGGGGCTGACGGCAAGGTGTTCCTCAAGCCTGTGATACAGATGATCTTCGAGCAGCTGTACGACGCCGGGCTCCGGGAGTTCTGCTTCGTCGTCGGCCGGGGTAAAAGGGCGATCGAAGACCACTTCACCCCTGACTGGGGTTTCGTGGACTACCTGGAGGAGAGTGGGAAGGAGGAGTACGCCGCCATGCTGCGCGAGTTCTACAGCAAGGTGGAGTCCTCTTTCATAACCTGGGTCAACCAGCCCAAGCCGAAGGGCACGGGGCACGCGGTGCTGATGGCGAGGACCTTCGTGGGCGATGACTACTTCGTTGCGGCGGCGGCCGACAACGTCTTTCTGGGCGAGAACGTGGTCCTCAGCCTGGTCTCGCTCTTCGAGAAGCTCGGAGCCCCCCTCCTCGCCGTGAAGCACGTCAGCGACCCCAGGAGGTACGGGGTCGTGGTGGGTAGAAGCGTCGGGGAAAAGCTCTACGAGGTCGAGGGGATTGTCGAGAAGCCCTCGAAGCCCGTCTCATACCTCGCCAACACGAGCCTCTACGTCTTCCCCCCGGAGATATTCAAAGCCATTGACGAGACGAAGCCGAGCCCGCGCGGGGAGGTCGAGATCACCGACTCGATACAGATACTGCTGAATAGGGGTGTGAAGTTCTATGCGTACGAGTCGGCCGCCGACTGGGTCGACGTGGGGACGTGGGAGACCTTCTTCAAGGCGATACTGCTCTCGCTGAGGCACAGCGGGGGCTACAACCTCGTCTCGGACTTCCTGAACGCCGTGAGGAACGGGTCAGTGTAAAAAATTTTTAACATGGTTGCGCGCGTGACTCCACGGCAACTTTATGGAGAGGCCTAACCAGAGGACGCTGGCGAAGATCCTCCTGGTCGCGGAGGCATTCTTCGGAGGCTTCTACGTAAGCATAACGAGGGGCCTCTTTGTGCCGATGATGGCCTACAGCGGCTACAGGCTCGACGCACTCTCAGCCGTGCTCGCGCCCACCGGGCTGGGGGGAATACTCCTGGCGCACGAGCTCTACAGGAACCCTAGGAGAGTCACGGGAAGGTTTCGCGCCCTGCTTCTAACAGCCCATGTGGCTGAACGCGTGCTCTGGCTCCTACCTCCTCTCCTCCTCTCAAACCCGTACCTGCTCTCCGCCGACTACCTCGCTGGGAACATCGTTTCTGTTCTCGTGAGCATGTCTCTCGGCATACTGATCTACACACTGTTTCCCACCAGGGAGGTCATAGAGGTCTCAGTCCACAGGTCGGCAGCGGGCGCGGCGGCCAGCATCCTCGGCTCCCTCTACATGACCTTCATCACTGCCGTCCAGCAGGCGCCTACATCATACTTGATCTCCTACCTCACGGCATTCCTAGCAGGTCTCGTCAGCTCCATAACTCTCCTATTGACCCCAAACGTCCCTGCGAGCATCCAGGAAGCCGTCGAGGCCGCGCCACCACACGAGGAGGCGAAGATCAAGGGAAGCGTCGTGTTCATAGTCCTCATCGCGCTGTTCGCCGGGAGCAACCTCGTCGGCATAGCCTGGAGCCCCCTCCTGAAGCAGATGGACGCTCCAGTGTACATCCCGCTGGCTCTGTCGGTTGCAGGCAACCTGGGAGGTCTAGTGGGAGCGTACTTCTGGAAGTCCTACAGGGGGTACCTCGTGGCTATAGCCATCAACGCCTTCCTCACAGCGCTGATCCCCTACATCCCATACCCGCCTGCCCACGTCGCGATCTCCTTCATGACCTCGCTCACGTTCACGGGAGCTAACCTGCTCGGGATGCAGGTGTTCGCAGAGCTGAACGAGAGGCTCGGTAGGGTCCGCGCCTCCGCTTTCCTGGTCTCGGCTAACTACGCAGGCCTACTCGTTGCATCCCTGATCTCCGCATCGAGCATTTTAACTCCATTCAGCGGCCTCATCCTAGCCGCCTTCCTGAAGCTCATCGGCGTGCTGATGGCCATGCTCGCCATTCCCGAGACGGCCGTCATACCTGAGAGGAGGGCTTACGAGTATAGCCGGATGATCTACTCCACGAGCGTCCTCGGCTACACGTTCACCGTTCAGGCTTCGAGGGAGTTCTTTAAAACCTCCCTGGAAGCCCTCGCCTTGGCAGCTCTGATAACACTGCTATACGTTATATACCGGTTGAGCTGGTTGATAGTGGGGCTGTAGCATGCCTCCTGAAGCTGACATCGTGTCGCAAGCCCTCCTGATCCTCCAGGACATTGCCCAGGCAATACCGAAGATCTTCCTAGCCAGCATCATCATCCTCGTCACCTTCCTCGTGGTCAAGCTGGTCAACAGGGCAATAAAGTGGCTTATAGCGGCGGGAAGGCTCGAGGGCCTGCTGAGGGAAGTTGTCCCCGGCGGAGTGAGGCTCTCACTCTACACGATCTCCTCACTGCTTGCCGACGTTGCGGTCGTCGTGGCCTCCTCCTCCATCATCGTGAGGCTGTACGTCCCTGAGGGTACCCAGCTGTACCAGGAGCTCGTAGGCTACCTGGCGAGGGCTGGCAGCGTCGTGATCCTCTCCGTTCTCGCACTGGTCATGGTAGACGCCGTGGTGAAGTCGATCAGGCTTGAAAGGAAGACAGAGAGGTTCTTCGTGATGCTCACGTCCCTTATACTGGTCATCCTGGTTATAGACCTAGCAGCCTTAACCAACGAGGTGAAAATGGCGCTAACCGCGGGCCTCGCGCTCGGCGTGGGCCTCCTCATCGGGGTTTTCTCGCTCTGGGCCTTCTTCGGAGACTACCTAGAAGACATCGTCGCATCGCTTAGGACAAAGAGGGCGAAAACCTCCTCCCGTGAACTGGTGGAGCAGGAGATACCGCCTGAATAGCGTGGTTATTCATGGATCCCGGTTTCACCCTGTTCTTGATCTTCATCTTCCCGCTCTACCTGGTCATGATCTACTACCTTGTAATAGCCGTCAAGGCGTACAGGTCCCCCCGAAGGCTAGCCGCGTCGAGGAGTGAAGGTTGCCGTGGGTGCTCGCTGGAGGTGGTCATCCCCATAAAGAACGAGCCGATCGGTGTCGTCGAAAAAGCTCTCAGAAGAAACATGGAGGCTTTCACCTCGGCCAGCTGCATCAGCAGGGTCGTGGTTCTCTCCGACGACGACGCAGAGTACGTAGGCTGTCTAAAAAGGGAGATAGGCGGCAACGGCCTCGTGGAGGTGGTAAGGAGGGAGAACCCGAAGGGGGGCAGGACAGGGGCTCTCGACAGCTTCTTCTCAGCGTCCCGGTCGAGCTACATTCTGGTTCTCGACGCCGACGCGGTCGTGGACAGCTCGACGCTGGAGGCCCTCTGCCGAGAGATCGGTGGAGAGGACGCCTACGTCATCCCGTGGAGGGGCTACGCGTACGAGAAGACCAGGGTGGCGGAGGCGATGGCCTTCTTCACAAACCTCGGCACAGCGCTGCTTTACAAGCTTAGGTGGAGGGCAGGCTTCTTCATCTTCCCCCTAGGCTCGGGGACGGCCTACCGCCGCTCCACCATTCTCGAGGTGGGCGGGTGGGGGGACAATGTGATCCAGGACGACATATTCATGGGGGTTAAGCTGGCCACCACGGGTCACCGCACGGCTCTGCTGGAGAACGGTGAGGTGAAGGTCCTCGTGCCTTCCCGCCTTCACGCCCTCCGCAAGCAGCAGTCAAGGTGGGCGTACGGCACGAGCGAGGTTCTAGCCGGTAGCATCAGGAGGCTTGCCGCGGCGAAGCTGCCGTGGAGCACAAAGCTAGAAATGGTGGCATACATGATGCACCCGCTGCACACGCTACCGACGTTCACCGCCTTCCTGCTCGCGCCCGCGATTGCCCTTGCACAGCCGGTAGGCGTTTCCCTGAGGGCCCAGCTCCTGCTAGTAGCGTCCCTGGTAGTCCCTTTAGTCCTTCTCAGCACGATATACGGGTACCTCATGTACCGGCTGGTCCCTGAAATCTACGAGGGCGGTTTCAAGCAGTACCTGGTGAACTTGGGGAGGTTCGCCGCGATCCTCACAGTGCTCTCCCCTCACTTGTCCGTAAGCGCCGTTAAAGGACTCCTGAGGACCGGCTACAGATGGGAGGTCACGCCGAAGGGAGAAAAAGAGAAGCAGCTGCCAAGGGAAAAAACCCCCCACCTCATCACCGTCTGGGCGCTCATTGGAGCCATCCTGTCGCTCATTGCAAGGAACTTTTACACCTTCGCCATCTCAGCATCCTACCTAATCGCGGCCGTTTACAGCCTGCTAAGGCTGGAGCTTTGAGAGCAGAGCAACTCGCCTCTCACCACTTGATCACTTCTCGATTTCGCCCCGACCAGCCAGCCGCAAGGCAGGTTTACCGTCTTGAGGCCCAGAAGCTCTGGGCGCCTAGCTACTCCCGCGCCGTGAGCGTGCAGAACACTGGACGGCTAAAACTGCATAGCCTTGATTGGCGCCGACCCCCTGAGTTTCACGCAGGGGTGTTTGTATACAATCTTCTGCCGATGCGCTACCGCTCCGTTGCCCTGAAAGCCCCCTCAGGCTGGTAGAGTGCTAAAGGCCCCCAAACGGCTCGGGTGCTCCCACTTCTTCTGCCCAACCGGCTCCCTCTGATTTTCATTATCCTTCTTCGGCTGGGGTAGCCCCATGGGGCGCCGCGTCGCCTACTTGTGGCCTACCTGCGAGGCGTTCGGGAAGGAGCGTAAGGCCTGCTGAGTGGAAACGGTGAAAGCAAAGGCGAGCTTTATCATTGTAGCGATGCAGGTCTACGGTAGGACGATGTACTGTGGCGGAGGCCACATCGCTAAGTAGACTATGCTCGGCACGCTGAGTGGGAGCCTCGAGCTTGACCCCCCGAGTAGCAGGGTGAGCAACCCCGGCTTAGGGGGCGATAGCTCCACTACTGGTGCATCAGGCGGTAGGCCGGCGAGCTCCTTCGTCTTGTTTAAAGCCTCTTCGAGCGTGGTAACGCCGTCGATGAGCCCGGCTTTTAAAGCCTGCTGGGGGCTGTAAGGCCTGCCGGTGAACACCTCGCTGCTCACGTTCCCCCTGCTCTCGAGCACTATGCTCTTGAAGAGCTCGAAGTACTCGTCTATTATCTCCTGCATCACCCGCAGCTCCTCGGGGCTCATGCTCCTGTAGGGCGAGCCGATGTCCTTCAGCTCACCCGACTTGATCGTGTATACTTTAACCCCGAGCTTGTCCAGGAGGCCTTCAGCGGTCAGAACCGAGGTGTACACGCCAACCGAGCCCACGAGGGCCGAGGGGCTGGCGTATATCCTGGTGGAGGGGCAGGCGGCCATGTACGCCCCGCTGGCCATGGTTCCCCTAGCGTAGGAAACGACGACCTTCTTTCTTGCAAGCTCCTTCACGGCTGTGTAGAGGTCGTACGATGCCGAAACCGTGCCGCCAGGGCTGTCGAAGACCAGGATTACAGCCCTGACCGTGGGGTCGCTCTCGGCCTGCCTGATCAGGCTTATGTAGTCCTCAACCCCCGTCGTAGCCCCTAGGATCGAGGAGGCGGAGTAGTCGAGCGCCCCCGTTATAACTATCTTCGCTACGTGGGGGGTGAGGGTGAGCTGCGGCGCCGTGGAGTAGTACAGTGAAAGCGCTACCCCTGCAACCACGACGGCGATTATCAGGAGCAGCGGGAGCCTCCTCTTGAGCTTACCCGGAACCGTATGCTGAGACATGCTTTTAAAGACGCGATGAAGCTATTTTTTCGTTTCGGGTATGGTGAAGCACTACGACGTGATAGTGTTCGGAACAGGATCCGCGATGAACATTGTCTCAGAGCTGATAAACAGGGGCGCGAACCTGCGCTTCGCGGTCATCGAGAACAACATGGTCGGCGGGATCTGCCTGACGAGGGGGTGCATCCCCTCAAAGCTCCTGCTGGAGGTAGCTAGGAACATCAGGAGGATAAGAGAGGCCGAGAAGTTCGGGATAAAGGTCAGCCTCCAGCACGCCGACTTCACCTACACCATGGAGAGGGTGTGGAGGAGGATATACCGGGAAAGCAAGGAGATAGAGCACTCGCTGAAACGCCACCCGCTCATCGACCTTTACCAGACAGACGGGGTTTTCGTGGGGGACTACACCGTCGACGTCGGCGGGCGGGAGATCGAGGGGGAGAAGATCCTCCTTTCCACAGGCTCTAAGCCAGCCATCCCGAAGGTCCCGGGCATAGATTCGGTAGACTTCTACACGAACGACAACTTCTTCCGCGACCTGAGAGAGCTACCCAAGAGAACGGTCGTGGTGGGCACGGGGTACGTCGGCCTGGAGCTGGGCTTCTTCCTGGCGATGATGGGTAGCCAGGTAACGGTTCTCGGCAGGAGGCCCCGCATCCTCCCCGGCGAAGAGCCCGAGGTGTCGGAGCTCCTCCAAAGGGACCTCTCAAGGTACATGGACATAAGGACAAGCCACGAGGTGGTTGAGTTCAGGAAAAACGGTGAGAGGAAGATAGTCGTGGCAGAGAACAAGGTCACGGGGGACAACGTCGAGTTCGAGGCAGACGCTATCCTCATAGCGTCCGGGCGGGCCTCCTACAGCGACGTCACTCGGCCTGAGAAAACCGGGGTTAAGACGGACGAGAAGGGCTGGATCGTCGTCGACGAGTACCTGAGGACCACGAAGGAGGACATATGGGCGTTCGGCGACGCTACCGGGAAGCTTATGTACAAGCACAAGGCTAACTACGAGAGCGTCATCGTCTATTACAACGCGTTCCTCGGCGAGGAGGTCAAAGCAGACTACCACGCGGTCCCCCACGCGGTGTTCACCGAGCCTGAGGTCGCGAGCGTCGGGATGAGGGAGGAGGAGGCTAGGGAGAAGTACGACATCCTCGTGGGCTACGCCACTTACGACGAGACGGCTAAGGGGGAGGCGATGATGGTGAGCGACTACTTCGTGAAGGTCATCCTCGACAAGGACACCCGCAGGATCCTCGGGGCCCACATCGTCGGCCCGGAGGCTTCGATACTGATCCAGGAGATCGTCAACCTGATGTATACCGATGATCAGACAGCTGAGCCGATCTACAGGGGTATGCACATACACCCCGCCCTCTCCGAGGTCGTCGAACGAGCCTTCTTCCACCTACACGAGCCAGAGGAGTGGCACAGGCACGAGCACTGAAGCCCTTTACGGAAACTTCTCCCGGGAGAGAAGAGCAGATAGGTTAAAAAATCTTTAAACCCTTGCCACGTGAAGGTCGATGAAGGGGAGTAAGCTCTACCTCATGCTCGCCGTGCTCTACTCCCTTTACTTCCTCGTGTACATCCACAGGACGGTAACCGGGATTCTGAAGCCCGAGCTAACGCAGATAGCTGGAGCAAGCGGCTTCGACGTCGCCCTGCTCTCCTCGGCGCTCGCCTCCGCATACTTCTACGCCTACTCCGCCATGCAGTTGCCCGCCGGGGTTTTAGCCGACGCCCTTGGGGTCAGGAGGTACGTTGCGATAAGCGCTGGCGTGATGACAGCGGGCGCTCTTCTCTTCGCCATGGCGAACCCCTACCCCATGCTCGCCGGCCGGCTCCTCATCGGAGCGGGCGCGGCGGCTGTCTACGTGTCGATCCAGAGGATCATCGGGGTGTACGCCCCCAGAGATAAGGGAGGCCTGCTCACGGGCCTCGCCTTAGCCGTCGGGAATCTAGGAGCTCTGTTCGCGACCCTGCCGGCCAGGATGCTCCTCGACTCGCTAGGCTTCCCGGCCTTCTTCGCAGCACTCACCGTGGCGTCCGGTGTTCTCTCATTCGTACCGCTCCGCACGATCGGGGATGAAGGCCTCAGTAGCAGAGGTTTTCTCGAAGGCCTGAAGCAGACTATCTCCCAGCTCAAGGTGGTTGCGGCGTCATACCACTCCATAGCCGTAGCGCTCGCTTACACCGGAACGTACTCCGCGGTCCTGGCCTTCCAGTCCTACTGGGCCTACGAGTACATGCAGAGGGGCTTCGGGCTGTCAAAGGGGGAAGCGGCTCAGGCACTGCTCCTCTTAGCCTTAGCGTTCCTCGCAACGGTGCCGATCGTAGGTTACGTGAGCGACTCCGTCCTCAAGAAGAGGAAGCCAATCCTCATAGCAAGCTGCTTCCTCCACAGCGCCGCGTGGCTCGCGGCTGTGCTACTACCATCAACGGGTTCCGTCCTCCTCCTACAACTATACATGCTAATGCTGGGCGGCATCGCCGCCACGCACATAGTCATCTCGCCGATGGCGAGGGAAGCGTACCCCTCAGAGTTCTCCGGGACAACATTCGCTTTCGTCAACATGGTGGGCTTCCTAACCGTCGCCGTCTACCAGAGTCTAGGCGCCATCTTAAATGACCCCCAGCCTGTACTCATAGTATTCAGCGCAGCCTCTCTAATATCCGGAATACTTTCGATCGGAGCGAAAGAGACCCTCTAAAGAAAATTAAAGTTATTTTTAGCAAGGGGATTTACGGGTTTGCAAGGCGCCGTACAAGGTGCCCACTTAAGGCGAACGTAGCGCGGGGATGCGTTTTCAGATGAGTGTTTAGACGTTAATTTTTTGCATGGGGCTGGCCATGCGCTAATTCACGAGGCCATGATGCTTTCACGTACGATTATCTGAGGTTCGAAGCTACTGCTTCCTGTAGCAAACCGATAGCTATATACGCCCCGAAATCAAGCTTTCCTCATGCTAGTTCCGGCCCCACAGCATATTGGCGTCTACTCTATAGGTCTTGGTCCGACAGAGATACTTCTGCTCGTGATTCTCGCCGTCATACTGTTCGCCCCAAGGAAGCTCCCCGAGCTGGCTAAAGCCCTCAGGGAGTCCGCCGACATAATAAGGAGGGAGGCTGGCGGCGGCGAGGGAGCTGGGTCCGAGACCCCGGCGAAGCCCGGAGGGGATGACATGGATAAGGCTCTGAGGGAGATCGCGGAGAAGCTGCAGGCCGAGGAGAAGAAGGAGAAAAAGAAGAGGCGCCTCTTCTAGCCCAGGCTACCGCACACGGGGCAGTCGCTCCTCCTCTGAACCCTTAAGACATCGAAGGACATCCGCGCCCCGTCCACTAGGACGAGCTTTCCTACGGCAGCCTCGCCGTACCCGGTTAGTAGCTTGAGCACCTCTTGGGCCTCGAGCGAGCCAAGAACCCCCACCGTCGGACCCGCTACGGGGAAAGGCCTCTCCTCCGCGGGCTCTGTCGGGAAGATGCAGCGCAGGCAGGGGCCCTCGCCCGGCTTCACAACTGTGAGCTGGCCGTAAAGCCCCATCACCGCGGCGTGGATGAGCGGCTTCCCGAGCTTCACGCACGCCTCGTTCAGGAGGAACCTGGTTCTCCAGTTGTCTAGGCAGTCTACGACGACGTCCGCTTTCCTAGCGATATCGAGCGCGTCCTCAAGGCTCTCTATCCTCCTCGGGAGCACTTCAACCTGAACGCCGGGGTTCAGCTCCCTGAGCTTCTTGGCGGCGCTCTCAACCTTCAGGCGGCCCACGTCTCGGGTCCAGTGCAGGACCTGCCTGTTGAGGTTGATGAGCTCCACTCTCTCGGGGTCCACGAGTATAAGCCTGCCCACGCCCGCTGCGGCCAGGTACATTGCGACGGGCGAGCCCAGACCGCCAAGACCTACGATAGCCACCGCGGCCCGTTTGAGCCTCTCCTGAGCCTCAATACCCCACACCCTTATCTGTCTGTCATACCTTTCTAGCTCCTTCTCTGAGAGCGTCATACAACAGTATCTAAGGCTTTACAGCAATATTAAATTTCAGGGCGCCACGAAGCTATCGATGAAAGCCGTAGCGGTTGTGGGGTTCAAAGGCACGGGCAAAACGACTGTTGCAGAGCTCCTCGTCAGGGGGCTGAAGGCCAGGGGTTTCCGTGTCGCCGCGCTGAAGCACGCGCACAGCGGGATAACCCTTTACGGCGATGACTCGAGCAGGCTTTTCAGGGCTGGGGCAGACGTCTCGGTCGCGCTGGCGGAGGGCGAGGCGGTGGAGTACAGGCGTGGGAAGCTCAGCCTCTGGCAGTATATCTCGTCGCTGAGGGGCTACGACTTCCTGGTAGTCGAGGGATTCAAGTCGGCTTTCCCCGGCTCGCGGATCGTCGTCGCAAGCAGCGTCGATGAGGCCAGGCAGCTCACGAGCCCGCTGGTCATCGCGTACACAGGCAGAATAGCAAAGCAGGTTGCGCAGGCCGATCTGCCAGCGCCCGTCATCGACGCGGAAACCGAGCCCGATAGGCTCGTAGACCTCACCGTGGAGCGATCCATTGAGCCGCTTCCAGCCCTGAACTGCGGCTTCTGCAAGTACGGTAGTTGCATCGCACTAGCGGAGGCCATCGCCCGGGGAGAGGCGACGCACAGGGAGTGCACCGTGCTGGCCAGCCGCGTGAAACTCCTCGTAGACGGGAAGCCCGTCGAGCTCAACCCCTTCGTCCAGGACGTCTTCAGGAATGTAGTGCTGGGGCTCGTTGCCACGCTTAAAGGAGTCGAGCAGAACCCTAAGAGAATCGGGCTGGAGATCACCCTGTAACCCGTTCGCATAACACCCCCTACCCTCGTAGAGGTGAGGGGCTGGAAAACCGAGAACATGCGAGTGAGAGCAAGTATTAAGTTTTTGCACGTGCTAGTAACGCACGGAGATGGAACCAGTATGGTATCCCGGAGTGCCGACTGGCTTAGGCAGGCTCTAAGGGACCTGGAGCACGCTCAGAGATCTCTGGAGGCGGGGGATTACGAGTGGGCTTGCTTCGCTGCCCAGCAAGCCGCGGAGAAGGCGGTTAAAGCCCTCTACCAGAGCCTAGGTATTGAGGTGTGGGGGCATTCTGTGTCACGCCTCCTAGCGAGCCTACCTCGGGAGGTGAGCCCCCCGGAGGAGCTGGTGGATAAGGCGAAAGAGCTTGACCGTCACTACATACCTGCTCGTTACCCTAACTTCCACCCAGAGGGTGCACCGATGGATTACTACTCTAAATCTGATGCGGAGAGGGCTATCAGGTATGCCCGAGAAATCGTTGAGTTCTGCCGGCGTAAGATTGCTCAGGCTTGACTACGGGTGCGTGCTCGAGGCCTTAAAGAGTTACGCAGAGCGGGTGGTCGCTAAGGGAGCCCTGCTTGTGGTACTGGTGGGGTCCCTAGCGAGGGGCGACTACACGGCTTACTCAGACGCCGACGTGTTGGTGGTGCTGGAATCGTCCGATAAGAAGCCGCACGAGAGGATACCAGACTTCCTTGATCCAACTCTCCCAGTGGACGTTGACCCCTTTGTCTACACTCTCGACGAGATCACGAGGCTCGCCTACGAGGGAAGCCGCATAGTCCAGGAAGCTGTGGAGAGAGGGGTCTTACTGGCAGGCAGCGAGAGCGTCTTCGCGCGGATAAAGGATGCGTTCTGTGCGAGGCGGAACCTATGCACCAACTCGTAGCAGCGCTCATGTTCCACCCTTGATGGATTCCAGACAATTCTCCGAATTACCCAGACGTTTCAGGCTATCTCGATAACTCTCCTCGCATTCCTGAAGTACCTTTCAGCCTCTTCCCTGCTCACTATGTGTAGCTCCACGGGCGCGTCCCACGGGAGCTGGTACAGGTCTATCGCCCTCTCAAGGATGTCGACGAGGAGCCTCTTCTTCGTCTCCATATCTACTCTGTCTAACACTACGAGGATATCAACGTCGCTGTATATGGTCGGGGTGCCCTCGGCAACGCTCCCGATTACAAACACTTTAGCCCCCGGAGCCAGGTCCCCAACAGCCCTAGCCACCTTCTCGGCGTACTCCCTCCACCTCCTCAAGTGGTTAAAGTGGTACCTGACCCAGCTCAACTTCTCTGCATGCTCACTGCTCACCGAGAGCACCCAACTCTGTTCAGTGGATATCAGTGATTAGGAAAATATGTGTGTCGGGTTGCTACCGGTGGCGCTTAGTAGCTGATTCCCAGTTGTGGCAGGGCAAAAGTCAAAAGTAGCCCCGTTAGGAAGTAATGGGGGTCTTAAGAGTGGTTGCAACGACTCTTGTGGGCAGTTTCCCGCTGGAGTACTCTGAAGCCAACATCCGGAGGGCCCTGGAGGACCAGGTTGATCTCGGCGTGACGCTCCCCGTCCTGCCCCAGCTGAGGGACTTCGTCTACATGTTCATCGAGCCTATGGTGAGGGATGGGGTTGTGGTGCAGGAGGGCTTGGGGTTCCGCCTCAAGGGGGATGTCGCTGAGGTCGAGCCCGAGCCCCCGGAGGATCTTCTCATAGCTGCAGACATCGCGCGCGAGCTGGGTGTGAGGTTCCGCGTCCCGGTTACGGGGCCGTTCACGATCGCCTCCAAGGTCTCTCTGCCTAGGGGGAGAGTGGGTGACATATCTTCTTCTCTTCTCACAGACGAGGAGCTGCGCAGCAGGGTCGCGGAGTACTTGAGCGAGGTCGCGTCCAGGCTTCACAGGGAGGTCAGGGGGGAGGTGTACTGCGTGGATGAGCCAGTGCTGTCGGTGGTTGTGGGTGCAAGGAGCTTGATGTACGGCTTGACCCCCGAGGAAGTCGCCTCCACCCTCGACAGTGTCCTAGGCAGGCTTGGGGGAGCGCACAGGGGTGTTCACGTCTGCGGCAAGCTACCCCCGCTCCTCAAGAGCATTCTTTTAAGGCTCCAGAACGCCGACTTCCTCGACCACGAGCACAGCGACTTCCCGGCGAACAGAACTTACTACGCCCGGGAGGAGCTGGTCAGCCACTCCAAGAAGCTCGCCTACGGCGTTGTCTCACCAATCAAGCCGGTCGTCGAGAAAGAGGAGGAGGTACTCGCGCTGGCCCGGGATGCCGCGGAGAGGTACGGTGACGCCCTGCTTTTCCTGAAGCCCGACTGCGGCTTCGGCGGCTTAAAGGGCTTCCTCGGTGGCCGGGAGTACGAGGAGATCGTTTTGAAGAAGATAAAAGTCCTCGTGAGCGTTGCCAGCAAGGTGGAGTAATGGAGCTGATGAGGCTAGGGAAACCCGAGGTCTGCACCATAATCCGCAGGCTCAACAGGTTCGTCGTAGAGGTAGAGGTCGGCGGGGAGGCCAGGCTGGCGCGTATAACCAACACGGGCCGCCTCCTCGAGTACCTTGTACGGGGCAGAAACGGGTACTGCCTCCCGAACAGGGGGAAGACAAGCCACCGCCTGATAGCCGTGGAGGACGTGGAGGGGGCGGCCTTGATCGACACAGACTTGCAGATGAGGAGCTTCGAGGAGGCTTTGGGGAAAGGCGCTCTCCGCTGGGCTCCCTGCATCATCGCTTCGAGGAACCCCAGCGTGGGGGCATCGAGGCTCGACTACCTTCTGAGGTGCGGGGAGGAGCTCAAGTACGTGGAGCTCAAGAGCGCAGTTTTAAGGGAGAATGGGTACGCGATGTACCCCGACTGCCCCACCGCGAGGGGGCGGAGGCACGTCGCCGAGCTCATCAAGATAGCCGAGGCGGGTGGCAGAGCGATGATAGTCTTCGTCGCAGCCCTCCCCCGGGTGCGGGCCTTCAAGCCCTACGTCCAGGGGGATCCGGAGCTGGCTGTGCTCCTGAGAAAGGCTGCTGAGCGCGGCGTCGAGGTCAGGGCTTTCTCCGTTCACTACGACCCAGCCGAGTCCGCCGTGCTGCTGGATAGGGAGGAGCTTGAGGTAGCCCTCTAGGCTTCGCCCGAGATCACCCTCCTTATGAGCGCGACGTACTCCCTCTTCGCCTCCTCCATGTACTCCCGGCTCAGGACGCCGTGCGGGGTTGGTGTCTCGAAGATCCTCTTTGGGAACTCTACTTCCTCGGGCTTGAAGCCTTCCCTGATCTTGAGCCTGTACTTCTCACCGTATATCCTCTTGCCGAGCTTGAGGAGGTCGTCTGCTGTGAGCTCGAAGCCTAGGGGTCTGAGCGCCTCCGCTGCATTCTCGGGCTTGTAGATCTCGCGGGCGAAGAAGCACACGACGAGGCTCGACAGCACCTGGCGCCATGACTCCTCCTCGTAGAGCCTCTCGACGACCTCGCGAGGGGTTGGGGTCTTACCGATCGTCTTCTGATCCAGGGAGTAGCCTGCGCTGTCGAGGTGGCTGTGCCTGGCGCCGAAGGCGAACGTGAGGTGCGCGGCGGGGCCGGTGTGGTACCCGGGCATCTCGTTACCCGAGAAGCTCAAGGCGAACTCCCTCCCCCCGAAGCGCTCCGCGGCGTACTTCACGCCCCTGGCCATAGCCCTGTAGAGCTCGGTTGGCTGCTCAACTATCCTCTTAACGGCCTCGATATAGGCGTCGTACCTGCCCCAGTCGAGCTCGACGCCGTCGAGGTCCTCTTTGGAGATTATGCCCCTCTTGTAGGCCTCAGTGGCCCAGGCCAGCACGACTCCAGTGGTCATGGCGTCCAGCCCATAGGCCTCGACTACGTCGATGAGCTTCAGCATGCCCTCGGGCTCCCGCGCCCCCAGCATTGAGCCGAGAGCGTAGATCGGCTCGTAGTCGTAGCCCACGAAGGTCGTCTTGTAGAAGTAGGGCTCCTCCTCGTAGGGCTCCCTCAGGACCGCGAGGTGGATGCAGGCGACAGGGCAGTGGGCGCAAGAGACCCTTCTACCGAGGTACCTCTCGGCGAGGTACTCGCCAGAAATCTTCTCAGCGGTCTCGAGGAACGCTTGCTGCAGGTTAAGCGAGGGCAGGGCACTCAGCTCGTTCAGCTGTAGAACGTTCACAGGCGTGCCGATCTCGTGGTACTTCTTCATGAGGGGGCTCTCGACGATCAGCTTGAACAGCTTGTCGTAGACCTCCCTGTACGCCTTCCTGTCAGCCACAGGGATAGAGGACTTGCCCGTAACGACCAGCGCTTTAAGCCTCTTGCTGCCGAAGACAGCGCCGAGGCCGAGTCTGCCGAAGTGCCTGTAGGTTTCCGTGATCACGCTGGCGTAGCTGACCATCCTCTCCCCCGCCTTGCCGATCCTCATTATCGTCCTCAGCCCTGAACCGGGCTCGACCTCGCGTATGATCCTTCCGACAGTGTGGCTGCTCGTCATCCCCCAGAGGGCGCGCGCGTCCCTAAAGAGCACCCTGTCCCCCTGCACGGAGACCCAAACGGGCAGGTCGCTTGCACCCTTGACCACTATCGCCCCGTATCCCGCTAAGCGTATAGCGACGGCGCTCCTCCCCCCGGCGTGGCTCTCGCCCAGGTTGCCGGTGTGAGGGCTCTTGAACAGCGCCACGGTTTTCGAGGCAGTTGGGTAGAGCCCGTTGAGCGGGCCAACGGCGAAGACTATCACATTCTCCGGCCCCAGTGGGTCGGCGTTTCTGGGGAGCTCCTCCTCGAGGAGCTTCACCGCTACACCGACGCCGCCCAGGAACTCCTCGAAGAGCTCCGACCTGTCTTCAACCCAGTACTTCTTGTTCGTCAAGTCGATGTACAGGACCCTACCCAGCGAGCCCAGCGTAGCCATCCTACTTCACCTCGAGAGTGCGAGCACACCGTAGGGGCAGTAGCTTGTGCAGTAGCCGCAGTGGACGCATATTATAGGCTTGTTGCTCTCGTAGTCCCACATGACAGCCCCGATGGGGCAGGCCCTCGCGCAGTTCCCGCAACCGATGCACCTCGCAGGGTTGAGGATAACGCCCCCTCCCTTACGCTTAACCAGAGCACCTGTCGGGCACGCGGCGGCGCAGGAAGGCTCCTCGCAACCCCGGCAGACGACGACCTTAAAGCCTCTCTCCACGCCGCCTATGCTCGCGACGTGTATAGCGGACTTCGCCAAACCCCCTTCGCTGAAGCGCCTGGAGCAGGCGAACATGCACGACATGCACCCAACGCACTTGTCAACATCCTGGACGACAAGCCTTGCCACGCTAAATCGAATGTTTTTCCAAATAAAATACCTTCTTACGTAAGAACAGATAAGAACGAGGTTTTTATACAAGCCCGTGGTATTAAACATGTTATGAGTGACCTTCACTTGAAGCAGTTTCTCGTCGAGCTCGAACCCCTCTCCCACAACCAGACGGTCTCCGTCGCCGCCGACAGGATGTGGCGCTACGAAACCCCCGTTGTCCCGGTCGTCGACGATGAAGGTAAGTACGCTGGGATCGTCTCGATATTCTCTATCCTCCGGACGCGCGTTCATGGCGAGACGAAGCTGAAGACGGTCGCCGAGAAAGCCCCCACCGTAACCCTCCAATCAGACCCCGTGCAGGTGGCAAGGCTCCTCACGAAGACGGGGCTCCCAGGCCTGGCGGTGACCGAGGACGACAGGGTTGTGGGAGTCATCTCGGCCAGGCGCGTCATATACTCGCTAAACCTTGCACCCCGCGTCCCCGCGAAGCACTTCGCGTATCCCCTTGAGCCCCTGAAGGCGGATGAAAGCATAGAGAAAGCCAGGAAGGTGATGGCGGAGGTGGGGCTCAGGCTCGCACCCGTCGCCTACGAGGAGAAGCTCGCCGGAGTCGTGAGGGTATACGACCTTGTAAACCTCATCTACAACACCCCTCTCCGCAGAGACAGGCTCGGGGAGGTCAAGGGCGACGTCGAGTACTTCCTCTCGCAGCCGGTCTCGAAGATCATGCTGCCAGCCACCAGGGTCCTGCAGGTGGATCACGTTCCAAGCAGGGAAGACATCGCCGAAGGCGCCGTCGTGGTCGACTCGAATCAGAGAGTCGTGGGAGTCATCTCACCGTACCTCTTCCTGCGCAGGCTCCTACCCAAAGTCGAGGAGGCGAAGCTCCCCGTGAGGGTAGAGGGGGTTGAGGAGCTGGACTTCATCGAGCAGAACCTCGTGCTCAGGAAAGCGCTCGAGACTGCGAGGAGCGTCGCCGAGAGGGCCAACCTCCTCAGCCTCGACGTCGTGGTCAAGCCAAGGGAGAAGGCCGGCGACCGGCGCAGATTCGACGTGCAGGTGTCGATCAAGCTGGACAAGGGCGTGCACTCCGCGTCCTCATCCGGCTGGGACGCCGTACAGGCAGTTTACGACGCTCTCGAGGCCACCTACAAGAGCTTCGCGAAGACAAAGGACAAGAAAAGAGAACGCCGCATAAACCTCGCTAGGCTTAGGAAACTGTCGTAAATTAGGAATTCTCTCAGGTTGAGACGGAAAATTGAAGTAACGAAACGATACATTTGTTAATGCGAAAACGATTGAGAGGTAGGGAATAAATTCATGTTAAATAGAGGAGTTGAGATTTGCGTAGCTGGTATTTCTGCTGGGGAGGCGGAAAAAGGCTTGCTCCTAAGCCTTTTCGAGAAGCTTGACGAGCTAGGGATTAGCGTGAGAAAAGTGCTGGCGGTGTTTTCACCTAAAGGAACAACTGCGGTCAAGCTCCCCCTTAACGAGTTAACACGTGTTGACGCAGCGGGTATGTGTGGCAAGATGGGGATGAAGCCCGTAGGCTCCTCGGTTTCTTGCACAGCGTAGTGGAGACCTTTATGTTGATCAAAGGGTTAGCTCAGCAACTTCCTAGGTGGATGTTGGAGGGATTCGCCACGTACGCTGCGGTTCAAGCCCTCAGGTTGCACGATGAAGCGCTGGCCAAGAGGGCTGAGGAGGCGCTCCTCGCCACGCCGCCTGTCAGCAGAGAGGAGCTTGAGAAGTGGAGCGCTGAGTCGCATTTTCAGGTTATCCAAGTGGGTAGCACGCCGGAGCTTTCGCAGCAGCTGGCAAGCGTGATGCCAGTATTGGTGTCTCACCTGCTGGGTGGGGACGAAAAGTACTATGCATCTGCCTATGTCTACGTGAAAGAGCTCGCGCAACAATGCAGCGGTAATCTCCTCGATCTGCTAACGTGCCTGAGGAGGGAGGTGAATGCATAGCATTCCCAGTAAACCGTCGGTCAGCGCCGAGTCTCTGTCGAAGTACTCGCTGAGAGGGCTAACGTTTCACGCTGAGGCGCCGGGCGCCCTGCTGGTTCTCGGGCCGAACGGCTCTGGCAAAACCACCCTGCTGAGGCTCATCGCGGGAGTCCTGAAGCCGGAGAGAGGTCGCGTGCGCGTGATGAGGGCAGACCCGTTCCGCGACCACTGGGTCAGGGGCTTCGTGTCCTTCGCCGCCGAGATGCCGCAGGCCGATGCCTTGGAGACGCCTGCGGAGTACCTTCGCTTCTACGCCGCTACGAGCCCGAGGGAGGTTCGAGGCAGCGTCGAGGATGCTGCCGCGCAGCTCGGGCTCAGAGACCTACTCCGGAAGAGACTCCACGAGCTGAGCGCGGGACAGCGGAAGAGAGTCGAGCTCGCAAAGCTTCTCGTCAGGAGAGCCCCGGTAATGCTCGCCGACGAGCCAACCATGGCACTCGACGCTGAGTACAGGGACAAGGTCTTGAGGTTGCTAAAAAATCTCTCCGAGGAGAGTCTCCTCATAGTTGCCACGCACGACACAGGCTTGGTCAGCGAGCTGGGCGGGGCGGTCTTAACACTGGGCGGTCAGGTTAAACAGGGAGCCGGGGCCGAAGGGCAAGCGTTTTGCGCTGAAGTCAAAGCGGTCGCCGATGGGGCGACCCTCGCGAGGCTGAGGGAGCTTGCTGTGGAGGGCGTGAGGGTGGAGATGGAGGTAGACGTGGAGAGGTTGCTATCACTGCTGGGCGTTGACATCAGGGGGGTATACACGGCCGTCGTAGCCAGAGCACCGGAGGGGCTCCCAGCGGGGGCTCGGGTGATCCACCACGAGGGCCCTGTGCCGGTTAAGGTCAAGGCCTGTGCAGACCAGCCGGGGAGGTTGATCTCCTTTCTTGCAAGGGTGGCGGCGCGGGCCCAGATTGAGGACGTAAGGGTGGGGCGGTAAGAGTGAACTCCGCTCGCTTGTTCACCTCTGTGTACGCCCACACGCTGACCAGGCTCCTGAAGCGTAGGAGCGAGGTTATAGCGGCGCCGACCCTCTCGGTGATCCTTGAGTTCGCGCTACTCCCCTATGGCCTGATGCTCTACGGCGGGGCACTGCAGTTCCATGTTGTCGTCGTCACAGCCCTCGTGGCGACCTCTACTCTGAGCGCGGCCCTCGCAGCGGCAGTTCTCCACGTGGTCGAGTTGCGCCTAGGCCTCCTCGACCAGATCCTCCAGGTTCCGCTTCCGCGCCACATTGTCCTAATCGCGAGGGCGCTAGCGGCGGTGACCGCGGCGCTCCCACCTGCCGTTCTCTCCGTACTCCTGTCCTGGGCCTACGTCCCCGTGACGGTCACCTTTGTCGCGGTCTCGCTTGTGGCGTCTATACTGGCCGGTTTAAGCCTCGTCGGGCTTGCCTCCCTTGTTGGATCTCTCTCCAAGGACATATCGAAGGCCTCTTTCGCGGTGTCCCTGGCCTCTTCGGCGCTCACGCTGCTCAGCCCCGTGTACTTCCCCCTCTCCGTCCTACCCCGTTGGCTCGCTGTGCTTTTGCTTTTCAACCCTTTAACGCCTGCGATCGAGCTGGCCCGCTCGGTGGTGCTAAGCGGTGCGCTGGACGTTACCAGCGCTGTTGCTCTGCCCGCGTCGAGCGTAGTGTGGCTTACCGCTGGCACCGTGGCCTTAAAGCGCAGGATAGAGGAAGCCTAGCGCGCAGCGCGAAACCGATAAAGCTCTGAGAGTTGAGTTAGGGGCTTGAGTAGGTGATGGTTGGGATTTTCCGCGACCGGGTCCACGCGGGCGGGTTGCTCGCTGAAAAGCTGAGCGGATCTGTCGACCCTCACGCGAGCGTCGTCCTCGGAATACCGAGGGGAGGAGTAATCACCGCTAGGAGCGTGGCCGAGAGGCTGGGCGCGCCGCTGAGTGTCATTGTTTCGCGCAAGCTGAGAGCGCCGTACAACCCCGAGCTCGGCATCGGGGCTGTGAGCGAGCACGACGCTGTCTACGTGAACTGGGAGCTCGTGCGGGAGCTGGGTGTGAGCGACGAGTACCTCAATGGGGAGATAGAGCGGCAGAAGAGGAGGGTTCAGGAGTACGTGGCGAGGTTCAGGGGCGGCGCCCCTCTGGAGCTGAGAGGTTTGACGGCAGTTATCGTGGATGACGGCGTCGCGACGGGTGCTACCGTCATCGCGGCGGCGATGGCCGCGAGAAACGCCGGTGCCGCTAGAGTTGTTGTCGCAACGCCTGTGATCGCCGAGGATGTCGTGGGCCTAGTGGCGAGGCACTGCGACGAGGCTGTCTGGGTTTTGAGGCCCGCTGTGCTGTGGGCGGTGGGCATGTACTACGAGGACTTCAGCGAGGTGAGTGACGACGACGTCCTGCGCGCCCTCCGCGGCTCCGCCGTCAGTTGAGCCGGGGCAGGCTTAGCCTCTGACGACTTTGAACCCCGCGGCCTTCCTGAGCCTGTTCATCACGGTGAGGCCGAGGCCCCTCTCCTCGAAGCCCTCGGCGACAATGAAGTCAACACCCTCGCGGTCCAAATCCCTGAGCGCGGCAAACAGTTTCCTGGCGACAATAAACATGTTGCTGCGGGGGCCGAGGCTTCTCACAACCCCCACCCCTTCGTAGAAGCTCGCCGTCTCGTCGCTGCAGAGCACGCCGACTCTCAGCCCGCTCGCCTTCTTGCTGAGAGCTATCTCCCTCACTACCCGGACGAGCCTCGATAGCTCAGAGTAGTCTTCAAGCTCCACAACTACCATTTCCGCCCTTGGGGCGTAGTGTCGGTACCTGGTTCCCGGAGCCAGAGCTCTGTCCGCCTCGCCTAGCCCCCTGGCGAAAGGCGGGATAACCAGCTTCACACCGGCTACCCTCTCGATGTCCTCTACGGGCAGAGCTCCCGGACGCAGCAGGACTGGGGGGTTCTGCGTTACGTCGACGATCGTCGACTCCACGCCGTGCAAAGTGTCCCCCGAGTCTATGATCGCCTCGATCTCGCCCTTGAAGTCTTCAAGCACGTGCTCAGCGCGGGTGGGGGAAGGCCTTCCGGATTTGTTGGCGCTTGGGGCCGCTACCGGCTCGCCAACCTCTTCAATGAGCGACAAGGCCACGGGGTGCGCGGGCACGCGTACGGCAACCTTGGGTAAACCAGCTGTGACCTCGTCCAGGACGCTTTCACTTCTGTGAAGTATGAGCGTGAGAGGCCCCGGCCACAACCTCTCAGCGAGCCTGTAGGCCACCTCCGGGATCTCTCGCGCCACGCTGGGTAGCCAGTCGGGGGAGGCAAGGTGCAGGATTAGTGGGTTGTCCGGGGGCCTCCCTTTGACCCTGAAGATCCTCAGCACGGCATCCCGCCTGCTGGCGACAGCCCCAAGGCCGTAGACGGTCTCGGTTGGGAAAGCCACAAGCCCCCCTTCCTTGAGGATAGCGGCCGCTACCCTGACGAGGTCCCTCTCTGGTTTAAGGGGGTTTATCCTGAGGATCAGCGTCTCAGCACCCAAAGCGGGTCTCGGAGTTGGAACCGACATGTTTTTATATAGTTTTAACTGGTGGGAAAACGCAATCTGCACCCCTTTGAACCCCGTGGGAAGATTTCGTCAATTAACGTATTTTAAAAAAGCAATTGTTATATACTAGAAAAGCGAAGATGCTCCGATGCATCCCATATTAAGTGAAATATTGAACGCGGTACTACTACTAGCGTGGGTTCTCTTCGTGGTAATCGTCATAGCGCGTGTAACCTACAACTACTTCGCCAAGCGCGAAACCCACAAGGTCGCGATATACTATGCCAGGAAGGTCATACACATACTGGCCGGCGGCCTTGTGGCCCTCCTGATCGCCTTATACCCCCTCTTCGAGACCCCACTAGTGCCCTTCGTAATGGGGCTACTCCTAGCTGTTTTCACGTACATTCCCCACAAAACAGGTAAGCTGATGTACTGGTTCCAGGACCCCGACAACATCTACGAGGTCGACTTCTGCATAATGTGGGCCATATTCATAACGCTCGGCTGGTTCGCGGGGAAGCAGCTCGGCTACAACAGCCCCTTCCTCTTCGGCGCTCTACCGCTCCTCTTCATGGCTGTAGGCGACGGGGTGACGGGCATCGTGAGGAACGCGCTCTTCAAAAGGAGGGTCAAGCACTGGAGCGGGAACCTAGCGATGTTCATAGTAAGCGCGGCGATGGCGCTAGCCCTAAACTTCGGCCCCTCGGGCGTCCTATCTGCGCTCGCCGCCAGCTTGGTGGAGCGAGTCGAGTACCTGGGTGGCTTAAGGCTGGATGATAACACTACGGTTCCGATTGTCTCGTTCACGACACTCTACGTGCTACAGTTAATGGGAATTTTCTAACGCTCCTGCCCGTCGAAGCCGTGTTTTTCTCGCTTTCCCCATCTTCAAATGCTAGTGAACCCATACCTTAAGTCACTCTGAATAAAAAGTTCGAAAAGTAAACCAAAAGGTTTATTAGCGCCCATTACAGTTTAGGAACGCTAAGGTGAAAAGTATGGCTGAAGGGAGGATACCGCTCCTAGGAGAAAAAATCCCAACGATGGAGATTAAAACCACACACGGCGTCTTTAAATTCCCGGACGACTTCAAAGGAAAGTGGGTTGTCCTATTCTCGCACCCCGCCGACTTCACCCCTGTCTGCACGACAGAGTTCGTGGCTTTCCAGAAGAGGTGGGACGAGTTCCAGAAGCTGAACGTCCAGCTCATCGGGCTGAGCATCGACCAGGTGTTCAGCCACATCAAGTGGGTGGAGTGGATCAGGGAGAAGCTCGGCGTCGAGATCAAGTTCCCCATAATTGCGGACGACACGGGTGAAATAGCGAAGAAGCTCGGGATGATCCACCCAAGCAAGGGCACGAACACGGTGCGCGCAGTCTTCATCATCGACCCCAACGGCGTCCTGAGGGCAATGCTCTACTACCCGCAGGAGCTCGGAAGGAACATGGACGAGATCCTTAGGATGATCAAGGGCCTCCAAACGTCTGACAAGTACGGAGTCGCTATACCCGCGAACTGGCCTAACAACGAGCTAGTAGGTGACCACGTTATCATCAATCCTGCGGCGGACGAGAAGACAGCGAAGGAGAGGCTCGAGAAGGCTGCTAAAAAGGAGATCGAGTGCTTCGACTGGTGGTTCTGTCACAAAAAAATTTAAAAATTAAATCCTGAATTTTTTTATTTTTACGTAACGTTTTTGCTTTCATAATTATCTACAGGAGGGTTATATACCCGTAAAGCTAGCTGTTACTGTGCCTGAGTTTCTAGACCTGTTGCTTGATGAGGTTAAGCGCAACCGGGAAGAGCTGGCAAAGATTGCGGGAGGCTCCAGCACCACAGCGGAGTGGTACAGGGAGCTTGTCCAGAGGAAGTGGAACCGCTTCCCCGAGCGAGACCTGGAGAGCCGGGCTGTTTACGCCGTCGATAGCAGTAGCGGCACGGTGGAGTTGGCTGGTGGAGGGGTTCTTGTCGTGGCGCGCTCGATAGCCCTCGGAATAGGAGGGTTGCAGAAGAGGCGCTTGCGCCTGGAGGCTTTCTACCCTAAGGATCTGAGAGACTACGAGGACTACTTGCGGCTTCTGCGCGAGCACCTTGAGCACGAGGTGGCGCTTGACGCCCTCGAGACGGATCCTGAGTTCATACTCGTGGACGGCTCGCTGTATGGCAGGATGATACACGTGCTGAAGGAGGTTGAAATACAGGATAGGGAGGACTTCATGTTCGACTACGTTGAAGCCTACAGCGACTTCCTCAGCGCTGCTCTCAGGAAGGGCGCGGTTGTCGTGGGCGTCAGCAAGGATTCGAGGTCGACTCTTTTCAAGGAAGAGGTTCTCAAGGAGCAGGTTTTGCGCATTGCCCGTGAGCACGGTCTTGACACTCAAGACATCCTCAAGCTGTGGTCTGGGCTTAGGCGGAGGCCCCGCGAGATAGTAGAGGAGGTGAGAAGGAAGACCAGCTCCGGAGTGTATCCCGCAGAGCTCTACAAGTTTTTCGAGGAGGCCAGGTCCCCTGTCCCCGACTCGAAGATCCTGTACCACCTGAACCTGGGGAGTGGGTACACGATGCCCCTCCTCCTCAAGCTGTCAAGGGTCCTGGCAGGCCAGCTTGACCTCGTGCTCGACGACGGCTCGGTTGACCATGTGGAGAGGCTGTCGAGGGTCTTCCAGAAGACGCGTGGCAGGATTGGCTCTAGGTTTGAGGATAGGGCTAGGGATCTCATCTCGAGGCTTCGAAACTACCCCCCTGTTGCCATGTTTTACGTAGTATTCGAGAGCGGGGAGGACCCTGTGCGCGTGGATGTCGTGGCGCGAGACATTAGCGCACTTAGCGGGGCTAACGGGCTTCAGGGAGATGCGGGCCGCTTCATGGATGATAAGCCTGAGAGCCTGCTGAGAGTCATCGCCCTGCTGAGGGGGATGTACGCGGGGATCAGGGGCTACAATGTTCTTCTGCTTGAGGCTGACCGGAGGGTTAAAATCTCAGACTCCACACTTGAGACTTACCGTGGGGTTCTGATGCGGGAGCTCGGCTTGTTCTTCCTCTTGTCGAGGGGTGAGAGGCGTGTACACTACCCTTGAACCGATCGGGAGGATCGTCGAGGAGGCTACACCGGAGAGCTTCGTGTTCGTCACGACCAAGGAAGGGCACCCGCAGAAGTTCGAGTACGTCGTGGTGAAGTCTAAGGAGATGTTCGGAGGCCGGTTGCAGGAGGTCAGCGTTCTGGCTCAAGTAGTCGGAGTAGTGTCGAGGAGCAGTGCCTTCACGTCGAAGCTGGACCTAGCGACGCTCGAGCGAGTGTACAGCGCAGGGGTGGATGACTCGAACATACTGTGCATGGCTAGAACGCTGGGCTTCCTAGCCGAGGAGAACGGCAGGAAAGTTGTGCTGATGCCGAGGCGCGCTCTATTCCCGGGCAACCCGGTTTACCTGGCGCCGGACGAGCTCGTGAGGGACTTCTTCTCGTATGACCCTGACGAAGGGTTGCACATCGGGAGTCTCGTCTCAAGACCGTCTGTGCCCGTTTACCTGAGCCTCAACGGCTTCAGGCGGCACGTAGCGGTCATAGCTCAGACCGGCGCAGGAAAGTCGTACACAGTCGGCGTCATCCTCGAAGAACTCCTGAGGCTGGGGGGCACAGCGGTGGTGATCGACCCGCACGCGGACTACGTTTTCCTAAGCCGCACGAGGGACATGAGGAGGCACGAGTTTTCAAACAGGATCCAGATCTTCAGAAACCCCAACAGCACGGGGAGGTACTCCCCGGATCAGCTGGACAACGTTCACGAGCTCATCTTCAAGCTCTCGGAACTGGACGGCGACGAGGTGGCGGCCATAGCGGGCATACCCGAGAGCTGGGCGAACGTGAGGAGCGCTATAAGAGAGGCGGTGAGGGCGCTCAGGGAGGAGAAGAAAAACGCGTACGGGGTCAACGACCTCCTCGCAAAGCTCGACGAGATGGCGAGGTCCTCGGAGAAGAAGAAGAGGGAGGCGGCGAGCAGAGCGTACAACCACCTGCGCAGTCTTGTCAAACTCCGCGTGTTCGGGGACAGAACGACGCCGCTAAAGGACGAGATTCTGAGACCCGGCCACGTCTCTATTCTCGATCTTTCAGGCTTGAACGACGCGAGCCAGGACTACATCGTAAGCAGGGTTCTGGAGGGACTGTTTAACCTGAGGGCTACCGGCCAGTTCCCGTACCCTGTATTCGTGGTGATTGAGGAGGCGCATAGGTTTGTCCCCAGTAAGGCAGCGAAGAGGAGAACGATGTCCGCGGAGATCATTAACACGATCGCCGCCGAGGGGAGGAAGTTCGGCGTCTTCCTAATACTCGTGACGCAGAGGCCCAGCAAGATAGACGCCGACACGCTCAGCCAGTGCAACAGCCAGATAATTCTGAGGATAACGAACCCGCTGGACCAGAGAGCTGTAGCGGAGTCGAGCGAGAGGCTGGGGGAGGAGCTCATGCGGGACCTGCCGGGGCTCAACGTCGGCGAGGCTGTGATCGTGGGTGAGCTTACTCGTATACCTGTTATCGTCAAGGTGCGCGAGAGGATGACGAGGGAGGGTGGGGCAGACATAGACCTTGTAGAGGAGTTGCGTAAGACCCGAGAGGACCTGAACCTGACGGCGCCGAGGCTTCCTCCACCTATCCGTGGGGGGTTCGCGGAGGTGTGAGCATGATAAGAATAGTGCATACGGCCGACAACCACCTAGATCCTAAGATCGGCATCATGGGCCCAAAGGCGCAGGAAAGGAGGCTCGACTTCTACAAGTCCTTCTTGCGGGTCGTCGACTTCGCCCTGAGCGTGAAGCCTCACGTTCTCCTGATCACGGGCGACCTTTTCGACTCGGTTAACCCTAGAAACCCCATACGCACGCGGGTTCTGCAGGCCTTGAGGAGGCTTAGCGGCGAGGGCATCAGGATTTTCGCGATAGGGGGGAACCACGACATGCCGCGCTCGCAGGAGGAAGGCATGTCCCCCCTCAGCGAGCTCGAAGCCGCGGGCTACGTGACGTTCTTCTCGGACACCGTCGAGTTCGGAGTGGAGCACCTCAGCGTCGAGGGCTTCGACGTTGCCGTGGCGGGCATATCTTACGATCACACTATCGAAGCGACGGAGAACCCCCTCCGCTACCGCAACCTCAGGATTCCTGTCGAGGGAGACGTTAACATAGCCATGCTGCACTACAACTTCGCGGGCTTTAAGATACCGAAAAGCTGGTCTGCCCCGACTATAGCACCCGAGGATGTGCCCGAGGGGCTCCACTACCTAGCTCTGGGCCACATACACGCCCACTTCTACACAACAGTTAGAAACGCCTTCGTCGTCTACCCCGGGAGCACCGAAAGGAGGAGCTTCAACGAGGAGGCCGACGAGAAGAAGGGCTTCGTATACGCGGAGCTCAACCCTAGGTCAGGGGCATCGCTGAGCTTCGAAGAGGTCCCCACGCGCAGGATGAAAACAGTCTACGTCGAGCTCGAAGAGAGCGTTGAGAACCCCGTCGCGCGCGTGGTCAGCTCGACCCCTCCACCCGACCCGCAGATGATCATCCGGATTGTGGTTTCGGGTAGAATCCCCCTCGAGAAACTCTCGAGGTACAGTAGGGCGGAGATACTGAAGAGGCTTGAAGACCGCTTTTTCCTGGTCACGATCGACGACTCAGACCTGAAGTGCATCATTAAAGAGGTGCGCGTGTCCCTCGACGCAACGTCTCCAATAGAATCCTTCAGGCGCTACATGGAGGAGGCCATTAAGCAGTCCTCGGGTTACGAGGCGGAGATTGTGAAGAAGGCCCTCAGCAGGGGGTTGGAGGTCCTGCAGGAGGTGGGAGCGTGGTAGTCATCAGGAGCATCAGGGCGGTCAACTTCAGGAGGCTCAGCATACCCGACCCCCTACCCCTAGACAGGGGATTCATAATTATCAGGGGGCCCAACGAGGCAGGGAAATCCACGCTCATCGAAGCAATACTCTTCGGGATCTACGGCGACCACCAGGCAATAGGCGCTATCAGGGGCAACCCTCAGAGAGGCTACGCGGAAGTCGTGAACCACAGGTCTCGAAGAGCGCTGGTCGAGGTCGAGTTCGAGGTTGAGGGAAAGAGGTTCAGGGTGGCTCGCGAGCTCGAAAGGGATGGGGACTCGATCAGGCAGGTGAGCGCCAAGCTGATCGAGATCACGGGTGGCGGAGAGAGGCTGATCGCGACGGGGGTTAAGGCGGTGAACGAGGAGGTCCAGCGCATTATCCGCGTCTCGTGGCGTGAGATGCTGTCGACGAACATCGTGGCACAGAAGGACCTCGAGAGAATAATCGAGATGAACAAGGGTGACCGCGAGAAGATAATCAACCTGATGATGGGGCTTGAGAGCTACAACAAGGCCATGCAGCGGCTAGACGAGGAGAGGCGCGACAAGGAGAGGAAGAGGGAGGACCTCGCGAGGGCTGTCGAAGAGCTTGAGGGGAAAATAAGGGAGCTAGAGGAGCTGAGGAAAAAAGTCTCTGAGTGGAGGGACCTGTTGGAGAAGACTAGGGCTGAGGCTTCGAGGCTACTGGAAAAAGAGAAAATCCTCAAAATCGCGAGGAGCTACCTAGAGGATCTTCGCAAATTTATGGAGCGCAGGCAAGAGCTGGAGAGGAAAATCGAAGCGGTCGAGAGAGAGGCGAAGACCATTCAGGACTATCTGGCGAATTTCGAGAAGAGCCTTAGGGACCAGGAGAACGACCTCAAATACATAGGCGAGCAGAAGCCCTATCTGCAAAGGAAGGTTAAGGATCTGGATGACGAGATCACTCAGGCTCAAAGCACGCTAGAGCAGCACTCGAAGCTACTGGCTGAGATCAAGAGGTACTACGAGATGCGGGAGGAGATACTGGCGAGGATAAAGCAGCTCGCCGATCAGATATCCGAGGCTGAGCTCGAGGTCGAGCGACTGGAACTGGCCCGCGCAGAAGTCGAGGATATTAAAAGGCAGAAAGCGGCGCTGGAGCAGGAGCTGTCCAGGCTCAGCACTCCGGTCTGGTCCAAAGTAGGGGTGGCTGCATCCCTAGTATCCGCTCTGCTCTTCCTTGCGCTCAGCCCCCTGCTCTCTGTAGTTTCCATTCTAATCGGCGCCGTGCTTGCTCTGAGTGGTTTTCAGCTGAAGGCGAGAAGGCAGCACGTGATCGCGTCCCAGGCAATGAAGCTGGACTCCGAGATAAGAGCCAAGGAGGCTCTGTCATCCAGCCTGGATCGCGAGAAAAACAGGTTGGAAGAACTCACGAGGGAGAAGAGCGCTCTCGAGGACAAGGTTAGATTCCTGGAGGCTTCGATATCCGAAATTGCCTCGAAGTCTGGCTTAGAGGAGTTGAAATCACCATCAGACGTAGTTGACGTCGTCGAAGGAGAGGTTGAGCGCCTGAAGGCCCAGGTTGAGGAGCTAAGGCAAAGCAAGTCGAGGCTCGAAGCAGAGATCATGGCTCTGGAGAAGAGAGAGCAGGAGCTGAGAAGAAGCATCGAGAGGACGCGGAGCGAGATCAGCTCGCTGAGGCTCAGGCTCAGCCAGCTTGCAGAGGAAAAGGGTAAGGTTGAGGCTGAGCTAAAAAGCATGTCGCCTCCAGAGCTCCCTGAGGAGTTGTTAGGTCAGCTTAACTACGTCGACAGTGTTTCTAGAAACCCATCCCTTGAATCCGTCAATGAGGCTCTGAGGCATGTCGACGAGGAGCTGAGCGACGTCAGCCAGAGGCGGGCAAGACAGGAAGAGACCATCAAGAACCTGACGGAGAGAATTAGTGAAGCCGAGGAGAAAATACTCCATCTGGACGAGCTAAAGAAGAACCTTGAAACCACGCGCACCGAGCTACAGAAGGTCGAGGAAGATGTGAAGGTCGCTCAGAAAGCCATTGAGGCCATGAGGGAGATCTCTAGGAAGAGGCGGGAGGCCTTCGCACCGAGCGTTGAAAACCATATGAGCAATATCATCTCATACTTCACGGGAGGCAGGTACCGGGCTGTCCGGCTCGACCCAGAGACCTACGACATAGAAGTCTACGACACCGAGGCTGGAAGGTGGCTTAGGAGAGACGTGTACTCAGGCGGCACGAACGACCAGTTCCTCCTCGCCATGAGGATCGCTTTCACGCTAACCCTGCTCCCCGGGGCTAAGGGCTCTTACCCCCGGTTCCTGGTTCTCGACGAGCCCCTCGGCTCCTCCGACGTCGAGAGAAGGGAGCGGATAATGAGGTACTTCAGCGAGGAGCTCACCAGGTACTTCGACCAGATCTTCCTCATAACCCACGTTGACGTAGACGAGCCCCCCAACTCCACTGTGGTGCACGTAGAGGACGGGAGGATAGAGCGCGTGGTAAGAGTAAGCGGAGGCATGGAGGAAATTTAACGCAAATAAACCCCTCTTGGAAGTATTAAACTGTATGAGGGTCGCTGTAGGCTCAGATGACACGTACTATATTGCTCGCTTCGTAGCAGACGAGCTCGAGAGGAGGGGTTTTGAGGTCATCCGCCTAGGCTCACTGGCAACCGGGAAGCCCTACCCATGGCCCCAAGTGGGCTTGGAGGTCGCCAGGCTGGTCGCCGAGGGGAAAGTCGACACGGGCGTAGTTATATGCTACACCGGCACGGGGGTCAGCATCGCAGCGAACAAGGTGAGAGGAGTGAGGGCGGCCCTCTGCTTCGACGCGAAGACCGCCAGGGGGGCTAGGCTCTGGAACGACGCAAACGTCCTCGCCTTAAGCGCCAGGCTCCTCTCAGAGGAGGTCGCCAAGGAGATCCTTGAGGAGTGGTTCTCCGTGAGGGAGCCGGATCCCTCCGAAAGGGAGAACATCGAGTTCCTTAAGAGAGTTGACGCGGAGAGGTGAGGGCCTCTGGCCAAGGGCTTCGTGAAGGACGAGAAGTCGCTCTTCGACGACTTCGAGGAAAAGACCCCCTACTGGGACTACCGCGTCGACAACTACGCGTCGATAACCGTTAGGGACAGCAAGGCCATTCTCTGTAGCGGCCCAACAGAGGCTCTCTACTACTCCAACGCCGAGATCTCTGACGGGAGGTTCGACGATCTCCCATGGGAGGAGAAGACCTTCGAGGCCAAGATCAGGATGACAGACCTGCACTACGGCTCTGCAGGGTGGGGCTTCTGGAACCACTCGATGGTTTTCGACCTGAGCACGCCCATATGGTTCATACACCTTCGGAGCAGGGGTCCGTACCTCTTCCAGGGCTTCTTCGCCCAAGCAGGCACGGGCTTCGTGCCAATAAAGCTGTACAGGGGCTCCCTGCTCATCCCTAGCCTGCTCTCTAGGGCAACGGGCGGCGCCATAGGTGTCACCATATACAGGAGCAAGCCGGTTTTCCCCGACTTGGATCTTAGGGAGTGGCACGTGTACAGGGTGGAGTGGCGGAGCGGGAGGGCTAGCTTCTACATCGACGACGCGCTCGTCGCGGTAATCCCCCTCAGCAAGAGAGCGGCCTCGAAGGCTAGAGCTGACGTGTGGATCGACAACGCGGTTTTCGGGTACAATCGGCGTGACGCTGGGCAGGTCTACAGGCACCTGACGCAGGAGAACAGGTCCAGGTCCTGCGTCGAAGTGGACTACGTGAAAGTCTACTAGAACGTCAGGAGGAGCGGAAGGACAGCGGCGTAGAGTAAAGCGGGTAAGCCGTCGGCTACCTTGATCTTTTTCAAATCTAGGAGGTTTAAGCCCACGCCAACGAGCAGAACACCACCCGCGGCTGTCACCTCTCTAACAGCAAACTCCGGGAGAACCTGACCCGCTAGCCAGCCGACAAGCGCGAGAGAGCCCTGAAAGAGGAAAAGCGCGGGAGCACTGAAAAGAACACCGACGCCCAGCGACGACGCCAAAGCTACGCTCACCACGCCGTCCATAACCGACTTCGCGAGGATTATCGAGGGATCACCCATTCCGTCCCGTAGCGAGCCGACGAGCGTCATTGGCCCAACGCAGAAGGTGAGGAAAGCCGCCATGAACCCCTCAACGAACCTGCCGTTGCCCCGGCTGTACCTGCCCGCCACCCTCTCAATGCCATCGTGTATTCCTAGCGCGCCCCCCGTGGCAGCGCCGAGTATCAGCGAGAAGAGCAGCGAGATCACCCTCTCGCTCTTCAAGGCCATTGAGAGCCCCAGAGAAATCGTGAAAAGCCCTATAACCTCTGGGAGAAACCTTACAACCCTATCGGGGATTCTCTTACCCGCGATGAGCCCGATGGAGGAGCCCGCCAGGACGGCGAGTGTGTTTACCACCGTTCCGAGCATCGGAGCCTCTATGCAGGCGCATTAAAATCTTTCACTCCCGTGTGGAGGTAAACCTTTCAGGCGAAGTTGGGCTGGTGAAAGTTACCCCACACCGGCGGCGGTACGATGCTTAAACTCTCCAGCGTTTATTTCCCACTTACACACAGAGAGATCATCTTTTCTCTATACTCATCCGAGTAGAGTCACGTTAAAACCTCGGGGATGGAAGCGCGTGCATGAGGGTGAAAATCGAAGGTGGATGACGACTCATCTAGTAAACAGCTCTTAGCAAGGTTGCTGGGGCTCCAAACCCCCCTTCTCAGGCTCCGCTCCCTCAACAGGCTTCTCGGCTTCGAGGGCGCTCCCGTCTACGTGAAGTACGAGGGTACAAACCCAACCGGTACCCACAAGGACCGGGCGGCGAGGGCTCATATCGCCCGTGCAGTCGACCTCGGTATGGACACCATTACTGTCGGCACCTGCGGTAACTACGGCGTAGCCATATCCTACTTCGCGAGGCAAGCCGGTCTACGCGCCGTGATCTTCGTCCCCAAATCCTACGAGAACAGCAGGGTCGAGGAGATGAAGAGGTACGGCGCGCACGTGGTATTCGTGGAGGGCACCTACGAGGAAGCCGTCGAAATCAGCTCTCGCGCAGCCAGAGTCAACGGGTGGTACAACGCCAACCCTGGAACAGAGTCCGATGAGGTGAGCACGGAGGCATACAGCTCTATAGCCCGCGAGATAATCAGCGCCCTTGGCGACGCGCCCTACGCCGTCTCCGTCCCCGTGGGCAACGGCACAACGCTCGTCGGCATCTACCTCGGCTTCCTCCGCGCCTACCGCGAAGGCGAGGCGACGAGAATACCCAGGCTCATAGGCGGGACAACGAGCCTAGGCAACCAGATCGCGGCGAGCTGGAGGAGGGGGTCCGCGGAGCCCGTCGCTCTGCCGAGGTCTGAGGTCAGGGAAACCCCGGTAAACGAGCCACTGGTAGCCTACAAGTCCTTCAACGCCCTCGAAGCCCTTGAAGCCATAAGAGCGACAAGGGGCAGGGTTTACGAGTTCAGCGACGAGGATATGCTGGAGATGGCCATGCTCCTGAGGGTGACGGAGAGAATCAGCTCACTCCCAGCCTCTGCCTCATCTATCCTAGCTCTAAAGAGGCTTCTGGCTGAGGGGGAGGTTGAGGGCCCGCTCGTCGCGGTGATAACAGGGAGATGGAGGCGCCTAAAGCACTGATCCTCGCCGAGGGCCTCTTCAGGTCAACCGACGGGAAAACCGCGCACGGGCTCGTCAGGAAAAGCCTGCGGTACAGGATCGTCGGCGTGATCGACAGCACCCTAGCGGGCCGCGACGCCGGGGAGGTTTTAGACGGGAGGCCCCGCGGGATCAGGATCTACAGGAACCTGGACGAGGCCCTGGCAGAGCACCCTGACACAAAGTACCTCATCATCGGGGTGGCCACCCCTGGAGGCAGGCTCCCGGATCTCTACAGGGAGATCGTCAGGAGCGCCATACTGAGAGGCATCGGCATCGTAAACGGCCTCCATGAGTTCATAAGCGATGACCCTGAGCTCGGCCCCCTAGCCAGGCAGATGGGGGTTGAGGTGATTGACGTCAGGAAGATCTTCTACAACACGAGAATCTTCTACACGGGGAAGATTAAGGACGTGAAGGCGCTCAAGGTGGTCGTCGTAGGCACGGACTCCGCCATCGGCAAACGCACGGTGGCCCATATAGTGGCCGACGAGCTAAACGCTAGAGGGGTGAAGACCGTATTCATAGGCACGGGTCAGACAGCGTGGATGCAGGGCGCGAAGTACGTGTTCGTCCTCGACTCCGTTGTGAACGACTTCATACCCGGCGTGCTGGAGGACGTCGTCTGGAGGGCGTACACGGAGGAGAAGCCTAGGGTCCTCGTCGTCCCCGGGCAGGGCTCCCTGCTCCACCCCGTATTCCCCGGGAGCTACGAGATCCTGAACCTCCTCAAGCCAGAGGTAGTCATCCTGCAACACGCCCCGGGTCGGAAGACCCTGGACGGCTTCCCAGAGTACCCGATGCCCCCTCTAGAGAAGTACCTTAAGCTGATAGAGCTGATCACAGACAGGCCCGTCTTCGCGATAACCATCAACACGGAGAACTTGACGCACGACGAGGCAAAAAGGATCGCCGCAGAGCTCGAGGCGAAGCACGGAATCCCCACCGTCATCCCGCTACTAGAGGGCGTGGGGCGCCTGGTAGACCTGATTCTCGAGCGCTTCCCCGAGGTGAAAGGCTAGTGTCGGAAAGGCTAAAGTGCTTCGACAAGATCGTTGTAGGTCCAGTCGCCGTCAAGCCCCGCTCTGCCAGGGTTAAGTACGAGCTACACTTCGACGGCGTCAGAAAGGAGTACACGCTCATCCAATCGTACCCCGAGAGCGTGGGCATCAGAGGGTTCGCCGAGATCTCAACCCTAGCGGGCGTTGTCCCCGCCATAAACTACGGCCTCTTCACGGACACGATCCAGTTTAAGGCCCCTATCCACGAGCTCGACTACAAGTTCATCCTTGACATGATGGACGTCACAGCCCGCGACATACTCGTGAACAGGATTCTGAGCAGGACAGGCCTCATCAAGGAGGAGTTCATACCGAGCGAGGAGGAGGTCACTCCGGAAACCGCGAAGCCGCGCGCGGAGGTGCAGGTCGCCGAAACCTTCCTGGGCAGCGACATAGACTTCGAGCCGGACTACTCCAAGTGCGTGGTGATGTCCTCCGGGGGGAAGGAGAGCCTGCTAACCTACGGGTTACTCAGGGAAGCCGGCTGCGAGACCTACCCGTACTTCGTCAACGAGGCGGGGAGGCACTGGTACACCGCTCTTACCGCCTTCAGGGCGCTGAGAGAGACGGACCCGAAGACAAGGAAAGTGTGGACCAACGTGGACAGGCTCTTCGCGTTCATCGAGAAGAACATGAAGATCGTCGTCCCTAACTACTGGAGGAAGAACCGGGAGATCTACCCCGTTAGGCTCTTCTGGTACGCGCACTACATCTTCTCAGTCCTGCCTCTCGCCGCCAAGAACAATGTCGGGAACGTTGTGATGGGAAACGAGTTCGACGACCCCTCAGGCCTCACGTTCGAGTACAAGGGGATCAGGCACTACTACGCCACCTACGACCAGTCTCTGGACTTCGACCTCTACATGACGGACTGGATGCAACGGCGGGGGATCAGGGTGAAGCAGTGGTCCCCCCTGAGGCCCATAAGCCCCATAATCGTCCTTAGGATACTGTTCAACAGGTACCCGGAGCTCTCCGTGCTCCAGACAAGCTGCCACTCCACGCACATCGAGAACGGCGTCGTGAAGCCCTGCGGGACCTGCTTCAAGTGCAACGGCGTACTCCTCATGATGCTCGCCGAGGGCATCGACCCGACGCTGATAAGGTACGAGAGGAGGCACGTGGAGACGCTGCCCGAGCGAATACAGAAAGGCCTCTTACGCCTCGAAGAGTCCCTCGTCAAGCACTCCCTCTACCTCATCAGCCAGCGCGGGCTCTGGACACTACCCGGAGCCGAGCCGGTGTGGCATGTCGAGATGATACACTTCGACAACGTCAACGCCAGGCCCGACTTCATACCCTACAGGGAGCTTCGCCGGAGGATCCTGGAGATCTACGAAGAGTACACGAAGGGGTATACAAAGCTCATGGGCTCTCAATGGATTCCTATGACAAAAGAAGAAGTGGAACAGGTAAAGAACGCCTAAGATTGAACCTCACCAAGACTCAGAATCCATAGCGCAACAACAGTGTTTTTAGTTATCCTTAGCTTCTTTCCTCGCTCGACTCACGTCTACCCTACTATAGGTGGGTTATAAGGAGGCTGAGGTAAGGTTGCTCAAGTGAAGGCAAAGCTTCCCCCCACGTGAGGTGTGCCCAAGAGATATGAGGAATGACAAAGATTGGTGGATCTGTGGGAAGGAAAAGGAGGAGCTTATAGGTTGACGCGAAAGCCCGTACCGTCCCTCGTGACAAGAACTTTAACGTTCTTCAAGCCGAGCTTTGAAACCGTTTCGATCCATTTGTCTGAGAGAGCGACCACAGCAACAGCCCCCACGAGGTTGGCCTTGGCCTGTTCCACTAGTGAGAACAGAGCGTGAAGGGATTGAAAATCGTTCACGATGCTCTTGACGACGAGTACTCTGCTTTCCTTCTCGATGCTATCCCTGGGAACGTGCAGGTAAATAATCTCGCCTCTCTCTCCTGACGTGTAGGACGCTGTGAGGAGCTTCCCCCAGTTCCCGTAAGCTCTCTCGGAGGCAACGGCGACGTCTGCGAGGAGCCACTCCGCTACGACAACCGCTAAACCGGCGTTGCGCTCCGGGTACGTCAAGACGGTGTCCACCTCCAGTCCCGAGAACAGCTTCCAGACCACGTACCCGATGAGGTTCAGCACCCTGGGGTTGAACAGCAGCCTCCACTCCTCGACGATCTCGTTCTGGCGCGTCAGGCACTCCTTCAGGGCCTTCTCCACGAGCCTTTTCTCGCGTATCGCTTCGAGTATCTTCCTCGCGGTCTGCCTCTCGGGGAAGTGCGAGTAGCTGGTGTACCTCCACAGGACCTGCGACGGGATTCCGAGCAGCTCCTCGAGCTCCTTGAAGGTGTAAACCTCCTTTAAGCCGTTAAGTAGCCTGGCCACGACGTAAGAACTCTCCTCAGCCTCGGTTGACATTCACCAACCAGGGTAAAGAAAGAGCCCAGGTTTATAAGTTATTTCCGCCCTTCCCCCGCGCCCTCCCTTTGCTCGCCCATGATGCTCTCAAGCTCCCTGCGTGCCTCCTCCTGCAGCCTCTTGATCTCGTCAAGCTTCCCGCGAATTCTCTCAAGCCAGTCCCTGCTGGCTTCTATACCCTTGTGCACGAAGAAGGCGATACCCTCGTTCCTGCTCTTAAAGATCCCCGCCTCGACGAGGAGATCGATGACGTTCAAATCAGCCTGCGGTATCCTGACCGAAGAGATTATGGTAGATGGAGTCCGCAGCCACGGGCCAGACAGGGTCTCCTTGATTATCCTGTCCACCTCCTCTAGGGCTTTCTCAAGTGCACGCATGCTCCCCCTTATAACGGTCGGGCCACCGGGACCGGAGATCGCGACCACGGGGAAGCCTCTGCGCGACCTCCTATCCCTGATAGCCTCCTTTATATCCTCTATCAGAGTATCAAGCCTATCCTCAACCTCCTCAACCCTCTCCTCGAGCTCGTCGGCGATATCTTCCATGTACTCCTTCACGTCAGAGTAAAACGAGCTACCCGAGCCCAACAACGAGGCACGCTGCACCAGAAGCTCCCTAATCCTAGCCTTAAACCTGTGCTTCAGCTCTCTCAGCTCCGCGGAGAGTTTCCTCGCCTCGGCGAGAAGCTCTAGCGCTTGCGCATCCGGAACCTCTCCTTCCATGCTTGACTCGATGTTCGCCAAACGCTTGTTAATTTCCTCGAGCTTGGAGGAGGTTTCTTCCCACAGCTTCCTTACCTCTTCGATCAGTCCCTTGAACTCGTCGCTTTCCATGTGTAATGTAACAATACAATTCTATATATGTTTTGCCCAGCGAGAGCACGCAGTGGGTAGGATTTTCAAGCATATAAGCTTGGTGAAGAGTTATAGGCGCTCGACGTCTAGGAGCGCTAGAGGTGAGAAATTATTTCGATCTCGATTACTGGGACAGACTTTTCTTTCGTCTCCTCACCGACTTCCTCGCTGTAGAGCTTTATCTGCCCGTACGATACCTTATCACCTGTCATCCGCTTAACGCTCTCCGTAACGTGAGCGGCTTTGGAGATATTTTGCCCCCTGGCCTTAACGGTCAGCTTTTTGGCTCCCTTCTTCAGAAGCGTGAGAACCTCAAGTATGTACGTGCTAGCGGGCCTCTCCCCGATATAGACAGTTGATTCTTGAGACATCTTTTTTCAAGGAAAATATTACATAGTCGGAATATTAACCTATTTGTCAGCCCTACCTTGCCAAGGCTACGAGCAGCCCCTCGGAGGTTCTTTTGGTTCTCACAATGCCTTTTTCCTCAAGCCTCCTCACACGCCTGAGGGCTGTGGTTGAAGGCATGCCCAGAGCGCTCCGGATCTCGCTGAGGTACGCCTTCCCGCCGCGGCTTCTAAGGAACTCCACTATCATTTCCTCATCCTCGGTTAGAACAGCACCGCCCCTCTTACCCCTCCTCGCGAGGTAGACCGTAACCCCCACAGCTACAGCAGCCACTAGAGCGGCCGCGGCTACGGTTAACGGGTTTAAGCTACCGGATATAACGGGTGTCTGAGGAGCGCCCGGGCCCAGTGAGGGCGGTTGCTGCGTCTCCGGTGGAAGTTCAACAAAGCTCAGCGAGAAGTCTTCTCCGAGCCTGCTGTACCTCAGGACAAGGTACTCTCCCTCCCTCTCGATGCTGTCAGGCACGGGCTCTACTCCCAGTAGCACGTAGCTACTGTGGATCCGGACGACTAGCGACTGATTCCAGGAGTCGACAACTATCGTAGCGGGGTCGCCTGACGAGATCCTGGACACGAAGGTTACGTTCACTGCTTCTCCGGGTTCAAGCAGCATGGCTAGAGTGCTGCCGGAAAGGTTGTAGAAGGGGACTGCTTCCATTGAGCTCGCCACGCTGAGGGATTGGACCTGCCCCGGTAGCGAAATCGTGAGTACGTCCGCGACTGGAGAAGTCGCCGTGATCCTCCCCTCTATTATGCCTCCAGGCTGCACACGTAGCTCCTCAGAGCCCTGCAGGCTCTGGGCTAGCGCCCCCAGCGATAGGATGAGCAAAAGCAACAAAGGAACTAATGCGGTGGCTTTACCGGGCACGACGAGATTTAATTAAGGAGGCTTATAAAGCTAATATCACGACTAGTCGGCTCGGCGAGATGCCTACTTTCCGATGAGGCTTCTCAAGAACTTTACGACTCCTTCAATGGCCAGAGAGATCCTCACGTAGAGCTCGTTAAGCCACTCCGCTATCCGATCCCAGATGCCCTTTCCGGGCTGGGGCTGAGAGGGCTGCGGGGTAGGCTGGGGTTGCGGGGTTTCCTGAACACCTGGCGCCAGGATGGCGGTTGCGTTGAAGGTCTTCGCCAGCTCAAGAGTCAAGCTTCCGAGCTCTGAGGACAGCTTCAAGTAGGCTAGTTTGTCGGTGTCCGAGGTAGCGGTTAGGCTTTGGTTGTAGAAGTATATGCCTACAAGGAGGTTTAGGGCTGACGACGCGATCTCGCTAGCCCTCCTCGAGGACACGTCAACGTAGACCGTAGAGCCGCTAGCACTCTCCTGGAAGTCGAGCATCGCCGCCTCAGCTAGGGCAATGCTCCTAGCCGCGGCAACGGCTGATAGGAAGTACTTGCCTGAGCTGAAGAGCGACATCGCCGCTGAGTAGTACGTGCTAGCGTAGTCGAGGAGGGTGGATGGTGAACCAGTCTGTGAGAGTACCGAGTACACGTACGGCCACGTCGTCCTCGCGATGGAGAGGTACGTGCTCGCCTGCTGGAAAGCGCTAGTGGATTGATCTTGGGGGAGGCCGTCGAGCCAGAGCTTGGCCTCCTCGAGCAGCGCGGAGGCATAGGCTAGGCTCTGCAGAGCGCTCTGCGGGTCTGAGGACCACTGGGAGGCTGACGCGTTGTAGAGCCTTGAAGCCCTTATCGCGAGGTCGGCGGCTAGAACCTTGAAGTTTAGCTGCGCGAAGTCCTTTGCGCCTGCTTTCTCCGCGAGTGAGAGGTAGGTGGCTATCTCGTCGCGGATGCTGTTGACTTGAGCCTCTAGGCTCCTCCCCTCCGAGTAGTCTACGACTAGTTTAACCCACCTCGACTCCGCTATGCTCGACGTGAGTAGGGGTATGCTACCAGCGTCGCCCCTGCGCTTCCTCGCCGCGTCGAGGTAGGAGCTGGCGTAAGCGTTCAGGTACCTGAGAAGGGCGCTCTTGGTTAACGACGTTAGGGCTGAGGCGTTCACGTATGCTCTCGCCGCGCTCAGCTCGTCGGACGCGAGCTTCTCCAGCGCTGACCAGACGCTGTTGACCTTAGCTCTCACGTCGTCCGTGACGATAGGTTTGGCTTGGCTAGCCGGCTTTAGGGGCGCGTTGAAGAAGTAGTGGAGCGCCTCCTCGATGGTTGAGACCTCGACTACCCGGAGGCCCCAGTTTCTCATAGCGTAGTCGGTGAGGTTCAAAGTCACCGGTTGAGTCGAGTACACCTGGAACGGGCCGACCCTCCTGACCACAACCTTATAGGTAGTGACCACGCTCTGCCCCGGTGGGACGAGGAACAGCTTGACGCCGCTTGAGGCCATGGCCTGCGCTTTCTCGTAGACGCCGCCAACCGGTCCAACCGTACCGTCAGGGGAGATCATCCCCGTAACAGCCACAGACCTGTTTACGGGCTCACCTGTGAGGGCCGAGTAGACCGCCACGGCCATGGCGACGCCGGCGCTAGGCCCTCCTATTACCACGGCGTTGCTCGCGACCTTGAAGTAGAAGTTGTACTGGCTGAAGTTGAGCCCGAGAACGTTGCACACAACCCTCGCGGCCGCTGTAGCCGCGCCCTGGAAGTCCTCCTGCGTCAGCGAGTACGTTGAGACGAAGACGTCACCCCAGCCCTCGGTGACGAACACACTGATGTTCGTGGCTGAGCCGACGTAGCCGGTGTCTGTCTGCGACACAGCCGGGGCAAGCACCCACGCCGAGCCGATTACCTTCAGTTGCTGCGGGGCAGGGGAGGTGAATGCAAGTGTGCTGAGTAGAACCAACGCGAGCAAAACGCCAGAGATTGTTTCCCTCAACATACATTAGGGAGAAGCTACCCACATAATTAAGGATTATGTACTTCTGATTCAAACACATCGTGTTGCAGTGCTGGATTAACTAGACCGAGCATTCCAAAATGAGAGCGAGGAAAACACTTATCAGATGCGAGCCGAGTTCAGAGGTAGGAGTCCCGTGATCGAAGATTACTCCTTCGGGAGGATCAAAGTGTTAGGGAAGGTTTATCATCGAGACATAATCCTCGGCAACGATGGGGTAATAGTTGAGAACTGGTGGAGGAGGGAGGGCCACCTACTATCCCTAGAGGACATACAGGGTACTTTAGAGCAGTACAAGCCTAACGTGCTCGTCGTCGGCGCGGGGTCCGCTGGAGCCCTGAAGGTTCACCGGAGCGTTCTCGACTACTGCGCAAAAAACGGCATCAGGGTTATCGTGGAGAAGACGGGGAAAGCCGTTGAGACGTTCAACGAGCTTGTCTCCAAAGGGGAGAGAGTGGTGGGGGCTTTCCACTTGACCTGCTGAGAGAAAAAGATATCTCAAACCGTGTGGACGTCTCTGAGGGGATGACGAGGGGTCAAAGCGCTGCTGAGTTGCTGACGAGACCGCTACAGGCCGACCTCTCACTCAACTTCCTTATCTGAGGCCCTCCTCTTGACAGCCCTGTCGAAAACTATCCAGTTCCTGTACCATTCCTCGTTCTCCTCTTTCAGCAGCGTGAGTACCTCCTTCATGAGCTCCTTCGTCGTGATCTCGCTGACCTTTCGCCTCAGAAGGTCGCCCTCAACAATTTTCCCTATCTTCCGCGCCACTTCAAGCGGCGCTCCGGCCTTAAGGCAGCTCACGACTATTTTCTCGACGGCGAACTCCTCGCGAGTCCCATCCCTCTTAATTACTACGATTCCCACATGTTTTTCATCGAAAAACTCATATAAAAACATAGCCTTGAGGGAGCTACGCTGAAAATCAGCATGGGCATTACACCTAATTACCTAAATATTTTTGGGCATCGAAACACGTTGGTGAAGTATTTAAAGGCCTGCTCCCAGTAGAGAGGTCGATGGCGAACACGACGCTTGGGCTCGACGAGAAGGTTGAAGCCGCTCTCTCCTATCTACTGTTCTTCGTCTCCGGAATCATCATACTCATCCTCGAGCAGAAGAGCTCCTTCGTCCGCTTCCATGCCGCTCAGTCAACAGTCACATTCATAGTCCTCTACCTGCTCTACCACTTCGCGGCATTCTTTCCCGGGAGGTGGATCCTAACCCCGCTCATCTCCGCCCTCTTCGTAATCCTGTGGATCGTCGGCATGGTTAAGGCCTACAGCGGGGAGCTCTACAAGTTCCCGCTACTGGGAGACATCGCCAAGACGCTGGCCGGGAAGCTACAATAACCGTGGCTCATTAAAGCTTAGCCTTTTTAAAGCACGGCTTCCTGTGGCCCCGTATGCCGGGAGGGAAGTCCGGAGCGGCGCAAAAGCTCTTTAAAGCCGTCGTAGATGGAGACGAGGAGCTTTCGCGCGAAGCGACGAGGGAGCTACTCGGCGAGGGCTGGGATCCCCGTAGCATCATCACGGAGGTGCTCGTGCCCGCGATGCGCAAGGTGGGCGAGCTGTACGAGCGGGGCGAGTACTTCATACCCGAGCTGGTCATGTCAGCTGAGGCTTTCAGGGCAGCGATGGATCTTCTGAGGCCCCACTTCAAGGGATCAGGCGTGCCCGTGAAAGCCGTAGCGGTCTTCGGAACCGTTAGGGGCGACATTCGGAACCGTTAGGGGCGACATCCACGAGCTGGGCAAGAACCTCGCAGTGGCGGTCTTCGAGGCCGAGGGCTTCCAGGTGGTGGACCTCGGGGTCGACGTACCCCCGGAGAGGTTCGCCGACGCCGTGGTCGAGCACAACGCCAGGATAGTGGGTATGAGCGCCCTCATGACGACCACGATGCTCGAGCAGAGGAGCGTTATCGAGGAGCTGAAGAGGAGGGGTCTGCGCGACAAGGTTATCGTGATAGCTGGGGGAGCACCGGTGACGGAGGAGTGGGTTAAGGAGATCGGCGCCGACGTCTGGGGCCGTGACGCCTTCGAAGCTGTTCGAATCGTGAAGAAAATGCTCGGGGTTGAGTAGCATGCCCAGGCCAGCTCTCACGCTCCTATCGCGGGACGAGGTAGAGGAACTGCACTCGAAGGCGCTCAGCCTGCTCGAGAGGGTCGGTGTCTTCTTCGAGGACAAGGAGGTGGAGAGGCTTCTCACGCAAAACGGCCTCGAGCTCAGAAACGGCCGCGTGCTGTTCACGGAGAGCTGCATCAGGGAGGCTCTCTCGAAGGCGCCGAAACGGATCCCCCTCTACGACAGGGAGGGGAGGCTCGTCTCGGTGCTGGGTGAGGGGAGGACCGTCTTCAACCCCGGCTCAGCGGCCATCAAGATACTGGACTTCGGCGCGAGCGAGCCCCGCAACCCCTCCCTGAAGGACCTTCGCGACCTCGTGATCCTCGTCGACGCGCTCAAGGGCTTCAAGGCCCAGAGCACGGCCCTAGTGCCCTCAGAGGTGCCGAACGAGGTGAAGGACGCTGAGAGGCTCTACGTTGTGCTGAAGTACTCCGCGAAGCCCATCGTTACCGGGGCTTTTACCGTCGAAAACCTCCCCCTGATGGTGGAGATGCTCAAAGCCGTGAGGGAGGACTACCGCGCTAGGCCATTCGCCATCTTCGACGTGTGCCCAACCCCGCCGCTGAACTGGAGCAGGGTTACCTCGAGGAACCTCGTAGACCTAGCAAGGCTCGGTGTTCCAGCCGAGATCATATCGATGCCCGGGCTTGGCGGTACATCCCCGGTCACCATCTACGGCGCGCTGGTCCAGCACCACGCCGAGGTCCTAAGCGGCATCGCGCTCAGCCAGATCGTCTCGCCCGGCGCGCCGGTCATCTACGGGGGGTCGCCGACGCTGATCCACCCCTACTACGGCACAGCGGTGATAACCTCACCCGAGTCCGTCCTGGTCACGCTGGCGTACAGGGACCTGGCTAGGCACTTCTCGCTCCCAGTGCACGGCTACCTCGGGCTCAGCGACTCAAAGGCTGTAGACTACCAGGCAGGGGCAGAAGCCGCCTACACGGCGGTCCTAGCGGCTGTAGCGGGGTTCGACGTCGCGTCTGGGCCGGGAATGCTCGAGTTCGAGAGCGTCCAGTCTCTCGAGAAGCTAGTACTGGACAACGAGGTTTGCATGCTGGCGGATAGGATCGCCCGGGGCTTCAGCCCCGACGCAGAGGTGGTAGAGGTTATCAGGGAGGTGGTCCTCGAGAAGAGGGGCAACTTCCTAGCCCACAAGCACACCAGGGCGAGGTACAGGGAGGAGCTACAACTGCCCAGAGTCTGGGACGTCGCTTCGAGAGGAAAGGAGGCGAAGCAGTCCCTGCTTCACTGGGCCCACGAGGAGGTGTTGCGGACGCTCAGGGAGCACGCACCGCCCACACTCGACGGGGACAGGCTGGCTAGACTGAACAGCGTAAGGAAGGCACTATGGGAAAGAGTTGGCCAACGCCCCCCTGACGTTTAAAAAAGCCTCTTCGCAAGCTTGACCTTCAAGGGGTCGGAAACCAGCACAGAAGCGGAGAGCGCGAACGCGTAGGCCACCTCTTCCACTGTGAGCCTCGCTACCACGAGCCCCGTTAGAGCTAGGAGGGTGAAAATCAGGCTGGTCAGTATCATCGACAAAGCCAGCTCGCGGCACGGCTTAGAGCTCCAGAAGAACCTCCTCTCTCTCACTTGGAGGATCCTGAACTGGCTCATGTAGACCAGTGCCAGGAGGAGCAGGCTACGCGAAGCGTGCCAGTCGAGGCCGAAGCGGAAGTAGGATAGCCACAACACAGCGGTTGCGGGAACCAGGTAGAATACTGCAAGGGGAAGAGATAGCACCATAACGCCCCGGAGGTTCCACCTTGCGGGCCTCTGAGACGGGTATTGGTTGTCGGTTGCTATAGACATGGTGAGGAAGTCGTTGGCCAGCAGCAGCAAAGCCATATCGAGCGGCGTGAGCGCCATCTTTCTGAGCCACACCATGGCTATGAGCACGACGCCTATAACTTGGACGGTTTTAACAACCTTGTTTACAACCCACGTTACAGCCCTCTCGTGGATAACCCTGCTGATCTTCACAGCGTCTACGATCACCGACAACCCAGGTTTCACGAGGACTATGCTCGCGGCGCTTTTCGCCGCATCCGTGGCGTTCTCAACAGCGATCCCCACCTCAGCCTGGCTCAGGGCGGGCGCGTCGTTGACCCCATCTCCCGTCACGGCCACCACATGGCCCCTCTCCTGGAACTTCCTGACAACGTTAAACTTGTCCTCAGGAAAGACCTCCGCAAGGCCGTCGAGCTCTTCAATATCAACTCCCCTCTCCAGCTTGCGCACAGAGACAACGTTCTCACCGAGGCCTACGCTCCTCGCTACTTCACGCGCGACAGCTTCGTTATCACCGGTCAGCATCACTGGGCGTACTCCAAGCTTTTTCAGCGCGCTTATCAGCTCCCTAGCCTCAGGCCGTGGAGGATCGATCAAGTGTATTAAGCCGACCAGTCTCAAACTTTCACCCCCTTCTTCCCCAACCGCCACAGCCAGCGTCCTGTACCCCCGTTTCGCAGCGTCGGCCAGCTTCTCCTCAAGGAACCTCTCCTCGCTCTCGGTTCTCGAGCACAGCTGAAAAACAGTCCTAGGCTCTCCTAGCGCTATCCGCAGAACCCGACCCTCCTCCTCGACGAAGGCCTCGCTCCTCTTCAGGGACGGGTCAAACGGGATGAAGCGCAGAAGCTTGAGTCTGCCCCTCTCCAAGCCGATGCCTTTAGCATACTCAATAACTGCAAGGTTCAAGGGGTCAAGGGACTCTTCCCGCGTTGCGTACAAAGCGTACTCGACCACCCTGCTCTCCTCAATGCCCAGTGCATCCACACGGACGACGCGGAGCTTGTTTAGGGTGATCGTACCCGTCTTGTCGAAGCATGCGACATCCACCGCGGCGAGATCCTCGGAGGCGCTGAGCCTCGTCACTAAGGCTCCTCGCCTTGAAAGCTCCAAGGCGCCGTACGCTTGAAGGATCGTGAGGACAGCCGGGAGAGCCACCGGAACGGAGGACATGAGGAACACCACAGCCAGCCTTGCAAGGTCTACAAACCCCCACTTCTCGAACACTCCTACCGCGCCCGCCACCGCTAGGCTAAAGAGGCCGAAAGCCACCATGTAGCGGGTGACAGCCAGAACAGTATCCTCCTGGAGCGACCTCGACTTGGCGGACTTCACCAGCTCTACTGTTCTGCCAAAGTACGTCCTGCTTCCAGTGTTCACGACTACGCACTTCGCCTCACCCCGCTTGATGACCGAGCCCGAGAAGAGCACGTCTCCTTTCCTTTTCTCAACCGGAAGGCTTTCGCCCGTCAGGGCGGACTGATCCACTAGAACGTTCCCCTCCATGATCTTAGCGTCCGCAGGCACAATGCTCCCGAGGCGTAGAAAGATCACGTCACCTGGGACCAGCTCCCTGGCGTCCTTCTCAACCCACCTGCCATCGCGCAGGACGCTAACCCTTATACTCAGACTCCTCTTCAGGGCCTCCACAGCCTTCCTGCTCGACCTCGCGTGGAAGTGCCCAAGCGTGGCGTTAAGCGCGAGCAACCCGGCCATTATCCAGGCCTCGAGAACCCTGCCCGTCAAGTACGAGAGAACAGCCGTCGCCTCCATGAGCCACGGGAGAGGCCCCCAGTACCTCTTCAGATACTCGAGCACAGGGTTCTCCCTCTTTTCCATGACCTCGTTGGGACCCACTTCAGCCAGCCTCCTCTCCGCCTCCTCGTTGCTGAGCCCCTCAGGGGATGTGTTGAGAATTCTCAGCGTCTCCTCAACGGTAAGGCTCTCGAAATAAAGGGTGCGGTGAGACACGGAAAAACAATAAGTCGTGCGGTTTAAAACTTAAGTGACTGGTTTTCGGGCTAGAGGGGGTGGTGTATGACTGCGTGTCGCCCCCCAGGGTTTTAGTCCTGCACACGCTACCTGGTGTGGGAGAGGTAAGTATTCGAAACTAGCTTGAAAACTGTGCAATTGAATTAACGGAAGAGGTTTGTCTAAGCTCCAGATTCTCAGCGTCAACTTTAGTCCTCCGGAAGATCACGCGATTTCGTTTTAACCTGAGGTTAAACTTTTTATGTTGGCTCCTCAAAAGGTAACTGGGGTATAAAGCAGTGGCGGTAACTAGGGTTTACAGAAAAGGCATTATAGTTCTTCCTAAGGATATTAGGGAGAGGGCCGGGGTAGAAGAAGGCATGCTACTTGAGGTTTCCGTTGAAGAGGGGAAGATCGTCTTAAAGCCGATTGACCTTTGGGACAAAGTGTGGGGTTGTGGCAAAGGCAGGGGGTCGGCTGAGGAGGCGGAGAGGGAGCTTGACGCCGAGGAGGAAGAATATTGGCGGAGGAGGTTAGAGAGGTAATTGTAGATACCTACGCATTGCTAGCGATGGTGTTTGATGAGGTTGGTGCTAGGGCCAGAGACATTCTCGAAGAGATACACTGGGGGCGAGTTAAAGGGCTACTCCCTGTCACAGTTGCTTACGAGTACGTGCTACACTGGCTAAGGGGGAGGATTCCTGCATTTAAGAGCTCGATTGAAGTGTTAACGTACCTTAGAAGCTATTTTAAAGTTGTGAACCTTTCTCTGGAGGAGTATGTGCAGGCGGCAAGAGTGAAGGTAAGAGGTGATGCGCTTCTGGAAAGGGCTGAAGATGAGAGTCTTCGGTCAAGAAGGCTCAGCATAGTGGATTCAACAGTAATAGCTCTAGCCCTCGGGAGGAGGGTGCCGATACTTACTGGCGACAGAGACTTAGCATACGTTGCATTGAAAGAGGGAGTGGAAGTAATCTGGTAGATACGGTGGGAACTGCCACAGCTTCGAATACCTCACGGCGAAGAAGGAAGACGAAAAAGATTGGTAAAAAAAGTTTAAGGCTTACCCTGAGCTCTCCTTGCTCTGCACGCGAACCTAGCTTCAGCCATCAGGCTCCGCAGGTTTTGCGAGGTGCCGAGTACCTTGGCCATATCCCTCGACTTTATCGCGTCCAGTAGTGCGTTGGCCGAGGCTTCGAGCTCTCTCGCTAGGGTTGCGTTGCAAGGCCTTACAACTCCCGCGAGTTGCTTCGCCGCTCTAGCTAGGTTCTCGAGGCGCGTGGCCTGTGTAAGCAGCACCATGTAGTCCCTGTACTCGAGCATGAGGCGCCTCAACTCAGCCAAGGCCTCCGCGTTCTTCCCGGCTGAAACTAGGGCCTCTATCTTCGATACCTTTTGCTCGAACCACGCCCTGAACTCCTCAGCTACCTCTGGTGCGACCTTGCTGAGCCTCGCGTATGTTACGTTAAAGGCGGCTTTGAGGTGTTCAAGGTCTTTAGATACGTACCTAGCTCTTAGCTGCGTGGCAAGCGAGAAGACTAGCCTCTCTGCCTCCTTAACCTTGCCCCAGGCCTGCTCGACCAGCTGCGCTGCTCCAGCAGTGTCGTTGGCTTTCAGCTTCTCGGAGGCTTGGTCTAGGAGGCCTGAGGCCTCGTTCAGGAGGGATAGAACCTGGGATGCGTTCACGCTTTTCTCCTGCATCCTCGAGGCCACGTTCTGCATGGCCTTTATTTGGTTCTGTAGTGCGCGGATCTCGGCCTCTAGGCTCCTGGCGACGAATTTCTTCCTCTCCCCTAGGATCACGGGGACCAGTTGCCTTGAGACCGAGACGAGCTCAGCCCTAGCCTCCCTCAGCAGGGCTAGGCTCTCGTTGTAGCTCCCGGCGTTGGCTAGGCGGGATGCGTTGTCTAGCAGCTCCTTAACGACACTCAGCTGGCTCAGTAGCTCCTGCTGCTTCGTGGCGTTGGTGACCCTGCTCTTCACCACTTTTTCAAGCCTTGCCGACTCGTTCTCCAAGATCGAGATGAGTTTCTGGATTCTGTCAGCCTGGGGGCTCTGCGCCTGGACGGGTGCGAGGATCAGGGGGTATGTTAATAGCAGCGCGATCAGGATTGCGGATACAGCCGCTTTGCCCACGCTCTTCACCGCCACATACCCCGCGAGGCAGATTGATAAGGATAGCAACGGTTTTACATGAAATCACCGTTTTTTGTGAAATGAAGGTGATGAATGGTTAAAAGTATGGTTTGCGTGAAGCCTGAAGGGGGCCTGCGCGGTGGCTGTGGATCTGCTACTATCCCGCAGAAGTATAAGGGTTTTCCAGGACAGGGACGTACCGGAGGACCTAGTCCGCAGGGCTGTTGAAATCGCAAGGCACGCTCCGAGCTCTAGGAATCGCCAACCCTGGCGCGTGATTGCAGTCAAAGACCGCCGCATTCTCAAAGAGCTTGCAGGCGTAGCGCCTGGCGCGAGGCCGCTCGCCTCAGCCCCTCTAGCTCTGTGCGTCGTGGTGAGGCCTGAGGTGAGCCCAACCACCTTCCTGCTGGACAGCGCCATATTCACCACCTACCTGTGGCTCGCCCTGCATGCCCTCGGGCTTGGAGCTGTCTGGATAAACACCCTCCGGTGGCCCAGGTACTCCGAGATCCTCGCCATCCCGCCTGATGAGGTCCTTGTGGCGGCGCTGGCCGTCGGCTACCCTGCGGAGCACCCGCCGCCTAGACCCCGGAAGAGCGTTGAAGAAATATTAACGTGGTTATAAAAGCCAAGAGTGTGACAGAGCACGGGGTCCTTCCTCAGTCCTTTTACGCTAGGAGGCCTGACGCTGTGGCCTTGGAGCTACTCGGGAAAATGCTCGTGCGCGTCTTGGGCGGCGTCACCATGCGTGGCGTGATCACCGAGACAGAGGCGTACTTCGGGCCCGAGGATCCCGCAAGCCGGGCGAGGCATCGCGGGGGGAGGCTCACCGAGGCGATGAAAGGCCCGGCTGGCTACACACTCGTCTACGGGATCCACAGGCAGTGGTTGCTAAACGTGGTTGCGCACACGGAGGGCGAGGCCGGCGCAGTGCTCATACGCTCGATCAAGACGGGGTCCGGGGAGGTGAGGGGTCCCGGACGCGTGACACGCTACATGATGATCGACAAATCGATGCACCAGCAACCGGTTTTCTTACCCTCAAGCCCGTTGCAGGTTCAGATGTATAAGGTCCTTCCGGATGATTGCGTAGAGAGGAAGAAAAGAATCGGGGTTAGCAGGGATCTCGATACGCCGTTGAACTTTTCGGTAAAAAAGGGACTGTAAAGCTATGTTGTAGCTTCAGGTACTATGATCACGTCGTCCGGGTTTATGTAAACGGTGAGTCTTTGTTTTTCAGCTTCGGCGCTCCCCGTCTTAACGAAAGTCCTGAGCTCTCCTAAGTTCGCTACGCTCAGCCTGACGTCGACGGTTGAGCCCAAGAACGTCTTCCGCACGATCATTGCTTCAAAGACGTTGTGCCTCGGAGCAGATGGTTCCAACTGGATGTGCTCTGGCCTTATCACGGCGAAGCCCTCACCTCCCACAGGTATTAGGGACTCGCGCGCCAGGAGCCTGGCGCCTTCGCTGGTCTGGAACTCGAAGTAGCCTTCAGGAGTGCGGCTGACAACTCTGCCCTTGATCAGGTTTACAACTCCGAGGAACCCAGCCACGAACGTGTTAGCCGGCCTGCGGTATATCTCGTCTGGGGTTCCGATCTGTATGATCCGTCCTTTACTCATTATGGCCAGCCTGTCGGAGACGACGAGTGCCTCAGCCTGGTCGTGTGTGACGTATATGCTTGTTATCCCCAGCTTCTTCATCAGGTCCCTTATCTCGAACCGGAGCTGCTCCCTTAGCACTGCGTCGACGTTGCTCAAAGGCTCATCGAAAAGTATCACGTCGGGGTTGGGGGCGAGAGCCCGAGCCACTCCCACGCGCTGTTGCTGACCGCCGCTGAGCTGGTGCGGCTTCTTGTTCTCGAGCCCCTCGATCCTGAGTAGCTCCATGACCTCTCTAACTCTCCTCTTGATGTCCTCCTGGCTCCACCCGCGCATCTTAAGCCCGAAAGCTATGTTGTCGAATACCGTCATGTGGGGCATCAGCGCGAAGTTCTGGAAAACCATTGTGATGTTTCTCTTCTCGGGCGGGACGTCGTTCATCAGCCGGCCGTCGAAGTAAACGTTACCCTTGTCAGGCTTCAGGAGGCCAGCGATTATCCTTAGGGTTGTAGTCTTCCCGCAACCAGAGGGTCCTATCAGTGTGAAGAACTCCTTGTCTTTAACCTCGAAGGAGATGTTGTCGAGTATTTTCACACCAGTCAAGTACTTTTCCACGTTTTCCAATCGCACTCCAACCATTCCGGCTCACCCCTTAATACCTGCACCCGCTATAAACTCAGTCCTAACGTACTTTTCAGTCAATATCAGGAAAACAATCGAGGGAACAAGCAATACTATGGAAAGCGCGCTCACTGGTCCGATAGCTACGTAGTAGCCGCCCACGTACCTGAAGATCTGGACAGGGATAGTTATGATGTCCGGGAGGCCGACCAGCGCCGTCAACAAGTACTCGTTGATGCTCCAGGAGAAAGCGAAAATGGTCCCCGAGAGCAGTCCTGGCGTCACGAGAGGGAGGTAAACGTGGATGAACACCTTGAACGTTGAAGCACCCAATACTCTCGCCGCCTCCTCGAGGGCTGGGTCAATTGCCTCGAAGTTCGCCACCAGGCTCCTGAACATGTAGGGCGTTGCGCCGATCATGTGCGCGAAAGCCACAGCCCAGATGTTGCTCTTCAGGCCAATGTTCGTGAAGTAGCCCAGGAGGCCGACTCCCGTCGCCACAGGCGGGACGATCAAGGGTAGCATTAGGAGAGATATGACGAGCTCACGACCCTTAAACTGCTTAGTCCCCACCGCATAAGCGGCTGGGAGAGATAGCAGAGCAGAGAAAGCCACCACGATCACCCCGATGACCACGCTGAGCGTCAGCGGTCCTATTAGGGCTCCGCTGTCCAGTAGTAGCTTAAACCACTTGAACCCGTACTCCGTGGGGACAAGGCTCTCGCCTGGCCACTTTTCCGAGAAAGCCCAGAGAGTCACAGGTATAAGCGGGAAAATGAAGAACACTGTGAGCGATCCAAATACTACGTAGAGCAGTGCCCTGAACAACTTCTCGCCCATCATACCTTTAACCCCCACCTCGTGATTTTCGAGTAGAAGTAGGTTATCACAAGGGAGGTTACGAGGTATATGACCGCGCCTACCGAAGCGAAGCTCCACTTGTAGAGAACCGCAGCGTCCTCGAAGATCCTCACGGAGAGGTAGTTGGGGAAGCTGGCGCCAAGGATGTACGCGACTGAAAAGCCGCCGAACATGCTTATGAAGACGAGCTGGAGGCTTGCAAGGATGCCGGGTATGGAGAGGGGTATGAAGACGTACCGGACTGTCCGCCGCATGTTTGCGCCCAAGACCCGCGCGGCCTCTATGAGCTCCGGGTTTATGACTTTTAACGTTCCTATGGAGATGAGCATCACGTACGGTATGTGCATCCAGACGTTGGCGAATATTATGCCTATTCCGAGCGGGTCGTTGGCCAGTTTAACCTGCTCGTTGATTAAACCCAGGTGAAGGAGTAAGTCGTAGACGTAGCCACGGGGTGTCAGAAGCAGCCACCACATGAAGGCTGCTATGAGGTAGGGCACGAATAGAGGGATCTTGGAGATCATGTTGAAGACCCTTTTGCCCTTGAACTCGTAAATGAACGCGATAAGCGCCGTGAAGTAGCCTGTCACGAGTGCTAGGAGGACTGCCGCTAAGCTGTTCCAGAAGCTAAACCACAAGTAATCTAGGTATCTCGTCGAGAAGAACGTCACATAGTACGTGAGCGTGGGGTACTCTCCCTCTGCCCTTGTCGTGAGAGCGGGTATGCCGAACGACTGCAGGACTACTAAGAGTAGCGGGTACAGCCAGACGAGGATGTAGAAGCTGAGAATAGGTAGTAAAAATAGAAAAATAATTATTTTTTCGTTCATCGAGATATCCCGCTCTTTATCCTCCGCCCACTTTAGTTGCCCACTGCTGCATGGCGTAGTACATGAAGTCGGCGTGCCTCTGCAGGAACTTGCTCTGGAGCTCCTCGATCGGGAGGTACTTCCACTTGTCCTTGAAGGTCTGGGGCACTTTCTCCCAGACGCCCTTGACGACAGGGTAGACTCCGCCTCTTTCAACGACGTTGCGGTACTGGACTTCTTCGCTGAGCAGGTAGTTTATGAACACCAGGGCGGCGTACTTGTGCGGAGCGTTCCAGGGTATGAAGACTCCGTCGAAGCCGCCGACAGCTATACCAGGATCTGGGTCGTAGACTCCCACGTCGTCGGGGTTGACGCGGCCCTCCTTTATCCACTCGGCAAGCACGTCGATCCACTGCGGCTCGAGCCAGACCTCACCTCTCGCGAAGAGCTCCATTGCCGCCGAGTTACCGGGTGGGTAGCTGCCAGGCTGGTACATGTACTTCTCGAGCTCGTTGAGGTAGTCCCACAGGTTCATGCCGTTTTTGCCCGGGCTGCTGAAGAGCTTGTCAGCGTACGCCTGGTCGAAGGGCTTCATGACGAACTTGTCGTAGCCGTAGAGCCAGTAGATAACGGAGATTAAAAACGTGTGGCCAGAGCCACCCTTGTTGGGGTCGCAGTACGTGAAGCGCCCAGGGTTCTTCTTAGCCCAGTCGAGGAGTGTGTCTAAGGTGGGTAGCTGGTCTGGCTTGACGTACTTCTTGTTGTAGATGAAGACGACCTGCCACCACACTACGGGGATGAACTTTCCTCCAGTGGGTATGAGGTCGTTGAAGTAGAGGAGCGAGGGGTCAATGAGGTTCTTGGCGTTGGGTATCAGCTCGGCTGCTGGGACGTTCCAGACCAGGTCCTCGGTTAGCGCCTGCTTGAAGGGGACCGACCAGACGAGGGCTACGTCGACGTCACCGACAGCTTTCCCAGCCTTTTTGTCGGCCTCGAGCTTCTGGATCGTGCTGAACCAGTCCCCGTGGACGTACTTGACCTTTATCCCGTACTTCTGCTCGAAGGCCTTGGAGATGTTCTCGAAGTAAATTCTGTCCCAGTCGGCGCCGTAGCCGTAGAACGTAACCTCGCCCTCTTCTTTAGCCTTCTGCACTATTTCATCCCATGTCATGCTGAAGAGGTCCTTCGTAGCGGCGGGGGGCGTTACCGTTGTTGTCGGCGCGGGCGCTGTTAGCCTTCCCGCGAAGAAGCCAATTATGCCTGAGAGCAGTATGAGGATTATGGCGATGGCCAGCGTTGTTTTGGAAGCGCCTTTAGGGGTGCTCATACCCTTTCGGCATGTATTCTTCAATTAAGTATAATATAAAGTTTTCTATTTGGATTAAAATATACACTACAACATGGAGTACAAAAATACACGTTAAATATAAATACATATATAGGATTCTAAAAACCTAGCTATTTGTACAAATCAACGTAGCTACCAATCCATCGAGGCAGGCAATGTGACTCTAGTCCAGCTGATCTAGGAAACATTTAATTATTTCATTCCCCGGCGTTCTCGGAACAAAGTCCTGAGAAAAACTGAGATGTTAGCCCGCTTTAAGTTAAAAATTTCTCTACAACGGCCGAACCCTAAATTTTTTCCACTACTTCTCGCACGAACAGCGACCTCGAGAGTAGGGTGAGCTTGTCTAAGCCTCGGTGTATTACTACCCGGCCGCAGTCCACGATCCTCAAGACTTTCTCCTCGAACAGCTTCGTGTCCACGCTCGGGTCGAACACCAGCTCCTCGATCCCCACGAGGAATAGGGGACCGGGGGCTTTCTCCAAGTCCTCTCGGGAGAGCACGAGCCTGCCGATGTGCCGGATAAACACGGGCTTCTTCTTCAGCGCTCCGATAGGTATAAGCCTCTTCAGGATCTCCGGTGTGTCCTGCGGGAGGCCGGCGAGCTGTGGGCCCGCGTCCACCAGGGCTAGGATGAGCTTGAAGGCCTGCGACGCAACCGTGCCCACGCTGAGCCCCATCCTCTTGGCAAGCCGGGACATCTCCTCGTATGCTGAAGCGTCTACCCCTCTTATTACCACGTTCTTAATTCTCCCAGCCTCAGACACCGCCCACCCCCTCCAGAGCCCTGAGCTTGCTCTTGAGAGCCTCGATCCGCCCGCGTAGCTCGGCGCTGTCCCTTTGGGCGAGGTGCTTCTCCTTTCTACCGCTGAGCGTGAAGTATGCTCCAGCCGCCAAGACAGCCAGGACGGCGGGCCAGTAAGCCCGCACCTTTTTCGTCGCAGGCTCGAGGCTTACGTTCGAGACTTGCGGCTCGCTCCGCTTTACCTTGAATAGGGGCAGGGACACGTACACCACGTCCCCCATGAGCTCCGTCCTCAGTTGCTTATCCCCTGCTGTCGCAGTAGCTCTCTGCGAGAGGATAGTGGTGTTGAACTGCTTGAAGCTATCCGGGTAGAGGGGGCCCTCGATCATGTTTGATAGCCTCATGAGGCTTGAGTCGATGAGCTGGGCCGCCTGCCTTAAACCACCCGCGAGTTCGCGGAGCTTGCGGGCCGACTCTCGGAGCACGCCGGCCATGAGCCTAAGCTTTGTGGAAGCCGCCCTCATGTTCTCGGTTGCGGCGTACAGCTGGGACTTGACAGCTCCGTACTCTCCGACGAGCATCTTGAGGTCGTTGACTTCGCTCTCGAAGAGGGACAGCTGTTTTCTAGCCTCACCGAGGAGGGAGTCCACTTCTGACACAGTGAGGTTGAGGCCCGTGATGTTCAACGACTCCAAGAGCCTTCTGAGCTCGTCCTCCCGCACCGAGAGGTTCCCCTGAATCCTGTCCAGGGTGTCCTTAGCCCTCCTAAGCGCCAGCGAAGCGTTCTCGAGCACCGGTTTAACCCTCGCCTCCACGGAGTTCATCATGTCGAGGCCCCTCGTCAGCTGAGCGGCCGCGTTACCCATAGCGGTGGAAGCGGCGTCGGCTAGGCTGGAGGCGTTCTCGAGCAGGCGCGCCTCCTCGTCGAACCCGTTGCTGAGATTGTACAGCAGGTCCCTGAGGGCCGTGACGTTCTCCTGGAAAGCCGTCAGGTTCCCGACGTTCTCCTCTAAGAGCTTTAGGGTGAACCCCCTGTACCTTTCAATGAGAGACGCCTGCAGCCTCGGATCAAGGCTTACGGTTACCGTGGGTGGAGGAATGAGTACCTCACCCCACGGGTTCTCCCCCCTCACCTCGAAGACAACGCTTAACCTGTAGCTACCGTTCATGAAGGAGGTCCACTGGAACGAGACCTCCGTTCCGCTCTCCCTCAAGCTCTGGGGGCTCTCGCTGTAGCTTATAGGGTACAGGTAGAGGGGGTCTATGCTCCAAGAGATGGAAATAGGTAGCTGCTGCTTTTTCAGCAGGTCTTCTCTCGCTTCGATCTCAACCGTGTAGTTGATGGTATGGGCCTTGAGCGCTACAACGTAGCAGTAACCCCTAGAGCAATCAGCGTGAACTTCTCTGCCGTCTGCCTCTAGGCTCACGTTAACGTCGAACAGGTTCTTTCCGCTAACGCTGTACTTTATAGAGTCGCCTGGTTTGAGCTCCACATTTTCCCATGAAACGCTGAGGAACCCCTGCGACACGCCCACTCGCCCGGGAGGGACAGTGGCGGATAGACAATCAGGCGTGGCGAAGGCGAGGAGGTCGGTCAGCCCACCTGTGTAGGCCGAGTCGAAAACCAGGGTCACAGTAATCGTCGTGTTCTCGCCACACCCTGGGAGGACGTCAAGCTCCCGGATTATCGTCTTTCGGACAGAGACCGTCTCAACAGGGTACGCTAGCACGAGCGAGGAAACGAGCAAAGCTAGGATTATCGTGCTCAGTTCAGCCCGCACAGGCATGAGAGCACCTGAAGAAAAGAGTGTATATCAAGTATTTAAGATTAACGCTTAACGAAATGAGATTTTTCGACAGTAGGCGAAATCAAGGCTACTAGGCGTACTTCTCAAGCCTGCTGATGCGGCGCTCAAGGGCCTTGATCTCCGCCTCGAGGAGTAGCGGGTCTATCCTCCCGACTTTCGCCGCCCTCTCAAGGGCCTCGAGCTTGGTTCTAAGGATGCTGATCTGCGTCTTCCTAATGTCCTCAGATTCGCTACCTGCCTTCAGCTCTCTTATAATGTCCATGAGGGTTTTCTTGGGTGGTTCCTCGTAGATCCTGCCAGCTCTGATGTAGAATGTGCGCGTGGCAAGCTCGGCGATTTCGGGGTTGTGGGTCACAATTATGATGGTCTGCCCGAAGGCCTGGTTGAGCCACTTCACGAGCGAGAGCACCTTCGCCGCTGTGTCTACGTCGAGGGCGCCGGTGGGCTCGTCCATGAGTATGATGTCGGGGTTTGGGGCTAGCGCCCTTGCTATCGCGACTCGCTGTTGCTGGCCCCCGCTCAGCTGGCTGGGGAACTTGTCCTCGTGGCCTTTGAGCCCGACGATCTCGAGGATCTTCGCCGCTATCTCCTTGACCTCCTTCACGCTGTAGATCCCGGTGAAAAGAAGCGGAAGCATCACGTTCTCGAGGGCCGTGTAGTTTCGGATTAGGTTGAATGACTGGAAGACGAAGCCGATCTTCCTGGCCCTGATTTTCGTCAGCTGCTCCTCGCTCATATCTGTTATGTCCACTCCCCCTACAACCACGCGTCCAGACGTGGGCTTATCCAGGCCGCCGGCTATGGAGAGGAGGGTGCTCTTCCCGCTGCCAGAGGGCCCCATGATCACGGCGAGCTCGCCGTCTAGGACTGTGAGGTTGACCCCCCTCAGGACCTCGATCTCCTCGGTTGCGGTCCTGAACACCTTCCTGACCTCCTTAAGCTCCAGGGCAACCTCACTCACTCTTCAACACCTCTACGGGCCTTATCGAGGTGGCTCGCCAGACGGGGTAGATTGAGGCTAGGACGCTCAGCGCCGTAGCTAGAGCCACGCCGAGGACGAGCGTGGAGGCCTCGAGTATCCGGGGAGGGTTGAGGAAGCCGTAGGAGGAAACGATCTCGATTCCGACGCGCGCGCCAGCGACGCCAAACGCCAGGCCCAGAAGGCCCCCTGAGATGCCGTAGATTAGCGCCTCCAGCATGAATATTGCAGCAACGCTCGCCCTGCTAGCCCCCTGAGTGCGCATGATCGCGATTTCCCTCTGGTGCTCGCGGACAGTGGAGGTTATCGTGCTCGTGGTGCCGAAGACCGCCACAGCTAACCCGACCAGAGTCGTGGATAGCAGGAGGCCCTCTATGAGAGACATAACCTTGAAGACAACGCCTATGACCTCCTCCCTTAGCATGACCCTAGAGCCCGGGTAGACCATGGATATGAGGTTCTTCACGGCAACAGGGTCCACGCCGTCTTCAACCTTCACGACAGCCATGCTAACGTAGCCAGGCCTTCCGAGGAGGTTCTGAGCTTCGCGCAGAGGGAGGATGATGTAGCCTCCTGCCGCGCCTATCTCCTCGATCTTCATCGTGACCTCCGCTATGCCTATGACCTCGTACTGCTTGAAGAAGCCACCGTAAGGAGGCTTGACGGTAACCTTGTCCCCTACGGTCAGGTTCAGCCTTTTCGCCAGGCCGACATCGGCGATGGCATACGGTCCGGACAGACTGCTGAAACCTGCCCCCGCGATGAAGCGTGAAACCACGTTCTTCAGGTCCTCCGGCCTGACTCCTAGAACGAACACAGCGTTCCTCCCAATGTAGCCTGTAACGAGGATCGCCGGCGTCACGTCCTTAACTCCCGGGAGCTTCTTGAAGTTGTCCAGAACGTTCTCGGAGACGTCGTAGAGACCCTGCCCGTAGACGACAACCTCACCCGGAAGCACCTGCTCCACTATACTCTGCGCCGCGGTGCGGCTGCCGACGCTGAGGATCCTGAGCGATATGAACGTTGCAACGCCGCTCGCGATAGCCAGTATGGTCAAGGCGGCTATGAGCTTCTTGAACAGCATGTCTCTCTCTACGAACTTTAGGGCTATGTAGAGCAGGCTGGTCTTAGACACGTTCTCCTAAAACAGCGAGGCTATTTCAATGTGTCTTGCTTTTCACGATCTCCGAAATTTCCTTAACGGCTTCGTCGAGGGTGATCGCGTTCAGGGGGATCCCCTTGTCCCTCAGGATGAGGGATAGTTGAACGATTTGAGGCGGCTTTATGGCTGCTTTTCTCAGAACGTCAACCGCGTACAGCACCTCTCGCGTGGGCCCATCGAGTAGGATCTGGCCTTCAGCGACGAGGACCGTTCTCTCGGCAACCTCTGCCACGAAGCGCATGTCGTGGGTTATCACAACGATAGTGAATCCCTCATCGTTGAGCCCCTTAACGAGCTTGGCTAGAACATGCCTCCCAGCGTGGTCCTGCCCCGTGGTGGGCTCGTCGAGGATCAGTACCTTGGGCTTCATCGCCAGGACCGACGCCACGGTGAGCAGCTTCATCTTCCCGTAGTCGAGGTCGTAGGGGTTGTGATCCTCGAACCCCTCAAGCCCCACAAGGCTGAGAGCCCACTTGACCCTCTCGTTGACTTCCTCCTCAGAGAGCCCCAGGTTCCTTGGGCCGTACGCCACCTCGTCTCTAACTTTACTCTCGAATATCTGGTGGCTGGGGTTCTGGAACACGTAACCCACCCTTTTCACGATCTCATGCGTCGGCGTCGTGCGCGTGTCCAGCCCGTCGACGAGCACTACGCCCTTCGTCGGCTTCAGCAACCCGTTAATGTTCTTCGCGAGCGTGGTCTTACCCCCGCCGTTCTGACCTATGATGGCTACGCGCTCGCCGGGCTTCAGCGAGAAGTTCACGCCTCTAAGGGCCCAGCTGTCAGCCCCCGGGTACCGGAACCAAAGGTCTTTAACCTCGACGACCGCGTCCATCACGCAACACCTATGAGCTCCGAGTACACCCTAACCGCCTCCTCCAGCGTTATAGGGTACTCGATCTCCAGCCCCAGCTCCTTCTCAAGCGCGTAAGCGAGCTCTGTGACTGTGGGCGGGTCGACGCCTACGCTCTTCAACTTATCGACCTCCCGCAGGACGCCGCGCGCAGGCCCATAGGCCAGGACTCTACCGTTGTACAGGAGTAGAGCTTTGTCGGCGAAGTAGGCTACGTCCTCTATCTCGTGCTCCGCTATTACTATCGTGGAACCCTCGCTGGCGAGCCTCTCGATGACGCCGAGGACCTCGAACTTGCCGATAGGGTCCAGCTGAGCCGTAGGCTCGTCTAGCACGATGACCTCGGGTTTTAGGGCGAGGACGGTCGCGATCGCCAGCCTCTGCATCTGGCCGCCTGAAAGCTCGAAGGGAGACCTTTTCTCAAGTCCGTTGAGCCCCACGTACCGTATCGCCTCCTCCACCCTTCTCGCTATTTCCTCCTTGGGGTAACCGAGCATCATCAGGCCAAAGGCGACCTCCTCCCACACGGTGAGCGCCAGCCCGGACATCTGGTCTTCGGGGTCCTGGAAGACGAGCCCGACTTTAGTGGCGAGCTTAGCGACACTGGACTTAAGCACCTCCTCGCCCGCGACGAGTACCCTCCCGCCGTACCGACCTCCGTAGAAGTGCGGGACGAGGCCGTTCAGAGACTTGCAGAGCGTGGACTTCCCGGAGCCGTTGGGGCCGAGGATCGCCAGAACCTCCCCGCGCTTAACCTCGAAGCTCACATCCTTCAGCACGAAGTCCTTGCTCGTAGGGTAAGCGTACGTTAGGTGCTCCACCTGCACCACGGGCTCGCTTGAAGCCATTAACCACCACCCCAAACCCACGAGAGCCTGGCTATAGGCGAGTAGCCCACGCTGACGTACACCCACGCTAGGAACAGTGTGGCCGCCACCATACCCGCCAGGAAGACATAGTCCACCGACGTGAGCCTAGCCTCGTAGAGCAGGGTTTTCTTCACAGGTGAGCTGAACCCCCGGGACTCCAACGCGATGGCTCTAGTCTGAACCTTGTTGAGGGCGCTTAGAGTGAGGGGGATGACTACGGCCAGATAGTTCTTGATCTTGCCGACAAAGCCGACGTCAGTCCTCAACCCCCTCGCGATCTGAGCCTGCATGATCACGTTAGCCTCACTCGCCAAGAGGGGTATGAACTGGAAGGTTGCGACAACCATGTAGATGGCCTTGAAGGGGATTTTCATCTTGAAGAGAGTGGCGACGAGCTTGGCTTGGTTCGTGGTGAGGAAGAACAGCAGGGCGGAGGATATGGCGACCGCGATTCGGAGAGGCCACGTGAAGCCCCACCCGAAGCCCTCCAGGTAGACGGGGTACCTGGAGCCGAGTATCTCTATGTAGCCGATGACCGTCCTGTTCCACGGGAACCCTAGCGGCAGCGAGAGGATGGGAACAGCTATGGCTATCCAAGGTACAACGATGATCAGTAGGGTCGTCAGGATGGGGCGGGCGACCCTGGCGTGAAGAGCCATTAGAAGCGTCACTGCTAGGAAAACCAGGTTCAGGAACGGGTCGTAGAAGATGTAGACTAGGACAGTGGCCCATATAAAGTACAGGAACTTGACGCGCCCGTCAAGTCTCTGGACGAAAGTGTCAGTTTCAACTGACGTCTTTTTAAGCAAAGAAACCCCGGCGGACATCCTCCCAAACCACTCAGAAAAATGCTATGTTAACTTCTCTATTTGGCGAGTATGAACCGCTTGGGGATGCGCTGAGCTATTATTACTGATATTATGAAACTTACCGGCTTGTCGATGATCTCTGTAAACATGTTCTGAGCGTAGTTGGCTAGCCAGAAGTTACCTGTGCTGCTGAGCACAGCGGCGTAAACCGCAGCTGCCAGAGGCTTCCAGACAGGGCCACCCCCGAAAACGAGTATAGAGATAGCTGTCGTGAAGACAGGGTACAGGATGCCGTACAGCACTATCACAGCGACCCAGGTCATGGGCTTCTTGAGGTCTGTCAAGCCTGCTTTCATCATGAAGTACGTGATAAGGGCTATGACGACGTTTGCGAAGCCCCACACCCAGCTGGGCAGGCCCCAAACCGTCAGCGCCATTATGATGTTGTACAGGAAGCCCCCGATCGCCCCGACCCAGAACCCGCCAATCAGGGTACCTAGGATAGTGGCCCACGTGTCACCCCATATAGGCGCTTTTAGAGCCTCAACTATCACCCCTCCAACGTAGTTCAGTGCGGCGACAGTTGGTATAAGCACAACGGCGATAATTGCTTTCCCTGTGGGCGTCACCTCCCTTACTTCCTGTGCTGTCATTTTTAGTCTTTAATACTCCACGGAACATATTTATAAGAATTTCTACCTGACATCACCCCCAGCTGAATAAAAGCATTTTAACTAGGCCCCGAGCGGTGAAGGGGTGTCTCGATGGGTGCCCAGAGGCTTCTCGTTGCCGCTTCATTCACGTTCATGCTAGGCGTCGGCGCGGCGGTCTCCACTCTCCCAATCACTCTCAGGCAGATCAGCTCAAACGAGCTTGAGGTCAGCCTCGCGGTTACCGTGTGGGGGCTAGCGTACCTCGTCTCCAACATACCTGCAGGCGTGCTCGCGGACAAGCTGGGCGCTGGCAGGGTAGCCCCCCTAGCCTTTCTCTCCAACGTGGCTGTAGGCCTGGCGTTGTTCACTTCCACATCAGTAGCTGGCTTCGCTGCCGCCAGGGCTGCTGAAGGCGTGCTGGAAGCCATGGTGTGGACAAGCGTCCTCGGCCTCGCGGCCAAAAGCGAGGGCCGGCTACTCGGGATAAGCGGCGTATTCGCGGCCATCGCGCTAGGTTTCTCGCTGGGGCCCATCGCAGCAAGCCAGCTAGCGCTGATCTCAGCCAGGTCGCCTTTCCTGGCTTACTCCCTGTGCGCCCTCATATCCTTCTTCCTAACCCTTCCACTGAGATCCGAACGTCAAACTAGGGTTGAAATGCTGACTATCCGCGCGCCATCATCGCTGCAAATCCTACCCCCGCTCATAGTCTCCCTGACGGTGGGGATAACCGAAAGCCTCATCATCGTGTACTCGCCGGTCATCGCTGAGATGGCAGGCGTGGGCGACTCTAGGTTAATAGTGTCAGGCTACTACCTCTTAGGACTTTTAGGGCAGGTTGCCATCAGGCTGAACCCCCGCGCAGTAACGCGGGAGTACTACGTGCCAGCCTCATTCCTCCTAGCCGCGCTGGCGCTAGCCTTCACCCCGCTGAAGTTTACAGCTCTAGGCGTGCTGCTCCTAGGCTTCGTCAACGCCCAGGCGGCGAGCAGGTCGCAGGCTAAAGTCGCGGAGCTCATGCAGGGGGTGGAGTCCACGGGAGCAGGGCTGGCAAACCTTGCCTGGGCTCTCGGCTACTTCGCCGGCTCTCCTCTCTACAGCTCTGCCTTAGCGGCGTCGCTAGACCCCCTCGGGGGGACTGCTCTGTTCCTCACGGCATCGCTGGCGCTTCAGATCACGCTTGGATTCACAGCCAGATCACGGGCTTCCCGGGCACGTACGAGCCTCGGATAGGTATCTCGTAGCCGCAGTACGGGCACCTGTACTTCCCGCTCTCCACGTCCAGCTTGAAGTAGGTAACCCTGTAGTTCTCGCGCCTCACGAGAAGCCTCCGGCACCTCGGGCAGTATGTTGACTCGAGCTCGGGCTCGTGTAGGTTGCCGACGTACACGAACTCCAGCCCAAGGCTTTCGGCTTTCCTCTTCGCGCCCATCAGCTTGTCGACAGGCGTAGGGGGCTTGTGCCAGGCGTGCGCGGGGAAATACCTGTTTATGTGCAACGGGACGCTGGGCCCGAGCACGTCGAGGTGCCTTCTGAGAACCCAGTCGATGCATTCCTCGCTGTCGTTCGCACCGGTCACGACGAGGTAGACCATCTCCACGTGCCCCCCGCTGTCGAGGATGTAGCGAGCGTTCCTCAAGACCTTCTCGTGGTCAACACCCCTGAGCACGCTCATACCGGGACACCCCTTCAGGTCCACGCTCCACCCGTCCACTCCGAGCTCGATCAGTAGCTTGAGCGCCGAGAGGGTGAGGTAGCCGTTCGTCACCATCATGAAGTGGCCGCGCCTGGCTCATCCACCCCTTCACTTATCCGGGGCCCCCTCTTCGGGGTTCTCATGGGCTCCGCGCCTTCGGCCCGCCCCGCCAGCTCAGGTTGTGCGGCGGGGCTCCGCCTCGGCGCCTCTTCGCCTCATCGCACCGCGCGCGGCACCCGGCAAGCGGCCCATTGCTGTGTCGCCGTGCCGGGAACTGGGGCCGGGGCCTCTCCCTCTGCTTCGCCGCTTGGGGAAGCTGAGCGAGCCGTGTATCAGCGCCCGTGGGTGGCTCTGGAGCCACTGGCTCAGCGCCTCGAGCTGCTTCTTCGCATCGCAGGCCCGCTCAACCGCAGAGGCAACGCTGAAGTAGAGGCTCCGAAGCCTCATTCTCAGCTCCCTGCTAGCCTTGACCTCCCAGACCCTGTAGGCGTCGATCAACTCCTTGCCGTCTCCCCCGCCTTCCCAGCCCACGCTCCCACCTCCAGGGAGCCTGACTCACTATAGCCTCGAGCCCTCCCTGCGCTTGAGCCTCGCACGTAACTGCGCTCCGCGGCCTTATATCCCCGCGCCGAAAATGAACGCCGAAAGTGAAAACACAGCAAACAGGGGGGCAACCGCCGACTCAGGGTAGCTGAGCTGGGGGCTAGCTGAGGCTCGTGGGCTACGGATTCCTGAGGAGGGCCCCGCACCCCGCCGGGGTTACGGTCTCGCTCGCTGAGAAGGCGCTGTGGGTGCTCTCGCTTGGCGAGGGCTAGGAGCAGTGAGAGCAGGCTGGCATGGGCGCTGGTGAGGTGCGCCCTCCACGGCCGCTGCGACGACAGAGTAGTTGAGGAGCACGGGGACCTGCTTGACGCGCTAAGCGAGTTACAAGCATCATTCCCCGATAAGCCAGCGGAGTGGTTCTACCGCGCCGTGTACAGGCTTTTGGCTGGGAAAGTGGAGAAAGTGGGTAATGAGCACTGGCTCGTGAAGGGGCTAGCGGAGCTGGGGGACACCTACCCCTGGTACAACGTCTGGATAAGCGGAGGAAGGTACCGCTGCGACTACTTCTTCAGGGCCTACGGCTACGTCCGCAAGGCGAGGATATGCAGCCACATCGCCACGGTCATGCTGTATAAGGCAGCTGAAGTTGCGTGTCGAGTGAGCCTCAAGGCAACCTCGCCCGCCTCATCCTTCATGAAGCTTACGTGCTTGTGCGAGATAAGCCGTTATGTGCAACAATGTTTTATTTGAATAAAATAATGTTACGGAACAATGTAACAAAGTTACACTTAAGTGTAACCTCGTTATCCTAAAGCGTGGCGGACGATGTAGTCGACGACGCGGTCTATCTCCGCTTTCACAGCGTCTGGTATCCCGGACGCCTCAGCGGTCAGGAAGCCTCGGAGTAGCAGTGACCGTGCCTCATCCTCGCTGAACCCCTTGGACATCAGGTACTCGATCTTCTCGCCGGCGATCATCCCTATGGCTGCCTCGTGGGTCAGCTCAACCTCCTGCGCGCGAGAGGAGAGCACAGGCACCGCCTCTATGCTTGACTCGTTGTCCATCAGGATACCCAGGCACTCGATGTGGCCCTTCGTCTTCCCCGACTTGGCTTCGATTGTTCCCCTGGAGTACACTCTAGCCCCCCTGCTCGCAAGCACCCTTGAGACAAGCTCAGCGCTAGCGCCTTCGCCTTCAAGTACGGCCACGCCCCCAATGTCGTAGATGCCGCTTCCCGTGCCCGACACAACCGATATCAATTTAGCGTGAGCCCCTCGAGCGAGGTAGACTTTAGGCTCAGTCTGTACGGAGGCAACAGGGCTGTACACAGCGTAGTAGCTGATGTACTGGCCCCCCTCCCCCACCCTGACAACAGTCCGGGGCCTCACGTGCGTCCCCTCCCCCCAGCTGTGCAGCATCGTGTAAACCAGCTTAGCCCCCCTAGCCACGTAGAACTCAGAGACCCCGATGTGCAACCCCCCTCTGCTCCCGTGCGGGACCAGGCACCCGGTTGTCACGACGACCTCAGCGCCCTCATCTACGTAGACGATGTTGTGCGCGTGCTGAACCTCCTCCCCGCCGGTGAACAGGCTCAGGCAGGTGTACACGGGCCAGGGAGCCTTGACCCCCGGCGGTACGTAGACGAAGTACCCGGCTTCTCCTCCGTAGAGGTAGGTGTGCGCAGTGTACTTGTCCGTGGCTGGGTCTACGAGCCTCCAGGAGAGGCTGGAAGCTAGCTTGTCTTCCTTAAGCGCCCTGCTAAGCGGCTCAACCACTACGCCGATCGACCTGAACCTCTCGGACATGACCCTGGCCAGGACCGTCTCCCCAACCTGGAGGTAGCTCAGTTGCTCGGGCCGCACCCCCACCTTCCTCTGAATGGACTCCTCCACCAGCGCGCCCCCGCTCTCACCCAGCTCCGGCTTCGCGACCTTGTAGGTTGCGAGGTCCAGGTCTGGGCCGTGCGGGGAAGGCTTGTTCAGAGCCTTCACGATGTCCTCAACCAGAGCACGCTCCATCGAACCCCCTCTCCTCAAGCCTCTTGAGTATTTCGAGCGCCCTCCCGGTGCAGGTCAACCTGCCGCCGCTCAGTACGTAGCCTGTAGCCTGACCCCCGAGCTGCTCCGCCAGTAGCCGGGTGTGCGTAACGACAAGCACGCCGGAGTTGAACTCCTCGACGAGGAAGTCGATGGCGTGAGCTATCAGCTTTACGCTGTCGACGTCCACCCCGCTGTCAGGCTCGTCGAGCAGGGCAAACCGGGGTCGCATTAGGGCAGTTAGGAAAACCTCGACCCGCTTCCGCTCACCGCCGCTGAACCCCCTGAAGGCGTCCCTGCCGAGAAGGTGTCCGATCTCCAGGATCTCCACCAGCTGCTGCACGAACTCCTGCGTACCAGCCCTCCTGGAAATTAGGTCAGCGAGCCTGGAGACGCTCACACCGGTCAGCTCGGGCGGGATCTGGTACGCTAGCACAATACCCCTGCGCGCCCTCTCGTAGGCCGGGAGCGGCGTCACGTCCTCCCCGTCCAGGATCACCCTCCCGCCGGTCACCCGCACGTGGGGGAGCCCGGCTACCGCGCACAGCAGGGTGGTCTTCCCGGCCCCGTTAGGGCCGAAAAGTAGGGCTTTCTCGCCGCCTCGAATAGTCAGGCTCACGCCCCTCACTACCTCACTTGAGTCCACGGATGCGGTAATGCTATCCACGGTTAGAGTCGCCATCCTTAAGCTAAAGAGGGGGTGCACCTAAAGTATTTTGCCCCCGAAAAGGGGGTTACGCGACTGCTTGAGAAACTCTATAGAGGACTCTCTTTGGGTTCACAGGGTCTTCCAGCTTAGCGATGAAGCCCCTGGACGAGAGCAGGGCCAGCGCATATCTGACCGTCCTCTCCGGCAGGCCAGTCAGGTCGATGATCTCGCTTATGCCCAGCTCGCCCCCCTCCTCAAGCACTTTAAGCACAAGCTTAGCGCTTGGAGGCAGGTCCCGTAGCTCGGCGTATGTGAGCTTTCTCTTGGCCAGCGCGGTGCCTCTGCTCTCGGTTACCACGAGGTTTAGGTGGCCGCCTACAACCACTCGAACTTCCTCCTCCACTTCAACTCTCTCCACGCCGTCAGCCACCACTTCCACAGCCGTGCGGGAAGCGATGCCCCCCACTCGTATGCTGTTCCCCAGGCTCACCACAACCGGCCTCCTTCCCGGCTCCGTGCTGTTGACCGGGACGATGACGAGCGCCTCGGTGTCGAGGAGCACGACGGGCCCACCTGCTGACAGTGCGTATGCCGTCGAACCCAGCGGGGTGGCAACGATAACCCCGTCGGAAGTGTCGTGCCACAGGAGGTCCCCGTTCACCTCTAGGTCGTACTCCATGAGGGTCGCGCTCCTCCTGGGGAACACTGCGACCTCGTTGTTTGCTCTCACGTTGACCGTCCCGTCTGCCAGGGCAGACAGGACGGGTACACGCAGCGGCCCGATGCCTGCCGGGAGCTGGCTAGCCAGCTCAAAAGGAGCAGACCCGCGCTCACCTCCCGCCTAGAGGACGTCTTGGCCCTGAATCCCGACATAGTCGTCGAAGCCGCGAGCCAGGAGGCAGTTAGGGAGCACGCCAAGAGGATCCTCGAGCGCTCGGACCTAGTCGTGCTGAGCGTAGGGGCCCTCATGGAGGAGCAGACCCTCCGCGAGCTCCTCGATGTAGTGCGGAGGAGCGGTAGAAGGATCTACGTGCCCGCGGGGGCTGTTGGCGGGCTCGACGTGCTGAAGGCCTACTCGCAGGTGGGGGTCAGCAGGCTCAAGCTGGTGACGCGCAAGCCGGCGAAGTCCCTGGGGGCGGAGGTGCAGGGGCCCACGGTGGTCTTCAGGGGGAGGGCCAGCGAAGCGGTTAAAGCCTACCCGAAAAGCCTGAACGTCGCAGCCACCCTCTCGCTAGCGGCAGGCGTCGAAGCGGAGGTTGAGGTCGTGGCAGACCCCAGCCTCGGCAGGAACGTGCACGAGGTCGTGGCGGAGTCTCCCGTGGGCAGTGTTCGAGTGGTTCTCGAGAATGTCCCTTCTCCCGAGAACCCCAAGACGAGCTACCTCGCAGCCCTCTCCGCCGTTCGGGTGCTCAAAGAGATCTGCTCAGCTGAGGGAGGGCTTGTTATCCTCTAATTCAGGTGTAAGAAGAGGGAAAAACATATACCTAGGTTACGATTTTTCATAACCTAGGTATATGAGTATAAGGATTTACCTACGAAGGCGCGAGCAGAGGGAGATCGCCGAGCTTCAGGACATAGTCGTCAGCGTCCTGTACAGGGTGCTCAAGCCGCCGCCCGTGCTTCACGGGGGGACTGTGATCTGGAGAGTGTACAAATCCCCACGCTTCTCAGAAGACTTGGACTTGTACCACGAGAACCCGACGCTGTACCGGAGCCAGCTTGAGAGAGAGATGGAGTCATTTGAGCTTACTCTTAGGAAGCTGCGTGAAACGGCAAACGCGGTTTTCATGGTCGTTGGCGATCGCCGCGAGGTTAGGGTTGAGTTCACGAAACGTGATATGAGCAGTGTCTCCGTTGAGGCGGAGTTCGAGCTGGTTGACGGGGGCTTTATCGTTGTTCGCACACTCCCTCCGGAGCTTCTGCTAAGGGAGAAAGTCCAAGCTTACATCGAAAGGCGTAAGGCCCGGGATCTCTACGACGTGTACTACCTCTTGAGCCACCTGGATCCCCGCTCGGTGCGGGAGGAGCTCCAGAGGCTCTTAGCCTGCCTCGACGAACCTCCCCGAGACTGGGGGGAGCTCAGGGTTTTGATACTGAAGGGCCTTCCCCCGAGCTTCGAGACTGTCAGAGAGAGGATCTTAGGTGCTTTGAGATGAGGCACGTGGATAAGGTGAGAACTTACTTCAGCAGACCTGACAAACCTGCTTTCTCGGTGCACGAGCTCTACGCGCTCGGAATACCCCCCTCCTACGCCAAAGTACTTGTTCACACCCTGTTGTCGAGGGGTGAGGTCGTCAGGCTGAGAAAAGGGTGGTACAGCTTTTACAGAGACCCACTGGTCTTCATATTCACTCTTCCACCGCACACAGCGTACTACGGCCTCGGGTTTGCGGCCTACATACACGGAGCCTGGGACCAGGTGCCGAACCCCGAGGTGCTCACCTACGCCGCGTCTAGGAAGGTGAGAGCCGGCGTCTACACCGTGCTTGATACACCGCTCGTCGTTCGCCGCATATCCAAGAAGCTCTTCGGCTCCTACACTCTCGTCAGGTACGGAGACTGGAGCCTGCCCGTCTCTACCCCCGAGAAGACGCTCACGGACCTCTTCTACTTCGACTACCCATTCCTGGACGAGATCCTACCCCACCTGTTAGGGAAAATCCGACCTGAAGCCGTCAAAACTATTCTAGTAGAGTACCCGTACCCGCGGAGCGTGAAGAGGGAGGTGCTCAAAGCCCTAAAGGCTCACTCCGCAAGCTCCGGGGCCTAAGTCTCCGGAACCCGCAGTATGTTGGTCGCTGTGAAATCCTGCACCAGCGTGAGCCGAGGGAAGATTCACCTGTAACCTATCGGCGGTGAAGAGAACTCCTGCCACAGCAGGAGCAACCAGAGACGGCTGAGATCATCCGCCTTGGTGCAAGACTCCTTTGAGCTATGAACTTGGAACCGCGTCCACCAGTGCAGCGCCCTCGCAAAACACTGAGCTCCCCCGTCGCCTCGAGAGCCTTAACCGTTATCTGCACACCTTGAGCCGTAGAAACCGTTATCTGAGACCACCTGCATCTCTAGACGCATGACGCTGGAGATAAGCCTTAAGGGTAGGAGAGCGCTGGTAACCGCGGCCTCGGGCGGCATCGGCCTAGGTGTGGCGAAAGTCCTCGCCTCGGCTGGCGCCAGTGTTGTGATCGTGGCGAGAAACCTAGAACGGCTGGAGAGGGCGAAAAGGGAAGTCGCGGCTTTTTCGGGGCAAGAGCCCTTTGCGATCAAAGCCGACCTCACGAAGGAGGAGAACCTCGCAGAAGTCGTCAGAAAGCTTGAGGGCGCAGGCCCTCTCCGTTAGGTAGACGTAGCGCGTGACGCCGGCGACGGCCCCCTGACGAGGCCGGCTGAGCGCAACCTCTCGAGGACGCTGGTTATGTGTCTGGTGTTTCAGGTGCCGAACGCCTTGCTGAGCAGCTTTGGCTGCCTGAGGCGCCACAGAGCCCTTGCGAGGTTCGTTGCCTCGAGTCACCCTGCCACGCTCCCCCAGGCCTCTCCGCTGACCTCGATTATCACCGCTTAAGTATAAAAAATGGGGTTGTAAGCGTTCACAGATGCTGTGGCTGATAAGAACCGAGGGGCGTATAGGTGTTGCTCGAACGCCCTCCCTCAACCCCCTCTCAAGCCCGCTGAGAGCGAGGGAAGACAGGAGTCGAACACAGGAAGAAAACTGGGAAAAACTAAAAAAAGTAGCATTGCTACGGGAGGCACAGAGTCACCGTGAACGGAATCATGCCCCGCATCATCAAGACGCCAAGAGTCGAGGAGCTCGCCAGAGATACCGCGCGCAGAAAAGGGGTGAGCTACGAGGAGGCGCTCAGGAGGCTCTCCTCCGACGTGCCGGCTGGCCGCTTGGGTACTCCCGAGGAGATAGGGTACCTTGTAGCCTTCCTTGCCAGCGACTACGCCTCGTACATCAACGGCGCGATGATACCCGTAGACGGCGGCAAGCAAGCGTCGGTCTTCTAACGGAAAACTCAATCGGAAACACAGCACCAGCAAAGCAATATTTATTTTTTGTTTTTGGTTACACCGTGATACTATGTCCAGTACTCAGGGGGTCTCGGAGAGAAGGGAAGCGGTTAGGGAGGAGTGGCTGAGGCAGCACGGGCGGGTGGAGGAGAACGTTATCAGCTACGCGGATTACGTCCTGAGCGAGTACGAGAAAGAGCCGGAGAAGTACTCTAAGCACATCAACAATTTCATTGAGAGGGTTGAAGAACTCCTGTACCCTCATGACCAGTGGGAGGAGGAGAAGGCGTTTGCCCTATTCCGCGGCCACCCGCTAGTTAACGCCCTCACCTTACAGCACAGGGAGATCGAGCAACTGCTCTCGGGGGCGAAAAGCGAGGTAAACCCCGTGAGGAAGGTTCAGATGCTGAAGACCTTCCTCGAGGTTCTCAGGATCCACGTTAAAGCAGAGAACGAGCAGCTCATCCCGATGCTACGCTAGGCCCTAACAAGGGGATTAGGCTCTTAGCGAACCCCAAGCCCAGGGCGTTGAGCGTCTCCGGGGTCGGCAAGCCGCGCTCATCCCAGCCCATGAAGGCAAAGTACTCGGCACGCATCCTCTCGAGCTCACTCCTGTCAACTGCCTTGCCCTTGAAGGGGCCTGAGGGTAGCGGCTCGTAGAACCGCGGGGGCAGGTCGTCGTCCACGAGCGGCCTCCAGCTGACGTCCGGGCCACCGAGGAGCAACGCGATGCGCTGTAGGGCGAGTATCCTCTTGCCGTGCACGCTCATCCACTCCTCGCGGGTTATCCCGAACCCTGTTATGGCTTCAAGGAACTGGAACATCAGGTCGTCGATCGCGTTGAACGCGCATATGACTGCTGAGTCGGGGAACGTCATCCACAGCTCTCCCCACGGGGCGTCGAAGGGCTTCCTGGGGGCCGAGGTGTGGTCCCCGCCCTGAGTGCTCGTCGCATAGGAGAAGTGCGGCAGGTAGTCTTTTCCGCTTCTCACGCCGTGCGCGCCGATCCCAACGCCTTTGGAGTGGACCGCGTACCTCGTCGCGTCAACCCCTTTCCACTTGCTCACCGTCAGCGCGAATCGCAGGGTGCCCTCGGCCATGAGGTCTCCTATGCCCTCCCGCCGCGCGATGAGCTCCATGAGCCTAGCGAACGCCTCCGCGTTCCCCCACTTGGGCTCTATCCCGTGAAGCTCCTCCCCGGTGAGGATTCCCCTTTCGTACAGCTCGGCCACGAACCCCAGCAGGTTACCGGTCTGTATGCCGCACAGCCCCAGGTCGTCTGCGACCGAGGAGAGGTATATGCACGCGCGCGGCTCGAAGACACCCAGGTTGGTCCCCATGTACGCCTGTAGCTCGTAGTCAGGCGTATCGGTTAGGGCTCCTTTCCTGTCCCCGGACCTGAGGTAGGATATCTTCATGCAGGTAGACGGGCAACCGTAGTCGCCCCAGTACCGCTTAACCCAGTGCGCCTCAAAGTTCTGCTGACCCATGGAGCGGTTGTCGTGCCACTCCTCCTGCCAGTTCCTGACAGGCTCGCTGCTCGTCAAGGCGCCCGTAGCGTAGCCGCCCGACCCGGTCCCCCACTGCTTGAACGTCGTGTTCCTGTTGAGGCGCGCCCAAGCCTCCTTGATCAGAAGCTTCACCCAATCGGGGTGCTTGGCGCGGGGCATGGGCCCGTAGCCCTTGACGACCACAGCTTTAAGTCTCTTCGAGCCCATGACCGCGCCGTAGCCACCGTAGCCCGCGGCGTGGGTGAGCTTGGCCATGACCGCTGCCGTCCTCACGAGGTTCTCCCCCGCGGGGCCAATGTACAGGAAGCTTGGCTCCTTCGTAAGGCCCTCCCGCGCGAGGTGCTTGCGCTTGAGCTCAGACCACACCTCTCTCATCAGCTTCTCGTAAGTCTCGCGCCCCCTAAGCCCCCACAGGTGCTCCGCACCCCGTATCTCGACGTTGTCGCCCTCAACGTACAGGTACACGGGGTTGCGCGCCCTGCCTCTGACCACGATCCCGTCGTAGCCAGCGGCCCTGAGGTCTATCGCCACCTCGCTCGAGAGGACGCTACCCAGTATGCCGTTGCTCTGCGGTGACTTACCTGAGACCGCCAGCTTCACACCAGGGTAGTATCCGGTCAGGGGGCCTGTGAGGAAGAGGAGGATGTTCTCCTCCCCGAGAGGGTCAAGGTCGCGCCAGCGATCCCCGAGCTCGCGGAGAAGGAGGTACGCCGCTAGCCCGCGCCCACCGAGGAACATCCTCAGGAACTCTTCCTCGAGCTCCCTGACCGTCACCTTCTCCCTGGAGAGGTCCACCTCTAAGAGCCTCCCGTTGTAGCCGTACACCACTCCGGACCACCTCACGGGCCTCCGAACGTTGTCTCGAAGAGCCTCCTCGAGACCTCCTCCGGGAAGGTCGAGTAGACCTTGTAGGCGACGCTCTCGTAGGGAACCACCTTGAGCGCAAAGTACCCGGCCCCCTCGCAGGCCTTGACGCACTCAGGCTCGCCTCCACACAGGTCGCAGACCATAGCCTTCCTAGTTCTGGGGTGCAGGCGCATCACTTTCCCGGGGCAGGCGCGCACGCAGGCCCCGCAGCTCGTGCACTTAGACTCGTCGACGAGAACGGCGCCAGTCCGCTCGTCGGCTCTGAGGGCACCTTCCGGGCACGCCTTTATGCACGGGTAATCTCTGCACTGAGCGCACGTGTGGGGGACGTCAACCCCCGGGAAGAGCTCGAAGACCCTGATCCTGCTGGCTTCAGGCCACACGGTCCCCTCGTGCTTCAGGCTGCAGGCGACCTCGCAGAGCCTGCAACCGGAGCACCTCAGGGGGTCCCTGAGGATGAAGATATGCTGAGCCATTGGTTAGGGAAGCCTCATTACGCACAATTATTCTTTTCTGTTTACCGCTCGGAGTTGCCTGCAGGCTGTGCAACCTTTATTAAGCTGTCATAATACAGTCAGAGTGGTTAGCATGTGCTGGGGGGCACCCGCGGTTGTCGTGGAGTCCAGTGGACCAGTCGCTAAGGTGGACTACGGCGACGGCGTGATACGGGAAGTATTCGTGGGCATATCCGAGGGCCGGGTTGAGCCCGGAGACCTCGTGATGGTGCACGCCGGCGTCATCATTACAAAGCTGACCCCCGAGGGGATTCTCGAGCAGATAGACTTCATCAAGAGCGTGGTTGGCGAGGAGGCCTCAGCTTGGACGAGCATGTACGAGAACATCCTGAGGCTGGCTGATGAACTGAAAAGGGGTGGCCGATGAGCCTCGAAGAGGCAGTCACGCTCGCACACGGCCAGGGGGGCTCGGAGACCCTCGAGCTCTTAAGGAGGCTCGTTTTCTCCAAGGTGGATGAAAGCCTGAAGAAGGTTCCTAGGGGGCTGGGCATCGACAAGCCCGACGACGGCTCCCTAATACCCCTGCCGGACGGCCGCTACCTGGTGGTGACCGTCGACTCTTACACTGTCAACCCGCCCTTCTTCCCAGGAGGGAACATCGGGAGCCTCGCCGCGCACGGGTCGATCAACGACGTGGTCATGATGGGCGGAAAGCCCCTAGCAATGCTCGACTCAATAATTGCTGAGGAGGGCTTACCCATGGAGAGCCTCGAGAGGATAGTGGACTCCTTCGTCTCCGTCCTGAGGAGCGAGGGCATCGCCCTGATAGGCGGTGACTTCAAGGTCATGCCGAAGGGCCAGGTAGACAGGATCGTGATAACTACGGTCGGGCTCGGGGTAGCGGAGCACCCAATAGTCGACGAGCCTAAACCGGGTGACAAGATCATCGTCACCGATTACGTTGGAGACCACGGGACAGTGATACTCATGTCGCAGCTGGGCCTAGGGGACGTGGAGGAGATAGCCAGCGGCCTCCTGAAAAGCGACTCGAAGCCACTAACCCCCCTCCTCCCCGTTCTAGAGAAGTTCCACGGCTACATTAGCGCCGCCCGCGACCCCACGCGAGGTGGCCTAGCGGGTGTCCTGAACGAGTGGGCTCAGGAGTCCGGCCTCGTCTTCGTGGTGGAGGACGCCGAGCTGCCGATCCGGGAGCACGTGAAAAGATACGCGGAGATGCTGGGCGTAGACCCCGTTTACCTCGCCAGCGAGGGAGTCGCTGTGCTCAGCGTGCACCCCGAGGTAGCGGAGGAGCTCCTGAGGGAGCTCAGGGCGAGAGGTTTCCCCAACGCGAGGATCATAGGCGAGGCTCGCCTCAGCGAGAAGTACAGGGGGTACGTTCTCTCCAGAACGCCGGTGGGCGGCTTCAGGGTCATCGAGCCCCCGCGCGGCGTGCTCGTGCCAAGGATATGCTGAGGGAGAGGTGAAGGGTCTGCGAGCGCTCAAGTTCAGAGGGGTTACCCTGGTCAGGAGTGGCTTCGCGGGCGTCAAGCTCTCGTACATGGAGTCCTCCATATGCATTGACGTGCCTCAGCCTGCCGGCTGCGCCGCGGCTCTCTACACGCACAATCACCCGAGGCACGCGCCCCAAACCCCTCCTCAAGTGCCCGTTTACTCCCCGTTCGCTGGCCGGAGGGTAGCCCCCGGTGAGCGGCTAGAGCTGGTTGCTGGCGTAAAGCTCCTCGCGGTCCACGCGTACAGCCTCGGCTTCGCTGGCGCCGAAGCCCACCCCAAGGGCGTGGGGGTAGGTTTCCTGCTTGAGTTCCCCACTGGCCTCCGCGTCTACCACGCCGGGGACACGGACCTCGTTGGCGAGGTGCTCGAGCTCAGGGGCCTTGTCGACGTGGCTTTCCTCCCGGTCTCCGGGAGGAGCGTAATGAACCCGGAGGAGGCCGCGGAGGCTGTGAGGACGCTGAGGCCCGCCATCGCGGTCCCCGTGCACGAGGAGACTTCCTCTCAAGCCCGCACGTTCAAGAGGCTGGCGCAGCCCTACACTCAAGTCGTCTTAATGGAGGCCTGAGGCTTATGAGCGTCGAGAGGATTGTCCCTCCGTCCATGAGGTTTAAGGCTATCAGCCTCCAGGAGTACCGCAAAGCCTACGCGGCGAGCATCGACGACCTGCAGGGCTTCTGGAGCCAGCAGGCTAAGGGGCTTGTGTGGAAGCGCGAGTGGGCAGCGGTCGTTGCGGGGTCTGGGCCGAACACCAGGTGGTTCGTCGGCGGGGAACTGAGCCCGTACGAGAACGTGATCTTGAGGCACAGAGAGACGAACGTGTGGTCCAAAACCGCGATCCTCTACGTGAACGAGAGTGGCGAAGGCCACGCCCTGACCTACAGCGACCTGGACTCGCTGGCCGAAAGGGTGAGCTGCGGCCTTAAGGGGCTCGGCTTGAGTAAAAGTGACTGGGTGGCCGTTTACAGCCCCCCGAACGTCGAGAGCTTCGCTTTCATGCTGGGAGCGCTCCGCGCGGGGCTACCCTTCGAACCAATATTCACGGGCTTCTCGCCGGCAGAGATGGCGCGCAGAGTGCTCAGAAGAGGGGCTAAGGCGCTTTTCGTGACTCCCAGCTACCTCAGGAGGGGGAGGCTCGTGGACTTCATGGGCTCGGGGAAGACCCAGCTCGAGAAGCTCGCTGAAGCGGGAATCAAGGTGATTGTCAACGACCCTGCCGGCGCGTACGAGTCCTTCACAGGCTTCGCGGACATCCTCGAGAATTGTAGTGCTGGGGCTGAAAGCCTGGAGTCGAGTAGCCCGCTTTTCGGGCTCCACAGCGCATACGCGGACGGGTTCAAGCCCATAACCCACCCAGCCGGAGGCTTTCTTGTTCAGACTTACGCCACTTCGAGGTGGGTCGGGCTCAGGCCCAGGGATACGGTCTTCTGCACGGTCTGGCCCGGGTGGATCACAAGCGTGACGTACCAGTTCTTCGGCTCTCTGATGCTCGGATCAACCATTCTGCTCTACGACGGGGCACCTGACTGGCCAAGCTGGAGCAGGTGGATCGACATGATCGACTCCTACGCCGTCACGGTGTTCCTGACCACGAGCAGCGCCCTCCGCATGCTCTCGAAGCAGGACTCTACGATCTTCGCGGGTAAGAACGACACCCTGAGGGAGATCATCGTCACCGCCGAGCCCCTCGAGCCAGAGGTCTGGCGCTGGGCGTACGCCACCCTAGGCACCCTCCCATACCCCATCGTCGACTCGAACCCCGGGAAGGGTGGAAGCATCCCCGTCCTGAGCATGTTCATACAAAGCGAGGTCGGGACGTTTTTCACAGGAAACCTAGTGAACTACACCTTCACGCACATCGAGCCCGGCTCCTCGGGCCCACCATTCCCAGGCTTCCACGTAGACGTGGTCGACGAGCTTGGGAACAGCATTAGAGGAAAGCCCGGGAGGCTAGTGCTCAGGAAGCCCTGGGTCTCTGTGCCCGTGGAGGCTCCTGAGGAGTTCTACGAGGCGTGGAGGAACGGGTACTACGACACAGGCGACCTCGCGGTGATGAACCCGGAGGGCTACGTGTACCCTCTCGGCAGGCGGGACGAGGTGATGAAGGTCAGCGGTTACAGGCTCAGCCCCGGGGCCCTAGAGGAAGCTGCACGACTAGCCGGCGCGGACTGGGCTTTAGCGTTGCCCTTGAGGAACCCTGATAGGCTGGAGGCCCCCGTGCTCATCTACCATGGTGACGCTGAAGAGGAGGAGGTGATTAGGGCGGTGCGCGAGGCTGTAGGTCCCATCGCGACCCCGGTCAAGGTCATTCGAGTCAGCGGTAAACCCGTGGTACATGCGTCGCGCGCGGATTTGGCGTCCCTCGCGAGGAAGGGGGAGCTGGAGTTCGTGCTGAGGCTACTTTCATCTTAGATAAAATTTCAGGCACACTAAAAGTATAGCGGAAAATTTTTCACGTCATTTGTGGGGAAACCTGTTTAAACTGCAACTTTTTCCGGATAAAGCTCAGAACACTTTTATGCGTGCAGGTCATAGACTCAAACCGCAAGAAGGGTGAAAAACATGAAGGCCCGGGTTCTCCTCGAGAACATACAGGTCTCCGACTTGTTCGAGTCTCTTTCAAGCGCCCAAAAGAGGCTCGTCCTCCACGTATTCTCAGAAACCCTACACGCCTTAACATCATCCTTCCTCAAGAGGGGTTTCACGTGGCTACTGCCGGTGGTGACGAGTAAGGCGACAGACCCCCTATGGCCCGACCCCGGAGCGAGCATAGAGGCTCGTCCGGAGCTGGAGCTCTACGGGGAGCGTGCGAGGCTGACGCAGAGCATGATCCTCCACAAGCAGCTACTGGTGGCGGCCGGCTACGAGAAGGTGTTCGTTCTATCACCGAACGTAAGAGTCGAGAGGCGCGACCGCGCGAAAACCGGGAGGCACGCGTACGAGTTCACGCAGCTCGACTTTGAGGTGAAAGGAGCCAAGCGCGAGGACATTTTCAGGCTAGTTGAGGGTGTGCTGGCGGAGGTTGTAGAGCACCTGGAGGAGTGCTGCGAGAAGCATCTATCGGAGCTCGGCGCTGAGCTGGCGAAGCTCAGAGCCCCGTTCAAGGTTTACAGGATGAAGGAGCTTGAAGAGAAGTATGGCCCCGACTGGGAAACACTGGCCTCGATCGAGTCGAGCGAGCCCTTCTGGGTGACGGACATCCCGAGGGAGTTTTACGACTACGAAGACCTCGAGAGGGGGGAGTGGCGCAACTACGACCTAATCCTCCCTGAAGGATACGGGGAGGTGCTGTCGGGCGCTGAGAGGGAGTGGCAGTACGACAAGATAGCTTACAAGATGAGGAGAGACGGCGTGAGCATGGACTCCTACAGGTACTACTTAGAGCTCGCGAAAAGGGGAGTACTTGTACCGAGCGCCGGAGCGGGGATAGGTGTGGAGAGGCTTGTTCTCTGGCTCACGAAGCGGTCCCACATCGCGGAGGTTCAGCCTTTCCCGAGGATCCCTGGAATCGTGATGCCCCTGTAGCAGTTTAAGCCTCCCGAACAACGTTTCTTACTTTTTCTGGCACGTCTGTTATAATGTAGTCCACTCCTAGATTCGCGAGCTCTAGCGCCTTCGCTGGGTCATTCACGGTCCATACCGCCACCTTGTACCCAGCAGAGTGGAGCTCCTCGACGAGCTCTCCGTCAACGAAGTCGTAGTGTATGGATACCCCGTCAGCGCTGGCCAGCTCAACCTCCTTCACGGGGTCAGCGGGGCGGTACTGGACGTTCCCGAGAAACACGAGAACGGCGCTGTCGGCTTCCTTGGCGTAGCGGAGAGTGTGGTGGAAGCCGCTACTGACTATCACCTCCTTTACGCCGAACCGGCGGGCGAGAGCTACAGCCTCCCTCTCTATCCCCCGGGACTTCAGGTCCAGCCAAACGCCGCTCCTGCCGTCTACAATCGACAAGTGCTCTTCAAGGGTGCTGGGCCTTAGCAGGGGGTCGCGGCCCTCTATGAGGAGGTACCCGTAGCCCATTATCATCCTTCTAACCCCGTGGGATGCGGTCTCGGCCCCGTGCCTGACTATCAGGGCTCCGTCACTCCTGCGAGCCACGTCGAACTCTATCACCTTAGCGCCCTCCCTAAGGTACTTCAGGAGTAGGCTTCTCTTATTGGCCTTGTGGGCCACGATAACGGTCATACCGCTACGTTTCCTAGCCACACATTGGGAGAATATATCGGTTGCGTTCAAGCAAGGTCAAGTATGTCCCGTAGGAGCGATGACACACCGTCAAGCGTCTCCAGCACTCTAGGTGAGATAGACGTCCTGCTACCCTCCAGCGCCTTCTCCAGCCTACCGTAAAGCTCGAGCGCTTCCTCTCTGCTACCGCTCTCACCTAAAACTAGCGCCACAGCACTTCGCTGGAGGCTTTCCAGCAGGCTTAGAAGGTCACCTGGTACCTTCTCGGGCCGGATCCCGCCACGGAGCAGCTTCTCGTATAGGTCGCCGATGTTCTCGAGGTTGCGCACGACAAGCCTGATGTCCACGAGGCGCGGCTTCTCAGAGCTCGGGTACAGGGGGTCTGAGACCCTGCTCCTGATTATCCTGACAGCCAGGAAGTAAAGCCTGTCAACGATGTCGTCCATAGCAAGGAATTTCTCGGCGAGAGAGGGATCCCCGGTTTCCAGTGCCTGTAAGGTCAGCCTGAGCATCGCGAGGGTTATCGAGCTCATCCTCTGCACGATAGAGTTCAGGTCGTAGTCCGGCCTCGTGAAGCACTGAAGAGTGATCGTGCCTGGCTCTTCTCCAACCACCTCCAATCCGAGTAGAATTTGCCTAACCCGCTCCACGACCCTTAAAACCTCATCGCGGCACTCATCGCTAACGGCTACCTCAACGACCTCAAACCCCCTCAAGTACGCGGAAACGAGCTTCCTGTACAGGTCGCCTCCGCAAGTGATCCTGATGCTCTTCACCCCCTCCCTCCTGTCCTTGAGCTTCAGGGGGGTGATTCGTAGCGACCCGTCCTCCTCAGCCTCGAGGACCACTACACCCCTGTCTCCAATGTTCTCTGACACCCAGCTCCTCGGCAAGGCAACGTAGTAGCTACCACCTATCTTCACTACCCTACGGGTTTCCACATGTTGATTAAACATATTTAGCCTATTAAAGGTTGGCTCTCATCGCAAAGCATATTACTGCTCCGCGCAAGTGTGGACGCGAGGGGCTTTGCCCAGCACGCTCAGAACCGCACTGATAGTTGCCGGGTCCCTACTCTACGTTGTACTCGTGATGCCGATCAAAGCCCTACTGAACCTCATGGAGGCTGGTCCCGACGGCGTGGTGCTCATAGCCCCCGGGGCTGGCAAGGTGGTCTTGGAGCCCAGGGTCAGGGGAGAGGTGCTCGGCCTCGTGTACTCGTGGAGTGCGGGGGCAGGCCTCCTGCTGACCCCCCAAGGTAAACTCGTCAGAAAGCTCCGCTCCCTAGACTTCAAGGGCTACGTCTTAAGCCTCGCAGCGTCCCTGAAAACGTACCTTGAGTCGAAGGGCTACAGCGTCAAGGTGGTGCTGAAAGAGGTATTCCAGGAGGAGCTGGTTGCCGTCGTGGAAATTAAAAAGAAGAGCGTGGCGACACGGATTCTCGAGATGCTCAAAAACGCGTAAAACTGCTCAGCCCCCTTAGGATCTTTTAATGATGTAGATTTTCGAGCCAATGAGCTGGTTGTTTGGAACTAAAGCTAGGGTGCCGTCGTCCTTCTTAATGACGGTGAAAAGCGTCGAAATATCCTCGACGATCCCCTGCTCCCCTGCGACATTCACGTAGTCTCCTATCTTTATTGGCCGCACGAGGAGAACGAACAGGCCCGCGATGGCCTGGCCGAGAACCTGCTGAGTCGCGAAACCGATAACCATTCCTATGAAGCCTCCCAGCGCCACGCCAGCCGCTCCGCCAGCAGCCCCTCCAGCTATCCCCGCCGCCTGGGCCCCGATGCCCAGGATCGTGAATATGCTCCTGACAGCCGCGGCTGTGCTGTGCGGGTACTTAACCCTCAGCATCCAGTAGACAAGGTTGGAGAAGCTCCTGATTATCATGTAGCCGAAGAACAGGGCGAGACCTATAGCTACGTAGGAGGAGTACGGATCCAGGAGAGGCTTCACCTGCGGGATGACCGACGGTAACGCTGTGAAAACCAAAGCACTCACGACGATGTAAGCCGCTATCCAGGAAACAAGGTTTACAATACTACCCCTGATCTTACTGGCAACGTTCTCTCCCGACATCATTGAGGAAGCACCTAGCTTGTATTTAAAATATTTAGTAAATATTTAGTTCAAAGCTCTCCAGGCAGGACGCAGCTTCTAAACCCTTGCAAAAACCGGTTGAAAGTTCTCTGCTACTCGGTCCGGCCAGCACCCCTCTATCCTTACTTTAATCTGCGTTAAAGTCCCGAAAGTCTATCAAAGGTTAGATAAAACTATGAACCCTGAGTGCCACTGCTACAAGAAGCGCGGAGGGTCGAGAGCCGGACCAGCGGGTAAAAGCTAAAGAGTGACTATTTGCCTGAAAAACCAGAGGCAGGTATGAGGTGTGCAGTAGCTCTGGTTACCATGATTGTCGCATGGGCCATTCTCGTTCAGGCACAGTGCCCGGAGCCGTTAGACGCTAAGGCCTGCGAGGTGATTCTGAGCATTCCTGGGGCCAGGCTCGACACCCTTAAGCTCACCGCTGTAGCCCAAGTGAGGGAAACGGCTCCCGGAGTCTACGCCTACAGGAGCGGGTTCGACGAGCGCTTCGCCGTGATCCTGAGCCTGGAGGCGCTACCTGCAACGGGTAAGCAGTACCCTGTGATACGTGTACAGGCGGTGCCCGAGGCTCAGGGGGTCACGGACTCCGACATCAAGAGGGTGCTGGGCCTGGAGCTCGACAGGCTGACGGGCAAGGGCATCATCCAGGGGGTCAGCGAGGAGGAGAGGTCTGCTCTCGTCGCAACCGCCCATCTGGGCCTCGCAGGCTGGGACAGGAGGCTCGTGTTCGACGGAGGCGCTTGGAGGCCTTTCAACGAGTCCTCACTGTACACCCCTCAGCGCGGTTGCCTTGTGCAACCCGTCACGGACTACTCCTCTCTTCCCGTTTGGCCGGCGGAACCCGCTGCCGGCTCTCTAGCCTTCCCGGTCTTCGCCGCCTGTGCAGTTGTAACGGCCCTCGTAGCGTGGAGGCTCTTAGCCAGGCGCAAAAGTTAATTTGCGGCGTACGTGTCATCTGTAGTGGCGCAAGGGATATGGTGCCCCTGCTCGGCTTCTGGGACTCAGTTCTGCTCATCCTGCTCGGAGTGTTCACGGCTCTCTGGGGCGTTAAGCTCGCGCGGCTAGTAGCGTCCCTGGTGTTCGGCTTCGCGATGGGGTACGTGTTTTACGCTTACTCCACCCCAGCGCTCAAAGCCACCTTTACGCCGCTCGTCCTCTTCCTCGTAGGCTTCATCGTGGGGGCAATGATCGGCTTCTCGGCCTTCAAGATGGTTGTATCCCTGCTCTCAGGCTACATCCTCGCGGAGCTTCTCGTCTCAACAGGCTACGTGGCAAACGGGGAGACGGCTGTCCTCGTCCTAGCGCTGGCTTTCGCAGTGATAATCTACGCCCTCATGGATAAGGCTCTAGCCATCGGCTTCGCCCTGCTCGGGGCAGGGATGGTCTACCAGGGTCTCCTCGCCGCCGGGATACAGGGAAGCTTAGCGCTCATCCTGGCTCTAGCCGTCTTCGTTATCGGAGTGCTACCCCAGATGAGAAGGCTGTGATGTAAAACTTTCAAAGACGACTCCCGGGCGATTTTTAAAAGCTGAAAAGCCTTCGTCTCGGGAAAGCTTAAAGTATAAGTAGAAGCCCCCTGTAGCCATCTAGAAAAACATGTGAGCCGTACCCCTGGCTCTTGCGCTGCGTGGTAGTCCCCGCTACCGTAGCTGTTAAGGGCCTGCCTCACCTCACCCCAGCTCCCAGAGACAAGGGGGTTACTTTCAAGCTCCTTGATGCGTTCAGGTATGTTTGTAGTTACCAGCGGCGGGCCAGATTGGAATACTAGAGAGCTTAGCAGAGAGTAGTACGGGTTGGAGCTCGGGTCGAGGACTAAGCTCAGAAGCTGAAGGGTGAACTCGTTGGCACTCAGCTTATCGGCTTCAAGCGTTATCACTCCTAGCTTGGCGAGTCGGTTGAACCAAAAGTGTACCATGAACGGGGCGGGTCCCATTGCTTCTGCTAAATCCTCCGCAATTACCCATGCGCATGCTTTACCCTTCGGAAGCGAATTGAGAAGCTTTTCCAAATTCTCGAGGAACTCTCGGGTCATGCAGTAGAGGGTCGCGCGTGAGAGAAGCGCTTCGAGCGTTAGCAACGCCTTTGTCAACTCTAGAGGAGGTAGCTTGAGCATGAACCTACCTAGCTCTGTTAAGTTCCACTTCTCCCCATCCCAGTAAATGAGGTTGAGCTCGCTGGCATACTCTAGCAGGTACAGCGGATAGGGAGCGCAAATTCCTCCTTCATCAATTATTTCAACAAGAGTATCAACTATAACGCGATCAACGGGAGAGGAGCTACTTGGTTCTAAGCCTGCCAAACTCTTCGGAGCATCCACCAGGTAGGCATATGCTTTGTTTTGTTCTAATTTAAGCTCGCGAGTCAAGTAGTAGTACGCTACTTTAATTCCTCTCTGGTACTCCCGCCACAAAACATCTTCTAATACTCCTGCTACGCGGGGCTCATCCTTACGCTTTAGCGCTAGCTTCGTAAACTCGCTGACGACGTCTCTGACAACCGAAATAGCTTCCACATCATGAGGTGGGGGGTAGTACTTTGGGCTTGCATCCACCATTGCGAGGACTTTTCTTAAATCTTCCGACAACATATGAGCCCCCTCACGTATTTCACTCTCTTACCCATAAGTAGGCTCACAGTGGCTTGGTTTTAACCTTGTGCTTGTTTTTTCCAAAAACGAGCTCACGCCACTTGACCTCAACTCATGGTTCCTGCTTTGCATCTCCTGATGCTATCTGCATCTCACAGCATGTGAGCATGAGTGAGAGGCGGCCAGCTGGCTGCCTCAGAAAGAGGGGTAACAGAGTCTCGCATCGTGCGACGACAGCCCCTTAGGATTAGCGGGTCTCACGCTGAAATAAGCCGGTGTGATTCTCGCGCGCGGATATTTCAGCCAACGAAAAGTAAACCCGGTAGAGATCAAGCAGCGTTGACATGATCAGGATTACAGCCACGAACAGAGCGAGCCACGAGGTGAGGCCTTGGAGGTACTGGGCGGCGATGACAAGGCATCCTACGGCGTGCTGAAGGAGGATCGTCGTTTTCACTGTTGAGGCGCTCTGGGCGGGCGAGAGGGAGTGCCAAGAGGTTTTTTCCGGTACACCCTATAAGCGAGAATGCACCCAAGAGAAGTTGTGATCGTGGCAAACAACAGGATAAGAGGAAAAGGAGCCCCTAAAAGATAATAAAGGGCTCCAACAGCCGCGCTAACAGCGGAGGAGAGGTATATGAGGTATATGGCAGAGGCCTGCGCCACGATGTTGACCCCCAGCTGGCGGGAGTCTCCCTTCGAGCCCTCTCGGGGAGCACTCTCCTGCACATGGTGAATGGAGAATGCCTTTATTTTAGCTTTTCTGCCCGCGGGGCTGGAGGCTCCCGCATAAGCTATGCTTCTCGGAAAAACTCGGCATAGGCTTAGGGTGCATGTAGCTGTCCCTCATGGCTCCCTGTATCTCACAGCGTGTGAAGTAGAGCACAGTGCCTGCTAACCACTCTAGGAGCCGGGGTAAACCCATTATCTCATAAATTGTGACGGCTCTCCAGGGCTCAGCAGAAAAGCTTCCTGGGGCAGGTGTTGCTTGAAGCACATGCAGTGTGAGCGCTCTCTCAGAGAGCTTGGGGCTCAGCTAGGGGAGAAAAACCGCTTTTCATCTCACCTTCTATGAGGCTCGTTGCGCAAGCCTCTTCTCGAACCGCTGCAATACCTCGTATGCTATTGGCTCCCAGCTGGGCACAGGCATGAGGCTCTCCGAGTCGGCTACGTATACCCTGGGCTTAACCGCTAGGTTCAGCATGGTCAGGAGGCCGTAGAGGCTCGCCTGGGCCTTCTCCCTCGCCATCGGGCTGTAGCTCTTGTACTCGATGACGCTCACCCTGTAGCCGCCGCCGTCGCGCTCGAACACGAGCTCGTCAGGCACCCCGTAGAGCCAGCCCCACCTGAAGCGCCAGGCCAGCGGCAGCGGCGAAGCCCAGCTCTCCTGCTCGAATAAAGCATAGGGGTCGAGGTTCAACAGCCTCGCGTGCAGGTCCCTGCCGGCCTCGGCGCCCCTCCCCCTCCCGCCCCTCATACCGGTCACCACCTGCGTCACGCCGAACCCCGGCTCCCTCCCCTTAACGGCCCGTAGGTAGCGCTCAAGGGTCAGCGTAATCAGGCTAGGCTTCAGGGCACTCACTGCCGTCCACCACTCCCCCGGAGGCGATGCAGAACTCCGCCTCAGCGCTCTTCGGCAGGTAGGGGCTGTCCAGGACCTGGATGACGTGCTTGCCCTGCCCCGCCTTCCTGAGGATGAACCTGTGGGTAGAGGCGTGCGCCACGATGTTCCCGCCTGCGGGTATCTTGATCGCCATGAGCCCTGGCATGGGCGAGGACATCACCTGGTTGGTTATCACCGTGAAGAGGGGCTGGTAGACCCTGCCGAGCCTCTTCAGCCAGTCCAAGACGTAGTTGAGGCGCTGCTGCCTCATCGCCAGCCACTCCCTGCCGCGGAACTGGGCCCTGTACAAGGCGATAACCGAGTCGACGACGATGAGCCGCACGCCCCTCTCCTCGATCAACCGGGGTGCCTTAGACCTAACGGCGTGCTCCATCGCCACAACGCTCTCCACCCTCTCAACGTAGACGCTCCTCAAGGCTTCGGTGCCGTCGAGCCCAAACCTCGCCGCAACCTCCCGTATGCGCTGCGGGCTGAACGTTCCCTCCGTGTCGATGTACAAGGCTTTGCCCGCAAACCCGCCCCTCTCCCGCGGCAGCTGCGCAGTCACCGCCAGCTGGTGGCACAGCTGCGTCTTACCCGTGCCGAACTCCCCCGCGAACTCGTAGATGGCGCCGCTCTCCAAACCTCCTCCCAGCAACTCGTCTATTGACTGCACCTGTGTTTTGAGCCGCGGGACCTGCGCGAGCATCTTCTCGTACTCCTCCGCAGTAACCTCGCCCGAGCCCATCAAGCCCAGCATGCGCCTAGCCTCGACGATCAGCTCGTAGGCCCGCGCGGGCTCGATCGAAGCCATCTCCTCCAGCTCCTCCGGGTTCATGACCGCTAGCTGCCTCAGGGTGCGTATACCGGCCTCCTCGAGCTTCTTGAGCGTTACGCGCCCCACACCCTTCAAGTCCTCCAGGCTCATCGCTAACAGTTTCGGTAAACTATAATAAATAGTTTAGCGCCTCCTCTAGTAGGATGAGCTCTGAGCTGAAGCCTAAGTGCCCTATCTGCGGCAGGGAGATGGAGGTTGTTGTTGAGCGGAGGGCTTCGCTGGTCTGCCTCTGCCCCGAGCACGGCCGCTTCTACGTCTGCAAGCACTGCGGCTACGCTACGAGGAGCGCTAGGGCTATCGCGGGCCACGCCAGGCTGCACGGGCGCGTAGAAATTACTGGCAGTAATAACGAGGCTCCCCCGGGCGGGGCGGCGGGCAGCGGGGATACTCCTCGTAAAATACAGCTAAATCTCGATAAATCTCGTAAAACACCGCTAGATTTCGATGAATCTAGTAAAATACCGTTAAACTCCGATACTCCTCGTAAAATACAGCTAGATTTTGATGAACCTCGTAAAATACAGTTGAATTCCGATGAATCTCGTAAAATACCGCTGGGCGCAGGCGAGCACCGAGAGCCCGAGGCTGGTAGCGCGCTCGACCCGGAGCAACTCGCAGACAGGCTGCTGGAGGGGAAAGTGAGCATCCAGGAGCTCAGCGTCCTCACCGAGAGGCAGCTCCTCCTCGTCGTAGCGGCGCTCATCGTCAAGCTGAGCCGCCAGCCGCGCGGCCGCGCAACCGAGCCCACAGAGGAGCAGGCCGAGCTACCGAGCTTCGTCAGAGACAACCCCTGGCTGGACGTGCTGAGGGGGAGGCGTGAGGCCTGAGGTCCTCAGCGAGTCCTACCTCCCATCGAGGCTCGTCAAGAGGGAGGACAGGCTGCAGCTACTGAGGCTCGCACCGCCTCAAGGCTTGATCGCTGTCGTGGGACCGGCCGGCACAGGGAAGACCACGCTCGCGAAGCTAGCGTTCGAGGGCGCGGTGTGGGTGGACTGCGGCGTCCACGGCTCCCACGCAGGGGTCTACGGCGCGCTGCGCCGCTCGGGCCTCCGGGGCTCCGAGGCCGGCAGGACGGTGGTGTTTGACGACTTCACCCTCGCGCACAGGACGCCGAAGCTCTGGGACCTTGTGCTGAGGCTCGCGGAAATGAACCGGGTCGTGCTCGTAGTGCACCCCTCGGTGAGGGGTGAGCTGAGGGGCGCGCCGCTCCTCGTGGAGATGCCGCCCTACAGCGCAGAGGAGCTCTACCTCATCCTGGAGGACAGGGCGCTCCAGGGAGACCTGCCCGTCACCGACAAGGTTCTACGCTACATAGCGGAGAAGTTGGGATACCCCAGGGGTAGCGGCAGCGCTAGGCTTGCTGTAAGGGCCCTGCGCTACGCCCTGCAAGCCGCTCAGCCGGGGCCCGTCTCCGTGAGGCACGCCGAGCTCGCCCTCTTGAGGCTCTAGCCCTCCTGAAGGCCTCCACCTCCTCGTGCGCGCTCCTCAGCTCCTCCGGGCTGAAGCACACCTCCCCGATGCACGTCCTCTCCTCGCGCACCTCAGCCCCCTCTATACCTTTGCACCCGGGCTTAAAAGGCGGTTAAAGAGAGATTGAGGATCGCCGTGTTAGAGCGCCGAATGTGAAGCATCGCTACTGTGAGGCCTCGCCCGCCATCTTCCTGGCTAGCTTGTCGAGCAGCTCCGCCACCTCCCTGCCCTTATCCGTTAGGGTGAAGATCCTCGTCCTCCTACCGGCCTGCTTCTCCCTGACGAGGCCGCGCTCCTCCAGGTCCATGATCACCCTCTCGACGTAGATGGAGTCGCCCTTGAGGAGCGAGCGGAGCTCGCTCTTGATCGCCATCCCCTCCCTGTACAGGTAGAGCAGGACGAGTATGTGCCTCCGCTCCATGAACCAGAGCTCCTCAGCGCCACCCCCCTCGCCCTCCCCGCTCACAGAGGCCACCCACCTAACCCCAGCGCGCCGGGTGTATAATCGGTACCAAGATAAATCAATTTTTTAAGATAGTGCAGCTCCTAGGTGTTGTGAGCTTCGAGGTCACCTTCGCGCCGCTCGAGAAGCTGGACGTGAGCGGGGAGTACAACGCCCGCCGAATAGTCCCCAGCGAGGAGGTCAAGAAGCTGAAGGAGAACATCAGGCTCAACGGCCTCCTGCAACCGCTAGTGGTGACTCCGCCCGAGGAGGGCGGCGACAAGCTCTACGTCGTCTGCGGCCGCCTCCGCCTCGAGGCCCTCAAGCGCCTCAGCCAGGAGGACCCCCAAGCGTTCCAGAGGCTCTTCCCAAGCGGCGTCCCCGTTGTTGTGAGGAGGATGTCGAGGCGTGAGGCCCTGATCCTCAGCCTCTCCGAGAATATTAGGAGGGGTAGCATGGGCAGGGACGAGATCGGGGAGGTGGTCACGCTGCTCGAGGAGCGCTTCGGGCTGAGCAGGGAGGAGGTCCAGAGGCGCCTGCAGCTCGCCGCCCTTGAGCTAGACCACATCCTCCAGGTCTACAGGGCCCTGAGGCAGCCCACCCCGTCTGTGAAGCCGGGCAGGCCGCCGAGGGAGGGGAGGCCCGAGTCCTCCAAAACCGCCAAGGCGGTGCTGAGGCTGACTGTGAGGAGGCTGGCGATGAGGGGCCTCGTCAAGAACGAGAGGGAGGCCGTGAGGAGGCTGGACGAGCTGGCCAAGGGTCTCTCGATCGCCGAGTCTAGGATCCTCGCCCAGAGGATCAGGCAGGAGCCCCGGATCCTCACCGACGAGAGCAAGCTGAAGAGGGTCGTCGAGGAGATCAGGGCGCAGAACTACATGGACCGCGTCGTCAGCCTGCGTGCAGACATCATCGAGCGCGTCGAGAGGCTCGCGAGGAGGCAGGGGAAGCGCTTCGACGAGGTCGTCAACGAGCTCCTGGAGAGGGCGCTGAGCCAGCTCGGGGTGTAGTTAATCCTTTAACGGCCTTGCTTAGCCTTTACGGGTTTTCAACATCCCGAAAGTAGCCCCTAGGCTCCGCACGCGGGCTTCAGCGAAAATAATAATAATTTCTTCTGCGGATCTGGGGTTATGCGGAGGCCAATCAGGGTTATTCTGCTGGTGCTGCCTCCAGCAGTGGCCTGGCTCTACGTAAACAGCCTCCTCAGCACGGCGACGAACCCGCTGATGTGGGCTTTAAGGGCCGTCTGGGGCGCCCTTATCATGGCAGGCGCCCTGGCCCTGAGCGTGGGGCTGGCGCTGTGGAGCAGGAACCTCGTCACGCCTGAGAGGGGCGAGGACGGCGTCATCACCGGCACCGCCGGCGTATTCGCTTTCGCTATGGCTGTCGGCCACGCGACCACGCCCATACCCCTGGCCTCGCTGCCCGTCGCCGACAAGCTTGCGGTGAGCGTGGCGCACAAGGGCGCCTTCGTTGCCTGCGTCTACTACTCGCTGCTCAGGCCCCCGGTGGAGAGGGCTAGGGCGGCTGCTAGGGCTCTGGAGGCTCTAGGGTTCAAGATAATCGACACCAAGGTGCAGGTAATCACCGCTGGCAAGCCCATGCCGGTGGAGTACGCTGACGGCTTCGGGACAATCGTGATGGAGAGGGACTGGAGGGGGAGGGAGAAGGCGAGCTTCTACCCCGTCACCGGCCGGGGTGGGAGGGTGTACATCATATCCCTGCCGGCGAGGCACCAAGCTGAGCCCAGAGCCGTCAGGGAGGCGGTGAACAGGCTCCTCTCGCTGACGAGGCCTCCAGCGCCGAAAGAAGGGATCGTGATAGGTGAGTACGAGGGCGGCGGCGCCCTATTCCTGCCGTTCAACACGCACGTCGGCGTGTTCGGCATCACGGGGGCCGGGAAGAGCTCGCTGCTAGCCCTGATAGCCCGGGACCTCCCCGAAGATGTTTTGATCATCGACTTCTGGGGCGAGTACACCGGCTTGTACGGGTTCCACGTGGCTAAGCCCGTCGACCCCATCGCGGAGCTTTCGGCGGAGGAGGCCGCCGAGATACTGGACAACAGCGCTGAGCTGGTGTGGGGCGAGGACGGCCGCTTCACCCCGATCGTCTACAACGTGGTGGTGCAGGCCGTGCAGCGTGTGGCTGAGCGGGGCGTGGAGGCCACGGCCGAGGCGCTTGTGGCCGAGCTGAGGGCCTGGAGGGCCAGGGAGTCTAGGCCCGACGTAGCGGCGGCGATCGACGCCGCGCTGCGCCGCGTCTCGCTGCTGAGTGGCGGGGGCTTCAGCACGAAGCTGAGGCTCGGCCGCACCGTGCTGGACCTGAGCGGATTGAGCGACTACGCGAAGGTCGCGGTGGCGAACAGCATACTCCACCGGCTCCTCAAGACCGGGGCGCAGCGAAGGCTCACCGTCATATTAGACGAGGTCCACCGCCTAGCGCCCCTAAAAGGCTACTCGAGGCCCCTGGAGAACCTGCTGAGGGAGGGCAGGGCCCTGAACATCCGCGTCGTCATGGCCGACCAGACCCTCACCGCCGTCAACTCCGCGGCGGTGTCTCAGTGCGGGATGCTCATCATCTTCCAACACAACCCCGCAGACCTGCCCATCTTGCAGCGCATGCTCGGTAGCATGGCAAGCGTCGTCACATCGCTGCAACCGAGGGAGGTTCTCATCTGGCACAGCGGCGGGTGGAGGAGGGGTATAATACACGAGGCTCCCATGCTCACGCCCAAGGGAGTAGCTGCGGTGCAGGCTAGGCTGGAGGGGGCGGCGAGGGCTGTGGCAATAAGGCACAGGGTGAGGGCCGAGGACATCCTCACATTGTATGAGACGAGGACGAGGCCCGAGGCATTGGAGGAGCCCCTCAGGAGCGCCTACAGGGAGTTCCTCGCCAGGATCGGGGAGCTTGAGGGTGGAGAGTAGCGCGTCGCCTGCGAGTGCAGTCGTGGCTGGAGGGCCGGTGAACGCCGAGCCGCCCAGCGGGGACGCGGAGAATCCGGCCGCAACGGCATCCGCGGCGCTACAGCCGCCCCTCGACCTGCACCTCGATAATGTGAAGCACCTAGGCATCGGGCTCGAAAACGGCCTCGAGGTCCCGGCATCGCCCTGGAACCGCCAGATCATCGCAGGGATTTCCGAAAGCTCCCCTAGAGCGGCGCACGCGGAGTCCAGGAGGCTGGAGGAAAGCACCCCAAGACCTGCGACCTCGAAGCGGAGGAGAAAAAAGAAAACTATAAATATAACTTCTCCTAGAATTATTCTAGACCGCGGAAAAGCCCGGAGCAGGCCGGTGAACGAGTGAGCCGGCCAGGTGCGCCGCGGCCAACACCGTGCTTCCCCGAGAAAACTGGCGCCGCACAGGGGCGCCTGCACTCTCGGGGAAAAGAGAGTGGGCGGGAGGAGGCAGGCTCAAGCCAGCAGGCAAGCCGCGCCCAAGCCACCCGCGGCCCAGCCCGGCGGCGACGCCGGGCAGAGGAACCCGCGCGGCCCCGTAAAGCCCCAGGGGCTGCGGCGCCTCACAGGCGTAGCCCGCCACCCCCTCGCGGGGGCCCGGCCGCACGACTCTGGGGAGGGCTGCGCGGGACCCGCCTGCAGGCGGGCAGTGACCCCTCCAGTGCGGCTCGTAGCCTAGGGTGGGGGGAGCGGCCACGGGTGGGGGCAGAGCGGCTAGCCTGCGCGTAAAGGCAACTGGCCCCGGGCACCTCTCCACTGCCTCCAGTGCACTAGCGCTTAGGGGGGAGAGGCGGCCGGGGCCTGGACAGCCCGAGAGCGAGCCCCTTAAAAACACCCTTTTTTACCCCCTACAACCCCACCCTCTCGCGCTCCTCCGGGACGCGGCGGGACTGGGGTTGTAGGGGGAGCCGGACCCCCCGCGAGGGGGGCGGCGGGCTACGTCCGTGAGGCGCCGCGCCCCCAGGGATCCACGCGCGGGCTCCCAGCGCGGCAGCGGAGGCGTGAAGGTGCCGGCACGCGGGGCCGCGCTCCGCTCGTAGGGGCCCGGCCCTGGGCCGGTAGTGCCCGCCCGCAAGCCGGCTGCCCGAGGCCCGCGCCCCGCTCCGCTCGTAGGGGCCTGGGCGCGGGCTAGGGCGGGGGGCTCTGCTCTCGGGCTGCCCTACCCCGCCGCCCCCTGGCAGCCGGCCCCCCGCCCTCGGGGGTGGACGGGCCGCAACCGCAACGGAGGCGGCGCCACGCCCTGGCTCCGCGTTGGGGGTGCGCGGGGCTCTGGGGTGTGGCGCGGGGGGACGCTCTCAGCGCCGAGCCCCCCACCACTGGCCGCCTGCTGGCCCCCTGGTGCCTCGGGGTGTCTGGGGAGGGGTTGGGCCGGGTCACAGGCTGTGTGAGAGTGTATACGTGCCTGCGTGCCGCGTGCTCTGCGACGGCACAGCATGCTGTCCTCGAGCCGCTACGGGGCTGCCCGTGCGCTCCTCCCCCGCACCTCACCTCTCCGGGGGTGGGGGCGGATGGGGGGAGCGTATGGGTAGCCCCCATAGTAACAGCAAATTAGCGGTCGAAGGGTACAGGGTGCTGAAATTCGAGGCGGAGCTGCCTGAGGAGCTCAGGGAGTTCATCGAGCGGGTGTACCAGCCGAGAGCATCGATGCGCTACTGGCAGAGGCTGCTCGGCCTCGACAGCGAGGAGCTCGAAAGCATGTGGAAGCAGGTTCCCTGGAGCTACAGGGACGCCTTCGACAAGGTGGTGGCGCCGAGCACGCCGAAGAGGAGGAGCTACCTGCGGTTCCCGCTGTTCTCTTGGACGCTGAGACGGCAGGGAGCAGACCTTCAGGAAGGCGAGCTGGTCGTCAGGGTCTACGGGAAGGCATACAGGATCCCTCTGCCCGAGCGCGGCTTGGGGTGGCTTCAGAGTCAGGAGGATGTGTGCAGGGAGTCTGGAGGGAGGCTGACTAGGTACGTCGCTATCAAGGGGGATGGAGAGATAAACATCATACTCCACTGCTTCCACAGCTTAGGCGTGGAGGAACTACTTGAGAACCTGGAAGTGATCGCGGTGGTCGACATCAACAGCTCGCATGGCTTCTACCTCCTCGCGTACGACCTGCGGAGCGGCGGCTTCAGGATCCGGCGCTTCAAGGTGCCTGAGGTGAACTGGAGGAGGATCAAGGAGCTGCAGCGAGCCGCGGCTAAGTCCAGGAAGCCGGGCGCCTGGGCCACCGCGAGGTGCGCGCTGAAAAAAGCCTACAGGCGACGCAGGGCCGCGCTGCTGAAGGCTGTCGCGGAGGCGGCCAAGGAGCTCCGGGGGAAGAGGGCTATAGTCTTCGTGGATGTACCGTTCGACGACTCTCTGAGGAACAATGGCCTGCAGCGAACACTGAGGAGCTTCGCGAGGAGGCTGGAGAACCTCCTCGGGTTCCACGGCGTCCTGGCGATCGAGAGGACTCTGCCCTCGAAGCGCTGCCCCCTCTGCGGGGCCAAGCTCGAGGAGGTCAGAAAGAGGAGTGAGACGAGGGTGATGCGTTGCACGTGTTGCGGCAGGGAGTTCGAGCGCGACACCGTGCCGGCGCTTCACGCATTAAAGCTGTTCCTCGACGAAGCCGAGGTCGAGGAGCTGGCAGGGAAGCTGGCGAAGCGCTACGGCCTCCAGCGACCACAGAGCAGCTAGAGGCCCCGGCCCGCGGTTGGCCGCTGCGGTGCGCGGCGGCCGCCGGACGCTCCTCCCCGGAAGCCCCGCTAGGGGCAGGCCCGAAGAGGGCGATGCCTCGCCCCCGTGGGGCAACCCCGAGGCTGAAGAAAGATGACGAAGAGTTAAGGGGGGCCAGCAGGGGGCAGAAAAGGAGGAGCGGCGACGGAGACCCCTCCACCGACAACGTTTCATACCCCGCTAGGTACCCGGAGGTCATCGCAGTCGCTGCGGTAGACAGCTCCTACAATGTCGCCAGCTGGAGCAGCGACGGGCCGGAGGTCGACGTAGCCGCGCCTGGCGTGAACATCCTGTCAACCTACCTCAGGAACGGCTACGCTACCCTCAGCGGCACCTCGATGGCCACCCCCCACGTCACGGGCGTTGTGGCGCTGATCCAGGCTCTGCGGCTGACCAGCGGGAAGTCCTTGCTGACGCCTAGCCAGGTCTACGACGTTCTGACGAGCACGGCGGTTGACATAAACGCCAAGGGCTTCGACGTTTTCACGGGTTACGGTCTCGTAGACGCGATTGCGGCTGTGAACAAGGCCTTAAGCCTGCCCTAAAAAAAAGCACATATTTCTCTACTCTGAAATTCTCGCTTGTGGATTTTGACTCCGGGTACAACCCCCTGCTTCTCGGGGAAGGGGTCAGGCGCATGGTCTCCCGCGGTGAAGAGAGGAAGTACTACAGGTTCAGGGGCGGAAAGTGGTACGGGGGAATCGCCACCGCGGACTGCGTCGGCTGCAACTTGAGGTGCGTTTTCTGCTGGAGCGGGGAGCCGAGGGACAGGCCGTGGCTGAGCGTGTGGAGGTTCTATACTCCAGAGGAGGTGTACGGAAGGCTCCGCTCGATCGCCCTGAGAAGGCGGTACAGCCAGATCAGGATCTCGGGGAACGAGCCCACCCTAGCGTGGCAACACCTTTTGCGTGTGCTCGAGCTCGTGGAGGAGGACGGCCTCTTCACGTTTATACTCGAGACGAATGGCATCGAGCTGGGCGCCGACAAGGGAAAGGCGAGGGACCTATCCAGGTTCACCAGGGTTCACGTGCGCGTGTCGCTCAAGGGCGCCTCTCGCGAGGAGTTCCACAAGCTCACGGGGGCGAGGCCGGAGTTCTTCGACCTGCAGCTCAGCGCGCTAAGGCACCTGGCGGACTACGGCGTGCCCGCGCACCCAGCGGTCATGCTCTCCTTCTCCTCACAGGAGTCCGTTAAGCGCCTCGTGGAGGAGTTGGGGGAGATACACCAGAGCTACGCGCGCGAGTTAGAGGAGGAGTACGTGTTTCTGTACCCCCATGTCGTCGAGAGGCTTAAGAAGGCCGGCCTCACACCCAGGGTTGCTTACCATCCGGACGCGATCCCCGAGGAGCTTATATAAAAAGGTGAACATGAGGAAAGTTTATATAATGATTTCTGGCAACCCTTATAAGTGATGGAGGAGTACGACGTAGCCGTCGTGGGTAGTGGCGTCGTCGGCCTCATGGTCGCCTACAACCTCGCCCACTTCAAGCTAAGGACGCTGGTTTTAGAGGCAAACCCTGAGCCGGGGTGGGGGGTTTCGAAGGCGCACGCGGCGATCGTTCACGTGGTCCAGCTCCCCTTCAAGTCTGTGAAGAGCAGGATGGCCCGCGAGGGAAACAGGAAAATGTTCCTGATAGCAGAGAGGCTGGGAGTCAGGTACGTGAAAACCAGCACCCTCGTGGTGGCTACCAAGTTGCACCACTTCCTGGCGATGCCGTTCGTCGCCCTGTACCTGAGGCTCAACCTCGGGAGAGATTTCCCAGTCAAGCTGAGAGGAAGGCGGTACCTTAGGCAGGCGGAACCTAACCTTACGAGGAAGGCTCTCGGCGCTATCGAGGTGTACGGGTACGGCTGCGTGGACAACTTTGACTTGCTTTATGGGCTGTACGAGTTCGCGAAGGCCAACGGCGTCGAGTTCAGGTTCGGGGAGCGGGTTGTCAGCGTTGAAGACAGGGTGGACGGGCTGGAGCTGCGCACGGATAAGGGCAACGCCTTCAAAGCGAAGTTCCTCGTGAACGCTGCCGGTCTATGGGCAGACGAGCTGTACAACAAGCTGGGCGACAGCGTGGAGCTCGAGCTCGGGAAGGGCGCGATGCTGGTTTTCGACAGGAAGGTTACGAGCCGCTTCGTCTCCCCCCTTTACCTAAAACCCGACCCGAAGACGAAGGGGGGTGCTATAATGTTCACAGTCGACGGGAAGGGGCTCTGGGGGCCGAACCTAAGGCCTGCTAGAGACAAGAGCGACGTCTCGGTTGACGAGGAGGATGTGGAGGCTCTGCTGAAGAAGTTCTCTCCGCTTCTCGAAGCACCTCCGGGTACTCCGATCAAAGCTTACGCTGGCATAAGGCCGATCCCTCCCGAGAACGACTTCAGGATTACCTACTCCTCTAGGACGAAGAGGATTGTGCACGCTGTCGGTACGGAGTCTCCAGCCTTCACGGCGTCTCCTGTGATAGCCGAGAAGATCCTCGAAATGCTCAGGGAGGCGGGCCTCAGGCTCGAGAAAAAGGAGCACGTCGTCGAGAGAGCCCCCTTCAGGAGGCTCAGGGACAACCCCAAGGCAGGTAAGGGGAGGGTTGTCTGCCCCTGCAACCTCGTGACCGAGGAGGAGGTCAGGGAGGCCGTCAGGAGAGGCTCAAGGACGCTTCAAGGAGTGATGTTCAGGACCGGGGCCGGGATGGGGCTGTGCCAGGGCTCAAAGTGCATGGCCGAGGTTCTAAGGATAATAGCGGACGAGCTGGGCGTTGACCCGGAGGAGGTGACCTTAAGGGGTGAGGGGTCTTGGCTGGTAAGAAAGAGATGAGGAGGGCCCTCGTAGTTGGAGGCGGCCTCGCTGGCATGGCCTTCGCGGCGACTTACGGCGACGCCGTGGTCTTCGAGGCCAGGAAGCAGCTAGGGGGCTTCTTCGCGAGCGACGAGTTGAAGGTGGGTGAACACAGCGGCAGGGAGCTCGTCGAGGGGCTAGCAGGTCGCGTGCGGGCACTACTAGGGGAAACGGTCTTCGAGTCTGAGGGCAACGGTGTGTGGAGCGTGGGCGTCAACGGCGCAGAGTTCCACGAAGGCCTACCCGTGCTGGCTACAGGCTTCAGAGAGAAAACCCCTGTGGAGCTGGGGGTATACGGCTTTCGGCCCGCAGGTGTTTTCCCCCTAACAGCCGCATGGGACCTCGTGAACATGGGGTACTCTATCGGCGAGAGAGTTGTCGTGTACGGCTTCAACCACTACTCGCTCTCGCTCATAGCCAAGATCCACAAGGTCTGCGAGAAGCTGGTCGTCGTCTACGACGAGGAGAGCTACGTTCACAAGCCGGAGGAAGCCGGGGACTACGGCGCTGAGTTGGTAAAAGGAAGGGTCCTGTACGTCGAGGGAAGGCAGCGCGTCGAGAGGCTGAGAACATCTGCTGGCTACGTTGAAGCAGATACGCTGGTGCTAGCCAAGCTTGCCCCTCTAAGGTTGCTTAACGCAGAGCTCGCCGTAGGCAACGCTGGGATGGTGATCGAAGATCCCGCGAAGGTTGCTGAGAGCGCGAGGCTCCTCGCGCTCACGCTCACCGAGGGGGGTGAACTAGGGAGAGTCCACGGAGAGGTCCCCGCGGTCCCGAGCGTGTTCTCCGTGAAGCACCCGTACGTGATGGTCGGCGTACCCTCCGGCGTCAAGCTTGAGGTGGCTGGCAGAGTGTTCTCAGCGGAAGAGCCATATCCTGTCGTGGAGTTGCCGCCCGAGAGGAAAGTGGTCATCAGGGTGGTGTAGTGTACGGTGTGATAGACGTCGGAACGACGGGCGTGAAGCTCTCGGTGTACGACTCTCAGGGTAACCGCGTTCACTATGAAAAAGTTGTCTTGGGGTTCGAGAGGCTCCAGGGCGGTCTGGTCGAGCAGAGCTCCCAAGAGCTCGTCAGGACCGTTAAAGGCTTAGCGAGGAAGGCGCGAGAGCTGGGCGCCAAGAGCCTCGGGGTCTCCGTGTACAGGGCTTCCGTTGTCGCGTGGGACAGGAGCGGTAGACCGCTGACAAACGTCATCACGTGGATTGACGGCAGGGGGAGGAGCGTGGTGGAAAAACTGCCCATCACAGCTAAGATGCTTTCACGGCTGAGCAGACCCCTCGCCTACATACTCAGCCCAGACTCACCAGCGGTGCTCATGAAGTGGGTCTACGAGAACATACCAGGCTTGTACGAGAGGGTGAAGAGCGGAGACGCGTTCGTGTGGACCCTCGACTCGTACCTGCTTTACACCTCCTCGGGAAAGTTCATCGCGGATCCGTCGAACATAACCCTCACCGGCCTCGTCCACCCGAAGAACTTCGATGAAATAGGCCTGGTTTACGACATCCTGAGGCTTCCACGCATCCGCCCCGAGCTCGTCGACAACGTGGGGGACTTCGGTAGCATCGAGGGCTTGGAGCTAAAAGCATTCATAGCGGACCAGCAGTCCGCCGCCCTGGGCCTCGGCGCGGTCGAGAGGGGGAGGGTGGAGAGCGTCCACGGGACAGGCAGCTTCATGGAGCTCTGCACGGGGAATTTTGTCATGCCTCCGGCGGGCCTCATACCAGTCGTGCAAGTGAAAGTAGGCAAGACTCTGAGGTACGGTGTAGAAGGCTTCCTCAGGACCTCCGGCTCAGTGGTGGACTGGCTTCGAGACATCGGCTTCTACAGCAGCTACGAGGAGATGGAGAAGCTGGCAGGCGAGGGCTCGCGCCGCGCGCTGATCCTCCCATCCTTCGGGGGCTTGAGGGTCCCTAAAGCCCAGAACGCTGCGGGCATGATGTTGGGCCTCACGCTGGGGACAAGGAGGAGCGACGTGGTAGCCGGGCTAGCTTGGGGGGTTGCGCTATACATGGGGTACATTCTCCGCATGATGGAGCAGGTAGCGGGACGCCCCGAAGAGCCCTTGTGGGCGGCTGGAGGCTTTTCGAAGTCGGACGTCTTCCTCCAGTTCCTCGCGGACGCTACAGGCCTAACCGTCGCGAGGCCAGCCGATGTCGAAGCCAGCTCCCGAGGAGTGCTGAAGCTCCTCATGCTCGCCGATGGGTCTTCGGGCGAGGAAGCTTTCGGGCACCCCATGCCAGCTTCCGCTGTGTTCGCCCCCAAGCTCGACGAGGACGCTCGGAAGGAATATATGTCGAATTTTAAAGATATTGTGGAGGCGCTTCCGGAATGGGAGGAGAACATCTTTCTAAGGAGAAGTTCGTAGAGGCGGTTGAGAGGGAGTTCCCAGGCAGAGTCTCTAGGGACGAGACCACCCTCAAGCTTTACTCTAGGGACTACTGGCCTCTTGCCCTGCTACGAGAGACGAGAGGCGAGGCCCTCCCAAGGCCGCTTCTGGTTGTGTGGCCCGAGTCCGCGGAGGAGGTTTCGAAGCTTGTGAAGCTCTGCAACGAGTACAGGGTGCCGTTCGTCCCGTACGCCGGGGGCTCAGGCGTCATAGGGGGTACGATGTGCGAGGGGTGTGTGGTCATCGACGTCAAGAGGATGAACAGGATCCTCCGCTTCTCAGAGGAGGATGCGCTCGTAGTAGTCGAGTCGGGCGTGATGCTCAAAAAGCTGGAGGAGTTCTTGAACAGCAAGGGCTTCACGCTTAGGCACATTCCGCAATCCTTCCCTGAGGCGGCTGTAGGCGGGCTCATAGCTACAATGAGCACCGGCCAGTTCAGCACGAAGTACGGGGGGATAGAGGAGCTCGTGATGGACCTCGAGGTTGTGGCCCCCGACGGAGGCATCATCCCCTTGAGGAGAAGCATCGTCCCGAGGGCGGCGACGGGCCCGGAGCTTAAACGACTTTTCATCGGGAGCGAGGGACAGCTTGGAATCATAACGAAGGCCGTGCTGAAGGTCTTCCCCCTGCCAGAGCACCAGTGGAAGAACGCGTACGCTTTCCCAGACTTCGAGTCCGGTCTTCGCGCGGTTCGAGAGATGATGCTCACTGGTGCCGTCCCGGCGGTCGCGAGGCTCTACGACAAGGACGACTCCGCAGCCAGGTTCCACGACGCCCGGGACACGCTGATCCTGATATTCGAGGAGAACTCCGAGGAGATACTCAATGCTAAGGTTTCTGAGGCGCGGAGAATCGTCGCGAAGCACGGGGGCAAGGAGGTCGGGGCAGCCCCCGTGGACAAGTGGCTGGAAACGCGCTTCGACGTGATATCCGAGCTGAAGAAGCTCGTCGTGCCCCTCAACCTATGGTTCGACACGATCGAGACCGCTGCCACGTGGAGCGCGCTGCCCAAGGTCTACCGAGCGTTCAAGGAGAGGGTGAAGAGGGTTAAGGGCGTCTACGCCGTGCTGGCGCACGCGTCGCACTTCTACACGACAGGCGCTTGCATATACTTCACGCTGACCTACGAGGCGGACGAGCAGACGTACTGGCGTATGTGGGAGGAAGCCGTGAGAACCCTCCTCGAGACCGGTGCGACGATAAGCCACCACCACGGCGTCGGCCTCCTGAGGGCCAAGTGGGTCGCTGAGGAGCTGGGGGCAGGCTTACAGTACCTCAAAAAAGTAAAGCGGTGCCTAGACCCCCAAGGCCTCGCGAACCCAGGGAAGTGGATGGGTGATTAGCCTTGGTGAGCCTCACAACGTTGCGAGCCATCAAGCTTACCCCCACCCTTGTTGCACGGTTCGCCACCCTCCCGTTAAGAAAGGTCAAAAACCCCTGCCTATACTGCCCCGGAATATGCCTCACCGCATGCCCGACGTTCACTTACTCGGGTAGCCTTGCCCTGAGCCCCCTCGGATACGCCCGCGACAGGAAGCTCGGCGTGGAGAGGTGCGTGAAGTGCTGGAGGTGCGTAGACGAGTGTCCCCTGCACTTCCCCCTCCTAGAAACCTACTGCGACACCCCGGTAAAGCTAAGTGCCCAAATCCTCAAGGAGGGAAAACCTCTGCTGGTCGCCTCAGGGAGGCTGGAGAGCGAGCTTGGCGCTAAGCTGGCTGAAAGGTACGGGCTGGGGCTCGCGGTGGTAAGCGGCGTCGAGGAACGCTACGATCTAGGGAAACCGCTCGAGCCCAAGTCGTTGTCGGAAACATTAAAGAAGCTCCGCCCGCATGAACCGCTCGCTCTGTCACCTGAAGTCGCGCACGCTCTAGGAATACCTTTTGTACTTGAGAGGCCTGAGCTCTTCGGTCAGGTAAGCTTCACAGGTAAGGTCCACCTCCCCTGCCTTCTTCGAAGCAGGAGAGAGGGACTACTGAAATCCCTTGAAAGGCTAGGGGTTAACGCCACGTTGCTGGACGCGGAAACGTGCGTGAAGGTTTCAGTGGACAGCGAGACCCTATACCTATGCCCTAGGGCGTCCCCCCAAAAGGCTAAAACGATATTCGAGTTGCTGCTCTAAGCGCATACTTAAACTCTTAAACTAAAAAGTTTTTAATACACTTTTGGCGCTTAGAACACGTGGTAGAAACTCGTTCTAAGCTGATCCCTCCTTTGGAAGACCTGAACCCCTCAACATTCAGGGAGTCCTTCAGGCGCATACTAGCGTTCAAGGAGAGCTCTGGGCTGGAAGCGGTTCTGGACAACCCGCCCGACCTCCTCGAGAGAGCCAAGCTCTACGCGACGAAGTTCAGAAACGGTGCTCTGGGCTGGGCCAGCAACATCTGGAGCAGGTCCGCGGCGAACACGGTAGTGGTGAACAGCGACGCGGAGCTTAGGCAGGAGCACAAGCTACTCATGCAGAGAGTGCTCGAGCACGTCCTAGCTCAGGGCCCGCTCATCAAGGTGGACGGCTACTACGGGAGGCCCGGCAGCAAGGTGCAGATGCACACGACGGTGTACGTCGACCCCCAGTTCCCCGACCTCGCCTACAGGTGGAAGCAGCTCGTGTTCCCAGCCCCGCCTGACGAGAAGCCCGAGGCAGAGCTCATCGTCGTGCCGCACTACCTCGGCAACCCCCTCATACCCGGCACCAACAGGCTGATGGCCATCCTCGTCTTCCCCCACCACAACCTTACGATAATCACCCTGTCTAGCTACCAGGGGGAGATAAAGAAGGGAGCCCTGCGCCACTGGATCTATCACGTATACAAGAAGGGTTGCACCGGCGAGCACGCGGCCCTCAGGGAGTTCACGGTGAACACGGTCGACGGCTCTTGGAGGAGGATCACGCTCGTCATCTGGGGCCTGACGGGCTCAGGCAAGTCCACGCACGGCTTCTACACGTGGACCCCCAGGAACGCCCGCGTGTACGTGGAGAAGTTCGGCGTGAACCCATTGGACTACGTGAGAGACCAGAAGATACGCAACGACGACATAGTCGCGATATGCGAGGACAGGGTCTACGGCTCGGAGCGCGGCGCCTGGGTGAAGACCGAGGACCTGACACCCGAGCAGGAGGCGATGTGGAACGCCTGCATGAGCCCACGGGCCCTGCACGAGAACACGGAGTTCTCCAGCGACGGAAACCCCAGCTTCGAGGGGAAGCTCTTCCAGTACTTCGGAATGCCGAACAGGAACGCGAGGTCCGTGGTGTACCTCGAGGATACAGGCTACTTCGACGGCCAGGTCGACTCCGACGGGCCCATGAACACAGCCGTTTTCCTGTCCCCAGGCTACTTCACAGACTACGCCTGGGTCAAGCTGAACACCCCGGAGTTCATAGCCAAGGCGCTCGCCGACGGCAGGACCGTCGGGCACCCGGCGCAGGCGCGAGAGCTCGTAGGCAAGGTGAGGTTCGTCCCCCGGTACTCGGAGTTCACAATCGGGGTGGGCGACGACGCCCACGTTCTAAGGTTTTACGGCTTCCTCAAGAAGTGGCAGGAGAGCGGTCACAGGGTGGACGTCTACATGTGGAACACAACCGGGAGGATAGTGGCGCAGTACAGGTGGGGGGAGGTCAGGGTCGGAGACAGAACAGTGAGGGTGCCAGAACCGGTGCTCGAGGTGCGGGATGGCATCCCTAAGCCCGTCGGGGGCACGCGCCCCACGATAGAGGAGACGGAGCTCTTCCTCCTGCAGGCGAGCCGCGGAGCAGTTAAGTGGAAGCCCCACCCCGTATGGGGTGAGCGGGTCCTCGTCCCAGCTGAGGTCCCGGGCATACCAGCCGACAGGCTCAAAGAGCTGGACCCCACTTCCTACCTCTCGATGGACGAGTTCAGGGAGCTGCTCAAAGCCCAGGTGGAGTACAGCAAGCTTGTCCTGCAGCAACTCGGCATGAGGCTCCCGGAGGAGATTCTGACGGCTATGGATTTCTGACCACGAAGTTTTTAAGCCTAGGGCTCCCATGGGAACCTGTGCGCTCGAGAGACATGGCCTTAGCCGGGATAGTGGCGGCGCTTTACGCGGTTCTAGTCTACGTGCTACCCTTCGCCTCGTTCCTTTTGTGGCAGGTAAGGGTTGCGGACGCCCTTATCGCCTTGTCCACCGTGCTGGGATACCCAGCGGTGCTGGGCGTTGCTGTGGGGTGCTTTATAGGCAACATCCTCGCCGCGCCTTGGGGAAACCCCGCCCTAAGCGCCTTCGACGCCGTCTTGGGAAGCCTCGTGAACCTCGCAGCCGGGTACGCGGGCTACAGGATCTCCGGTAAAGGCGGTAGGAGAAGAAGGTTAGCGGCGTTGATCACTCAATCTCTGATGGTGTCGGTGGGTGTCGGATCCTACCTCAAGTACCTGCTTCTGTGGGCTTTCGGAACCGATATCCCGCTCCTCTTGTCCATAGCGGGTGTACTACCGGGGTCGTTGATCTCGATAGTAGTCCTAGGTTTCCCGCTTTCCTTAGCCGTCGAGAGATCAATCAGGGGAAGCCCATTTAGAGCAGACCAAGCTTCATAGCGCTAGCTGAGAGTTTAGGGCGACTTTTCAGCCCTCGTCTTTTTGTGCCCTGACACGCCTATCTCCGCTCAGCGTACGCTACTGAGCTCCTCACGCGTCCCCGCGCTCTTGAGCAGCTTCAGCGCGGCGTCACCGCACGCAAGCCCCTCAGGCTTGCAGCCCAGCAGCGCTAGAAGTTTGCAAGCTCTCTCGGTGAGGTAAACGTAGCGCACGTTGCCGAGAGTAGCCTCCTCCACGAGTCCCAGGGAGCGGAGCCTACCAAGTGTTCTTGCGATGTGAGCCATGTTCCTCGTGCCGAAAGCCCGGCTCACGGGCTTAGGCTGCTTCAGCCGCAGCAGCTGCTTCACGAGGCCGGTGAGCTCCAGCCACTTAGCAACGCTGCCCCAAACCTCTCCGTCGACCTCCACCATCACTCCGAAGAGAAGGCGCCGGGATAAAAATCTTGTCACATGGGCTGTGATTACAGGCTGCTGCGCCGTGATGACGTTGACTGAGGGAAGGGAAAGAATAAAAGTGCAACAGGCCAGTTTATTGGCTGAACGCTCATGGCGTTTTCCGACACGATCAGGCCTTCGAGGCTGTCAATGCTTTCAAGGTACTCTTTCCCGCCTCTGCTACTCCTTCTGATCCAGCTTAGGCCTCTAGAGGCGCACGACTGGCTCAACCCTCTGCTAGCCTACGGCGCTTACAGCCTCCTCGGCCTCCAGCTCGGGTGGAGCGAGAGGTTCTTCACCCTAGTAACGTACGCGTACGCGCTAGCCCTCTACATCACCGGCCTAGCAACGCTTGAAGAATCCCTGAGGCTCTCACTGCTCCTAGTAGCGCCAGTCACCCTGGTGACCATCGAGGTTGAGAGAGCGTTCACGGAGTACCGGGTGTCAGAGGTGGGGGTTGAGGTTCGGGGTGTAAGGCCCGATTCGTTGCTCCCGCGCCTCGACACGAGAAGGGTACTAGCGCACACCGTCACGAGCGTTAAAACCCACTACCCTCTCCTCTCGAGGATTCTAGGGAGGAGGTACGTGGACTTAATTGTAGGAACGCAGCACGGGAAGGTCGTCCTAAAGGGTATTCCCTCAGCCTCCGACTTCCCCGCACGGGCTGTCAAGGCGCTTGACGAGCAGCCTCCCACTGTCGCTTCGAGCAGCTTAAGCATAACCTCCGTCGGCGAAGGGTTCGAGGTAAAAAGCACGTTCAACCCGAGCTTGGCCGGCTCCGCTCTAGCCGACTTCTACCGCTTCATCAAGTTCTTCTCGTGGGAGCACAGGGCCAGCCTCAGACTCGAGCACTCCGCTACCGGTCAACCCGCTGGAATCGAGGGGAGCGAAGCCAAGCCCAAAGAAGAGGAGGCCTCCAGGGGCCGCAGGAGGAACCGCATCGAGAGGCTTCTCTAGAGGTGAGAGCCCATGGACGAGCTGGACGTGAAAGTAAAGAAGCTCTTCGGCGAGTACGCTGTCGACAAGCGAGTCGCCAGGCTAGGGATCATCCCGCGAATCCCGGCCTTCATCAGGGAATACCTCGTGGCTCGCCACTGCCCTGAGCCCTCACCCGAGTGCCTCAAAGAGGTTGCCAGCACGGTGAGCGAGCTTTACCCCGACCCCAGGTCGCGGGAAAGGTTCCTGGGTAAGCTGAAGGGGGAGGGCCGGCTCAAGCTGCTGGACGAGTACCGTGTTCTCGTTAACCTCAAGAAGAACGTCTTCCTGCTCCAAGTCCCGTCCCTGAGCATCAACGACGCCTTGGTGCGCGAGGAGATCATCCGTGCCAACGAGAGGCTCTACTCAGGCCTTTGGGGCGTGGGGGTGCTCGCTTACGAGCCTTCCCTCCAAACCCGGTACCCGGGCGTCACCCCGGTTATTATGGAGGACTTCGAGCCCTTCCAGGCTTACGAGATTGACCTTAAGCTCCCCAGCGAGGCCAGGGAGGCGCTGAGCCTAGACGAGTGGGTTGACCTGATCGTTAGAAGCGCTGGGCTTAACCCTAAAGCGTACACGTTCCAGCAGAAGCTCCTCCTGCTAGCCAGGCTCATCCCGCTGGCCGAGTCGAACGTGAACATCCTGGAGCTAGGCCCGAGAGCCACGGGTAAGACCCACACGTACCGCGAGCTCACGTACTACTCGAGGATTTACTCGGGCGGCATAGTGACCCCGGCTAAGCTCTTCTACGACGTGAGGAGCAACATACCCGGAGACCTTGTGATCAACGACGTGGTGGTGTTCGACGAGATAAGCAAGATCAAGTTCTCGAACGGAGACGAGGTAGTTGCGAAGCTCAAAGACTACATGGTGGACGGGTACTTCGAGAGGGGAGCTTACCACCCGAAGAAGCCAGCCGCATGCTCGCTCGTCTTTATAGGGAACATTGACCTCGAGAGGATCGCCTCGCACTACAGCCTCGCAGGCTACCTTCCCAGGTTCATGCAGGACACAGCCTTCCTCGACAGGATCCACGGCTTCATACACGGGTGGGAGCTACCCAAGATCATGAAGAGCGAGGAGCACCTAGCCCAGGGCTACGGCGTCGCAGCGGACTACCTAGCGGAGGTGCTTCACATTTACAGGCAGGTGAGCCTGGAGCAGGAGGTTGAAGGGCTCTTCGAGATGGAGGGGAGGCTCACAATACGCGACGAGAAAGCCGTCAGAAGGCTCCTCTCAGGCGCGCTGAAGCTCCTGTTCCCCCACAGGCAGTACAGCAGGGGAGAGCTCGAGCGCGTAGCCCAAGTATACGTCGACTTAAGGAACAACGTCTCGCAGATACTGACAGCCCTCTCCCCGAAGGAGTTCCCGAGTAAGAAAATAAGCGTAAAAATTAGGGGTTAAGCTACTTCCTGCCCTGCCTGCCAAGAGCCTTGAGGAGCTCGAGAACAACACCCAACCCGCGCTGCACCTCGGGGTCGCTAAGCGCTTTGAGAAGCCCCAAGAGGCCGATGGGCTGCGGCTCCTTTGGCAGGGACTTCAGGGCCTCCACCAGCACCGGTGCCTTCTCCTTTAACGCCTCGTAGTCGACACTCCCCAGGAGCTCCAGGATGTCGTCGATGTGGTCGAGCAGCTTGAGCGTGCCTGGCGTCAGTAGCAGCGACGACAGTCTGCCGATGAACTCGGGGTCGAGCAAGTCCTTAACAGTATCGAGCAGGCCCAGCTCGTTGGCCCTTACGAGCACCTCCAAGGCTTTGTTCAGCGCCTCAGCCTGCTCAGGTGTTAGCTCGGCTTTCACGCTCACCACCCCTCACCCCTCTTGATGAACTCGTCAGAAGCCTCGAAGTACGCCTTGAACACAGGGCTCCAGAACTCAGGGTACTTGATTGCGCTCCAGTAGGTCGCCACGAACAGGTCTTCCATCAGCCTCTTGAACTTACTCAGCCTCACCGGGATAGGCGGGTGGTCGTAGTCGCTTATCACGAAGCCACCCTTCCCGTCGAGGATTATCGGGCAGTTCGTTCTCCCGCTGTACTTCGCGTCGTACCCGAGCAGCCTCGCGGCGACGACCTCGGCTTGAAGGTGCGCTGTCACACCGCTCTTAGAGGTTGGAGCGTTCGTGCAGTCTCCGATCGCGTACGCGTCGTCGAAGCCCTGAATATTGCTCGTGTACTTGTCGATCTTTATGTAGCCAGACCCGTCCTTCACCTCCGCGGGGCTGACCGCGTAGCTCGGGCCCTTGTGGGGCGGGATGACTGTAGCCACCGTGAAGGGAATCTCCTCCCCCTCGAGGCTCACCAGCTTCCCATTCTGCAAGTCGATCTCGTTCACCGTGAAGAACGTGTGGAGCTCAATGCCCCTCTGCTCGAGCTCCGGCTCAATTATGTCCGCGATGACCTTTGAGGGATACGCGTGCGGAACAGGAACCGCCAGCACTACCTTCACTTTACCCGCTAACCCCCTGCTCTTGAACAACTCGCTTGCGAGGAAGGCTCCCTTGTGGGGACCGGGAGGACACTTGTAGATAGGGTCAGCTATTCCGATGACGAAGCTACCCTCCCTTAAGCCCTTGAGTGCGTCCCACAGCTTTACCGCATCCTGGGGGCCCGCGTAGAAGTCGCCAAACCGCTCGAGGAGCTCCCGGTGCCCGGGGATAGCGTCGTAGTCGAGCTCCGCCCCGCTGGCCAGAACAACCACGTCGTAGCTGAGCTTCCTCCCGCTCTTAGTCGCGACTATACGCTCGTTGAGGTCAACGCTGACAACTTCATCGTTAACGAAGTTAACCCCGCTCTTGAGCAGGGACGGGATGGGTCTCAGGAACTTTTCTGGAGAGACGCCTTTAAAAGCCACCCAGAGGTTCCCAGGCTGGAAGTGGTGGTGCTGGCTTTTGTCTACGACCGTGACTTCAAACCCGTGTGGCTGAAGCAGGTTCGCGAGGATAGCTCCCCCTCCGCCGCCACCAACAATAACTACCTTTTCACCGGACGTGAGAAACACCCGAAAAAGCTACTTTTTAGCGGTTACCTTTATGACCGCCTTTATGACGCCGCCCTCCTCTGTCAGGGAGACGAGCTCGTTCTTGGTGCGCTCAACCCAAGCCTGAACGTCGGGCTTGAACCCGGGGTCTGTCGCAAGTACGATGATCACGTCACCGTTCTGGGCGTTGCGGTAGGCCCTCGTCAGCGCCGAAATGGGCCCGGGGCAGGCCATCTCACGTGCGTCTACGGTTATCTCAGGCATACGCCCCATCTTAGATGAATATTACTTCGTACTCGGCGGTCTCCTTCATGAAGAATGTTGCTCCGACGATGTCGTCCACTATTGGGTCGAGGTGCTCCTTCTTAAGCCCCAGGGCCTCCGCTATCAGCGAGCACACGTACACCTTCACGTCGCCGATCTCCTTCGCCTCCTTCAGCATGTCGTACCAGCTGGGAGCCTTCATCTTCTCCAAGCCTTTAAGCAGGCCAGGGACCATGTCCTCGAACTCCTTGGGGAAGCGCGGCTGAGGCTTGTTCTTCGTGAAGTAGGGGGTCGCGAAGCCGGTCACGAAGATGCGTACAGGGACGCCTAGGTTAGCCGCAGTCTGAGTGAGAACGCCGAGGGGTATGAACTTGTCAGCTGTGCCTGAGAACATTATTATTGCTAAACCTTTTGTCATCTTCGGTCAGTTACATGAATATAATTTGCTACATATATTTCTTTATGTCAATAGAATAATACTTATTTTATTTTTATCAGGTAAATGCCGAAATATCAGTATTGCCGGTTCTCCTCATCCCTTCCTTGGGTTAGGAGACCCTCTTCTCATCCTCCGAACACGTGGCAGAAAGAGGTTATTTATAGGCTTTTTCTGGGGAGACTAGATGAATAGTAGGACGAAAGCCGCTGCGATAAAAGCTGTGGCGAGCTTCCAGGCCACGTAGGAGCTCCTCTTGAATTCCCCCTTAAATAGACCCTTTAGCAAAACGGCGGCTATAGCTGTAGCTAAGACTGCGAGAGCGGCCGCAGAAGGTGTAGAGTACACTCCTCGTAGCCACATTAAGGCGAGGTCGGCGACGACCAGCGCCAGTGCGGTGAGGGAGGCTACTAATCCTGCCTTCTCTCCCAGAGCCACGGGAAGCATCGGAACTCCTGCTAGCCTGTAGTCCTCTGAGAAGTAAGTAGCGGCTGTCCAGATGTGCACATAGCTCCAAAGGACAACGAGCGTGGCAAGCAGGGCAGCCTCGAGGGAAGGCTCGCCCGTCGCAGCAGACCAACCGCCTAGGACGGGCATGGCTCCAGCCGTTCCGCAGATCACGACGCTCCACGGAGTTTTCCTCTTCATGAACTTCGTGTACAGGAAGCTGAAGATCAGGAAGCCGAGTACACCGAAGAAAAGGACCCAGACGTTGATTAGGGAAGCCAAGACTAAACCAGCCGCGACCGTAATAGCTGAAATCCATAGAGCCTGACGCGGCGTCATCCTACCGGACGGGAGAGGCCTGTGGCGCGTTCTGGGCATTATGCTGTCAATATCCATGTCGAACAGCATGTTGAACCCTGTGGCTCCAGCCACGGTTGCGAACAGAGAGATCGATACAAGGGTTAATGCTCGGAGATCTATGTTAAAGCCAAGGGGTTTAATGTAGGCGACGACGCCGGTTAAAACAGCCATGAGCGTCTGCCGTAGCTTGAAAAGGTCGGCGATGTCCCGGATCCTCACATAGTGCACGCAATGTGCAGAAACTTAAACCCTCGTGTTTAACAATTTATATATTTAGTGCTTCATGCGTTCCAAGGCTGACCTCAACGCATCGTAGAGCTTCCCTACTTCTCTGACGATCTCATCAAGGTACTCCTGAGCCCTTGAAGTGTCGAATGATACTTCACCCTCCGTTGGCGAGTAGTTCAGGATGGTACCCGGGATGGGGTACGACTGCACCCCCTGGGACGCCAGGAACACCTCCTTGGGGCTGTAGAGCTCCCTTTTCACGAGCTCCGGCCTTGCCGCAGCGACCAGCACCGTCTCATCTGTGGCGGCGTGACCCCCCTCCTTACCGAGGATGCGCTGAGTAAGCCCCCTCTCGCGCGCTAGACGCCACCAGTCCACGAGGAGCACTGCGAGCCTGTGGTCGAGCCACGCGCGCCTAGCGGCGCTGTCGAGGGCCGAGGTGTTCCCGCCGTGACCGTTGAGGATAACCGCTATCTTGAAGCCGTGAAGCGACAGGCTCGCAAGGATGTCGTAGACTAGGTTCTCGAGGACATCCGGCCTCACGCGTATCGACCCGGGGTAGCCGTGAAGGCTATTGGTCACACCGTAGTTCACCGTGGGCAGGATGACGGCATTCAGGCGTTCAGCCAGCCTCTCCGCGATGAGCTCCGGAATAATGCAGTCCGTGCCGAGCGGAAGGTGCGGCCCGTGGGGCTCGACAGTGCCGACGGGGAGTATTGCCGTGTCCAAGCCCTTGGCGAGCAGTTCGCGTACCTCTACGTACGTCATCTCCGCTAGCCTGCGCGCAGGCATGAAAACAGCCACGAGCACGCTGGATATTTGCGTTACGCACCCAAAATGGGTCTAGGAGAAGGTCTCCTCCTCCCACCCGGTCGCGGGGAACACGCTGACGTCGGAGGGCCTCACGCTAAGCCTTACCCTCTGACCTGGCGCGAGGTCCAGGGCGGGGTCGAGGAGGGCGGTAACCCTCTGCTCGCCGACCCGGACCTTCACCTGGTTGAACATCCCGATGAACATCACCATCTCGACGACGCCCTCAAGCGAGTTGGAGCCCTCGCCGCCGACGCTGAAGTCCTCAGCTTTCACTATCGCAACGGCTCTCTCACCCTCCCTGAGCTTGTACCCAGGTGCGAGGCGGCCCTCCACCACCTGGCCGTCCACCCTGAGCTTGACGGCGTCGCCTAGGACCTCGTGGACCGTCCCCGCGAAGTAGGTGCTCCTCCCTATGAACGTGGCCACGAAGAGGTTCGCCGGCTTCGAGTAGATCTCGCGCGGGGTCCCGACCTGGAGCACCCTCCCCTTGTTCATCACAGCTATCCGGTCGGCGAGGCTCATCGCCTCCTCCTGGTCGTGCGTCACGTAGAGGGCCGTGATCTTCAGCTCCGACTGGATCCTCCTAATCTCCTCCCTCATCTCCAGCCTGAGCTTGGCGTCGAGGTTGCTCAGGGGCTCGTCGAGGAGCAGAACCCTCGGCTCCACCACCAGCGCCCTAGCCAGGGCGACTCTCTGCTGCTGCCCCCCGCTCAGTTGTAGTGGGTAGCGATCCTCCATGCCCTCCAGCCGAACGAGCCTCAGCGCCTCGCGCACCTTCCTCTCGATCTCCTCGTCGGTCAGCTTGAGCTGCTTGCGCCTAACCTTCAGGCCGTAGGCAACGTTCTCGAAGACCGTCATGTGAGGCCAGAGCGCGTAGTTCTGGAAGACCATGGCCGTGCCCCTGGCGTAGGGCTTCACGAAGGTGACGTTCTCGCTGCCGAAGAACACTCTGCCCTCCTCGGGGACCTCGAAGCCGGCCACGATCCTAAGCAGGGTGGTTTTCCCGCACCCGCTCGGGCCGAGGATAGTGAAGAGCTCCCCGTCCCTCACCTCGAGGGTGACGCGGTCTACGGCCCTCACGCGGCCATACACCTTGCTAACTTCAACCAGCCGGATGCCCACCATGCCTCTACACCCCGATGAAGGCGTACCTCTGCTTTAGGACCCTCACCACGATCAGTATAGCCACCAGCTGTATAAATATCAGCAGCACACCCATCGCTGCCGCGATCTGCACGCCGATGGGAGAGCCGCCCTTATAGACGTTCATCATGTAGTACGTCATTGGGGCCTGCGAGGGGTTGAAGTTGCCGATTGTTATGCTCGTGCTAACCTCCGTGGCCATGTATATGAAGCCCAGGACGGCGCCGCTGAAGATGTAGGAGATGATGTAAGGCAGCACGACGCCGAAAACCACCTTAGCGCGCGTGGCCCCCAGGTTCATCGCTGCCTCCTCGAGGCCCACGTGGACCTGCTGGAAGCCGGCGTACACCGAGCGCACCACGTAGGGTAGCTTGCGCACGCTGTAGGATATGACCAGCACGACCCAGGCCTGGAAAGCCCCTATGGAGGCTGGGTCCAGGGGGGTCCCGGCGAAGAGCGTGGTGAAGAAGTAGTAGTAGCCTAGAGCGATCACGAGCCCGGGGATTGCTAGAGGCACCGTTGCCAGCGTGTCCAGCAGGTTTGAGAGCCACGCGACTCGGATCCTGCTAACCCCGTACCCCACCATCACGGCGACAGCGACGGCGAGGATCACCGACAGCGCGGCGTACGTGATGGTGTTCCTGATGTAGGTGAACACAGTGGGGTCGAGGAAGAGGACCTCGAAGTAGCTCAGCGTGAAGCCGCCCGGGTTGATCTCGAAGCCCCTAGGGGGCATGACGTTGAACGCCAGGAGCGCGACGCCGAACTGCGGGAAAGCTGTCAGGAGCACCAGCGGGAATACTATGGCGTAGACGACGATCTTACCCGGTAGGCCCAGCGGGCGTAGCCTGGGCGATAAGCGACCCCCGCGGCTGATCATGGCGTAGGTCCGCATCCCCACGTAGTTCCTGATCGCCAAGAAGCCCACGACGGCCACGAAGAGCATGACGACGCCGAGGGCCGCAGACTCCGGGGAGACGATGCCCGTCTGAGTAACGAAGCCCCTGAAGATCTGCGCGCTCATGAGGTTCCACTCCTGGAAGATCAGCGGGGCGCCGACGTCCTCGAGGCTGAAGATGAACACTATTATGGCGCCTGCAACTATCCCGGGGAGAGCTAGCGGGAACGTCACCGTCCTGAAGAGCCTGAAACCCTTGGAGCCCAGGTTCTCCGCCTGCTCCTCGGTGCTGGGGTCCACGTTGAGGAAAGCGCTGTACGCGTTCAGGTAGACGATGGGGTAGAAGGAGATGATCTGCGCCAGGACAACCCCGACGAGCCCGTCCAGCCTGAGCCGCCACCCGAAGAGCGCCTGCGTCAGCATCGACACGGGCCCGTACTCGCTGAAGAGGATCTTAACGACGTATGAGTTGACGAAGGGTGTGACGAAGAGCGGGACCAGGGAGAGGATGCGGAGCGCCTCCTTGCCCGGGAAGGAGTAGCGGGCCAGCACGAACGCGATTGCAACGCCGAGCAGAGTTGCGGCGAAGGTTACGGCTGTCGAGAGGATTAGGCTGTTAACAAGGATGCCGTAGTTAATCCCCTTGATCACGTAGAGCGTGTAGTCTCCGAGCTGCAGCACTGACCACGCCGTCTCGCCCGGCAGGCTCTCAAGCCTCACGTATTCCCTCGCCGAGAAGATTCTCTGGAAGTTAGAGTACCAGGCTGCCCCCGCAGGCGCCCTGAAGGCGCTCACGAGCACGAGGGTGATCGGAGCGAGGAGGAAAACCACAAGGAACGCGGAGCCGAAAACCAGGAAGAACCACATCAAGGGGTCGAGCTCGTAGAGAGTGCTCCGCACGCGCCGCGAAAGTGAGACAACACCCCTGCGCGCCGCCCTCGCCTCCCCGAGTGCTTGCAGCCTCTCATAGAGGTAGCCCACGGCCGCCGCGGAGACGAACGGCGCCAGGAAGAGCGCGAGCGCCCTCGGTGCTCCGCCAGCGCCTATAGCCACTGTGAAGAAGTCGTAGAGCATGGAGAAAATCGCCAGGAAGCTGAGGCCGAAGCTGAACTTTATCCACCGGTAGTCGAAGCCCAGCTTGTAGAGCGCAAGGGCGGAGGCGAGGGCCAGTAACCAGAGGAGGGGGTCAAGTGAAGCGGCCAATGCCGGGGACAACGCATATAGTGCAACGTACGGGGAGGCGATGGAGAGACCTGCTACCCAGATGAACCACGGCTTAGCCCGCATCTTGCCCTGTCAGAAACCGCGCTCCCATCTTAAAATGTTTAGTTTTCAGAAAAAGGGGAGGAAGGTTAAGAGCCGGTAATCTGCTTCAGTAAGGCCGCTGTCTTCAGGTATCTGGCTCGGGCCGCATCCCTCCACTGGTTCATGAGGTTTTGGTATATTGTAGGGTCGCTGGCAAGGTATTTGCTAATCTTAATCGCGTAGTCCAGCGTGAAGGTGGTCTGCGTTTTAGTTAGTGGGTCTGTGAATGTGATCGGGGCTGTCAGCGAGTCCACGAGCATGTTAAACTGGTCCTTTGAGATCTTCCCGCTCAGGTAAGCCTGCGCGATCTGCGCCCAAACGGCCTGGAGGTCGTCGTGGGCGTCAACGAGTGTCGCCTTAAAGTAGTCCACGACCGCAGTGACCCACAGCGAGGAGAGAGTCTCGTTGAAGCTTATGCCACCAGTTTTCTCTACGCTGGCGAGGGCGGCTTTTAGATCCGGTCTCTTGGAGCCTTCAGGTGTGTCGAACACCCTCGGGTTGACCGGGAGCCTGTTGATGTTGGGATCCAGCCACACGAGTTGCCCCCCGGTCTCGTTGAGGACCCATGCCACGAACACCGCTGCTTCCCGGGGGTGCCTAGCCCCCTTAAGGATGGCTATGGGGTCTGCGTTGACTATGCTCTCGTTCACGGGTATTACGTACAGGCACGCGGGGTTCTGCTGCTGAGCGGTGTAACCGTAGAAGTCGATGGTCGTCCCGATCGCTATGTCTCCCCGGATCACGGCGTCTCTTACATCACTGCTTCCGCCGTAAACCTTCGCGTTGGCGGCGATTAGGGTGAGGGCCCTCCAGCCAGCGTCCCAGCCGTACGCCTGGAGGATTATCTCGAACATCCTGGTGTTGCTGGTGCTCGTGGTTGGGTCAGCGATGCCCACAAGCGGCACAGCTGGCAGGAATTGAGCGTAGAGGGGGTTGCCCAGGTCTGCCCACCTCGTTGGGGTTGAGAGGTTGTAGCGGGAGAGAATGTCTTTGTTCACCGTGAAGCCGAAGCTACTCACGCTCGCGCCTATCCAGTGCACAAGCCCGTCGCCGCCAACCTTGTATGTAGGCGCTCCCGCTATGGTCGGCGGGATCTTCTTCATCTCCTGGAGCACGAGGGCGAACTCGGGAACCTTAGACGTGTTTAGAGGCTCTATAAGTCCTTGCTCGTCGATGAGGTTGAAGAGCGTTGGCCCGCCACCCCAGGCCACGTCGATGCCCTGACCCTTGGCTGCCGCGTTCTTTATGTACTCTGGCCACTGCTCCGCGTTAACAGGCAGGAAAATAATATTCGTAATGTTATACTTTTTAGCGATCTCACTGTTGAGGAACATCCTTCGTGTAGTGTCTTGAATAGTTTGTTCATGTCTTGTGATCACGTATAGAGTAATCCCTTGAGGAGTCTGTAAGGGCTGGCGCACAAATAGAGTAAAGATGACAGCGGCAAGAACCACTACCAAAATAACACCAGCTACGATAAAGGAGGTCTTTCTTCTCATCGTAATCATTATGGTTACGTGAGCAGCGATTATATACTTAATCTTTCCCTAAGACAACAGGTCAAAACAAAAAAATTAAGATTATTTCTGTTTTATTGGGACCCGCCTTCTCTTAATTATGAAGAACACTGCGACTGCAACCAAGACGATAGCAACTAGGACGATAATCAGAGTAGTGATGAGCTGCTGAGTGGCTTTTTGTTTCGGAACTTCTGTTATTACATAGACCCACCAATGGAAAAGATTTGTCACAAAAGTTGGGCCGTCGAGAGGCACACCGTAGTATTCCGAAGCCCAGGCTGGCTCGTAGTCACCGTACAGCGACTCCCCAGCCACGACTATCAGGACGTTCTTGTCGGCCCAGTACTCGGCCGCGTACATCACGAAGTCGTGGTCACCTGTGCCCTTACCGTAGGCCATAAGGTCGTACACGTAGGGGGTCGGAGGCGTGTTGTCTCCCATGTAGCTCTTGTGCGCCCACACGAGCCTGAGGAGGCCGGGGAACGTCTCCTTAACTGGGTCATGGTACTTTCCTTGCTCATCGATCCATATGACACACCCAGGACCATGCATAAGGATAGGCTTTGCTATTTTTTCTCTGAGAATGTCTGTCCGGAGCAGTGAATCAGCATCAGGCTCAACAAATGTGAGCATCCTGTAGTACGCCTTCGCTGTGACATTGGGGTTGTCACTGTACACTGCGCCGTGCTCGAGCCTGAGTTTAGTTCCGATCGCTGCTAGGAGGTCATTGATCTGCTGTATTGTCTTCTGGCCTGGGCCGTAGTCGCTGTCGCCCGCCACGTATAGGACCTTGTTGCCGGACGCGAGCCAGTTCTTTATCGCAGTCATCTCATCGGGGCTGAACGCCACAGTCGGTTGCCCTAGCAGGAGGATGTCCACGCCTTCTAATGTTGAGGCATTTATGGCGCCGGTGATTTTTTTCCATGTGACGAACGTTATGTTGCCCATGATGTAGTTTAGGTATTTGTTGCTCTCACCGTGACCTAGGTCGACTGCCACAACAACAGGCTGAGCCTTAGCCTTTGGGAGAGAGAGGGCGAGGAGGACTGTAATCAGTAATGCTAGTGTTACGAGTTTTTGCTTCATCAAGAGTTATGACATGGGAAGAAATAAATAATTTATGTTTGCTAATAGCCTTAGCGTTTCTGCCTCAACCTTCTAACTACTAGGACAATCACAAGTACAGTCGCGACGGCAAGTACTGCGAGCACCACCGTAGCCGGTTGTGCCTCTAGGGGTTTCTCAATTTTCTTCTCCACTAAAGTGTACTCGGCTGTGGCATGATGGCCAGCGTAGTCTACTGCGCGTAGCACTAGCTTAGCGCTCCCCGCTCCAGCAGGGATTGAGCCTGCTACCTTGAATGTCATGCTCCCTACGGGGTCGACGAGAGTGCCTGGAGAGTAGAGGCTCACGCTCACCGGTTGCTCTACTCCGTCCACCACGAGCGACGCTAGGAAGTTGGCTAAACCCCACCCATCATCGCTGGCGTCGATGAATGCCTGGAACTGGCCCCCAGGAGCGGGCTTCTCGGGGAATAGCATCTTCACGCTGATTTTCGGCGGCTCGGTATCGAGGGCGTTGGCCAGGGCAACCGCGAGCTTGCCGCCTGGCGGTAGCTTGACCCTGACCGCAACGTAGAGCAGGTCTCCCACGCGCAGCGTGTCCAGCACTTGGAAGCTGGCTCCGCCGCTAGCGTCGAGAACCTTCGGCGTGAAGTCCCCGGACCACGGCAGGCACCAGACCACCACGTTATCCAAGTCAAGGTACCCGAGCCTGTTCTCGAGGGTCAGAACGTAGGCGCGAGGCCAGAGGTAGAGCGCTGAAGGGGTGAACACTTGGTTGGAGACTCCTAGGTTGTTCTGGGGCGGGTATACGCCGATGGGGATGGAGTTCTGCGCCAGCTTCCTGGAGTCGTAGCTGAAGCCGATGAACGTGGGCGGCTTGACGGGGAATGTTATGTTGCCGCTCTTGAGGTCTATCTCGAAGAGCGCGAGCCCATCGTAGATAGCGCTACCCATGCCGAGGGTAGTCGTGGTGACGAAGTACGTGGTCTTACCGGTTCTCGCGCTCGTGTACTTGACGTAGAGGTCGCGGTGGACGTGCCCCGATAACACGAGGTTCACGCCGTAGGTTTCGACGAGCCTGAGGAAGAAGCGCGTCGCCTCCATGTTCCCGCTCCAGTAGGAGGAAACAGGGGAGTTCGGGTTGCTCTGCGGATCGTATGGAGCGATCACGCTCTGGTCGTCGTACGTCGTCTTGAGCTCACCCTGGTAGTAGAAGACGGGGTGGTGGACCAGGACCACTTTGTAGGGGACGCTGGAGTACTGCTTGAGGACGCCTTCTGCCCACTGGAGCTGGCTCAGCGGCGGGTATCCCTGCTCAAGCGAGTAAAGCCCGACGATGAGTAGCCTATCTGCTATCAGCCTGTACCAGGTTGTGCTCCCGTAGTACTTGGACCACGCGTCGGGCGGGGTGTCGTGGTTCCCCGGCACGGCGAAGATGGGGAAACCGTAGAGGAACGCTCTCTCGTAGCTGTAAGCCCAGCGGTACTGGAGCTCGCTGGCTGTGTCGCCTACGTCGCCGGTGTCGATGATCAGGTCGGGTTTCAGCAGGGAGGCGACAAGGTAGCCTGCGATCCTGTTCATGTCGCCCGTTATCACGTCCGGCTGCCCCGCGCCGTAGTGCTGGTCGCTGACCTGGACAACTCTGAGCGTGGTTTTCGAGACGTTTATCACCCACACGCTCCTCGGTAGCTCGAGCTTCCTCTGCCCCACTAGAACGAGGTCGTAGACGCCTGGCTTCGCACTGCTAGGCACGGAAACCGTGACTTTGCCGTTTGAGTAAGTGACGCTGAGCGAGTAGTTCAGGAGGCTCAGCTTACCATCGGCTACCGTGACGGTGAACATGTAAGCCGCGCTGGGCTGGGCGGCGTCTCCCGTCAGCGTGAACGTGAAGCTGCCGCCCGGCGTCACGGTGGCAGGCTTCCCGAGGCTGATGTCGCTGGAGTACGCGGCCACGACTAGCGGGGAGAAACCGGGCAACGCGGGTTGAGCCGATGCCAGGAGGGAGAAGAGCAGTGTAAAGGCGATAGTAAGTGCGGCAATAGGCTCTTTCCTCATCAGGTTAGTACAGCACCTGAAAGTATAATTACTTACCGGTCAGCTCAGCCAGCTTCTCAAGCGCGAGCCTCGACACGGAGACGGAGTAGCCGAAGCCGCTGACCCAGACAGGCAGGACACCAGCCTCAAGCAGCCCCGCCGCGTAGTCCAGCGTCACCGGAGAGTAGTACACCTTGACCCGCGGAAAAGAATTGGGGAGAGTGCTCGAAAGGCTAGAGAGGACATCCCGGCTCAAGGACTCCTTCTGGACCTCTTGGAGCATGCCGGCCTCAGCCGCTCGAAGCCTCTGCGTCCACACGTCGGCCACGTGGCCGCCGTACAGCTCCCCGGGAGAGCTCAAGTAGGATGGTAGACCAGTTACGACGATTTTAACCTCGCCGCTCGGCGAGACTGAGGCGACTTCCCCGCAGTCGTTGGTGTATCGCCTCAAGCAGACCGAGAAGCCCCCCGAGGGGTTGAGGACGCCTATAACCCTGAAGAACGCCCTCCTGCCGGCGTAGTGGACCACGACGCTTCTAGGTCCGGTCTTCGCCGGCTCGATAGGGAGGCCCAGGAGCGCAGCCCGCATCAAGGCCTCGAAGGCTATCTCGCCCAAAGCCCTGCCGGCAATCCTCTCAGCCTCCTCGGTGAAGACTCTCTCGTACTGAGTCGTCATGATACCACCAACTACAGCCTTATCCTCTCCCAGGGCCGCGCCTGGCACATTCACCCCTTCACTGCTCCGGGCCCCCTCTTCGGGGCTCTCATGGGCTCCGCGCCTTCGGACCACCCCGCCAGCTCGCTGAGGTCTGTGCGGCGGGGCTTTGCCTCGGCGCCTCTCAGCCTCTTCGCGCCGCGCGGGGCACCCACCTACGGCCCCTTTGACCGGGGTGGGAACTGGTAACGCTCACTACTCCAGCTTGTTAAGGGGTTTATCATCTTTTTGCTGTGAAGGCTGAAAGTGGGGGCGACGCGAAGCCGGCGGCCGAGCCCACTGCCCCAGACCACCTGAGGCTACTGGAGTACGGTTTCCTGGGGAGAAGCCCGCACCCAGCTGGGGTTATGGTCTCGATTACAGGGAAGGCGCTGTGGGTGCTCTCGTTTGAGGGCTAGGAGTGAGGGGGGCAGGCTAGCCTGGGCGCTGGTGAGGTGCGCCCCCTTCGGCCACTGCGGCGATAAGATAGTCGAGGAGCGCGGGGACCTGCTCGACGCCTTAGGGGAGCTGCAGGCCTCTTTCCCGGATAAGCCTGAGGAGTGGTTCTACCGCGCCGTGTACAGGCTCCTCGCCGGGAAGGTGGAGAGGGTTGGGAGCGAGCACTGGCTGGTGAAAGGCCTCGCTGAGCTGGGCGACACCTACCCCCTGGTACAAAGTGTGGATCCACGAGGGAAAGTATCGTTGCGACTGCTTCTTCCGAGCATACGGGTACGTGAGGAAGGCGAAAATATGCACGCACATAACTACGGTTATGTTGCACCGGAGGTAGCTCCGGCTCCGCGCTGAGTGAGCCTCAAGGCGGCATCGCCGCAAACCACTTCCTCGAGGCTGCAGCCGAGCAACGGTTTGCCCTGGAGGCTGGAGCACGTTGGTGAGCGGAAGGGGTCTCGGGTTGTACTGGCGCTCGACTACTTCAAGAGGGGGAAGACCCGCTAGCGTACTGGACTCACCTTCTCGGCAGAACCGTGCACATGCTAGCCGTGGTTAAGATCGGCCTCCCAGCTTTCATGAGAGCGGGACCGACCGGCGTATCGAGGCTCATCAAGGAATTTCGTCTCCCAGGGGGGTTCAACAGCGTCAAGACGGTCGTGAGTTATAGGCTTTACCAGCTCGCGGACGTAGTCGGGCATGAGCGGCATGTACTGCTGGTAGCGGTAGTCCCCCAGCACGATCACCGCCTGGTCTCTTGGGCTCCTGAGCGCCCTCCCGAGGGCTTGAGCCGCCCTCCTCAGGGCGGGGTAAACGTAGGCGTACAAGCGGCCCTTCTCCTCGCCGTATAGCCTCTGGTAGTACTCTATGTAGAGTTTCGTCTTGGTCGTCGGCTTCTCGAAGGGTATGCCGACGAGGAACACGCACATCAGCTCCTCACCCGGGTAGTCGGCGCCCTCCGCGAACCTACCCCCCATGGGCGCGACCAGCAACCCGCTCCCGCTCTGGGCGAGGGACTTGAACTTCTGGAGAGTTTCCCCAGCCTCTAGCCCGCTCATGTCGCGCCGCTCGACGAAGACGGTGTACCCAAGGCTCCGAGCGGCCTCAAGGAGCCCGCTGGCCATCAGCTTGGCCTGGATGCGGTAGCTGGCGGTGAAAACAGCGGTGTTGCGCCTGACCCTGCGGAGCGTCCGAGCGATCGCGTCCACGTACTTTCCAGCCATCTCGTCGCTGAGTTCCTCTCCCCGCGTCGTGAGGTCTTTGACGAGGTACACGGATGCGTTGGTCTCGTCGTAGGGGCTCGGAACAGTTACCGGGTAGTAGTCTCTCACGCCCACTGTCTCGGCGAACGCCTCGATGGGTGCAAGGGTCCCGGACATGAATATGACCCGCTTGAAGGACTTCCACACCCTCGTGAGAACTTCGCCTGCGCGCATGTCCCATATGTTGAGGTAAAGCCTGCCGTTGTTCCTCTCGACGATCAAGGCTATGCCGTCAACCCCCCTCGCCTCAACCGCGGCCTTAAAGAAGCTCGCGAAGTGGTAGAGGCTTGACTGGGGCCTCTTCCCCTCTTTGAACCTCCTCTCGCGAATAGCCTCGCCCGTCTTCAAGGCGTCTTCCAGCCTCTTCTCGAAGTCGGCAGGGAGGAGATCTTCAGGGTCAAAAACCTCGCTCTCCTCCTCCTGCAGGCTCGAGTACTTCTCCTTGACCCTGCTTCGAGTGTAGTCGACGAGCGCGGCGGTGTCCTCGTCACCCGCCTCGAGCGCCTCGCTGTAGGCTCTGTCCATAGTCCCCTCGGTTATCGTGTCTCCTCCCAGGTTGAGGTTCTGGAGGTTGTGTGCCTCGTCCACTACGAGTATCGACTCCTTGAAGGGGAACTCCGTCCTGATGCTCCAGCTTAGCCCCTCGTCCACGACGTAGTTGTAGCTGAGGGCCACGACGTCGGCCAGCTTCAGCAGCTCGCGCTGGAGGAAGTAGGGGCAAACGCCCATTCTGCTCGCCTCCTCGAATATGTACGTGTACGTCAGCGCCCCCACGTCGACGAACCTCTGCAGGTCAACGCCCTCGCGGAGCCGCCTGTAGTAGGGGCACCTGCTTCTCTCCCTGCTGCAGATGTAGGACACGTCGCTGTAGTCAAGGTTCTCGCCGAACCTCCGGGCGAGGAGGCACATGTCCCTCTTCCCTCGGAGGCTCAGGGCGACGAGCCTGACGCCGCTCTTCTCCCTGAAGACCCTGAACTCCTCCACGGGCCTGTCAGTTTCGCTCCCGGTTCTGACAGCCCACACCACCCTGCCTCCCCGCTCGAGGAAGGGGAGTAGGGCGTAGATCACTACGGGCGTCTTCCCGAAACCCGTGGGGGCCTCGAGGATGACGTTGCGCCTCTTCACCTGCTCCGAAATAATCTTAGCTACCTCCAGCTGGTGCGGCCTCGGCCTGTACGGAAACCTCGCCTCCATCCCGAACAGCTCGTAAATTCGTGTAAAGGTTGGTTAAAAGCCCATTCCTGGGCTTTGCGTTGGCGGATCAGGGCTTGAGCTTAGATGCCGCGTGGCCTAGTACTGCCCGAGCTCCCCAGTCCTTTTGAGCCTCTGCTCGATGGCGTAGATCGAAGCCAGCCCTGCGGCAACTAGCGCCGCCGTAAGCGCAAGGAGTAGCGCCCACTCGAGCTCGACGGGCAGCACGGTCGGCGTGCGGAGGGCGTGGTACCTCAAGAGCTCTGACAGGTACGTGAAGGGTATTGCCAGCGAAACCACCCGGAGCTCTCTAGGCAGGCTCGAGACCGGGAAGAAGACCCCGCTGAGCCCCAGTATCACGAACTGCAGGATGTTGTTTAAAGGGCCGACGTTCTTGTACTTAAGCACGAGCGCCCCGTAGATGAGGCCGAAGCCCATAGAGGTGAAGAGCCCGACCAGCAGGACCGCAGCGACCGGGAGGACATCGTGCAGTATCACGCTTGTGCCGAAGAGAAGCACGAAGAAGAAGTAGGTGTAGGCTAGCGTTAGCCCTAGGCCCACGATCCTCGAGAACAGGTTCCTCGAGAAGAGGACGGCGCGGTTGGCGTTGGTGAGGAGGATGAACTCGAGCGTTCCGGTCTGTTGCTCCCGCCTTATAGCCATCCCGAAGCTCCATAAGCCGGCCGAGACAACGTCCCATAGGATCATTGCCCAGAAGAACATGTTAAGGACCTTAGGGTCGCTCCACTCCTCTCTGGGGAGGAACATGAGTATTGGGAAGAGTAGGAGGACGAGCCACGCGGGCGTCGTTATGATGTCGGAGACTAGCCACGCAGGGTACCTGAAGTAAGTTTTCATAGCAACCGTGGCGGTCCAGGAGACCTCGAGCGCCAGCGCTCTCAGGCCTCCCACGAACCTAGTACTTCGAGAGCTCGCCTCTCCTCCTCGCCTCATCCTCTCACCTCGTGTAGGTGAGCCGGCCAAGGTAAAGGTAAGCTAAGCCTAGCGAGACCATGATCCCTACTCTTTCGGCCAGATTCAGGCTCGAGGAGCCGCCGGCGACTATGCCTCTCAGAACCTGCGTGGCGTGCGTCGTGGGAAGCAGAGCGGAGACCGCTTGAACCACCTGCGGGAACACCTCCAGGGGGTAGTAGTAGCCCGAAAGCATGGCGATGAAGGCGTTAACTGTGCTGGCCACAGCCCACACTTCCTTGAACCTGACCGTGAGAGCTGCAACCACGAGCCCCAGCCCCGCTAGGGGAAGGAGGCCCAGGAGAAGGACGAGCGCCGACTCGACCCACTCCACGGGGCTGAGAAGGGATCCTTGCAGCGCAACGACGACGGTCAAATCGATCGTGAACACCAGGAGCATGAGAATAGACTGGGCGACTGCGTGCAGCAACCACACCACCACGGTGCTATTGGGGGTCAGGTAGTGGAGCTCGAAGGTTCCGATGAGCTGCTCTTCTCGTATCACGCTGGACGTGTTCTCAACCATCACCATGCTCGCGATCATCAACACCCCTCCGAGAGTCATGTACAGGATGGGGTTCTGAACCCCGGTGTTCGAAGCAAAGTTCGCCGTAGCCGATGGGCCGGCGACCGCGTAGCCGATCCCCACGAAGAGGCCTGACATCATGAAGGGCAATGCCAGGACCATGAACAGGCTACCAACGTACCTTGTCAAGAGCTTGGCCTCCTTGGTTAATATGCCCCTGAAAACCCGCAGAATACCACTACTGTTCTTCGCCGCCAAGCCTCTCACCCGTGTAGTAGACGAAAACGTCCTCAAGCGTTGGCTCCACGGTCCTAACGCTCAGGATCTTCAAGTCTGTCCTAAGCAGGGTGCTTAGAACCTCCTTCAGGACGTGCCCACCGTCGAAGATCACCCTGATGCTTGCCCTTCCCGATGACGGGTCGACAACTTGAGACGCGTAGTTCAGTACGCCGTCCACGCTCTTGAGGGCAGGCACCTGTCCGTCGCCGTGCAGCCCGAGAACCTCAACCTCGACGACGTTGTGGTCTGCTATGCTTCTCTTGAGCTCCGAGGGGTTGCCTACGGCTATTATCCTCCCCTTGTTTATGATCGCCACTCTGTCCGACAGCACGTCGGCCTCGAACATGTTGTGCGTAGTGAGGAGAATGGTCTTCCCTCGCTTCTTCAGCTCCGTGACGACCTCCCGGACCTTCCTAGCCGAGTTAGGGTCGAGGCCTATCGTCGGCTCGTCGAGGAAGAGTATCGGGGGGTCGTGCAGCAGAGCCCGAGCTATGTTCAGCTTAGACTTCATGCCGGTGCTGTACTCCTCCACCAGCCTGTCGGCATCCTCCTCCAGTCCAAGCAGGGACAAAAGCTCGTCGACCCTGTCCTTCGCCCAGCCCGGGTCCAGGTGGTAGAGGCTCGCGAAGTACAGGAGGTTCTCCCTCCCGCTGAGCTTCCAGTAGAATCCACGGTCGCTGTAGAGGCTCACGCCTACGCTTTCCCTAACTCTTCTCGCCTCCCTGACGACGTGGTACCCGTTCACCCAAGCCTCGCCAGCGTCGGGTAAAAGCAGCGTGCTCAGGATCTTTATGGTGGTCGTCTTGCCAGCCCCGTTCGGTCCGAGAAGCCCGAAGATCTCACCTCCTCTAATCTCGAATGAGACCCCGCTGAGCGCCTCGACCGTCCTCTTCCTCCCGCGGAAGAGCGCTGAGCCCTCGCGCGTGGTGAACCTCTTAACTAACCCCCTGGCTTCCACAGCGTGCATCGAGGACCACCCGTATATGTAACTCCCACCTTATATATCTTTTGGCTATTACATGTTGTAGCCCTGCCAAACCCATTTAACACCCCTGCAGGTTATCGGTTACTGATATATAATGCACGTGTTCATGGCGCGCTTCGCGAGAAACCCGCTCCGAGTGCTGGTACTGACGCTGCTGAGAAACAAGCCGATGAGCGGCATCGAGATCATAAGCCAGGTAGAGGCCATAACAGGGGGGCTTTGGAGGCCGTCTCCCGGCGCGGTCTACCCTCTGCTCCACGAGCTCGAGCGCGAGGGGCTGGTGAAGCACACGGAGGTAGGGGGGCAGAAAGTTTACAGCCTCACGGAAAAGGGGCTCGTCGAGGTGGAGGAGTGCGGCTTAGGCTTGAAGCCGGCCTCTATCGAAGACGTGCTACAGGTGATGGAGGGGTACGTGGACTTCCTGAGAGACTTCTCCGCACGCACAGCCCTCAGCAGCGAGCTCAGATCCAGGATCTCGAGGATAGCTAAGGAGCTCGAAGAAATAGCAGGCCGCGACGCGTACACCGGAAATACATAAAGCTTATTAGCTGCGAGGGCTTGTATCGGTGACCGATATGAGGGAGAAAACCCTAGCTGTGCTGTCCGCTATTCTGATGCTCGTAGCCATCGCCACATCAGCTCCCCCCATCCAGCCCTCGACCGCGAGCACGAGGGGAGGCGCCGTTTACGTATTCAACGTGGAGTCCATCAGCGTGGCTGGCGGCTCCGGCACCACGCGGACTGTGACTGTAGCGCTCTCGTACTTCGGGAAATACACTCTACTAGGCTCCTCTATTGCGCTGCAGCCTCAGTGCAACGCGAGTGTCCTCTCGGAGCAACCAGTCCAGCTAGGCTCCTGGAGGCCCGGCACAGCAAAAGTCGCCACCTTTAATCTTGACGGGGCCCGCGCCCCCGCCGTCTGCCCCGTGAAGCTGCTGATCACATGGGAGGACAGCTGGGACGACGCTAACGGCATGAACACTCAGGCAGGCGGGTCCACGAGCATCGACGCGTCGATCACGGCCTGCTGGTCCGAGGATCTGCGCGTGAGCCTGAAGCCCCAGATGGTTTACATGAACTCGATCAACGGGGTGCTCCTCGACGTGGTGAATAACGGCTCCTCAACCCTGAGGAAGATGTCAATCACCGTCACAGGTCAAGGGGTCACGATCCTGAACGCTTCGGTCCCCCTAACCTACCAGCTTCAGGAGCTCCCAGCAGGCGCGCACTTCACCGCCCCGCTGAGCGTCGTACCCCAGTCCAGCTTCCCAACGGTGGCGGTCACGCTATCCTACGTCGACTGCACCGGCAACGCTAAGACAACCGCTTATAGCATACCGCTGTACGCGAGCCAGGGCCAAAGCATCCTCGTGGTGCCCTCTCCGTCAAGCGTCCTCGCCGGCTCGAGAAGCAACGTCACGCTCAACGTCATCAACCTCGGGAGCGTCGAGGCGAGCAACCTCCAGGTGATCCTAAGCCTCCAGGGCAGCCCGCTCGCGATCGACCCGGTGATGGCTAACCTGGGTAGCCTGAAGCCAGGGGAGACGAAGTCGTTCACCGTCCGCGTGGACGTCCCAAGCACCGCTTCGGCGAGCGTCCCCGTAACCTACCAGGCGGTCTACTACACGCCCGGCGGAGGGCTGACCTTCACCCAGGGCTCCTTCACACTATTCATCCTCCAGCGCTCAAGCCTCTCGATCACCTCGATCGAGGTCGTGCCCCAGAGGGCTGAGGTTGGCGCCAACGTGGTGTTCGCGCTCAGCATAATCAACGACGGCACTTACCCCGTCTACGCGGTCAACGTCACCGCTTACCCGCCAGAGGGCCTAGCCTCAGCCAGGTCCCTGTACACCTTCCTCGGCCAGCTGAACCCCCAGGTCCTGACGAGCGTGCCATTCACCTTCAGGGCGGTGAAGGAGGGCAGCTATGAGGTGAAGTTCAGGGTCACGTACCGCGACGCTTACGGCAAAACAGCCTACGTGGAGAGGACGGCTGTCGTCGAGGTCGTCCCAGCCTCCTCAGCCTCGTCAAGCAGCAACTCGCAGCGCTCGTCTTTCAACAGCTACTTGGCGCTCCTGGCCGTAGCGGTCGTTGCGGTTGCGGGGCTCTACCTTTACCGGAGGAGGCAGCGTAGGGGTGCGGTTGGTTGAAAGTATCAGACTACTTCTACCTGGCCTTCACCAGCATTAAGGAAAAGCGGGGCAGGGCTTTAGGAGCAATCATAGGAGTCATGATCGCCGTCGTGGCCCTCAGCGCTGCGCTCGGCATAGGCGAGAGCTTTCAGAAGAGCTTCGTAGAGCAACTGCAGAGGACTATAGCGGCCAACAGCATCATCGTGACGGGAGGCTACGCAGGCGGCTTCACGGACGCGGACATAGCCTACTTCAAGAGAATAGCGGGCGTGAAGGACGCATTCGGTATAGTCATGACGACGGGAACAGTATACACTTCCGGTGGAGAGCAGTCCGTCACAATAGTGGCGATAGACCCGCAGCACCTCCCCATCTACCTAGGTGTGTCGGATATGTCCCAGGTGGTGAAAGAGGGCTCTCTGGAGCCCAACGGGCTCGGCGTACTCGTCTCAAACAACCTCTGGAGAGACCCCAACACGGGCCAGAAGTTACTCGACGTCGGCTCTTCCCTCGTGGTACGGCTCCGCTCCAAGGACGTCCAGCTGGTAGTGGTGGGCCTCATGAAGCAGGCCTCGACGATAATGGGCGGCCCGACAGGATCTTATTACGTTTACATGGATCCCAGCGCGTACTTCGCCTACGTCTCGAACACTAGGAACTACGGTGGCGTCATAATACTCGTCTCAGACCTGAACAGGCTCAACGAAATAACCAGCGAGGTCAAAGCGGTTGCGCCGCCGGGGTCGAACATAATATCCGCGGCCGCGATGGTCAGCCAGTTCACAGCGCTGGTCGGGGCGCTCCAGACGTTCATAGCCCTGATATCCGCGGTCGGCATGGGGGTCACGGCCCTCTGGATATTCGACAGCACCACGATAAGCGTCGTGCAGAGGACCAAGGAGATAGGCATACTAAAAGCCCTCGGGTACACCAGCAACGACGTCCTGCTGATATTCCTCCTCGAGGCCGTCATCGTGTCGGCTATAGGCATAGCCGGCGGCCTCGCACTCGCCGCCATAGCCTCGCTCCTAGTTAAGATACCGATGTTCACCTTCGAGCTGAAGCTGACCCTCTCACCCAATGTCTTGGCGACATCGTCCCTACTGCCGCTTGCGATGAACGCCCTAGCCGCGTACATACCTTCGAGGAGAGGGGCCTCGCTTCGGCCGGTGGAGGCGCTCAGGTATGAGTGACATCATAAGGCTCGAGAGCGTCTGGAAGATCTACGACGGCTCAACAGGCCAGGTCGTCGCCGTCAGGGATGTCACGATGAGCGTGAAGCAGGGCGAGTTCTTCGCGATAGTCGGGCCCAGCGGTAGCGGCAAGACGACCACCCTTCACCTGATCGGGGGCCTCGACCGACCGACGCGAGGCAGGATCACCGTTGCCGGGGTCGACATCACGTCGCTGAGGAGCGACGAGGAGCTGAGCAGGTACAGGAACGAGACCGTCGGCTTCGTGTTCCAGCTCTTCTACCTAATCCCGAGGCTCAGGGTCGTGGAGAACGTCGAGCTGCCGCTCGTAAAGAAGGGCATACCGAGAGAAGTGAGGAGGAGGATGGCCTTAGAGGCCTTGAGGATGGTGGGCCTTGAGGGCGTCGAGTACAAGTTCCCGAACCAGCTGAGTGGGGGTGAGCAACAGAGGGTGGCGATAGCCAGGGCCATAGTCTCCAAGCCCAAGATCCTGCTGGCGGACGAGCCCACGGGCAACCTCGACGCCACGAACTCCCAGATGGTGATGAACCTCTTTAAGAAGCTGAACAAGGAGCAGAGCATAACCATCGTCATGGTGACCCACAACCTCGAGCTCATCTGGAACTGCAACAGGGTGGCGAGGATGCACAGCGGCTCGCTGATAGACATCTATACTCCTGACAGGTACGATGAGCTCATCGCGAGCTTCGTGAAGAAGGGCTAGGCTAGAAACCTCTCAAGCCCCCAGCCCCTGCTGGACTCGAGGTCGGCTCTTATCTTCTCCACGAGGTCCTCCCACCTCATGCTCCCCTCGATGGCCCACCGGGCTATGAGGGGGGTGTACGGCTTAAGGAAAGCGAGGAACCTGGGCCATGTGAAGCCCAGCCTCCGCAGCTCGCTACCCCAACTACCCCAAAGGTGCCTGGCGAAGAGGTTGCCGCTCCACACGGCGACGCCCGCGGCGTGGGGACCGAGATCCCGGGAAAGCGCCCTGAACAGCTCGTTGATACGGGTTTTGACCTCAACGGGCTCGGGTGGAGTCTCCAGCGGCAAACCCAACACTCCATTTTAGCTAAACCGCGCTCGTGAAATAAGTATTTTTCACGTAAACCTCCAGCAGCTCGGTTAAAGAAAGCTTGAGGGAGAACCGCGCGCAACCCGGATCAAGCCTTAAACCGCGGCAATCCCCGGTTTCACGCTCTTAATTTACGGGTTTTTGCACGATTTAAATCCCCCTGGAAGGCGAGCCCCTTAAGCCTCTCTTTCTCCTTGGGACTCAGCGAGTTTGACATGACTAGATCGATGACCCTATTGGCTTCCCGTATAAGTAGGCGGGCGGACTGAGACCTCAGAACACCCTCTGAAGCTAAGTACTCGACGAAGAACTCCTGGTGGATCGTGAACGCTACACCCAGCCTGCCTATCTTCGCTTTCACGCCCTCGACTGCGTCCTCGATTCTTTCGAATCTGTGATCTATTTCCCGAAACCTATATTTAATGCTCTCGAACCCCCCAGCTAGTACGCCAAGCCCACAATTGTCGCTAAGCACCCAATACCTCCATAGCCGAAAGCAGCGCAAGGACGTCTACCATCTCGTCTCTGTCTCTTCAAACGAAGTGCACGTCATGGTGTAGCGGAATCGGGGTTTCCACGATGCCTGAGCCCCCTACTTCAATCCGAGCTCGCGTGCAATGTCATCTGCGACGCCGCCGCCCCCGAACCGGGCCCAAACCGCGCACGTCCCCTCCAGCGAAACCATGCAGGGCCCGTAGGGCTTCTCGGGAGTGCACTTCTTCAGGAACATGGGGCAGTCCGTCGGCTTCGCCTTGCCCAAGGTGACCTCGGCGCACCGGCAGCCCGGTGGGGTGTCCTTCCTCCAGTCCTCCGGCTTCAGCTCCGGGATGCCGAACTGCTTGAAGGCGTCGAGGCTCGAGAAGGCTTCCCTGAGCCTCAGGCCGCTGAGCGGCAGGAAGCCTATCCCGCGCCACGCGTCGTCGACGGCGTAGAAGGCCTTGTGAATCATGGCCTGGGCCTTGAGGTCCCCGGCCCACGTCACAGCGCGGGTGTACTCGATCCTCACCCTGGCCTCCCGCCTGGCGAGCTGGCTGAGGATCTCCGCTATCGACGCGAGGACGTCGATGGGCTCGAATCCCGAGACGACGACGGGGATCGAGTAGTTCTCGGCGACGGGCTCCCAGGCCTTTGCACCGGTTATGGTGGAGACGTGCCCTGGAGCGATGACGCCCATGACAGGCGGCTCTGGCGGCTTCTCGCGCAGGATGTCGAGCGAGTAGAACATCGCCGGTGGCGTGAGCTTGACGAGGCTCAGCAGCTTGAGGTTCTCGGGTACGTGCCCGCTGAGCACCGCCTGAGCGTAGCCCGGGGCCACGGTCTCGAAGCCTATCCCGAGGAACAGGGAGTCCTTGCCGTGCCTCCTTGCGTCCCTGACGGCGTCTGGCAGGCCGGTCACCATCTTGACGTCCGCCCCCCTGCTCCTCGCCTCCTCCAGGGAGTAGACGCCCCGCACCTCAATGATCGTCCTCAGCTTGAACGTGTCCCCGTACGTGTACACCCTCACGCCGTCCAGCGCGAGCCTGATAGCCTCCTCGATGTACCTCGACGGCGTGACGCAGACGGGGCACCCGGGCCCCGCGACCAGCTCAAGCCCATCGGGCATCAGGCTCCGCAGCCCGAAGTGCACGATGGTCCACTCGTGGGTGCCGCAGAAGTCCATGATCTTCAGCCTGTCGACCCCGAGGACCCTCGTGGCCTCGCGGAAGCGCGAGTGGATGACGCCCACAAGCTTCCTGGCCAGCTGCTCGTTCCTCCTAAAAGACTCCTCGATCAGCTGGGTCCTGGCTATGAGCTCCGCGGTGCTCGTTGCAGAGTTCACGATGTCGTAGCTCGCTTATCGCGATTTATCGCTTCCGCCGGTCAAGCTTTTAATAGGCGCCCCGCGCTCACAGCGAGATGAACCCTAGAGCAGTTGTAACCGCCTGCCCGAGGGACTGCTACGACACCTGCTTCATAGAGGTCGATACCCGAACCCTGGAGGCTAGGGCCAGCCCCCTCAACCCAGTCACCCAGGGCTTCCTGTGCCCGCGCGGGAGGGCGGACAAGGCTAGAGTCCTCTCGGAGGAGAGGGTGCTGTACCCGCACGTCAGGGCCGGCGGCAAGGGTTCGGGGTTCGTGCGCGCCTCGTGGGACGAGGCCCTCGACCTCGTCGCCTCGAGGCTGAGGCGGGTGCTGGAGGAGCACGGGCCCGAGAGCGTTCTGCACGTCGAGTACGCGGGGAACATGGGTCTCCTGACGTGGTACTACTCGCAGAGGCTCTGGAACAGGATCGGCGCCGCTCGAACGGACTACAGCATCTGCAGCAAAAGCGGACACGAGGCGCTGTCGCTCCACTACGGGCTGAGCTACGGCAGGCTCCCAGAGGACATGCAGGGCTCAAGGCTCCTCGTGTTCTGGGGCTTCAACGCCGCGGTGAGCGCGGTCCACCTGTGGCAGCTGGCGCTCAAGGCGAGGTCCTCGGGGGCGCTCATCGCAACCGTCGACCCACGCAGGAGCGAGACTGCCAAGAGGAGCGACCTGTTCGTCCAGGTGAAGCCCGGGACCGACGTCGCCCTCGCGTACGGCGTAGCACGGGAGATCATGGAGATGGGGCTCGTCGACGAGGAGTTCGTGGCGAGGTACACCTCTGGCTTCGAGGAGTTCAAGGAGGAGGCCCTGAAGTGGACCCCGGAGCGCGTCGAGAGCGTCACGGGCGTTCCCCCGAGCACGGTGAGAAGGCTGGCGGAGGCCTACGGCGCGCTCAAGCCGAGCGTAACGCTCATCGGCTTCGGCATGCAGAAGAGCAGGCAGGGCGCGGAGGCCGTGAGGGCTATCTCGCTACTCCCCGCCCTAGTGGGCGTCCACAGGGGGTTCTACTACTCGAACAGCAGGGGCTTCTACGTCAACTACAGCGCTCTTACGCTGGAGGACACCTACAGGCCCTCGAGGGTCGTCAGCCAGGTGGCCCTCGCGGACCTCGTTGAGAGAGGCGAGTTCAAGTTCATCTTCATCTACAACTCCAACCCCGCCCTAACGCTCCCCAGGTCTGACAAGCTGGCCAGGGGCTTCTCGAGGGAGGACGTCTTCCTGGTGGTGCACGACACCCACTGGACCGAGACGGCTAGGATGGCGGACGTGGTGCTACCGGCCCCCACATTCTACGAGAAGGACGACGTCGTCATACCCTACAGCCACCCCTACGTCGTCTTCTCCAGGAGGGCGCTGGAGCCCCTAGGGGAATCGCGTGACGAGGTCTGGCTCACCTGCGCCCTCGCCGAGAGGCTCGGCCTCCCCGAGGTCTGCGCCGACCCCACCCAGGCGCTAAGGTCGGCCTTAGAGGGGGCCCTGGATGGGAGCTTCGAGGACCTCCTGAGCGGGAGGGTGTTGAGGCTCAGGTACCGCCCCCTAGACGAGTACCAGACCCCCAGCGGGAGAATAGAGCTCTACTCAACGACCGCTGCACAGCGGGGGCTGAGCCCCCTCCCGGTGCAGGCTGAGGCGGGAGGCAAGGGCTTCGTGCTCCTGAACACCGCTCTTCCCCTCTACACCCACACGCAGTTCCGGGACGTCTACGGGGAAATCCCCCCGGTCGTGCACGTAAACCCTGAGGACGCTCGGAGCCTGGGGCTGGCCGAGGGCGAGGTCGTCGAGGTATTCAACGAGAACGGGGTCGTCGAGCTGAGGGTGCACGTCACGAGCGACGTGCCGAGGGGCGTCCTCTGGTCCCCCCGCGAGCTCGTAGCCCTGAACGGGAACCCCCAGAACGTCCTCGTTACCACGGAGACTCAGCCAATCGGGGGAGGCCCCATCTTCAACTCGACGATGGTGATGATTAGGAAAAAGAGGTACCTACTTCTCCTCGGAGAGCTCCCTAACCTCCTCCTCGCCCACCTCCAGCTCCTTAACCTGCTCGGGGTCAATTCTCTTGAGGAGGGAGAGGAACTCGCCCACATGCGTCTTCTCCTCCTTCGCCACGTCCATGAAAACCTTCCTGACGAGAGGGTCGTCCGACACGCTGGCAAGCTGAACGTACAGGTTGATCGCGTCCAGCTCCGCTATAATGGCGAGCCTCAAGGCCTGCGCGATCTCCTCCCGGGAGAAACGCCTCCCAGGGGGGACTTCAAGCGGGTTCTTCGACATCACGTGCAACCTAGCGCGCAACGCCTATTTATCACTTTCACCCGAAGATCGGCACATACCTAACACCGCTGCGCAGAACCTCCCCCACTATCATCCTCGTGGACCTAGCCACGTCACCCCTCCCAGCAACCTCAGCCGCGTCAAACCACCCCACGTCGACGGCGTCGCCACCGGGCCTCAGCTCCCCCGAGAGCCGCGAAGAGTCGAACGCAACAGCCACGAGAACGTAGTGGAACCTAACACCCCCGTCCTCCCTAACGATGATATCAGCCACCCCAGCCACACCCAGCACCGGCGCAGACAACCCCGTCTCCTCGAAGAGCTCCCTTGACGCGGCCTCAGCTACACCCTCGCCAGCCTCCACAGCCCCGCCCGGCAGAGCCCAGAGCCCGGCACCCGGCTGACCACCCCTCTTTACAAGCAAAACCCTCCCGTCGCGGACTACGAGCGCGCTCACGCCGGCGATAGCGTAAGCAGGAAACTCACGCCTAGACATCGAAAAACCCCAGCAAAAAACTAAAATAAAAAACAAGCGCTTTAACGAACCGAAAAAGGGCCAAACCTCCTTCCCTCCGCCTGGCAAACCAAAGCCAACATTCTCGACTCCGGTTAAACTAGATCAAAATGTTTCATTTTAAGAACATTATTCTGAAGACAAGTTTCCGAGAAAAATAAAAACGCGAAGAGAATCTGGCTGTAAAATGGAACTCAAATCAAGCATTTAATGATACAAAGTAAAAAGATTTTTCCCGTGAATCACACATATGCAGCTCGATAACCATGAAACCATGGCTCAGAATATTCCTCGAGCAGCTCAAAACCCCAGCCGTACTCGCGATCCTGTTCTCACTGGCCTTGGCGGCTGCTACTGGCATCGCCGATTCGGCAAAGAACGACCCGTACCCGATTCCGAAGTGAAGGTTTAAATACTGGTTTTTTGCTTGTTTTTTGGCTGAGGGGAATGGTTGTTAGGGTTGACGTTAAGAGGCTACTTTACGCGCTCCCCTATTCGAGGACTCTGCGCGAGCTAGCCAGGAACGCTAAGGTATCTCACACGGCTGTGAGGCGCGTTGTAAAAGAGCTGTCGAAGGAGGGCTCCTTCAGGGTGATAACCGACGACACCTTCTACAACCTGACGAAGCTCGTGGCCTTCGTCGACAAGGTCCCGGAGAGGCTTCCCTTCGGGACGACGGGAGTCAGGCTCTTCAACTCCCTCGAAGGCAGGAAAGTCGGCGTCTTCGCCTACGTGCCCAAGCCGCTGGTGGAGGACTACATCAAGAGCCTCTCAGAGGAGGTGCACGTGCTCGACTGGTTCGCCTCGACAGACTACGTGGCCTGGCTGCCGCACCCGGAGCTAGAGGCAATCACGCCGAGGGACTTCGACTCCCTGGTGGACAGGGCCCACGAGCTCATACCCCCAAGGACGAACCTCAGGCCCCTAGCGACGATGGACCAGATCGACCTGGTTCTGCTCTGGGGGAAGCACCTGCTGGGACCGTTCGCGAGGCCGACGGAGATATTCAACCGCCTACTCGCTGAGGGCGAGAAAATCGAGGCTCCGTCGAAGCAGGTGCTCAGCTACCACTACCGCGTCCACATCCAGCCGGGCTGGAGGTACAACACATACTTCAAGTACACAAGCCAGGAGGAGCTCCCATTCACCGCGTACTACATGAAAGGCAAAGAAGCAGAGAAGGTGGCAAGGGCGCTAGCACTACTACCAACACACGGCCTCGCGATAATCGGCCAAGGCAAGGCACTCTACCTAGGCCAGCCGCTCTGAGCATACCACCCACTCCTCGTAGAAATACCCCAGACCTACGTCGTAGAGCCAACAACAATGTACATGAAACTAGACCTGTACACTCGCGTGCCCGAGCTCTGGAGGCTGCTAGACCCAGAAACCAAGCGCTGGCGCTGGGTAGAGCAGAAGATCGAGCTTAAGCTTCAGCAATAAGTGCCTTTTTCTCCTCTCTTTTCTCCAGAACGACGTAGACTTGGCCCTTCCTCCTCACCACCTTGGCGTTGAGCCTCTTAGCCAGCGCGCGCTCAGCCTGCCTGTAGAATAGCTGGGACACCATCCAGTTAGGCGGCTTGCACCTGTGCGCTGAGCCCCGTATGGTCGGGAAGTCCAGGGTGCCTTTCACGTACGAGGTGTAGGCGTACCTGACCAGGGTCCTGAGCTTCAGGGTCAGCGTCCTGGACTTCGCGCCCGCCAGGAGCTGGGAGGCTACGAGCTCCACTTGCTTCAGCATGATCTGCCTCTCGTCAAGCATTATGAGATAATGTAAACTTAGACTCTTATAAATGTTTTCGTTTAAAAGCTTAGAACTTCAGAAAAGAATATGTAAGTATGTTTACACTCTACTCCGTATGCCGGAGTGCTCGGAGTTCCTCCTCTCGAGGAGGAGCGTTCGGAAATACACGGGCGAGCCTGTCCCCGAAGAGCTCGTCCGCAGGGCTCTCGAGCTCGCGCGCTTCGCGCCCAGCGCCCACCACAGGCAGCCCTGGAGGTTCTACGTCGTCCGCGACAAGTCCAAGCTGGAGCGGCTCGCGAGGATACACAGGTGGTCGAAGCCCATCGAGGGGGCCCAGCTGGCCATCGTGGTTTTCTCGGACTCATCAGCCTCCCCCGACTCCCACCTCGTCGACGGCTCCATCGCGGCAACGTACCTCTGGCTGGCCCTCCACTGCGTCGGGCTGGCGACCGTGTGGATATACACCCTCAACGCGGTCGAGGAGATACGCAGGACCCTGGGCGCCCCCAGCAACCTCTACCCGATAGCTATATTCCCCGTCGGCTTCCCCGCTGAGTCGCCCCCGCCGAGGCCCAGGAAGCCGCTAGAGGAGCTGGTTGTGAACGTGTAGCCCCCGGCTCCGGGCCCCAGCTCTCCTTCAGGAGCAGCGGGAACTTCTCCACGAGCGAGCCGCACCTCGCGACGACGTCCATGGTCACGGAGGCGGCCCTCGGGCAACGGGGGTCCGCGTGCACCCACTTGCCCGGCGTGTAGACCAGGGGGTAGAGCCTGCAGGCAAGGGGCCTGTCCTCGTACACCCTGCACCTACCGGTCGCCTCCTCGAGGAACACGCAGGCGCCGTTAACCCTCTTGAGGACCGGCACCCCCTCGACCCACTCCACGTAGCCCTCGACGTCGCCCAGCCTCGCCTTTAGCCTCTCGTAGTCCCCCCTCAGGAGGGGCACCACCGCGTTCCGGCAGCACTTGGCGCAGAACGCCTCGCCCGCTCTGCAGTCAACCCTGACCTCGCAGTCGAGGCCGGGCATACTTTACAGGGAGAGCCCCGTGACGCTCTTCACCAGCTCCCCGAAGAAGTACCCTATGGTCACAACCAGGAATATGACGCCCACGTTCTCGAGGTAGTCCCTGGCGAAGGCCCTATCCATGATCACGGAGCTGTAGAAGGAGAAGAAAGCCAGGATCAAGAAGGCCAGGAGCAGGGACGCCGCGAGGGCGGATACTATCGGGAGGCCCAGGAGGAAAGGCGCCGTGAGGAAGACGACCGTCAGCATGTACATCACCCCCGTGACCGCCGCGGTGGAGCCCGGGGACTTCCCCCTCTCCTGCTTCGACTGCAGGTACGCCGCCGCGGCCATCGACATGCTGGCGCTCACCCCGACGATGAGCCCAGCGATCCCGGTGTAGATCGAGGAGGAAGTGTAGCCTAGGAAGCCGGCGTGGACTCCGGAGAGCTCGATGATCGCGTCGCTCATCCCGAGCGCGATTGCGCCGAGGTGGCGCACGGCGAACTCCTCGATCTGGTTCGCGAGGGCGTTTTCGTGGCTCCTTTCATCCTCTATGATCCTCTCAAGGATCCTCGAGTCATCCTCGGAGAGGGCTCCGGACTTCAGGACCTCCTCGTACTCGGCCACCACGTCCCCCTCGTGCCTCTCGAGGAGCTTTATCGTGAAGACCTTCCCGAGGAGCCTGAAGGTGAGGTTGAACAGCCTCAGCCTGAGGGCTTCCCTCGGGCCCAGCTTAACCTCGCCGGACAGCCTCTTCCAGAACTCGTAGTGCATTCTCTCCTGCTTAGCCATCTCCAGCAGGATGCTCTTGTTGGTCGGGTCCCGCTCGCGCTCAGCCATCGCCTGGTAGAGCAGGGAGTCGAAGAGCTCGTCCAGAGCGAACTTCCTGGCCCTCTCGGCTAGCCTGGCTCCTCCAGCCACGAGAAGCACCGAGTTACACGGGTCGTCGGGGTGATTTATCTTTTAGCCCTGGGGCTTGAAGCCTATCTTCCTTAGCTCGGCCTCAACCTCCTGCATCGTGGGTATCTCGTGCGAGCCGAGCCGGGTCACCTTAATGCCTGCCACGACGGTGGCGAACCTCACCGCGTCCCTCAGGGGGTACTTCTTCAGGCCCATCAGGATCCCGGCGGCGAGCGCGTCGCCGGCTCCCGTTGTGTCGACGACCCTTCCAGGCAGGTACGCGGGGACCTCGAACTCCTCGTCCCGTGTGGCGACGAAGACGCCCTTGCCGCCGCGCTTCACGACGACTATCCTGGCACCGGCCTCGAGCAGAGCGTCCGCAGCCCTCCTGAGGTCCTCCTCCCCCGTGATCTCGCGGACCTCTATCTCGTTCGGGAGAACAAGGTCGGCCAGGGAGATGATGGGCCTGAGCTTCTCGAGCCCAAGCTTCGCCTGAACCCTCCCGGGATCCCAGGATACGAAGGCCCCCTTTTCCCGAGCGACCCTGGCGGCGTGGGTGGCGGTGTCGATCCTCAGGCTGGCGATGTGGACGAACTTCGTCCTCTCGAACACGCTCGTGTTCACCTCCTCTGGGAGAAGCTCCTCGGCGACACCCTTGTACCCGTACATGATGATCTGGCCCGTGGAGTCGATGACCACTATCGTGAAGCCGGTCTTGCCGTTCATGGCCTGGATCTTCACGTTGGAGACGTCTACGCCCTCCCTCACGAGGTCCTCGAGCGCGTTCTTGCCGAAGTCGTCGAAGCCTACCTTCCCTATCACCGTTGACCTCCCGCCCAGCCTCCTGACGCCGATAGCCACGTTGGCCGCAGACCCCCCGACGCCGTGGCTCTGGCTGCTGATCCTGCTCTCCCTGTCGGGCGTCGCGAAGTGGTCGACGCAGAACCTCAAGTCGAGGAGGATGTGGCCCACGGTGACGACGTCGTAGCTGCTCTGGGACATCCCTACTCAGCCCTCCTCAAAGCCTCCTCGGGCTCTAGGCCCTCGTGAACCACCGCCGCGATGGCCCGGGCCGCGCCCCTCGGGTTCTCGTGCTGGAAGATGTTCCTGCCCACCACGACCCCCTGGGCGCCGGCGTCCATGACGCTCTTGACCACCTGGAGGAAGTCCAGGAGGGTCTTCGCCTTAGCCCCGCCGCTCATGAGCACCGGGACGCCTGCCGCGACTTCGACGACCCTCCTGAAGCTCTCCGTGCTGCCCGTGTAGTAGGTCTTGATCAGGTCCGCCCCGCTCTCGATAGCAGCCCTGACGCCGTAGCGCACAACCTCGACGTCGTACATGTTCTTGATAGCGGGCCCCCTGGGGTAGGAGAGCTGCAGGCAGGGAAGCCCGTACTCCTCGGCCGCGCTCTTAACCGCGAACCACTGCTCCAGCATCTTGTCCTCGAACTGGCTGCCCCAGTAGACCGTAGCCGCCACCGCGTCGGCCCCGAGCCTCACGGCGTCCTCAACCCAACCGAACTGGCTCTGCAGCAGCCTCTCCTGCTCCGGCCTCAGGTTCGTCTTGCTTGTTACCTTGACGATGAGGGGCACCTTGCCGGCCCACACCTCGCTCGTCAGGTACGCCATCCCCGGGAGGAGCATGACCGCGTCCACCTCGCCGACGACCTTCTCGAGTATCTTCCTCGGGTTGATCGTCTCGCCTGGGAAGTCCGCTGGGCCGTGCTCGACGCCGTGGTCGAACGCGAAGATCAGGCTCTTCCCGTCGGGAAGTATCCTTCCGAGCCTCAACCGCTTGCCTACGGACGCGTAGCTCATTAAGCGCACCTCTTCTCTATAGGGCTAAATACTCCTATTTTTAGGATACTTAATTACGGAGAGTAATACCGTTCAAGACCCCAGCGTCGCGCGCTTGGACACAGCTTCGAACAAGGTCTGGGCAGGACGGAAAAAGCTTTACCGCTAACCCGGACCAAAGAAAAACGATAACCTGTCCAGCCCGGCACGGCGCTCAGATCTCGGCTAGGGCGTAGAGCGACTGAACCTCCTCTAAGCTCTCCCTGAGGAGCTTCAGGGCTCGCGGGAGCGCGGCCATTATGCGGGAGGCGGTGACGCCGTCAACCCCCTTCTCCACCGCAACTAGGTCGCCCGCCATCCCGTGCACGAAGACGCCCATCCTGACGCTGTCCTCGACGCTGAAGCCTAAACCGTACATAGCGGCGATCGCTCCCACGAGCACGTCCCCCGAGCCGGCCTTAGCCATCCCAGGGTTGCCGGTCATGTTCACGAAGACCCTCCCGTCCGGGGTGCCGATGAGCGTGTGCGCTCCCTTAAGCACGATGTAGGCGCCCAGCTCCCTGCAGGTCCTCCTGAGCACCCCGATCCTGTCGCGCCGTATATCGTCCACGCTGAGCCCCGTCAGCCTCGACATCTCCCCGAGGTGGGGTGTGAGCACAGTAGCCTCCCGCCTGCCCCTGACCACGTCCAAGCTCCTCGAGACCGCGGTCAGCCCGTCGCCGTCGACGATCACGGGCTTCTCAACCCTCGCAACAAGGTCCCGGACGAGCTGTGCGGTCTCCTCGTCCGTGGAGAGCCCCGGCCCCACGACCACGATGTCAGCCCACTCAGCCAGCTCGAGGATCCTATCTAGGCCGCCGCGTGACAGGGAGCCGCTAGGCGTCTCGGGGAGCCCCTCGTACACGACCTCGCTCGCCCGCGAGGCAAGGTGGGGGACGATCGAGGAGACCGTGGCCAGCCTCGAATACCCTCCCCCCGCCATCAGGAAGGACATGGAGGCGAAGAGTGGGGCCCCGAGGTAGCGCCTCGAGCCGGCCACGAACAAGGCCTTCCCGTAGTCGCCCTTGTGCGTGTCGGGCCTCCTCGGGGGCACGGGTAAAGGCTCGTTCGTCTCAATGCTCAGCGACTGGTCCTCGAGGAGCTCCCTCGGGTAGGATATCCTCGCGACGTAGATCTCCCCGGCCAGCTCGGCCCCGGGGTAGAGGAGGAGCCCGGGCTTCGGGAGGCCGAAGGTCACGGTGTAGTCGGCTCTGACGGCCGCGCCCATCACCTGACCCGTGTCGCCGTTAACCCCAGAAGGTATGTCCACGCTCACGATGAGCGCGCCGGAGGAGTTCACGGCCTCGATAGCCTCCCTGTACACCCCCTCAACAGGCCTGTTAAGCCCTACACCGAACAGGGCGTCGACGGCGACGTCAGCGTACTCCAGCGCCTCCCGCATCCGCTGCATTTCCTCGGGACCCGAGACCCCTTGAACCCTAACCCCGCACCTCCTAGCCCGCTCCAGGTTAACCCGTGTAAGGCTGCTCATCCTCGACTCCTCCCCGACGACGAAAGCCTCGACGTCCGCCCCCTCCGATGCCAGGTGCCTGACCGCCACGAGCCCGTCTCCCCCGTTGTTCCCGACGCCCGCCACCACGGCCGCGCTGATGCTCCTGGTCCCGAACACCTGCAGCACCAGCCTCGCCACCGCAGCGCCGGCGTTCTCCATCAGGATCTCGTGGGAGATCCCGTACCTATCGCTAGCCTGCTCGTCGATGCGCCTAATCTCCTCGACGGTGGCCACCTTCATTTCTACCAGCTTTAATCTCGGGGCACCGCCTTATACCGTTTTGCCACGTAGCAGACGGGCCTGACCGCTCAAGCAGCCAGCGGGGGTGTGTCTCCACTTCGCTCCACGGGGTGTGAGTGTACGGTGAAAGTGAAACCGCATAAGAGTTGCGGCAACGCGTAGCAGGTAGCTCCGTGCTGAGCCTGCGGGACGGCGTATGGCACACTTGGGTTAAAATGTATTTATTGTCAGGGGCCATTGTAGGGATCCGATGAGCGGCAAGACTGTGAGCGGTCTAGCGCTACCCATAATGATCAGCGTGCTCGCGGACTCGCTTCTAAGCCTAGTCGCCCTAAGCGTGGTCTCACGCCTCTCCACAGCCGCCGTGGCCGCCACCGGCCTCGCCTCCTACCTCTTCTTCTTGGTGAACGCGCTGTCCACGGTGTTCACGGGCGGGCTCATGGTCGTCGCCTCCCAGGCTATCGGGGCGGGTGACCCCGAGACGGCTGGCAGAGCCACTGGGGAAACCATTCTCCTCTCCATCCTATCGGCCTTGGTCACCTTAGCTACAGCCGTGGCTTGGCTGCCCGGCTACCTGGCCGCGGTGTCGGCGGGGAACCAGGAGGTCGTGCGGCTCGCCCTTGAGTACGCGCAGGCCCGGCTGCTCTCGCTACCAGCCCTAATGGTCAACGTGAGCCTAAGCGCCGCCTACAGGAGCGCCGACAACCCCTGGCCCAGCGCCTACTCCTCGATCATAAGCGTCTCTACGGGCTCCCTGCTGATCCCGGCTCTCACTCTGGGCGCGCCGGGGCTCCAAGCCATGGGCCTGAGGGGGGCTGGCCTCGCCACGTCCCTGGCGAGCTACGCTGGCCTCTCGGCGTACGCCGTCTGGAGGCCCCCGTTCAGGATAAGCCTCGCTTTCCCCAGCGCCCTGAGCCTCAAGGTGCTCGTGCTCGGCGCGCCGACCGCCCTCGAAAGGTTCGTCGCGAGCGTCGCCCAGAACATCTACATCAACGCGGTGGCCAGGGGAGGGGAGGTGGCCCTCGCAGCCCATAACATAGGGATCACCGTCGAGTCGCTCGTAATACAGCCCAGCTTCGCCGTCAGCCTCGCGGCGCTTGTTAGAGCGGGGCAGAACGTGGGCGCCGCTAGCATCGAGGAAGCGGAGAGGAGCCTCAAAGAAGGCGTGAAGATAGGGGTCCTGTGGATGGGCGCCGCCGCACTCGTGCTGGCTCTGATCTCGCCGCTCGTCGGCCACCTGTTCACCGACGACCCGGAGGTCGCTAGGATGGTCCAGATCTACCTCATCCTGGCTGCGGCCAGCGAGGTAGGCCTCGGCGCGAGCAGCGCCATATACGGGGCTGTCAGGGGCATGGGCAGCGTGTGGCTTCCCCTAGCCATAAGCAGCTTCACGGTGGTGTTCCTCAGGGCCATACCAGCCCAGATACTCGCATCCAGGTTCGGCGCGGTGGGGGCGTGGGCGACGCAGAACACGGACATGTACGGGCGCGCGCTGCTAGCGCTGCTCGCCTGGAAGCTGCTGGGGCCGAGGAGGCTGGCTAAGAAAGTGGTTTAGGTTTCCCCGTAGAGCCTCCAGAGCTCGTCGACTACTGGCTCCAGGATCCTCTCCACGGACCCGTCCCGCCTGTAGAGGGTAACCCCTTCGCCTCTCTCGAGGCGCCCTATAGGCGCCGCGGTTATCCCGGCCTCAGCGAGCCGTCCAATCAGTCTGCCCAGGCTCGCCTCCTCGACCGCTATGAGGAGCGAGCCCGAGCTTATCAGCTTAAGGGGGTCCACGCCCAGCGCAAGGCAGATCTCCGCGGTCTCCCTCCTCACGGGGATCCTCTCCTCGAAGACTGTAGCCGAGAGCCCCGAGGCGATCGCCACCTCCTGGACGGCCCCGAGAACGCCGCCCTCCGTCGCGTCGTGCATCGCGTGCACGCCCCCGGTTTCGACCGCTATCATAGCCTCGCGCACGACGCTCAGCTCCCGCACGAAGCCCCTAGCGCGCTCGACGACCTCCTCGCTCACCCTCCCCGCAAGCCTGTCCCTGAAGTCGCTCGCGAGTATAGCCGTCCCCTCGACGCCCGCCCCCTTCGTGAGCACGAGAACGTCCCCCGGCTTGGCGTTCGCCGTGTACACGACCCTGTCCCTCCTAGCCACCCCGAAAGCCGTGGTGGCCACTATAGGCCTGTCCAGCCTCGGCGTAACCTCGGTGTGGCCGCCGACCACGACAGCCCCTATCTCGTCCGCCGCCTCCCTGATCTGCCTCGCAATACCCAGAGCCGCCTCAGAGGTAGCCCCCTCGGGGAGCAGGATGAGCGTGGTCAGCCACCTGGGCCTAGCCCCGCGTGTCGCGACGTCGTTCGCGGAGACGTGCACCGAGAACCAGCCGATGTTCTCAACGGCGCCTGTGATAGGGTCGGTGTGCACCACGAGCACCTGGTCCCCGAGGTCGACCAGGGCCGCGTCCTCGCCCACGCCGGGCCCCAGCAAGACCGACGGGTCCGGCCTCGCAACGACCGATAGAAGCTTCCTCAGCTCGCTGTAGGGGAGCTTACCCACGGGCAACCGCAAGGCGCCTCACACCCTCCCCAGCACCCTCTTGACCGCCGGCCCCACGGTGACCGCGACAGCCGCGCCCACCGCGGCCTGAACCACGTTACCGGGTAGCTCGGCGAAGGCGCCGACGCCGTAAAGCGCGTACTCCACGGCGAAGTACCCGAGAACCATCACCGCCCCGCCGACGAGGCAGCCGGCAAGCGTCCACAGCCGGCCACCCCTCCTGGCGAGGAGACCGACGACAAAGCCCTCAGCGCCCTTGATGAGGAGGGTGAAGGGGGCCCAGCTGGCGTAGCCGGACAGCAGGTCGGCCAGGGCCGACCCCACACCGCCAGCCAGTCCCCCGACCAAGGGGCCGAAGAGCACGCCGGAGAGCATGACCATGGTGTCGCCAAGGTTGATGTAGCCGTGAGTCTCGGGCACCGGGACCTGGATGGCCATCGTGACCGCCGCGGTTAGGGCGGCCATGACGCCCGCTTCAGCTACGACTAGAGCCCTCTTAGCCCTCATACGGTGCACTAGTACCGTGAGGTCCCTTATATGCACTGCCCGGGTTTTGAACGAAAACAATAAATAAGGATTTGCAACACCCCCCAGGGCTCAGCCGGCAACGGTTTTCTACGCCCAAGGGGGCTTAAGCGCTGGGATGGGGGAAAGCTTCCTCTACGACGTCTCGTACTCCGACGGGGAGGCCAGGCTCTGGTTCAAGGGGCTGAACGGTGCAGTGCGCGCCGAGAAGCTCAGGTTCTACAACTACCTCCTAGTCAAGAGGGAGCAGGTGGCGGGCCTCGAGCTCCCGGTTTATGACGCCGAGGAGGTGGAGCTCAAGCTCTTCCCCAGGGGCTCCTCGACCTTCTTCAAGCTCTACTTCGACAGCGTTGAGGAATACAGGCGCGCCAGGAGCGCGCTGGAGAGGCTCGGCGTCGAGACCTACGCCTCGGACATACCGGTCGCGCACAAGGTCCTCGCCGAGCGCAGAGTGACCCCGATGACCGTCCAGGGCGCACCGGACAGCGTGGAGCCGCTCCCCCTGCGGGTGATGAGGTTCTCGCTTTCGCGGCTGGAAGGCGGGAAGCTTCACCTGAGCGTCCACGCCGAGGAGGGCTTCTCCGTCCAGGGCCCCCTGGAGGAGCTGGTCGAGGCCCTGGCCTCGGAGGTAAGGAGGTTCGACCCCGACCTCGTGGCCTCGAGCCTGAGCTACGCGGAGCTGAGGAGGCTGGCGGCTCAGGCGCGGCGCATGGGGCTCAAGCTAGGCAGGGGCGACGGGCTCCTGGAGGGCAGGATCTTCGTGGAGTACAGCCTGCTCGCCAGGATCGGCCTCGCGGGGCTGGAGGAGAGGAGCAGGTTCACCGTACTTCCACCCGCCCAGGCGGCGCGCGTCAGCTACGGGAGGATGATCGACATGAGGCAGAGCTACGTGCTCCTCACCAGGGGCTACGCCGTCCCCAGGAGGATGAACCTCAACGTGCCTGTGAGGACCGCCTGGGAGATACACCTCTACGACAGGGGAGGCCTCATCATAAGGCCCCGGCCGGGCCTCTACAGGGGAGTCGCGGTGCTGGACTTCGAGTCCATGTTTCCGAACCTGATAGTCAAACGCAACATAAGCTACGAGACCGTCACGAGGAGGGGTGTGAGGCGCAGCCCGAGGGGCCTGCTCCCCGAGCTCATAGAGGAGGCGCTCTCCAGGAGGCTTTGCTTCAAGAGGCTCGCAAAGCTGTCGGCGGGCGAGCTGGCGAGGTGGGCCGAGGAGAGGCAGAGCGAGCTGAAGATGATCCTGGTGTCCAGCTACGGCTACAGCGGCAACAACTACAACAGGCTGGGCAACCCCCTGACCTTCGAGTGGATAAACAGGGCCTCGAGGAGGGTGATGCTCCAGGTCTTGGGCCTCGTTCAGAGGCGCGGCTACAGGGTGGTCTACGGCGACACGGACAGCGTGTTCCTCACGAAGCCCGACGCCGAGCCCGAGGACTACGAGAGGCTCGCCCTCGAGCTCTCGGAGCGGACAGGCCTGCCGATGAGGCTCGACGCCTACTACGAGTGGCTCTTCCTGCTCCCCGAGAGGGGCGGCGCAGCCGGGGTTGCTAAAAGGTACATAGGCTTCGCCGGCGGGAGGGTTGTCGCGAAGGGCGTTGAAGCGGTCAGGAGCGGGGTGCCGGAGTTCATCAAGAGGGCCCAGCTAGAGCTGGCCCGCGCCATCGTCGAGGCGGCGCAGCGCGGGGGAGATCTGGAGGCCCGGGCGGAGCTGGAGCTCGGGAGGCTCGCGTCCTCACTGCGCCGCGCTAGAGCCGAGGAGCTCGTGGCGGGCGCCACGCTCAGAAGGGAGGAGTACGCCGCCAGGACCCCGGTCTTCGTGGCCGCCCAGCAGCTCAGGGCTAACGGGTACAGCGTGACGGTAGGTGACTACGTCGAGTACGTTTGGGTCGACTCGCGCAACCCGAACCCCTACCTCAGGGTCCAGGCTTGGAGGCTGTACGACGGCAGGTGCCTGGACATGGCGAAGTACGAGGAGATGCTCGCGAGGGCTCTAGCACCCCTGCTGGAGTCAGCCAAGGTTGCCTCCGCGCGAATCCCCGGCAACGCCTAGCACGTTCTCCGAGGTCCCCGAGCCCCAGCCTAAAACCTCGCAGTCTCGATAGCTACGAAAACCCTACTTGTAAGCAAGGGTTGTGCAGGGCCCTTAGGGGAGGGGCGCTCAACGTTTATTTTGGAGTTTGAGCAGTCACTCATGGATGGACGAGAGAGCCGAGAAGGCCAGGGAGATAATGAGGGGCAGGGTGCCCAAGGGCTTTGAGTCCCTAGCCCACGCCTACAGGGGGCTGAGGTCCGAGTTCCCCGACAAGAGCGACAGCTGGTTCTTCAGGGCCCTCTACCGGGCTCTAGCCGGGGTCGAGCGCCTCAGGGACGGCCACTGGCTGGTGAAGGGCTTCCCGGAGCTCGGCGACAGGAAGCCCGTCTACAACGTCTGGCTTCACGAGGGCAGGTACAGGTGCGACTGCTTCTACAGGGCGCACGGCTGGGCAAGGGAGAAGCAGATATGCACGCACATAGCAGCCGTGATGCTCTGGAGGAGGCAGACGAGGCTCAGCGAGTTCAGGGAACCTGGTACACGGTAGGGGTCAGCGTCCTGTCGACGACCAGGAGCTTGCCGTTCCCCACCTTCACCCAGCCCTCGAGCCCTCCCACCGGCTGGAAAGCCACCGCCACCAGCTCAACCCCCTCTATCATGAACCTACCCATGTGGAGCGTGAAGTACTCCTCGTCCCCGCTCCTGAACTTGTTGAGGGCGTAGAGGTGAGAGCCGTCGCTGAGCAGGAAGTTGAGGCTCGTGTAGTCGAAGCCCTCCAGGTCAGAGACAGCCGCGAGTATCCCGCTGACAGCGCTCCCAGCCTCCTCGATGCGCTTCAGGAGCAGCTGGAAGAACGCCTCGGAGTCCGTCGCCCCCTGGAGGAGCGAAGCCCTCTCGCCAAGAAGCCCCCTCAGCCTGTCGTACGGCCTGATCGTCCCGTTGTGGGCGAAAGCCCAGCCATCCGAGACGAAGGGGTGCGTGTTCGCGTACCCTACCACGCCGTACTCGGGGCTAGCCTTCCGCACGTGCGCTATCACGAGCATCGACCTGACGCCTTGGACAACCCTCTTCGCCTCAGCCGAGGCGTGAAGCGCGACGGGCTCCTTGTACAGCTCCCAGCCGGCGTTACTGGTCCACGCGATGCCCCAACCGTCCCCGTGAATGCGGGATAGAGTGTGGAGGTTGACGTCTCCTGAGTAGAACGCGAAGCTCGGGCTCAAGGGCCTCCGAGATATGTAGCCGAAAAGCCTGCACACGCTTAACAAAGATTATTAACGTTTAAAAACGTGTCTACCCCTTCCGGCGGTAGCTCGAGACGTGAAGGCGTAAACCCTTTAAAGCGAGCGTTGCTTTGGCGAAGCGTGGCGGAGGAGCTGCTAAAGGCCGTTGCTGGGTCAAGCCTGCCGGTGTTCCTCGCAGAGCTCGGCGACAAAACCATGCTGGCAACCGCAACCGTGGCGGCGCTACACAACCCCCTCCACGTGCTAGCGGTGTCATCCACAGCCTACCTCCTGGCGAACGCGGTCCCAGTCTTCCTCGCCTCCGGAGCGGCCAGCCTCGTGTCGGGCTACGCCTGGGCGCTTAGGACAGCCGCCGGGGCTCTGTTCGTGCTCCTCGGCGTCCTCACGCTGTTGTCGAGGCAAGAGGGAGGCGAGTGCGGGAGCCTGGGGGCGGCTTTCACGGCGATACTGCTCTCCGAGATGGGGGACAAGACCCAGCTCACCACCCTAGCTGTCACCCTCGCATCCTGCAACCCCCTCGCGACGCTCCTTGGAGGCGTGCTGGGCTACCTGGCCGCGAACGCCCTCGGCGTTTTCCTTTCCCGTAGCCTGTCCCGCAGGGTGAGCTTCGACAAACTCAGGAAGGCGTCAGGCCTCCTGTTCATACTGCTCGGGCTCGCGGTAGTCCTCTCCTCACTCCTCTGAGCCAACTGTCGCGGCGACTACCTCAAGGGCCTCGCGCTCGCCCAGCCCGAGCTTGTGCAGTATCGTGTACCTCTCCCTCAGCCTAGGCGCCTCCACCAGCGCCCGGGCGGCCTCCTCCACCGACAGCCCGATCCCGGAGACCGTAGTTGGGGCTCCGGCCCTCCTGAGGATGCCCTTTATCCTCCTCCAGTCCAGCCCGTGCAGGTAGGCGGAGATCACGGCGCCGACACCGACCTGCTCGCCGTGCAGGCCACCCCTCCCAGGGTAGAGCTTGTCGACGGCGTGGCTGAAGAGGTGCTCGGAGCCGCTGCAGGGCCTACTGCTCCCGGCCACCGACATAGCCATGCCGGCGAGGAGGCCCGCCTCGACCAGCAGCCGCAGGCCCCTCTCTGTCCAGGACGAGACCTCCCCTATGTTGTCGACAACCATTGAGGCCGCGGCCTCGGCGAGCCTCAGAGAGGACTCGGGGATCTCCTCGCCCCTCTCCCTCACCGCGAGCCTCGCGTCCGCCACGCTCGTCACCTTCGCCACCAGGTCCCCTACGCCGCTGGCCAGTAGCCTCCTGGGGGCCTTTGAGACGATCTGGAGGTCCACGACGACCACTCTTGGGGGCGTGGTGAAGAGGGAGAGCGGGTTGCCGCTATCGTCCTTCAGCGCCACGATCGGGCTCGCGAAGCCGTCGTGGCTTATCGAAGTGGGAACGCTGACGAAGGGCTTAGAGGACTTGTGGGCGAGGTACTTCGCGACGTCGACGGGCCTACCGCCGCCTAGCCCGAGCACGCAGTCGTACCCAGCCCAGGGTATCTCAACGTGGAGCTTGTCGAGCGTCGGCTGGTGGTTTGTGGAAACCTCCACGAAGCCCAGCTTAAAGGAGCCCGCGAGCAGCCCCTCGACCCTGGGCCCCAGGAGCCCCCTGATGGTGGCGTCAGTGACGACGAGCACCGAGCCGCAGCCAATACCCCGTAGGATCTCCGGCAGCCTCTCGACGCTGCCCGAGCCTATGGCCACGATCCACGGGAGCCTGAACTCCAAGCGCAACCACTTAGTTAGCTTCAGTAAACCTCTAAATAACTGTTATGAGCTAGCCAAATCGGGCTTGGGGTCTAGCGGGTGAGTTCGGCTGGCTCGCGCGCTCGTCAGAGTGGTCGTCAGGGCGAGGGGCGACGCGGACGCCCTTGAGCACGCTTTGAGGCACTACATGGGCTCCGAAGCGGTCGTGGAGACCCTCGGGGGCGCCCGCGAGCCCGAGGAGGCCGCGAAGGCCCTAGATCGTAGCTTCAGCGGCTTAACCATAGTCATGCTCGGCAGGGAGGACGAGGGGCTCAAGGCCCTAGAGGCTAGGTACCCGTTCAACTACGTCTTCTACACCGTGCCGAAGGCGAAACCCAGGAACGAGCGCCTCCACAGGCTGCTGGAGCACTACCTGAGGGCGAAGGCCGTCTTCAGGCTCTCACTCGGATGGCTGGAGGAGAAGGGGTCCTACGTCATCAGGGGCGGCGAGACCCCCGAGGCGTGGGAGTACAATCCGAGGTATGACGCCTACCTCGCTACACCGGGCATGCGCTCGCTCGCTAAGAGGCTCTTCAACGTCGAGACCACCCTCATCCTCAAGAGGCTCGAGGGGGAGCACTACCTCTACTCCGGGGCAAGGCTAGCGGCAAAGCTCAGGGTGAGCTACCGGGGCCTCGACCTGCACGCGGAGAGGCTCGCGGAGGGCGGAGTCGAGGCGGCGAGCGTGGAGGAGCAGGCGGAGCTCAACAGGGCGGCGCTTGAGGCGCTGGAGCGGGGGAGCGCGGATTTCCTCAAGTCCCTCGAGGCCGACCACGTCCTCGTCCCGTGGAGCGGCGGCAAGGACAGCACGGCCGCGCTGCTCGTAGCCAGGAGGGCTTTCGGCCCGAAGGCGACGCCAGTCTTCATAGACACGGGCATGGAGTTCGAGGAGACGCTGAGCCACGTCAAGGAGGCATCCCGCGAGCTCGGGGTTGACCCCGTGCGCGTCCGCGCCGAGGTCAGGGAGGCCCTGGAGGCAGGCGCCCCCCTCCCCAGCGTGGAGGACAGTTGGTGCACGAAGCTGAAGGTCGCCGCGACGCAGAGGCTTATCGAGGAGTACGCGAAGAGCGGCACCGTCCTAGTCGTGGTGGGCGACAGGGAGGCGGAGTCGCCCTCGAGGCTCGAGCGGCCAGCCCTCCTGCGCCACGGAGACAACCTCGAGGCAGCCCCCATAAAGCTCTGGAGCGCGCTCCACGTCCAGCTGTACCTCGCCCTGAACAGGGTGCCCGTGAACCCCCTGTACGACTACGGCTTCTTCCGCATCGGCTGCTACGTGTGCCCCGCCCTGAGGAGCTGGGAGCTCAGAATCATGCTCGAGGACAAGCGACTAGAGTACCTGAACACGAAGCCGTTCTTCAGGCGTTTCTTAGAGAGTAGGACCTTGCAAAGCAATACGTGATGGGCACCGTCTGGCGAGTTGCCGGACAGCATTCACCTCAATGCCTGAGCGACACTTATGGTCGCAGTAGCTGACCAGCAGTAAGCTGTAGCACAGTTGCCGCGACGGCTGGGACGGTAAGCTCGTCTAGTGTTGAAACCGGTGTGAAGAGCTCTGCTAGCGCTGCGAGTAGCGAGGCGAGCAGGGAGGCCTCGAAGCGGACACCGCAGAGCAGAGCCGAGGCCAGGGAGGCGAGGAACATGGCCGCGAAGCCCGTTAAGGTCTTGTTCCTCGGGGGGACCCTGGGTCCCCCAAGCGCTTTGCCCACGATCGCCGCGCTCGCGTCGCCGAAGCTGGAGATCATGACTGCCGCTGCGGCGAGGCGAGGCTCGAGGAGAAGGACCACCGCTGTGGTCACAGCCCAGAAGTATACCGTGCCGGTGAAGTACCTCTTCTCGAGCTCCTCCCTCCTCGCCATAAACCTGTACGTGTGCCACGCTATGGGAATCCTCCAGTTAAGCCCTAGGCGTAGCGAGACCTCGTTGAGGGTGTACAACGCCAGGAAGAAGGCCGCGATCAGCGTGGCGTAGGGGTTCCCCAGCCACACCACAACCGGTATAGCCAGGAACCCTGGGATCATGTGAATAGACTTCCTCCTGATCTCGGCCGCGACCTCCACCCTCATCCCCAACCCCCGACTAGGAAGGCGAGAAGCCCGGCGATTATCGGGAGCTTCAGCACCCTAGTAGCCCTCCACGCCCTTCTGAGGGGCTCCTCCGAAACGTACAGCAGTATAAGGAGAACGGGCACGTCTACCCCCACGACCGCCAGCGCGATGTACGGGAGGCCGTATCCGAACAGCACGGGGAGCGGGCTGAGGGCTACGACGAGCATTAGCGTTAGCGCGGAGGCTGTGAGTGCCGCGCGGGGTCCCCGCGTGGAGGCTAGCGTCCTGTAGCCGGCCCTCAGGTCACCGTGAACGTCCTCGAGGCCCTTCATGAACTCCCTCCCAAGGATGAGGAGGAAGGCGAAGAGGGCTGGGAGGAGGGACCTCGCGGAGCTGGGTGCCGCGACTCCACCGTAAACCACGTTCAGCGCGGAGAGAAGCGCGATGGCGACGTTGCCCGGGACGCCGAGGGCCTTGAGCGCTACATCGTAGAGCGCTACAAGGAGGGATGCGAGGAGCGCGATGAAGCCCGTCAGCGGGCTGTGGGAGAAGCCGAGAGCGACCCCGGACGCGAAGCTCACGACCGAGAACGCGAGCGCCCCCCTCTTGCTCACGCTACCCCGGACTAGTGGACGCCAAGGCTTACTAACCCTGTCGGCCTCCACATCCATGAGGTCGTTCAGCGCGTTCCCACCGGCCGCGACGAGGGCGGCTGAAGCCATCAGTAGCCAGGGTGGCTCCAGAGCGTGCCCACCCCCAGACACATAACCCGTTAAAACGCCCAGGGCAATCGCTAGACAGTTACCGACCCGGGCTAGCTTTAGCCAGTCAAGGAGAGCCACGCAGTAAACACTCTCTGCCAAGAGTTAAATTTAACTACGACGAGCGACGAACTGCGTAAAAACCCTAACGAGGGGGTAGTTGCGGGGCTCCGATCTGAGGCGCTCATCTATAAAAATCATAAAAAATAACATATTAGCTGGAACTGGCTGGGTGAGGGGTCGAAGAGTCGTGGAGGGCTCTCGCGTTACGCTTGAGGAGCTTGTGGAGGAGATTAGGAAGGCCCGCAAGGTAGTCGTCGTAGGAGTAGGCAACACGCTGAGGGGGGACGACGGGGTCGGGGTCCTCGTGGCCCGGAAGCTGGCGGAGAAGGGCTTTAAGGGGAAAGTCATCGTGGCCGGCCCAAACCCCGAGCTCTTCATCAGAGACATCGCCTCAGCTAAGCCGGACCTCACCGTCTTCGTGGACGCCGTCGACGCGGGCCTCGAGCCCGGGAGTATAGTCGTCTCGCCCCTAACGGGAACCGGAGTTGCCTTCCCGCCCCTGAGCACCCACGCCATCCCCCTACCCATGCTCGCCGCGCTTATAGGGTCGAAGTCCTACCTCATCGGGATCCAGGTCGAGAAAACGGATTTCTGCTCTAGGATGTCCCCCAGAGTCCGCGAAGCAGGAGAAACCCTTGTTGAGGTTCTGCTGGCCGCGCTGAGGGACTAGCGGCCGTAAAGCCCGCACCAGTCTGGGAATCAGGGTGCAGGGCGGCTTGCATACACGCAGCCCTGAGCGCAAAGTTAATCAACCACCCGCTTACCTTTTCATATGGAATGAAGGTAGGCAAGTTGCATGCCATACTAATCGGCGTTCTTGCGTCGCTAGCAGTTGTCCCCCTCTCTGCCGGCCTCTTGGCCCTAGCTTCGACAGCCCCTCGCCAGTCAGTGCCTGCTCTAAGCCCCACCCCTTAGGAGGTATAATAAGTGATTTCACTTTCAGCCTTCAAAGCAAAAGGGAGATAAACCCCTAAACCGGCTGGAGGTAGTGGGAGTCACCAGTTCCCACCCCGGTCAAGGGGGCTGTGGGTGGGTGCTGCGCGCGGCGCGAGGAGGGGATGTGCCCGCGGCGACCCGGGCTGAAGGCCGCTAGCATGCGGCCCGCCCCGAAAGGGGCGACCCATGACCCCGAAGAGGGGGCCCTCGGATCGGTGAAGGGGGCAGATGAGCCAGGCGCGGCCACACCCTGCTCCTCCACTCCTCCAACAGACCGAGGGCCCCCCGCAGGAGGTCCGCCGCCCCCTCAACAACCACGTCCACGTCGCCCGTCCTGTAGGCTCCGCCGCTGTAGATCTCGACCGCGAAGCCGCCCACGATGACCAGCCTGCCAAGCCCCCTCTCCGCGAGGAACGTGTTGACCGCGGCCAGCACCTCGAGGACGGAGCCGTTAGCCAGCGCCCTCCCTATCTCCCCGGCTAGCTCTCGCTCTAAGTTCTCCCCCAACCCAGTCCACCCCTCTGAAGAGCTCCCAGTAGAGGAGCGCAAGCGCTGCCGCCTTCTCAACTTCAGGGCCCCCCGGCCTCCGCCTAACCCTCCTGAGGCCCAGCCTCTCCCGCACGATCTCCCTGGCGAGCAGCGCCCTCAAGCGCCTCTCGGGCTCAAGCATCGCGTGCTCTAAGCGCCCCTTGTCTATTAAAGCTTCACCCCCAAGGTTCCCTAGAGTGGCCTGTACAGGTGTAGAGCCTACCGGAAAGGACTCGCGGCTTCAGCCATCGGCTGAAAGTTTTCCAGCCCACTCTGGGTAAAGCTTAAATCCCGTCCCAAAAGCCTGGTTGCGTGGTGCGTCGCTTTTGTCAGCAGAGTGCTCGTGGTCGACAGGGTTCCTGAGAGCTTCCTCACTAGGCTGAGCGGTCTCGGCTTCACCATCGACTACAGGCCAGGGGTGACGAGGGAGGAGCTCCTCCAGGGCCTTAACGGCTACCACGTCCTCGTCTTCCGGGGCAGGCTACGGATAGACCGCGCTGTTATGGACTCGTCCCCCAGCCTCAGGGTGCTCGCCAGGTACGGCGTCGGCCTCGACAACGTCGACGTGGAGTACGCGGTGAGCAGGGGCTTGGCCGTGGTGAACGCACCCGGAGCCTCGGCGGCCAGCGTGGCGGAGCTGACCCTAGGCCTGCTCATAGCGCTTCACAGGAGCCTCTACCAGCACATAGACTCCGTGAAGAGGGGGGTGTGGAGCAAGTCCGCCTTCCTGGGGCGAGAGCTCCGCGGGAAGACGCTTGGGGTGGTCGGCTTCGGCAGGGTGGGCAGGCTGGTTGCCAGGTACGCCTCCTGCCTCGGCATGAGGGTCCTCGTCCACGACGTCGTGGACGCCTCAAGGGAAGCACGCGAGGCGGGGGCCGAGCAGGTTGGCTTCTGGGAGCTGCTCGAGTCGTCGGACGCGGTGACGCTCCACGTCCCCCTTACTCCCCAGACTAGGAGGATGATCAGCTGGCGCGAGCTAGCGGCCATGAAAGATGGAGCCTTCCTGGTGAACACCAGCCGCGGCGAGGTCGTGGACGCGGAAGCCCTCCTCGCCAGCCTCGACTGCCTCGGCGGCGCGGCGCTAGACGTCCTGGAGGAGGAGCCGCCGAGGAGCGAGACCCTCAGGAGGCTCGTGGCGCACCCCAAGGTGATCGTGACGCCCCACATCGGGGCCGAGACTGTGGAGGCGCAGGAGAGGATAGGTGAGGAGCTGGCCCACGCGATAGCGGAGGCGGTGGAGAGGCTGTGAAGCTCCTGACGCCTGGACCGGTGCAGGTGCCGCGCAGGGTGCTTGAAGCGCTCGCGAGGCAGCCGCTCTACCACAGGGGGGAGGAGTTCAGGGAGATCCTGCGGGGCGTCCTCGAGAACCTCTCCAGCCTCTACCCCGGAGCAGAGCCCGTGATCCTCCCCGGGACGGGGACGCTCGCCGTCGACGCGATGGTGTACAACTACCTCTGGCCGGGCGACAGGGTCCTGGCCGTGGTGCACGGCGTCTTCGGGGAGAGGCTGGTGGACTCGCTCAGGAGCAGGGGGTGCGAAGTACACGCGCTCAGGTCGCCTCCAGGGCGGGCCGTGCCGCTCGAGAGCGTGTCGGACGAGGCCCTCAAGCTCCCCGGCCTGAAGGCAATAGCCGTTGTCCACAACGAGACCAGCACAGCGGTGGCCGCGAGGTACCTCGACGGGCTGAGGGACCTTGCGCACAGCCTCGGCGCTCTGCTGCTAGTGGACAGCGTCTCCGGCTTCCCTGCTGAGCCTCTACCCGAGGGGGTCGACGTTGTCGCAACCGCCTCCCACAAGGCCCTGCTCGCCGTGCCGGGGGCCGCGGTGCTCTACCTCTCCTCCAGGCCCCGCGCAACCCTGGGCGTGCCGCCCTCCATGAGGCTGGACAAGTTCCTCGAAGCCCTCCGCGAGCATGAGACCCCCTACACTCCCCCGATAAGCGCGGTGTACGCGCTCAAGGCCTCCACCGACCTCATACTGGAGACTGGGCTGCCGCGCTACCAGCGGCTCCACGCCGAGAGGGCCAGGCTGATCTACAGCGCCGTCAAGGCCGAGCCGCTAGTGAAGGACGAGAGCGTAAGGAGCAACACGGTCGCGGCCTTCCTCCTGCCGAGAGCGAGCGACGCGATTAGGGAGCTGGCCATCAAGGGCTACGTAGTGGCAGGCGGTATGGGCGAGCTGAAGGGGAAGGTGGTCAGGGTGGGGCTCATGGGCGAAATCGAGCCAGGAGACCTGGAGGCCGTCGCGGCGGTTCTCAACAAGTACGCGGGCTAGGGCCTCAGCCTGACCTCGCTGGCGTACCTCAGCGTTGAGAGGGTGTTCTCAACGTCCACCCTAGACGCCACGCTCACCCCGCTGAGGTTGTAGGTGTAGACGCGCTTCTCGAGCTCCGGGTTGGCGTCGACTGTGCTCAGCGCGTGGTTCCAGGTGTTCACGTAGAGCGTGAGCGCGGGGCCGCTGAAGGCCTCCAGACCCTCACGGTGGGCTGAGGTGGAGAAGCCGGCGCCTCCGCTCCCTATGGGCGCCACGCTCCTGAGGCCGAGCGTCCTGTTAAGGACGAGCGCCAAGCCCTGGAACTTCACATAGTCGCCCTGCTCCGAGAGGACCACGTAGAACGTCTCCACGTCCTTTATCCTGCCCCAGGAGACCAGCCTCCAGGCGTCGTACCAGAGGTCCTCCGTTGACCCAGGAGACCCCCTGTCCTCGTCCCCGAACACCACAGTGACCTCAACGGCGGTAGCCCCATCCGTGCTGAAAGAGCAGGCGTAGACCCCCTCGACCCCGTTCCCGGCCTCGACGTCCACAGCGGGCTGCACGATCCTCAGCACGAGCTGGGGCGGTGGGCCGCAGGCCACCGGCGGGGGTGGAGCCCCGGCCTTGGAGCTCACCGACTTCCCCCAGTTGAAGTACTCGGGAGGCATGCTGGGCAGGCCGAGCTTGGACAAGATGAGGTTGAAGAGCTCGAAGGCTCTCCCCCTGTCGAACTCTGCCTCGGGATCCAGGACCATCCTCCTGAGCGACTCGACAGCCTCGCGGAACTCAGGGTCGTGAGCGTAGGCTTCGAGGAACCTTTCCTCAAGCCCCTTCACCTCGCTCGCGGCAAAGCGGTGCTGGTGGACGAAGAGTGCGGCGAGGATAGAGGCAACAGTGATAACCGAAAGGGCGATCAGCGCAACACGGAGCCTAGAGCGAGGCACACGATCCAAAACGGAGCTCGCGATAAAACTTTGCGCTGCAGGAGTTGCTTATTCGGAGACCTCCTTTCCGTACTGCGCGCCGCGCCTCAAGGGAGGTTACGGGTCGATACCCGCGCGGTAACCCCACTCCGCAAGCTTAACAGCCAGTAGCACTATGTCACGGTACCTTTTCTCCTCGAGGATCGTCCTGATAATTTCCACGGAAACGCCGGTGTAGCCGTGAACCACGACGTTCCTGAAGCCGATGATCTTCCTCAGGAGCGCCGCCTCGCTCTCCGAGAGCACCCCCGCCTCGTAGAGCACCTTCGGGATGTCCCTGTAGCGTTCAACGTAGCCTAGCCCAGCCTCGGCGATCACGTGGGAAGCGAGGTCTATCAGAGCCTGGGAGGACGTCTGGAGGATGTGCAGGACTGAGTTGAGGTGGAACTCGTCCCCAAGGAGGCCGGAGACGCCGAGCTCCACCACTTTGCCGTCCAGGAGCGAGACATTCCTCTCGATGATCTTGAGGAGGCTACCGAGCTTCAAGGCCCAAGCCCACCCTGCGCTTCAGCGCCTCAATGTACCTTCGCTCTAGGTCCATCTTCTCGCGGAAGACCTGGAAGTCGAGGAACTCCGACAGGATCCTCAGCTTCAGCTCGCTGCAGGCTGCTTTCTCCGCGCAGTAGACCGTCACTCCCCTAACCGCCGCCTTGTAGGCGAGCCCGATCGGCAGGTCATCCGAGTCGAGGAACACGACGTCGACGCGGTCCTCCGGGACGCCGAACGCCCCGGATGCCAGCTCCGCTATTTCGGTAGCCAGCAGAAGCCTGCCCTCAGCGTCCACTTTCTCTGGTAGCACGGCCACGTCCACGTCGCTCAGCCCGCCAGCCCTCCCCTCAGCCACGGAGCCGAACAGCGACACGAAGACAACCCTGCCGGCCAGCCTGCTCGACACAAGCTCCCTGAACGCCTCGACGCCCACACCAACGCCTCGACCGCCTCCCTTATAAGCCTAGCTCGCGAACCCTGCACCCGCGTTGAGGGGGAAGGGGGGGGGGCACGGCGCGCCTCACTCGACTTTGGCCGGCCCGACCGCGGAATAATAGCCCCAGACATAGAACGCCGTGGCGACCGCAAGCAGGGCGGCCGCGTCCCAGGGAGTGGGGATGAGGCCGAGGGGCTCAACCGGGAGGAAGTTGCTGTACGTGAAGGTCTTGTCGCCCAGCAGCGAGAGAATCGGCACGGAAGCCACGTAGGCGAGCAACCACAAGGACCTCCTGAGCTCCGCGGCGCTGAGCCTCGAGAAGACCCTGTAGACCGGGACGGCGAGGAGCATCAGCAACGAGCCGGTGAGGGTCCAGGGCCAGCAGGCCCAGTACATGTAGAGGGTCGAGAGGGCGAAGCCCAGCCAGCCCAGCAGCAGCGGCGCGGGGGCCCTGAACGGCCTCGCTGCATCCCGGAGCATCCTCCGGGATACGGGGAGCGACAGGGAGCTCGTCGCGTACGCGAGGAACGCGGCGATCATCGACAGGAGCACCACGCTGGGGAACGAGGGGACAGCGAGCATCACCAGGCCGGTCAGAAGGGACGAGAAGGCCAGGGCGTTGGCCGGCGTGCCGAACCTCGGGTGGACCTCCCCGAGCCTCGCCCAGAGCCTCGACTCCCGAGCCAGGGCGAAGGCGACCCTGCCCTGCAGGAGCACCCAGGCGGAGAAGCAGCCCAGCGTGCTCAGCGCGGCTCCGATGAACGCCAGGTGGGCCACGGCGGGCATGCCGAGTGACTGGGCGACGTCCGCGAAGGGGGAGGAGAGGTTAGCAAGGGAGGCCCAGTCCCCCTCCCGCAGGCCGAGGAGCCCCCAGTCAACGGAGCCGACGAACGCGGCGAACGCGAGGGCGTAGACGAGCGTCACCAGCGAGATGGTCAGGAGGAGGCTCTTCGCGATGTTCCTGTGGGGATCCAGCGCCTCCTCGCCCACCAGGCTCACAGACTCGACGCCGGCGTGCATCCAGAACCCGAACGCCACGGCGAGCGCCAGGCCCTGCGCCCCGTAGGGGGCGAGGCTGGAGAAGTTCGAGGGCTTGAAGCGGAGCAGCAGCGCCGCCGAGACCGCGGCGATCGCGGCGACTTTCGCCACCGTCAGAGCCAGGCTCAGGCCTGCGCCGAGCCTAACCCCCCTGACGTTCACGTACGTGACGACGGCCAGGATAGCCAGCGAGAGGCCCACCCCGTAGCCCGTCAGCGTGAGGCCCTCCGCGAGCCAGGGCGCGTAGAAGGAGAGGTAGAGGACGAAGGAGTATATGATCGCGGCCGTCCCCACGACGCAGGACAGGTAGTAGCTCCACCCCGTTACGAAGCCCAGGAAGTCGCCGAGGATCTCGCGCGGGAAGTAGTACACCCCGCCGGCCCTCGGGAAAAGCGTCCCCAGCTCAGCGTACACCAGCCCGAGCACGAGCGTCGCGCCGCCCATGAGGAGCACAGCCAGCACCGCGGAGGGGCCGGCGACGGAGGCTAGCAGCCCGGGAGTCGAGAACACGCCCGAGCCCACCATGCTCCCAACGCTCACTCCGGTCAAAGCCGCCAAGCCGAGGACGCGCCTGAGCTCCCGACGCATAGCCCTCCAACTTGTCCGAGGCTTTTTGAGCCTTTCCAATCTATACGCGTCGGTAATCGACCCCGGAGAGCACCCGTGGCGGGACCCTCTCAAGCGGGATGAGCCCCGAGCATCCCACCGCAGGTTGAGGGTCAGAACGGAAAGCCCCGCCATGGTTTTTTAAAACCTTGGAAAAGGAGCACCATAAAAGCCTGAGCCACGTATGGTTCATGATGGTTAAGAGGGTCGAGCACGCCGGCGGCGAGCTCCGCGCTCACAGCGCCCTGATGACGGCGGCGGTGGCCCTCGGCTTCCTCGGGATGAACCCAGCTCTCTACGCACTCATCCTGGCCGCCCGGACGCTCGAGGGAGCCGCGGCGGGCTACCTGGCCTCAGCGACATGGAACAGGTACCTCTCCAAGCACCTCGGCGCAAGCCGCTAGGGTTCCGCGGAAACTGGTTGCCTGATCTCTCCCCTTACCTTACCAGCACGAGCGAGGAGGCTCCCTTGAGAGCAGTTGCAACTGGCGAGCATTGCTCTTAGGGGCGCTGAACCCATATCCTCTTAACACCCACGCGGTCGAAATCGCTATCCTCAGAGGCCACGGCTTGCAGGCCATGCGTCACCACTGTGGCGGCGTGGAGGGCGTCAGACGGCTTCAACCCATGCCTCAGCATGAACTCCCTAGCCTTCAGGTACTCTCTAACCCCCCACGGCGAGAACCTCGACGTAGGGCAGAACAGCTCTGCCCACCAGTTCAAGAGTGTCAGCGAAGGGCACCCCGTATTTCCTCTGCGAAACGTAGATCGCCTCGTCCAGCGCCAAGACGTTCGTGTACAGCTCGTGTCCCTGAGCAGCTCCAGCCAGAATCGCTCCACCAGCTCCGCCTCCTCAACAGGCATCTTCACGTTCAGGTAGACGACCAGGCTGGCGTCGACGAAGACTCTCGCAGGTACTCCTCCAGATCCACTCCCTCCAGCTCGCCCAGCCTAGCCTCCCCTCCCCCCACCCTAGCCCTCCTCTCCCTGATCCACCTCACAACCTCCTCCGGGTCCTCGACTCCTCTGAGCAGGATCCCCCGCTCCGTCGGCTCGATGAACACGTAACCCCCCTCCACGATCCGGTAAGCCTCTCCAAGCGCCCTCGGGATAATTACCTCTCCCTTGGGACCGACCCTCACTAGGAGCTTTCTGTGGTATTCCTCCTCGGAGACGAGCTCTTCCCGTCCTTTGGGGCCAACCCTCATGCGGATTCCAGCCGTCACTCATGCTTCTTCCAAACCTTGCTTTATATGTTACTCAGCTTGGGTGCTTAGGCGAGCAGACAACATCGAAGCGCTTGCCTCGCAGTAGAAACAGTAGCCCCAGCTTCACCCCTCGTCTTAACGCTTTTATAAGCTTTTTAACCCACATTAAGTGGAACTGATGAGTCAGCTGGAGCTCCGGAAAAGGCTGCTCGACCTGCTCAAGGAGGACGAGGAGCTACGCTACGCCGTGGCGGGCCTCTTGGGCCTAGAGGACCTCAGAGCGTCGGCCAAGAGGCTCGAGGAAGCCCTCGCCAAGCTAGCCAGAGGGCAGGCCAAGTCCGAGAAGAGGCTCTCGGAAGTCGAGGCCCGTGTAGGTCGACTGGAGGAGGCAATCGCCAAGCTGGCTGAAGCCCAAGCAAAGTCGGAGGAGAGGCTCGCAGCCCTCGAGGCACGTACTGGCAAGCTGGAGGACGCGGTTGCCAGGCTTGAGATCGCTGTGGCGAAGCTGGCTGAGGGGCTCGACGCTCTCCGAGTCGAGGTGGGGAGGCTCTCGGAGACCGTGGGCTTCGGCCTCGAGGACATCGCGAGGGTGGACCTCCCCGGCTGGCTGCACAGGCACCTAGGGGTCGAGGTTGGGGAGCTGAGGAGGGAGTTCCTCAAGGTGAGGGGGGAGGAGGTGGAGGTGAACCTCTACGGGGAGGGCTCCCTCAACGGGGAGAGGGTCGTCGTCCTCGGAGAGGTCAAGTCCAAGATCAGCGACTCCGACGTCGAGCGCTTCTACAGGCGCGTCTACAAGCCGGCCTCAGAGGCCCTCACGTGCAGGACCATAGGCGTGCTCTTCGGCTACCTCATCTACCCATCCGCCAAGGAGAGGGCGCGCAGCCTCGGGCTGCACACCGTAGCCAGCTACGAGAGGTGAAGCCGCAAGCCCCTTACCCGCGGGCCCGACACCCTTTAATTGGCGTGCAGGCTCTAGCCCCTGCCGGTCTTCGCGAGCTCCTCCCTAATCCTCGCGTAGAGACCCGCTGAGATCCGAAAGCCCCCAGCACGAGCCTGTCTAGGATCAGCTGAGCCTCCTCCGGCGCCACCGCCGACCCCAAGAGCCTAGACCCTCAGCGAGTCTGCGGCTCGCCACCAGGCGCCGAGCCAGACCCGGTGTAGTCCCTGATGTGCCTAACCGGCTCCTCGCCGCCCATGCTCTTCAAGAGCCTCTCGTCCGCCGTGTACACGACGGTCCCGAGCGAGCGCGCCAGTGCCACGTAGAGCGCATCGTACACGCTCACACCCCTCGCCAGGCTGAACTCCAGCGCCGCCCGAAGCAGCCCCTCGTCAACGCCCACCAGCCCGACCTCCATCCTCCAGAGCAGCTCCAAGGCCCGCAGCGCGCGACCCGCGTCGAGGAACCCCCTCGCGACGTACTTCCTAAGCGCGCTCGCCACCTCCACCGGCGCGGTGCACGGCGCGACGACCCTGACGCGCCCGAAGAGGTGGTCGTCCCTCAGCGCCGACGCCTGCTCGTAGAAGTCCTCGGGGACAAACCACTTGACGAGGACGCTAGCGTCGGCGACAACGCTACCGCTCATCCCGCACCTCCCGGACGAACTCCGCCGCGTAGTTGCCGCTCAGCCTCCCGATCTCCCTCGCAAGGGCCTCAGCCTCCTCCCTGAGCCTCCTCGCCCTCTCCTCCCTGACCCGCCTGGCCAGGAACTCCCTCACCTCCTTAGCGTAGTCTATTCCCAGCCTCTCCAGCTCCTCCTTGAGTTGCCTGGGCACCCTGATCCCCAGCACGACCGTCGACCCCACTCCGCCCACCGTAACACATTAACGCTAACAGCCTTAATAAGCTTGCTGTTAACAAGCTAAGTTAACAAAGGGGGACTCTGTGCGCTCTAGCCGGGCCCCCGCCACCCTGAGCTCAAAGCAAGATTGCGAGCCACAGCGCGGCTTCATCGAGCTCAGTGCCGTAGCGCCAACGTCGAGCATCAGCAGGGCCTGCTAGCCTGCACAGTGCCGGTCAGCCCCATGAGGGGCACGGAGTTAGCTACCGGCATCAGGCGAGCGCAACTCCCCAAAGCAGTACTGAAGCACAACCCCCCGCTTACCCAGCTCCACCTTTTAGAGGCTAAGCCCAGCGACTTGCCCCTAGGACGGTGCGACCCCGCGGCAGTGCCTCGATGCAAGCACACCCCTCACACACTATGCGCTAGAACCTCCCCCATAACCCCCGGCTCGGCCAGCACGCTAAGCCGCAGGAACATCCCAGGAAACCCCTACGCTTACCGCGGATAACCGCATACCGCCTGCTAACCCCCTCGACGCGCAGAAAACATATCGCAGGCACGCCGTGCAGCACGGCTAGGTGTGAGCGTGTGGAGCAGAAGTTCTGTGCGGATTCCTCGCACGCGAGGAGCTCTCGAGGAGGCTCGAGAGGCGGGTCCTCCTCACCGAGCCCAAGTACAGCAGGCTGGCGCGCACCCTAGCCTAGGCGGTGCGCATCAGGCGACGCAAAAGATTGCCGTCGGGCTGCACCAGCATGCTCACTCCGCGTAGCTCCAGACGCCCCTCCCCTTGAAGTTGAACACGATCGTCTTGTACGCGCTCACGTGCTCGACCGCGTACGCCACCCCCTCCCTCCCGATGCCCGAGTCCTTACGGCCGCCGAACGGGTAGTAGCCGATCCCGTGCCTCGGCATGTCGTTGACGTAGATCGCCCCGAACTCCAGGAACCTGACCAGCCTCCTTATTCGCTCCAGGTCACGGCCGAAGACCGCGGCGTCGAGCCCGTACCTCCTCCCGTTGGCGATCTCGATGGCCTCCTCCTCGCTCTGGAAGTCGGTCACCACGGCCACGGGGGCGAAGACCTCCTCCCTGTACAGCCGCATCCCCCTGAGCGCCTGCTTGTCCCGCACCTCAACCAAGGTCGGCTCAACCAGCGTGGGGCCCAGCCTGCGGCCGCCGTACAGCACCCGCCCGCCCATCCTCACCGCCTCCTCCACCGCGCTCAGCATTTCCTCGACAGCCCCCTCGTCGATCAGCGGGCCCATCACCGTATCGGGGCTCCTCGGGTCGCCGACCACCACCTTGGAGAGCTCCCGCACAAGCCTCTCGGTGAACTCCCCGTACACGGGCCTCTCGACGAGAACCAGCTTCACCGCGTCGCACCTCTGCCCCGAGTAGCTGTACACCCCGGCGGCAACCCTCTCCGCGGCCAGCTCCAGGTCGGCGTCCGCCAGCACGATCGCCGGGTCCCCGCCGCCCAGCTCCATCACGAACTGCTTGATCCCAGCCCTGGCAAGGATCCTCCTGCCCGTCTCGCTGCTCCCAGTGAAGCTGATCACGCTCACCCTGTCGTCCGAGACCAGCCTGTCGCTCTCGCTACCCGGCAGCGTGACGACCGCGAAGGACTCAGCCGGGAAGCCCGCCGCCTCAGCCAGCCTGGCGAAGAGAAGAACCGGCAGGGGGTCAGCGGACGGGGGCTTCAGCACCACCGCGTTCCCCGCGACCACGCTGTACGTGAACTTCGCGACGCTGTCGAAGAGCGGGTAGTTGAACGGCGCGACAGCCAGCACGACGCCGTATGGCTCCCTCCTCACGATAGCCTCGGTCCCAGCCGTCGTCGAGTCCCAGTCCCCCGGCGCGTACTCCCCGAAGATCTTCCTCGCGTCAAGGCTTGCCCTCCGGAGCCTGATGATGCTGGAGTCCACCTCCCCCGCCGCCTGCCTCCGCGTCTTCCCCGCCGTCACCACCAGCGACCACTCAAGGTCCTCCCTGTACCTCTCCAGGAGCCCCGCGAGCCTCTCAAAGAGCTCCAGCCTCCTCCACCCAGGAGTATCCCTGATCGCCCACCTCCCCCTCCTGTACACCCTCTCCAGCGCCGCGTCCACCTGCCCCCAGGAAAGCCTAGGCACCTCCGCCACCACCGACAGGTCGATCGGGCTCCTCACCCTCGTGTACTCGTCAGCCGAAACCCACTCGCCAGCCAAGTACGTCTTGAACCTCAGCACCCCGCCAGCCTCCTCGAAGATCCCGGAGAAGACATCCCCCTTAACCCGAAGCTCAACCCTACCCAAGCCCCCAGCCACGCAAACCACCAGGCAACAGCAAACCCCAAGCCGTAAAAAACCAGCGTATCCCCGAGCGATACTAAAACTCAGACCGACATATCGAGACCACAACCAGTACACCAGCCCAACCCCCGCTCTCGGCTAGCCGCCAGCCCCCAGCGCTCCAGCGACACGCCCCAGCACCGCCGCAGACCTCGCTCCTAACACTGCGGCGATAACACACCTGATTAGCTTGTCTCCAACAAGCAAGGTTAACGTGCGAGGCAGGCCTTCACGCCTAAAGAGTGGCAAATAATCCTCTCAGTTTCAGCCACCCTCAGCTAAGGAGGTAGCTAGGGCTTTGAATTCTTCCCTTATATTATCAAAATCAAACCTTACTAACCTAACTAACCCTGGCCTTGGTAGTTTTAAACTCATCATAGAATAAAAAAGCAGCGCCTGATGACGATGAAGATGACTCTTAGTCTTTCTAATTTCAAACAAAGGTCGTCCCAATGCATAGGGGTTTGAACTCTTAGTCTTGCTCGCTTTGTGCCAAATCTTTATCCCATCCACGTGCAATAAATCATAAAAAAACTTTTATTTAAATCATGCGATTCTTACCTTAACAATTATTTCTTAGTCTTGCTTGTTTTAAACTGCACCTCGGCGGCGCAGTCGCTCCCCGCCTCTCTTAGTCTTTCTTGTTTTAAACGTGATGGTGTACGCTGGGTTCACCCTGGATGTGTAGACTCTTAGTCTTTCTTGTTTTAAACGTGAACCAGCACTGGTACCTCGTGTTCAAGGTGCCTTCTCTTAGTCTTTCTTGTTTTAAACGCTTAAGGTTGTGGCTGAGAAGGGAGAGTTAACTCTTAGTCTTTCTTGTTTTAAACAGAAGCTGGAGAAAAAGCGCCGAGAACAGATACGCCTCTTAGTCTTTCTTGTTTTAAACCCGCAGACCCCCTTCGGGCCCTCGGGCGGGAAGACGCCTCTTAGTCTTTCTTGTTTTAAACTTGATAGGAAAACCGGCAAGGTCAAGGAAACAATCTCTTAGTCTTGCTTGTTTTAAACCTGGAGTCGGTGTTCGGGCCCCTCATCGAGACCTGCTCTTAGTCTTGCTTGTTTTAAACAGAGAAAGTGTATGAGCTTGCTAGGCGCATTATTGACTCTTAGTCTTGCTTGTTTTAAACCCAGCTCCTCCTTGACCCCGGAGTAGAGCGCCTCTTAGTCTTGCTTGTTTTAAACTTTTGTATAACTCCAAAGTAGTAGACGTAAAGCTCTTAGTCTTGCTTGTTTTAAACGTGACTAAGTCCCGCACCCGAGAGTCCAGCGCCTGGTCCCTCTTAGTCTTGCTTGTTTTAAACTAGGCGAATACTGCCTCAAGCTCTTTCTCACCTCTTAGTCTTGCTTGTTTTAAACAAGATGGGGAGGGGGGTATAGTTGGTGTTACTCTTAGTCTTGCTTGTTTTAAACTTACGGTAGAAGCGCCCGACCCCGTACGTGAGGTCTCTTAGTCTTGCTTGTTTTAAACGAGGAGCTGCCGTTCCCCGTCCGCCTGCCGGACTCTTAGTCTTGCTTGTTTTAAACCTCCAGCGAGCTTGTCTTCGCCGAGGATGCGCTGTCTCTTAGTCTTGCTTGTTTTAAACGCGCGAGGGTGGTGGGTGGTGAAGAGGTTAATCTCTTAGTCTTGCTTGTTTTAAACATGGGAAACAGGGAGCCGGGAAGAGCACGCTGGCGCTGTCTCTTAGTCTTGCTTGTTTTAAACCCGCATCCTTCACGAGGTTGGTCCCGGGACCACTCTTAGTCTTGTTTGTTTTAAACGCGAGAAGGTGGCGCAGCGGCTGGCGAGTAGCTCTTAGTCTTGCTTGTTTTAAACAGAGAGGCGCAAGCCAAGAGGACTGGGACAGGCTGGCCTCTTAGTCTTGCTTGTTTTAAACTGTTCTCCAAGTCTTTGATTTTCTCTATTTTTTCTCTTAGTCTTGCTTGTTTTAAACCGTATCACCTCCAAAGCAAGGACAGAGTGCTTCTCTTAGTCTTGCTTGTTTTAAACTGCTCTCCAAGTCCTTTATCTTATCAATCTTCTCTCTTAGTCTTGCTTGTTTTAAACATTGTAGGCATATGGGAGTGTGAGTCCAAGTCCCACTCTTAGTCTTGCTTGTTTTAAACGAGGGATTTGGGGTAGGCTCCCATGAGTAAGGGCTCTTAGTCTTGCTTGTTTTAAACGATGTCTTGTGTTTGATAGTCGTTGTTTTCTCGACTCTTAGTCTTGCTTGTTTTAAACCCTCAAACGAGCGCAGCGACAGCTCAGGCTCCGCCTCTTAGTCTTGCTTGTTTTAAACGGAGCCGCAGGCGTAGGTCGCGGTCAGGCGGCTGGACTCTTAGTCTTGCTTGTTTTAAACACATTGATGATTTCAAGCACCTGGGCGCCTACCTCCTCTTAGTCTTGCTTGTTTTAAACTGATAGAGCTACCGCCCAGCGAGGAGTACCGCGTCGTCACTCTTAGTCTTGCTTGTTTTAAACAAGGCCATCGACGTGATCGGTGAGAAGGTTATGCCTCTTAGTCTTGCTTGTTTTAAACAATGTCAGGTGGTTCTGTAGCAGCGCCAGACCTCTTAGTCTTGCTTGTTTTAAACTAGAACCGTCTTGGCGAACTCCGTCTTCTCTATGCCTCTTAGTCTTGCTTGTTTTAAACAGAGAACCCCAAAGGCAGAGGAGCGCACTACGCAACTCTTAGTCTTGCTTGTTTTAAACGCATCGAGAAGACGGAGTTTGCAAAGACAGTGCTCTCTTAGTCTTGCTTGTTTTAAACTTTTCAATAGATACTAGGTCTACGCTAACCCACTGCCTCTTAGTCTTGCTTGTTTTAAACCAACGGTCACCGGTTTACCTTCCCTTGTGTACCCTCTTAGTCTTGCTTGTTTTAAACCTGAAGGCAACTTCAATTGCGCCATGCCCTCCGCACCGGCTCTTAGTCTTGCTTGTTTTAAACAAGGCTTCGCCCCCGCCGTCAGCGCGCCCATTGGCAACTCTTAGTCTTGCTTGTTTTAAACCTGGCGGAGGTGCTGGGGCTGTGAGCGGCGGGCCTCTTAGTCTTGCTTGTTTTAAACGTAACTCGAAGTGAACCTTAGCATCTTCGACCGTGACTCTTAGTCTTGCTTGTTTTAAACGAGTGTGGCTGGCCCGAGGAAGGTGTGCCCGCTCCCGCCTCTTAGTCTTGCTTGTTTTAAACTGGCGTCTTTTTCTCTGTGTTTTCCTGGTAGTTATGCTTTTTCCCTAAGTGCGGTCTGAAAGGCTCCCGCGCACGGGAGCAAAGCCTCCCAGCGCTTTCAGAGCAAAGTATTTATTTTGGTGCCCACGTGATGGTTCCGAAGCCGTTCTGTCTGGACTCCCCTACTCCGGCTATTTCGGCGATTTGTAATGTGCGCTTGATCTCATCTATGTACTTGGTTTCCCCCGTGTCCAGGATGTACGTCACTTTTCCGAGGAGTGCCGGCTCTATGCCTCTGAAAGGTACTAGAACCGGCCTGAGTGTAGTCAAACTGTACCAGGTTTCCACGAGGAGGCCCAAGGTTCTCATAGCCTGAAGCACGAGCTCGGTGCTTACAGTGTACGTTGATTTTTCGAGCATGTAGGCGACAAACAGCAACTCGTAGGCCGAGGGGCTGAACTTCGGGAGCCTTGAGGGGGAGAGGACGTTGAAGGGCTTGACGGGGCCTTTAAGGTAGACTGTGACCCTATCCGAGGTGACGTCCTTCTCCGAGAGGCTGGACGTGACGTCCGATAACCGCTCCAGCTTATACGTGACCAAATTGTCTCCGATCTTCACGGTTAAGGGGTTTCTGAGATCCGCGAGGGCCTTTTCGGCTACTCCGACCAAGGCCGCATCGCCGCCGAGGTGCAGGATGTACTCTTCGCCGCTTAGCCTCACGGGCTGAACCTCCCTCTTACCTTCCTTACGCGCAACTAGGGGGGTCACGACTTCACCGACTTCAAAGTCCCCCTTTCCAGGTTTAAAGAGGGGCGAGATGTGGAGGGGGCTCACCATCCCCCTTACTCCCCGGAAAATTCTCAAGTTCTTCACAAGGGCGTATACAAGGGTTTTAGACAGCTGACCTGTGAAAACAGTAACAGGCTCGCTGGCCTCCACAGTCAGGTAGACGCGTAACGCCCTGTACACGTGCCCACCCCCCGCTAAAGCAGTTTCACTTTCTGTGTACCAGCAAATCGTGCTTCAAGCGTCAGGGGCACTTCCCTCTTAGTCTTGCTTGTTTTAAACACAACACTTGGAAGTTCACGGGGTTCATAAGGCTTACCGCCTTTTTTGCTCCAGTGGAGAACGCACTGGCTCGCCCGAGTAGCGTCCTTGAACCCACATCGGTGGGGTTACAACATTAAATTTAAATGAGCGTGCTTCAGGAGAATTAAGGTGCAAAAATTGGGGTTATCGCCCGTACTGGGCCTTCGCGACAGGTTCAACGTGGCCTACACTCTTCTACCACCCCCGCTGTCTTCCCTTCCGGCGAAGTACTGGTCAAGTGTAAGCCTCCTGCTCCATAGCTACACGGTCGGGCGGGCGTTCGAGGAGCTGGTCGGAGCCTACTTCAAAGACGATGCCGAAGCCCCAACACACCGCGAGGCTTTCATCATAGGCTTTATCCACGATCTCGGGCAGAAGCTAAGGCTCCGCGGCAAAGCTTCTGAGGGCCCAGCTCTGGACTGGTTCCGAGAAAGGCTCGAGCTCCTCGGTATGGCGCGCGACGAGATCAGGCACTACGAGAAGTACCTGTACACCAACCCCGCGGAGACCGGGAAGGATCCTAGCTATCCGGACGAGGTCTGGGCACTCCTTAGGCTGGCAGACCAGTTGCAGGGCGTGGGCAATCCGCTGGAGGTCGCTGGCTTACTAGGCGAGGTGAAGGCCAGGCTTCACAGAGAGCTATATGTTAAGTACCTAAACGTTTCTCTGCCCCAGCAATATCTTCGGGCCCTGATCAGTACGGCGATTGAGGACTATCTCCAAAAGTACACACGGGAAAGCTCCGAGATCGTGATCCCTATCTCGACGCCGATGGGCGTGGCGGTTATAACAGATAACCCCGACCTCCAGGTGGCAATAGACTGGGAGGAAATAAGGGAGGGCTTTGGGGGTGGGCTCCTAGATGCTCCTTCGGAAGAGAGATTAAGGTGGTGCGCGAGATGCTGCGAAGACGACGAATGCCGCTCTCGCTGTAGCGGAAAGGTGAAGCCTCAAGAGTGCAGGGAAAACGGCTATACTCAAAGGGACTGCGAGGAGGGCTTGCACCCCGACGGCTCGGGGAACTCGTACAAAATTGCCCTAGCCTATTACGGGCACAACGGGGAGGATGGGCTTCGAGTCGTGCTACCTGAGGGTGTCAAAGGCATGTTTCAAGGCGTGGTCGTTAACGGTGTCGATTATGCAAGCGGTGAGTCCACGTGTCCTATTTGCGGGCTAAGGACGCCCGTGGGAGTGCCAGGGGACTTTATTAAGTTCTTTGGCGAAAGGCTCAAGACGGAGCATTGGGCAAGACGGCTGTACCCTGGTAATGTGAATGTCATTATGAGTGGTATAAAGGAATACGCGATTGATCCCCTCTGCTTAGGAGACATAATCATCAGGAGCACATACTTTGACGACATACTGGTGTCTCTCACTCTTAGAGTGTTCACCCCACTTAATGCTCTAGCAGAGATAGCCACCCTGTTGGGTGCTCTTGTGAACCTATGCCGCGATAGGCGCTTTTCCTGTAGCGCAGCTCTGGAGGACACGAAGCGCGTGCTTGAAAGCTTAGGGAGCACAAGAGACCGGACGAGGATCCCCGTGTATGACGCCTTTACAACGGCAATCAGTGCGTCATGGCGGGAGAAGCGAAGAAGCCACTTGGACGAGTGGGTTGAAGACATCACTCTCGCCGGGGTTCTGGCGGGGTGGGGGTTATACCCGCTCGTCATCTCGCCCGCGATACCGACAGTGCCGACGGAGGTTGTGCTGTCCTACTACAAGGGGCAGAAACCTCTCTATGATTTTAGGCCATCAGACCGTCACTATGGGAGCTTCCTGCCCTATGTATCCGTAACCATGAGCTCCTTGGAGGAGCTTAGCGATAGAAGATCGCAGGGTGAGAGCCTTCCCGCACTACTTGAAGTACTCGACTATCCCCCAGACGTCTCTCCTGTGCTGGCTCAGTACGGGTCGCCCCACATGTCGTCTCTCCTTGAGTCGTTTGAGAAAAGGATTATGGGTGGTTTATGATGAGTGAAGAAGTGAAGGAAACTGTCGAGCTGTGTGGTTACAAGCCCGATAGGTTTCTATCCTACTACGTATCCGCGCTTTCCGGCATTCTCGGACCGCTGAGACATGGGGAGAAATCCACGCACGCCTATGTTAAGGAGGTTAGAAAGGCCTTGGAAGAACTACTCTTCAGCTTTTGGGACAAGGCGGACGAGATGATTCCTATAATAGCCGACTCTAACATACCTGATGACCTCAAATCCCCGGAGGCTAGAAAGTGCTTCAGAGAGCTCATTGCGGGCATGCTAACTAGGTTCAGGGAGGTGGGAGATAAGCTTCCGATCGGCGCTAGGATAAGGCTAATGAACATGATCACAGCCGCTCTAGCAAACATAGCAAGGTCTAAGCAATTGTCGCCGGTAGGCAAGGAGATTGCAGATACATTTTTTAAGCCAAAGAGCGATAAGGAGAGTGAGGGTGAGGCGGAGTGAGCCAGCCCGAGTGGATTAGCTCTGTAAAGCCGTGCCTACGTGGTGTCGGCGAAAAAGGCAGACTCTTCCCCAACGGTAAAAGAGTCGAAGTCGTGTTCGCGGTGAAGGCGGTCAACTTCCTGCTCCTGCGAACCGAGGGACCCGGAGACATAAACGAGGCCACCTTGCCCAAATCGGGTATAAGCGTGCCAGTCATACAACCGCAGAAAATAATGGCGGTCGTTAGAAGGAGGATGCTGCAGTTGCTCAGGCAATACCGCGACTCCGGCGCCGACCTTAGGCCCTTCATACTTAAAGCAAAGGAGATGGGCTTTAGGAAAGCCGAGGAACACCTGACCAACGGGTGGGAGTGCACGATACAGCCACCGCTCGCAAGTGGTGGAGAGAAAGCAACCGACCTTGGGATAGACGGCTACTGCCCGGCTTGCACAATATTCGGGGCCGCCCTCACACAGAACCAGTACGAGGAAGCCGGAGGAACGATGAGCATCGGTCTCAAAAGCAGGGTTCACTTTGACCCCGCTTTCGCGACGACTCGTGCTATACAACCCGAGACCCACAACAAGGTCTCAGAGGGCTACGCCTCCACGACCGGTGGAGCGCTTTTCAGCGATGTTCACGTCATGCCCGGGACGGTTTTTATGGGCAGGGTCGTGCTTCACGACGTAACTCTACCAGAGCTACTCGCTGTCTTGTACTCCTTAGCAACTACAGAGGAGATAGGCGGGAGGAGTAGCATCTTCGGAGGGATAAGGATGGAGCTGCTCGGCATTAGGTGCGGAAACTACTCGAAGACTACGGCCCTGGAGCTGGCCGAAGAGTATGCGGGGAGAAACGTTTGGGATCTTGAGGGCGTTTTGAAGCGGCTCAATGAGCTCGGCTTTTCAAAGCTGAGCAACGAGGACGTTACGCGGGCGGTCAACCCTATTGAGAAGGATGGCATCTTCAAAGAGCTCTGGCAGAGTAGCATTGATTACGTCGAGCAGATGCACGGGCTCATACAGTCCATGCGCGGAGAAGGGCAGAGGGGTAAGGGAAGGAGAGGCGGCAAGAGACAGGAGGCGTCGGAAGAACAGTAAAGCGGGGATGCACAACGCTCCACTTCTATCACGCCGAGGCGAAGGTTGAGGGCTTCCTCTGGCACCACGCTAAATCTCAACCCTCCACCGACTTCTACATAAGCCAACCGAACCTGGTTTTCCACAACTACGGCTTCACGCTCGCGCTCTCAGGTTTCGCCGTTGACCCCGACGTAGGCTACGCCTCGCTGTTCGGGAAAACCAAGTACAAGAAGCCCCTCGAGCTCTTCGCGAGGTACGGGGTTTACGCCTACCCACTTCTGGTGACCAGGGCCCTGCTAAAAGAGACGCTGATGGCCGCATCCAATGAGGGGAATGTAATGATTAGGGGGCAAGGTAGACTCGCGTACCCGGTGTACACGAAGGTTACGATCCTTATGCCTGGGAGCGAGCTCAGAACCCTCATCATATCGGAGCACGAGTTGCCCGAGTATGTGGTTGTGGAGATTGGCACGAAGAGGCGGGGCGTGCTTAGAGTGCGACTCCACCGAGTGGAGCCGCGAGAAGAGGTTAACGTCGAGGTAAGCCACCCGTTCAACGTGGCGGATACCGTGGAAGTCATCGGCTCCACGGTTTTGCTTCCGCACGAGGCAGGTAGCGTGGCAGCCTTCGGGAGGGCGACGCGGGGGTACACTTACTTAGTGCAGAGCGGTGGGCGATCGATCCGGGTATCTCTTCCCGCATTGAGGGATGTTGAGTGAGTGGTGGATACACGTTTAGAGTCCCGGCATTCTCCATCCCGTTCGCGGGGAGCTACCTCTCCAGCTCCCTCCAGCTGAACCAGTTTCAGTTGGCCGTAAGGCGCCTCATCAACGATCACGGCAGGGACGTTCTGCTCGTGGCCCCGACGGGTGGCGGTAAAACCCTCACCCTTCTGCTGAACACGGAGCACGGGGAGACGGGATTGCGGGGCTTCGTCGCGCTGTATCCGAACAACACCCTGCTCAGGAACCAGCTGTGCACCGTTGAGGATATTATCGTTGAGCACATGGGTGGGAGGCTTGAATACTCCTCAGGCCTCTGCGGCGGCGAGCACTGCTCAGAGGCCCCTGCGCCTCGAAGGTGCGAGTGCCTGCACCTCTCTGACGATGCGTGCGTGGAGCCGCTCACTATCTACAACGTCGACGTAAATAGCTGCGGGGACGCGTGGGCTTGCTACGAGCACGTGGGGCTTCTAGCTCTCTCGGGAAGGTACATCGTCTCAACCGATGGAAAGTCGAAGAGGGAGATCCTCTACGGGCTCGTTAGGAAAGCGATGGAGTACACTAGGAGGGGCGGGCTGTACCTGATCGTCTTCGCCACCCCTGATACATACCTCCTCGTTTCCACGGGGGCTTACAGGGACTTCGAGGGTGTCGGCAGGACAGTTCACAACATGCTGGTGGCGCTGGCACGTGGGTTCCGCAAGGAGGAGCTCGAAGACGTGCTGAGGGAGACCGGCGCCCTGACGCGAGGCGAAGCAGACGAGGCGGTTGCCGTTTTCCAGAGGCTCGGCTTCCCGCTCTTCGTTGACGAGTTCCACCTTTACGACCCCTACGAGCTCGACGCGCTCGCGGCCCTGCTCAAGATATACAAGGACTTCGTCGAATTGCCTGTGGTGTTCTCCTCCGCAACACCCGCGTCCGATACCCTGACGGAGCTCTCGGACACCCTGGGAGAGTGGGGAGTTGAGCTAAGGCCAGAAAAAGTGGAAGCCGAGGTTATGAACGGGCTCGGGGGCTTCGCCGTGAGGGGAGAGACCTTATTTGAAGTGATCCCCGTCAAAACCACCAAAGGGGGCTTGGCGGCCTTCTACGAGGCCTGCGATGAGATCCCGGGGATCGTCCTTGATGACCTGCTGGACGAGCTTAAGCTGCTCGGCGACGGCAGGGCTCTCGTGATCGCGGAGAGGCTCTGGATGGTGCCGGTGATAGTCCGTGGTCTCCGGGATGCGGGGATCGAGGTGGACTGTATCGCCTCCATTACGCCCGCCGGAGAGTGCAGGGCGGGCGCTCGGGTGATAGTGGGGAGCGAGGCGACCACGCAGGGCGTTAACCTCGGGAGAGTCGTCCTCGGGGTGACGGCCGGGACGTCTTCGGAGGACGTGATTCAGAGGATAGGCAGGGTTGGGCGCCGGGGCGTGAACTCCAAAGTGTACCTTGTGGCTCCGGAGAGGGCCTTGGAAAAGGCGCCCCCCTCTGGCGTGATGAGCTACTACGAGCTGGTCTCATGGGTGTCAAAAGTCTACCCAGACTACCCTAAGCGGAGGAAGAGCGTGGCCGCTCTCATCCCGGAGAGGTACCGCGAGGTTAGGAGGAAGCTGATATACTCCGTTGCCGTCGCCTCGCACGCTAGGGTGTCGGGCTCCTCGGCACTCTTCAAAAAAGTGTCCCTGACAAGCGAGGACGCCGCAAGGATCCTTGGAGGAGTTATATCGGATGCCCAGTCATTGGCCAGGCTTCTGCTATTTCGGAGAAGCGGTTTCACCATCAGGTACAGGGTCGAGGGGGGCGTTGTGGGTGGTG